>NZ_MASN01000035.1 GCF_001861355.1 Natrialba sp. SSL1
TCGTGGACTTCGTGCCCTTCGACCTCGTACCGATCCATTACCAATGTTTAAACTAGGTAGAAACATAAAGCTACCGATGGCGTGGGCCTGCGGGCCTGCTGTAGAACAGTCCAAGAAACACGAGCGGCGTTGACGAGACGCGAAGCGTCTCGTTCGCACACCAGAAATCGAAGATTTCTGGGGACGCTGTATCCCCTCCCTGCTCGCGCCTTCGGCGCTCGCTGAGGAAGTGGCATTAGCGCCTCGATTTAGGTAAAATCGAGTTCGTCGTCCCTACTCACGATAGCGCACCGCGAGCAGCCCGATGAGCGCTGCGAGCGCCACGAGCGCACCGAGGCCACCGAAGCCGGGCATCGCCGACAGTCCTGAGTCAGGCTCCGGTTGGGCCTGTGCAACCGTCAGCCCCTCGAGCGTGTCGACCGAGGCCGCGTACTCGTGGGACGATCCCGAGGAGCCCTGATACTCCGTCGTCGACTCGTTCCACACCGCGCCATCTGCCCGCTCGTAGAGCGAGACGTCTTCCGGTGCAATCTCGTGCTCCTCGAGTACTGCCTCGTCCACGGAGAACGTCACTGTCGCCGAGAGGTTCTCGAGTGCGGGTTCGCCGGAGACGGCCAGCGACCCGAGTCCGGGGACATCGTCCGGACTGTCGGGCAGGTCGTCGGGGTGATTGTTTTCGAACGTGACGGTAGTGTCGCCGTCGAGGCCGCTTACGTACACGTCGTCGAATCGGACCTCGTCGACGGAGCCTGCCGTCGGTCGCAGATGTACCTGGTCGTCGGGACCGCCGTTCTCGACCGTGGCTGCGAGACCTGCATCCGCGGCGTCTTCGCCGCTACCGCCACCGAGGAGGTCATAGGAGACGGACGGGCCATCGCAGGTTCCAGTTCGGATCGTTACCGGCTCGTCGAGCGATGGGATGTCCGTTCGGTCCGGATTGTCCGCATCACCGGAGAGGATCTCCCAGTCGCTGATTTCGCCGTCGTCGTGGAAGTCGGGATCGTAGAGGTCGTCGTTATCGTAGTGTTCTGCGTCTTCGTTGAACGCCGGATGGATCGTCATTGCGAAGGCGTCGTTGAGTCCACCGTTGATCGCGCCGCCGTCGGTGCGCTCTTCGGCCCAGATCCACGATGCACCGAGCCAGCCGTCGCCGCCGTACCACTCGGCCATGTTCGTCTCGCCGGTGTAGTTGTCGTCCTGGACGACCCACTCGGACTCCGCCGGGAGACCGACGATGTCGAAGGTCGCCGCGCCACCGGAGGAGTTCCCATCAACTTGGTCGTGAATCGTCACGAGGCTTAGCCCGTCGGTGCCCTCGTGGAGGAACAGGATACTGGTATCGTCTTCCTGGAGGTGCTCGGTGCCGTAGGAGCTGTACATTCGGTCGACGTCCTCCGGATGCGTCTCGTGGTTGCGATAGTCGTAGAAGGACTCGACCGTGCCGCCACTCGAGAGCGGCTCGATCTGCTGACAGAACCCGTCCTGCTCGATGACGTAGGTGTCAGTCGGCGGCGCGTTTGCCGCCGAGGCGCTCGGCGACGGCGTCGACGACGAGTCGCCGACCTGCGCGACGCCGCCGACACTGCTCAGGACGAGCAGGGCGACGACCGCGACGACCGCTGCTGGACGCCCGCTCATAGGGAGGTGTCACCTCCGCTACTGCTCGCTGAGCGAAGCTGTGGCGCGGCTTCCTCGCGTCGATTCCCACGTCCACGACGCGACTCCTCGGTGCCGGTCTGTGCTGTCGTCGACACCAGCTCTCGCTCCGAGTCGGTTCCGATCGAGACGGACTGCTGCTCGACCGTTTCGGCGTCGATCGTCTCGTATAGCGTTCCGGGTGAGCCGACCCACGCGCCCAACTCGAGTGCCCGCTCGACGAGCCACCGGTAGAGCGCGCGGTGGCCGGGGAACTCTCGCTCGTTGAAGAAGCGCGGGTGCCAGAGAACGGTCATCACGGCATCGTTCCTGGCGGCGTCTATCAGCAAGCGCTCACAGGTTCGGCGTGCGGCGTCCGGGCTGGTCGCGGGATCCGGCAGCGCTTGATCCATGATCGTCAGCGGGAAGACGACGAACTCGTCGCCGAACGGGCGGATCGGGTGGTAGCCGTCGTGGAACCCACAGTCCGTCGTCGAGCCGAGGCTGGTGTCGTAGCTGAGTCCGATTTCGCGGTAATGTTCCCACGTTTCTGGCACTGAGAGGCGAAGATGATGCTGACGACCGCCCGTAATCTGCTCACCGAGGACGTTCTCGAGTGCAACCTTCTCGGTCCGCAGTCGGTCGCGGTCGTGCTGGGTGTGATACGAGCCGTGGAGGCCGACCTCCCAGCCGCCGGTCGACAGGTCGCGGATGGCGGCGGCGATGTCGTCGCTGTCGACCTCGTAGCGGCCGAGGTGTTGTACCCAGTGTTCCGGTGAGAGCCACTCGCGCGGCGGTCGGTCCCTGAAGAGGTGCTGTTCGTTCAGGAAGTAGAACGCCGATCGGACGCCGAGGTCGTCCTCGAGCTCCATGATCTCGGCGAACTGCCAGTAGGGGTTCGATCGGTCGAGCGCCGTTCGGAGGTGGTAGCCTGGGCGTTCCTGGGTCGCGTAGTACAGCGACCGGAAGCCCTTGTACGGGCGGTCGACGTCGTGGGTCAGACAGAGGGCGAATTCGGCACCGTCGGGGAGGGCTGTGATTCGCGCCGGTTGGGCGCTGGTGTGATCGGGGTTCATGCGTTCACCCGCCGGAGGGGGCGGCGTTCGTGAGTGGTGTCGATTCTCGGCGTCGTAACTGTGACCAACGCCGTGGGGAATCCTGACTCGTCACGCCCGCGGCGGTCTGTTCGGGTTGGGGCTCCACCGCCAATCTCGGCCGTAGTTCCCCGGATACAGGGACTATCGCGCCGATTCGACGGACCACAGCCATGGGTGCGGTCACGGTCACGCTCGTACTCACTCGAGAATCTATGACACCTCGTCGTCTCGCTCATTACAGCTACACACTCACTGGAATCGATACGATAGTAAATGACAACATTATCAGACAGTGAACTGTGTGGCTGTCCCGAACAATCGGTACGCACTCCGTACCGGGAACAGTGAGACCGTCGCGCTACCGGCCACTCGAGAGGACCCGAAGACAGCCCCGGAGGAACTCACGGAGGACTGGCGCGCCGTCGTAGAGCCAGAGGAGGGCCGCGGACACCGCAATTCCGAGCTGAAACCACATATACGTCGAGAGGTCGCCGGCGAGCAGTTCCTGCTGGTAGTGTCCGAAGAGCCGGGTAAACTCGCCGAAAAAGTCGGTGTACTCGCCGATCGATTCGACCGGATGGACGGGCCAGAGCACGATATCGTACCGGAGTTCGCCGCCGCGAACGTAGGTGTCGAGAATGTCACTCGGCAGGTGGAGCAGATAGCCCAGGCCGAAGGCGAGTCCTGCACGCGGACGGCCCGCAGAGCGTGCGAGCGCGCCGACGATGATCGCGAGTGGCACCGCGAAGAAGACGGAGTGACCGAGCGCGTATCCGGAGTCGAAGACGCCGAACTGCCAGGCCAGCGGCTTGTCGATGAGATCCGGCAGTACGGACGCGAAGACCACGGCGAACGCCTCGAGTCCACTCGGTGCGTCGCGGTAGACGAGGTGGCTAAACAGCGAGTAGACGACGTAGCCGACGATTGCGTGTTCCCATGGCCACATTGGTGTAGGCCAGCCACGTCGGCTGATTAGTTATGCAGGAGATAACCTGCCGTGGCGGCGGCACAGTACCGTGATTCCCGAACGGATTCGCTCGGCCGGTCACCGCCGCGTGACCTCAACGAATACGGTCGTCGGGACGAATGGACGAGCAAGCATGCCACGCGAGTTCACGGTTTCAGTTACGGACGGCTCATCGTCCGTCGCCGAATCAGAGTTCGGTGCCGACCCAGAGTCCGTCGCCGCCGTCCACCACGAAGCGCCCTCCGATGACTGGCTCGTCTTCTGTCACGGGCTCCGAAGCGACAAGTCCGGCAGCTACGAGCAGCGCTGCCAGCGCGCCGTCGACGAGGGGTACAACGCCGTCCGGTTCGACTGTCGGGGTTGTGGCGAGTCCGACCGTGACTTCGTCGATCACTCGCTCAGTACGCGTCTCTCCGATCTGCAGGCAGTGCTCGACAGCGTCCTCCAGGACGACCGCAACAACAACGGCTCGCTCACCCTCTTCGACTCTAGCTTCGGCGGCGCCGTCGCCCTCCACACCGCCGCCACCGACGACCGCATCGACGCCGTCGCAACCCGCGCGCCCGTCACCGATATCTCGACCTTCGACCGCTACCGAACGCAGGTCGAACGCGAGGGGGTACTCGAGTTCGACTCCGGCGAGCGACTCGACGAGCGATTCTTCGACGATCTGGATCGCTATCCGTTCGCGGACGTAGCGGCGACGCTCGACGTGCCAGTCGCTATCTTCCACGGTTCGGCCGACGACTCGGTGCCCGTTGCGGACAGCCTCGACGCGGCGGGGGTACTCGAGACGGACGTGTTCGTGCAGGTGTTCGAGGGAGAGGGACACAGTTTCTCGCGCGAGGCGGAAGCGCGGTTGCGTGGGCTGTTGTTCGCGTGGCTGGTTGAGACTGGGCTATAGTGCGGCTACCGCTGGACGGCGTCTATTCGACTCTAAAACGGGAGATGAGTACGCAGGA
Organism: Natrialba sp. SSL1; assembly: GCF_001861355.1. GTDB lineage: Archaea > Halobacteriota > Halobacteria > Halobacteriales > Natrialbaceae > Natrialba. Next base: position 4,662 of record NZ_MASN01000035.1, read on the forward strand.
ACCGTATTTCGGGAGTTTTTTCTCAGTCAGAAAAACCGGACCGTTTTTCATAGCGATGCCGAAACGAACAGGTACCAGTGAGTGAGGATACCGATACCGATCTATCCACCGTTCTCTCGGTACTCGACGACGAGTACGCGCGAGAGATCCTCACGCACACGAGCGTCGAACCCATGTCTGCTAGTACACTGAGTGACCGGTGTGACGCGTCCCTGCCGACGATCTATCGTCGCCTCGATCGTCTCGAGGAGTGCCGACTCGTCACTGAAGAGACCGAACTTGCCCCGGACGGCAACCACTACAGCATCTACAGTGCGAATCTCGATCGACTGGAACTCTCACTCGAGGATGGCTCGTTCGATCTGCAGGTGAACTACCACGAGGAGGATGTCGCCGACAAGTTCACCCGAATGTGGGAGGGGATGCGATGAGCGCGGACGTCGTCCGACTCGATGAGGCGACGCTGTTCGAGCTCTTTACGGTTGTGAGCCTCTTTCTCGTCGCGCTGTTCGGAACGGTGATCGCCTACCAGGCCTACCGTGGCTACCGGCGAAACGATGCGCAGTCGATGTTCTACCTCGCGGTTGGGCTGCTCTTGCTGACGCTGTGCCCGTTCGTGCTCAACGTCGTGCTCAACACGCTGACGGCCACGGATCGGATCGTAACGGTGTTCGCCGAGAACCTGAGTCGACTGCTCGGACTGGTTGCGATCATGTACTCGCTGTACGGACAGCACTGAAGGCGACTGCGGATGGGTTCGAATGAGACGATATCCGTACCACGGGTTGTGGCTGACGGTCGTTTCTCCTGATTTCATTGCGCTACTGACCAGTAGTCTGTCGGGACTGAACGTAGTCAAACAGGCCAACAAACCGGACCGTAGCTGTAGGGCCGAAGCGCTCGCCACGGCAGCGAGAGTGAGAGCGGAGTGGGGCTGACAGCGCGGGCACAGGCGCTGTCAGGGGGAGAGGGCAAATCGAACGGGAATCGAGGACGGGTCGGGAACCGTCCTCGCAGTGGGGGTGGGAACCCGTTCGAGTGGGTGATCGGATGGGGGACCAACACGGGGTGGGTGTTGGACCTGTCTCGTCCCCCAGTTTCACCGATACACTGGATGGTATTAGTGATGCCAGCGCGTTTTCTGGGTCGGAAAATCCACGTCGATATCGAACCGGCCGTACTTTCGGACCGCTCCCCGTCCTCGCTCGCTAGTCGTCACTCGGTGCTGCACCAGGGCGGTAGCCCCGACTGATCGCCTTCCAGTGACCGGTCGAGAACCGGTAGTAGTTGATCACCGCGGGAGCGGCCGTCTCGGCGATGAACGAGAGGTACAGGCCCAGCAGTCCGAGCGGTGCGATGTCGATGCCGGGAACCGTGACGCCGAGCACGGGGATCGGTCCGATCGCAGGGATCGTCAGCCCGGCCGCACCGAGATAGGCGAGCGGAATCGCGAGCCCGAACATGCCGACGAGCTGGCTGTAAAACGGCCATTTGGTGTCCCCGCTCGCCTTGAGCGCGCCTTCAGCACCCGTCGAAACACCCTTCAGAACGATTGCGAGACACGCCGCGTAGATGAGCGAGACGGCGGCCGGAATCGAGAGCTCCGCCGGATCGTCGGTGAACAGGAGCACGATCGGCTCCGCGAAGACGAAGACGATCACGGCCGAGACGACGTAGACCGCGACGGCGTAGCGGATGATCTCCCGACCGTAGCGCTCTGCGAGCCCCTCGTGGCCGACACCGAGTTCCTGGCCGACGAGACTCGAGGCGGCAAGGCCGAAGCCCCAGCCGGGCGTGTTCATCAGCCCCCAGATGCGCCGGGCGATGACGTAGGCGGCGACGATCTGCGGGCCGAACAGCGCGACGATGGCGAGCATCGGGAACTCGGCGACGGTCCAGACGGACTTGCTGCCGAGGACCGGAAGCCCAATCTTTGTCAGGTTGCGAACCGTCTCGCCGTGGACGTAGCTCCCGAACGGGTCGACGCTGACGGGGAACGTCCCGACGCCGGGGAGCCAGCCCGCGACGAGTCCGATTGCGAACGTCGCGGAGACGACCACGTTGGCGAGTACCGTCCCGAGCGCCGCGCCCTCGACACCCAGCCCGACGCCGAAGATGAGCACCGCGTTGAGCCCGATGTTGGCGACGGCACCGCCCGCGCGGACGATCATCGGCGTCCAGGCGTCGTCCATGCCGACGAACGTCCGGCTCCCGATGAGGTTGAGCCCGGCGAACGGAATCCCGAGACCGACGATTTGCAGGTAGTCCGCACCGAGCGCGATGGTCTCCGGGTCGTTCCCGATGAGCGAGATGAGCTCGGTCGGATACGTCCAGAACAGCGCCGTCACCGGTAGCGTGAGGACGAGCACGAGGAGGGTACTCGAGCGCACCGCCTGCCCGAGCGAGTCGAACGAGTTCGCGCCGAAGCGCTGGGAGACGAGCGCGATGGTGCCGCCGGCGACCCCGCCGCCGAGGGCGAACGCGAGCCCCCAGAACGGCGAGGCGAAGCCGACGCCGGCGATAGCCGTCGATCCGACCGCGACGCCGACCATAGCGACGTCGACGGCGTTTTTCGACATTCGCGCGACGCCCGTGACGACGCGGGGCCACGCGAGGTCGGACGTTCGCTGCGCTCGCTCGGGGTCTATCAACCCGAGACGGGCGAGCGCGAGTCCGATCCAGTAGATACACACTCGGATCGGATTGAACGATCGACGACTCACAAGAACCGTGTCGGCCTAGTCGAGTCCCACAAAAGTGTCTTGCAGACGCGGCAGACGCGTCCGATTTCGACTCGCTACCCTGTCCCACACGTCGGGATCGGAGTCACTCTTCTGACCGTGACGTGTCAGTCGATCTGCTACTCGACGACCAGCACGGGAACCGACGCCTCTTCGGCGACCTGTTTCGAGACGCTCTTTCGGAAGAACCGATCGAGTCCACGCGTTCGGCCGACGACGATCAGGTCGACGCCGTGGGCCTCGGCGTAGTCGAGAATGGCCTGATGGCGCAGGCCGTGCTGAACACTTGTCTCGACACCTACTCCGGCCTCGGCTGCCTGCTCGGCGACGTACGCAACTGCTGTCTCACCGATCGGCTCGAGATCGTCGAAGTCTACTCCCGGTGCGATCTCGGCGGAGTTGATCACGTACAGCGCGTGCAGCGTCGCACCGTGCACGTCAGCGAGGTCGATCGCCTCGCTGATCGCCCGCTCGGTGTTCGGTCGGCCATCCGTCGGAACCAGAATCGTATCGTACATCGTCTCACTCCCGGATATCCGCCTTTCACACTCCCGTACCCACGGCTACTCCGACGTGCCAAGCGCGCTCGAGGAGCGATCGATCGCCGGCGGTTCGAGTTCCTCTGGCCCGTCGTACTCCGATCGAACAGCAGCGGTGCAGGCGTCAATCGTCGGGTTTGCGATGTCGACAGTACCAGCGCCAGGGACGACCGGCCCGTCGCCAGTGAAGCACTCGAGTCCGGTGACGATCGGACCGTAGGCGAACTCGCCGAACTCGTCGGTGGCGGAGATGTCGCGCTCGCCGTCGACGCTCCCAACGGGTTCGGAGATCGTTCCGATCTGGCCGCTCTCGTCCCACCAGAAGAACGAAAGAATGAGCTCTGACGCTGTCCCGGTCACGCGGACGGTATCACAGTGGACAAATTCGGCGACGATCGGTCCGTCTGCGAACTCGACCTGTGTGGGGTGGTGGTCCTCGTCGGTCGCCGTGGGCGTGGCTGCCGTACCGACGGCTCCCTCGTGTTCGTCCATGCAGTGGCTTTGTCCGAGACAGTGTATCAATCATTTTTCGAGGTCAGGTGACTCTCACGGGTATTGAGGAGACGTGCGCAACAGGCAGCCTCTCGAGTGGCTGTGCGAACAGCGACTCCGTGTATCGGGATCGCACGATGAGCCTTCCTGCTGAATTTAGGGTCCATCCACCAGACATACCAGATTAGATATATAGAAGCAAAATTCATGGTTATGGGGTGTCACATCTTGCGTGGAGTCGACACATTCGACATAGAAGCTTTGAAAATCCTGAATATGCCTCTTCCCCATTGACATCTGGTCTATTGGGTCTGAAAGAGGATTACCGGTATGAGGGAGTTATAGGTGGGGAAGCGGCGACCTGAGGACTATATGGCTGCTGGCCACTATAGTTATAATACCGATAGCTACCCAATCCTAACGGATATATTATCTATAGATGTCGTCGGCTAGAGACAATCACATTCGTTGACAGACGACGAATGGTTTACAATCGTATGACTGTAACTATAGATGAAACGGACCGATCGCAGGCAGGTACTCGAGTTCACGATCGATGAGCGTTCAATAGTGTCGAACGCTACGTGAACAGCAGGTTGACTTCGATGGTGTTCGCAGCCGAGAGCAGTTGGTTGTGGAGGTCGTCGATATCCCATTCGTTCTCGAGTCGGTGCGCCGGTCCCGAGATCGCAACGGCACCGTAGACGGTGTCGTCGTTGTCCAGAATAGGCGCACCCACGGCGCTGAGTCCCGGGAGATACTCACCGTGATTGTACGCGAGTCCCTCCTCGCGGATCGTCTCGAGTTCGGCCGTGAGTTCGTCCCAGGTGGTGATCGTCTCGTCCGAAAAGGCCGGGAGGCCCCAGGTGTCGACGATGTCCGCGACGCGCTCTTCATCGAAGTGGGCCAGCATGGCCTTGCCGCCGGCGGAGCAGTGGAGGTAGGTGTGGGTGCCGACGGTGATGTCGGAGGGGACCGAGCGGTCGCCGTCGCAGGCGCGGAGGACGGTGCCGAGTCCGTTCTGTGCTGTCGAACAGAGGACGCGCTCGCCGGTCCGTTCGGCGAGGTCCGCAATCGGAGTCTCGGAGGCCTCGTACAGCGGTTCGGCGTGTTTGACGTGCTCGCCGAACGAAAGGAATCGGAGGCTCAACCGATACTCGTCGTCGTTCTGGACGACGTACCCCTTCGACCGGAGCGTCGTCAGGTGGGCGTGAACGGTGCTCTTTGCGAGTCCGGTTCGCTCCGTGACTTCGGTTACGCCAGCGCCGTCGGCCTGCCAGAGGGCTTCGAGAACATCCAGGGTCTTCACGACCGCATCGACCCGATCCGCCGAGTTCCTGCCTTGTGTTCCCATACGACACAATTCCTGTGGGTCGACAAAGGTGTTCCGCTGCACCGAACAGTATGGTACACGGTAACGTTTATATGTCGATTACTGTGATATGTGGTATGGATTTCAGCGAGCCGTCAGAAGCGGTGCAGATCACGAAGGCACTCGAGGACTTCATCGAGCAGGAGGTCGCTCCACTCGAGCAGGAGTACGAGCAGTTCCTGGGGCAGGACTACGAGAAGCACATCGTCGACGAGAATCACCGACAGGTGCCGGCCTACCGCGAGGTCGTCGAGACGATCCGCAAGAAATCGGTCGAAGCGGGCTTCTACGGGATGACGATGCCCGAGGAGGTCGGCGGTGGCGACGTCGATATTCTCACTCGTGCGATCGTCGGCGAGCATATGGCGAACCGACCACCGGGCTTTCACAGTGCAATCTTCGGCGGTGCCGGCGGGCCAACGCCAATTCTCCTCGCGTGCGACGAGGAGCAGCGCGAGACGTACCTCGAGCCACTGATGGACGGCGAGATCACGACCTGCTTCGCGCTGACGGAGCCGGGCCACGGCAGCGACGCCCATCACATGGATACTACTGCGGAGAAGAGCGAGTCGCATAGCGACTCGGAGCGGAGCGGCACCGCCGCGGAGAAGGACGGCGACGAGTGGGTGATCAACGGTCAGAAGGTGTACATCACGAACGGCCCCTACGCCGACTTCGCGATGGTCTTCGCGCGGACGAGCGGCGAGGACGGCGATCTGTCGGGGATCACCTGCTTCCTCGTCGAGGCCGACAATCCGGGCTTCGAGATCGGGACGATTCACCGATCGATGGGGATGACGCCCGGCCAGCACGCCGAACTCCACTTCGACGACTGTCGCGTCGGCGAGGACCAGATTCTCGGCGAGGTCGACCAGGGCTTCACGGCGGCTATGAGCTGGATCGGCGGCGGCCGGATCAACATCGCCGCGAACTCGGTCGGGACAGCCCAGTACCTGCTCGACATGTCCGTCGAGTACGCGCGTAACCGCGAGACGTTCGACAAACCGATCGGTCACCGGCAGGGCGTCTCCTTCCAACTCGCCGATCTCGCGACGGACATCGAGCAGACCCGGCAGCTCTACCGCTACGCTGCCTGGAAGATGGACAACGGCGACCGCGCCCGCAAGGAAGAGTCCATGGCGAAACTCCGCGGCGCAGAACTCGCGAACAAGGCAGCCGATATCGCCATGCAGGTCCACGGCGGCGCGGGGTATATGAAGGAACTGCCGATCGAGCGCAACTACCGCTCCGCGCGCGTGTTCCGCATCTTCGAGGGGACGGACGAAATTCAAAAGCGGACGATCGCACGAGAGCTTATCTAACCGACCCACCGTACCACCGGCCCACCGACCCAGACTCGTCGCAACGGGTGGAACGGGGCGATACCTACTTGATGTGTGGTGTGGTTGAACACACCATGTCGATCGGACGATTTCGGGACGTCCCATCGGAGATGGATGGGGTCGAACGCGAGATTGCGGCCGCACAGTATCCGGAGGGTGGACTGGTTTTCGGGCTCGCAAGCGGCGTCGTGGCCGGCATGCTGACGAGTGCGCTATTGCTCGTCACGTTGCCGTTCGTTGGTGCACTCGCCGGCTTCGCCATCGGACGGCAGTATCGCTCCTACCGACTTCGCCAGCGACGGAGGACTCGAGAGTCAGGCGAATGAGCAACTCGAATGCGGGCGGATCGGAAACGCTGTCCTCGAACGTCGGCTTACTCGGTGTGCTCGCGCTCCTGGTTGGGAACGCGATCGCGGTGCCGATCTTCGTGCTGCCCGGGCCGCTCGCGGGTGACGCCGGTCCGGCGATCGTCGTGGCGGCGTTGCTGGCGGCGATTCCGGCGTCGTTCGTCGTGTTGTACAACGCGCTGCTCGGCTCGGCGATGCCCGTCGCGGGTGGTCTCTACGTCTACATCTCGCGGCTCGTCGCGCCGTTCTGGGGCTTTCTGGTGCCCGTTACGATTCCGCTAGTCGCCTGGGCGTCCCTGCTCATCACGGCGACCGGCTTCGCGGAGTACACGCAGATCTTCTTCGACGTCTCGCCGCTCGTACTCGTCTACGGCCTGCTTGCGTTCACGCTGTTCATCAACGTAGTCGGCCTCCGCCTCGTCGCGCAGGTGCAACTCGTCTTTTTTGTCGGCCTGCTGCTCGCGCTGCTCACGTTTATCGTCCCCGGCGCGACCGCAGTTGATACCGCGAACTACACGCCGTTTTTCCCAGAGTACGGCGCGTTCGCGCTCGCCGTCGTCGCGCTCTTTTACCCCTTTCTCGGCTTCGGCCTCCTGATCGAACTCGGCGAGGAAATTGACGATCCGAAGCGGACGATTCCGCTCGTACTCGGACTCGGCATCGGTATCGTCGCGGTCGTCTACGTCGCGCTCATCGCCGTCCTCGTCGGCGTCGTTCCCTACACGCAACTCGGCGGGGAGGCGGACCTCGCGCTGGTGGCGTCGGTCTACCTGCCCTGGTGGGGCGAGTACGTTATCGCCGCGGGTGCGATCTTCGCCGTCGTCACGACGGTCAACACGACGCTGCTCGTCTTTTCGCGGACGCTCATGCGAGCTAGCCGGGACGGCATCCTTCCCGAATCGCTCTCGCACATTCATCCTCGGTTCGACACGCCGCACGTCTCGGTGCTCGCCCTCGGCCTGCCGCCGTTCTTGCTCGTTCCTATCGCAGGCGAAATCGTCGGCCTCTCGACGTTCATCGGCCTGGCGAGTCTCACCGCGTACTTCTTCTGCGCCGTCGGGCTCTGGAACCTGCCGCGTGAGTTCCCCGAGCACTACGCGAACGCGCCGTTCCGACTCCGGCGTTCGCGCGGCCTGCTGCTCGCCGTCGTCGGTGGGGCCCTCACGACGGCTTGCTTCTGGGTTATCACGCTGCTCCAGCAGCCGATCGTCGGCCTCGTCCTGCTCGGCTGGTTCGTGCTCGCGTACGGCTACTATCAGTACCGGCTCCGAAAGCGCGATCCCAGCCAGCTCTATCTGACGATGACCTCGCTCGACGCCCACGAACGCGTTTCAGACGGGAGCGCGGGTGTCGCTTCCGGCCGATCGCACCCGAGACGGAGTGGTCGTGCGTCCACTCGCGACAGCCCCATCTCAGCCGAGACGTTCGACGCTGAGACGGCGGCTACTCGAGACGATCGCGACTCGGTCGATCCCGGATCGGGAGAGTAGAGACACAACCTAGACCGAGAGAGTCATCGATTCGTGAAAGTCAGACGAACAGTTTTCTCCGGGGAGTACGTCAGTGGAGCACATGCCGATCGACTACAGTAATCGCGAGAAGTCTTACGAACTGTATCGGAAGGGAAAGCGCGAGGGGACCTGGGATCCGGACGACTACGACCTGACGCAGGACCGCGAGGACTGGGAACAGTTCTCCGAAGCTGAGCAGCACCGCTTTCTCGCGACGTGTTCCGGCTTCTACGACGGCGAGGAGGACGTGACGCGGACGCTCGCGCCGTACATGATGGCACTCGACGCGCTCCCGAACGAGGAGTTACCCTTCGACACCGTTCAGGAGGAGATGTACCTCGCTCAGCAGGTCTACGAGGAGGCCAAACACACCGACCTCTTCAGCCGGTACTTCGAGGAGGTGTTCGGCACACAGAACACCGCGCCCTACCGCGAGGGCGGCTATCAGGAACAGGGGTACAGCACGGACAACCTCTACGACACCGCAGACGACCTCCTCGCGGCAGTCAACAGCGGTGACCGGACCGATCTCGTCTACAGCCTCGGTGAAGCCTACCTCAACTACATGGGCATCGTCGAAGCCCAGCTCGCCCGCGGCGGCTACCTCAGCTTCGATCAGATGATCGAGCTGAAGGCCGACCAGATGGGCAGAGACTCCGTACTCGAGTCGTTCCAGCAGGCGATCGGCAAGGTTCGACAGGACGAAACCCGCCACATCGAGAACGGCCGCTGGGTGATGAAACAGCTCGCCATCGCCGAACCCGAAATCGTCGTCGACGTCTACGAGCCGCGAATCGAAGAGTACGTCGAGAACCGGTTGCTAAGCGACCCACTCTACGACGACCAGCCGTTCGAGGGCTACGATCAGGAGCGGATCGGCCACCAGCTCGTCCAGTATCTCCAGGATACGATCGACTACATCGGTGCCGAACGCTTCGACCAGTATGGCGATGTTCGAGCGGTACTTAAGGCGGAAACTGCGGCCGACTGACGAGGGCCACTGTCGTCGTTTCGACGCCAGTTTTCGTGAAAAGGCGCTACTGCTGCTATTGCTGCCGGTGCTGCTACCGCTCCACAATCACCGGTCGTTCGACCGCGACAGATCCGCCGTCGCAGTTCCGGTCAGGAGCGTCTTCCCGTCCGGGGTCGCTGCCTCGAGCGTCACGTCGACGGTTTCGTCCTGCGACACCGACTCGACTTCACCCGTCGCGACGATGGTCTCGCCGGGAAAGACGCGCGACTGAAACCGCACGCCGAACGACGAAATCGTCTCGCGGCCGAACCAGTCCGTCACAACGCGGGAGGCGACGCCGGCCGTAAACATTCCCTGTCCGAAGACGCTCTCGTTGCCCGCCGCGGTCGCGTACGGCTCGTCGTAGTGAATCGGATTGAAATCGCCGCTCGCGCCCGCGTACTTGACGAAGTCGCGCCGCTCGAGGTCGGGGGCGACGACGGTCGGGCCGGACTGGCCGGACTCGAGTACGGCTGCAGATTGCGGACGGTCGACGGGTTGTGGCTCGGGTTCGGACTCGTGAGTGGTCGCTGCGTCACCAGCGGATGCGTCGTCGCCGCCACCATCATCGACCGCACCCTCCGTCTCGATCGCCGTCGCCCGGTCGGTGAGCACGAGCTCGCCCGACTGGTCACGGTAGGCCGTCTCGAGTACCGCGAAGGTCATCGTGCCGGCGCGGCCGCCGTCGCGCTGGTAAACCTCGGCGAGCGTCGTCTCGCCGGTCAGTACGTCGCCGACGAGCAGCGGCCGCTCGTACTCGTAGGCCTGCTCGCCGTGGAGGACGTACTCCGGTCGAAAGCCGAGGTCGAAGCCGTAGTGGCCCTCCTCGCGTTCGTCCACCTCAGCGTCAGCGCCGACCTGATAGCGCGGGAACCGTTTGACCCGCGGGAACGTCAGCGGTGCCGGAATCGCGTCGAAGCCGCGCTCTCGTGCGACACTCTCGTCTCTGAACACCGAGTTCGTGTCCGTGATCGCACGAGCGAACTCCTCGACCTTCCCCGCCTCGATGCGGAAGTTTTCGACGGTTTGCTTCGACTCGCCGACCATGGACTCGAGTTCGGCCAGCGGCTTAGTCGGCATTCGACGCACCTCGGTCGCGACGGATCGTTGCGGAGCGTGTAGCCATTGTCGTGAGATTCGAACAACGGCCCCATAAGCGTACGCCCACCGGCGGCTCTGCGCCGCGACCAAAAACGTTAACAGAACACACAGTGGTGTCGGTAGCATGTCACAGGGACCAGTTGCAGTGATCGGCGGCGGGATCATGGGTGCGGGAATCGCGCAGGTGCTCGCGCGGGCCGGCTACGAGGTTCGCATTCGCGAGCTTTCTGACGAGTTGGTAGACGACGCGCAGGATCGGCTCATCTCCGGGAACTACGGCCTCGACGACGCGGTCGAGGGTGGCTACCTCGACGAGGACGAGAAAGAGGACATCCTCGATCGGATCTCGTTCACGACGGACATGGAAGAGGCGGCCGCAGGCACGGAATTTGTCATTGAAGCCGTCACCGAAGACCTCGCGATCAAGGGCCAGGTGTTCCGCGAACTCGATTCGGTGACCGACGACCAGCCGCTGTACTCGAACACGAGCGGATTTTCGGTCACCGCGATCGCGAACGCCGTCTCGGATCCCTCGCGGGTCGCCGTCACACACTTTTTCAATCCGGTACCGATCATGTCGATGGTCGAAATCGTCGAGGCACCAGAGACCGATCAGGCCGTCGTCGACCGCGCCGAGGACCTCGTCGACGAACTCGGGAAGACACGAATCACGATCGACGACGATCCGGGCTCCTACGGCTTCGTTGCCAACCGCTGTCACGCGGCGATGCGCGAGGAGGCACAGAAAATCGTCGACGAGGGAATCGCCACGGAAGCGCAGGTCGACACAGCACTCGAGGAGGGCTACAATCTGCCGGCCGGGCCGTTCGCGTTGCGGGGGATCGGCGAGGAGTGGGAGTGAGCGCGTACGAATGCCGGAGTAGTTGGCCGTTCGGAACGTCTATAGTGCTCGCTGGAATACTGTGACGCACACACATGCACGAGGCTGTTATCGTCGACGCAGTACGGACGCCGTTCGGCAAGCGTGACGGCTCCTTTCGCGACACCCACCCGCAGGATCTCGCAGCGAAACCACTCGAGGCACTCGAGGAGCGAAACGAATTCGACCCCGGCGTCGTCGAGGACGTCATCTACGGCTGCGTGACGCCGATCGGCGAGCAGGGCGCGAACATCGGCCGTCTCGCACCGATGGTTGCCGGCTGGGGCGACGGCGTCCCTGGCGTCCAGCTGAACCGGATGTGCGGCTCGGGCCAGCAGGCCGTCAACTTCGCCGCGGCGAACGTCATGGCCGGCCAGCACGACGTGCTGGTCGCCGGCGGCGTCGAGCATATGACCCGAGAACCGATGGGCTCTGACGGCGACGGTGTGACCGACACCTACTTCGAGTACTTCGACGAGCTCACCCATCAGGGCGAGGGCGCAGAGCGCATCGCCGAGAACTACGGCTTCAGCCGCGAGGAACTCGACGAACTCGCCGTCGACTCCCAGCGCCGGTGGGGCGAGGCCTGGGATGCGGGCCACTACGACGATCAGGTCGTCCCCGTCGAAACTGCACTTGATGGCGAGGAAATCGTCGTCGAGCAGGACGAACACCCGCGCCCGGAGACCGACCTCGAGACGCTCGCCGGCCTGCCGCTCGCGTTCCGCGAGGAAGGCAACGGCGTCCACCACCCGGGCAACTCCTCCGGCATCGTCGACGGCTCGTCGGCGCTTCTCATCGCCAGCAGGGAAGCCGCCGAGGAGCACGGCTGGGAGCCGATGGCCCGCATCGTCCAGACCGAAGTCGTCGGCGTCGATCCGATCACGATGCTCACTGGTCCGATTCCCGCGACCGAAGGGGTACTCGAGAAGGCCGACATGGAACTCGAAGAGATCGACCTCTTCGAGGTGAACGAGGCGTTCGCCTCCGTGGTCGCGGCCTGGCTCGAGGAGACCGGCGTCTCCTGGGAGCAGGTCAACGTCAACGGCGGGGCGATCGCGCACGGCCACCCGCTCGGTGGGACGGGCGCGATGCTACTGACGAAGTTGGCGCACGAACTCGAGCGAACCGAGCAGGACACCGCGCTGTCGACGATGTGTATCGGATTCGGACAGGGTGTAGCGACGATTATTGAGCGGGTCTGAGCGGCCCTGTTTTTGCTGCGTTCCGATTCTCTTTCAGTCGTTCAGGTCGTCGATCCGCAGGTCCTCGTCGAACTGCAGCGTGTTCTCGATCTCGGTCTCGTCGACGTCCTCGAACGCCCAGCGGGCGATCGAGCGGCGGTGGACCTCGTCTGCGCCGTCGACGATACGGAACGCGCGGACGGCCTCGTAGAAGTGCGCGATCGGGATATCTTTCCCGATGCCGTTGCCGCCGCAACACTGCAGTGCAAGGTCGATGGTATCCTGCGTGACGTTCGCGGTGAACATCTTCGCCATCGCGACCTCGATGCGGGCGTCGCTGCGGTCGAGTTCGCGCGCGGCGTGGCGGACCATCGTCCGGGCGGCGTGCAACCGCGTTTCGGCGTCGGCGATTCGGTGGCGGAGCGCCTGCTTCTCCTCTAGGGTCGAGCCGAACGCCTCGCGCTCTGCAAGATATGCCTTCGCGATGTCGAGCGAGCGCTCGGCCATCCCGGAGTAGCGCATACAGTGGGTGAGTCGACCGCCGCCGAGGCGCATCTGGGCGATCCGGAAGCCGGCGTTCTCCTCGCCGATGGTGTTTTCGACAGGTACGCGAACGTTATCGAACTTCATCTCGGCGTGGCCGCCCGTCCGTTCGGTGATGCCGTGTCCGCCGAGGTGGGGGACGTTCCGGACGACTTCGACGCCGTCGGCGTCTCGCGGCACGAGAATAATCGAGGTTCCCTCGTAGGGGTGGGCGTCCAGATCCGTCCGCGCCATCAGGAGGTAGAAGTCGGCGTCGAGCCCGTCCGAGGTCCACCACTTGTGGGCGTTGATGACCCACTCGTCGCCGTCCTTGACGGCGGTGCTCTGGAGCATCTTCGGGTCAGAGCCACCGCCCTGTTTGGGTTCTGTCATCGCGAACGCGGAGGACATTTCACCCTGGACGAGCGGCCGGAGGTACTCCTCCTTTTGCTCCTCGGTGCCGACCATCTCGAGGGTGTGCATGTTGCCCTCCTGTGGCGCGTTCGCGCGAATCGCGTGCGCGCCGATGAGTGACCGCCCGACCTGCTCGAAGGAGGGCAGCATATCGCTGAAGTCCAGTCCCTGGCCGCCGTACTCCTCCGGCACCTGCGGAGCGAAGAGATCCCGCTCTTTCGCTTCCTCCCAGAGGTCCTCGATTTCGTGCATTGGAATCTGCTCGCCCGTCGCGAGCGCCTCCCGCTCGCGTGGGATGACGACTTCGTCCATGAAGGACTCTACCCGGCCCGCAACCGCCTTCGCCGTCTCGGAATCGTGGTATTCCATACGAACGCATTCTCACACACCACTGTAAAACTATACCCGAACACCGGAAACCAATGTAAAGCTCCTACCCGACGTGTCGGATCGGGATACGTTTTAATAGTGGTGTATGATATACAGGTGCATGGACATAGACGACATCAGTGACGCGGCCAGAGAGGGCAACGCCGCGCGGTTGCACGACGAGACGGCACGCCACCACGGCGACGCGGTCGCGATCGAGTACCACGGAATAGAGCACACACACGAAGAAATCCGCGCGGAGAGCGCCCGGTTCGCCGGCGGTCTCGCCGACCTGGGAATCGAGCCCGGTGACGCCATGTTGCTCTACCTGCCGAACTGTCCTGCCTACCTGATCGGCTCGCTCGGCGCGTTCAAGGCGGGTGTCGCCGTCTCACCGGTCAACCCGCAGTACCGCCGGCGCGAACTCGCCTACCAACTCGAGGACACCGATGCGACGGCGGTCCTGACCCACGCCGCGCTCCTCCCGCATCTCCGGGAGGGACTCGAGGACGCAGACACCGATCCGACCGTCATCAGCGTCGCGAGTACCGACGATGACGTCCACGCGTTCGAATCCGTTCGCGGCGAGGAGACGTTCGTCGAGCGGGCGGACGACGACGTCGCGCTGTTGCCGTACACGTCGGGAACGACGGGGAAGCCAAAGGGTGTCGAGACGACCCATCGAAACTTTCGGGCACAGATGTTCGCGACGCTTTCCCAGGAGAGCGCCCTCGAACCCGAGGAGGTTCGCAGTCTCGTCTGGCTCCCGCTGTATCACATCACCGGCTTTACGCACACTGCCTGGCAGCCGTTGATTCAGGGCGGGCGCGTCTTCCTCCGGAGCGCCGCGAACTGGGACGGCGAGACAGCGATGGGCCTCATCGAGGAGGAAGCCATCACCCACTTCGTCGGCGTCACCGCGATGTACGTCGACATCGTCAACAGCGACGAGTTCGGCGACTACGACCTGACCACACTCGAGATGGCCGGCGAGGGCGGCGCGAAGATGTCCGTCGCCGTCCAGAAGGAGTTCGAATCGGTCGCGGGCGTCGACATGCAGGAAGGGTACGGGCTCACTGAAACTCACGGCGCGACCCACACGCAGTCGAACTCGACGTTCGGCTTGCGCCACGGCACGATCGGCCAGCCGCTCCGGATGACTGACTGTAAGGTCGTCGACAGCAGCGACGAGGAAGTTCCACCGGGCGAGGAGGGCGAACTGCTCGTGCGCGGCCCGCAGGTCATGAAGGGCTACCACAACCGTCCGGAGGCGACCGAGGCCGCCTTCACCGACGACGGCTACTTCCGGACCGGCGACATCGCCCGGCGCGACGCGGAGAACTACTACGAGATCGTCGACCGGAAGAAACACGTCATCGTCACCGCGGGCTACAACGTCTATCCGAGCGAACTCGAGGAACTCCTCTCCGAACACGAGGCCGTGGCGGAGGGCGCCGTCGTCGGCATCCCGGACGAGCGCCGCAACGAGGTCCCGAAGGCGTTCGTCGTGCCGACGCCCGACGTAGAACCCGGCGTCGACGTCACCGAGGAGGAAATCACGCAGTTTTTCCTCGACAACGTCGCGGCCTACAAACACCCGCGCGAGGTCGAGTTCATCGACGAACTGCCGCGGACGACCTCGGGGAAGATACAGAAGTACAAGCTAGAGGAGCGGTCTGAGGAGCCCGAGAAACTGGAATAGCGTCACTACCGTTCCTGTCCCCGTCCCATCAGTAGGACACCTCTATTACTGATCCAGCACAGCGGACCCGTCCGCCGTCCGATAGTACCGCACGCCATCGCGCCAGTCGAACGCCACTTCGCCTCGCTCCGCGAGTGTCCCGAGCGCACCGAGCGTGTCGAGCAACTGCGCCGGATACTGCAGGTCGCCGTAGAGATGTTCCGTAATCTCGAGTGGCGTCGCCGGCCCGACGGTCGCGACAGCGTCACGTCTGGACTCGAGTAGCGAGTCGAGAGCAGCCCGCGTGTCCGCGAGCGCTCCCGCGGCGTCGGTGAAGACCGGCCCGTGGCCCGGACAGACCCGCTCGAACGGGCGTGCGGCAGTTTCGTCTTCGAGTCGTTCCAGTCCCGCATCGACCGCCTCGACCGCCTCGTACGCTCCGTCGTCGAGGCCAACGTGTAGCGCACCCGCCCGAAACGACTCGATGAGCGCGTCGCCGCTGAACAGCACCCGTTCGCTGCCAATGCTCGTTGCGAGACTCGCGTGGTGCACCTGATGACCTGGCGTGTGAATCGGCTCGAACTCGAGTGCACCCACCCGAAACGAGTCGTTGAACGAGAACCCGATCGCATCGTCAGGGTCGAGCAGCCGTCGGTTGCGCTCGAGCGAGTGCCGCGCGCGCTCGACCTCACGCTCGAGTGCCTCGTCCTCGTAGCCCGCAGAGCGTGTCGTCTCACGGACGCGCGCCGCGAGGTCGTCCTCGTCGCGTCGGACCTGCTCGAGCGCGGGTTCGGGCGCGTAGACAGTCACATTAGCCGCGCGCAGCGCCGGCACCTGTCCGATGTGGTCGCTGTGGGGGTGCGTGATAACGGCCGCGTCGATTGCTTCGAGGTCGACGCCGAGCCCGTCCAGTTGGGTCCGCATCGTTTCCGTTGCCTGCTCGCCGGGTGGTCCCGCATCGACGAGCACCCGTTCCTCTGTTGGCCCCTCGATAAGATACGCGGCGGCGTGATTCGGTGGCCACTCGACGCTGAACTCGAGTCGCTCGACGCGCTCGCCACGCTGGGATGGCGAGCGCTCGTCCGTCGTCTCCATCGTCGCAGACGACGGCGTCTCATTATTTAAATGTCGGTCTTACGGCGAGTGTGAACAGTCGTCATTAAAAACGACGGTTAGAATATACTTAGTCCGAATAGTCAATAATGTGTGGTGTAAGCATCTGTTCTATCCGTCGAAGAAGGTGTAGTCATGACGACGATGTGGACTAAATCGCCACGTGTAATCCAGAAACATTGGTTTCGATAACTCACGTTCGTGGCAGTAAGTCTCTATCCCAACGGTATCATCCTGCATCTCAATTTTCATCTCATTTCTGTATACTGGCTATTTCGAGCGATCACGAGGAAAATAATCCTTCTTTCGTTCCGGAATGCAATCGGAGAAATTACAACCACTGCCTTCCAGTGACAGCTATGGGCGAAGCAGACGCCGTCGACCGCGTGCAGGAGCCGTGTACGATCTCGTCGCTAACTGAAGATCTGCGCTATCTTGGCATAGAGCCGGGACAGACCCTCCTCGTTCACTCCTCGCTTTCGTCGCTAGGCTGGGTCGCAGGCGACGCCCAGGCGGTCGTCGAAGCGCTCCAGAAGGCCGTTACACCTGAGGGGACCCTCGTGATGCCGACGCACACCGCACAGTACTCCGATCCATCCGTCTGGTCGAACCCACCCGTTCCGTCGGACTGGGTCGAGACGATCCGGACAGAGCGACCCGCATTTCGGCCAGCCGCGACACCGACGCGAGGCATGGGTGCGATTCCGGAGTGTTTCCGAACCTACCCCGACGTCGTCCGGAGTTCACACCCGATCTATTCGGTCGCAGCGTGGGGCGCGGAGGCCGAGGAAATTGTCGCCGACCATCCGCTCGACCACGGGCTCGGCGAGGAGTCCCCACTCGCGTCCGTCTACGAGCAAGACGGTGACGTACTCATGCTCGGGACCGACTACAGCACCAATACGTCGCTGCATCTGGCCGAGTACCGCGCCGATCTCGATCTCGGAACGACGACGACGACCGTGCCGGTCCTCGAGGACGGCGACCGAGTCCTGCGAGAACTCGAGGAGTTCGAGACGTCGACCGACGACTTCCCGGAGGTCGGCGCCGCGTTCGAAGACCAGCACGATTATCGCGAAGGTACCGTTGGCGCTGCGACGGCGACCCTCCTCGAGCAGTCGGCGCTCGTCGACTTCGCGACGAAGTGGTTCGAAGCGAACCGGTGAGTCGTGTCCGTTGATTTCGATTCCGAACCGATCTCGATCTCGACCCGTTCTCGCCCCTGACTCTAATCCCAAGTACGATTACGTTCACCACTTCCCAGAGTGTTGATTGGTACTCGAGTACGCTGATTTCGGGGTGTCCTCGTAAGTGGAGTTCCAGTCATCTGCTGTGCTACGCTGGGTTCTGGTCCTGGGTCCAATCAGTGTCTGGCGGTGCATCGAGCCGCCCCTCGACGAACGCAGCGAAGTCGGCGGTGAACGCCTCGACCTCGTGCCAGTCCGTGTACTCGTAATCCTGGGACGTGTCGCTATCGCCGGTCGCTCCCTTCGCGATTCGTTTCATCACGAGCCGTTTGAGGAAGCCGTACTTCGAGTACCGAAGTGCGCCGCCGAAGAGTCCGATTCGGTCCGGCTGCCAGTCGGTCTGCTCGAGGAACTCGTCGACGTACTCCGCTGCGTCCGCCCGTGCTGACTCGTCGTCGACGGCTGACGCGAGCGAGAGTTGGAAGAACGCGGTCGGTCGCGATGCCAGCGACTCGCGTTCGGTCCGCACGAACTCACTCACCGTCGATTGGTGCGTTCCCATGTGGACCGATGCCCCAACGAGAACGGCGTCGAACGACTCGAGATCGTGGTCTCCTAGCCCAACCGCAGCGTCAACCGTAGTCGCACCGTGACCGCGGTTGCGAAGCACGTCTGCGATGCGGTCGGCAACAGTGGCCGTCTGACCCTCTCCAGTGCCGTAGTAAATGAGGAACGATAGCATGTGTGACGATCGATTCTCGTACGATGTCCACGCGGATAAAGGACCGACGTATCTGCCCTCCCTTGTTCAAGCAGACAACAGGGAGAGTCCCATCCAAAAATCGGCTGCTGAACGCTACGAAATATCTCTGGCGACTGGTACCGATTTTTACGCTGCTCGACCTTGTTCAGGTTGCGGACTGATGTTACAGAGTTTGTCTACCTTGCCGGTTCTGGGATGTTTATTCAGTCGTCGTCAGCGGTATACGCGCCACCACGACGTTTGATTCGAGCAACGACCATTCGATGGTCGCCTTTGTGAAAGGTGACCGCAAGACGGAACCCGCCGATACGCACCTTACGGCGTGGACTGTTCTGGAGTGGTTCGCCATAGTCCGGTGGGTCGCGCCACGGAGAATCGACGATTTTGTCGAGTTTATCGATGATTTGTTGCTGCTCGTCCGGATTGAGCCCATTGAGGTCGTCCTGTGCGTTCAATGCGAGTTCCCACGCCCACCCGTCGTCACTCATCCGTGTCGTCAGTACCGAATCGTTCGCGCGCTTCTTCGGCACTCATCGTCTGTTCTTCACGAACGTCCTCTTCAGCGTGGAGGAGTGCGACGAGCTCATCGCGGTCGAACGTGGGGTGTTCGACGGCATCGCGTAAGGTATACCGAATAAATTCGCTCCGGCTGTTGAATCCTCGTCCTTGCCACGTGTCTTCAATCTCGTTGAGAAACGACCGTGTGACTTTGAAGTTCACCGTGACGATCTCATCGTCGCCGTTGTTTGTGGCCGCTTCGGACATACGCCTGTATTACCTGCGTGTTACTGTAGGTGTTTCGGCGTCCGAACGCTGAAGCTATTCACGAGGAGAAACAGTAGCCGATACATGAAATTGGTGTCGTTTGCTACCGATTCTCACGTTGCTCTACTTTGTTCAACTCGATCAAGAGCCGGAAGATCGCCTTCACGAGATTCGCATCCACATCGAACTGCTCTGCGTTTCGACCCGCCCGGTCCATCACCTGCTCTTCCTGTTTCTCGTCAGTCGTCGGCAAATCTTTCTCGTCTTTGACCGCCGCAATTGTATCCGCGACGTAGGTGCGCTGGGCGATCAACTCGACAATCTCTCGATCAATCGTCTGAATTTCTTCCCGGAGTTCTTCGAGATCCATCTCCTCCGGTGTCCGTTTCTCCGTCTCAGATCCGCTGTCTGTGGCTGTGTTTCGAGTCATGCTATCTCGTCTTTCAGTCGGTAACTCTCGTCACTACTCCCTCTCGCCAGTTCATCTCTCCTCACCGCTCTGGGTCGTGTCTTGCACACGTGTTCCATCCGTCCGCAACTGCAAAATCCGTGTCGTCCCGTCACGCTCGTTCCACCGTTCGCGGACAGCTTCGAGTGACTCGCGCTCGCCAATCGCGACGTAACTCGGCCCCGTCCCCGACAGCGACACACCCTCCACATCCGGGAGTGCCTCGACCATCGGCCCCGTCGGGAACTCGAGTACCCCGCAGAACGCAAATCCGTTGACGGTCATCGCCTCGCCGTACCGACCGTCTCGTGCGAGCTCTTCAACCAGGTGTGCCATCGGTGCGATGCGCTTGCAGGCGCCGATGTCGGCGTCGGCGCTGAAGGCCTGTTCTGGTGGGGTGTAGACGAGTGCTTGCTGGTCCGTGTCGAACGTGTCGCGGGCGAGTAGTTCGTCGCTCGTGTTGTCGGTGATCGTCACGCCGCCGAGCATGCTGGCGCTGGCGTCGTCGAACGCGCCGGTGGCGGTGACGCCGGCTTCGCGGGCGGCGCGGACGCCGAGTCGGCAGGCGTCGATTCGGTCGACGGCGTCGCGGACGCCAAGCGCGTCCAGCGTCGCGAGCACCGTCGCATTGGCGGCGGCGCTCGAACTCTTCAGGCCAGCAGCTAGTGGAACCTCACTTTCGGTTCGGACGCGACCACCGAGAGTGTCCGGATCGAGTCCGGCGTCGGCAGCGAACTCCGAAATTACGAGTTCGACACAGCGTTCGATGAGGTCGGTGTCGGCGTCAGGGTGGCCATCGACTTCGCCAGTGGCGGAACCACTCTCATCGAGTTCGACCGTTGCAGTCGTCTCGAGATCGATCGCGAACGCCGAACCGGTTCCCGTCGCAAGCGCGTTGAGAACGGTTCCGGCTGCGGGTGCGACGGCGCGACCATCCATACGAACACACTCACAGAGAGTGTATTTACGGCTGGCGGTTCTGACAACTCTTCTCGGAGCAGTCAAACGGCGTCCAACGAACGGCCGAACACGTTCCGCGCAGAGTCGACATCGGTGAGAAGAGACAGGGCTTAGTGGACACTCTCGAACTGGTGCGTCGATGGCTGTCGGCCAGCGATCGACCGTCCAGTCGCCCGCCAGCAGATTCGTCCCGATTCTCCTGGCGAACCTGCTTCCAGTTGTCGGCATCGTCTGGTTCGACTGGCGCGCCAGCGAGGTAGTGGTGATCTACCTTTCTACAGCGAGAGAGTCCCGCAGTTCATGGCGTTGACGAGACGCAAAGCGTCTCGTTCACACATCAGAACGCGAAGCGTTCTGAGAATGGGCGTGAATCGCGTAAGCTCCGGTGAGAAATTACCGGGTTACTGCTGGTCTTGAGTCTCCAACGCTTCCAGACTTGCTTCTAACACCTCTGCATAGGCCTCCGAGAGATTCAGGTCGTTCGCTTCTGCGTAGTCTTTAATTCGTCCGTGGATCGCCCAGTCAATGTCGATGTTCGGCCTCATCATTGGACTTATTAGACATTGGGACCCATTATACTTTAGATGAAGCGTACCAACACATTCACCGTGCGACCGCTCTCTGATAATGGAGAGCAACTGCTACGGGACCTGTTGGACGCTTCCGCCGCTCTCTGGAACGAAGTCAACTATCAGCGCCTCATGCGGTACAACGACGAAGATGGCTTCGAGGACGAGGACGTGTGGGACGCTGATACCGGCCGACTCGAGGGTAAGTACAAAGGTATCGTCGGCGCGTCGACCGCCCAACAGGTGATTCGGAAGAACTCAGAAGCGTGGCGCGGGTTTTTCGAGCTCAAAGAAGCGTATCACGTCCCTGAAAACCAGTCAGTGACAGAACACCCGGAGCCGACGGGGTTCTGGGGAAACCAGGACGACGGGCGCAAACTCCACACCGTCATTCGCAACACGTCGTACACCGTCGAATGGGGCGACCGCTCCCGATTGGAGGTACTTGTTGGGAGCGAGTTGAAAGAGCGATACAACCACACTGGACGACTCCGGCTCGAGATCGCTGGCGAACCGAACTGGCCCGACTACGAGAAGCAGGGCCGGTTAGACCTGTGGTACGACGAGACAGACAGCACCTTCCGAGCTTCGCAGCCTGTGACTGTTTCTTCAGACGAGCAGGCAACTCCACTGGCCGATGAAACGGCCGCTCTGGATATCGGTGCCAACAATCTCGTCGCCTGTACCACGACGTCCGGAGAGCAATACCTCTACGAAGGCCGAGAGTTGTTCCAGCGGTTCCGTGAGACGACACGCGAGATCGGCCGGTTACAGTCGAAACTTGAGGATGGTCGGTACAGTAGCGAGCGCATCCGGCGACTGTACCGGAGACGGACTCGTCGACGCGACCACGCACAAGAGGCACTGTGTCGTGACCTGCTGGAACGACTGTACGCCGAAGGCGTTGATACCGTGTACATCGGTGGCCTGACTGACATCCTCGAGACCCACTGGTTAGTCGAGACGAACGCCAAGACTCACAACTTCTGGGCGTTCAAGCAATTCACCGAACGGCTGGCGTGTACCGCTGAGGAGTACGGTATCTCGGTCGAGGTCCGGTCGGAAGTGTGGACCAGTCAGGAGTGCCCACAGTGCAGTTCGACAGACCGAACAACACGGCATCAGGACACACTGATCTGCCCGTGTGGATTCGAGGGGCACGCCGACCTCACAGCCTCAGAAACGTTCCTGAAGCGGCACGCGAACAACGCAGTCAGGCCGATGGCACGGCCCGTGCGGTTCCAGTGGGACGACCACGAATGGTCGGAGTCACCACGCTCTCACCGTCCCAACGAACAGCGCACAGACCCGAGTACCGCTGGCAACGGCGGGAATATTGCTTCCGGCGAGTCTTAGACCGACTGAGGCTCCCATGGAGGAAACCGTACCGTTCACGGCGCGGAGGATGTCATTGGCTCGAGGTCGTCGTCATGCTGCTGGTATACGGCGTCGCAGCACTGTTTGCTCGTCAATGAATAATCCTGGAACACCGGCGTCTCTTCCTCCCTGGCGTCAGTGAGGGAACGGAACTGTGTGAGTCGAAGTGGAGCGACGATCCTGCCACGATTCAGTTGCGTGATCGACTCCCGCCAATCTATCTACGAAATGTAAGGATTGTCGCTCTATCGCTTATCTGGGGGCTTAGCTTTCTTCTCCTGCCAGTTGTCGTATTTGGATTGCATACCACCGTGATGTCGAAGGTATCGCCCTCACTACTCGCCGTTACTGTCGCGATCATCGGCTCACATCTTCTCGAACTTCGCCGCAACTACTTCGGAACAAACCAGTACGAGGAACTGTCTTCACACATGGTACTCGAGATCTCCTGTCGAATCATCATCTTCGCGATTGGCTTTTTCTCGCTGCTCACCCTGGTCGGGTGGATTCTCTTTTTCCTGACACTGAATCTCCTGCGTGAATTCACCGGTGTTGTGCCGGCGACGGACACGACCGACCTGTACGTTGTGTTGCTCGTCGTGTTCGGAAAACTCGTCGTCGAGTGGTCGCAGTTTCAGGCAGCACTCACAGACGATCCGAGCGGCTTCTCGAGTTGGTTCGTGCCGTTCGACCCGCGAGAGTTGTGATGGTGTCCGACGTCGCATCGGTATCGATCCCGCTCCGGTGGTTGCAATACACGAGAGACGACACGACAGAATAAGAGGAGAGACAACACACCGAAAGGCGACCGCCGAGAACGCACTGCTTTTCCCACCGCCGACCGAACGGCCGACTAATGAGCGCGCGCAGCAACGTCGCCCCGAGTACGATCACCGTCGACCTCGTCGATGGTGGCATCGTCGTCCAGTATCTCGACGGTCGGGAGGTCTTCTACCACGGGCCGCCGGAACCCGTCGCGGAGTCGATCAAGACGCCGCCGGGCAAGGACGTCCACGTCCTCGTCACTGACCCCGACGGCGTCGAGGGTGTCATGACCTACGTCAACGACCGGGACACGCACGACGACATCCTCGAGGGAACTGGCGTCGGCCGCGTCATGCTCAGCGACGACGACGAGGAAGTGCTGTTCCCGGGCGTGACGGTCACGACCGAGGCCTACTCGATCCGTGTCGATGCGGACCTCTCGCTCGTCGACGGGCGAGTGTTCGTCTTCGCCGAAGACGAGATGAGCGAGCACGCCTACGAACTCGTCGCCGACTCGGAGACCGACAGCTAAGATGCCACTCCAGAAACCCTGGCGGCCGCTCGACCGCGACGCCGTCGCCAGCGCACCGAATCGTCCCGGCGTCTACGAACTCGGCGACGAGTCAGGAACCGTGCTGTCGATCGACCACGGCGTCCTTCGCGACGAACTCAAGACTGTACTCGCCTACGGCGACGGCGAACGCGTCCGCTGGACCGAAACGCACACGCTGGACCGGGCTGGGGAGCTTGCCGACGAGCATCGGGACCGACTCGAGTAGGCTGTTCGTTGTTCGTTGTCCGTTGTCGTTGTAGCTGTGGTCTCTCGTTGTCCTCACTGGATGTAGGACGGATCCGCTCCGTCACACCGTTTTTCGTGCTCTGCGGCGTCTCCCTTCTCGTCGAAGAGCAGGCCGCAGGTCTCACATTCGTACCAGGTGGCGTCGTCCCGTTCGGTCTGGACCACCATATCGGAGTTCCAACAGCGACGCCCAAATGCGTTTCTCCGGCAGGCTTGGTTGCGGGCCACTCTGTGCCGGGGGTGCAGTTCGATCCGCCGCGACGTGACCCGACTTGACTCGTCTCCACTCACCCGCAGTCGCGTTTGGCTCCGGAAGTGGGCAATTCTCAAGACCTCCCAGCGAAAAGAACCGGGTATGAGTGGGTCGGATTCCGACGGCATCACGCTGTCGGTACGAGCAGCCGAGAAGCGCGACGCTGGCCGCGGCGTCGCCCGCATCCCCGAGATGGCCCGCCGACAGTTGGGCGTCCTGAGCGGCGATACGATCGTCATCGAGGGCGAGAACGGCAAGACGACCGTCGCGAAGATGTGGCCCGCCGACCCGTCGATACCCGAACGCGCGATCCAGATCGACGGCGACACCCGCGCCAACGCGGGCGTCCACGTCGGCGATACGGTCACCGTCCGCACGACAGACAAGTCCGCGATTCGCGACGCCGAACGCGTGACGCTGACTGCGCCGCCGGGACTCACCACCAGTCAGCGCCAGGTCGCCGAGCACGAAGCCGCCAAGACCCTGCGAAATCGCCCGGTTCGCACCGGCGAACAGATCCGCGTCGAAGGCGTCGATCAGGAGCCGTTCACCGTCGTCGACACGACACCGGGCGGCGACGTTCGGATCACGAGTTCCACGACAGTCCGCATCGCTGGCCAGTCCGGTACTGCCAGCACGAGTCAAGCCAGCACTTCGTCCGGGACGAGTGCAAGCGACACCGAATCGGCAGCCGACTCGAGTACGACGGCACCAGAAGGGACAGACGGACCCGTCGAGACCAGCGCCGACTCGAGTACCCCTTCCGGCGTCACCTACGAGGACATCGGTGGGCTCGACGAGGAACTCGAGTTGGTCCGCGAGATGATCGAGTTGCCGCTTTCAGAGCCGGAGTTGTTCCAGCGTCTCGGCGTCGAGCCGCCTTCCGGTGTGCTCCTCTACGGCCCGCCCGGCACCGGGAAGACGCTGATCGCTCGTGCGGTCGCGAACGAGGTGGATGCACACTTCGTGACGATTTCCGGGCCGGAGATCATGTCGAAGTACAAGGGCGAGTCGGAGGAGCAACTTCGCCAGACCTTCGAAGCAGCGAAGGAGGACGCCCCGACGATCATCTTCTTCGACGAAATCGACTCTATCGCGGGGACGCGAGACGACGATGGCGACGCTGAAAACCGGATCGTCGGCCAGTTGCTGACGCTGATGGACGGGCTCGACGCTCGCGGCGAGGTGATCGTCATCGGCGCGACGAACCGCGTCGACAGCATCGACCCTGCACTCCGGCGTGGCGGTCGCTTCGACCGCGAAATTCAGATCGGCGTTCCCGACGAGACGGGCCGGAAGGAGATTCTCGAGGTTCACACCCGTGGAATGCCGCTCGCGGAGGACGTCAGCGTGGACGCGCTTGCGCGGCGAACGCACGGCTTCGTCGGGGCGGACCTCGACGCCGTCGCGAGCGAAGCTGCGATGGCCGCGATTCGGAGTCGGCCGGCCGACGAAGACGAACTCGCGACGTGGAACCAGAACCCCACGGTGAAGAAGCGCCACTTCGACGAGGCGCTGGCATCAGTCGAGCCCTCGGCGATGCGCGAGTACGTCGCCGAGTCGCCCGATACGGACTTCGGGAACGTTGGCGGCCTCGAGACCGCAAAGCAGACGCTTCGGGAATCCGTCGAGTGGCCGCTGACCTACGACAAACTCTTCGAGGAGACCAACACCGAGCCGCCATCGGGTGTTCTGCTGCACGGCCCGCCCGGCACCGGGAAGACGCTGCTCGCCCGCGCGCTGGCCGGCGAGACGGATGTTAACTTCGTCCGAGTCGACGGCCCCGAAATCGTCGACCGCTACGTCGGCGAGAGCGAGAAAGCTATCCGGAAGGTGTTCGAGCGCGCCCGCCAGGCCGCCCCCTCGATCGTCTTCTTCGACGAAATCGACGCCATCACCGCCGCCCGCGGCGAGGGACACGAGGTAACCGAACGGGTCGTGAGCCAGTTGCTCACCGAACTCGACGGCATGCGCGAGAATCCGAACCTCGTCGTGCTCGCGGCGACTAACCGCAAGGACCAGATCGACCCTGCTCTGTTGCGGCCGGGCCGGCTCGACACCCACGTCTACGTCGGCGAACCCGACCGCGCGGCCCGCGAGAAGATCCTCGAGGTCCACAGCCGCGGCAAGCCGCTGGGCGACGATGTGGATCTCGAGGAACTTGCAGGTGAACTCGAGGGCTACACCGGCGCGGATCTGGAGGCGCTCGTCAGAGACGCCTCGATGAAGGCGATCCGCGAGGTGGCAGACGAGTACAGTCCCGAGGAAGCGAACGAGCGGGCAGAGCAGGTCGTCGTCGAGCGTCGGCATCTCGAGGCGGCCCGCGAGGACGTGGACGTCTAGTACTGCTGGCGAGTCGCCGTCCCCCTCTATTTTTATGCTGGGACTTCCGACGGGTCCCGGTCCCAGTGGCGGTGCTGGGCGACCGCGTCGACGAACTCCTCGACGAACTCGTCTAAGTCGTCGTTGCGACAGGTGACGACGCCGGTGTCCGAGACGAGGTCGCCATCGTCGGCGATGTCGGTGCCCGGCAGGTCGACCGCCTCGAACAGCTCTGTCCCCTCGCCGACTGCACCGATTGGCTTGTAGTGTTTGAACGCCTCGGCGACGAAGTGCTTCGGATCACCCTGCTGGCTCATTGCGTCGACGCTCTGGCTGCCGCCGGGAACGAGGACCGCATCGAACGAGACCGAGGCCGCCGCGACGTGGTGTTTGTCAGCCTCGACCGTCTCACCGTTAGTCCCTGACTTCTCGCCGAGGAGTTTCGAGACGATCTTCACGCGAGCGCCCTCGTCTTCCAGCGCAGATCGAAGCTCCGAGACGTGGTCGTCGTCGAAGCCGTCGTCGATCAGCATTGCGATCTTGCGGGTCTCGATCGTGTCCGGGGTCCGGTTTTCCATGCTCAGCGACGGGTCCTCTCTGTCGTGGTCCGGCATCTCGTCGCCGGGTGATTCGGGCGGCTCGACGCCGATCCCTTCGGCGACCCGCTTCGCGAACTCGTGGTCGACGTTGTTGAACAGGTCGTAGACCATCCGCTCGCGAATCTCCATGCGATCGACCTTGCCGAGCTCGAAGTGGGCAGCGTCGACGATGTTCTGCTTTTCGGGCTCGGACATGCTGTTCCAGAACAGCCGCGCCTGCGTGAAGTGGTCCTCGAAGCTGTCGCTGCGATTGCGAATCTTCTTCCCGGAAATTTTCTCGGCGTAGTGTTCGTAGCCGCCTTCTTCCTCGGGAACCTCCTGTGGGTCGTCGTCGCCGATCGAGTTCGGCTTGTAGGAGGCCTTCCCCTCGTTGATTTCCTGGCGCATGAAGCCGGCGCGCTGGTTGTTGTGCCGTTCTGCGACGGGTCGGTTGATCGGGATCTCGTCCCAGTTAGCACTCCCGAAGCGATTGAGCTGGGTGTCCTGGTAGGAGAACAGCCGACCCTGCAGGAGCGGGTCGTTCGAGAAGTCGATGCCGGGGACGACGTTGCCGGGGTGGAACGCGACCTGTTCGGTTTCGGCGAAGAAGTTGTCCGGCGTTTCGTTCAGAACCATCTTGCCGATCGGCCGGACCGGAACCTCGGTCTCGGGGACGATCTTGGTCGGATCGAGAACGTCGAAGTCGAACTCCTCGGCCTGTTCCTCGTCGAAGAGCTGGACACCGAGTTCCCACTCGGGGTCGTACCCTTCTTCGATGACGTCGTAGAGCCCCTTCCGGTTGAAGTCCGAACTCTTCCCCCAGAGCTTCGTCGTCTCGTCCCAGACGAGCTGGTTCGTGCCGAGTTTCGGCGTCCAGTGGAACTTGACGAACACCGACTCGCCGTCGTCGTTGACCAGCCGGAAGGTGTGAACGCCAAAGCCCTGCATCATGCGGTACGCACGGGGGAGTGCGCGCCCAGAGAGGACCCACATGATCATGTGCGTGATCTCCGGTTTGAGAGAGGCGAAGTCCCAGAATGTGTCGTGGGCTGCCGAGGCCTGCGGAATCGCATCGTCGGGCTCGGGTTTGATCGCGTGAACCAGGTCTGGGAACTCCATCGCATCCTGGATGAAGAACGGTGGCATGTTGTTCCCGACGAGGTCCCAGTTGCCCTCTTCCGTGTAGAACTTCGTCGCGAAGCCGCGGACGTCCCGGACGGTGTCAGACGATCCACGCGAACCGACGACGGTCGAAAACCGAACGAAGACCGGCGTTTTCTGATTCGAATTGGTCAGCACCTTCGCCTTCGTCACCTCCTCTATGTCGTCGTACTCGTCGCCGAGGTCCGGGTCCTCGTAGGGCTGAAAGTAGCCGTGCGCACCCGTCCCGCGGGCGTGGACCACGCGCTCCGGGATCGACTCGTGGTCGAACTGGGTCATCTTCTCCCGGAAGTGGAAGTCCTCCATGATCGTCGGCCCGCGCTCGCCGGCCTTCAGGGAGTTATCTGTATCGCTGATCTTGACACCGTGGTCGCTCGTCAACTCCTCTCCCTCGGGATTCTCACGGACCTCATCGAGCTGGTCGTGTTTGCTGGTCTCGTCGATCTCACCGTCCTGGCTGTCGCTGGTGCCGGTCGTACTCGAGTCCGAGCCGCCGTCGGCGACCGGGCTTCGGTCTTCGTCGACCGGTTCTTCGTGTTCGTCTGACTGGGTGTGTTCGCGCTCGGTTCCACTGTCCGGCTGATCGTCGTGTGGTGTGTCGGGCATGGATTCTCGCTCTCGGTCTCGGAGCCCAGTCTCGCCTGGTTCCGATCACCGGGTGTCCGTCAGGTTGCCTGTCGGCCATTTGCTCAGCACCGCTCGCCCCACTCGAGTACCGAGGGAATACGCTGGATCGCTGGTGCCCGCCGGCGGGGGCGCATCGCGACGGTATCGGATCGGTGTCGAACGGAACAGGGCACACTGGGTCTCCCATGGTTGCGAAGCGATACTGTCTCGGCCAGTCGCTCGCTTCCTGCCTATCGACCAGCACTAATAGAATAAAGCCGAGCCACTACGTTGCAAGCCGGCTTCGGCTCGGAGGGTTGGCTCGGCTACTCGAGTCGGTTGGACTCGAGCACCACGGTCTCGCCGGCGGTCATCGAGTCGCCGGGGTCGACGGCGATGTCATCGAGACTGACGTCCGGCGGGAAGAGGACGTCGACGCGGCTGCCGAAGGCGATGTGGCCGAGGCGGTCGCCGCGAGCGAGGGTGTCGCCGGGGTCGCAGTAGGGGTGGATGCGGCGGGCGAACGCGCCGGCGATGAAGGTGACGGTGGCGGGGCTGTTTGCAGGGAGCGGCGTGGTGGTAGTGGTAGTCGGAGCGGTTTCGCTGGTATCGTCGGTGTCGCTGGTATCGTCATCGCCACCGGTCTCGAACTCGACGTGCACTCGCTCGTTTCGGTCGGATTCCTTGGAGAAGGCGGGACGGTTCGTGCCGTCGATGTGCTCGACATCGGTGACAGTGCCGGCGAAGGGAGCACGGACGACGTGGACGTGCCAGACGTTCATGAAGGTGCCAAGACGAACGCGGCCGTCTTCCTCGCGGAGCACCGAGACGGTGCCGTCTGCGGGTGCGACGACGCCCGATGCCGGCGGCGTCCGCTCGGGATCACGAAAGAACGCGAGCGTCCCGACGCCGAGGGCGAGCGCGACGGCACTCGCCGTCACGCTGAAGATGAACGCGAACGGTGCGGCGAGAAGGGGAACGAGCGCGTACTTCCACGCTCCCGGCGCGAAGTTCATACGATCCCTGAGGCCTGCGAGTTGTATGGTCGTTACGGTGCTCAGTTGCCGTGGGCCTCGATCGCCAGCCGAATCCGGTTCGCGAAGACGTTCATCTCACCCGTCGCGTGCGTGCTCTTGCTCACGAACGCGGAAACGCCGGCCGACAGCGCCTCGTCGACCAGCGGCTCGAGTGGGTTCCCCGTAAACAGCACGAACGGGACCGACGCATCGTCCAGGGAGGCTGCCAGGTCGATTCCCGTCTCGTCCGGCAGTTCGTAACTCGAGACGATACAGTCGAACGACTGCGCGTCGTCCGCGAGTGCCGTTCGCGTCGCCTCGCCGGTCGTCACGGCGTTGACCTCGAACCCGTGTGAAGATTCGAGCGCCGTGCTGACGTGTTCGGTGATGAACTCGCTGTCTTCGACGAGGAGAACGCTGTGAGATGGCATCTACTAGAGCTGTGACACAGGTTCGTCTAATAATTCTTCTTGCAGATTTAGTATTTCTTTCAGACACTTTCGGCTCAGTCCCAGAACGCCTGCGTCCGAGCGTACTCTCGCTCTTTCGAGAGAATATCCCGGTAGAACTCGGTTTCGTCCTCCCGAAGCTTGTTGATGATCTGGGCGGCGTTGTGCGGGCCGACGCCGCGGGCTGCCATCGCGATCACGGCCTGTTTGCCGTGGCTCTGGACGAGGCTCGCGGCCCGAAACGCGCGTTCGGTCATCTGCTCCTGTTCATCGTCCTTCTCTGCCGCACGGACCGCCTGGACGACCTCGTCGGCCCACGGGTTCAGCGAGGCGATGCGCGTCGAGCCACACTCGGGGCACTTCGGCTGCTCCTGGACGCGCTTTACCTTCGTCCGGGCCTTCCACTCCGTGCAGTGGGTACACAGGAGGATGACGCGGTCGTCCTGCAGGCGCTCTTTGACCGTCTCGATCACGCCCGCGTCGGCGTTCTCCGGCGCGAGCAGTTCCTTTCCGCCGCTGGAGCGACCGCCCTGCCCAACCGGCGTCCGTCCGCGGTGAGTGACGAGTTCGATCCCGCCCGACTGCAGCCCTTCTAACACTGCCGCCGCTCGCTCGACGTCGAGATCCTCGTGGAACACCTCCCGAATCGCCTCCTCGTACATCGGAGTGTCCTCGAGTGCGGCGAGCAGTCGGTCGTTCGAGAGCCGGCCCGAACCCTGGCCCTGCCAGCGCTTGAGCGCGCCGAACTTGGCCGAGACCTGCGCCAGACGGAAGGCGAGCGCGTCGGAGTTCTTGAGCCCGAGTTCGATGATCGCCTGAACGTGATCGGGATCCGTCTCCTCGATCACCTCGAGGACGTCGCTCGTTGCGACCGACGTGGGTACCTCGAGTTCGATCCGGTACGGGTCCGTCTCGAGGCCGACCGAGGAGCCGGCGCGCTGGCCGAGTAACGACGAAAGGAGGCGACCGAGCGTCTCGTTTGCCATGTGACCGTAGCAGGCGTTGAGAACGATCGTTCGACCCTGTCGCTCGAGGACGATCCGGTCGGCGGTGGGCATCGGCATCGGCGAGGAGTCTGCGGTGTCGGTATCGCTGTCGGCGCCAGCATCAGCATCGACCTGGTACTCGAGTTGCCTGCAGGCCTCGGTCAGGGTGTACTCGTCGCCGGGGTAGCGGCCCGAGAGTTCGCGACCGACAGCACGCGCATCTGCACCTGCTTCGAACTGGGGTTCGGCGACCGCACGAATTTCACCGACCTCCTGTGCGACCGCCGCAGGAACGGGAATCTCCTGGCCGATCCAGGAAGGTACTTCGCCGGCGGGGTCCTCGATCGGGCTGACCTTCACGCGGCCCTCGTCGTCGTCGATCTCGGCGATGCGCCACATCTCGCCGCGCTGGATGAACACTTCGCCGGGCTGGGCGAAGTTGACGACGAACCGCTCGTCTAAGGTTCCGATCTGGGAACTCGAGGCGATGTCGTGGACCTCGTAGGTCTCCTCGTCGGGGATCATCGAGAGGTTGGCGTAGACGTACTGCCAGGTGCCGCCGGAGGTTTCGATGCGATCCTCGCCCTCGTCGAACCAGACGATTCGGTTGCGGTGGAGTTCGCCGAGCACCTCGCGGAACGTCTCCAGTTCGAGGTCGCGGAACGGGTACGCCCGGCTGATCGTCTCGTAGGCGTCCCGGACGTGTACCGAGCCGCGGCTGTGGACGAGTCCGGGAATTTGATTCGCGACTACGTCGAGGCTCCCCTCGTGGATTCGGGCCGGTTCGACCTCGCCGTCACGGGCCCGCCGGGCGATCGACAGCGCCTCGAAGGTGTCGTCCGGCCGGGTCGTGACGACGGTCCCACTCGAGACCTCGTCTCGTCGGTGGCCCGCGCGGCCGATCCGCTGGAGCAGTCGGGCGACCTGCCGGGGGCTCTTGTACTGGATTACGTGATCGACACGGCCCACGTCGATCCCGAGTTCCATGGAGGACGTACAGAGCAGGCCGTCGAGTTCCCCGGCTTTGAACCGATCCTCGACGTCGATCCGGGCTTCCTTCGAGAGCGAGCCGTGGTGGACGCCGATAGGGAGGTCGAGTTCGGTGAACCGCGATCCCAGTGCTTCTGCTGTCTGGCGCGTATTGACGAAGATGAGCGTGGATTCGTGTTCCTCGACGAGATCCCGAATCAGTCGGACGTGGCTCGCCGTGTCGGCCTCGGTCATCAGTTGGCCGGCGAGTTGCTCGTCTTCTGGCTGGATCTCGGGCTTGCGGACGGTCACGTCAACGTTACTCCCAACATCAATCTCGCGGATCTCACAGCGGCGGCCGCCGGTGAGGAACTGGCCGACTTCGCCCGGATCGCCGACCGTCGCGGAGAGCCCGATCCGCTGGAAGCCACCGGACAGATCCCGCAGGCGCTCGAGTCCGATCGAAAGCTGTGCGCCGCGCTTCGAGGCCGCGAGTTCGTGCACCTCGTCGATGACGACGTGCGAGAGGTCTGCAAGCGCGTCGCGGAGTCGATCCCCAGTGAGCATCGCCTGAACGGTTTCGGGCGTCGTGATGAGTACGTCAGGCGGGTCCTCGGCCTGTTTGCTTCGCTGGTAGTCCGTCGTGTCGCCGTGGCGAACGTCGACCTCGAGGTCGAGAAAGTCACCCCACCACTCGAGTCGGTCGAGCATGTCGCGGTTGAGCGCCCGCAGCGGGGTGATGTAGAGCGCACCGAACCCTTCCGGGCGCTCGTCGACGAGGTCGTCGAAAACGGGGAGCATGGCCGTCTCGGTCTTGCCACTCCCGGTTGGGGCGATGACGAGCGTGTTCTCGCCGGCGGCGAGCGGCGGAATCGCCAGCCGCTGTGGTGCTGTCGGCGTCGAGAACCCGCGCTCAGAGAGTGCCCCGCGAACCGTCGTTCCGAGTTGGGAAAAGGCCGCGACGTCCCCCTCAGTCATGACTCGTTCCTATGGGCGAGCGATGCATAAGGGCCACGTTCTGCACCGCTCAGCACTGTACGGACAGATATAGGGACAGTCTTCGCTTCTTTGACACCGGTTCGACACTGCGCCGACACCGAGCGTGCTCGTTGTGTTCGAATCGGTCATACCTCGAGGGCGAACGAAGCTGAACAAAGCTGCACGAAGCCGAACATGTCAGCAGTTACGCGGATCCTACCCGGTGGTAGGCAGCTTATATCTACGACCTCCGTTCCGGAATCCCCGGCAATGACTCCTCCAGATCGAAGACAGTCATCGCTTCCAACTCGTTCGAGACGGTCTCTCGCCGTATCCACGTACTCAGTCGCGCTCGTCGGCCTCGTGCTACTCGTCGGTGTCGTCGTCGCGCTGAGCATCGCCCCAGTCGGCGGCGCGAGTGCGAGCACAGGTGCAGGCCAGCCGACACCTGCGGTCCAAGAGAGTGAGAGCGACGACGAGACGGTGTACGTCTCCGAAGAAGCGGTCGTCGAGCCGGTTCCTGAAGAGGGTGACCTGTACTTCGAACAGGCGGATCCGGACGGTGAGTGGGTCAGCTACGTCAATCCGCGCGACGAGTATCGGATGCCCTACCTCGGTGACGGTTCCGGAAAGATGTGCGTCACGCTGTTAAACGAGGCTGGCCAGCCTGTCGAGGGTAGCTCTGTTCCCGGCACGACCGTCACGGTGCCGACCGGCGACTCGCTGTCCTGGCACGACGACATCGACCCGTTCGTCGTCGACTATCCACTGTCCGAAAACTACAACCGACCGCTCGACTCCGACCAGTTCGGCACCACCGCCGACCTTCCACAGGGTGACGGCTACCTCGACTCCCACTGCTTCGAATGGCACGGTCTCCCTGAAGACGAGACCGTCGAATACGGTGAGGCACAGATCGAGGGTCCACACACGGACCAGATCGACCTTGTCGGCTACATCGAGCGCCCGCACGAGGCCTGGGATACTGACATCGACCCACTCGAGTCGGCCGTCTCTTACGAGGAAGCTGGCGGTGGCTGGACGTACCACCCTGACGGCTCGCACGGCCAGTTGGTTGTCGTCCTCCAGCTCGACGGTGATGCCGACATTCCGGTCGATCCGGACGAAGAAATCGGTGACGAAGCCGCCGATGTTGGTGGTGATGCAGCCTCCGATGCTGGCGGTGATACAGACGAGAATACGGACGATCGTGGCGACGACTCGACCGACGACGATACCGGTGCGTCGAACGGAACTGACGACGACGCAACCGATACCGTGCCTGGGTTCGGCGTCTTGTCGGTGCTCGCCGCGCTCGGTGCGCTGTTGATTGCCACCCTGCGACGGCCCTGAAATGTTGATCGCCACCCTGCGACGGCCCTGAAAGCGTCACTCGAGCCCGCCCGCGACAGTAACCTGTCTCGCGTTCACTGCTCGAACCAACGAACCTATGACAGTTGCCACGAGACTCCCGACAAATGACGACCGACGACACGGACGCCCCGAAGGTTCCGATCGTCTGTAGCGCCTGTGAGACGACCTCGCGCGTGCCGCTCTCGACTGTCGCCGACGCAGTCGAGCGCCACAACGACCAGCTTCACCACGGCGAGGACATCGCACAGGTCGATCCAGATATTGCCGATCAGATCGCCGATCTGGTTGCGACCGAACTCGGCCTTCTCGAGGATCCGTAGCGTCCTCGAACGGCCGGCCTGTCTCTTTACCGCCGTAACAGTGTGTCGCGTAGCCGACGAGCCAGTGCGGACAGTCGTGCTCCGAGCCCCGACTCACCGTCGGTGTTGGCGTCGTCCGTCGGTCGCGTCGTCACGCGCCCTTCTTCGTCGGGCTGTTCGTCCACTCGGACGTCGGGACGTTTCGAGTCCATAGCGGGTCTCGTTGCCCCGCGGGGACGAGTCCACGGCTTGAGATCGAAACCCGCACCGTCATTTCGGAGACGCACCTGTACTCGAGTACACGCAGGGCCAGCGACCGGCTGGCAGCACGACCGTGGTGTGCTCGATTCGGTTGGTTCCGTCCCGTCGGTGTGCCAGCGCGCCGATTTGGATGCCCTCGTGTCCCCATATCCCCTATCCCTATGTCCCGAACGACGTACACGTGTCAGTGCGGTGCTCGCCTGCAGTACAGGCAGGACCTCCAGAAGGAGCCGGGAACGGTCTCACGAAGCTGGAAGTGCACGGACTGCGGAACGCCGGTTCCGAGTACAGTCGCCGAGCGAATCTCTCATCAGCATCCCTCGTGATCGCATCCGCACCGGACGAGTATCGCGGTCTCCCCGTCTCTCGATCACCATCGGCTGTCTGTCCCCACGTACAGAGTATCGCCGCAGAGAACCAGTAAGGCGGGAAAACATTCAGTCCGCTATGGCGATAATTCAGTGGGAAGATTTATGAGCAATTACTCTGCTTTCGAAGGGTATGGCACAGGATGATGCTGATGTGGTACGAGACGAATACAGCCCGCTGGAACAGCCAGTACAGGGCAGCTACCCCGAAACGCCTGCGGCGACAACCGACCCATCGCCGGCGACCATCGTCGCAACGGGCGACCCTGACGGCTCCGGTCGAACGCTGACGATCATCGGCCGCGGTGTCCCGACGAGTTTCGAAATTACGGTCGAAGGGCGCATCGAGGGCTGCGACGCAGTGGCGACGATCGACACCTCCGTACTCTCCGGATCGACAGTCGAAGGAACCATCGAAGACGGTACCGTCGAGTTCGAATTCACTGGCGACCTGACCGACGTAACGTTTGTCGACCGCGGTATCACCGGCCTCTCGCCGAGTGCCGCACCGCACGTTCACGTCGACTACAACACCAGCTAGCGAGGCGCGAGCGAACACGGTGTCAGCGCCGCCCAGAAGCCGCTTCTGGCCACCTGTCACCGTCACAGTCGTCCAATCAATTCCTTCTTGGAGCACGAACGAGTACTGCCGACTATGACTGCAGCCGGAGACGGAGACGGAAACGGAAACGGAGACAAAAACGGAAATGGCGATGACGACGCGGATCGCACCGAAACCGAACCGACTGACGTAGCCAACGGTGCGGACGGCACCGAGACTACCGGCACTCCCGACACCACCAACGATACCGACAGCGACGACGGCACCGACAGCACCGACGACACCGACGACACCGACGACACCAACGCAAACTGGACCGACCCAGTCGACGAAACCGTACTCGAGTACATGGGTCAGGAAGAGTACTTCTCCCCCGATCAAATTGCGGCCGAAGACGTCTGTCGTGGCCCCCACGCGGCCTACCGCTGTCGTGAACTCACCAAGCGCGGGCTTCTGACGAAGCATATGCCGGGCGTCTACGATATTACGGACCTCGGTGAGCAGGTGCTCGCAGGTGAGGCCGAGTTGGCTGAACTCGGTGCTGATGGTGCTGGGGATGCGACTGACGATGCGAACAGTGACGTTGACGACGCGGACGATGAAGATGACGACCCTCTCGACGACACGAGCGATGAAGATGAGTCAGCGGCCAGCGACGCTGATTCTGACGAGTGAGTTGGCAGGAAGACGGAAACTGGCACTGTTGTCGGCGTTGCTGGTGCTGGTGGTGCTGTTGAGCGTATTGAAGCTGGTACTACTGTTGTTGAGCGTATTGGAGTTGGTAGGTCTGTTGCTGCTGTCTGTCCCGGTGGTCCTGTCGATACCGCCGATCGAGATCGAATCTGACGAAGCGGAAGCTGCCGACAACAGCGCAGGGACCGACACTCGCAACGACTCCCTCCAACAGTTCTAGCAGTTTAGCTGAACGTGAGGGCGCTAAGCCCCCGTCCTCAAGGAGCGAACGGAGCGTAGCGAAGTGAGCAAGTAGGGCGGGGATACAGTGCCCGTCCGAGTTACAACCGATTTCAATCAGAATCATTAACTATCGATATTTCGTAGCTGTGGACACGTCACATGAAGTACAGTCCACGCTACCGACTTTTCCCAGACGAAGCACAACGGGAGGCGATGGACTGGCAACGCGACACCGTACGACAACTCTACAACCACGCGCTCAGAGAATTCAACCAGATTCCTGAAGACACAGGCACGCTCCGGCAGCGCGTCTGGATGGTTCGCGACACCATCCCCGCGCTGAAAGACTGGTGGACCGACCTGAACAAGGTGTACTCTACCGTCTTGCAGAAAGCCGTCGAACGCATCCGCGACAACATCAACAACCTCGGAAAATTGAAAGAACACGGGTACGACGTAGGGTCGTTGAACTGGAAGTCACCACGGGAATTCAGGAGTTTCACATACCGTCAATCGGGCTTCGAACTTGACAAGAAGAGTGGCCCCGACGGACGCGGACTCCTGACGCTCAAGAAACTCAAAGGCGAAACCCGTAAGATTCCGGTTCGCTTGCACCGTGACCTCCCAGCCCACGACGCCATCAAAGAAGTCACGGTGAAGAAAGATGCGACGGGCGCGTGGTATGCGTCATTCACCATCGATACCAACGCCCCCACGAAACCCGAACCCGAAGACATCGACGCCGAAGACACGGTGGGGCTCGACCTTGGCGTTCTCAACTTCATCCACGACTCGGATGGACGGTCAGTTGACCGCCTCGACTTGTCATGTGACCGCAAGCGACTCGAACGAGAGCAACGGTCACTGTCACGAAAACAAGAAGGATCGAATAACTGGGAGAACCAGCGTCGTCGGGTCGCTGAAATCCATCAACGTATGTCTAACAAGAAGCGAGACTTCAAGCATAAACTCGCGCACTTCTACACCACCGAGTACGACGCCGTGTTCGTCGAAGACTTGAACGTGAAAGTGATGCTTGAATCCTCGCAGAACGCCCGAAACAAAGCCGAGGTCGGGTGGCGCAACTTCCTCACCATGCTTGAACACCACGGTGACAAGAACGGATGTCACGTCGTGGAAGTGAAAGCGCGAGGCACCACGAAGGACTGCGCTGAGTGCGGTGTGGAAACCGCGAAACCGCTGTGGGTGCGCGAGCATTCCTGCCCGTCGTGTGGGTTCGAACTCGACCGGGACTGGAATGCTGCCCTCAACATCCAGCAACGGGGCTGGACTCGACTAGGAGTGGTTCACTCCGAAGTTACGCCTGCGGAGACTGCGACCGTCCTCAGAACTGAAGGTTCTGATGGGCCGCACGAGAACTCCGTTCTTGTGGACGCTGTGGATACGCTTTCCGTGTCTGCAAGTCGCGTCGTCGAAACAGGAAGCCCCTGCCTCAAGGAACGAGCGCAAGCGAGTGAGTAGGCAGGGGTAGTTCACCAGTTCTGGTAGTTCGTTTCCGAGGCGTTCCGCTACACGCGGTGTCCACTCTAACTACACGCTCTCGTTCACCGCAGGCGCGTGCGTCTCGAGAAACGCCGTCACCTCGTCACCGCCAAGGAATCCATCCGCACGGCTCGCTACTTGCTCTCCCTCGTGAAACACCACGAGCTTCGGCACCGACCGAACGTCGAACCGCTCGATCAGTTCGGGATCGTCTCTCGGATTCAACACCCCGACGGGTACAGCCGTCGACCGCGCGACGTTGCCGAGTACCGGCTCCATCGCCTGACACAGCGTGCACCCCTTCGTGTAGAACTCGACGAGACACGTTTCGTGACTTGCGACGAAGGACTCGAGTGCGTCGCCGTCGTCGAGATGGACTGGTGTTGGTGTGTGGTCGTCCATACTGGGACGAGGGGCCGACGTACGAAACAAGTGACGACTGGCTCGGTTGTCGGTGGTCTGTACCGGTGTTCGTGTGACACCAGTCTGAACCACGACCACGATCTGCCAACCATGTCTCACCCACCCATGACATACGTTCTTCCACTCGGGGTGCAATTGTTGCCACACGAGTATCGCACTCTTTACCCATGAGTGGTATGAGTGGACAATCGGTCACTATCTATGCGTTCTCAGTATATTCGCCCACAACAGTAGAGCTTTAGTAGTGGAAGTGGTTGTCTGAATCGAGTAGAAGATGACAGATGGGAACCTGACCTCAACGGAAGAATCGGTACTGGAGAAAATCGAGTCAGAGGATGTCGACTTCCTCCGACTGCAGTTTACGGACATTCTGGGAACGGTCAAGAACGTCTCCGTTCCGGCCCGTCAGGCCGAGAAGGCGTTCACAGAGGGTATTTACTTCGACGGCTCCTCGATCGAGGGCTTCGTTCGCATTCAGGAGTCGGACATGCGCCTCAAGCCGGACCCGGACACGTTCGCGATTCTCCCGTGGCGCAACAACGAGGACAGCGCAGCAGCCCGGATGATCTGTGACGTCTACGACACCTCGACGGGCGAACCGTTCGCTGGCGATCCACGCCGCGTGCTGAAGGATGCACTCGAGCGCGCCAAGGAGATGGGGTACACGGTCAACGCCGCACCCGAGCCCGAGTTCTTCCTCTTCGAGGAGGACGAGGAAGGTCGCGCAACGACGAAGACTGGCGATCACGGCGGCTACTTCGACCTCGCGCCGAAGGACCTCGCCAGTGACGTTCGCCGGGACATCATCTACGGCCTCGAGGACATGGGCTTCGAGATCGAAGCCAGCCACCACGAGGTCGCCCGCGGGCAGCACGAGATTAACTTCGAGTACGACGACGCGTTGACGACGGCCGACAACGTCGCCACCTTCCGGACGGTCGTTCGCGCGATTGCGGCCCAGCACGACCTTCACGCGACGTTCATGCCGAAGCCGATCCCGAAGATCAACGGCTCGGGGATGCATACACACCTCTCGCTGTTCACCGAGGACGGCGAGAACGCCTTCCACGACGAGGACGACGAGTTCGACCTTTCGGACACTGCGCACTCGTTCCTCGCCGGCATCTTGGAGCACGCGCCGGCGATCACCGCCGTCTCGGACCCGACGGTCAACAGCTACAAGCGCCTCGTGCCGGGCTACGAAGCGCCGGTGTACGTCGCCTGGTCCGACCGTAACCGCTCGGCGCTGATTCGCAAGCCGGCCGCACGCGTCCCGGCCGCCTCGCGCATCGAAGCCCGATTCCCCGACCCGTCGTGTAACCCGTACCTCGCGCTCGCCGCGCTCATCCAGGCTGGCCTCGACGGCATCGAGAACGATCTCGACTGTCCCGACCCGGTTCGTGAGAACATCTACGAGTTCGACGAGCAGAAGCGCGAGGAGTACGGCATCGAGACGCTGCCGTCGAACCTCGGCGAAGCCGTCGATGCACTGGAGGAGGACGAAGTTATCTACAGTGCGCTCGGCGAGCACGTCGGACCGAAGTTCGTCGAGGCGAAGCGCCAGGAGTTCGAGGAGTACCTGATCGACGTCTCCCAGTGGGAACTCGACCGCTACCTCGAGACGTTCTGAGTCGCTCCCGGTGGCCTGATTCCGAGGTATCGCCTCTGCTCTGTGGCG
The DNA here is from genome assembly GCF_001861355.1 of Natrialba sp. SSL1. GTDB lineage: Archaea > Halobacteriota > Halobacteria > Halobacteriales > Natrialbaceae > Natrialba. Next base: position 45,617 of record NZ_MASN01000035.1, read on the forward strand.
TTCGGCTCTGCGACCATCGATCTAATTTTTCCTTTCGAACCAAAACCGTGCTGTGACCGAGTCGAGACCGGAGACTGTTTCGGGCTCGTCCTCCCAGCATCGGTGAGACCAAATCGTGACTGAACGCGACCCCACTCCCCCGCAGCCGCCGGCAGCACTCGACGATGAACTCGTCGAGGCACTCGAGTCCCACGACAGCGAGACGTTGCTGTCGGTCGCAGAGTATGTGCTGTCGCTCGCCGAGTGGAAGGAATCGGCAACTGCTGCTGAGGTGTCTTCGTCCTCGCCCTCGTCTCCGTCTCGGTCTCAGTCTCAGCACCCGTCGCCGGAGTCGTCCTCGGAGTCACCGCCGTCCGTTCCGGATCATGCAGCCGTCTCTGTGGTCGAGATTGCGGGCGAGCGATACCGCTACTATCAGTGGCGCGAGGAGGACGAAATCAAGTCGGAAACCGTCCGACTTCCGGACGAGTAGCCGGATATGTGGCTGTGGACCGGGAGTCGGTACATGCGGTTTACTGTAAGTCACTTCCGGCGCAACCGCGACCCGGGCGGCGATTGCAGCGGTGGACTCGCTGCACTCCCCCACCGAAACTCGTCTCACACGGTTCGACTCACCGCCGGGAAATCAGTACAGCAATCCGTCTCAGGCCTCGCCGTACACCGGCACCGCCGCTCCGCTCGTAGCTGTCGCCCCATCGCTGCAAAGAACCGCCATCATCGTCGCGATTTCACCGGGGTCGACCCACGAGTCGTGATCAGCGTCGGCCATCATCTCCCGATTCATCGGCGTGTCGATCACGCTCGGAAGCACGCAGTTCGCCCGAACGGTACCCCGATTCTCCGCTGCGAGCGTCTCGGTGAGCAGTTTGATCCCCGCTTTCGTGATCCGATAGGGACCGTCGCCCTCGCCGCCCTCGAGTGCCGCGCGAGCGCTGACGCTGACGATCGAGCCCTCGCTGTCCTGCAGGTGTGGGAGCGCATATTTCGACATGAGGAACGCCGATTTCAGGTTCACGTCGAGCAGTAGTTCGAACTCGTCGAGATCGGTGTCCTCGATGGGGTCGCCGCCGCGCCAGGTGCCGGCAATGTTCAGCAGGTGATCGATTCGGCCGTGGTCGTCGACGATCTGTGCAATCACGGCGGAAACGTCCGCCTCGTCGGTCAGGTCTGCCTCGTAGAACGTTAGATCCGCCGTTTCGGATGGCTCCTGCTCGAGTAGGCTGTCCTCGTCGTCAGGTGTGACGATATCGACTGCACAGACGGTCGCGCCGTCTGCTCGGAATCGATCGACGGCGGCGCTTCCGAGGGCACCGCTCGCACCGGTGACGATTGCGACGCTCTCCGTAAAGTCGAAGTCGGCAGTGTGTTGTGGCGACATAGTCGGACCTCCAACGAGTGCCCCAATCAATCTAGGTGGCGGTCCGGTTCGAGTGGCTCGATCACTCCCGCCCTCTCGATGCCTACTCCGACGGAGACGCTGGCGGCAACAGCACATGCCCGAACCAGAACTCCGCGACTGCCTCCGCAAGCGAGTGAAACGCAGCCGGCTCTGTGGGCTTGGTCAGATACGCGTTCGCGGCCAGTTCGTAACTGCGTTGAATATCCTCGTTCGTGTCGGAACTCGTTAGCACGATCACTGGCATTCGAACCAGAGACGCATCCTCGCGGATCGTCTCGAGGAACGCATGGCCGTCAACGCTCGGCAAACTGAGATCGAGCAACACGAGCGCGGGTAACTCGACGTGTTCATCGGCCAGTCGGTCGGAGAGTTCCTCGAGTGCAGCCTCGCCGTCAGCGACGACCGTAAACGTCAGTTCGACGGGCAACTGCTCGAAGGCGTCGCGAATGTGGTCTCTATCCGTCGGATCGTCTTCGACCAGGAGGATGTCGAACGGTTCCGTCCGTCGGCTACTCATTGTAGCCACCGTTGCCTCGGGGACGTTGCTACTCGTCGACGACACATCGCTGGAAACACGTGACAGTCGATTCTCAACGGACCACTTTAAGCATAGATGCTAAACGCTTTGGGTGACCGACTGTTTGCGATAGATCGAACAGTTTTCCACCCGTGAGGGTCGCACATGTCTGCATTACCACGCTCACACCGGTGACTCACCGATGTCCCGCTTGCAGACAGGTACGCACGGCACTCCACCTCGGACGTGACACTGAAGCCACTGGCCACCGTCAACCGGATCGAATGCGACTGATCGCCCACCGCGGCTTCGCCGCGACGGCTCCGGAGAACACCATCGCCGCCATCCAGTCCGCCGCTGAGTACGCTGACGCCGTCGAATTCGACGTTCGACGCTGCGGCTCGGGCGAACTCGTCGTCATCCACGACGAGACGATCGAGCGCGTCACCGGCGGCATCGCCACCGTCGCAGAGAGCAGCCTTTCGGACCTCAAAACCCACACCGTACTCGAGTCCGGCGAGCAAATTCCGACACTCGAGGAGATGCTCGAGGCCGTCCCGCCCGGCGTTGAGATCAACCTCGAGATGAAGGAACTGGGGATTGCGGCGGACGTGCTCGATGCACTCGAGGGCGTCGAGAACCGCGTGGTGACGACGTCGTTTCTCGCGCCGGAATTGCGGACGATCCGCGAGTTGGATTCGAGCCAGCCGACGGGGTTGCTCGTCAGTCGGCGACTCGAGACGCCGGTGACGTCGGCGGTCGAACTCGACTGTGACGTGATCGGGGCGAACTACTGGCGCTGTTTGACGACGCAGTTGGTGCCGCGAGCGAAGACGGTGGATCTCGAGGTCCACGCGTGGTCGATCGAGCGGCGACTGACGGCGCTGGTGCTCGGGCTCCGGGGTGTCGACTGTATTTCGGCGGATCGGCCGATTCGAATTTGACAGCCGCTGGTAATCGAGTTTGACAGCCGTTAGTAGTAGCCCCTCTTTGTTCAGAGTGAAATCGTGGAAACCGCGGTGAATACAGGGTTCCCGGTTACTGAGTCGGTTATCGGTCTGTCCGAATTGTGCCAAGAGTCGCCTGCGGCATCCAGAGCGTGTATACAGCAGAACGGTTTCAAAACAGGTGCTGGTTCAGCCTCTCAGGAGCGGGTTGGCGTTGTACAGGGTAGTCACTCACGGAGAGTCCGGGCTATACGATTATCGTGTGCTAACCCGTACCATTTCTCATGGGTGCAACGCTCGATGACATCGAATTCCTCGTTAGTTCGACCCACCGCGTCGGCGTACTCGACGCACTGACCAGCGGTCCGTGTGACCGGGACGAACTCCGTACCGCGACAGGAGCGTCTTCTCCGACCATGGGTCGAGTTCTCACCGACTTCCAGGACCGCCACTGGATCGAACGAGATGGGAACACGTACCGGCTAACCGAGTTGGGCGAGTTCGTGGCCGGTCGACTCGAGGACTTTACGGACGCGATAACGTATCAGCGGCGACTTCGAGAGGTCTGGCCGTGGTTACCGCACGAGATCAACGGGTTTACTATCGAGTTGTTCACCGACGTGGTGGTCTCCCAGCCAGGGCCCGGGTACCCCTACAAGCCGGTCGAACGTCTCACGGAACTCATAACAACGACGGGAACGATGCGCGGATTCGGCATGGCGCTGCTCAAATCGGGGAATCTGGAGCCGTTCTTCGACCACGTTCTGGATGGCCTGCAGTGTGAATATATCTATCCACCCGACGTTTTCGAGGCGCTCCTCTCGTGGGACGAAGAAACAGTCGTGGAGACGGCGACGCGCGCCAACTACACGGTCTTGTTACACGATGATCTGCCGCTCGACGACCGGTGTGGAATCAGCCTCTTCGATGACCGGGTCAGCATCTGCTGTTACGACACGGAAACGGGGGCGTTACAGTCACTCGTCGACACTGAGAGCGACGAGATGCGTGCGTGGGCGGAGTCGTACTATGAACAGTTCCGAGCTGAAGCTCGACCGCTCGACGACGCAACTGACCTCCTCTCGGCCGAATCGATCCGATGACCGACACTCCCCAACGCAGATCGTCCTCGCCAGCGGTGCTTTCACGCCGTGAAATATTTCACTAGGCATTTATACATCCGCTCAGGGCGTCCCTGCAGTCGTGGTGAGAGGCCATGAGCAACCAGACACGTCAATCGGCCGGCTGGCAGATCGAACAGAGCGCTTCCGAGGCCTACGAACAGTATCTCGTGCCAGCGATGTTTGCGCCGTGGGCGGATCGACTGATCGAGACCGGCGAGATAGGCGAGGGAGATCGAGTCCTGGACGTTGCCTGCGGGACCGGCATCGTAGCGCGTCGTGCCGCATCCCGGGTCGGGACGACTGGATCCGTTGTAGGGCTCGATATCAACGACGGAATGCTCACAGTGGCGGCGGAAACCGCTACCGAGGCCCGCCCGCAGATCGAGTGGCGACAGGGCGACGCAACTGCGCTTCCGTTCTCCGACGAGGAGTTCGACGTCGTCTGCTGTCAACAGGCTCTCCAGTTCTTCGACGACCCCGTCGCCGCAGTGGAAGAGATGCATCGGGTTCTCGCGCCGGAGGGACGCGTGGCACTGAGCGTCTGGCGACCGCTCGACTACCAGCCCGCGTACGTCGTGCTGGCCGACGCTCTAGAGCAGTACGTCGGCGAGGAAGCCGGGGGTATGATGCGCTCTCCGTTCCCAGCGTGGGACGGTGAAGACCTCCGGACACTCGTTCAAGACGGGGGGTTCGACGAGGTCTCGGTCACCATCGAGATCGGTTCCGTGCGCTACCCGTCGACCTCGGAGTTCGTTCGCCGCGAGGCGGCTAGCTCGCCGCTCGCCGAATCGATCGCAGCCCTCGACCGAGCGGTGCGGGACGAACTGATTCACGAGGTCACGGATGCGTTGCACGTGTACAGCGACGACGAAGGAGTAGCCTCACCAATGGAATCGTACGTCGTCACCGCGGGTAAGTAGCAGAGCGGACAACGTCTCCTTTCGAGAGGAACGCTCCGGACTCAGCACAACGGCGCTCGTGCCGAACCGCGCTGCCCTCGTGCGATCAGGTGTGCAGTGACTTGCAGTGGCGACTATCACAGATGACTCTGCTCCGCGGAGTACCGTGTACCAGTGTGGAGACCACCGAGACCACCGAACGGTTGAGGGCGATGGATCACGAAGCGACGACTATTCGTGTCGAACACCGACCGGACATACGATCTCGTCGTCTGGGGTGCAACCGGCGTCGCTGGCCGTCTCGTCGCCGAGTACCTCACCGAACAGTACACGTCGGACGACCTCTCACTCGCCCTCGGCGGTCGCGACGAGACGCGGCTTCGCGAACTCGAAACTGCGCTCGTGGCGCAGCGCGACGGATGGGAGGACCTCCCGATTGTCATCGGCGATGCAACGGAGCCGGAGAGCCTGCGCGCTATCGCCGAGGATACCCGCGTCGTCTGTACGACTGTTGGACCCTACACGAAGTATGGCACGCCCCTCGTCGAGGCGTGTATCCAGGCCGGAACGGACTACTGCGACCTCACCGGGGAACTAAACTGGATCCGGGAGATGATCAACCGCTACCACGACGATGCGGTCGATGCGGGCGCTCGTATCGTCCACAGTTGCGGATTCGATTCTATCCCGGCCGATCTCGGTACGAAGCTCGTTCAGTCGTTTGCCCTCGAGGAGTTCGGGACGCCCTGTGATCTGGTTCGGATCTACCTCGAGGGCGGTCGCGGCGGGGTAAGCGGCGGCACGATGTCGAGCATCGTCGAAGTATTCCAGGCCGCATCCACCGATCCGGTCGCCCGACAGACACTTCGGAACCCATACTCGCTGGCGCCACCGGGCGAGCGCGACGGCGTCGATCCAGGCGCACAGACCCTCCCGCGCAACGATCCGCTGCGAGGGGAGTGGACGGCCCCGTCGCCGATGGCAGTCATGAACGAGCGGGTGATTCGACGAAGCAACGCCCTACTCGAGTACCCGTGGGGTCGCGAGTTCGAGTGTACGGAGGTCGTCCCCGTCGAGTCGGGTCCCGTCGGTCTGGCGGGTGCATGCGCCGTCACGGCGGGCCTCGGGGTGGCGACTGGGCTTCTGGCCGTTGGCCCGACGCGGGACGCCCTCCGTCGCTTCGTGTTCCCAGATCCGGGCGAGGGACCGACGAAGGAGGAGATCGAGGACGGGTACTTTACGATTCGCGTGCTCGGTCGGGGAACCGCCACCGACGGGCCGTTCGTCGTCGAGAGTCGGATCAGCGCCGACCGGGATCCGGGGTACGGCGCGACCGCGAAGATGCTCGGCGAGGCGGCGATGTGTCTCGTGAACGAGGAAATCGACTCGCCACTTGAGGGCGGTATCCTCACCCCGGCGGCAGCTATCGGCGATCCGCTCGCCGACGGGTTGCGTCGGGCGGGACTGGGTGTCGAAGTGGGTGTGTGGGGCCCCGATCAGACGTCGCAGTGAGGGTATTCGATACGTACGTGTAGTGACCGAATTCCGATTCAGTTTCAGGAATAGACCTGATCAAAGAAATCCCGCTCTTAACTACTGTCGACGGGTGGAGTGTGCGGTAGACCGGTGCACCGAGTTCAGGCGAGCCAGTCCTCCGGCTTCGTGTCGTAATCCACGTCGTCCGCCGCAAGATGTTCGACCGTCTCCCAGCGCACGTCTTCTGTCGTCACTTCCTCGCCGTCGTAGCGGATGAGCTTGCCCTGCTCTTCGGCCTCAGGCTCGCGATTCCGCCGCTTCGCGACCTCGATATCGTGCTCGTTGACCTCCTTGACGATCGTCAGCAGGTTCACCGGCCGCCCCCAGAGTTCGAAGATGCGCTTCAGCGTCTCCGTCGCCTTCCCGAGATCGAGCATCACGCCGTTGTACTGGTGGCCCAGCAGCAGTTCGTTCGCGTTGTTGTAGTTGCCGTCGTAGACCGCGATGGTCGGCTTGCCGAAGTTGGTGAACTGCAACAGGAGTTTTTTCTTGACGTCTTCGGCGGCATCGCTGGCGACGTGGAACTGGCCCGTCGCCTTCGAGTGCTCGTAGGTGAAGTAGTTGTTCTCCGTGATGAACTCCTGCGTGAGGAACTCGTCCAAGAACGTTACGTCGTTGTGGCTCTCACGCACGTCGAAGAGGCGATCCCAGCCCGCAGTGTAGTTGACCTCGGCAAGGGCCTCCTCGACCGAGGAGTAGCGGGCGTCGTCGAACAGGTAGCGCCCGATGCGCTCGAGTTCGTTCTGGTTCACCCGCGAAAGGAACCCGCGGTTCTGGCGCTTGACGAGCGAGTAGTGGCGACGCGCGAGCCCCTCGTAGGTGAGCACCTTCCATGGGTAGCGGTCGACATCGATCTCGCCCTCGCGAGCCAACTCGAGTGCCTCGTGATCGAGCCACTCGTCGGACACGTCCGCGCTCGCGAGGTCGTCGATCGTTTCCGACGTAATCGAGTCGAGTTCGGCGGGCGGCTCGAGTTGGTCGCGAACCTCGTCGAAGTCGACGACGTCCGTCAGGTTGCGCCAGGAGATGCCTTCGACGCGGAGCAAGTGCTCTAAGACCTCCTGACGGTTCGTCGTGTTCTCGACGTACTCCCACAGCTCCATCCCGAGGCTGTAGGGGTTGAGTCCGCCGGAGGCCAGCACCTTCGCCATGTGGTCGGCGTAGTTCATGAACTCGTCTGCGCCGGCGAAGCTCTCGTCGGTCATCATCGTCGATTCCCAGTAGGCCGCCCACCCCTCGTTCATGACCTTCGTCATCTTCTGGGCGGCGAAGTAGTACGCCTCGGCGCGCATCATGTCGAGTACGTCTCGTTGCCACTCCTCCATCTCGACGGCGCGCTCGGCGTCGGGATCGTACTGCTTGCCGTGTTCGCGGACGAACGCGAGGATGTCCTTCTGGGGTACCTCGGGGAACGTGATGCCGCCGTCCTCGCCTTCGAGGCGTTCGAGCCACTCCTCGTCGAACACCTCGCCCTTGATCTCGTCGGAGAGCTCGAGTTCGTCGAGCTTTTCGGCCAGATCCTCGTCGAGGTCGGCCGTCACCGCGGGGCCGTCGACGTCGAGCCGTCGTTCGAACACCTGGTGCTGGTCGATATTGTCCTCCAGACTGAGACAGTGGTCGATCCACTTCTCGACCTCGGCGCGGTCGATTTCGGGATCGGACATGTACTCGTCTATCGCACGGGCGTGGCGTTCGAGCATGGCCGCGGCGTTGACCTGCTCCTCGTCGGCCCGGCCGCTGGTGAAGAGGCCGAACCACTCGTTCTTCGCGAAGAAATCCGAGTGGGCCTCGACGTGGGTGATGACGGCCTTCTGGTCGGCGATGGTGTTCGACTCCTGGAGGAACGCGTGGGCCGGGTTGTCGTTGTTGACGATTTCGAAGGCCTTGCCGCCGCCGTACTGGCCCTGCTTTTGCTGGCGGTCGTACTGCATCCCCCATCGCCAGTGTGGGTACCGCGACTGGAACCCGCCGTAGGCGATGAGTTCATTCATCTCGTCGTAGTCGATGATCCAGTAGTTGACCGGGTACGGCTCGAGGCCGAGTTTCATCGCCAAGTTGCGCGCCTCGGTGACCGGCTCCTCGAGTTCGGTCGCGATCGCCTGTTTGCGGAATCTGTCGGCGTTGGTGTTTCGTTTACTCATGAAAACCACCGGATTTCGAGGGGTCGCTACTCATCTGCCTCACTCTCCGTGCTGAGAATTTCGTAGATTGCGTCGGTCACGTCGTCGGCGTCGTTGACGTACGCGATTGCTACGTCGTCGGCGTCGGTGCCGAAGTGACGCTCGAGTTCCTCGGCGTGGGTGGCGTTGATCGCGTTCCCGCTCGGTTGGGTCTCCACGTAGGCGTGGAGGTTCGCGGGGATCTGTTCCATCATCGGGATCACGCGCTCTTCGGTGTCGTTCGAAGAGTTTTCGGAGTCGCCCGCCGCGAAGACGTAGCGGTTCCAGTCGCTCCAGGGGTACTCCTCGAGTAGCTCGGCGGCGAGCTCGTAGGCGCTCGAGATCTTCGTGCCGCCGCCGGAGCGGATGCCGAAGAAGTCGTCGCGTTCGACCGCCCAGGCCTCGGCGTCGTGGGCGATGTAGACGAATTCGGCGTTGTCGTACTTGCCCTGGAGGTACCAGTCGAGCGGCGTGAAGGTGCGCTCGACGAGTTCGCGCTTTTTCTCGCGCATCGAGCCAGACACGTCGCGGATGTTGACGACGACGACGTTCTTCTCTTTCTCCTCGATGATCTCGGGGTAGCGGTAGCGCTCGTCCTCGCGGCGGAAGGGAACGTGCTTGATTCCCTCGCGGCGGATCTGCTGCTGGACGCTCTCGCGTTCGACGTTGGCCTCGACCTCCGAGATCGAACTCCACGTGCCACGTTCGGACTCGGGAACGTCGCTGTAGGCTTCCTCGACCCAGGCCATCGAAACCGGGATGTTCTCGCCACGGGCCCACTCGAAGACGTCTCGCGGCGTGATGCCCTCGACCTTGCAGAGTTCTTTGAGGAACTCCTCGTCGAAGTCCATCGCGAGCTTGCGCTTGAGGCCCTCCTTGAACATCCGCTCGAAGTCGAGCGTGCTGTCCGGGCCGGTTCGGGTGAGATCGGTGAACGGGCCTTCCTTCTCCTCGATGACGCGTTTCCCCTTCGGCTCGAGGTCGAGTCCGAGCTCCTCGTCGAGTTCTTCGGCGAACTCCTCGGGATCCATCTCGTAGTACTCGTGCTCGCCGCCCTCTTCGCCGGGTTCGTCGCCATCACCGTCATCGTCGCCCGGCTGGGGCTGTGGCTGACCGACCGGCTGGCCGGGCTGTGGAGTGCCGTCTTCACCCTGGCCGACGCCGCCCTGGTCGCGCTGGTCGTACTCGAACTCGGGCAAGGAGACGATCTTGACCGGGATGTTGATCTGGTCGGGTCTGCCGTTCCCGAGTTCGCCGTACTGGATGAAGTCGGCCAGATCCTCGCGGCGCTGTTCGCCAACCTCACGGAATCGTTCGAGGTCGTCTCTCAGTCCCATGCTTGCACCTCGGTCGTAATCTCGGGCTCAGTCGCGCCCGCAGCAATCAGTCCCATCTGTAGCTCACCTGTCCCATAACGTGCCTGCTGGTCAGTTCGGCCGACGCCTCGGAGTAGTCGAACTCTTCCACCATCGTCTCGATCGTGTTCTCTTTGACGGACGCCGTCTCGGTCCCACTCGGCGGGTCGTCCCACTGGCGCGGGTCGAAGTCCTCGAAGGTGCGACTCACGTCGTCCCAGTCGTGGCTCTCCAGGACCGACTTGATCACGGGGATCGCTGCCAGGTCGACATCGGCCACCGAGAAGTCCTCGTCGCGGTGCTCCCAGGCGTGGCGATTGAGGGAGGTGATCACCTTCTCGCGGCGGAAGTTCCTGACGCTTTCCCGGGGGAGGTTCCCCTGGTACTCGTCCTCGGAGAACCGGCCGAGATGCTCGATTTCGAACAGCTTCATCTTCAGCGGATCCGGCTCGACCCGTTCGCCACGGTCGTTGTACAGCGGTTCGTCGGTCTCCCAGGCGTAGACCTGTTCGACGTACTCGCCGACAGTCTCCTCGTCGACCCGTTTCTCGTGCATGATGGCCTCGATGACGTCCGACTCCTGTCGGTCGAAGATGTAGTTCTTGACCGGAACGACGCGGTTTTCGAACTCCGAGCGCTCGCCGGTCGAGAAAACGGGTGCGTTCGCCATCCCCTCGGCCATCGCGTTCAGCACGTCGCGAGGCATGACGACATCCTCGACGGCCAGGTCGGTGTGGTGACGATCCCGTTCGGTCTGGAGCAGTTCCGCGAGCGTATCGCGGGTGTAGGTGACCGGAATGCCGTGGTCGCCGTCGTGGCCGTCGTCGTCGAAGTCGAACTCGTCCTTTTCGCGGCGGGTGTCGCCCTCCTGCAGATAGCCCTGATCGTAGATCAGCGCCTTATCGACCAGGTCGAGCCCGTTCGGTAGGTCCTCTTCATCGAGTCGGGTCACGACGGCGTACAGGGCTGCCGCCTCGATGGCGTGCGGGGCGAACTCGCGCGTTCGCGTCTCGCCGTCCTGGCCCTTGATCGTCGCCCGCACCGGCTCGCGAATGCGCTCCTCGAGTTCGTCGTAGCTGTCGGCCTCCCAGACCTCGGTCTCGTTGGTCAACTCGCGGCGGATGAGTTCTGACTCGAGGCTGAGGTTCGTCAGGTAGCCAAAGCGATGCTTGTCGAGTCGGCGTTTGAGTGCCTTCAGCGGGTCCATGCCGTTGCGGTCGGCGTGCTGGTTCAGTTGGGCCTCGAGGTCGGGGTTCGAGATGATGAGCAACTGGGTGTCGACGTCCATCCCGATGCCCTTGTCCAGTTTGACCGACTGTTCGTCGGGTACGTTCAGCAGCTTCTGCAGCAGGTCGGCGTGCTGGGCGGCATCCTCGACGATCGTGAGGACGCCGTTACCCTGCGACAGCACGCCGTCGTAGCTGAACGCCTGCGGGTTCTTCCGCCCGCGCGAGTCAAGTTCCTGGAGCATGCCGTGCATCCAGGAGCCGACGAGGCGCTCCTTCGGCCGTCCCTCGTCTTCGGAGTGCAGGACGCCGACGCCCTGCCCGATGTCGACGACGTAATTCTTCACCCGGAGATGCTCGCTGTCGGCGATCGCCGAGAACAACTCCTCGCTTCCCTCCCGGCGGTAGCGCTCTTCGAGGAAGTCATAGGCCTCCCGCGAGAACGGATCGAGTTCGGTGTCGACCCGAACCGGAACGTGGTCTTCGAGTTGCTCGTTCAGATCGGCGAGCACCTGCGAGCGAACTTGCTCCGGAAAGACCGACAGCGGGTGGGACTGGACGGGGCTCTGGTACCAGTTCTGATCGTCTCCCGCCGTCGGGTCGACGCCGTAGCTCAGACTGCGGTCGCTCGTCTCGGCGGTGGCGACGTTCCACTCGATGGTGTACCGGCGTCCCTCAGGTGTCTTCGAGTACTCTCGAAGGCCGTTGACGAGACAGCGTTTGAGTTCGGACTTGCCCGTCGCCGTCGGTCCCTCGAACCAGATGATCTTCTCGTCTTTCGCCCGGCCCGCGGCGATCGAGCGGAGGTCGTCGACGAACCCGTTCAACACCTCCGTGTTGCCCAGGATGGCGTGCTCGCCGTCGTTGTGTGGATCGTCGAAGAAGCGGTAGCGCTCTTTCTCCTCACCCTCCTCGACCACGGTGCGGGTGCCGGCCGCTTCGATCGCCTCGAGCAGGTACTTCGAGGCGTGAGAGGCGATCGTCGGATTCTCGAAGATCCGGTCGACGTACGCCGCGAGCGCCATCGGCTCCTCGTAGGTCTCCTCGAGTTCCCGGTCGGCCTCGGTGACGTAGTCGTGTCCGGTCATATTAGTCTTCCATCTCTGCCTTGGCGACCTCCGCGCCGGCGAACTCGAGTACCTCCTTCGCGCCGTCCTCGGAGTAGCCCTGTTCCATCAGCGCGTCGATCCAGGCGGAGCGTTCGTCGTCGTCGAACTCGTTGGCCGACACCAGCGCGGAGAAGTTGATGTTGTGTTTCTTGTCCTCCCAGAGCTTGCGTTCGAGGGCGCGGCGCAGGCGCTCGTTGTCCTGCGGGTTGAACGCCTCGCCTTCGCGCGCCCGGCGGGAGACCCAGTTACTCACTTCCTGGCGGAAGTCTTCCTTGCGGTCTTCGGGGATGTCGAGTTTCTCCTCGACCGAGCGCAGGAACGTCTCGTCGGGTTCTTGCTCGCGACCGGTCAGCTCGTCCTCGATCGTGTCGTCGTCGATGTAGGCCATCACGTGGTCCATGTACTTCTCGCCCTGACGCTGGATCTCGTCCAGATCGTAGGCGAGCGCGTGGCGCACGTCCTCGATGGCGCGCTCTTTGTACTCCTCGCGGACCGTCTCTAAGTAGCGGTAGTACGTCTCGAAGTTGTCCTCGGGGATAGAGCCGTGGTGCTCCAGATTCTCCTCGAAGAAGTTGAACACCGTCAACGGCGAGAGGAACCCGCGCGAGCGGTGTTTGGAATCCATGATCGCCTCCGCGATCTCGTCGCCGATGAACCGGGGCGAAACACCGACCATGCCTTCGCCGATCTCGGCCTTCTGCTCGGCCTCGTCGCGGAGCTTTTTGATGTCGATATCGTCGCCCTCGTCGATCTCGCCGTTGTAGGCTTTCGCCTTCGAGAGGAGGTCGACCGTCTCCGCGTCGGGTTCCTCGATGCGGGTGAGGACGCCGAAGAGGCCGGCCATCTCGAGTGTGTGGGGTTCGACGTTGATATCCGGCACGTCGGCGTTGTTCAGCATCTTCTCGTAGATCATCGACTCGTCCTCGTAGGAGAGGACGTACGGGAAGTCGATCCGCTTCGTGCGGTCGTTGAACGCCTCCATCTTCTCGTCGCCCTTCTTGTCCTTGTACTCGGGCATGTTCGTCCGGCCGACGATCACCTGGTCGATGTCGATCCGCGGGTTGTTCTTCGGCTTGATCGTCTGTTCCTGGGTGGCGTGCAGGAAGTCGTAGAGGAACTCGCGTTGCAGTTTGAGGAGTTCCTCACCGGAGAAGATACCGCGGTTCGCGTTACAGAACGCACCCGAGTAATCGAACGCACGCGGATCGGATTCGCCGTAGATGGCGATCTTCGAGTAGTTGACGTCGCCCGTCAGTTCGGTCTCGTCCTGGTTCTTCTTGTCCTTGGGCTCGAACGTCTCGAGTCCCTGGCGCTTGTTCTCGTCGGCGATGAAGCGAATGATCTCGACGTGGTTCTCGAGTACCTGCTGGAGGTCGTCGTCGTAGTAGGCGAGCAGCCTGTCCATGTAGAACTCGCTCTCGGGGTCGAGCGACTGCTCGTTCTGGATCGTGTAGGGCGCATCGAGGCGCTCGTTGATGTCGTCGATCACGCGCTGGCGCTGCTCGCGTGGCAGGAGAACGAGCGGATCCTGATTCATCGGCGAACGAACGGTGTCGTCGGCCGGGTCCTGATCCTTGATGACGTCACAGAGGTTCGTCCAGCGGAAGGTGTACATCCGACCCTCCTCGCGGAGCGTGTAGTCCTCGAAGTACTCCCGAACCTGCTTGTCGAAGTGGGACTTCCCCGACCCGACTGGGCCGAGCAGGAGTTTGATACGCCGCTCGGGACCCAGGCGGCGGGCACCCGATTTCACCTTGTTCACAAATTCGTGAATCGATTGATGAATGACCTTCCCGTAGAAGGTGTTCTCGCCGTCGTTTAACGGGTCCTCACTTGCTAGCTGGTACTCGACGACACCCTCTGTCTCGTCGTAGGTGGTGCCGTAGTAGTCGAACATATCCGCAACGCGCTGGTGGGCGTTGCGGGTCACCTTGGGGTCTGTGTACACCTCCTCTAGGTACCAGTCGAAGGATTTGGTCTCCCGCAGGTCTGCGGGCATCGATTCCTTGTACTCCGCGCTGAGGTCCTCGAGCGTCTCGATGTCACCAGTCATGTTATCTTGCCAGTTGTGGATCCCCGTCGATTGGGTCGCGTTCGTCGGTCGTCAGTGTCGGTGTCGGTGTCGATCCGTGATCGTACCTGTGAGCGCTCTCGCAAACGCACGAGGCGACGAAACAGCGTGGGTCCTGCATTGGTGGCTCATCGGCGGCTCGACTGCCAGTCACAGCCGATCCGCGGGTGACTCTCGTGGGTCCCCTCCAGACCGAGACGGGGTCTCTCGGCGAGGGCGCGCTCGGACGAGCGTCGGCGACGACGGTCTGTTGTGTCATGTGCGAACACCCACCACGCACCAGTGCGAGATGACCGTGTCTGGAGTCTCGCACGACGGCGTTCCACGATCGGGCGTGGGGTAAATCGGTTCGGTGAACGGATACCGATAGTATTTAATGAGTGAGTAATCCAGGTACTTAACGTTGGCCCCAAAAGATATTTGTCAGGAGCGAATTAGCGGCAATTTGCACCGGTACGCGGCGCTGTCAACTGATACCACGGCACTCATTTCGTGAGTAGCGACGTAAATTCCCGGCCTGCATTACCGTGGTTTGCTCGCGCGCGCTCTCCTAGAAACGGTGATACGTTCGCCACTATGTGTTTCTGGATCGATCGCACTGACTGAGAATTCCAGTCGACTGCCCCCACTCTGTCCAGATCTCCGTGGATCACGACGAACCTTTAGGGACGCTTCACCAACCCGCAGCCATGACCACACTCGAGTCCCTGCCGGAGTCCTGGACCGTCTGGTCCGAGGGCGAGGACGGTCGGCTCGTTCTCGCCTACCGACCCGACGTGTTCAACGGCGACGACTTCCCTGCCCCCTGTTTGCCGACGCTGTACCTTACGCACGGCAAGCGAACCCGTCGTCCGGGACAGAACCCGAGTGATACGACGGGGCGGACCGACTGGTACGTCACGTTCTATCTCGAACCCGAGGTGACACTCGAGGGCGGTACCAGTTTTCCGACCCGGAGCGACGCGCTCACAGCGGCAGTCGATCTCGCCGAACAGTTCGACGCCGGTGACGTCGACTACCGCGCGTGTTATCAGGTGCCCCGAGAGCAGTACTTCGAGCGGTTGGACGAGCTTACGGGCCGCGGATCGTCCACGCCAGGTGATCCGGAATAGGGGTCTCCCCAGTGACGTGAGGCTTAACCGCGAGTGGTGAATACTCCAGGGTATGACCACTGTCACGCTCATCGGCTCCCGTCTCGCCGAGCCGGGAACCGAATTCGTCTACGAGGGCGAGGCCGACGGCTGCGCGGGCTGTCCCTACCGAAGCCAGTGTCTCAACCTCGATACCGGCACCAAATACCGCGTCACCGCCGTCCGTGAAAACGCACAGACACTCGAGTGCGCCATGCACGACGGCGGCGTCCGCGCCGTCGAAGTCGAACCGGCGTCCGTGCGTGCGAACATCCCGAGCAAGGGCTCGTTCGCCGGGAGCAAGGCGAGCCTTTCGGGGCCATGCCCGTACGTCGAGTGTCCGAGCCACGAGTTCTGTGAGCCCGATGGCGTGGCGTTCGACGAGGAACACCGGATCAGCGACATTCTCGGTGATCCGCCACACGAGGTCTGTCATCTCGACCGGTCGCTGCAACTTGTGGAACTAGATCTGGACGGCTGAGGCAGATCAGTTGCGCAGCGTCTTCTGACTGTTTCACGCAGTCAAAAACCGACGTTCGACTCTCTCGTTCGTTTCCGACCTTCACTCCCGGGTCAGCACATCCTCGTCGAGCCAACTTCCCGCCCAGCACTCGATTTCGTCGAACACCGGCTCGAGTGACTCGCCCTTGTCGGTGAGACTGTAGTAGGTCGCGATCGGGGCGTCTTCTTCGATGCGGCGCTCGACGAATCCCATTTCGCCGAGATCGTCTAGGACGCGCGAGAGCGTTCGCGCGTTCGCGCCGGTCGAGCGCTTGAGTTCGTTAAACCGCTGTTCGCCGACGAGCAGTTCGTGGAGGACCGCCAGTCGCCACTGCGAGCCGATCTGCTCGAGTGACTGGATGACGGGGCACGCATTGGCGTCTACGTCGCGGGTCTTCGCTTGAGGCGATGACATCGTTCACTTCCCCCTACACACTGGACCCCCATAGCAGTTCGGAAGCGAACCAGCTAACATTGTGTTAGCCTCCCGTCGTGTTTGTTCCGCTGGCAGATGGCACAGAGCGACGAACCAGCACACAGCACCGAGACAACAACAGGGCGGTTTATGTGGTCGTAGGAACAGCTACCGGATAGTGACGAACGATACCACACGGCGAACCGTTCTCGCCGGGGTGCTCGCCGCCGGTGTCGGGGGACTGGCGCTGACCGACGCCCACGACCTGCTCGACCAGTTCGCCCCCCTGTCGGGCGACGCCTGGGACGCGGCCGACCGCACACTCCCCGAAACCGTCGAGAGTTCCCACGGCGAGGCCAGCATCCGCTACGACGAGTTCGGCGTGCCCACGATCAGCGCCGACGGCGAGGAAGCGGCCTACTTCGCCGTCGGCTACGCCCAGGCGTTCGACCGGCTCTTCCAGTTCGACCTGCAGCGACGAGTCATGCGCGGACAGGTGTCCGAACTCGTCGGCGAGGTGATGCTCGACGACGACGAGTTCCACGTCGCCATGGACTTTGCCGGCGCAGCCGAGGCCACGTGGGAGCACGTCGCCGACACACCTGCCGGTCCGCTGGTCGAAGCCTACGCCGACGGCGTCAACGCAGTGATCGAGGACGAACAGTTGCCACTCGAGTTCGAACTACTCGGCGCTGAACCCGAGCCGTGGACGCCGGTGGACTCGATGCTGATGGAGAAGCAGATTTCGTGGGATCTGACGGGGAATTTCGGCGAGCTCCGCGAGGCGTTGATTGCGGAGCGACTCGGCGACGATGTCGTCGCGGAACTCTATCCGGACCGACTAGATCACGACGTGCCGATTCTGCGGGATGAGATAGAAGCGGATCGACTGAACGAGAACGGCGAGGAAGACGCCGGCAACGGCGAATCTGCTGGGATCGGCACGGTGTCGACAGCGACTGCGCCACGGTCTGAATCTGCTGAATCCGCTGGCTCCGCTGGTTCTGCTAGTGACCCCTTACCCGAGGATGGCGAAAATGGCACGACCACCACCGCCAACATCGGTCCGGCACTAACCGGTTGGCTCTCGCAGTTCGAATCACCGCCCGGCGTCGGTTCGAACAGCTGGGTCGTCTCCGGCGACCACACCGAAAGCGGGCTCCCGATCGTCGCCTACGACCCCCACCTCACACTGATGACACCGCCGCTGTGGTACGAACAGCACGTCGAGACGCCCACCACATCGGTTCGGGGGGCAACCTTCCCCGGCGTCCCGTTCGTCATCACTGGCGCGAACGACAGCGGCACCTGGTCGTTCACCAACGTCGGCGCGGACGTCCTCGACTGCTACGAGTACGACATCGACGAGGACGGCGAGCGCTACCGCTACCGGGGCGAGTGGCGCGAGTTCGACACCGAGGAGCGCGAAATCGCCGTCGCGAGCGGCGAGAATCGAACGCTGACACTCCGGAAAACCGTCCACGGCCCCGTCCTCGAACGCGAGGGCCAGACCGTCGGCGTCGCCTGGACCGGCCACACAGCCACGCGGACGACCGAAGCGATCTACGAGTTCGAGCGCAGTGACGGACTGGACGAGGTACTCGAGTCCACCCGAAAGTTCGACCTGCCCACGCAGAATCTCGTCTACGCGGATGCGGACGGTCGGACGATGTACTACGCGACCGGCAAACTCCCGATTCGGGAAGTCGACGGCGAACCGGTATCCGGCAACCGGATCTTCGACGGCTCCGCGGGCGAGGGTGAGTGGGAGGGCTTTACTCCGTTCGGCGAATCCTCCTGGGACGGGTTCGTCCCCTTCGAGGAGAAGCCGCACGCGATCGAGCCGGACGTGCTCGCGACGGCGAACCAGCGCGTGGCTGACGACCCGGAGCACTACGTCGGCGTCGCCTACGCAGCACCCTACCGGGGCGAGCGGATTTACGACCGCCTCGACGAGCAACTCGAGGGCGGCGAGCCGACGGACCCCGACTTCCATCGCGAACTGCAGAACGATACGTACGACGGGCGCGCAGAACAGCTGGTACCGGACCTGCTCGACGCACTCGCAGCGAGCGAGACGGACGAGTTCGACGACACGGCGGACACGCTCGCAGACTGGGACTACCGGATGAACCGCGACTCCCGCGGCGCGCTCGTGTTCGCCCGCTGGTTCGACCACTACCGCCACCAGCTTTTCGAAACCGAGTTCGAGGATGCAGGGCTCGACGAGTCGTACTATCCGAACGACTGGATCGTCGCGACGCTGCCCGAGGATGGCGAGGTCTTCGACGACCGTTCGAAGGCCGAGGCGATGCTTGGAGCACTCGAGGACGCCCACTCAGAAATCGACGCCGAGGGCTGGGAGACCTACGGCGACTGGAACTCGACGCGGACGATCGAGCACCCATTCGCCGTCGAAGCGCCGTTTCTGGACTACGAGACGGCACCGACGGACGGCTCGCGGGCGACGGTCAAGAACTACCGCGTCGAGTCCGCAGTCGGTGCGAGCTGGCGGATGGTCGTCGAACCCGGTGGTGACGCGACGGCGATCCTGCCCGGCGGGAACTCGGGTGACTACTTCTCGCCGCACTACGACGATCAGTTCGATCAGTGGCGAAACGGCGAGCAGAAGCCGATGGACCGCACGACTGGCGACGGCGAGCCGGATGTCTCGTTCGTCGTGGAGGGTGACAAATGACGTCACAACCTAGTCGTGACGACAGCGAGAGAGAGGACGGGGACCGAAACCAGACGGAGTCTGTACCGGATCTCGAAGCCGAACTCGACCCCGAATCCAATTCAGAACCGGATTCAGAAGCCGACTCGCGGTCGCAATCAGACTCCACACTGGAACGAAGAACGACCAGCACACTCGGCGGCGACGGCATCCCCGCCAGCGTGGAACGGGAACTCGAGTCCATTCGAACGACGCCGCGCCGCCGCGCCGTCGCGCTCGTCCTCGCCGCCGGACTCGGCGTCGTGTTCGCGTGGTACCACTGGATCGGTCTCGTCCTCGGCGGTGCGCTCGTTGGACTCGTCTCGACGACGTTCCGGCGAGCGCTGGTCACCGCGGTTGGCTTCGGCCTCGTCGTCCTCGGCCTGTTCGTGATCAGCCTCGGCGGGGCGACAGCGCAGGTACTCGAGATGGCACCGATCGTCTACCTCACCGTGGGGGCGGCGATCGGGTTGCCGGTGCTCGGCTCGCTGGTACGTGGGATCGTGTAGCTGGCGCTGTCATCGTTTGGTGCGGCCCAAGAAAGCGGGGGTGACGGAAGAACGACCGATCGACTGTGCTGTCGTGTCCGTGTTGTGCCACTAGTCGCGGTCGAACACGTTCTTGATGCGCGAGACGATGCCACTATCCTCGTCGGTGCGCTGGGTTTCTCGATCAGTGTGTTCGTCCGTCATATGCACGTGACTGTATGGCCATTCAACACTAAAATCTGATGGAGCCAGAAGCGCTCTCCGATACCGTTCGTCGGCGGACAGTACTGTTTTCACCCTTCTCGTCGACGCACGCGTATGGAGTACACGACACTCGGTACCACCGGCATGGAAGTGAGTCGCCTCTGTCTCGGCTGCATGAGCTTTGGCTCTTCGGACTGGCGCGAGTGGGTGCTCGAAGACGAGGAGAGTAAGGAAATAATCGATCGCGCGATCGACCTCGGGATCAACTTCTTCGATACCGCGAA
Organism: Natrialba sp. SSL1; assembly: GCF_001861355.1. Lineage (GTDB taxonomy): Archaea > Halobacteriota > Halobacteria > Halobacteriales > Natrialbaceae > Natrialba. The sequence continues at coordinate 65,697 of NZ_MASN01000035.1, forward strand.
TATGTACTCGCGAGGCGAGTCCGAGCGCATTCTTGGCGATGCCCTGGCGGAGTTCGACTACCAGCAAGAGGCCGTCGTCGCGACCAAGGTCTACCACCAGATGCGAGACGACGATCCGAACTCGCAGGGGCTCTCCCGGAAGACAATCGAACAGGAACTTGCGGACAGCCGTGAGCGCCTGGGCGTGGATACAATCGATCTGTACCAGATTCACCGCTGGGACGACGACACGCCGATCGAGACGACCATGCGGGCGCTCGACGATGCCGTCCGCCGGGGCCACGTTCGGTACGTCGGGGCCTCCTCGATGTGGGCCCACCAATTCGCGGAGTCGCTGCACACGAGCGATCAACTTGGGCTCAATCGGTTCGTCACGATGCAGAACCACTACAACCTCGTCTACCGCGAGGAGGAACGCGAGATGCTGCCGCTCTGCGAAAAGGAAGGAATCGGTGTCCTTCCCTGGTCGCCCCTGGCTCGCGGCTATCTCACGCGCCCGCACGAAGACATCGATGCGACGACCCGCGGGGAAGCGGAAGAGCACATGTACAACCATCCCTACCGCGAGGGCGGTGGCAGGGAGATCAACGAACGCGTAGCCGAACTCGCGGCAGAAAAGGGCGTCACGATGGCACAGATCGCCCTCGCCTGGCTCCTGCACAAAGACTGGGTCGACGCGCCGATCATCGGGACGACGAGCGTCGAGCACCTAGAGCAGGCCGTCGAAGCGCTCGACATCTCGCTGTCCGCGTCGGATATGTCGTATCTCGAAGAGCCCTACGAGCCGGTTCCGGTGTCCGGGCACACCTGAGCCAGTCGTCGCGTACGCACGCGGACGGTTTGGGGGGCCGCTCCGTCAGGGAAGCGCTTCCGCCGCCTCGGCGAGTTCTTCCTCCGTTTCCCAGCGGTGGAGCCTTCCCTCGGACTCGAGTAGCTCGAAGACGCCGTCCTGCATCCAGCCGAAGGGATGGTCCTCCTCGGCGTCCGGATACTCGCGCTTCAGGACGTAGCTCTTCTCGAAGAACTCGGTGGTGCCCGCGAGGAGGCCCTGTTCGACGAGGAAGTCGCTTGGTTCCTTCTCGGCGATGCCGACGACGTGGGTGACGAGGTCCGCGATGAGACAGAACTTCTGGATGCCGTTTTCCCACTCGCCACGGACGTCGACCATGCGGAAGGCGTAGGTGTCGGTGCGGCGGTTGAGCCGGTCGACGACGAGGTTGAGCCGGCGGATCGGCTCGCGGTCGTAACTCCCGAGGACGAAGTAGGATCGTTCGTTCTCGTAGACCGGCGTGAGCTCGCTCAGTGAGTGGAGGATGGCCTCGTTGTCGGCGAGGGTGAGCTCTTCCTGTTCGAGGCGCTCGCGAGCGCTCGTCAGGACCGACTCGGGGACGGGTGGCTCGGTGTTGGTCATATCCAATGCGTATCGGCACGCCATTATAGTCGTTTCCGGGTCGTTTCCGATTCTTCCGATTCTTCCGATACCGGGTACAGGCCCTGAAACAGCGCATATCGGCAGAAATACCATTTCCGATTCTTTTGCAGCGACTCTTCGGGAGTGGTTTATCCTACGGTAAATCACCCCAGAGTAGTTCACCTCGGGGTAAACTACTTGGTGATACAGTCCGTAGGCCGCTGTATGAGTACCCGGCTTGGGACCGCCGAGGGGTCGAACGCGCGCGAACTCCTCCACTTCGTCACCCAACAGACCCGGTTTGCACTGCTCACGAACATCGTCCAACACCCAGAACAACTGCCCTCGATGTACGAACTCGAGCAGTTGAACCCCAGTGTGAGTGAGGCAACCGTCTACAAACACGTCCAGAAACTGATCGACATCGGCGTCGTTCGCGAGGTCTCCCTCCCCGAAGACGAGCGCCAGCAGGGCTACCCCTGGAAATTCTACGCACTCACCGACGACGGCCGACAGTTCCTCGACGAGCACAACGTCCTCGCCGCGGAGGAAACCCTCCAGCAACTGTACGAGACCATCTCCGACAAACCGGAGAAAATGATCCGCTACGAAAACGCGCCGCGACCTGCACTCGAGTAGACGGTCGTCGTCCGGGTGACCTCCCACAACGCGCAAACGGCCAAGCGCTCACCCCTTCCAGCTTCAAGTTCTCGGAAGCGCAGCACCGCAGGTGCTTAGGAGAACCGCGACGCAACGTCTGCCTCGGTGATGATCCCAACCGTTTCGCCCGCTTCCGTGATCATCACGGCCTTATAATGTTCCAGCAGGTTGCTAATCTCGTCGAGCGTCGCATCCTTCGACACCGTCGGGAAACTCTCGCTCATGTGATCTGCGATTGGCTCGTCGCGGGCCGCCGAGTCGAGATGAACCAGGTCGCTCTGGCTGATCGAGCCGACCGGAATCCCGTCCTGAATCACGGCGAGTTGGGAGTAGGCCTCCTCTTCCATCTTTCGCGCCGCTTCTTTCACCGGATCGTCCGGCGTTACGTTCACGACGGCTTCGTTCATCAGGTCGTCCGCGCGAACCACGTCGCTCTCGGCCTTCTCGAGTGCGTTGACGATTCGACGCAGCGTCGAGAGGCGTGGATCGACATCGCCGCCCTCGATACGGGCGATCAACGGCTGGGAGACGTCCGCCGTCTCGGCGAGTTCGCTCTGGGTCAACCCGAGGTCGGTCCGTCGCTGGCGCAGGTCCGCAGGGGTTGGCAGTTCCATAGCAGCCAATAACCAGGGGTTATAGAAAGAGCTTTGGGTGGGAGTGAATCTTCGCGGTCGAGAAGCGTCGAGGCGGTACCTGCTGCCACCCACGCTTTCATACTACGGTTTCGAGGCTGAGACGGCCGCTGTGGTCGCGGTCGTCCGTTACTCGTCCTCCGGCGTTTCCATAATCTCGACGACCGACAGCGGCACGTCACGCAGTGCGCCGCCGACTTCGCTCTTTGCGATGCGGGAGGCGTGTTCCTCGCTGTCGGCGTTGAACACTTCCATTTCGAGTCCCAGGCCGACGAGTGCGGTCTGGGCCGCGACGAACGCGGAGTCGAACGGCTCGCCACAGGCTGGACAGCCCGTCGCGCCGACTTCGACCTCGACGTAGTCCATATTCTCGCTGTTGAGTCGCTTTCCGGCTTCGCTCACTGCGACACCGATCGCGTCGTCTATCGAATCGACGTCACGAACGAGCCACGCTGCTTCCATCGCGACGAGATAGTTGCCCATACAGCGTGGTCGGTCCGGGGGGTTTCTTGTCTTGCGGTTCGGCCGCGCCCCTATCGTGGCGATCTCAGCGCGAAACATCGCCCACACTTGTATGCGAGAGATACACACGACATAGCCACACACGGCACAGACGCGTCGAGGAGCGCGCACGGGAACGAAATGGCCTCCATAAGTTATGCAAATTCAGTGTGTCGATTGCCACCCGCTTAGCCAGATTCCGGTCCCAGTACACCCTGAGTTTGTCCGAACGCAACCTCCCTTGAATCGCATGACTGCACCGACCTGATTCGCCAGGTACAATCATTATGAATGTTAGCAATAACGAACTTTTATATATCACCCCCGTCTGAGCCACGCCTGAACGCTGATGATCTCCCGCGTGTACCACGCAACGCTGTTCGCGCTGTACCAACTGTGCATCATGGTCGGCATCGTCGCCATGCCACTCGCCATCGCCGCCCGCCAGGCTGGGATTACACTCCCGGTCCACCGCCTCATCGACACCGTCGAGAACGCCTACGAAGGCGCACAGCACTGAGCAGGTACTGACACTGCACTCGTTTTGCGGCGTACTCACCACCATCTAGAGCGGCGTCGCCGAATTCGTGGCCGAGAAGGTGTCACGACGCTTCATGCCGGGTTTCGTCGCCCGCAGACGACACCAGAACGAGCGCCAGACGGGCGGTGAACAAACCGGAAACAAGGACGATGACCGCCGATGTTTTATATCGTGCCGGTCGTAACGTTCGGTCAATGCGAGCACCACAGCATAATTCGGACTTCTCCCGGACGGTCAACCAGCTGGCCGACGACCCGAACCCATACGAGCCGGAAGTCGGCTCGATGCCCCAGAACGAGTTCTCGCGCGCGGACCTCGACAACGTGAACAAGACGGGGACGACGACGATCGGTATCTCAACCGCTGACGGCGTCGTCATCGCGACGGATATGCGCGCAAGCCTTGGCGGGCGCTTCGTCTCGAACAAGAACGTCCAGAAGGTCGAACAGATCCACCCAACTGGCGCGCTGACGATGGTCGGCAGCGTCGGCGGCGCACAGTCGTTCATCGGCAGCCTCCGCGCCGAGGTCAACCTCTACGAGGCCCGCCGCGGCGAGCCGATCAGCATGGACGCGCTCGCGACCCTCGCCGGCAACTTCGCCCGCGGCGGTCCGTTCTTCGCCATCCACCCGATTCTGGGCGGCGTCGACGAGGAAGGCAGCCACGTCTACAGTATCGACCCAGCCGGCGGCGTCATGGAAGACGACTACACCGTCACCGGCTCCGGGATGCAACTCGCCTACGGCCTGCTCGAGCAGGAGTTCGAAGAGGACCTCTCGAACGACGAGGCGACGACCATCGCTGCACGCGCGATCAAGTCCGCCGCAGAGCGTGACACCGGCTCCGGTAACGGTGTCTTCCTCTGTGAGATTACGGACGAAGGCGTCGACATCCACGGCCACCACGACTTCGACGAAGTCGTTTAACTGACGGCATCGTCTCTCCGTCTGGTCGCTGGTCGACCGCCTGCCGCTTGAGCGGGCGACTCAATTGAACGCGGCGCTTTTCGAACCGCACGTCAAAAGGGACAGTCTACACGTTCTCTTTCTCGGCCCGCTGTCCATGTTCATAACACGCAGCGTACAGCATGCAAAGCGGAGAACAAACGGGGACGGGTCAGCAGGTCAGGGCAGCGCCAGAACGATACTACCAGTGACGACAACAGGAACAAGAACAAGAACAGGAACAGGAGCAGGCATACCCACTCAGAAATCCGCTTCCGCCTCTGCCTCGAGTTCACCCGTCTCGCCGGTCTCTCCTGCTCCGTTCGCTTCGTTCGCTTTACTCGCTTCGCTTGGACTCGAGTGCACACCAGCGACAGAGTCGACCGGCTCGGAGCGCCCGCTCTCGCTCGAGCGGTAGACAGCGTCGATGACGCGCTGGACGACGAGCGCTTCGTCGATCGTGTTTGTCGCCGGTTCGGAGCCGGTTGCGACGGCGGTGAGGAACCGCTCATCCTGTTCCTTATAGCCGGTCAGGGTCGAATCGCCGGTGAACTGGGTATCGGTGTAGTGGTCACAGCCGGCGGAACTGGCACCGAGGAGTTGCATGTTGGTGTCACCGATGTCGAACTGGGCACCGGCCTCGGTGCCGCGGATGCGAAAGTCCATGCTTTCCTCGCGGTTGGTCGCCCAGGCGGCTTCGAGCGAGATCGTCTGGCCGTCGGCACAGCGGATGAAGGCGCTGACGGAGTCGTCGACCTCGTACGTCTCTGCGCTTGCATCCCAGTTGTCGCCGAACCCGTCGGGGTCTGCGTACTCCTCCTGTGCGCCGAAGGTCGTCCGTGCGACGCCCGAAACCTCGGTGATTTCGGGGAAATCGAGCGCGTAGAGGGCGAGGTCCAGCGCGTGGACGCCGATGTCGAGCAGCGCACCGCCGCCGGAGAGGTCCTCGTTGGTGAACCACGAGCCGGGACCGGGGACGCCGCGTCGGCGGATGTAGTTGGCCTCGATGTGAGTCAGTTCGCCAAAGCGGCCGCGGGCGTGGTGCTCTTCGAACATCGCCATCGAGGCCGCGTGACGGTTGTGGAAGCCGACCATACAGAACCCGTCTGCCTCGGCTTCGGCCTCGACGATCCGTTCTGCGCTCTCGAGGGTGTGTGCGAGCGGTTTCTCGACGAGTACGTCACAGCCCGCCTCGAGTGCGTCGATCGTGATCGGTTCGTGAAAGCGGTTCGGCGTGGTGACGATGACGGCGTCGACTGCATCGTCGACGACGAGGTCCTCGTGGGTTTCGTAGGTTTCTGCGCCGAATTCGGCAGCGAAGCGGTCGCGCTGCTCGGGGACCAGATCAGCGCCGGCGACGACGGTTGCGCCGAGTTCCGTGACGTTTCGTGCGTGGTGGTTTCCCATCCCACCGAGGCCGACGATGCCGACACCGACGTCGGTGCCGATCACCGGCGATCACCCCGACGGATTCGACACGTCCGAGACTGACGGTGTAAGTGGGATGTAGAGGTCATACAGCGAGAAGCCAGCGGCAGTGATGATGTTTGTGGCCCGTCCCAGTCCATAGAGGGACGCAGTCAGCGATCAAAATAAGGGTTGTGACCGATTAATTTCTCGGGTTGTGCTGTGAGTCAGCCACTGTGACAGGTCCTCTGGAGGCCGTTACCCCGATCACGTGAGCTAAGGGACTCGACACTGGAGAGGGAACTATGCGAACGATTACGATCTGGAACGAGTTCCGACACGAGCGCGAGGACGACGAGGTCGCGGCCATCTATCCAGACGGGATCCACGAAGCCCTTGCCGAATGCTTCCGGACGGGAGCGACAGGCGACCAGTACGAGGTCCAGACCGCGACGCTCGACGAACCCGAGCACGGTCTCACTGCGGACGTACTCGACGAGACGGATGTCCTGCTCTGGTGGGGCCACGAAGCACACGACGAGGTCGCAGACGAAATCGTCGACCGCGTTCAGGAGCGGGTACTCGAGGGCATGGGCCTACTCGTCCTCCACTCGGCGCATTACTCGAAGATTTTCAAGCGGCTCATGGGGACGACCTGCAGCCTTCAGTGGCGCGAGGACGGCGAGACCGAGCGGCTGTGGGTGGTCGACCCCGGGCATCCGATCACGGACGGCCTCGGCGAGTGTATCGAGCTCCCAGAGACGGAGATGTACGGCGAGCCGTTCGACGTTCCCGAGCCGGACCAGTTGGTCTTTACGAGCTGGTTCGAGGGCGGCGAGGTGTTCCGCAGCGGTTGCTGTTACCGCCGTGGCAGCGGCCGCATCTTCTACTTCCGGCCGGGCCACGAGACGTATCCGATCTACGAGAACGAGGAGATTCAGCAGGTGCTGCAAAACGCCGTCGAGTGGGCGACTCCGCACGAGGGGGCACCGCGGTCGTTCGGTGAGCGGGCCTAAGTGGGGCAAATCTAGCACGATCGGTCAACCGCTTCGCTGCGTATCCACCAATTCAGTCGCGACCTCGAGTTGGGTTCCAGTCGCCGACTCTAACCGCTCGCGCACCTGCTCGGCGAAGTCGGGTGGCTCCGTCTCGCCGGGCGGGCGCTCGACGAGCACGGTGACTGCAGGCTGGTCGCCGGTGTAGACGTCGATCAGTTCGTACTGGATGGAGACCTCCTGAAACTCGAGGTCGCCGAATTCGGGGTCGTCGCTCATTGCGGCGAGTTCGGTCTGGACGTCGTGTTCGACGGAAGCAGTCTGGTACGTGCCGTAGGTGACGCCGCCGAGGACGAGCGAGAGGACGGCGATGACGACGACGATCACGGCAACACGCGCTCGGAGACGACCGTAAACGCGGTCGATATTGCCGATCTTCTGTGGCCGGTAGCCGGAGAACCAGAGCAACAGCAGGGCGGTCAGGTTGATCGAGAGCAGGTTGATGAGGACGAGCGTGCCGGCGGTAATGACCACTTCGGGATGTCCCCAGGCGATTCCCAGGCCCGCTGTCGCGGCCGGCGGGATGAGCGCGACGGCGATCGCGACGCCGACCAACACCGACCCGACATCTCGGATGAGGCTAATGACGCCCGCGATACCGGAGCCGAGCGCGAGAAACAGCGCCAGCACGTTTGGTGTGATCCGCTCCTGAATCTGCGGGACGGTCGTGATATCGAAGCCGGGCGGGAGCAATACCGACCCCCGGAGCAGCCAGCCGAGTATCGCGGCGGTCGCAACGGCGGCGAGCAGGCCGACGACCTGCAGAATGACTCCGCGCTGTGCGAGGTCGTCGTCGTCAACGACCACGCCGACGCTCGCCGCGAGCGCGGGACCCATGAGCGGGGCGACCACCATCGCACCGATAATCGTCGCGGCGGAGTCGAGCAACAGACCGGCCGTCGCGATGATTGTGCTGACGACCAACAGAACGTAGTAGGTAGACGCCGCGGGCGCGAGGTCGACCGCCTGTGCCTGTAACTCCTCTCGAGAGATTCGCGTTCCGGTGAACCGCCCGTGCAGATCGTCGGTGCGATCCGAGACGACGGTCTCTGCAGCCGTCACGACAGTGTAGGAGGCGTCGGCCAGCCCCGCATCTCGAAACTCCGCAACGAGCGGTTCGACACCGGCCGGCGGCACCGGAATCGAGACGAGTGCCTCGAACTCGTCGTGACTCGTCTCCGCCGACACGGCGTAATCGACCCCGGCCGCGTCGGCCGTCTCGAGTACGAGGTCCAACTCCCCCTCCGGTACGAACACCTGAACGAGGCGCATACTACCAGTACGACGGACAGTGGCATAGGCTGTCGTCACGGGATCGTGACTGTCAGCCGCGAAGAACAGAATTTCCGCCGATCAGAACGTCTGCCGTCCCTCGTCCGTAATCACACTCTCGAGCAGCGACACCGGCGTCGCGTCGTAGGCCGGATTTCGAACGCCGAATCCTTCGGCGGGTTCGGGCATGACCTCGCTGCCAGAGCGGAACTCGTTCTCGAAGACGAAGCCCTCCGTAATCAGCTTCGAGGACGACCCAAGCACTGTCACCGGTACGTCGAGTTCGTTCGCTGTCGCCGCAATCGGGAACGTTCCGACGCGGTTGTAGAGCGTATCGTCGACGATACAGTCCATCCCGACGATCACGCGGTCACACTCCTCGAGGTAGTAGCCGTTCGCGCTATCCGTAATCAGCGTCGGCTCGACGCCGTCGAGGTCCGCGAGCTGACGGACCGTCTTGCGGCCGATGTAGCGCGGCCGTGCCTCGGTGACGTAGACGTCGAACGTCTTGCCCGCGGCCGTCGCCTGCGCTAATGCCTCAAGAACGGTCGAAGAGTAGTCGTGGGTCAGCAGCGTCGCACCGTCAGCGAGGTGCTCGACTGCGTTCTCCGCGGCGCGATCCTTGGCGGACTCGACTCGCGAGACGACTACATCGATCTGTTCCTGCGTCAGTTCCTTGGCCTCCTCGACGGTCTCGGGGTCGGCGTCGGTGACGTTTGTGACGACCTCTCGAACCGCGTTCTGGAGCGAGGCGTGTGACGGGTTCGCCCGTCGGAGCACCGACCCGTTGCGCTCGAGTGCCCGGATGTATTCCTCGGCAGTTGCGAACTCGCGATCGAGCAGGTCCTCGAGTGCACGTGTCGCGTTCACGGCGACTACCGAGGAGCTGTGCGTCTGCATGTCCTGAATCTCCTCGACCGTCTCGTCGATCATACCTGCAAGGATTCTCGTAAGCGCAAAAGGTGTTCCGGGTCGAGCAGTGGACGGGCCTATTCTTCGGAATCGAATCCGAAGAGTCGCTGCAACTCACCTTCGATCCGGTCGGTGAATTCGGAGAGGACGGCCTCAAACTGTTCCTCATCAGCGCCGATGGCACCGACTCGTTCTTTCGGATCGTCGGGGAGCTCGATGCTGAACTCGCCATTTCCTTCGTAGATCGGCTCGCTTTCGCTCAGCACCTGCCGGTCGATCGCGCGCAGCACCTCGGAGTCCACCCGCCCGTGCAGTTGCTGGTAGGCATTCGAGTAGGCCGACTCGAGTTCCTCGAAGTAGTAGACGTACTTTTCCTCGAACTTTTCGGGGTCGAACTCGGTTTCGGCCCGGGTTTCGGTGTCTGCTTCGATTTCGTCCTCACGCTCGGTCATACCGGCCCTGAGAGCCCCAGCGGGTAAACGATTCGGCTCCACTCCGCCATCGTGGTGCACAACGACAACGGCGACCGCACGCTTACGGTGCGTGGCGACCTAGAACCACTAATGACGGCTTCACCTTCGATCACCGTCCGGTACACCTGTCCCCACTGCGACGCCGTCCACAGCATCGAGCGCGGCCCCGACCTCGCGGATCGCTCGGTCACGAAACACTCACAGCCGGGCTGGGAGTACGCCGCGCCCGATGACGACTTCGAGACCCGCGAGGCCGCCGACGGTATCGCGTTCATCTGCGGCGAGGACGGCCCCGTCACCGACCTCGCGGAAGAGCCGATCGAGGGCTGTGGCCGGCCGTTCTATCTCAACTTCGTGCGCTTCGAGCAGGGCGTCGAACTCGAACCGGATCCGCCGACGTACGGCGGTCCACGGTTCGATTTCAGCCCGTGACCACGCACCTCCAACACGAACACAACCCTTTTCGACGCCCGGAAGTACCTTCCCACATGGACGAAGCCGCCGTTCGCGACCGTCTCCGATCGGTCGAGGATCCCGAACTCGGCGACGACATCGTCTCCCTCGGACTGATCAACGAGATCACCGTCGAGGGCGACACCGTCGACATCGATCTCGCGCTTGGCGCACCCTACTCGCCAACCGAATCCGACATCGCCGCCGAGATTCGCCGCCTGCTCGAAGGCGAGGGACTCGAGCCGGACCTCTCCGCGAGCATCCCCGACCGAGACGACTTCGAAACCGACGAACAGGTACTGCCGAACGTCAAGAACATCATCGCCGTCGCCTCCGGCAAGGGCGGCGTCGGCAAGTCGACCGTCGCGGTCAACCTCGCGGCCGGCCTCTCCCAACTCGGCGCGCGCGTCGGCCTCTTCGACGCCGACATCTACGGGCCGAACGTGCCGCGGATGGTTGACGCCGACGAGCCGCCGATGGCGACCGAAGACGAGACGCTCGTCCCGCCGGAGAAGTACGGCGTGAAGCTGATGAGCATGGCCTTCCTCACCGGGAAGGACGACCCGGTCATCTGGCGCGGTCCGATGGTCCACAAGGTCATCACGCAGTTGACGGAGGACGTCGAGTGGGGGCACCTCGACTACCTCGTCGTCGACCTGCCGCCCGGGACCGGCGACACGCAGCTAACGATGCTTCAGACGATGCCCGTTACGGGCGCGGTTATCGTCACGACGCCCCAGGACGTGGCACTCGACGACGCCCGGAAGGGACTCGAGATGTTCGCCAAACACGACACTGTCGTACTGGGCATCGCCGAGAACATGTCGACGTTCGCCTGCCCCGACTGCGGCGGCGAACACGATATCTTCGGCTCCGGCGGCGGCGAGGAGTTCGCCGAAACCCACGACATGCCGTTCCTGGGCTCGATCCCGCTCGATCCCGCGGTTCGGGAGGGTGGCGACGGCGGCCAGCCGACGGTGCTCGATGACGACAGCGAGACGGGCGACGCACTCCGAACGCTCACCCAGAACGTGGCGAACAATACGGGAATCGTCCACCGGCAGGGCGTTTCCCAGGGCCGACAGCACGACACGCCGTCGCTGGATCAATGACGGGAGCTGAAGAGACAGCGGTACTGACGGACGGCGGTGAAGACGTCAACGGCGGCGAGTTCGCTTCTAATCCAGAACGCGTCGAGTTCCTGCGAACCGTCGCCGACGACGTCCGCGGCGACTCGAGCGAGAGCAAGCAGCTCGCGAACATCCTCTACCGGACCAGCGACCTCTACGACGAAGACGAAGACACCTCGCCCGAAGAGATCGTCCGCAACGTCAAGTTCATTCTCGAGGTCAACGAGCGCGGCGGCCTGGGTCGCTGACCCACTACAGCGGCAGTCGCGGCGTTTTTAGTCACGCCACTCGAGTACCCGCTGTGGACGCGAATCAGCAAACGCGGGCGAACCCGTTTAGCATGGACGAGGAGTGCCGGAACTGTCCGGCGCTCTGCGAGACGCGCACGCAGGTCGTCCACGGCTACGGCGACGTCGGCGCGGACTTCCTGTTCGTCGGCGAGCGACCGACCGAGGCGGCTGACGAGACGAGAGTTCCGCTGGTTGCCCGACCGCCGGCGGCCGACACGGACTCCGAGACGGACCTCCGTCGCATCCTCGAACGCCTCGCCCTCTGCGATGCGACCTCGCCTGCAGACCGGCCTGCACTCGAGAACGTGTACCTGACGAATCTCACGCGCTGTCGTGATCCGGAGCGGCCGCCGACTGACGAGGAGATTGGTACCTGCGAGCCCTACCTCAACGCCGAGATTCGGATGATCAACCCCGAGATCCTGATTCCCGTCGGCGAGCGTGCACTCACCGAACTCGGGACCGAGTACACCACGACGCCCGCGGACGAGTTGACGCTGCCCGACGCACACGCGACGACGATCCGCGGCCGCGGGTTCGAACTGGTTCCGATGATCGATCCGCGCGAGCAGTCACAGGACCAGACGCAGGCGTGGGTCGAGCACTTCGCGTCGCTGATGGCGTCGGATTATCGCCAAACGAAGGGACGGCAGGAGCGGTAAGAACTGCCGAGAAGACGCTATACTACCAGTACGGATTCTGCCGCCAGCGCTTCGAGCGCGCGCCGAGAACGACCAACACTCCCACGACAACCACCGTGAGCCCGAACGTCGCAACCGTCGGCACGAACAACGCACCGGGGGACTCGAGTAGGTAGCCAGTGACGAATCCGTAGACGCCGAGGACGGCCAGCACGCCGACGGACAGCGCGCCGAGCAGTCCCGGAATCGTAAGTGATCGAGTAGCCATACGCGAGTGCACAGACTCCACGATTATAATACGTCCGAGTTTCGTGGTGCTGTCGTGTTGTGAGTCCGTTCGATATGTCCTGTTCCCGATTGCTCTGGCACGACCCGTCTTCGACAATGCGCCCACCAAAACGCCGCGTTCAAGAGTTCACGGCCCCCACCACCGCACATGATCGTCGTCGTTCCTGTCGACCCGCCGCGTCCGGGACTCGTGCTGTCGTCGCTCGTCGAATCGACACCACTCACCGACTCCGACGCCGTCGCGCTCTACGAAGCCGCCGTCACCGATACACTCCGCGCTACCGAACAAAGCGGCGGCGAGGTGCTGCTCAACTACCGCGACGAGGACACACTTCCCGCCGAATTCATCGGCGACAATACCGAAACAGACGCCGACACCGACGCCAAAGCCGAAGCCGAAATCCGAACGCTCGCTGCGGATGCACTCGAGTCGGTCGCCGCTGCCGACAGTGCAGACGATGACGGCCCCGTCAGATTCGAACGCCAGGTCGGCTCCACACACGCGGCGCGCATCGGCAACACTGTCACCCACCTCCTCGAGCGCGAGGGGGCTGACGCCGTGGGGGTACTCGAGCCGACGGTGCCGCTCGTTGCCCGGACTGAAATCGACGGGGCGGCAATGTCGTTGCGCCGCCACGACACCGTGATTGGTCCGTCATCGAACGGGCGGGCGTACTTCGCGGGCTTCAGCGAGCCGATTGATTTTACCGACGCCGACGAGACGCCGGCGGTATCGACGCTCGCGACGCAGGCGGCAGCCGCAGACCACAGAATTGGATTCGCGCCCATGCTCCCGACGATCGGGACCGAAGCGGGGCTGTGTGCGACGCTCGCGATGCTGGAAGCTCGCGAACAGGCCGGGCGATTGCGTGCGACGGCGACGGCAGCGGTGGTCTCTGAGCTGGGGCTCTCGGTTGGCGATGACGAGCAACTCGAGCGGTCGTAACCGATAACCCTTTTTGAACGCACGAGGAAGACGCAAGTGAGGTGGGGTGGCAGAGCGGCCCAACGCGCCTGCCTTGAGAGCAGGTGGCTGTCAAGCCTCATGGGTTCAAATCCCATCCCCACCGCTTTTGCGACGAACAATACGTGAGGAGCAAATCCCATCCCCACCGTTTCTCACGAGCACTACACAACGAGCGACGCAAGTCCAATATCGAAGATACCGTTCAGTACACCTATTATGGGATACTGCTAACAGGATTCTATGACGTACCGCGAACGGCTCTGTTCGACGAGTCTCGAGCCCTGGGACCACCCTCGACTTCTCATCCTCACCTGCGGCTTTGCTGCCGGAATCGGCGCTATCGTGGGAAACCTCATCGTCCCGCATCTCGTCGAGACAACCGCGCTCCACGTCGTTCTCGTTGGAGGACTGACCGGTCTCGCCGTGCTCCTCGGCTGTACGTTGCTGGCGTGGTACGAGATCAACGTTTCCAGTCCCAGTACCAGCGCGTAGAAACAACGACTCCCGAAAAACGGTCGTTCTGTCGACGTTATACTGCGACCGAAGGCACAAAAAGTGTGCTACCGGTAGGACAACTCGAGTTCCCGCGCTCGCTCTAGCAGTGCGTCGTCGTAGTGTTCCTCGGTCTGGGCGGGCCGCGTCTCGTCGATCGCGCGGACCTGCTGGATCGTGTTACGGAAGACCTTGAACGTCGCTTCGTCGACCATCTGGCCGTCGAGCGTCACGGCACCGGTTCCCTCGCGTTTGGCCTCGTTGAACCGTTCGATCTTGCTCACGTCGCGCTCGAGTTCCTCGGATGTCGGCATGTGGATCGTGTTGGCCTGGATGGTCTGCTTGGGATAGAGCGACCAGGAGCCGTCGAGACCGAGGTGTGCTTCGTGTTCGACCTGATCCGCGTAGGCGTCGGCGTTGTAGTAGGTCAGCCCGGCGCGTTCTTTGAACAGGTCGTCGAACGGGCCGCCGATCGAGAGCAGGCCGCCGGCACTGGCCTCGTTCGAAAGTTCCTCGAGAAGGCCGTCCCAGCGCGGGCGACCGTCACCGAGGTCGCGGCCGCCGAGTTCGGCGGTGTAGTCGACGGGACCGAAGACGAGCGCAGTGAGTCGGGAGTCCTCGCCGAATTTTGCGATCTTTCGGAGATCGGACTTCGCGCGTCCCGTCTCGATGATGATCGAGAGACCGATCGAGCCGTCGGGATAGCCGTGTTCGGATTCGGCCTCGGCGACGACCTCGGCGGCGCGTTTCACGTCCTCAAGTCGGCCGACCTTGGGGACGACGACGCCCTCGATTTCGTCGCCGAGTTCGGCGACGAGCTGGTCGATCTGGTTCCGGCCCTTCTCACGATACACTTCATCCTCGTAGCTCCACTCAACGCGGGGCCAGATTTCGCCGGGGAAGTCGTACTCGGGCACGCGGTCGATGGTGTTCTCCAGGCCCTCGGCTTTCATGTCGGGTGCGGTGCCGTCCTCTAAGTCGGGGACGAGCCAGTCGGGTGCCTGGAAGCCCTCGGCTGCGAGGCCGGAGACGAGGTACTTCGCCGAGTCGTCTTTCGGAACGGCGGCCGGTGCGGTCTGGAAGGTTCGGCAGAGTCGGATGTCGTCGGTCATAGCTGATGTCGGTATGTTGTTTGTTGGAAACGTGGTCGCAAGTACTCGTTAGACTGTGCGCTTCTGAATCTCCGCTGTTCTGGTCCCCGAGTAGACGGGTTCGTCGTCCTGGTTGAACGCGATGTGTTCGAACCGCACCGTTCCTGCCGCGTCGGTGGACGCGTCGTCCTCGGCGGAGAGCACGCGCGTAAACGCGTAGACGGTGTCGCCGGTCGCGACGAACGTGTGGAACTGCTCGTCGTCGAAGCCGACCTCGCGCCAGGTTTGTTCGTCCGAGCGCGCGTGGCCGAGCGCGGTCGAGCGAGTCACGTCGCCGTAGGTGACGATATCACCCGACGGCGAGTCGGTCATCACGTCGATGTTGTGGTGTTGCTTGGCCGTATTCAGCGTCGCGAGCGGCAGGGAGGCGACGGTTACGTCGTCCTGCGTGCGCCCGCGCTCGTGGCGGTAGGCGACCGCCGCGTTCTCGTCGCTTCCCTCGGCCGTCTCGAGTGCAGCCACGAAATCCTCGAAGTAACCGCCGTCGGGCGTGACGAACGTTTCGGGGAGCCTGGGTCCGTCGTCCTCTTTGTCTGACTCCGCCGTGGCGGTGCCGCCGTCCGTCGCGACCGGTTCGCGCCGCGGAATCATGTTCGTCCGCTCGTACGAGCAGAGCACGTCACCCGTCTCGGCGTCCGTGCCGCGCGTTCGCCACGTGACGATGCCGAACTCGGGACGGGAACTCGAGGTCGCCGTCGAGACGACCTCGCTTTCGACGTGGAGTTCGGTGCCGGCGTAGACCGGCGTGCCGGGGAACCGGACGTCCGTCCGGCCGAGGAAGTAGCCGCCCTTCTCGCTCAGATCCTCGACGGTGATGCCGAGCGTGGCAGCGGTGAGGTAGTCCGGATGGATCGGCGGTTCGTCGAAGCCGCGTTCCGCGGCGGCGTCGGCGCGCCAGTAGGCCGGATCGTGGTTGAGCGTCTGGCTCAGCCACGACTCGTTGCCCCAGCGGGTGAGCGTGAGTCCGGGGTCGTGCTCGAGGAGGTCGCCTTCCGCGAAGTCCTCGAAGTAGTTCCCCTTCTCCTTCGTCTCGACCTGCTCGAGTGCCTGTGCAAACGTGTCGGGATCGGTCCAGTCAACCGGTCGCGGTTCGGGTTGCTCGCCGCTCCCGTTGTCGGCGTCGGTGTCGGTGTCGGTGTCGGACCCCCGTTGTGACTCTCTAGTCATCTGCAGTAATTTCGTCAGCCTTTGTCTCTGTCTCAGTGGTTTGCTCGCGGTTCCG
Source organism: Natrialba sp. SSL1 (assembly GCF_001861355.1). GTDB lineage: Archaea > Halobacteriota > Halobacteria > Halobacteriales > Natrialbaceae > Natrialba. Next base: position 82,139 of record NZ_MASN01000035.1, read on the forward strand.
GCGGGCGATGGTCCGTCGCATCTCGTTCTCGACGATCATGTAGCCCTCGTCGAACCCCATGCCGGGCTTTGCGAGCACCTGTGCGGCGTCCGTCGCGAGCGCGACGTGTGCGCAGGCGCGTGCGGACGTTTCCGTCTCGTTGCAGGTCCCGCCGAGGTAGGCGCGAGTCTCGGTCCCCTCGCAGTACCGGACGGCCTGTCCGCTGCGGTGGACCCCGCCCAGGTCGGGCGTCTTGATCTGCACCAGGTCCGCTGCGCCCGCGTCGACGAACGCCTGCACGTCCTCGAAGGTGTTACACCACTCGTCGGCGACGATGTCGACGCCGACGCCGGCTTCTTGCAGTCCCGTGCGGAGTTCGACCATCGCCTCGATCTGTGCCTCGCGACTCCCCGCGTCCATCGGCCCCTCGATCTGGATCGGATACGGCGCAGCGGCCGTCTCGAGTGCGGCGAAGTAGTCGATCACCTCGTCGCGGTCGTAGGGCGCGCCGAACACCTCGCCGATCATGCCGTAGACGTCGATGTGGAATCGCGGCTCGTAGCCATCGGGGCCGAGTTCCTGCGAGCGCTCGGTGAGCCACTCGACGTACTCGAGTAGCGTCTCTCCATGTTCCCCAATCTTCTCGACGCTGTTGATCAGCGCGTGCGGGAGGACGGGGACGCCCTTGATGAACATCTTCTCGGTGTTGGCGTAGCGGTTGTCGCCGGACTGGCCGAAGACGGACACGGGGTCGCTCGCGGGTGCCGTGCCGAGCGCGTCGGCGAGGACGTCGGTCCGGGTCGTTCCCTGGGCTGTGGCCGCGGCGGCGAGCAGCGCCTGGGAGACGCCGTAGCGGATCGCGGTGTGGAGTCGATCGCCGCCGGTCTCGAGGTCCTCGAGGAGGTCCGCGTTCGCGAGGAACTCGGTCGCGTCGCGTCCGGCGAGTGCCTCGGCGACGGGACCCTCGACGACGGGAGCGTACTCCGCAGCCTGAAAGAGCGGGTCACGTCCGCCCGTGCCGGAGTACTGGACTGCGGCGCAGTCGCCGCGGTGAGTGGTGCCGTCGGCGAGTTCGATATCGACGATGAGCGTCTCGCCGGCCTGCCGAATCTCGTCGAAGCCGTCGGTGATGGGCTCGCCGTCGTAGGTGAACCCGTCCTGTTCGGCACCCTGTTTGATCGCGCGCTGGTCGTCGAAGAAGAACCCGGAGTAGCCGGGCGTCGCGTGGATGTCTGTGATCTGCATTCTCGATGTGTGTGCGTCGTAGTCGTGTTCGTGTTCTTAGACGTCCCCCGCGTTCTGCGGGCGACCGATGAGTTTGCCGTCGCTGATCGCGTCGACGTCGTCTGCCACCATGCGGAACGACTGATCGCGGCCCTCGGTGTCTGCACGCCGCGAGAGCCTGGCCTTGTGGATCTCCTTGATATCGTCGTCCATCGCGAGGTCGGCCCACTCGAAGATGCGGACGCGGCCGTCGTCGTCGCGAGCCGGGAGGACCGCTCCTCGTGCGCTGTCACTCGGTGCGAACGGCACGTCGAGCGCTCCCGAGTCGAACGCCTTGATGGTTCCCTGGACGACGTCGCCGTCGCCGTGCTCGAAGATGGTGTCCATCAGACACCGGGTCTCGCGCTCGATCAAGTCCTGTTCCTCGGCGATGCCGTCGATGTCGATCTCCTGCTCGATCGCCATATCGATGACCTGGCGCGTCGTGCGCAGGCCGGAGGCGTTCGCCTCCTTCGTCGGCACGCCCTGGAACTCCTGGGGCGACTTCGTGATGACCTTGTCTGGCTGTGCAATCGCGGCCGTCATTCCGCCGAGACTGATCACGCCGTTGGCGCGGGCCTCGTCCGGCGGGAAGCCGCCCATCCACTCGTGGAAGACGGTCGTGACGACGACCTCGTCGGGCAGGTACTCGTCGCCAAGCTTCTGGAGGGCGTTCAGGGCCGCAACGTCCTGCACGACGTTGCCGACCTGCCCGTAGCCGAGCGTGATCGAGCGCACGCCCTGCGTCGCGGCGAGCTGGCCCTCGACGATCATGATCGCGATGGCGATCGATGGCGGAACCAGGGTACCGGTCAGGGGACCGAACGGCTCGCGGTTGATCCGCACTCCGCGCTCCGTGTAGGCTCCTGCGAGCCGGTCGACGAACTGCCACTTCTCGATGGTCTCCTCGAGTCCGTGGCGTTTCGTGTACGGAATGTTGTAGGAGATCGGCCCGCCCTCGAAGCTCTGGAAGCCGCCGGCGAAGGTGATCGCCGCCAGCAAGCGCGCGTCGGGCGTGCCGTGGCGAACCTCGATCGGGGCGTCGATCGCCTCGATCAAGTCCCGACAGCCCTCCACACCGTGGTTGACCGCCGGAAACCCGTTGAGGGTGTCCTCGCCGGTCTCGCGGGCCTTCTCGAGTCCCTCCTGTGCCTTTTCGTACTCGTTATCGCGCGTGTACGAGTCGATCGTGGTTGGCAGGAGGTCCGCCTGTCCCGATTCGTGGAGGTACTCGAGTAGCTCGATCTGGTCGTCGAGTCGCGGGACGCCGGCCCGTGGCTGCAAGAGCGGCTTGTCCGCGTTCTCGAGGACGTCGGCGAAGCGCTTGTGGGCAGGCAGTGACTCGTGGTAGTCGATGGCTTCGTCGAAGTCGACTGCGCCCCCCGTCGGCCAGTCGGACCGGATTTCGTCGTCGATACGCCGTAGCTCGTCGGCTGGAATGCGTTCGTCTCGTATCATCTGGCCTCTATGAGCTGATGGTCGCGCGCTCGGCCTCCATCGTCGTGATCTGGAGGTCCTGTCGGAGCGCAGCGATCGCCTCTTCGGGATCAGTTTCGGAGTTAAAGACCCGGTCGAAACCGAGTTCTTCGAACGTCTCCCGCGTCTGCTCGAAGTCGTCCTGTCCGACGGCGAGGTTGCCGCCGATGTAGGTGAGTGCGTCGACGCCTTCGGCGTCGAGCACGTCGTGGAATCCCTGGCAGTCCTGCTCGGCGTGTCCGTAGAGGGAGGAAACCAGTACGGCCTCGGCATCGTGTGCTACTGCGGCCTCGGCGAAGTCCTCCTGGGAGGTCTGGACGCCGAGGTTGATGACGTCGAAGCCAGCTGCACTGAATGCCTGCTCGAGGATCGTAATGCCGACGACGTGGGCGTCAGAGCCAATCACGCCGAGGACGACCGTTTGGGACATCGTATGCAGAATCATGATGGACTTCGGTATAAAGTTAATGATCTTCCATGATAATATTCCTTAAACACCTTAACAGCCTCTCAATGACACACGTTCACACCTACATAATCAATGGTAAAGGTTTAGATATCGGTATCGCAACGAGACCACCATGGGCGCACTCTCGAATCTGCGCGTGCTGGATCTGACGCAGGTCCTCGCGGGCCCGTACTGTACGATGTTACTCGCGGACATGGGTGCCGACGTGGTCAAAATCGAACGGCCCGGCGGCGACCTGATCCGCTCGAACCCGCCGTTCGTCGACGACCCCGAGGAAGAAGCCTACGGCGGCTACTTCCAGAGCGTCAACCGCGGCAAGCGCAGCATCGAACTCGATTTCAACGACGACGAGGATCGCGCGGACTTCCTCTCGCTGGTCGAGGAAGCCGACATCGTCGTCGAGAACTATCGCGCGGGCACGATGGAAAAGTACGACCTGGGCTACGAGACGCTCACCGAGCACAACCCGCAACTGATCTACTCCTCGATCCGCGGCTTCGGCGATCCGCGCACGGGCGAGACGGACCGGCAGGGCCAGCCCTCCTTCGACCTCATCGCCCAGGCGCTCGGCGGCGTCATGGAGACCACCGGGCAGGAGGACGGCCCGCCGACGAAAGTCGGTCCCGGTATCGGCGACCTCTTTACGGCCACGCTGAACTGTATCGGCATCCTCGCCGCGGTCAACCACCGCGAACAGACCGGCGAGGGCCAGTACGTCGACACCGGCATGTACGACTCCATGCTCAGCCTGACCGAACGCGCCATCTACCAGCAGTCCTACACCGGCGAGGCCCCTTCCAGACGGGGCAACTCCCACCCGACGCTGTTCCCCTACGACGCCTTCGAGACGCAGGACGGCCACACCGTCATCGCCGCCTTCGGCACGAATCACTGGAACGAGGTCTGTGACGCGATGGGCCGCGAGGATCTCGCCGAGGAGTACCCCACCGCTGCGGAGCGCCTCGAAAACCGAGAGTCCCTGCGCGAGGAGATCGCCGACTGGGCCAGGGGGCTGACCAACGACGAACTCGTGGGTGCACTCGAGGGCCGGGTCCCTGTCGCGCCAGTCCAGACGACCGAGGAGATTTTCGAGGATCCACACGTCGAAACGCGAGAGATGCTCGTGCCGGTGGAACAGCCAGGGACGGACGAGAAAGTCGAGATCGCGGGCTCACCGATCAAGATGACCGAGACGCCGCCGCAGCCGCGTGGCCGCGCGCCGTTGCTCGACGAGCACCGCGAGGAGGTGCTTGGCTCGGATGAGACGACGACGGATGTCGAGCAGGCGGCCGACGACTAGCTGACAACAGCAATAAACTGGCAACGGCCACAGCTTGGGTCAGATGCCCGATTTTCAGTTTCCAGGGTTGTTCCCGTGCCATGTTGACACACATGACTAGTGATAAGTAAGGCGCGCCCTTGCTCCGGATATGTCACCACCTGACGGCACGGACACCGAGTGGGACAGCACCTCTTACGACGGCGACCACTCGTTCGTCTTCGAGTACGGCGAGGACGTCGTCGACCTGCTGGAGCCAGCGCCGGACGAACGAATCCTCGACCTCGGCTGTGGCACCGGCCATCTGACCGACCAGATCGCCCGAAACGGCGCTGACGTCGTCGGACTGGACGCCTCTGCGGAGATGCTCGCCGAGGCCCGCAAGCGCTATTCCGACCGCGAGTTCGTCCGCGCAGACGCGCGCGACTTTTCCTTCGAAACCGACTTCGACGCTGTCTTCTCGAACGCGGCGCTGCACTGGATTCCCGACCAGGACGCCGTCCTCGACTCCGTCGCGGCGTCGCTGCGACCGGGCGGCCGGTTCGTCGCCGAACTCGGTGGCGTCGGCAACGTGCAGTCGATCGTCGAGGCGGTACGCGCCGCTGCGGGCGAGCGCGGCTACGATGTCGACTCCCCGTGGTACTTCCCGAGCGTCGGCGAGTACGCGACGGTACTCGAGTCCAACGGCTTCGAGGTCCGGTATGCAACGTTGTTCGATCGGCCGACGGGGCTCGACGGCGGCGCGGACGGGCTGGCCTCGTGGCTCGCGATGTTTGGTGATGAGCTATTCGCGGCGGTGCCGGAAGCCGAACACGCGGACGTGATCGGGGCGGTCGAGGACCGACTTCGCGACGAGTACTTCGTCGACGGGACGTGGGTTGCGGACTATCGTCGGCTTCGTGTCGTTGCTGTTCGGCCGTCCGCAGCGCGGTCTGTTCCGAGAGACGAGTAACTGGGCCGATTGGTGGCAAATTGGAAGCAGCGCCAAACTGTCTGTGCACAGGGCGGAAACCGCGTCACTCCAGCGGCTCTGCGTAGTCGACCTGCTTCTGTCGGAAGCCCACCTCACGGTAGAAGCGGCGCGCGTCTTCGTTGTGCCACTCACAGGACACCTTCAGGTGGTCACAGCCGCGCTCGCGGGCCAAGTCTCGAACGAGCTCGATAACTCGTGAGCCGTGGCCCTGATTCCGATGTGCCTCGTCGATCGCGAGATTCACGATACGGAGATACTGCGAGTAGCGCCGCGACGGGTGAGCGCCCTCGCGAAGCGTGACGAAGCCGATAGTGGTGTCCTCGTGAACGATCAGATAGTCGGTGATCGACTCGTCGTCGAAATGCGCCCGAAAGCCGTCGTCGGGGACCTCGTCGAGGGCGGTGTACTCGAGTTCGTTCAGTTCATCGTAGGGTTCCATCGCGGTTGCGAGTGCGTACCAGCGTGCGACGAGGTCGTCGAGGTCGGCTGCGTTGGCTTCGACGAGTTCTGGGGTCATACGCCGAGTGGGTGGCGTTCGTTCTTGAACGTGTGGACGGTGTGGGTCACGCTCACAATCGATTTGTGTAATTTGTGTATACCGTTCCGCGTGTGCGTTTCTCCCCGTTGGAGGGCCGAGCGGCAACCCCCGCGAGTAAAGGTAACCCTTTTGCGGGACCCACACACACGTCCGAGTATGAGTTCGGACTGGCCACACGACCCCGACGGGGACGAAGGCAGCGAGGGGATGCGCAAGTACGACATGGCGATCATCGCCAAGAAGGTCGACGAGGAAGAAGACTTCCCACTCGAGCGCGACGAGTTCGTCGCGGAGTACGGCGACGACCCGATCCGGGTCAACTATCAACGAGTCGTTTCGCTCAGCGACATCTTCGAGTACGTCGATCAGGCGGAGTTCGAGACGATTACGGACATGCACAAGGCAGTCGGTGCGGCGATGCGCGAGGGTGACTTCTGGGAGTACCACCCGAAGGGAGCCAACCCCGAAAAGAAGCGCGCCTGAGTGCAGTCTCTGTTCTGTCTCTGTTCCTGTTTGCGTTCAGCAACCAGCTTCCTGCGCTGATTGACGGACCCACGATACCGCACGGCACATCACGAATCTGGATTACGTATCACTTATACGACGGTGGCCGAAATCTTTGGGTACCGTGACTAACACGCAGGTAACGCTCGTTCAGATCGACAACTACGGGCCGTGGACCGTGACGCCGGAGCCGCGACGCGAGGCTGACCTCCAAACGCTACAATCTCGCCTCTACGCCGACATCTCTCAGTTCGTCGGCAACCGCGGCGGCTACACCTTCTTCACTCGCTTCGATAACATCATCGCGGTAACCAACGGGTTGTCGATGGACGACCACGAACTCCTCCAGGAGTCCGTCGGCAACCGCTACCCCGTGACGCTCAGTCTCGGCGTCGCGACGGGGACCACTCCCGTGCAGGCGCTCGCCGATGCGACCGCACTCGTCCAGGAAGCCGGCAGTGCACAGGACAAAAGCCGCCGAGAGTGTCTCGATGGCAGGACGATCGATGACGGCCACCGAACCACCGATGATGTCCAGATCGCCCACTTCGACGTCATCGACGCTACGGGCAACTACACCGACGAGCTCAACGCCTTCGACACGTTCATCGAGATCGAACAGGGGTACGCCGAACTCATGCGACACATGCGCCACGCCCACGACAGCCTCTCCTTTTTCGTCGGCGGCGACAACATCATCGTCGCCTGTCCCGACCTCACCGAGGGCGACTACGAGGACGCAATCCATCACGTCGAGGACGCTGTCGACGTCGAACTCCAGGTCGGCGTCGGACACGGCGAGAACGCCCACGATGCCGGCTTCGATGCGAAACACGCACTCGAGACGTGTCGGGCTGACGGAACGCGCGTCGAACTCGAGTGGGAGTGAGAACAGGGGCGAAACGCGAACAGGGAGGCTCGTGAACGACAGCGGGAGAGCCGGCCTGTACCCGTAATCACGAAACTTCGCCGGCTGGCCGCTTAAGTGTAGCGGAGGTAGTTTTTAGCCCGACCACGCGGTTTGTTCACATATGGAATCAGAACTGTCGGTCAGGGACGTCTTGACGAGCGAATACGTCGGTGTGAGCGAGTCGGACACCGTCAAGGGCGCCGTTTCACTGATGCGTGCAGAGCAGACCGGCTGTGTACTCGTCGTTCGTGGCTCCGACCCGGTCGGCATCATGACGGAGTGGGACGTGCTCGGCCTCGTCGAAAATGGGGGCGACCCGGCGGAGACGACTGTCGGCGAAATCATGACCTCGCCAGTGATCTCAGTCAACCCAACGCAGTCGGTGCCGGACGCGGCGACGATCATGGCTCGTGAGAGCATCCGCAACCTCGTCGTCGACAGCAACGACGAGGTGCTTGGTCTCGTTACTCAGCGCGACATCATCGCTGCTGCGGGGTCGTTCCAGCCGACGACGCAGTCTCGGACCCGCACCCAGTCGGACAACGCAGCGAACGGACTCTCCGAGCAGGAGCCAGCAGACGAGCGGCTCGCAGCCATGCCGCTCACCGGGACTGAGCGCGAGCCACAGGACCAAATTCAGCCAAACGGCGGCGACGAGTACTCGACGCAGGGCGTCTGTGAGACCTGCGGCTCGCTCGCGGACGAACTCTGGGATTCGAACGGCCAACTTGTCTGCTCGGACTGTCGGAGCGTGTAGCGAGACCTGGGTTCGCAATCCGGCTTACTTCGAGCGGTCGATTCGACAGTTCGGTCCATCTGTGTTTTGTTCGCTATTCGCGCTCGTACTCACATCGCGCTCGCGTTCACGTTCACGTTCGTGTTGTTGAATCAGCAGACGGAGACTATCTCTCCGATAGAAAGACCTTTCGGGTGCCGCGGTGGACTGGTCGACAATGATCGATACCCTCGACGACCTCGACGTCGAAGGGACAACCGTCGGCGTTCGCGTCGACGTCAACAGTCCGATCGACGCCGAGGGGTCGCTCGCCGACGACGCCCGACTCCGCGCACACGTCGATACGCTCTCGGAACTCCTAGAGCGTGGCGGTCGGGTCGCCGTTCTCGCCCACCAGGGCCGCCCCGGTGGCGACGATTTCGTCTCGCTCGCGCCACACGCCGACCGACTGTCTGTCCTACTCGACCGCCCCGTCGAGTACGTCGATGCCACCTTCACCGACGCCGCACGCGAGGCCGTCCGCTCGCTCGACAACGGCGAGTGCGTCGTCCTCGAGAACACCCGCTTCTACAGCGAGGAATACATGGAGTTCGACCCCGACCGGGCCGCTCGCACACACCTCGTCGAGGGGCTCGCGCCGGTTCTCGACGCCTACGTCAACGACGCCTTCGCCGCAGCACACCGCTCACAGCCCTCACTGGTCGGCTTCCCAACCGTACTTCCGGGCTATGCGGGTCGCGTCATGGAATCCGAACTCGACGTGCTCGGCACCATCGAGGAGACACCCGAGCCGCGAGTCTACGTCATCGGCGGTGCGAAAGTCCCCGACTCGATCGACGTCGCCTGGAGCGTCCTCGAGAAGGGCCTCGCGGATCACGTCCTCACGGCCGGCGTCGTCGGCAACGTCTTCCTCATCGCCGACGAAGTCGACCTCGGTGACGCGAGTTCGGACTTTATCTACGAGCAGGGGTACTGGGACGAGATCGACCGCGCACAGGACCTCCTCGACGCCTACGGCGACCGTATCGCGCTCCCACGCGACGTCGCCGTCGAGCGCGATGGTGACCGCCACGAGCTTGCCGTCAACGCGCTCCCGCCACGGGACGGCGAGGCTGCGATGGACATCGGCCATTCGACGCTCGCCTACTACGAACGGATACTCGAGGACGCCGGGACAGTGATCCTCAACGGACCGGCCGGTGTCTTCGAAGACGAGACGTTCGAAACGGGGACGAAGGAACTCTACGGCGCGGCCACGTCGGTGCCGATGAGTATCGTCGGCGGCGGCGACACCGCCTCCGCGCTGCGCCAGCTCGGTGTCGAGGGCTTTTCACACGTCAGCACCGGCGGCGGCGCTGCACTCCGGATGCTCACCGCCGAACCACTGCCTGCCGTGACCGCACTCGAGAATGGCCCCCGAGCTAACGATTGAACACGCCACGGCAGACGATATCGACGCGGTCACCGACCTCTGGGTGCAGTTAGCTCACGGACAGCGCGAACACGATGCTGCCGTCCGCGCCGAAGCCAACCGCGAAATGATGCGGGAGACGCTCGCTGCACACCGCGTTTCTGGTGGGGTACTCGTTGCACGACTCGCTGTAGACGGGACTGACAGTGCTCGTGACGGCGGTCCGGAAACGGTCAGTACCAGTAGCAGTGCTACGAGCAGTACCAGCACTAGCACCACCAGCAACACCAATACCGCCACTGGTACCAACAGCAGTACCACCACTACCACCAGTTCCACCAACCCCATCGTCGGCTTTGCCTCCTTCTCACTCGAGCACGGCAGCCTCGAACTCGACCGGACTCGCGGCCTGCTCTCGAACCTCTACGTCGTGCCATCCTATCGCAGCCAGGGAATCGGCTCGAAGCTCCTTGCCGCTGTGGCGAGTGAACTCGAGGACCAGGGTGCGGATGTCCTGTTGCTCGAAGTCATGGCCGCAAACGATGCGGCACAGGAATTTTACCGCGCTCATGGGTTCGAGCCGTATCGTCTCGGGATGCAACGCCCGCTCACCGGGGACGAGGACGGCGACGGGGACGGCGACGACGACAGCGACGACAGTCAGGAGCCCTCCTGAACTCGACTCGAGTACCTGCCAGCCACACGAGGGTGTGCCAACGACGGAAACCGAAAACGATACACACTCAAAGGAGGATTCCTAACCAACGGACAGCGCCAGGGGAGCATGGGCGGTTCATGCACTCGACTTGTAATCGAGACTTCGTGGGTTCAAATCCCACCCCTGGCTTGAATCCCTCTATTCAACGCTTTTACCGCCTGGTATCCCCATATCCGACCGTATCAATATGCTGATGCATAGGCCACACGGTCACCGCTCATTCGGCTACCGAGTTCAATGGGATGTCACGGCGTGGTAGGCGGCCGTTGCGAAACCCGAGGCGGTACACTGGACAACACGATCCAGCACGTCTCTGAGAACCGTAGTTGGATGAGGGTGATGCGGTTGGGTTGGATTCTGTACAATATTTCCCTCTTCATTCGACAGCATCGTATCCATAGCTGCTAATCTATGGTTATAATCCGAATTAACCATCACATTGATGTATGTGCAGGCTAATGAGTCCACTGACAGGGAAGCCACCGTTACTCGTTGTTGCCAACACTACACTTCAACGATACTGACGTCACAACTTCCTTGTCAGTTTGGCTTGCCAGCAGTTCACCACTATCCTGCTGGCAACCATATTCTAGACCTCCGGTCTCTGGTTCCAGTCACACGTCCACAGCACCGGATATGTCGAATGGCTCGCCCGCGTTGGCAACCGCGCTGATACGAACCGTTTCACGAATTCGTCTTCTATACTGTTCTTCCCCATCTTGCCGATTCTACCGTCATCGATCGAAGTACTCTGTGGTACTCCCGAGTTGTCGTACTATGCCAGCCACCCGTTCCAACACACAGCATCATAATTGGGCAGAACGTCTAATACGACGGACTGTCTCGAAACTAAACGTGAGACAGGAGTCTTTCGCAGATCAGGAGATCGGTGACGAACTCGACGCCACAGCGGAGGGGAGCGTCGATACTGACGTCGAATACGACAACGAAGCCGCAAACGAGATGCAGGAGTCGCTTGCGACACTCGGTGAGAGTACGGCCGAAATTGGGGATCGGCTCGAGACCATCCACGCCGAAGCGAGCGAGCAACACCAGGCGATCATGCAAGTCGCAGACGAGACGTCGAATCTATCAGCGTCCGTCGAGGAGATTGCCTCCTCCGCCGAGGAGGTCTCCGCCGCCGGCGAAACGGCCCGCGATCTGGCCAAAAACGGACAGGCGTCCGCGTCCGAAATCGGGACGGCGATGAGTGAGATTCAGGAGGCAGCGAGTGACGTGTCGAACGACGTCGCGACGATCCAGCAAAGCGTCGCCGAAATCGACAAAGTCGTCGAAGTGATCAACAATATCGCTGACCAGACGAACCTACTCGCGCTCAACGCCTCGATCGAAGCCGCTCACGCAGACAAGGCCGGCGACGGCTTCGCCGTCGTCGCAAGCGAGGTCAAGACGCTCGCAGAGGATTCCCAGGAACGGGCGACCGAAATCGAGCGCATGATCAACGACGTCGAGGAGAATACGGCAACGGCCGCCGAGAGCCTCGAAGAGAACAACGACCGGATCGAACGGGGGATCGAATCGGTCAACCAGGCAATCGACATTCTCGAAGAGATCCACGATACCGTCGACGAGGTTTCAGACGGCATCGCCGAGGTAGCCGAGGCAACCGACCAGCAGGCGTCGAGTACCGAAGAAGTCGCAAGCATGGTCGACCAGACCGTCGCCAGCGCCGAAAATATCGCGGAACAGACCGAAGAAATCGCCAGCGAAATTCAGAATCAGACGAATCAGGTCGAGAGTATCGACCAGACACTCGAGTACCTCGCTGACGACCTTGCCCCATCACCGGCTCCGTCGCCGTAAGCGGCAAGCGCCGGGTCAGTTTCCGCCACGTTCTGGTTGGTGATTACGGCTACAATCAGTCACTACAGCAAATATATTGTCGCTTGAAGAGAGACAATTCAGCTGAATGCAACTATATCTGTTCGAATACCTTCTGAAATAAATCCACTAATGATCGTATGGGTTCACTCATGCACAGATGTGGCCCACAAGCATGCGTTGAGGGCAGTGGATTTATATATGGGGAAGGAAAGAGTCCGGGCAATGCTACTCTCAGTCGACCGTTCGGAGGCAACCGATTCGCAGTCGCCGAGTTTTGAAGTGATCGCTGCAGTCGCCGAGCAGGAGGGTGTCGATCCGACCGATATCGAACCGCCAGAGTACCAGGCGCTGTACGATGTCGTCAACCCCGAAGCGCTGGATTCTTTGTTTGCACCCCGCCAGGATGGCTCCGATCGGCTTCCGGGACGCGTCGAGTTTATGTTCAACGGCTACCAGATCGTCGTCGAAGGCGAGGGAGACGTTATCGTACAAGACTCTTCAGTCTAAGCAGTGTACGTCCCCCACTCGAGTACTTCATCTCATATCCTGTCGGTACTCGAGTTGCTACTGTTCGAGCCGGGTACGCCACTCGTCCGGGATAGGCCGCGACTGTTCGCTCTCGCGGTCGATAAACACCTGGACTGTACTGGCGGTGGCGACACGAGAGCCGTCGGCACGGATCTCGTAGCGCATCGGTAGACTGGCCGTCCCGAGCTCACCGACTGCAAGCGCGATGGTGACCGTCGCATCGGCCTCGATTGGTCGTTCGTAGTTGAGTTCGACGTTGGCAAGAACGGTGTCGAGGTTGACGAGCGACGTGTCGAAAACGTCCGTGAAGAACGCCTCACGAGCCTGCTCGAGGTACGTTGCGTACGTCGCGTTGTTCACGTGGCCCATAAAGTCGATATCCCGCAGTCGAACGTCGACTTCGACCTCGTAGTCCGCGTCGAACGACTCGTCCGTCTCTCGATTGTCGGTATCTGGAGTCATGGTACCGGCTGACGAAGTCGACCACTGTATCGTTGCTGGTTCAGGCTGCGTTTTCGGTCACTCAGTTGGGGCGTTCCGACTATGCCTCTCAGGCCGTCCGCTGAACGGACTCGAAGACTTCCTCGTGAAGTCGCGTCGCAACGCGATCCATCAGTGGTTCCATGTTCTTCGTGTCGGCCCGGTTGTATTCGACGAGCGTCTCGAGTGCCCCCTCGTCACCACGCTCGTACTCGTGCCAGAGTCGAACCGCGTCGCGGCCGCTGATGTCGGGCATCTCACGTTCGATGCCGAGGTCCTGCTCGATTGCCTTCAGGCCGCCGTCGAGGCCGACCTTCTTGCATGGGTACATGAGATCGACGTGCGGTGTCGTCACGTCGACATCGTAGCAGGTCTCGAGGAAGGGCACGTCGAACCGCTGCCCGTTGAAGGTGACCAGCAGCGAGGCGGACTCGAGTTCGGCTGTGAGTCGGTCGCTGGTCAGGTCGCGGTCCTTGACGAACGTCTTCGTTTCGCCGCCGCGGTGGAGGCTGACCGTCGTTACGTCGTTACAGCTCGCGTCGAGGCCGGTGGTCTCGATGTCCAAAAAGCACGTCTCCTCGCGGACGTTCTCGTAGAGTCGCCAGCGACTCGAGGCGGGAAGCGCCTCGGCAAACGGCGTGAGGTTGCCCTGATCGAGGTGCTGGCGGCCGTCTGCGATGAACTCCTCGATTCGATCGGCGAGCGTGTCACCGACGACGCTGCCGTCGAAGTCGTCCCAGTGGGTGATCCCGTGTTCCCAGAGGCGGCGCTCGGTCGTCTCGCCGACGCCGCGGACCGGGATGAAACTGTTCTCGATTCGCACACCAGTGGAGGGGACCGGTGGAAGGAAAAGCGCTTGGATCTGTCGGGCGGCCGCGGCGTGTCGACTCCCACGCTCTCGCCCCGTACTCGCTAGCTGTGGTCCTCTTCGACCACCAACACGATGCCCGGATTTTCATACCGGGACCCCGTAGGGTGCGTATGAGCGATCCCGACACTGGTCCCGACGCCGACGCTGGCTCCGGCGGACCGGAGCCGACGGACGAACTCGCTAACGCCGTCCACGAACTCACGGAGACGATCGACGAACTGCGCGAGGAACTCGCAAACGGAACCGGCACGCGGCGGAGAGCGCCTCCACGACCCACGTCACGTCTCCGGCCGCCGACACCCGGCGAAGTGCTCTCCTTTACCGACAAGGTCGCGATCCCCGCTGCGATCACCGTTCTCGAGTCCAGCGTGCGTGCACTCGAGACGTTTCAGCGCGGACTCAAACTCGTCCGGACGGAACGCGAGGTCAGCGACCGCACGAACGAGGCCGCAGAGGCGACGAGTGAGCGCGCGACCGACCTCCGTCGGACGACGCTCTCACAGCTCGATACGGTCCTCTCACAGCTTCAGCGAGCAGCCTCGTCGGGTACACTCCCTGCCGACGAGGACGCTCGTGACCTGCTCACCGAGGCGCGTGAGCTTCGAGACGAGGTCGATACTCGGCTGCGCGATGCGACGAGTGGGGGTTCGGATTCGGCGGCCAACGCTGGCAGTTCCGACGGGGACGACACAGCCGGTAGCGGCCAGCAAGATGCGGTTCGGATCGATATTACGGACGATGAACCGACGGCGGAGACTGACGGGAGCACCGATGACGGCACGGTCGATGTCAACTCATCGAACGAGCCGGAGTCGACCGTCGATGTCGACGCCGAACTCGAGACGCTTCGGGATCGGTACGGGTCCACCGACGAACCGGAAGGCGACGACGAGACCGCTGCGGACGATAGACAGGACGGGCAGGACGCCAACAGCGACAGCACCGACGGCAGCGCTGACACGGATAGTAGCACCAGCAGCACCAGCAGCAACGAGAACACCACCGACGCAGGCGAGAGCACCAACGACACTACCGGTAGAGACGACAGCAGCAACGC
This sequence comes from Natrialba sp. SSL1, assembly GCF_001861355.1. Lineage (GTDB taxonomy): Archaea > Halobacteriota > Halobacteria > Halobacteriales > Natrialbaceae > Natrialba. The sequence goes on from NZ_MASN01000035.1 coordinate 97,176, forward strand.
CACCAGTCGCACAAACAGCAGCAGCGACGACGCTCACGTCACAGACGACAGCAACGACGACACCAGCGCCACAGACGATAGCAATCCCAGCACCAACAGCGACGACTCACAAAACGGCAACGACCGCTGATCAGACCGGCTCGAACCGGTAGCCGTCCCACTCCTGACTCTCAGGCTCTCGGATTCCCGCACCCGGCTCGCGCAGTTCGTCGACGTGAACGGGCTGGACCTCGTCTCCAGTCTCGACATCACCAGTCGTAAGCTGACCGAGCGCGCGGACGATTTCACCCTTGACATCGAACTCGACGATCGCGAGATGATTCGGCTCACGGACTCCCGGCGGGGTCGCCATCGAGGTCGTCCAGGTGATTACCTCCGCGGTGTACTCACTCAGATCGACCGTCTCGACCGGCTCCGTTCCGCCCGGCCCGCGCGGGTGGCCGGGGTAGCTGATCGTGCCGTCCTCGTATCGCGTCGCTTCCATCGTCATTGTGCTGCCTCCATGATGGTCGTAATCACGCAGTTACCGAAGCCGCCGACGTTACAGCAGAGGCCGACCTCAGCCTCCACCTGCCGGTCGCCGGCTTCGTCCATGAGCTGTTCATAAATCTCGACGCCCTGTGCAACGCCGCTCGTCCCCAGCGGATGCCCCTTCGATTTGAGCCCGCCCGAGGTGTTGATCGGCAGCTCGCCGTCCCGTTCCGTCTCTCCCTCCTCGACCAGCTTCCAGGCCTCGCCGTGCTCGGCGAAGCCAAGCCCCTCCATCTGGAGGAACTCGAGTATGGTGAACATATCGTGGAGTTCGGCGACATCGATGTCGTCGGGGCCCCGGCCGCTCATCTCGTAGGCTCCCTCGCCGCTCTCGACGACGCCGCCCATGACCGTCGGGTCCTCGCGTTCGTGGACGACGTGGGTGTCCGTCGCCCCGTCGATGCCCGTGATGACGGCGTACTCGTCCGCGTACTCCTGTGCCACCGACTCAGGACAGAGCATGAGCGCCGCCGAGCCGTCCGTAATCGGACAGAAGTCGTACAATCGGAGCGGGTCAGCCACGATGGGGGACTCGAGTACCGTCTCGAGATCGACCTCCTTCTGGAACTGGGCGTGGGGATTGTGGACGCCGTTCGCGTGGTTCTTGACGGCGACCTTCGCGAGGCTCTCGCGGGGTGCGTCGAAGCGCTCCAGATAGTGGCGCGCGGTCAGGCCCGCGAAGGAGGGGAGCGTCACGCCCTGTTTGTACTCCACTGGATGGGTTAGCGAGGCGATCACGTCGGTCGACTCGCCGGTCGTCCGGTGGGTCATCTTCTCGCCGCCAACGAGCAGCGTCATGTCGCTTGCGCCGCTGGCGATGGACTGCCAGGCGGCGTAGATACCCGCGCCGCCGCTCGAACTCGTCTGGTCGATTCGCTGGGTGTACGCTGGCGTCGCGTCGATGTCCTGGGCCAGTGCGTTCATGATGCCGGTTTGGCCCTCGAACTCGCCGCTTGCCATGTTCGAGACGTAGAGGTGGTCGACGTCGGCTGCGTCGACGCCCGCGTCGTCGAGACAGGCGAGGCCGGCCTCCGCGAGGAGGTCCAGAATCCACCCGTCTCGTTGCCCGAACTGGGTCATCGACGAGCCGATTACAGCAACACGTTCCATATCCTACTGCACACAGGTCTGTGTTTTATAAGATTGGGTCACCCGTCCTGCGGTCTCTCCTGCAGCCGTTGGTCCGTTGGTCCGCCGGCCCACCGGCTAACCGGTCTCGGACACGAGCAAGTAAGAAACGTATCGAAGTTGGGTGTGCCAGCAGGGTCAGGCCGAATCCGCCACAGTCGCCTGCAACTCGCTCGCTCGCGAGCGCGCCTGCGAAATAACTGCAGGTCGGGCCTCGAAGGAAACCAGCACGTCCTCGTCGCCGTAGGTCACGTCGTCGACGTGGGCGTTGTCGTGAATCCAGGAGACGACGCTCATCGTCTCGTCCGTCATCGGGAGCATGAGTCGCTCTTCCTCCCAGTCGGGGAGTTCGTCGTCGATCCGATCGAGCAGCGCGTCGATGTTCAGCCCCTCCCGCGCACTGACGGTGACCGGATTCGGCGCGAGTGCCGAGAGCGCCTCGCGCTTCTCCTCGAGTTCCGTCTCGTCGACGGCGTCGATCTTGTTGAGCACGGTGACGATCGGGGCCTCGTTGCGCTCGTAGAGGGTGTCGTGACTGGTGACGAGTTTTTCGTGGATATCGTCCACGTCTTCGCTCACGTCGACGACGAGGAGGACGAGATCGGCGCGGTAGACGGAATCGAGCGTCGACTTGAACGATTCGACCAGCCAGTGAGGGAGATCGCTGATGAAGCCGACAGTGTCGGTTACGAGCACGTCCCGCGGTTCGATAGCGGCTCGGCGCGTCGTCGTCCCCAGCGTGGTGAACAGTTTGTCCTGGGACTCGGCGGTCGTATCGAGGTCTCGGTGGAGGCCCTCGTTCTCCTCGACGTCCAGGTCCTCCGAGAGCCGCCGCAGGAGCGTCGACTTGCCGGCGTTCGTATAGCCCGCGAGCGCGACCAGGTCGAAGCCGGAATCGCGCCGGCGCTCTCGGCGGTGTTCCTCGGTTTGTTCGATGCGCCCGAGCTCGTCGTTGATTCGGCTGATCTGGTTCTTGATGTCCTGTTCGCGGCTTTCGTCGTACTCGCCCAGGCCCATGAAGCCGGGATGCTCGTCGCGCTTTGCGAGGCTGGTCTTGGCCTCGGCGCGCGGCAGTTCATAGCGTAGTTCGGCGAGTTCGACCTGTAGCTGTGCCTTTCGCGTCTGGGCACGCTGGCCGAAGATTTCGAGGATTAGCGTGAACCGGTCAATGACCTCGACGCCCTCGGGGAGCAGTTGGCCGAGGTTGTACGTCTGGTAGGGGCCAAGACGATTGTCGAAGATGACGGTCGTTGCCTCGGTCGCTTCGACGACCTCGGCGAGCTCCTCGGCTTTCCCCTCGCCGAGCTGGAGTGCCGGATCAGCCCGGCGGGACTGGGTGACCTCGCCGGCGACGGTGTACCCTGCTGCGGCTGCGAGGTCGGAGACTTCGCTCGTATCTGGCGTTCCGGAGTCGACGCGCTTTGCGATGATTGCTCTCATGCGGGTTTGAGTGTGGGTTCTGTTTCGGGTTTGGATTCGAATTCGAATTCGGGTGTGAGTCCAGGTTCGAGTTCGGGCCCGGGTTCGAGTTCGGATGTAGACGGAGACACGGACGGAAACTCGGATTCGAAGAGCAGTTGCTCCGTCGTAACTGCGAACGGACGTTCTGCAGAGACGCGACTGGTCGTGCGTCGCTGTCTGCGTACTGTCTCGTCTGACTGCGGAGAGAACGGACGATGTCGCCGCGGCGCTCGTGGTGGTTTCCCGTGCCGTCGCCTTCGCAACGCCGCCGGGATGCGATCAACCACGCTCGTCGTGCCGGTCCGCCACCTCCGTTAGACGATCCACAGCCATACTCGCGCGTACGGTTCCAAGCGCCTTGAATCCCGTGCTCGCCCCACAAATTTCTCGGGTCACCGCACCGATCACCTGTTGTATTCGGTCCACCACTTGAGTCCAACGCGTCCAATTCATCACGCCGAATCCATCGCAGTCACATCACTACGCCCACCCCATCATACCGACACTCCTACACCCAACTCACTACACCCACACTCCCACGCCCAACCCGCCACGCTGACGCTGCCACGCCCGATCAATCACTCCGCAACACACTCACTCGATCACAACAGTCATTATCGGTGATCCGAATGCTCGCGATAATGGTCTCTGTCGATCCGACGACGCTCGCACTCGAGTTCCTCGCCGGCGCGATTCTCGGCGGCTTACTCGGTTTTGCGACCAAACGAATTGCGAAGGTGCTCGCGATTATCTTCGGTGTACAACTGATGGTGGTTCGCTATCTCCAGTCGCAGGAAATTCTCATCGTCGACTGGGATCGGCTCTCGGCGGGGCTCGTGTCGACGAGCGAAGGGGCGGCCGAGACCCATCAGGCCGGGATGGACGTCCACTGGCTCGAGTCGCTGCTCTCGGTTGGGACGATCGCAGTCGGCTTCACGAGTGGGTTTCTGATCGGGTATCACCGAGCCTGACTGGGACCACTGACGAACAGACGCGCTTCATCGAAATCACATGCCAGCCGATCGCCTCACGGACAGACACAGTACACCACTCTAAAACACTGCTACCGCGCTATGTGCGCAACTCAGCGCGTCTGCAGGTCGTCCTTGTCCTTGATGATCTCCGTCTCCGCCTCCCCACTCGAGTGCTCGTTGACCACGTCGTAGAACTCGTTTTGCATCCCCGCCGGGAACGTGACCACGCCGATCCACGAGCCGTCGGGCTGCCACTCCTCGCGTTCGAGATCGCCGAACTGGCGAACCTGCGCCTGCGCGCTGCCCGCGTAGTCCGCCGGAATCTGGACCGCGATCGTCACTTCCTCGAATCGGATCGGAATCACCGGCCGGAGGTCGTCGAGCGCCTCGTCGACCTGGGACTCGACCGTCTCCATCGGGTCGACCGTAAAGCCCGCCTCCTCGAGTGCGTTCTCGATGCGCTCTGGCGGGTGGGGCGCGTTGTCCATCTGTGGGTTGACGGCGTTGCGCGTGATGGTGTTGATGAGCTGTTTGCGCTTCTGTTCTTGCATCTCGCGGCGCTGTTCGGCCGTGATCTGGATCTCTCCCTCTTTGACGACCTCAGGGATGATCTCGAGCGGGTCGGTCGTATCGAAGACCGTTTCGAGGTCGTCCTCGGCGGGGCGGTCGCCGCGGGAGGCGTTCTCGAAGACGTCCTCTGCGGCGATGACGTCCTCTAGATCGTCGTCGAACTCGTCGCGCTTCATGGCGAGCGCGGCGTCCGGGTCGACCAACACTTCGAAGCGCGCCCCGTGGGATTCGAGTCGCGCTGTCACCGCCTCGTCGAGTGATATCATAGCAGTGAGTTCCGTCGGCCGCCTAAAAGAGTTTTTCCTGCTGGTGTGTCGATCGCTGTCGTTCTACGGGCTCAAATCGACCAGAGTTGGTACTCGAGTCGTGGTGGTTGTTTCGAAACGGCTGGACGAAAAGTGTTCGCGGCCTGTGGTCTGTGGTCCGTGGGTCGCGAATCGCAAGTCGCCGTTTGCCAGTTCTCGCTCGCGGCGTAGTGCGGTCACTCGCCGTCGTGACACTCGATTGTGATTACTCGTCTGGCTCTTCTTCGCCGTCGTCGAGGAGGTCGTTCTCTTCTAGGTGGTCCGCGATGCGGTCCTGTTCGAACTGCTCGAAACTCTCGCTTTCTGCGTCGATGGTCGCGAGTCCGACCTCGCTCGGCAGCAGCGAGCCGTCGTTGACCGACGCGAGTGCGTCGAGGGCGAGCTGGATACCGCCGTCCAGATCTGCCTCGTCGTCGTAATTCTCTTCAAGGTAGTTCTGGAGTTCGCTGCGGTCGGCACCGACAGCGAGCGCCTTCCACTCGTACGGCGTGCCGGACGGGTCGGTCTCGAACAGGCGCGGTTCGCCGTTCTCGACGCCGCCGACGATCAGCGCGACACCGAACGGACGAGCGCCGCCGACCTGCGTGTACTGCTGGATGTGGTCGGTGACCTCCTTCGTCAGCGTCTCGACGCCGATCGGTTCGCCGTAGCGCAGCTGGTTGACCTGCGACTGGCGGCGCGCGAAGTCGATCAACTGGCGCGCGTCGGCGACGTGGCCGGCGCTCGCGATGCCGATGTGGTCGTCTGCTTTGTGAATCTTCTCGACACTCGAGTCCTCGAGTAGCGGCGAGGGAACGCGCTTGTCGACGGCCAGCACGACGCCGTCGTCGGTTCGAACGCCAATACTCGCCGTGCCACGCTTGACCGCCTCGCGGGCGTACTCCACCTGGTAGAGTCGGCCGTCGGGCGAGAAGATCGTGATGCCTCGGTCGTACGCCTGCTGTTGGGCTTGTCCCTGCATAGTATCACGCTAAATCGTAATCGGAATCGTCGTAATCGAGGTCTGTCGTCCCCGCGAACGCCGCATCGAGTCGCACGTCTACAGATCCATCGCGCACAACGGCGACTCGCTCCTCGTTCCCGAACACGACGTGTCTCTCTTCAGAATCTTGCCCGCGGCGTCCTAAATACTTTTCTTCAGCGGCACGGATCGTGCCACTGATACCGCTGACCCGTAGACCGACCGGCTCACCGTCGATATCGTCGATACAGGCGATCGCTGCCCGGGCCTCGTCGCTCCAGCCGTGTCTGACTTTGACGAGCGCCTCACCGACGCCTGCCGTCGAGTCGAACTCGAACTGCAGCACGGAGAGGTCGGCGCGGGCACCCCCCGGATCGCCGAGCAGATTCTGGCCGGCGTACCAGCACTCGCGCTGAAACGCCCGCCGGTCGATCGAGCTATCCGGCCAGCACTCGAGTTCGACTGCCAGATAGCGCCAGCGCGGGCGGAGGTGTTTGGGGAGGTGTTTCATTGGTTAGGTGGTCCTATTCTGCGTCTATGCCGTCAGCACCGCGACCACGACCGCGTTCGGCTACCAGCACGCCGACCTGTTCGTGGACGCGCTCGACGGCCGTCAGCGAGAAGCCGGCATCCGTGAGCGCGTCGGCGAGGAAGCCGACGGTCGCGGGATCGTCGACCTCGGGTGAGTAGAACGGCTCGTCGGGGTTGGGCTCGCCGAAGAACATCACGTCGCCGAGGACGAACCGCTGCGGGCCGAGGTCGCCGATTACCGAAATCGCCTCGCGCTTTTCCTCGTCCGAGAGGTGGTGCATTGCGAAGTTGGAGGTGACAACGGTGACCTCGCCGTCGTACTCGGGCTCGCGGAACGTCCCGCGATCGAATTCGACGTTTTCGATCCCCTGCTCGGTCGCTTTGGACGCTGCTTCCTCCATCATGCCCTCGCTGATGTCGCGGCCGACGACGCGCTCTGCGTCGGGGGCGAGCGCGAGCGCAATCGCGCCGGTCCCGGTGGCGAGGTCGAGGACAATTTCGTCCGTATCAGGCGCGGCGTGCTCGATTACCAGGTTCGCACACGCACGATACTCTTCGGAGCTGTTGTCGTCGTACTCGCTTGCGGCCTCGTCGAAGCGGGCGGCGTGTTCCTCAATGCTCTTCTTCATACCTACCTCGTTCGACCCCCGGCTCAATGAACGACTCGGACTGAATCCGACGATTGCGCTCGGCGAGGTGGCCCCACTCGGCGAGCCCGTCCTCGATAAATGACTTCGAAAAACCGATCTGGTCGCCGAGCGCCGCCAGTTCTCTGGGTGCGCGCAGTTCGAGGTGCGACCGCGGCGTCGCGCTCACGACGTAGGGCGCGTCGTAGTAGTCGATGATATCTTCTAACTTCCGCAGCGATTGGATGACTCGAACTCGCCGGCCGCCGTGGGTTCGGAGCACGCCCGAGAGGTCGAACTCGAATCGGACGCCGTTCTCGGCTGCCGCCTTCGCGAGTACGTGATTCACGTCGCCGCTGTCGGTCATCGGATGAGCGAGCACGTCCACCTTCTCGTTCTCGACGGCAAAACGGTTCATCGCCGGCGAGCCACCCGAAACCGTAACGATGGTCTCATCAGTTCGATAGTTCCCGACCGCACCACTGGCCTGCTCGACGCTGTCGGCATCGATTTCGACACCTTCGACAACATCGACGTCGTACGCCGCACGTATCTCGTCGGCATCGAATTCCGCGCGGGTACTCGAGTCGTTGCGCACGACCACGCCCTCGAAGCCGAACCTGGCCGCCGTTTTTGCGAGTCTGGCGACCGTGCTCTCTCCGTCGGGGTGGGCGTGGACGGCTTCGTACATACGAGACCTCTCACGCGGCGCGAACTTGGGGTTTGCGTCATCCGGTTGCGGATCCGCGGCGGAGTTAGCGGTTGTGGACTCGAGGAGAGAGTGAGAGAGTGTTGTGAGTCACAGGATGGGGTTCGGGCAGAGCGGTGGGACCAGCACCCGAGAACGGGTGTCTGCGGTCCGACTCAGTCCATCGGGTTGCGGATGAGTTGGCCGTGTTCGACTTTCATACAGCGGTCCTGAACGACAGCGATGCCAGCGGCTTCGGCCGCACGTGCTGCCTCGTCGTTCTGCGTTCCTGGCTGCATCCAGATGGCCTTCACACCGTCGCGATCCAGCGCCTGTGAAACGATATCCGGAACTTCCTCGCTCGGCCGGAAGATCTGGACGATGTCGACGGGGTCCACAACGTCGGACAGTGAATCGAACGCACGTTCTCCCAAAACGTCGCTCGCGTGCGGGTTGACTGGTCGAAGTTCGTACCCGTGTCGCTGGAGATACGCTGGGACGATGTGTGCTGCTTTCTCGTGCGAGGTCGATGCGCCGACGACTGCAACGCGGTCGTAGTCGAGAATCTGCCGGAGCTTCTCTGGGTCTTCGATTGGCACAGCCATACCTCGTTGCCACTACAAATGAATCCACACCCGGCCGTACGACGGCTATCCGATCAGTGCGTAACCGGTCGCAGTTGGTACTATCAGCTGTTCGTGCTACCGACTGCGTCGCGTGGACTTACGTGGAAACAGTGAAAGCGGGAATCGGCGTCGAAAGACATCCGCCGCGAACTCGAGTGCAGTGGCTCAGTGAAAGACGATACTGTGAGCGGTGTGAATTGCTCAACTGATGATGGGTGAGAAAACCCGTCGCAGTCGGATGCTAGTTCAGAATCGACTGTGCAACCGTCGCGAGCTGGCCGTTGTCGGCCTCGCGCAGGCGGTCGTCGCCGATCTTCAGACGCAGGCGCGGACGGCCGACGTCGATCGGCACCTTTTCGGTGTCGATCAGGCCCATGTCCTCGAGTTTGGTCTTCGTGCGGCTGAACGTCGCCTTGCTGGCGATGCCCACGTCCTCGCCCCACTTGCTGATGTCGTACAGCAGGGCCTCGTTCTTCGCCGCGACGAGCAGCGAAATCGTGACCTCGTCGAGGCCGTCGCCGTCGCCGCGGGCGGTCTCGAGCGAGTTGAGAATCGCCGTGAAGTCCTCCTCGGCGTCAGGGCTGATCTCGTCGGCGAGCGTCTCGCGAACGTCCGTAATCGGCGGTGTTCGGAGGTTGAACGCGGAGGCGTCCTCCCAGCGGGCCGCGTAGGTGTCGTAGGTGTCCTCGACGAAGCTGTCGTCGTCGGTGACGAGGCCGCCGACGCGGTCGCCGGCGTGGACGACGGCGATGACGCGCTCGTCCGTGACGAGTAGCGAGTTCTCTGGTGCTTCATCGAGCGTGTGGAGTGCGAGTGCGCCCTCGCTGATGAGGTCCGCCGCGTTCGAGGCCACGATGAAGTCGTCCATGACCGCTTTCAGGGTGCGCTCGTCGGCGAGCATGTGGACCGATGGGAGCGAACCGTCGAACGCCGTGGCGACGGAAATGAACTCCTCGATCGCATCCCGCGACGGGTTGACCATGTACACGTCACCACTTGCGTCTTCGAGAATCGATTCCAGTATATCGTCAATCTGGTGGTTGAGTAAATTCGAAGCCATCTCTCTACAGAAGTAAACGAGAGCGCGGTACTTAATTTTGGTGGCCCTCCTCACGGCAGAACTTCTCACCTGGCTGACGAACAAGTAATTTTTGTGCGTTTGTAGTTCATTGCACCGACACGTTTAACTGATCTACACAGATGTGGACCGAATCTCAACGAGCCGGGTACTGATGTTTAGTACGGTCTCGTAAACCGATAAAATTTGCGTCAGTTATATGTTTTGGTTCTGGCATTGGTAGAATGTATGGACGCGATACCTCCCCGACCCTGGATTGATGCTCGGTCCCTTCACCACTCCGTTCTCGCAGCCACCGCACAGATTTGGGAGTCGCTTCCACGGCTCAGGTCAGAGCGTGTGAGCACGTACGGCGGACCGTAGTTCGCGATCGGAACGACTGTTCTTCCAGTCCCGACGGCGGGTTGTGACCCGCGGCGCACACGCTGTCACTCACGATTCGAACGTCGGCCAGACCGCGTGCGACCACTCGATGTCGCCATCGTAGATTACCGACGCCGACGTTTCTTTGAGCAACGTGACGAGTTCCGACGCCGAGAGTACGAACGTCGATTCGGAGCCACAGAGGTACGCCACCTCGTTGTCTGCAGTGTGGGGAAAGTAGTATGACCCCGTGAGACGCGGCGAGTAACAGTCGAGGGTGACCAGATACTGCTCATCACCAGTTTCGGCGTCAGTCTGGTGGTCGGTGTCGCTTCGGGGGTACTCGAGTACGGTGTGGGTGTTGGGTGTCGTATCGGCGTCGGCGTTGGCGTTGGCATCGGTACCAGTTCCGATGCCGGCCTCAGTCGCCTCCGGTCGCGGGTCCGGTGCTGCGTCCACAGTTGTTGCATCGAATTCGTCGACGCGGACCGTCGTCGGGAGGCGGTGTTCGCCCTGTGTCAGCGAGTGGGTGCCGTCGCCGACGACGGTGTAATCCTTGCCCATGATAATCCGCCGTCGGGCGAGCGCCAACGCTCGCTCGATGCTGAACCCGTGGACTAGTAGCTTCGCGAAGGCTGAGCCGACCTTGACGGCATGGTCGTTCAACACCTTTCTGACCGTGACGGCTCCTGCGACGCTGCCCTTCTCGATCAGCGTCCGGCCTTCGTAGAACGAGCCACAGGCGTTGAGGAAGAACGTTTGTGTCTCACAGCGATCGAGGCTCGTCATCGACAGGTGGCCGTCCGGACAGCGCAGACCAGCCTCCTCGCAGTGACCGATATAGTGGACGAAGTCGTAGCCATCCTCGAAGATTCGGGCGAGTTCGGCCGTCGTAACCCCTTCGGTGACCCTGACGGTCATCGGCAGCTCGCCCGACCGTGCGCGATAGATTTCCGAAACGTCGTTGTGCTCGCCGGCCATCTCCGGATCGTTCAGGACGACACAGACCGATGTCTCCTCGCTCGCCCGCTCGAGGTACTCGAGTCGGTTCACGTACGCCTCGGGGGCCGCGTTGAAGACGTCGATCGGGACGCCGTCCGCGAGCCAGCCGTGGACCCGCCCGTGTCGCAGTTCGGGTTTGACGATGTCGACGGACGCAACATCCCCGCTGGAACCGGATCGCTCGCCACCGCCGTAGGAGGCGGTGAGCGACCGGTCCACGAGCTCCTGCCCGTCGAGACGTGAGGTCTCCGGTCGGTAGAGCAGACTGAGTCGGTCGAGCAGGAACGGGAGCGTCTCGACGTGCTCGTACTCGGGGGCGACGTACGTCGCGAGGTGCCACTCCGGTAGGTGGGACTCGATGGCCTCGAACGGAACGTCGAGGTAGGCTGCCAGCCGCTCCTGGGGTGTCGCCTCGTAGAGCCGTGCCGGTTCGATGTCGATCTGCTCCTCGTCGAGCGCCGCTTCCTCCGCTAACGCCGTTCCGTAGGGACCAGCGTTGCGAACCAGACAGTCGAGGAAGAACGTCTGTCGGAGGAGTTCCGTGACCTCGGACTCGAGTGCTGGCGGGCCGGCGAGGTGGTAGTCGATGCCGAGGTCGGAGAGGCGGAGCACGACACCGGTCTCTGCGTCAGGATACAGCGACGCGTCGGTTCGAAGCCGTGCCTGCAGGTAGTACGCGAGCGGCGCAACGAGATAGATCGACTCGTAGCAGGGAGGGACGACGAGTTCGATTCCGGTCTCGGGCGTATCGGCTCGGATGCAGTCCGGCACGTGCAGTTCGTCGCCGAACTCGAGAAGCGGCGGGTGGCCCCTGAGTGTCGGATAGGATCGGTCAGCGCTCGTCGTCTTGTGCGAGGAGGCCAGGTGCGAGATGGCGGTCGCGAGCGCCGAGGGCGAGTCGGGAACGGTAATGCTGCCAGCAGGGAACTCGTGGTGGCTGCGAAAGCCGAGGTCGACGCTGGTCCGTTCGGGGAAGGAGATGACGACGGATTCGAAGTCGTCTGTTCGTTCGATACGGGCCGAACTGTGGAACTGAAGGTAGCTCTTGATCTCGGTGTCGATGTCCACGACGTACTCGCCGGGCGGGAGCGAAAGTGGGTCTCCACAAGGGCCGAGTTCGATCGGTTCGGACGCCGGATCCAGCGGGAAGGCGTAGACGACGGCGTGTGGGAACCGGAGTTCGCTCGCGCGCACTGAGATGGTTTCGTCGACCGGGCGCGGGAGTTCGGGATTTCGGTCGCGGATACCAAATTCTTCGCCCGTAATCGCCAGTGTCGCGCTGTCAGTGTCGGTAACGCGAACGCCGTCCTGTCGTTCATCCCACACGAGCATTCCATGCGATAGGTCCGACGCAACGCAGTTAGTTGTATCGGATGGTAATCGCTTGCAAGGAACACGATAGCCGGCAACAAACCACCACCGAACTTCGGAGCAGCCCACAGTCGAAACCACCATTGTCACCAGCAAACTCGCTTGTGTTCGTGTCTCGGTTTGCCGAAGAGAGGTACACTTATACAGCAGCCAGACACCACTTCGCACATGGACCACGAGCACGTTCGGGAAGTCGATCCCGCCGTCGCCGACGCACTCGATGGAGAGGTAGAGCGCCAGCGGTCGTCCCTGCAGATGATCGCGAGCGAGAACCACGTCAGCGAGGCCGTTATCGACGCCCAGGGGAGCGCGCTAACGAACAAGTACGCCGAGGGGTATCCGGGCTCGCGCTACTACGGCGGCTGTGAGTACGCCGACGAGGTCGAGGAACTCGCCATCGAGCGCGCTACGGAACTGTTCGGTGCCGACCACGTCAACGTCCAGCCACACTCGGGCACGCAGGCCAACCAGGCCGTCTACTTCGCGATGCTCGAACCGGGCGATAAGATCCTCTCGCTGGATCTGACCCACGGCGGCCACCTGAGTCACGGCCATCCGGCGAACTTCGTCGGCCAGTTCTACGACGTCGAGCAGTACGAGGTCGACGCCGAGACGGGCTACATCGACTACGACGGGCTCGAAGAACAGGCCGCCGAGTTCGAACCGGACATCATCGTCTCGGGCTACTCCGCCTACCCGCGCGAGATCGAGTGGGAGCGCATTCAGGACGTCGCCGACGACGTCGACGCGCTCCACCTCGCCGACATCGCCCACATCACCGGGCTCGTCGCTGCCGGCGTTCACTCCTCACCGGTCGGCACCGCCGACTTCGTCACCGGCTCAACTCACAAGACGATCCGCTCCGGTCGCGGCGGCATCGTCATGTGCAAGGATGAGTACGCCGACGACATCGATTCCGCCGTCTTCCCTGGCGGCCAGGGCGGCCCGCTCATGCACAACGTCGCGGGCAAGGCTGTCGGCTTCAAGGAGGCGCTGGAGCCCGAGTTCGAGGACTACGCCGAACAGACGGTCGCGAACGCGAAGGCGCTCGGCGACCAGCTCGCAGAGCACGGTTTCTCGCTCGTCTCCGAGGGCACCGACAACCACCTCGTGCTCGTCGACCTGCGCGAGAGCCACCCCGACACCTCCGGCGGCGACGCCGAGGAGGCACTCGAGGACGCCGGCATCGTCCTCAACGGCAATACGGTTCCCGGCGAGACCCGCTCGGCGTTCGATCCCTCGGGCATCCGCGCCGGCACGCCGGCGCTGACGACCCGCGGCTTCGACGAGGACGACTGCCGGACGGTTGCCGACCTCATCGCGCGCGTGATCGACGACCCGGACGACGAGGACGTACTCGAGTCGGTTCGTGCGGAAGTCGACGAGCTCTGTGCGGCGAATCCGCTGTACGAAGACGCGTAGAGTAGCTCCGGTAGCCGATTCGCTAGGTTTCTGGTTTTGCATTCACTAGATTCGACCGCCTCTTCTTTATCCAGTTTTGCGTGGGCTTCGCGGGTAATTCAGGGGACAGTGAACAGTGGCTCTGATCTGCTCTCCTGAAATTATTTATCCGTTGACAACGATTGGCCTATCAACGATGCTCGTGAGGCGGGCCATTCTCTCCACGCTTGTCGGTTTGCTCGGACTCCTCGCCGGCTGTTCGTCTGTGCTAACGACTGAATCGGACTCGGATCCGGGTCCGGACCCGAACGAACACGTCGACGATTGGCAAGACGAACCAACGCGCGCCACGGCAGCCCCACTCGAGTTCGAACGACCAGACAATGGGGAGGGATCGACCGAAACACAGTGTGGCTCGGCTTCGAGAGAATTCCTGGTGGCCGTTCTCGAAGACCGACTCGACGAAACGGACTCGGTGTCGGTTGCTCTCACGACAGCGTCTGGGTCCGAGCGACTCGGAATCGACGACAGCCGTGTACTCATCGTGAGCCGACACATCGTTGTCTCTCGATCAGGGGTGGTCCATTCGACGCCGCCGATCTCGTTCGAGACGGTCCGGGAGTCGACACCCGAGACGATCCGCATGACTGAGCGTTCGGATACTGACGACCTGTCGTGTCGCGTTCCCGTTTACGTACACGACGAAATTCTCGTTGAAGACTGACTGATCTCCCTGTTGATCGAGTTTCACTGCGCGGGTTGCTGCTGAAGCGACCGGCAATCTCAGCCAAATCGTAGAGATGGGTTCTACTGGAACTGGGACTAGCGACTCAATCGATTGGACATGCTCACCGTCAATAATCGACCAGTTCCAGCCTGGAAACGTCCGCAAAGTCGCCGTCACGCGTGACCAGCGAGGCACCGTGATGCCGACAGATGCCGGCGATCATCACGTCGGCCGCGTTGATCGGCGTCCCGTTTTCGAGCAGTTCCGCGTGAATCTGCGCTGCTTCTCGACTCACACCCGCGTCGAGCGCCAGCGGCTCTGTCCAGTCGAGCCCCGCCAGTACGTCCTCGACCGATCGGCTCTCGGCCCAGGCCGCTTCCCGGGCGACTTCGAACAGCGCCAGCGTCGGCACGTAGTAGACCGGTTCGTCTCGCTGCTCCAGAAACGACCGTGTTGCCTCGACGCCGTTCAGATAGTCGATCACGAACGACGCATCCAGTGCGATCATCTCAGAGGCTCCGGTCCCGTCGCTCCCCTCGCTCGTCGAACGCCTCATCGAGATCGACTCGAGTACGCTCGCTCGAATCTGGGAAGCCGTCGTCCTCGGCGAGCATGCCGAACCCTTTCATTACGTCCTTGTCTGCCTCGGTGAGGCGCAGGATCGTGTCCGTGAAGCTCTCGTCCTCTCGTTTGTGCGCTTTGAGATTCTGGTACGCTTCCGTCGTGATTGTAATGTTCTTCGTTCCCATACGTCTACGTGTACGTGTACACGTACACGGCTCGGTGCCTTAGGCGTATCGGGGCTCTCGGGAGACTGTAATTTGCCACCTGACGCGAAGACGGATTGAAACTGACGGCTCTGTTGAAACCCTCACAACCGGACAAGAGAGGCATGCTGAATACAGAGGATGAGTACAGCACGCCACCTCCGTTTGTTTCGCGCCGCAGGCAGTGAACATCCGCACACTACACGTGCGAATTGACCGGCTTCGACTTATTCGCTCGTCAGTTCCCGGAGCTTTTCCCGTCCGGGAGCGATCACCTCATCGAGATATCCGGCTACTGCCTCTTTCGCATCTGCCGGGTGCAGCTCTCCGGACTCGAGCGCCGCCGCAAGGTCATCGTAGCAGTCGTAGGTCTGATTTCCACCGTACTTCTCAGGTCGTCGTACGGTCACCGACTCGAATCGCGGAAACACGTAGTACTCGAACAATTGGAGAACGGGGTTCTCGCGATCACCCTCGGGATCACGGGTCGGAGGACAAAACGCCGACTCGATCTTTCGCTCGAGGTCATCAGTGGAATCCTCCATCGAGATCGTCGTCCCCTCACTTGAGGACATTTTCCCCTCGCCGGTTTCGAGATCAGCGAGGATGGGCGTGTGCAAACACGGTCGCACCTCGTATCCCAACTCTGGCAATTTCTCTCGAGCGAGCATATGCACCTTCCGTTGATCGGTTCCACCGACAGCGAGGTCGATGCCGAGGAACTCGAAATCGAGGACCTGCATCAACGGGTACACCGTGTGGCTCACCGTTGCGGTGTCGCCGCTTTGGAGTTCGGCGACCGCTCGCTGGGCACGGTTGAGCGTCGTCGAGACGCCGAGTTCGTGCAGATCGAGTGAGTAGTACGCTTCGAGTTGGAAGTCGGACCCGTAGACGTATTCGGTCTTCTCCTCGTCGAGGCCGTACGCGGCGAACTGTGCCTTCATTCGCTCCGCTGTCTCGTGGATCTCCTCAAAACTGCCCTTCCCGTTGAGATGTGCGTGAACGTCTGCAAGCAGGACTACAACATCCATCCCCGCTTCCTGCGCGTCAATGAGTTTGTTCGCCGTCAGAAGGTGGCCGAGGTGGAGGACACCGGACGGTTCGTAACCGACGTAGACTCGTTTGTCTGCCGGATCAGCGGCGAGTTCACGCACCTCTTGCTCGGTAACGGCTTCCTCAGTGTTCCGGATGAGTAACTCGTAGGTATTCATACGGATTGTAGCTCTGCTGACTCGGAAATCTTCATGTCATCTAATGCGTCGATCACACTCGTCAGCTCATCGTTTAGCGTCTCGACGAATTGTCGGGCGTGGTCTGTCGTCGTTGCCCCCGCTGAACACGGTTCAATGAGTTCCTCTTCCTCGAGAACGCGAAGTGAGTACCGAACCTTATGATGCGGGAGATCAGTCCGGGTGGATAATTCGACGATGCCAATCGGTTCGGCCTGCCAGACGAGGACGAAGACCTCTAAATGCCGATTGAGAACATCGACCTCTTTCTCGAGACGGTCAATGATGGTTTGCTCGACCATACCACCTCTGCCTATTCATCGAGAATATATAAATTAGATTAAGGTATGGTATGACGCCTGTAATACTGAATGCTATTCTACCACATGGTGTTCGCATCGATAGGTGTACACCCTGTACTGAGCGTTCGACTCTTCGTGCAGATCGCGCTCTACCGAGTGCCACATTTGCGACCTGTATTCAGCACGGTTGCTGAAGCCTATCACCGATTGAGGGTTTCAACAAGGCCAAACTGACTGATCAGCACTGAATCTCTCTAAGCGTCTGGAATACGGCTGTTTCGAGTACCGATTTCCTCCCAATCATATTCTCTGGAAACGTGTCGGGACGAAACAGTAAGGTCTCGACACCGTGTACTGCCGAGACAGAGCGATGCTCGAGTTCCTCCTGTTCGTCGTGGTGCTCGTCGTGGGTGGTGTCCTGCTCTTCCTGCCAACCCTCGCGATGAGTTGGTGGCAGTCGGAGCGCCAGAACGATGGCCGTTCACGGGACGGGGGCGGGGGAGGGGGCGGGGACAAGGACAAGGACGGAAAGTGAGCACGGCGACCGAGAACGGATCGTTGGACTACGACTGTCCTGAACCGCTCGTTCTCACCGAACCGCGGGCAGCACCTCTTCCTCGTAGAACTCGAGTGCCTGTTCCTGCTCGGGGCCGATCTGGTGGACGTAGACGTGGTCGTAGCCCGCGTCGACTGCCTGCTCGATGCTGTCGATGTGGGCCTGCGGGTCCGGACCGGTGACAGTACTGCCCTCGGCGATGTCCTCGCGTTCGACCAGTTGGGCGGCCTGCTGGAAGTGCGCCGGCGTCGGGAGTTCCTGGCCGAGTTCGCCCGGAATGGAGCCGTTGGGCCAGTACTCGTGGACGGTGTCGACGGCCTCGTCCTCGCTCTCGGCGTAGCACATGTGCAGTTGCGTGTAGGCTGGCCCCTCGCCGCCGGCGTCTCTGTACTCCTCGACGATTTCGCCCTTCGGGCCGGAACACCAGATGCCGTCGCCGTGGTCTGCAGCCCAGCGGGCCGTCTGCGGGCCGAACGCGCTCGCGATGGTGGTCGGCTGGTCGTCGGGGACCGTGTAGAGTCGCGCGTTCTCGACGGTGTAGTGCTCGCCGTAGTGGCTCGTCGTTTGGCCGGTCCAGAGCTTGCGCATCACGTCCATCGACTCCTCTAGCATCTCGAGGCGAACACTGTGTTCGGGCCAGCGCTCGCCGGTGACGTGTTCGTTCAGATTCTCGCCGGTGCCGACGCCGAACGTGAACCGATCGTCGAACATCACGTCGACCGTCGCGACGGCGTGGGCGACGTTGACCGGATGGATCCGTATGGTCGGGCAGGTAACGCCGACGCCGACCTCGATCTCGTCGGTCGCCGTCGCGATGGCACCCAGCGTGGACCAGACGAACGGTGACTCTCCCTGCGCGGAGACCCACGGATGGAAGTGATCCGAAATCGAGACGAAATCGAAGCCGACCTCCTCGGCGCGCTGTGCGTACTCGACGAGTTCGGTCGGACCGTGTTCCTCACTCGAGAGGGTGTAGCCAAACTGTGTCATTCCGAACTGGCTACCACGAACCCGAGGGTAACGGTTGAGCCTGCACGAGCGCGGTTCTGGTCGGCTGGCAGGCGATGCGGTACTCGAGTGCACCTCTCTCACAGCGACTCCAGACGACAACACCTTTCGAAGTGGAGCCACAGACTGGGAACATACACGAATGGGTACCGAATCCGACGATGGCGATGGTGGCGAAGACGGCGACACCGACGCCGAGACTCCCGTCGAGGACGATGCCGACCACGACAACCGGGTCTACTACGTCATCAGCGACCTCCACATCGGCGGCGACGAACAACTCGAGGAGATCGAGTTTCTGGACGAACTGCTCGCCTTCCTCGAACGACTCGAAGAGACCGACGAGAACGCCGAGCTTGTGATCAACGGCGACGCATTCGGCCTTTGGGAGTTCACGACCGTCGAGGGCATCGAGAAGTTCGACGTACTCGAGGAGACGTATCCGGAGCTGTTCGAACAGTTCCGGGCAACAGGCGAGACCATCCCGATCACCCTGATTCCGGGGAATCACGACCACGAACTGGCGGCCTACGACGAGTTCGTCGAGCGCTTTGCCGAGTACAACGTCGACCTCGTCCAGGAGAAGTCGATCACTCGGCCCGTCGGGGACCAGGCGATTCACTTCGAGCACGGCCACCAGCAGGATTCGAACAACCGGATCGAGGACTGGGGGAATCCGCACGCGACGCCGCTTGGCTACTACTACAACACGCTCGTGACGAGTCGCGCGGGCCAGCTGTCGAACCGCGGGCGGTACAACTGGTTGAAGGATGTGCAGGCGGTGACGCCGACCGAACGGATGCCGATCTGGCTCTTTTCGAAGTACTTCTACCGGGAGATGAACCCGCTCATCCGGTACTCGCTGGTGCCGTTCCTGTTGCTGTTCAACATCAGCGCGCTGGTCGCGGTGCTGTCGGGACTCCACGTCGCCGGAATCTGGACGCTGCCGGTCGAGCAGACGATTTCATTCCTGGGCCAGTTCGGCACGGCCGGAACGGCCGCCTGGTTCCTGTTGTTGCTCAACGTCGGCGTCGCCGGCATGCTGGTACTCGTCGGGATCCCGCTCTACTTCATCCGCCGCGACATCCGGAAGACGATCGATCGATTCGGCGTGTTCGAGACCGAACTTACGGTCGATCCCACGGCGTCCTACGAGGAAACCGCCCGCGAAATCTTCGCGAGCGAGTCGGAGACGACCATCTTCTGTTTCGGTCACACGCACCGACCGATGCTCACGGAGGTCGACGGTGGCGTCCTGGTCAACACCGGGACGTGGCTCAAGCGCCTCCACCGACGCGACGGCATCATCGGCATTCTGCCGCCGGTGTTCTACCCGTCATACCAGCTCGCAGCGGTACGAATCGCGGCCGAGCCAGCGTCGCCGGACTCGACTGGATCCGACTCCGCTACGACGACTGCAGACGACGCGGCGGACGGGACAGAATCACCGCGTGTCACCGTCGGCTTCGAGCAGATCACCAAACCGAGCCCCGCCTCGGAGGAGCTCACCCGCACCGAACGCTTCTTCACCGTTGGCCGGGAACCCGAACCGGATCTGCCGGAGCGCCACGTCGTCAATCCGTCGGGTCAGCGCGCAGAACCGGTCGCGGAGCCGGTTTCCGCGGCGGCGGACGACTGACACGAACCGAACCCCTTACCCACGCTGCATCGCTATCGTCGGATATGACTGCCGTAGTCGAGGCGACAGCCCTCGAGAAGCGCTATGGCGAGACCGTCGCCCTGTCGGGGGCGTCGCTCTCGATTCCAGCCGGGGAAGTCTTCGGACTGATCGGCCCCAACGGCGCGGGAAAGACGACGCTCGTCCGCGCGTTGACGGGGACAACGGAGCCGGATTCGGGAACGGCGACGGTCCTCGATGAGTCCCCGACGGCGATCGACCGGGACCGCCTCGGCGTCCTCCCGCAGGACTTCTCACCGCCGGATCGCCTCACCGCCCGCGAACTGCTCGCCTACTACGCTGGCCTCTACGACGATCCGCGAGATCCCGACGCCGTGCTCGCAGATGTCGGCCTCGCCGACACCGGCGACACCTGGTACGAAGACCTCTCCGGCGGCCAGCAACGACGCGTCTGCGTCGGCTCCACACTGGTCAACGACCCCGACGTGCTCTTTCTCGACGAGCCGACGACGGGCATCGACCCCGCTGGCCGCCGCACCGTCTGGCGACTGATCGAGGAGCTCGCAGCCGGCGGGACGACCGTCCTGCTTACGACCCACGACATGGCCGAAGCCGAACGGCTGGCCGACCGCGTCGGCCTGCTGGCCGACGGCTCGCTGATCGCACAGGGCACCCCCGACGCACTGGTCGCCGAGTACGGCGGTTCGAGTCGATTCGAGATCGAGACGGCCGCCGACCCCGACGCACTCGCCGAACTCGAGTACCCCGTCGAACGTGCCCGGAGCCGAACGCACACAGCTGCCGACGAGACGGTTTCATCGTCGACACCCGATGACACCCTCGTCGTGCAGGATATCGACCCTGCCGCAATCGGGTCTGTAGTCGAGGTTCTTGAACAGCAGGGACTCGAGTACACCGGCCTCTCGTGGACCGAACCGGATCTCGAGGACGTATATCTCGAACTGGCGGATCGGATGGAACGCGAGCGGACTGGGGGTGCTGGCGACAGTGGTGCAGCGACGTCCGACGATGGGGACGCCACCGAGCTCACGCAGCCGGGTGAGACCGCATGAGCCGCCTCGGGCGCATCCGATCCGCGACGAGTGCCGGGTGGCGATCGTTCATCCGCCGCCGGACGGCAGTGTTTTTCACGTTCTTCTTCCCGGTTATCCTGATCGTCATCTTCGGCGCGCTCGTGCGGACGGACCCCGGTGACGGCGGCCTGTTCGCCGAGCCGGCAGCCTACTACGTGCCGGGCTATCTCGCCGTCGTCGTCCTCTTTACGCCGTTCTCGCGGATGGGGAGCGAGGTCGCACGCCACCGCGAGGGGAACCGATTCGAGAAACTCGCGACGACGCCGCTGACGCGAACCGAGTGGTTGCTCGCCCAGACGGCCGTCAACGCGGTCATCATTGGGCTCGCGAGTCTGCTGATCCTCGCGCTGGTCGTCCTCCTGACGGGTGCCGAGATCACGTTCTCGGCGCTGCTCGTGCCGTACATCCTCGTCGGCGTCGTCGGCTTCTGTGGCATCGGCGCGATGCTCGGCAGCTACACCGACTCCCAGGACGGTGCAGTCGCGGCGAGCAACGCGATCGGCCTGCCGCTGTTGTTTCTCTCGGAGACGTTCATCTCGCTCGATCAGCTCCCGGGCTGGTTCGAACCGCTCGTGAATCTCTCACCGCTGACGTACTTCTCCCGTGGCGTTCGTGCGGCGACCGATCCCGCCGCGAACCCCGCGACCATCGCCGGTCTCGACCCGGCGCTCGCGAACCTCGCGATTCTCGCGGTGCTCTCGGCGATTACGTTCGCACTCGGTGCGCGGTCGATTCCACAGACTGACTAAGGTATGGGTCGGCTCCGTCTCGTGCGTTTGCAGTTCGCACTCGAGTCACCATACTAGCCGCAACCCTGTACGCGAATACAGGCACCCGTCCCCGTCGTCACACTTCGTCTGCTGACTCAGCCGGCTCTGTTGCTGACTCGGAGTCAACCGATTTGGCGTCCAGGCGGGTCGGAAGCGTAAACGAAAACGTCGCCCCCTCGCCCGGCTCACTATCGACCCAAATTTCGCCGCCGTGGCGCTTGACAATCCGCCGACAGAGCGCCAATCCGATCCCGCTCCCCGTATGCTCGTCACCGGCGTGTCGGCGCTGAAACAGTCCAAAGATGCGGTCGGCGTCATCGGGATCGATACCTGTCCCCTCGTCGCTCACCGAAATCACCAACTCTGATCCGGTGTCGTGGGCCGCGATATCGATCTCAGGCGGCTCCTCGCCCGAGTACGCGATCGCGTTCGACAGCAGGTTCTGGAACACCTGGCGCAACTGGTTGCCGTCGCCTGCAACTCTCGGCAGTTCCTCCGCGGAAATGTCCGCGTCGTTCTCGACGATTTTCACACGCAGATCCCGGACGACGTCCTCGAGTACCTCGTCCAGATCGACCGGTTCGAACGGCTCCCCCTGCGTCTCGATACGGGAGAACTCGAGTAACCCGTTGATCATCTCCCGCATGCGGTCAGCACCGTCGACGGCGTACTCGATGAATTCCTGGGCGTCCTGGTCGAGTTCGTCCACGTATCGCGACTCGAGCAGTTCGAGGTAGCTGCTGACCATTCGAAGCGGTTCCTGCAGGTCGTGGGAAGCGGCGTAGGCGAACTGTTCGAGGCGTTCGTTCGATTCCTCGAGTCGTCGACGGTACTCTCGGCGGTCGGTTACGTCCCGGAAATAGACCGAGGCCCCGGTTTCGGAGGGGTAGATCGTCACCTCGAGCCAGGCGTTTGCCGGCTCGTAGTAGTGTTCGTAGCTGGTTGGCTCCTGTGAGTTCATTGCGTCCTCGAAACTGTTCCGGACGACCTCTTCGTTCGCCGACTCGGGGAATGCCTCCCAGAGTTTCTCACCGAGAAGTTCCTCACGCGAGCGTTGCAGGAGTTCCTCGGCCCTGTCGTTGACGTGTGTGTACCGAAAGTCCTCGTCGAACGCACAGATTGCTTCCTCGACGCGACCCAGGATCTCCTCGAGTCGGGACTCGAGTTCACGGCGTTCGGTGACGTCCCTGAAGGCGTAAATGACGCCATCGAGGTCGCCAGCCGAGTCGTAGAGTGGACTACAGTGGATCAAGAGCCAGACGCGCTCTCCGGAGGGACGTCTGATACCGACGACCTCGTTTCGAACCGGCTCCTCGGTTTCGATGATCCGGGTGAACGGTAGTTCGTCGAACGACATCGGCTCACCGTTGTCGTCGACCAGTCCCCAGCGCTCGTCGTCGTGAGTAAACGTCCGCAGTTCAGAGAGCGGCCGTCCGGTGATCTCTTCGGCACGCCTGTTCGCGAAGACGTTCATCCCATCGGTGTTGATGAGCGTGATTCCGACCGGGGTGGCGTCGAGCACGCTGTCAGCCCAGGTCGTCGCCTCGTCGCGCCGTCGCTGTGCGCTGACTCGGCTAATCGTCGAGCCGAGCACGTTAGCAACCGTCGTGAGGAACGCAGCGTCCGCATCGGTAAAGTCACACTCCGCGGTGGTATGAACAGTCAGTAGACCCCACGGGACGCCGTTCTCGTGCGTTTCGTCAGCGTCGTCAGTCTTGTCAGCCCCGTCAGTATCGGTAGTGTCACCGCCGTCGTCGCCGTCGTCACGGTCCGCACGAAGTGATTCCGTGCTGGTCCCCGCCACCTGCATCGAACCAGCCGTGGACTCAGTCTGCTCGCTCGTTCCGATTCTGACGGCGATCCCGCTCGTCGCCGCATCCGACACCGGCTCGCCCACTGCCGAGAGCTGATCGGTCGACGCCAGCTCCTCGACCAGCACCGGCTCGGTGGACTCGAGTGCCGTGGCGAGCTGTGTCGCCGGCTCGATCGGAATTCGGTCCTGAGTCCCAGCGGCGACAGGCGTTGGTTCGTCGGCGTGGGCTGCAGCGGCGCCGGACGTTTCGGTGTGGGGTTCGGTTTCACTCTCGGTCGTCTCTCCTGCTTCTGTCTCGGTCTCCACACCATCGCTTTCCACATCCCTGCTGGTCCCACACTCCTCGGATGTCGGTCCCGCAGCCGCTACAGAGACACCCGCGCGCAGCCGGAACTGCTCTCCGTCGCCAGCTACCTGCAGGACGTACGCCGAATCGGCATCGAACACCGCCGCAACCTGCTCGGTCGTGAGCTGGAGCAGGGACTCGAGTGTCCGTGGGTGGTCAGCGCCTCTATCGGTGCGTCCGGCCTCCTCGCCGGAGCCGTTGTTGGGCTGTGTTTCCCACCCGTTCCGTTGGCCACCCACTGACAGCGCCCAGTCACTGAGTTCCGCCAGTAGTTGCTGCTGGCGGAAGTGTCGCGACTGTTCGGCGTCGGTTCCACCAGACGACGAATCCATGACGACATATATACTCCGTCGTTCCCTGTAAATCCTGCCCCGAGAGCGTCCAGAGATGGTGATTTTTCGTGACTCTCTCTGTGATGTGGGGAACGGCAATTTCCAGTGCGCCCCAGCATCTACCGAACACGGCCCTGTACGTCTCTCGGCACGACAAGCCGCTCACCAACCCAGTATGACGCTATCCGACAGGCAGCAGTGAGACGAGCATCGACGGAAACTCGTAGTCGAAGATGTGGTTCAACAGCAGGTAGGTAACGACACCGAGGACGAGGCTCAGAATCCACGCCGAGGCTGCGATTCGGCCGACTCGGGCGTGTGCGGTCCGGCGCAACTCAGCGGGCGTATGGGTGAGCCCGAGGATCAGCGCGTAGAGGACCACCGGAACGGAGACGATCGAGAGGACGATGTGGATCGCCAACATCACCAGATAGGCGTAGCGGACCAGGTCCGGACCGACGAACTGTTTCTCGCCGCCGCCACCGCCGACGCGAGTGAGGTAGACCACCAGGAACAGGAGGATCAGCACGAACGCGCCGATCATCGCGAGTCGGTGTTTCTCGACCTCGTCGACGCGGATCCAGTACCAGCCGGCGATCAGCAGGACCGTCGTCGCCAGGTTGATGACCGCGATCGCGTGGGTGAACAGGTTCACCTGCGCGTTCGTCAGCTCCGGATAGATCGGCAACTCGAACAGGAAGGTTCCGATAACTAGTGCGTAGCCGACGATCGACAGGAAAATCGTCACGCCGAGGGGGTTCTCCCGGAGCCGCTCTCGTGCTGCGTCGGCAGTTGCCATTAGCGGCCGTTAGGAGAGGCGACCTATCTTTCTTGCTGTTCACCGAGAGGCGATTCGGCCGCGTGGTCACTCGGCCGCACATCTTCGTCCGAACAGCGCGTTCGGCTCCCGATCGGCTGGCAGGCTGTGGCTTACCGAATACTGATCGCCGGCTTCCCCGGCCGGGCACGGGACGCGACGTCCGCGTCCGGGAGATCGTCCGCTGCAGCGTCCGCTGTCTCGTCTTCGGCGCCTACCGCCGTCGCCGACCGAACGCTCACAGTCACGTCGAACTCGTCCGCGAGTAGCCACGCCGCCTGCTCGAGAAGCGCCTGTTCGCGCGTCGCTGTGAGTCCCTGGGAAGGCGACAGCGAGGACGGACGCTGCCCGCCGCTGTCCCGCTGCTCCGCAACGAATTCGGCGAGCACGTCCGTCTCGACACCCACCTCGTCGGCCAGCGCACCGACATCGATCGCCTCGTCGCCCACGGTGTCACCGGTCTCGGCCGCGCTGTCGTCATCCGTCTCGCTGGCTGATGCCGCGAGCCGCGTTGCAACCTCGTACTTCCAGGGCCCGGCCACCACGAGATCGATCTGGGCCGGATCGTCGATCGACGCCACGTCGAGAATATCACGTACGTCAGCGCGCGTCGTCTCCACCAGTCGCCGTTCGAGCTGGTAGTCCGACTCGATCGTTGCTGGATCGGACTCGAGTGCCGGCCAGTCGGCCTCAACGACGAGACCGTCGCCGCGGAGCTTGTTCCAGAGCTCTTCGCCGAGGTGGGGCGCGAGCGGCGAAATGAGCGCCGCGATGGTGAGCAGCCCGCGGCGGTAGACCTCGCCGTGGATGCGGTCGTAGCTGCGGTACTGGCGCAGGAGGCCGGCGAGTTCCTGGACCTCGGTGACGACGCGGTGGAACCGGAAGCGCTCGAATTCGGTACGGGCGGCGACAATCGTGCGGTCGATTTCGCGGTCGACGAACTCGTCGTGGCTCGCCCGTTCGACACGAGTCTCGCCTTCGTCGACGAACTCGGTCGCCATGCTGTACAGCGTCTGCTGCAGATCGTACGCGCCGCGAACGTCGTTCGCCGTCCACTCGAAGTCCTGTTCGGGGTGGGCCGCCGAGAGGACGAACAGCCGGGTCGTCTCCGCGCCGTACTCGTCCGGTGTGACGACGTTCCCACTCGAGGAGGACATCTTCTCGCCCTCGTAGAGCACGGTCCCCTGGCTGACGAGTCGCTCGACGGGCTCGCGCTGGTCGAGGAAGCCTATATCCGCCAGTGCGCGCGTCACGAACCGGATGTACAGCAGGTGCAAGATGGCGTGTTCGTCGCCGCCGACGTAGACGTCGACGGGAAGCCACTCGTTCGCCAGTTCGGTGTCGAACGGCGCGTCCGCGAGGTCTGGCGAGAGGAATCGGAGGAAGTACCACGAGGAGTCGACGAACGTGTCCATCGTGTCGGTCTCACGCTCTGCGGGGCCGCCACAGTCCGGACAGCTCGTCCGTTTCCACTCCTCGGCGGCGTCGAGCGGGTTCCCCGTGGTCTGGACGAACTCCGGTAACTCGACCGGCAGCTCCTCGTCGGGAACGAGGACGTGCCCGCAGTCCTCACAGTGGACGACCGGGATCGGCGTCCCCCAGTAGCGCTGACGTGAGATCAGCCAGTCCCGGAGTCGGTAGGTCACGTCCGGGTCGATCGCCTCGTGATCGTCGACGAGGTGCTCGCGAACGACCTCGCTCGGTTGGCCGTCGTACTCGCTGTGCGAGGTGGACACGGACTCGAGTACGAGTGTTCCGTCGGCGGTGAGAGGGGAGTCTGTGTTCGTGCCTGTGTCTGCGTCTGCGTCTGCGCCTGCGCTTGTGTCCGTGTTCGTCTCCGTCTCGCTACCTGCATCTGTACCGCCCTCACCGTTCTCGCCAGCCTCGGGAACGACGACCGTCTCGATCGGCAGCTCGTGTGCCCGGGCGAACTCGTAATCGCGCTCGTTGTGTCCGGGGACACCCATCACCGCGCCCGTTCCGACATCCGCGAGGACGTACTCGGCGACGTAGACCGGAATCTCCTCGCCCGTGAGCGGATTCTGAGCTGTCGCGTCGGTTTCGATACCCGCGGTACTGAAGTCGTCGCGCGCGGCGTGGCCAGTGTCGGGTGCACTCGTTCGCGCCTGGTCGACGAACGTTGCTACGTCCTCGTCCGCGCTCGCGAGTTCACTCGCCAGGTCGTGTTCGGGAGAGATGGCAACGAACGTCGCACCGAAGGCGGTCTCGGGGCGGGTGCTGAAGACGTCGACAGCGGTCTCCGACTCGTCGGCTGCCGTCGACACGTCGAACGTGAGCCGTGCCCCCTCCTGTCGGCCGATCCAGTTGCGCTGAATCTCGCGGACTCCTTCGGGCCACTGCTCGAGGTCGTCGAGTCCGTCGACCAGTTCGTCGGCGTAGTCGGTGATCGTGAAGAACCACTGGTCGAGTTCGCGCTGTTCGACGGGGGTTGCACAGCGCCAGCAGACGCGGCCGTTGGTGTTCGTATGGTCGTGTACGTTGTCACCGTCTTCATCGCCAGTCTCACCAGTCGCCGCTCGTGCACCCTCATCAACCGCAACCTGTGCGTCAGCAAGCACCGTCTCGCAGTCCGGACACCAGTTGACCGTCGCGCCGGTGAACTCGACGAGACCGGCCTCGTGGAACCGCTTGAACAGCCACTGGTTCCAGCGGTAGTACGACGGTTCGCAGGTCGTAATCTCTCGCGACCAGTCGTAGCCGAAGCCGAGCGTCTCGAGTTCCTCGCGCATTCGGCGGATACACGCACGGGTCCAGGATTCGGGGTCGCTGGCCCGTTCGTAGGCGGCGTTCTCCGCGGGGAGTCCGAACGCGTCCCACCCCATCGGGTGGAGGACATCGTCGCCGCGGAGTCGCCGGTAGCGGGCGTAGGCGTCGGTGATCGCGTAATTTCGGACGTGACCCATGTGGAGCGTCCCGGAGGTGTAGGGGAACATTCCGAGGACGTAGGTTGGGTCGACGGCCCCGTCCGGGAGTTCGGCGACGCCGTCGCGTTCCCAGACGTACTGCCAGAACTCCTGTACTTGCGCGTGATCGTACTGGTTTGTCATGTGGCGTTGCTCGTTGCCCCCAACTCTGGGGGCCGCCCATATCATTGTTCGGCCCGGATTCGGTCCGTGTGGTCCGGATTTGACCTGTGTTCAGGTCCAGCACCAGGCCGGCACCTCGACTAAGCCACGCCGCTTAGCACCCTGTTAAAGCCCGAAGACAGCCCACTGCTGCCGTCTGGCCCGTCCCAGCCAGTCCCTGTGCCCTGCTTTTTGTGCCACGTACCGTCCGCACACCGACCCGAAACAGTTCACGCCAGCACAATTAACGGCTCTATTAGAAAGTGTCCCCGAACGCGAGCGAGAAGTGATCACAGCATGACGCGTGGACTCTCTCGGCGACAGTTGGTGGCGGCACTCGGCGTCACGTCGACAGCAACGGTTGCGGGCTGTCTCGATGTACTTTCCGGTGACGAGTCGCCGGAGGCGGACTCCAACGGTGGCTCCGATTCGAACGGCGACGGAGACGGTGGAAACGGCGACGAGAACGGCACCGATAGCTGGCCCGCAATCGACCACGGCGAACTCCTCTCGGACTTCGAATCCGCCGACGAGTGGGTCGCCGTTACCGGCGAAACCGAGACAGTCTCCGACACACCGACGGGGTCGCAAGCGCTCGCTGTCGAGAGCGACGGCGACCAGGCCGCGATGCGGATCGAGTTCCCCCGCGGGATCGACCTCGACGGCTGGGACACCTCGATGGCGATCCGCGCAGATGCCGTCGACCAGGTCCACCTCGAGTTCATGGCGCCGTCGCGGGGCGACCACCTGACCAGTATCCGCCATATCCCGGACGACTACGAGGGTTGGCTCCGCCTCGACTTCGGCTACATCCAGAAGCACGGCGAGCCGGACCTCTCGGACGTTCGCCGACTGAACGTCGTCGCCGTCGGCCCCGAGGACGGCACCCGACTCGTCGCGGACGACCTCCGCAAGACCGAAGCAGCCGACAACGGGAAGGCGATCCTCTCGTTCTACGACGGCCACACCTCTCACTACGAACACGCACTCGACCGGCTCGACGAGCGCGACTGGGCCGGCGCAGTCCCGGTCGACCCGGACCAGATCGGCTCCGGCGGACGGATGGACCTCGTCCAACTCGACGAGCTTCACGAACGCGGCTGGGACATCTGTGGCTACCCGAGCGTCAGCACGCCGCTGCCGGAGATGCCCGACGACCGCCAGCGACAGGTCGTCGCGAACGTTCGCGACACGCTCGCCGACCTCGGCTTCGAGGACGGCTCCCGACACTTCTACGCGCCGGCCGATCGGATGGACGCCTCGCTCCAGACCGTCCTCCGGGAGGAAGTCGAGTCCGCGGTCCTCGCCAGCGGCTCGCCGACCGGTGCGCCGCCGACGAACACCCACATGCTCTCCCAGATCTGGGGGCCAGATCTCCACGGCGGCGTCCGCCGGGCGATCAACCTCTGCGATCAGTACAATCAGCTTGTCATCCTCCGAATTCCACGCATCGTCGAACTCGAGGACGGTGAGGAAGCGAGCGGGAACAGCATGTCACTCGAGGACTTCGAGGAACTGGTCGACCACATCGAGCACCGCGGCCTCGATGTTGTGACACCGTCCGATGTGGCTGACGGGACGATGGGTGGCGATGACGAATCGGACGAGGAGGCAGGCGACCAGCAGGGCGTCATCCTCGATGCTGGTGAGCACCACTCCTTCGGCGGCATCGACTCGAACACGACCGAGACGTTTGCACTCGAGGAGGGTATCCTCACGGCCGACGTCTCGCACGACGGCGATACGGATTTGACCATCGAACTGGTGCCGGCCGGCGACACGAACGGCGACGACCGCGTTATTCCGACGACGAACACGGCGACCCGTTCCGGCGAGTCGATCATCACGGTCGAGGACGGAACGTACCAACTCGAAGTCGACGCAGACGGCGCGTGGTCGCTCGACCTGGACCAACCTGAGGTCCA
The DNA here is from genome assembly GCF_001861355.1 of Natrialba sp. SSL1. Lineage (GTDB taxonomy): Archaea > Halobacteriota > Halobacteria > Halobacteriales > Natrialbaceae > Natrialba. The sequence continues at coordinate 127,203 of NZ_MASN01000035.1, forward strand.
CAGTGACGATCTGACGGCGTTGCCGGCCGACGTGTCGGGGTCGGGCTCCTCCTACGTCGGTCCGTTCGACACCGAGGGCAACGTCTCGCTCGACGTGACCCACGACGGTGACGACCTGTTCATGGTCAGCGGCTACGGTGCCGACGGTCGCTCGGAGCAACTGATCCACCAGCACGGCGCGTTCGATAGCTCGCGATCCTACAGCGCGGGTGGTGCGGTCTGGCTCAACGTCGAGGCGGACGGCGACTGGACGATCGCACTCGGCGATAGCTGACTCTCCGCGATCGCGAAAAACGACGTATCCTGCCTATCGGTCGGTACCGAGATTCGAAAGGAGACGTGCCGTCACGGTATCGTCAGCAGTAGCCGGTGTCTCGTCGAACGGCCGATCGCCACTGGTTGTGTCTCGCTGTTGTCCACTGTCGTCCGCCCTCGAACGCTTACTCGACCGCGCCCCCTCCTGGTCGGTACGACTCGTCGTCGTCACATCGATCGTCTGTGTCTGACTGGTTGCTGGTGCATCCTTCTCGAGTACGTAGTCCTCGAGGACCAGCACGTCGAGGCCCATCCCGTAGAAGTCTTTGACCGCCTCGGTGGGGGTATTGACGATCGGTTCGCCGTGGTCGTTGAACGAGGTGTTGAGCAGAACCGGGACGTCGGTGATGGCTTCGAACTCGGAGAGTAGACGGTGATAGCGCGGGTGCTGGTCTTTGCGGACCGTCTGGGGGCGAGTGGTCTCGTCCGCTGGGTGGACCACGGCGGTCAGGTCGTCCGCTTTCTCCGGGTCGACGTCGAAGCTGTTGATCATGAACGGCGCGGACTGGCCGTCGACGAGGTACTCCGCAGCAGCCTCCTCACGCATCGAGGGGGCGAACGGCCGCCACTCCTCACGGTGCTTGACGAAGCGGTTGACGCGGTCGCGCGAGGCCGCAGTGCGCGGATCTGCGAGGATACTTCGCGCACCGAGTGCGCGCGGACCGAGTTCCATTCGACCCTGGAACCAGCCGACGAGCGCGCCGTCTGCCAGCCGTTCGGCGACGTAGCGTTCCAGATCGTCTGGTTCCGCGTACTCGATCTTGTTCGTCTGGAGCTCTGACTCAATCTCCGCTGCGTCGTACTCGGGGCCGTAGTAGACATCCGAGAGCGGTTCGACGGCCGACGGTCGCTGGCCAACCCAGCCTGCGCCGAGTGCGAGCCCCGCGTCGTGGGCGACGGGCTGGACGAACAGGTCGTCGACGACGGCGGTCTCCCGGACCGCCTTGTTGAGTTTGCAGTTGAGCGCGACCCCGCCCGCAAGCGCGACGTTCCCCGAACCGATGCCGGGCGCGTAGGTGCGGACGATGTCCGTGACGATTTCCTGGAGTATCTTCTGTGCCGTGTAGGCCAGGTCCTTCTCCCACTGGGTGAACGACTCGGGATCCTCCTTCTGCGTCCGGCCGAACTCCTTCTCGAGGCGCTCGACACCGTAGCCGGTTCCCCAGCGCTTGGTCAGTTCGGTCACGTCGTACGCCGCACCGGTGTCGATCAGGTTCCGCAGGGTGCGTTCGATCTCGGGATTCTCCTCTCCGTAGGGTGCAAGGCCCATCACCTTCCCCTCGCCGTTGAACATCCGGTAGCCGAGGAACTCGGTGATGATCGCGAAGAACAGCCCGAGGCTGTTCGGGTGCTCGTAGGTTTTTACGCGCGTGAGCCCACCCTGGTGACCGCGCCAGATCACCGTCGAGTCGAACTCGCCTTTCGCGTCGATGGTCATAACCAGGGCATCGTCGAACCCCGACGGGTGGAACGCGCTCGCGGCGTGACAACGGTGGTGCGAAAGCGTCTCGATCGGCGGCACCGGCGTTCCGATCTCCGCCAACCGATTTTCGATCTTCCGCGTCGGCGCGACCTTGCTCTGGACTTCCGAAACCAGGGTCTCCTCGAGTGCGGAGAGTTTTCGCGTCACGCCGGGTGCACGGAGGGCGTCACTGATGTAGTGCGAGCGGATTCGAGACCGAAGTTGCGGATCGTAGGGTAGATAGATCTCGTCGAGATCGGCGAGTTCGAGGTCGCGGTAGTCGAGACAGGCGGTGATCGCGTTCGTCGGAAACGTCTCTGGGGCGTGTTTCTGGCGCGTGAGCCGTTCTTCCTCGATTCCAAACACCGGCGTTCCGTCCTCGAAGAGCACGGCACTCGGATCGTGCTGGCCGTAGAGACCGATCGCCGGTTTGAACGCGAGCGTGTAGTCTCCCATACCTCGGTCTTCGAACAGCGTACCCGATACTATGGGGCTGTTAAACGACCGTTCGGTACGCTGCATCCGACTCGAGACACGCCGCCAGCACGGTCAACTGGTGGCCTGCGACCCGGCAACGAGACGGCCGGACAGCGAGGTCACCTTCCTGTTGCAAAACGACGGGTGTACTCGAGTCGAGTTGGGAGTGGACGAGTCGTGGGTTTCACCACTGTCGGTGACTGTCTCCGGACCGAGACGGTCACCTTCGGACTGTTTGCTGCTGATCCGCACGGATATCTGATGGAAGGTGCTTGGAGAGTGGTGAGAGAGGATATGTACGGGGACGGGTGGGGACCGGTTCACGCGAGTTTACGCCAACGAACTGACCTTAGCACGTGTATAGTGAACCGCCGAAAGCGAGAACGGTTTTCGTAATGCAACGACTCCAGTATCGCCCGCGACGTCGTGATAGACCGCCTGGGCCGCAGCCAATGTGTCGGATGCGGCCATACCGCACTGTCGATCGGCTGAGTAACCACTTCGGGACGAGTTCCTCGGTGACCGTTGTGTCCCCAGTGACTCCAGCGAACACCCGTTCATCACACTGCTAGGACCATGTCAAACAGTTCCCGCCGACAGCCCGCGGAGACGCGCTCGATCCAGACAGGTGTACAGGTCATGCTGACGGTTGCCGGCGTCGTGTTGCTGGTCGCCGGTCTCGCACTCGCCGCAAGCGGTGCCTCGATCAACGGGGCGCTCGGACCGTTCGGTGACGACGCCGACGAGACAGAGCCCGAAGCGGATGATCCGGCTGCCAACGGTGGTGACGATGAGTCCGCAGCCGACGATGGGGATGGTGATGACGACGGCGATGCCGGTGATGACGATGACGATGCCACAGACGACGATGGCGACCCGGACGATGGAACGGATAGCGACGAGTCAGACGACGGCACTGGCGACGACGAAGACGGCGACGAGGACGGCGACGGAAACGGCAGCGAGGACGAGGACGACGACGCGGACGACGAGCACACCCTCACGGCCACCATCGAAGACGACGACGGCGACGAAATCGACGGCGCAACGGTCGAACTCACCAGCGGCTTCAGCTCCACGGAGCGAACCGCTGACGACGGAACCGTCGAGTTCACCGTCGACGACGGCGAGTACACGCTCACCGCCAGCGCGGACGGCTACGAGGACGCTGAAACCGACGTCGAAATCGACGGCGACGACGAGGACGAAACGCTGGTACTCGAGAGCGAGGACGACGAGGACGAAGACGAGGATGACGACGCAGACGAATACACCCTCACGACCCTCGTCGAAGACGACGACGGCGACGGCGACGAAATCGAGGACGCGACGATCGAGTTCTACAGCGGCTCGCAGCTCTTCGGTCCGGACGCTGAGGCGACGACCGACGACGACGGAGAAGCCGAACTCGATGTCGAAGAAGGTGAGTACACGGTAGTCGTCTCGGCGGACGACTACGAGGACGCCGAGTTCGATCTCGAGGTCGACGACGACGACGAGATTACGGTCGAACTCGAGGAGGAGTGATCGAGACGGACAACGAATGGAGTCGTAATTCGGGTATTTCGTCGGCAACAGGCGGTTTCAGTCGTGTTTCTCTGGTTTTGCATATCTTGCTTCACTGCTTTCTACCGCTTTCTTCTTCGCCTTCTCAGGTTCCACTTTCTCGGCTTCGTGCTCACGTACGGTTTCACGTGGACCAGCAACGAGAAGAATGCTGTTTCCGCTGATACCCATACGGAAAGCAGCGAGAGAGCCTACGGTGTCGGTCGTGGGAGGCAGTCACTGGGAAACCAAGATGACTCCGATAATTGCGAACGCGATCCCGGCCAATCTCGTTATCGTGACTTCGTCTCCGAGGACGACCACACCGATGAGAGCCGCGACGACGAAGTACATCGCACTGAGAGTCGAGACGACAGTTGTTGACCCCCCGGAAAGGCCGATGTACATCGAAATCAGGCCGATCCCGGTGAACAATCCAGCCGTGGCAGCGAGCAGTCCGCCTCTCGCAGTAATAGCGAGCGACGCGTCCGAAGCGAGGATGTATCCGAGTGCGAGGGGTGTCGCAACAAGATAGGAGATTGCGGCGGCCGTTCTCGGGTCGATAGACTCCGACGCAGCGTTACCCAAGACTACCCAGACCCCCCAGGTTACCATTGTAATCACACCAAAGAACACAGCCGAATCGATCTCAGGAACACTCATCAGGTGTGATTCTACCCTGCTACCGAAAAGCACCCACCCTTAGTTGTGGTTCGTCACCGGCCTCTGTTTGAGAATGGTGTGCAATAGTAACAACTGAAACTAGTTACACACTGATCGCGCAGTCCACTCACGGGTCACGCTGTTCCCCGTTCGCTGTTCCGCGGTTCTCACTCACTTCGTTCACTCGCGGGTCACGCTGTTCCCCGCTCGTTATCCGCGGTTCTCACTCACTTCGTTCGCTCCGAACCGCGCTCGCTCCGAACCGCGCTCGCTCCGAACCGCGCTCGCTCCGAACCGCGCGTTCATCGTGCGATCAGGCGTGCAGTGACTTGTAGTGGCTAACTATATCGACGAGACGCAGATACCCGACTGCAGCGGCTACGGGAACAGTTCAGATAGGTTCAGACAGATACAAACAGATACAGATAGCGGTAGCGGTGCACATTCGAACCAACACACGAAACGAGTCACCGCCCGGGTCACCCCGGACGCAACTCAAAACCAGACGACTGCACTGCAGTGGACCGCGCAGGTCGACCCCCGATGCAGTTACACGCACCCGGTGGTCGACAGGCTGTACTCGTCAACCCTACTCGACGGTCACACTCTTTGCCAGATTCCGCGGCTTGTCGATCGGCCGGTCAAGCAGTTCCGCCGCGTGGTAGGAGACGAGCTGGAGCTGCACGTTCGCCAGCAGCCCCGCCCAGACCGGATGCGTTGCCGGCACCGAGAGGTGCTCGTCCGCCACGTCGACGAGCGCGTGCTCTTCCGGCCCGACCGCGACGATCGGCGCGCCGCGGGACTGCGCTTCGATCGCGTTCGTCTTCGTCTTCTCGTCGCCGTCACCCGTCACCACTGCAAAGATCGGTGACGCCTCGGTCACCAGCGCCAGCGGCCCGTGCTTGAGCTGTCCCGACGCGAATCCCTCCGCGTGCTCGTAGGTGATCTCCTTGAACTTCAGCGCGCCCTCGAGTGCCACCGAGTGGCCGAGGCCGTTCCCGATGAAGAAGTACGAGTCACTGTCGAGGGTCTCTTCGGCGAGGGTCTCCGCGCGGGTGGACTCGAGTACCTGCTCGACGTACTCGGGGAGGTGCTGCAGTTCGGCGAGCATCGCGTCGCGGTCCGCGGCGGGGGTGGTCTCGGGAACGTCGGCGGCGATGCGCTGGGTGAGCAGCGAGAGGGTGACCGCCTGCGAGGAGTAGGTCTTGGTCGCGGCGACGCCGACCTCGGGACCGGCGCGGATGTAAACCGCGTCGTCGGCCTCGCGAGAGATGGTCGAGCCGACGACGTTGGTAACGGCGAGCGAGCGTGCGCCGCGGTCGGTCGCGGTGCGGACGGCGTCCAGCGTGTCTGCGGTTTCGCCGCTCTGGGTGACCGCGACGACGAGGGTGTTCTCGTCGACGGGGCCGGTCGTCGATTCGTACTCGCTCGCGCGAATGACTTCGGTACGGAGGCCGGCCTCGCGAAGCAGCTGTGCGCCGTACATCGCGGCGTGGTAGGAGGTCCCGCAGGCGACGAACTGGACTGTTTCAATGTCTGCAAATGTGCCCGCTGGCAGGTCTTCGAACGCTACGTCGCCGTCTTCGACCCGCCCCTCGATGGTGTTCGAGAGCGCGGTCGGCTGGTTGTGGATCTCCTTCAGCATGTAGTGGTCGTACTCGCCCTTGCCGGCATCCTCCGGATCCCAGTCGACGGTGTCGACTTCGCGGTCGACCGGCTGGCCCTCGAGGTCCGTGATCCAGTAGGCATTGGGCTCGAGCGTGACCAGGTCGCCGTCCTCGAGGTAGATGACCTCGTCCGTGTGGTCGAGAAACGCCGGCACGTCGCTCGCGAGGAACCACTCCTCGTCGTCGAGGCCGAGGACGAGCGGCGAACCCTTTCGGGCCGCGTAGACGCGCTCCTCGCCGTCGACGATCGCGGCGATAGCGTAGCTCCCTTCGAGCGTGTCGACCGCCTGGCGGACCGCAGCCTCGGTGTCGTCGACGTCGTCGAGGTACTCGGTGATGAGGTGGGGGATGACCTCGGTGTCGGTGTCGCTCTCGAACTCGTGGCCCTTCGCCTGGAGGTCGGCCTTGAGCTCGTCGTAGTTGTCGATGACGCCGTTGTGGACGACGGCGACGTCGCCGACGGTGTCCGTGTGGGGGTGTGCGTTCTCGTCGGTTGGCGGCCCGTGGGTCGACCAGCGCGTGTGGCCGATGCCCAGGTTCCCGTGGGGCTGGCCGTCGAGCTGGGACTTGAGCTCCGAAACCTCGCCCGAGCACTTGTGGACCTTGACGCCGGAGCCGTTCTGGACGGCGATGCCGGCGGAGTCGTAGCCGCGATACTCCAGGTTTTCCAGGCCGGTGAGCAGGGTATCTGCGGCTTCGCCCTGCCCAATTCGAGCGATGATACCGCACATTAGCCGTTCACCTCCGTTACCGCTGCCTGTGGCGACCAGACGTGCAACCACGTCGATCCCACGTGCCCTCCTGTAGTGAATTGGGTTCGACGACGATGGCGATGACGCTGGCGTTGGCGTTGCTGGTGCCCGTGTTCGCCGATCGTAGCTGTGTCTTCGGACGCGACACTGCGTTCGGACTCGCCGGTAACCGCGACTCCGCCCGCAACGTTGGTCGTCGCATCCGTCGTAATTCGGCTCGAGACAGCTGCCCGTGGATCGGTGCTGTTCAGTGTCATGGTTTTGAGCTGCGTGTACCCGTTCCGCCTACACGGCGGATCCGAGCATCTACCCGAAGCGAATCGTCCTGCAGGCATTACTATAGAGCGAATAAGACGGTCGTCCTGAGAGACAGACGACGAAGACGTTCCCCAGAACCAGAACGACACGGTCTGAAGCGGACGATAGTACGCTTCTCGCGGTTCTGTTAGGTGCCCGTCACTCCGCGACGCTTACGTGTCGTCGCCCACTGACGGGTTCTTCGTCGACGGAGTCGTTCGCACTGTTTCACACAGTACATTCCTGTTTATCAGGCTGGTAAGAGGCTTCTCAGGCAGTTTGTGGAAATCCGTCACCGACCGTTCGGTCAGCGGTCGCTGCCTCGTAGGTAGTGGACCGAACAGCTCACAACACGGGAGAGAACCAGTGTGTCGCCGTGAACGCGACGAACGGTTTGGCTGGTAGTCCTCTCTATGAAACGCGGAGACGACTGCATCTGGAATGCGGAGACGACTGCATCTCCGAGAACGGAGAAACGTCGGCGAAACCGTACTGCCGCGCCTCTGACACGCACGACACTGCACAGCGGCGTCGTTTCGTCGTTCGCCGTTTGCTGTTCGTCGGTGGTCGATCGTCGCTCACCACTCACTACTCATCACTAGCTGCACCGTCAGAACAAGGCATCCCTTGCAACTACGGCACTGGACTCGAGTTGTCGGTCGCCGTCGACGCGTCCTCACCAATCGGTCGGTCCGGGAGCGAGATCACGTTCTCTCGACCAACGGAGGTTTTCTCGATCGTGCCGTCGTCGTACATACTCGAGAGGATGCGGCTGACTTTCGACTTCGACCAGTCGGTTTCGTCGGCGATCTGGTGTTGTCGAATCTGGCCGCCGTGTTTCACGAGCAGCCGGACGACACGTCCTTCGTCGCTGAGTAGCTCTGGTGGTGTGTCAGCGGAGACGAGGTTCTCGTAGGAGCGTGCCTGGCCGGATTCGGACTCAGTACCGGTTGCTCCGGCGGCTCCGGCAGTGGGTCGTGTCTCTGTGGGTGCGTTCGCATTCGTCTTCGCGGATGCGCTCGCACGTGCAGCGTTTGCGCCAGCGGGATGCTGTGGGTCTGTTGAACCGGGAGTGGGCGCAGAGCCGGTTCCGGAGCCGGAGCCGGTGCCGGAATCAGCGCCACCGGTCCGAGTTCCGGTGCCAGTCTGTCGGACAAGCGCTCCGAAATCGTCGACGGAGAACGCTTGCACGACGCGGATACCGACCAGGAGGGCGATCATCAGGAACAGAATCGCGATGAGTGACACCTCCCAGGTCGACGCATCACGGATCGTCGACAGCCAGTACGACGATCCTCCTGCCGTTTCGCCCAACCCTGAGAAGGGTATCGTCGCTTCGACCGTGTACGCGTCGACTGCAGCGGCCGGAACCGAGCCGGTGACGGATTCGGGGCTCCTCACCGATGCGTGCGGTCCGGCGCTAATCTGGATACTGGGTAGTGGTGCCATGGTTTCGCGCTTCTGTCTCTGGATCGCTCGTTCTGTGTCTGTCGCGGCCTATCGGACCGAGACGTAGACGTGGTTGTATGCGTGCGTACCCGGTTGCCCGGCTGCGTCGGAGTTCCACTCCGAATCGCACGACGGTCACGACGACCGCATCGACACTGCACGGTGTGGCACCTTCATTATGGGTCGATACAAGCAGGTTTAGCGGACTGCTAAGCCGATCTGTCGCCGACATTCTGGCAGAGCGCCAAACCACCCTCGAGAGACGCTAGTAGCCCACATCTCGTTCCCGTCCGATCACTGCAACAGTTTATCAGCGCTATAGTAAACCGCTCATCCCTGCTTGTCCGGATCGAGACCAGTCCCGCTTCGGTGGGACCGCGGATGAATCCGTGTCTCGGGCACGAACGACACGGACCTGACCGAAATCGAACGGAACCGACTCGCAATCGATCCAACTCGAATCCGAAACCGAACCCAACCGCCGGCACACACCGGGTGCGCCGGAGACGAACTCAGAGAGGACACCCATGACACCGACAATCAGCGACACCGAGAACCGATCGGACGACCGACTGCACGGCCACCAGGTACTCGAGCACCGCAGCTCGGAGACGACCACGCTCGAACACGTCGACGAAGACCACCACACCCGGGAAGCGACCATCTGCGTCGTCGGACTCGGCTACGTCGGCCTCCCACTCGCGGTCGGCTTCGCCCAGTCGGACTACCAGGTTATCGGCTACGATGTCGACAAATCCACCGTCGAACAGCTCAAAGACGGTGAAGACACGACCGGCGACCTCACGGACGAGGCCGTCCAGAACGACGACATCTCCTACACCACGAACGCGGGCGCGATCAGCGACGCCGAGTACGTCGTCATCGCCGTTCCGACGCCGATCCGGGACGACGATCGTCCCGACCTGAGCTACGTCGAAAGCGCCGGCCAGACCGTCGGCTCGAAGATGAGCGCCGGCACGACAGTCGTACTCGAGTCCACCGTCTATCCGGGCTCGACCCGCGAGGTACTCATCCCGGCACTCGAGGAGACCTCCGGGATGACTGCCGGCGAGGACTTCTTCGTCGGCTACTCGCCCGAGCGTGCGACGCCGGGCGACGAGGAACACGGCCTCTCAGATGTCGTCAAGGTCGTCAGCGGCCAGACTGAGGCAGTTCTCGACGACGTGGCAGAGCTCTACGGCTCCGTCGTCGACGCGGGCGTTCACCGCGCGCCATCGATCGAGGTCGCCGAGGCGTCGAAGGTCGTCGAGAACACCCAGCGGGATCTGAACATCGCGTTCGTCAACGAGCTCTCGGTTGCACTCGAGCACATGGATGTCGATACGCAGGACGTGCTCGATGCCGCCGGCACGAAGTGGAACTTCCACGACTACCAGCCCGGCCTCGTCGGCGGGCACTGCATCCCGGTCGATCCGTACTTCCTCTCCTACCGCTCCGCACAGGAGGGCTTCGAGCCGGAACTGATGCAGATGGGGCGGAAGGTCAACGAGTCGATGCCGGGCCACGTCGCCGACCTGACGATCAAGGCGCTCAACAAGTGCCACAAGACGCTCCGGGACAGCCGCGTACTCGTCCTTGGACTCTCCTACAAGCCCGGCGTCGGCGACCTGCGCAGTTCGAAGGTTTCGAACGTCGTCGACACCCTGAACGAGTACGACATCCACCTCGAGGGCTTCGACCCGATCGCGAACCACGAGGCGGCCCGCGAGACGTTCGATCTCGAGGTCCAGGAACAACTCTCGTTCGAAGGCTTCGACGCAATCGTGCTCGCGACGCCCCACGAGGAGTTCACCGAGATGGACCTGGAGGCAGTTGCGAGCGAGCTCGACGACGATCCCGCGCTGGTCGATGTCGCCGGTGCGATCGACGAGAACGAGGCCGTGGACGCCGGCTTCACCTACCGGAGAGTATGACGGGACGGGGGGACGCGATTGTGGTGATGATACTGGTGACTGAAACGGGGATGGCGGACGCTCGATCGGCAGCAGAGAGCGGCCGTGCCGCTGATTCACGGGCACAGCCAGCGCCAGCACCGACGACGACGCCACCCAACTCGGTGCCAGCCACAGGAACACACCCAGACAGCACGGAGGACACATAATGCGCATCATCGTCACGATCCAGCACCCCGGCCACGTCCACTTCTTCCGGAACGCGATCGAGAAACTCGAGTGCCGCGGCCACGAGGTCCACGTCTTCGCCCGCGAGAGTAGCGTCGCGGTCGCCTTGCTCGAGGGCTACGACATCGACCACGAGGTGCTGGCCGGCGACGCGGACTCGCTTGCGTCGCTCGCGGCGGTACAGGCAACGTACGAGGCGAAACTCCTCCGCCGAGCGCGGTCGATCGACCCCGACGTAATCACCGCGATCGGCGGCGTCGCCGCAGCACACGTCGCGACGGCGCTTCGCGCGAAAAGCGTCGTCTTCTACGACACCGAACACGCGACGCTCATCACGAAACTGGGCTACCCGTTCGCCGACGTGATCTGCACGCCGGCGTGCTATCGCGAGGAAATCGGTGCGAAGCAGGTCACCTACCCCGGCTACCACGAACTGGCCTACCTCCATCCCGACCGATTCGAGCCAGATCCAAGCGTACTCGAGTTGGCCGGCGTCGAGCGCGACGAGACCATCGCCGTCGTCCGCCTCAGTAGCTGGGAGGCCTCCCACGACGTGGGCCACGGCGGCTTCGACGATCCGCGCGAGGTCGTCGACCAACTCGAGGACGCGGGCGCGACGGTCCTTCTGACGGCAGAGGGCGAGCCACCTGACGACCTGGCCGAGTACCAACTCGAGACGCCGCCCGAACTGATGCACGACCTGCTCGCCTTCGCGGACGTCGTCGTCGGCGAAGGAGCGACGACTGCGGCCGAAGCCGCCGTGCTCGGCACGCCCTCGGTCTACGTAAACTCGCTCTCGCTCGGCTACACGGCCGAACTCGACTCGGAGTACGGTCTCCTCTTCGAGTTCAACGACGAAGATCGGCACGTCCGGGCACTCGAGCAGGCAGTGTCGATCGTCGAGCGCGACGACGAGCCGTGGGCGGCGCGACGCGAGCGCTTGCTCGCAGAGCGCGTCGACGTGACGAACGTAATCGTACAGGCACTCGAGACGACTGCACGCGGCGAGCGACCGGAGCAGCCGTCGCTTGCGACGAACCCCGGCTAGTGTGAGTGTGACAATGAAGGTACTTCAGGTAGTGACCACGCCACGACCGTTTTTCGACCAGCAGGTGTCGGTACTCGAAGAGCGCGGCGTCGACTGTACGGTGGTCGGTGTGCCGGGCGAACACCACGGTGATTCGGGCCGGACGCCTGTCGACTACGCGCGCTTTTACCCGCGAATCCTCGCCGAACTCCGCTCGGACGAGTACGATCTGGTGCACGCGAACTACGGGCTCGTTGCCCCTTTCGTGCTCGCTCAGCCGACCCGACCGGTCGTCCTGACGCTGTGGGGAACGGACCTCATGGCCGACCAGGAGTGGCTCCGATCGCTCAGCCGGCACGGCGCACGTCGCGCGAGCGCAACCGTCGTTCCGAGTCCGGCGATGTCGCGCCAACTCGAGATCGACCACGAGCTGATCCCCTTCGGCGTCGACACGGAGCTGTTCCGTCCGATTCCGCAGACGGAGGCTCGCGAGCACCTCGGCTGGGACGCCGATCCCGACACCAACATCGCCCTCTTTCCATACGACCGCGAGCGCGCAGTCAAGGACTTCCCGCGGGCGAAGCGTCTCGTCGACCGTTCGGGCGTCGACGTCGAACTCCGGACCGTCAGCGGCGTCGACCACGCCGAGATTCCGTACTACATGAACGCGAGCGACGTGTTGCTCGTGACCTCGAAACGCGAGAGCGGCCCGATGGTCGTCAAGGAGGCTGCGGCCTGCAATCTCCCGGTCGTCTCCACCGATGTCGGCTTCGTCGCCGAGACCGTCGAGGGGCTTCCCAACTGCTTCGTCAGCGACGAGGACGACGAGCTGGCCGTCGGGCTCACGGTTGCACTCGAGAACGGCGGTTCCTCGCAGGGTCGTGAGCGAATCGACGGGCTGAGCCTCGATTCGATGGGCGACCGGCTGGTCGACCTCTACGAGCGCCTGCTCGATCCGGCGGCGCTGTCCGGTTCGGAGGCTGTACAGCGAGGTGTCTCCAGTGGTGTATAACAAAATTTCGCAACTACGACCGCTGCGACTCGACACGGTTGCGGCGATCGTCGGGCTCCTGTTGGCACTCGTACTCCTGCCGCTTCGGCTGCTGGCGTCACAGATTTACCTCAACACGGTGCCGTTCGTGCTCGGGACGGCGTGTGCGCTGTACCTCCTCGCGCTGTATCAGCGGGATACGTCCACAGCGCTGCCGCGTCTGCCCCGCCCCGTTGCGATGACGCTCCCGAGTGTCGTGTTTGCCGGACTCGGCGCACTGGTCGTCCTGACGGTCCTGCAGGGAGCGCGAACACCGGTGTACTTTGCGGTTGCGAGCGTGCTGGCGACGCTCGTCGTCGTTCAGATCTTCTTTACGAGCGAGGAGGCGTTCAACCGGCGGCTGCTATTGCTTCAGGTCGTCCTCTTCGCGCTCGTCTTCCGATTTACCGCGCTGTACGCGACGCCGGGCTACATCGGGATCGACGTCTGGACGCACATGGAGTTCATCGAGGCGATCTACGCCGAGGAGTCTCTGAGTGCGATCTCACACGACAAACACTACGCCTCGCCGTTCTACCACCTGCTCGTCGTCGCGTCGTCGCTCTTACTCGACGTACCGCTGCGGCTCGCGCTGTATCTCTCCGTCGGGATTCTGATGCCGCTGTCGGTGCTGCTCATCTACGCGACGACGAACCTGCTCGTCTCCGAGCGCTGGGCCGTACTGGCGACGGCGCTGTTCGCGCTCACCAGCCACGTTTCGATGTGGGGGCTGCACCTCATCCCGACGAGCCTCGGACTGGTGTTCTTCCTCGCGATCCTCTACGCGCTCATCCGCGTGATGCGCATCGAGTACACGATGCGTGACTTCTCGCTGTTGATCCTGCTGAGCGTCGCGGTCATCCTCACACACCAGGTGTCGACGTTCATCACGCTCGTCCTCCTGCTCGCCGCGTTCGTCGCGCAGGTCGTGTTCGTGGTTGGCCCCTTCGGGCTCACGCGCCTCGACACGAGCGTCTTCCGCGCGAAGAAGCCGGTCAACCTGATCGGGCTCGTCGTCTTCAACTTCGGGCTAACCATCTTCGTCTGGTCGCTGACGCCCTACCGCGAGCAGTCGTTCCTCGCAACGGTTCTCAGCTTCTTCACGCAGACTTTAGAGGAGAGTGCCGGCTTCCTCAACATCGCGAGCGGCAGCACCGGCGACGAGACAGCGGAGGCAAGCGCCGAGGCCGCGCCGACACTGCTCGAACAGGCGGTCCCCTACATCGACGCGCTCGGCTTCCTGTTCCTGCTCGGTGCGACGTTCGCCGGCTGTCTCTACGTCGTCCACCGCCGGCGCGCCGAGCAGTCGGTATTCACCCTCCTGCTCGCCGCTGCGATCATGCTGGTGTTCGTCCTCGTCCTGCCGATGTTCGGCATCCGGAACTTCATCCCAACGCGCTGGTTCGCGTTCCTCTACGCGCCGATGGCCATCCTCGGCGCAATCGGTCTTCGAACGCTCGTTCGCAGCCTGTCGCCGGGCGTCGTCGTCGCCGTCCTCGTACTGTTCGCGCTCATCTATCCGGGCGCGATGCTCTTCGCAGTCGAGAGCAACGCCGAGAACCCGGTGTTCTCTGACCAGCACGAACGGCTCGCTTACACCGACGCCGAGCTCGCAGCCGTCTCGAGTATCGGTGAACTCACCGGTGGTCCAGACGGCCAGGAGATCCGTCCCGATCAGCAGTTGCACACGGACCACCCCTATCAAACGGTGATCAGTCGAACCGGGGCCTATCCATCGACGACGACAGCGACGGTGCCCGATGACGGGACTGCAGACCACGAGTACGTCGTTCACCGGACGACGCAGTCGACCGATGCGACGTACTTCAACGACGAGAACGGCGAGGGCCGGATCGAGCAGGTTTCTCAGGACCGGCTCTGTCAGCCACACCACGCGACGGTGTACACGAACGGTGAGGTAACGATGTGTACGCCGTCGCCGACGACGTAGGGTTTCAGGCTGCTCTTCGGTGACGGTTGTTTGTCTCCCACTTCGACTGCTCTCTGACTTCCGTTGACTGCGCTCTCACCATCCTCGCTGCGCTGCTACGACTCAAAATCACTGTCCAGTAGTTGGCAATACGGTTTCTTTATTCAGCGTCGGGTGTGAAACTCGCGGCAAGTACAGGCGTTACAGATAGCGGTATTTTCGCTCGAAATGGCGTGGGATCATCTCTCGTTCGGTCGATTCAGCACCGCTCTTAACCCCGTCAGGGGCGAACCAGTAGTATGAGTATCGTTGCAGAGTTTTCCGTGAAATCCGATGACTTTGCGCTGTATCACTCCCTCACCGAGGCTCCGCATATGGTTGTCGAGATCGAGCAGGTCGTGGCGACGATGGAGGATAGGGTGATGCCATACTTCTGGGTGAGCGGCGGAGATCATGCAGAGTTCGAAGCAGCGTTCGAACAGGATGAATCGGTGACGGACACTACTCCCATCGACGAAGTAGATGGAGCCGTCTTGTACCGTGCCGAGTGGACGCAGAACGTCGAGACGATCGTCTACGCATACATCGAACTCGGGTCGTCAATCCTGCAAGCGATCGGCAGGGATACGAACTGGGAGCTCCGGATGCGGTTCGACGACCAGGAAACCCTTTCCCAATTCCAAACGTATTGCAAGGAGAACGACATCTCGTACGAACTCAATCGAATACAGAATCAGGAACAACCGATGGCGAGCGCCCAGTACGATCTCACGACAAAGCAACGAAAGACGCTGGTCTCTGCGCTCAAAGAAGGATACTACGAGGTTCCACAGGAGATCTCGATGAGCGAACTAGCCGACCAGATGGACGTTTCACAGCAGGCCCTCTCAAAGCGGTTTCACGCTGCACATAAGAACCTCATCACGAGCACTTTGACGTTTACCCACCCGGACGATGAATGAGTCGGGTACCCACGACTAAAGTGAAGGCTTCTGCCTCGAATCTGCGTGAGTGTCCGAGAATTTTCGCGGTCCTGCTCTCGGGGTAGTCTATACAACCTAGTTCCCCTTCCGCAAGGATGCTGTTTAACCGTACATGGCGTGGAACCAGCAAGCGCACAAGACCGGCGATAAGACGACGGACGACCGGCAGAACGAATCCGGGAGGTCGACTAACGAACGGCAGAAGGTAGCTGGTAAGTGTTGTGAGTGCGGCGCAGTCTACTCTGCGTGGATCCTTCCCGACGACACTGTCCAGCCGATTGGGAAGAAAGGCGGCTGTCGATGTGGCGCATCAGAGTTTGAGACCATCTCGAAATAACGCTCTTTCAGGCCTCATCTCTGCAGTAGGTCGCTCAGTTCGCACGTATAGTTGCCGAATCGCCTGTGTCACTTTCAGGTGTGAGGTTGAATAAAGAAACCGTACTATTATCTACTACTGTCCGTATGGCATTCGAGTACACACTGTCCGCTACGGCACCACGTCACCACCGTCAGTACTACACTCTTCCATTCGGGCCAGGTAGGGGGACACTCGACACGAGTACAGTGGCGCTCGATAGCCAGCGTGATGTCTCGGGGGAGAAGTGCGTAGCCGCGAGCGGTTGCGTTACCGATCAGTGTCGTTTTCCGCATCGGCCGTCGCGTCACGGCTGGCATCGTCTCCGTTCGCCCCCTCGGTAGGAGTCGACCCAGCAGCCGATGCAGACGCGCTCTGATCGCCCGTGGAGGTGAGATACTGCTCGTGATTCGGCTGCATGACACTCGGCGTCAGCCGGTGGCTGATGGTCATCGGCTCGTTCGATTCCCCAGTCGTCTGTCGGTGGAACTGACTGAGCGCGAGCATCGTGCCGAGGTACGCCGCAAAGACCAGCACTGCGAACTGGAGGGCGAACCCGACGAGGTCGTAAATCATACATTCACAGAACTGACAGGCCGTGAAAATACTGTCTGTCTCTCTACAGCAGTACCGAACGCAACCGTCCCGCTCACTCGACGACAACCGGCAACTCGATCACTCGATACGCCGACTCCGCATCCGGCTCTGCCGGCGCATCACCCTGGTAGAGCAACAGCGTCACCTGCAGATCGTCACCCTGCATCGACGGGGTGAACTCGAGTGTCGGTTCTGCCGTGTCGCCGTCGGCGATCGTGGTCGATGTGCTCGCGAGTTGTTCTGCCTCGCCAGTGGGTTCGCCCGACTCGTCGACACGTTCGAGCATCGCGACGGTCGTGTACGACTGCTCGCTGTGTTCCTGGTTCGTAATCGAGACGGAGAGCGATGTCGCTTCGCCGGCAGTGTACTCTGCATCGTACATCGTTTCGATGTCGCCGTCGACCTCGGTCGTCTCGACTGCGAACTCGGTGTAGCCCTCGTGCTGTGGCGGATTGGCGACGGCAAACCCCGCGCTCAGAAGGAGGACGCCGAGCGCGAGGACGATGGCGATGTTGTACGGTCGCGGATTCGTCTCGGAGTAGGTGTTCGGCCGGAACCGTGGGAAAAATACTGAGAGTTCTGTCCGAGTCGGAGCGAATCGCTGTTCGGGTGGGCATCGATACCGAGTACCAATTGCGAGCAGCGAGAGACTAATTGTTGTCAGAGCGACACCGAGGAGCACCGGATCGAGCGTCACACCCCTGGGGGTTGCGCTCGCGAAAAGGGTGATCGCCGGAACGATGGCTACGCTAAACACAACTGACAGGATACCGCGCTCGATCGGCTCGAGTCCCCGGGTCAACAGCAGGGGATTTCCGAGGCCGGTTTTCTCCTCGTCGAAGTCCTGGTACGTCTCGTCTGCTTTGTCGGGAAACAGAGCGGAGACCAGTGCATACCCCGGCAGAAACAAGACGAGTGGGAGGGCGAGTGCGATGCGGAGAGGGCCCGAAATCGCGGTGAAGAGGCCGATCGAAAGTGCCCCCGTCGTTGCGATGACGACCGCCAGATCGAGAAACCACCAATCGGTGTCGCTCATACCGACAACGTGGCTCTCAGAGGGGTTTATTATCACCCTGGTAAGCCCGAATCAGCGGGAAATTCACCCCACTCGATGCCCCCGATATACCACAATCTCGACACTGTTATCGGGGAGGGGGAGATCGCTCACACGTGATACTCCTATCCAGCAGAACTATCGAAAATTCGGGTTTAATTTCTGGAATTATCTCTCCAATATGGCGTGTAATAAAATCCATAGGGATATATTGAATGTCTCGATATCGTGCTTCTGGAGTAGTAATGAGCGAATATAAAATGTCATGAAACAGCAATCCGGCTGATGAAACGTCGTGAAACCGAATCAATTGAACTGGTCGGTTTCTACACTTTATTACCCACTCCTGATTAGGGAAGACTGGCTCGATGAAAGCGAAACATATCAGCTCGGACGCACAGGAATTGGAGGTACAGTCCGCAGACGAGGCTGAGGAACGTGAGAGCGGTGAGGAACCAGCGGATGACGACGAGACGTTCACCGAAGACGAAATATTCCACCTGCTGCAAAACGAACGCAGACGGCTTGTACTCCGCTATCTCCGCGGAACTAACGAACCCGTCCGCATGCGTGATGTCGCAGAGCAGGTCGCAGCCTGGGAACACGACACCACCGTCGCCGAACTGACCTCGACACAGCGCCAGCGCGTCTACATCCCGCTGTACCAGTCACACCTCTCGAAGCTCGACGAAGCCGGCGTCATCGACTACCAGCAAAACCGCGGCATCGTCGAGCGCAAGCCACTCGCAGATGAAGTCGACCAGTACCTGCAGGTCACCGAGCAGAACGGGCACATGAACACGCACACGAACGGAAACGCAGAGACCACCACGGACGAGAACGACTCCGCGATCTCGATCGGTGACGACTACTACATCGGTGCTACCGCAGTCTGTTACGTCGCGCTGCTGGGTGCCGTCTTCGAACTCCCAGTGCTCTCGATTCTCTCGGGAATCGGACTGAGCGCCCTAATTCTGTTCCTGTTCACGCTGGTCACCGCCAGCCGATTCATCAATTGACCCGACTCACTACTCCCCGAAAACGGGCTTATATAACGCCGTAGGCCGGAAGAAACCAGACCGCAAACGTCGTCGCCGCAACTGTCACTGTTACTGCCGTCACCATCGACGCCGTCACCAGCACGGCCAGTACAAAGAGGAGTCCGATCGAAACCATCCCGGCAACCGCAGGAGAGCGAAGCAGCCAACTCACTACCTCGGATCCGCCACGGTCGACAGTACCACACGTCGGTTCGAACTCGAGTGCCCCCTCCTCGTCGAGGCGGGGAAGTCGGTGCTGATGGAGTTGTTCGTGGATCGTAGCCCAGGTTTCGACGGGGACTGTGGTGTCGTCGGTTACGGGAGGTGGTGTCGACGACGCTGTATCCGATGCTGTCCCCACTGACTCCGGGGGGTCTGCCCTCGAAATCAACGCGTCGACCAGTTCATCGACAGTCACGGGTGTCGACAGATCATCGAGCACCGCACACAGCGTCGCGTCCGAATCGGGCAGAAATGCGTCGGCAGATCGATCGTCACGGATGGCATTTGTTCCACTCTCAGGCCTTCCTGGCGACTGTGTTCCGTCCGCCGAATGGTAGATCGGGACGTCGAGTGAGGCGTCGCCATCTACTGATTGCTCTTCTGAGGTAGCGGCCGACGAAGAGCGAATCCAAGACGGCGTCAGACGCATATTCCAGCCTAACTCGTCGTGGTATATAAGTATTCTCACGATTCAAATACGATAAACGGTCTATCTGGTCGTTAGCGGCGGGTTCCGGAAATATTGGCCGCAGTATGGCTCGGCGAACAGTCGCGAACGCCGTGCTATACTAGGACATAATCCGTGGCGGTTGCTGCAACCATGGCAGTCCCGTCTCACTGCCCGCGCTCCAGGAGTCGAGCCACGTCCGCAGATCGTTCACTCGAAGTTTGTGTCGCGGTGGCAGCGAATGTAGATGCGGCGTCGACTCGAGAAGTCGCTGATCCAGTTCGTAGCGGTCGAACAGTTCTCGACGGTCCGGCCACGGTGGCTCGAACGACGTGAGCAGCGGCGTCTTGCGCCGGACGAACCCTTCGACTTCGTTCAGGAGCATTGCCCCGTGTGGCCGATCCGGCGGCCGGTGACGAAGGATTTCGTCGTCGAGTCGTTCACACGCCCGCAGGAACGTCTCCGTCGTGCGATGTTCCGGCGGCGTCCGCAGGTGCCACTCGAGGAGTTCGATATCCGTCGCGAGAAACGGGGTGAAAAACTGGTCGGCGAGGTGGTTGTGGAACGGGACGGAGGGCTGGTTGGCGATGCCACAGCAGGTGAGTGCGTTCTGGATCGAGTTCGCTCGTGAGCGGTTGGTGGCGAACTCGGCGGCGATAGCTTCCCTGACGAACGCTTCGGGGTCGTGGTCGAGGTCGATCCGCTCGGCGAGGTCGACGCTTGCGTCGCGTCTGTAGCCGTACTTTCCGAGGAGCGACTCGACGGGGTCGGGGTCCGGGTCGAGGCGGTTGAATGGGACGCGCGCGCCGAGGACATCGACGCCGTCCTGGGCGGTAAAGTGCCCGCGGAAGAAGGTGTCACAGAGGAGGCCGTGATACATCGTTTCGATCTCGCCTGCGAGTTCGTCGGTGTAGCCGGCGTGGTGGATGTGCAAGGACTCCTTGATCCCGTTTGTGTACTGCACTTTGGACTCGTCGGCGTACAGATACCGATCGTCCGGTGTGAACGCGGTGTGAGTCGCGTCGTACTGGGTTGCGACCTGTTTCGCGCCCTGGACTTCCTGTGCGGTGGGGGAGCCAACGGTGTAACAGTGATCGATTCCCTCGACCTGCGAGAGAACGATTCGCGAGTCGTAGCCCGCAGAGAGTAAGAGCCCCTTCGGGCCCGGATTCGACGACCGGCGGCGTATCGCCCGGTCGAGTCGCGAAGCGAGTTCGTCGATGTAGTTGAACTCGTCGAGATCCGCCGGTCGATAAATGAACCGCGACAGCGCGTCGACACCGTCGAGCGTGAGCCGACTATCGAGTGGGAGTCGCGACACTTCGTCGACCCAGGTCTTCTCGCCGAGCGACAGCCCCGTATGGAGGAACTCGAGTATCCCGTCGGTGTCAACGGTTGGATCTGAAACAGTCCGACCGACGGCGGCCGCGTCGGTTCCAAATACCCAGCCGTCACAGTCTCCACGAGCGTCGTGTGCTGCAGTATAGAAACACTCGCGCGACCGAACGGGATCCGCTGCGACGAACGGTTCCTCGCCGCGGACGTCGAGAACGGCGAGATACGAGCCGTTCAGCGAGTGGAGTGCATCGAGCCCCTCGGCGTCGTAGCGTTCGAGGAGCCAGCGTGCGGCGTTTTGCTCGTCGCCGGGCACGTACGCTTCGCCCCAGATCACGCAGCAGCCGGTGTCGTCGGTGTGCGTCGCGCTCCAGCCGTCGTACTCGAGACCGGGGTCTCTGATACCGACCGTGAGCGACGAGCCGCGGAGGAACTCGTCGAACTCGTCGGGTGATCGAAACCGCTCGAACGTCTCACTATCGCCGGATACACCGAACAGTTCCTTGTTCATCGTTGGTAATCGTCGCGAAGACGCGGGCTGGCACTGACTCGAGGAACAGGCGTGCGACTCGGCTCTTGGCTACTCGAGTGCCTCCCGCAGGTGTTGTCTCACGTCTGCGGCCGTGTGGCCATTAACTATGCCGTTGTTAAGTCTCGAGACGGCGGTATTCGACGGATTCAGGGAGACGACGAGACCCACTCGTGAGCGGCTATCGGATCCATAATAATGGGCTCACTGGCGGTACGGTCGAGGTACCATGGCAGACAACCGAATGACACGACGACGGCTGCTCGCCGGCTCGAGCGTTGCTGCGGCCGCTGGACTCGCGGGTTGTACCGACCGTCTGGACGACCTGCGCGGCGATGACGGCAATGGTGAGACGCCGGGGAACGAGTCGACGGGGACTGACGAGACGGACGTGTCCGCGCTGGCGGATGGTGTTCCAGAACTCGAAACCGCGTACAACAGCCGCGAAGAGTACGGTCAGCCGGGAGAGTCGCTGTACGACTTCGAAGACAGCGACGCCTGGGAGGTCACGCAGGGCGAGGGCGAGGTCGACGAGGACGTCGTCTTCGACGGCTCGCAGAGTCTGCGTCTGACCGGTGAGGAGGACGAAACGATCGTCGCGGAGATCGACGTTCCGGACGAGGACCTCACCGACAAGGACTTCTCGTTCGCGATTCGGACGACGACGCCGCAGAACATCACGGTCAACCTGCGCGTCGTCGACAACTTCGGCAGCGATCGATACTACTCGCTGCGAGAAATTACCTATCGTGAGCCTGACGTTGGCTGGTTCCGCTCGAGTCCGGGCGTCTTCGAGGAGAGCGAGATCGAACCGGCGATGGACGAGATCGACCGACTCGAGTTCCAGGTGTTGCACTCGATGGACGAAGCGGAGGTCTGGATCGACGACATCCGAACCCACGACCGGCCCGAGCAGGGGTACGTCATGCTGGTCTGGGACGACGGCTTCCGCGATTATTACGAGACGGCCTCGCCGATGCACGACGAGTTCGGGTTTACGACGATTCAGGCCCCTGTTCCGCAGTGGACCGAGGAAGCCCGTGACGGGATCATGACGGTCTCGGAACTCCAGGAGCGTCAGGAGGAAGGCGATCAGATCGTCGTCCACGGAACGCACGACCCGATCCACGAGTATGACGACGAAGATGAGATCGAAACGCGCGTCCGCGGCGACAAACACTGGTTCATCCAGAACGGCTTCGAGGGCGCGAACTACATCGTCTACCCGCACAACAGCTACGATAAGACCAGCCTCGAGTACTTCACGGACTACCACTACTGCGGTGGCTTCAACCAGTCCGGCAACGTCAACCTGACCAACGTTTACGGGTTCGACCCGCTGGCGCTGCCCCGCACCATCGGCCACGACCTCGACATCTCGAAGCGCTGTGTCGACCTCGCCGAAGCACACAACCAGTGTACCATCCTGAACTTCCACGCGTTCGACCAGGATAACACGATGGACGAGGACGACTACGAGGAGCTACTCGAGCACATCGATCAAGCTGACGTCGAGGTTATCGACTTCGACGACCTGTGGGAGCTTCGAACGGATCCGTTCTAGCGTACTGATTTCGGTCTCGTTTCTTGCGGTGACCGTTGCTTCATTGGGTAGTCTCGTGGTTGTGAGAGAGCAACGATACGCTCGTGAACTTCCTGAGAACAGTGATGAACAACCCAGAGGTTGGCGAGCTACGGAGAGGTTGTGCAGCTGACACCGCCTCGTAGCTCAGGCTGCTGTCAGCGTCACTTCCGTCGTTTCGCTCGCACCGGTATCGTCAGTCACCCGCAGCAACACGCGGTGGTCGCCGCTCGCGCTGACGGTTACGTCGACCGTCTTCCCGGACTCGTTGAACGTGCCGTCGTTCTTGATGCCCCACTCGTAGCTGACGAGTTCGCCGTCCGGTGCCTCCGAACAGGTCGCATCGAGAGTGATCGTCTGCTCCGGCTCGAGTGTCGCCTCGACCGCGTTGCTCGGGTCGGAGCGAATCTCGGCGACCGGTTCGGTGTGGTCGTCCGGAATTTCGTCGTCTGTCTCGCCATCCTCATCCTCACCATCACCATCTCCGTCATCGTCTTCGTCTTCGTCTTCGTCTGCAGGCGGTTCCGCCGGTTCGTCGGGCTCTTCTTCGATCGGTTCTTCCGGCTCGTGGCCGTTGTTCGGCTCTTCCTCGGGGAACAGTTCGTCCTCGACCAGTCGCTCGACGACCGCCGAGTGCCAGGTGACCCGCTTCTCGAGTTCGTTCTCGGTCGAGAGCGTCTCGACGAGGAAGGCTTCGGAACCGAGTTCCCGCGCAGCTTTGTGGACGAGCAGCCCTGTTGGCTCCGAGTCAGGGCCGGAGAAGTAGCCGGTCTGGAAGGCGCGTTCGGAGACGTCGATGTAGTTGTCGTTGGCGTACTCGACTGCGCTGTCCGCGGCCGTTCGGTCTTCGTCGCGATTGGCGTGGAAGATCGCCTGCCCGACGCCGTCGACGGGATTGCCGGCGTAGATCCCGCGTGACTCGTGGAGGTCGACGACGACGGCCGGATCGAGGTCGACCACGAGGTCCCAGATCGCCTGTGCAAGGTCGGTCTGGGGCTCACTGCCCTCGGGGAACTGCCGGTTGAGGTCGATGCCGTCGTCGTCGACCCGTGTTCCGCGGTCGATAGCGACGACGTCCGCTCGCGGCAGCGTGACGAGCGTCCCGGCGTCAATCGTCCACTCGGCGATCTCCTCGGCGGCGACGTAGCCGGCCGTCTCGTTCCCGTGAACGCCGCCGATGACGAACACTGTCGGTCCGTCGGCTTCAGCGTCGGTCACGTAGACTGTCGTTTCCTTCTCTGTCCCGTCCATGATCTGGAACGACTCGCGTGTCACGCTCGCGTCGTCTGCCGCCCCTTGGGCGGATTGTGAACCGCGATTCAGCTGTGCACCGGTCGCGACACCTGCACTCGCCAGCGAGAGGCCGGCAAGAGACAGTACTGATCGTCGTGAGAGTGAATCCCGCTGCATTCCAGTTTCCACTCTCTGCCCGGATTTGTTTACTATAGCGCGCGTAAGACCGTTACAGCGGCGGTTTTGTACTCGAAAACGGTTCGGCGAAATCACCGGCCGGAAGCGGTCCGTGCCGTTGCAAGACGGCAACGGTTGTGGCTCTAACCGTTCTACCCATTCTCGGTGATACGAATGGCCCGTACAAACGGGCAACTCCACTGATACCAGAGCAACTGACTCTCCCTAACAGACGCCGTGGCGCTCGTAGAACCGTCGCACCCTGTCGTCCGCCAGCAGCGGTCCGTGCACCTGAATCGACTTCAGGCCCGGATAGCTATTCGCCTCGATCACCGAGAACGAGCCGTCCTCGTCCGTGACGATCACGTCCCAGCCGATGTACGGCAGGAACGACGCAGAGGAAGCCATCTCGAGTACCCGCGAGCGAATCGTCTCCCAGTTTGGAATATGTTCGCCCTCTATCTGTGCGCCGGTGTCGGGGTGTGTCGTGTGCCAGGAGACGGCGTCTTGCCCGGAGACGGAGTCGGAATCAGATTCGGAACCGGCATTTGGCGGCCGTGCACCGGGTCCCAACTCCCCGGTATCGAGGTCGATTTCGGCGGAGAGCCCACCCTGCGTGAAGTTGTCGAGCGGCTCCGAATCGGTCGTTCCGATCCGGTGGATCCCCGCGGCGATGAACGGCTCGTGGGTCTCCTCGTCGTACATCGTGATGAGTCGAAGCGTGTTTGGCGTCTTCGGATACAGATCCGCGGGGAACGAGCCCTGTTCGACGTGCTCGCAGACGAGGTATTCGGACAGGTTCGAGACCAGCGAGCGAAACTCGGCATCCGCATAGTGTTCGCCATTGACCCGATAGCCGTCCTCGGTCCGCGAACAGAGGTAGACGTTGTTTCCGCCGCCCCCGCGAACCCACTTGAGGACCAGTTTCCCGTCGTCGTCGCACTCGAGTTGCTCGACGACGCGTTGGGCAGCGTTGTTGGTGTGTGCGTTGGCCGTGTGCGGTGTGTCCGTCTGCGCGTTGTTCGTGTGCCGGGAGTCTACCGAACTGGGTGACTGAACACCGCCGTCGGTACTGAACCGAGCGCCGTCGGTGTCGACGGTGTGGAACGAGCCGTCGTTTACCATCCCGTACACGGTCATGCGCTCGTCGTCGAACGGCTGCATCACGCGGTGAAAGAGGAGTTTGTTCGACAGGGCGACGGACCAGGTGCCGTTGATTCGCTTCGTCCGCACGTAGCGCTGATAGTCGGTGATGAAGTCCTGGACGCGATGGCCGTCGATGTCGTAGATTGCATCCGACCGGCTCAGGAACCCGCGTCGCCAAAGCCACAGGCGGCGACGAAGCGACGGGCTGACGTCGCTGTCGTACTCGGTTCCGGCAAGTCCCTGTATTCCTCTGGCCGTGTGGTACAGCCTGCGGACGTTCATGTCCAGCGCTGTCAGGCCGACCGTATTAGTTACCGAATCGGAAAGACCGTTTCACCGACCGACACTCAGTTGCACAGAGTGGAACTCCGTCGTACCGACCGGGAATTCACTCCGCCGGCGACTCTTCGGGCTCGTCCTCGGGATCGATCGTGACCGGCGTGTCCGCCGCCGAGAGGTCGTCAATATCGGGCCTGATCTGGTCCGCCACCGAGATGCGCGCGAGCGCCGCAATCATCGTGATTGCAACCAGCGCGACAACGGCGGTGCCCGCGAGAACGGTCTTCGGGCGGCGTCGCACACCCGCACCGGCAGCCCAGCAGAGGCCAGGACAGCGCCGCAGCGACGTCGCCGCCCCACGGAGGTGCCACGCACCACGCAGGAAGCGTCCCTCTGCGAGGTAGCGCTTTGCGAGCACGAGTTCGTGACTCGCGCGGATGTCGTATCCTGCCGCCTCGAAGCGCTCGACCTCGTCCTCGTACCGCGAGAGGTACTGCTCGTCCGCCTTCCGGATCACGTCGGCCGGCGGGTGGCCCGTCTCCTCGCGGACGACGAGTTCCTCGTCGACGTACGCCAGTTTCCCCTCGCCGAGCACGCGCAGACAGAATTCCGGATCCTGAAACCGGTCTAGCTCCTCGTCGAAGCCGTCGACCGCCCGTGCGACCGCGGTCTCGACGACCAGCGTCGAGCCCGCGCCGGGCTGGACGTTGTCCGCGAGAATTTCGCCGATCAGTTCGTCGTCGCCCTCGCGCACCGGCTCCGAATCCGAGCGAGCGAGCAGCGACGCCACGAGCCCGCGCGCCCGGTCGCTCGTCTCGGGTAACTCGAGTGCAGTATCACAGTAGACGCCGACCCAGTCGTCGTCGCGCTCGGCGAGTGTCTCGAGTTGGCGCGCGAGTTTGTCGGGGTGCCACTCGTCGTCGGAGTCGAGGAAGGCGACGTACTCGCCGCGGGCGTGGTCGATGCCGGTGTTGCGGGCGACGTTCGCGCCCTGGTTGGTCGCGTGGATAACGGGACGAACACGGGAGTCGTCGTAGCTCGCGAGCACTTCGGCAGTGTCGTCGGTGGAACCGTCGTCGACAACGATGACTTCGAGTTCGGACCCTGAAGACGAGTCAGAAATAGTCTGGTCGAGGGCGCTGTCGATGGCTCGCGGCAGGCTCTCGGCTCTGTTGTACGTCGGAATAATGACGCTGACGCGCGGCTGTGACATTGTTTGGGTTTCGCCAGCCGTGGGCCATTATTATCGAGCTACTAACCGCCGCGTACGGCCCGGTTCGCGACGGTGTGGCTGTTGGTCTGAACCGAACTGCTGTCGGCGCGACGGCCACTAAGAGGTGTATAAGAAAGACCCGAACGCTCCTGCCTCGAACCAATGACGGACAGCAACCGACGATCGTTCGTGGCGGCGACCGCAGCCGTCGGCACGCTCGGCGTCGCTGGCTGTCTCTCCACCATCGACGGCTGGGGCGACGGCGGTGACGGTGAGGGTACCGGTGACCACGACGACAACGACTCCGAGAGTGAGCCGGACGACACACGCGAGTTCCACTACCACAGCGCCGACGAGCTACCGGGCGAGACGCTCGTCTCCTTCGACGACCTCGACGGCTGGGTGACGATGCTCGATGCCGGCGACCTCGACGCCGACGAGGACGACCCCTACAGCGGGCCACAGTCCGCATCCCTCACGGCAGCGGAGGGCACCGAGTACGCAGGCATCTACACGACGCGTTCCGGCGGCGAGGATCTGTCCGATTCCACGCTCTCGCTGGCAGTTCGCTTTGCCGACCAGGAACAGCTCGTGCTCACCCTCGAACTGTTCGCACCGAACTCGAGTCGTTCGGTCACGCTACGCCGAACCCTGATCGGGCCGACGGATCGCTGGACGCGCGTCGACTTCGGAACCGCGGGGATCGACGGCGAGCCGGATCTCTCGAACGTCCGCGAGATCCGACTCACGGCTCGCCGGCGCGGCGCGACTGAGGGTCCGATCGACTGTGCGATCGACGACCTCCGTGTCGCATCCCGCCCAGACAGGGGGAAGGTCATGTTGCTGTTCGACGGCACACTCGAGAGCCACCACGAGATCGCACTCGAAGCACTCTCCGAGTACGACTTTGCGGGCGTCGAAGCGGTGATTCCCGAGACGGTCGGCAACGACGGCCGACTTTCGCTCACCCAGCTCGACGACCTCGTCGAGGCCGGTTGGGACGTGGCCGCTCGCCCGCGAACGGGTGCGCAGAACATCACCGACTACTCCGACACCGAGCAGGAGGGGCTGATCCGGCAGACCAACGCCTGGCTCGAGAACCGCGGCTTCGAGGATGGGACAGCGAGCTTTCTCACTCCGCGAAACGTCATGGGGCCGACGACCCGAGACCTCGTCGAGGAGTATCACGACCGCGCGTTCCGCTACGGCGGCGGGACGAACGGACTGCCGATCTCTGATCCGTACAACCTCGGGTTCTTCTCCGGGAACGCCGGCGAGGACACCAAAACCTACATCGACTACGCCGCGGCCCACGGCGAACTCGCCGTGCTTCACTTCGAGGAAATTGGCCCGAACAGCATGAGCGAACTCGCGTTCGAGAACCTGCTGTCGTACATCGACGACGCCGATGTCGACGTCGTGACGACGGCTGATCTCGACGAGTACGAGCCGTGATTCCGGATCGCAGCTGATCGCGCACACGCATACGCACACGATGAACGACCACACCGCCACGAACTGACGACAACACAGATCACAGTATGTACCGAGATTGTAGCGTCGGCGTCGTAATCCCGGCGTACAACGAGGAAGGATTCGTCGGCGATGTCATCGCCGAGATGCCGGCGTACGTCGACCGCCTGTACGTCATCGACGATCAGTCGACCGACGACACCTGGAACGAGATTTGCGAGGCCGCAACGGCGGACCGAGACGCACGAACGGACACCGCTGGCTACGAGCGAACCGCCGGCCAGCGCTACGCCAGCGGCGAGGAGGGCTACGCCGGCGTCGCGACTGACGGTGGCACCTCGGCGCTGGCGAGTCGCGCACAGGTCCACGACCCAATTGGCCGCGTCGTACCGATCCAGCACCGCGAGAACCTCGGTGCCGGCGGCGCGATCAAAACCGGCTATCTCGCCGCCCGCGAGGACGGTGTCGACGCGACCGTCACCGTCGACGCGGACGGCCAGATGGATCTCTCACAGATGCCGCGGCTCCTCGACCCCATCGTCGAGGGACAGGCCGACTACACCAAGGGGAATCGCCTCCTCTCGGCCGAGTACCGCGAGGCAATGCCGCGCTTTCGGTTCGTCGGCAACACCATTCTGACGTTCCTGACCAAGGTCGCCTCGGGCTACTGGAAGACAATGGACCCCCAGAACGGCTACACCGCCATCTCGAAGGAGGCACTCGAGTCGGTCGCACTCGAGGAACTCTACGAGTACTACGGCTACTGTAACGATCTGCTGGTGAAGCTCAACGTCGAGGATATGGCGGTCGCGGACGTGGCGATGCCGGCGGTCTACGGTGACGAGGAATCGAGTATCACCTATTCGGAGTACATTCCGAAGGTGTCGACGATGCTCCTGCGAAACTTCTTCTGGCGGCTCAAGACGAAGTATCTCGCGCTCGACTTCCACCCGCTCGCGTTCTTCTACCTCTTTGGAGCGGCGACTGCTGGGGTCGGCGTCTTCGCCGGACTCTGGACGCTGATCATTGCGCTCTCGCAGCTGTCAGTGCCGTTCCTGGAGAGTGTCGCGAGCGTGCTGGTCTTCGCGCTCGGCGTGTCGCTCTTGCTGTTCGCGATGGTGTTCGATATGGCTCAGAGCGAGCATCTCGAGGCGCAGGTGTACTAATCGCACACGGGTTGCGTCTCGTCTACTGTCGTTAGTAGCGGTAGTATCGGAAAGCAGATAACACTGCTTGTTACGATAGCGAGGATCCCACATACACCGCCCGAAACTACTCATTGGGCTTGTTTCTCCACCCGAGACAAGTGATAATTATGCCGATATTCATATGCCGTCCAAGGTATGTATTCTCAGCCATACGTGAACGAAGCCGTCGATACCGGCCTCCTCGAAGCCGGAGTCGATGCACTCCCGTTTGGCGTTGTTGTACTCGATCACACCGGCGTAATCGTCTACACGAACGAGACGTCTCTGCCCGCAATACAGGAAGATATCGGGATCGAGACGAGTAGTTTGATCGGTGAGAACTACCTCACTCACTGTCGGCACGCAAACGAACCACACGCCACAGCGATCGTTTCTGGCCTCGAGGACATCCTCACTAGAGACCGCGAACAGTTCCGACACGAATGTCAGTGTTCGCCGTTTCGCCGGGCTGACGACCGGTTGATCCGTCTTGACGCGACACCTATCGAATGCGAGAACGACCAGTATGCGGCCGTCTCCCATACGGAATCACGGGTCTCGAGTTCCGTTCGGAGCAAATGGGTTCTGGTGTCGGTCACAACTGATATGATTCTGCTTTAGAGCAGCGCGTTGACCGTCGGGCCGAGGAAGCTCAGTGCGAGCCCAGAGGCGAGCAGTGAGAGGCCGACGACGAACAGCAGGCGCTGCAGCCAGCCCCTGGACGAGTCGTTGTCACCGATAGCCGACCGCTCGAGTCGATCGTGAACGGCAGTTGCTTTCGAACCGACCGGGTCGGGGAAGAGGCCGAGGATTTCGAACGGCTCCGTCGGGTCGAGTGCGCCGACGAGGATCGCGAAGCCGACGAATAGCAGGAAGCCGACCGGCGGGACGAGTACGAGGGCGAGAATCGGGTGCGTGATCGCCGCCGAGAGCGCGAAGATCGGTCCACCGGAGAGCACCGCGGCGAGAAGTCCGCGTCCGAGTCGGGCGTCCGCGAGCGGGTCGAAACCGATCTGACGGGCGCTCACGCAGTGGAAGACGAACATCGAGCCGTAGCCGACGCTCGTCGCGACCGCCGCGCCGTGCATTCCATAGCGCGGGATCAACAGCGCGTTGAGGATTACGTTGATGAGCGCCGCGACACCGGTTGCGGCGACGGGGTACCTGAGCGTGCCGTTACCCTGCGAGATGGCGAGCACCGGTCGCGCGAGCGCGAAGCCGAGCGCGCCGGGAAGCAAGAGCAAGAGCGGCTCGACCGCGGGCACTGCCTCCTCGCCGAAGTAGATCGGGACGGCGACATCCGCGAGCGCGGCGAGACCGACTGCCATGATCACCGTCAATAACAGCGTGTAGCGGGTCGTCCGCGAGGCGAGTTCGGTGATCTTCCGGTGACGGTTCTGCGACCAGAGTTCGGACGTCGAGTGGACGTACACCGTCTGGAGGGCGAGCGGGACGAACCAGAGGAACTCCGCGAGCGTGAGCGCGGCACGATAATTCCCGACATCGGCGCTCTCGCGGAATTGCTGGAGCATCACGATGTCGATGTGATAGAGCGACATCAGCAGGAAGACGAGGGCAATGCTCATCGAGTTGAACGTGAGCATCTTCTTTCGCGGGAAGTCAGAACTGGGCGTGCTGAACACGCAGGAGAGCGAGATCCGACGGTGGACGATGAGCAGTCCGACCGTCGCAACTAGCAGGCTCGCAAAGAGGTGGCCGGCGAGCGCACCGAGGACGCCAGCGCCGGCGTAGACGAGCGGAATCGCGACGACGACGAAGCCGACCTTGTCGAGGACCTTCAGCGGCTCGGAGTAGCGCTCGAGTCCGAACCCCATGAGCGTCTTGCGCGCGTAGTCGCGAAACTGCGCGGTGATGACGAGCAGGGCGAGCGTGTAGAAGTAGATCGCCAGTTCGTCGCCGAACGCGTAACTGACGAGTCCGAACTGGGCGCTTACGAGCAACAGTACTGCGCCCGCAATAGCGAGGATCACCGCGAGCCGGAAGTAGTAGCCGACGACGTGTTCGCTCCAGTTGGCCGCGCTTCGATCCTCCGCGAGGAACTTTCGAACCCCGTCCGTGATGCCGGAGCTCACGAAGATCATGTAGATGGCGAACACCGACATCAGGAAGGAGTAGTCGCCGAATCCCGACGCACCGAGGAACCGGTACAGCAGCGGCGTCGAGAGCGCCGTGACGATAAGCACGATCACCTTCGTGCTGACGACCGAGAAAATACCACTTGCAATGCTTCTATTCATAGAGTAGCCTCCAACATCGCCGATCGCCACTGCCGATCGCTCCGCTGTCCATCCATCCCATTCGTCGATCGCGCACGATCGGGAGCCACAGTGATCGATCGGTGACGCCGACGGGGCCTTATTATACCCAGGTTAAACGGCGTGAGCGAGCGCTGGCGGCCACAGTCGACCCCACTGCTATGTGTGGTACTCGCACAGTTTCTGTCCAGCAAGTACCAGACCGCCAGCAAGACGACTGACAGCGACCGAATTCCGCACGATCGTTCGATGACAGCAGACGGTTGTCCGGCGTCGACCAGCCGGTTAACTGACTTATAAGTATGAACGGGCGACGGCAAGCGAGCGACAACACCAATGGGTACCGAACCGACAGGACGCCGCCTGAGTCGTCGCCGCCTTCTCGGCACCGCCGGCCTCGGCCTCGCAGGCCTGACCGCCGGCTGTACCGACCTCCGTTCCTCGGACGATGAGAGTCCAGGATCGAACAACTCGAGTACGGATGGCGCTGACAACGGTAGCGGCGACGCGTCCGGTGATGGTGGCGAGACTGATGGCGGCGATGGTGAAGGAGATGGCAACGGAGACGACGAGACAGTTGACGACGTCCCCGAAATCGACGGCGGCGCCGTCGCCTTCGTCTACGACGACGGCCCGATCGAAGACTACGAACAGGCGTTCCCCGTCCACCAGGAGTTCGACGCGCCCGCGAGTGCGGGCATCGTCTCCGAGTGGATCGGCCGCGAGGACTTCAACGGAACCGACTGGATGACCGTCGAACAGATCGCCGAACTCGAGGACGCCGGCTGGGAGATCATGTCCCACACGACCGCCCACACCGCCCTCGGCGCGTTCGACCTCGTCGAAGACGCCGATCCGGACGATACTCGCGTCTACCCCGAACAGCGAAACCACGGCTTTCACCACGGCCACGACGTCGAGATTACCGACGGCGAGACGAGCGTCCGCCGAACCGTCGTCGACTCGGATACCGACGATACCGGCGGCTATCTCGAGTTCGACGAACCGCTCGGCGAATCGTTCGCCGCAGGTGAGGCCGTCGAGCGCTATCCCGAGGACGTGATGGACGACTTCCTCGGACGCTCCAAACGGGAACTCGAGGACCACGGCTTCGAGATCGACACGCTGCTCGCCCCGTATGATATCGTCGACGACTGGGCAATCGATCATTCCCGCGAGTACTACGACGGCATCGCGAACGTCAATCCGGGCTCGATGCACAACGATCCGGACACGTTCGATCCGTTCGACACGAACCGCGACTACTTCATCGAGTTCACGACGCCCGAACAGGTGCAGTCTGAACTCGACCAGCTCGCCGCTGAGGAGGGCCTCGGGATCATCGGCGCCCACACGTTCAAAGAAGAGGTGACTGCGGATCGAATTCGCGAGACACTCGAGTGGATCGAAGAGCGCGACCTCGAGGTCGTGACGTTACGGGACTTGATTCGAGCGACAGCGGCCCGGTAGTCAGGTTGTGATTCTCAGCCTTAGACGATCGTGTTTCGCCAGGTGACGACGTTACTCGCGCCGAGGTCGTCGATACCGTTTGCAATCTCATTCACTCTGAGCGCGGGGCTGTCGATGCCCGGGTAGAGGCGGACGCCTTCGAGGTTCGGGTTGTGAGACTCGGCCGTCGAGTTCCGGAGGTGGTTGCCGTTCCCGTTGTCGATGTAGGGGTACTGGCTGGCCTGGAAGGAACAGCGATAGAGAGTGGTGTCGTCGCCGGCGAGGTAGATCCCGTTTCGGTCGACACCGTTGCGACCGGGCTGGTCGACGGAAACGTTGCTGAACCGACAGCCGTTCCGCCCACAGCGGATGCCGTCGCGGAAGCCGGCACCGGTGACGCCGGCCTCGCCCGAAATGTCGAGCAGTTCGACGAGCACCTGGTCGTCCTTGTCGCTGTCACGGATCCAGAACGGGTAGCCGCCGGCCGCTTCGTGGACGATGTCGCCGCCGTAGACGTGCGTGTAGCCCGCGTCCGGCGAGACGACGATACCGTGGTTCACCTGGTCGCCGCTGATCTCGATCGAGGTGTTCTCGATGCGCGAGGAGTGGCAGGTGTTCATCACCGAAACGGCGTGGCTGGTTGGCTGTGGCGATGTAATCGAGATATCCACGTTGTCGACGTGGAGTTCGTCACCGTTCTCGAGGCGAACCGCGCGCTGGCTGTTGTCGTACGAGCGCGTTCGATCGATCTCGACGGTTGCGTCGCGGACGACGCTGCCCTGGCCGCCGACGCGAACGTTCGCGCCGTTGCTGTTGCGGAACTCGCCGCCGTTGACGTAGACGGAGCCCTCCTCGTTGATCGCGTACAGGCCGTTGTCCGGGAAGCCGCCGAGTTCGCAGTCTTTGAACTCGATGTGGCCGATGTTGGTGTTGGCCTCGATACCGATCGGGCCGCGCCAGATGTTGCCCGCGTTCGGAGTCTGATCCGCGTGAAGCCCGCCGTCGGGTGCCCGGAACCGTTCGACGATTCCCTCACCGTTCGGGTCCGCCATAGCGAACATACCTGGTCCCCACGTGCCGCTGTCGTGCTCGCCGTGGACCGTCACGTCGCGCACTTCGAGCTGATCTGCGATCGTCGCCTCGATGACTCGGATCCCCGTGTCGGGTGCCGTCTGATCGACGTCGATTCCCTCGAAGAGAAGGTGGCCACCCGGGTTGTACGAGACGCCGAGCCGAAACAGGCGAAACTGCGGCCCGTCGAAGTCGTGATAGTTCGCCGGGACGAGCGTGGCACCGTCCCCGACGATGCCGAACTTCTCGAACCCGGTGAACCGGAACTGTTCGTCGATGTAGTACTCCCCTTCCGGGAAGAGCAACATGGTGTTGTCAGCACGGACGCTCTCGAGTACCGGCGTGATCGACTCCTGACCGGTCGGGTCCGCGCCGGCGTCGACCATGTTGACGACGTTGTCGAAGTCCTCGCCGTTTTCGTGGACGGCCGTCGCGGGGCCCGTTGCGGCGGCCCCGAGGCCGAGTGCTGCAATACCGGCGATCGATGCGCCCTGGAGGAACGTTCGTCGCGATCGGGTCGGTGACGTCTCACTCCTGACTTCGGTCCCGTTTAGGTCCCCATCCCCAGCAGCCGAGCCAGTTGTAGACTCCGTGTCAGCGTCCGGTGTGCCCGCTTCGTCGCATCTGTCCCCATGTACCGCGTTCCGCATACCACTTCGTTCCGACATTGATAGTCACTTTACTTTGAGTGATCTCTGGGTCCAGTATCTATGGATTCGGATAGCAAGCCTTTAAGTTCGATACGACAGTCTGCTGAGATCATATCTCCCCTTGCTGTACGAACTGCAACGATTGCATACGGTG
This sequence comes from Natrialba sp. SSL1, assembly GCF_001861355.1. Taxonomy (GTDB): domain Archaea; phylum Halobacteriota; class Halobacteria; order Halobacteriales; family Natrialbaceae; genus Natrialba. The sequence continues at coordinate 162,411 of NZ_MASN01000035.1, forward strand.
AAACATGCATGAGAACACCACACACGAAGGAGGTGGCCCCGGTTTGCGAATGCTGTTTAACAGGCAATTAAGGCAGAGTCCAGAACGGTATCTCGGGAGTCGCCTGACTAGTACGGAATCCGAACGAACGAAAGCGGGTACTCGAGTAGGGGACTCCGGCGTACTGTCGCGAGCGACGGGTGCAGGATAGCGAGCGGGGGTCGGCGAGCGGTGAGCGGTGATCGAAGTTCCAAGTACAAAGTACGAGGTGCGAAGCGAGACTGTGCAGGCCGGAGACGGTAGATTACGGATATTCGTCGGATTACCGGCACTCGTCGGACTATCGGTACTCGTCGGACTACCGATACTCGTCGGGCGTCCGCTCGTCGTCGAGCGTGGCTCCGATTAGCTCTCCAACCGCACGGCGAAGCCGCTGTGAGACCGCAGAGTCGGTAATATCGAGCTGTTCGGCGAGGTCGTCCTGTGTGACGCCGCGGGGAATGTCGTAGTAGCCCGCATAGTACGCCATCGAGAGAATCTCGTGTTGTTGCTCGGTCAGAAAGTACGTGCCGTCATCGGAGGCCGAGGACTCGTAGAGTTGGTTCACGCGGAACGTCATCCCCTGTTCGCGACAGTACTCGCGAAACGCGGCCAGCGTCTCACGGTTCGGGAAGTGAACGCGGGCGTCCCAGCCGCCGTCGCCGCTCGTGATCGTAAAGACGAACAGTCCCCGTTCGGCACAGCGCTCGGGAACCAGGTGCCGGTCCGTCTCGACGCGAACGCGGTAGATCGCTCGGTTCTCGAACGTCGCGATACAGGCGGGATCCGAGACCGTTGGATCCGCTTCCATCGTTGCCTCGAGATGGTCGTACTCGTCAGTAAAGACCGAGACGAAGTACGTCATCGTCTCCGCAGTTTCAACCTCGTACTCGTACCTGATCGTCACGTCCGGATGATGATCGATCGTTGGCGCGAGCACGAGTTCGTCGTGAGCGACGTAGATCTCTGCGATGAACCCCATGGCGGTCTCTGTTCGAACGACTGTCGGTTTCGCGACCCCATACTTATCGTGTGTCTAAGTCGATTGTAGCGGCTGGAACTGTCTGATTCGACTGTCTCAGTTCATGTACCCCAGGTCCGCGAGTCGTTCCGTGACGTCGTCGTCGGCCTCGGGGCGGTCGCGTTCGGTTTCGGTTCTGTCTTCGGCAGTTCGTTCTCGATCTCCTGTCTCGTCCGCCCCGTCTCGCTCTCGCTCTCGGTTTCGGCCTCGGTCTACGGCACCGACGCCACTGTAGGGAGGATACTCGATCGCCTCGGTTGGGTCGACGGCTGGCACGACCTCGCCGTCCATCCGCTCGCTGGTGGGAACGCCCATCGCGGCCAGCACGGTCGGGGCAACGTCGAAGAGGTGCGCGCGGTCGATCGCAGCCGTCTCGTCGATCCCCTCTCCCGCGGCGACGAAGATTCCGTCGAGCTTGTGATTCCACGGCTCGACCGGACCGAAGTAGCCGTCTGCATCCTCTCGGAACTGCTCTGAAAGCGCGTGTTCGAAATCGGCCGGAATCGTCACGATGTCGACCGTTTCCTCGACGTTTTCGCCGTGGAAGTACTCCTCGCGAGGCGCGACCGTCTCGAAGAACGGTTCGCCGTCCGGTGTCTCGACACCGCGCAACGTCTCCATGAGTTCCTCTCGGAGGTCCTCGTACTCCGCGGGCGGAACGACGCCCATCGGTTCGCGTCCCTCGAGGTTGATCCGAACGCCAAGTTCCGTCCGGGCGCGAACGTAGGCCTTCGATTCCCCGAAGTCCACCTGCTCGTTCGCCGTCCGAGAGACGCCGCTCGGTGCGTACTTGATTGCCAGCTCCGCGAGGCCGACGCGCTCGAGTATCGTCCGAATCCGGCTGGCGGTAATGCCGAACTGCGCGGCGACGGAGGCCACGCGGGCGACCGTTCCCGGCTCCCAGGTGTCGTACTCCTCGCCCTCGCGGAGTCGCCGCCGCATCGGCGTCCAGGAGGGCATCCCTTTTCCGCCCGTAGTCGTCTCGAGGAACCCCTCGTCGCGCAGGAACTCGTTGAGCCGGAACTCGTAGCCCTCGTAGGGACCCATACCGTGGTCACTCACGAGGAAGACGCGGTCTGGGTCGCAGTCCTCGAGCACCTGCGCGATCGCCTCGTCGGTCGCCTCGTAGACGGCGTTCACCTTGTCCTCAGCGCCCGCAAACTCGTGGAACACCGTGTCCGTCTTCTGGAACTGCAGAAATCCAAAGTCGGGGTCGTACTCGTCCGCGAGATAACGAAACGCGTCGCCGCGCATTCGGACCAGCCGCTGGTACTCGTCGATCTTCGCCGACTCTGACACCGAGTCGTCATCACGGGTGTAGTTCGGATACACCCGATACTCGCCGATTTCGTCGCGCACGTCGTCGAGCAGCCCCGCTGGGTGACACGGCGGATCCTCCGGCCCGAGGAAGCCGGGAATCACCGCGCCGTCGAACTCGTCCGGCGGGTGTGTGACCGGCGCGTTGACGACGACACTCGAGTGCCCCTGCTGGTCGAGCAGGGTCCACAGTGGGTGTGCGTCGACGTCGTCGTTGCTGGTGACGTGCCAGTCGTAGCCGTCGTAGCCGACGAAGCCGATCGCGCCGTGTTTGCCGGGGTTCTGGCCGGTGTAGACCGACGGCCAGGCGCTCGGCGTCCACGGCGGAATCTGGGACTCGAGTGGTGCGGTGAGCCCGTCGGTACAGAGACGTTCGATCGTCGGGATACGGCCCTCCTCGAATAGGCGCTCGAAGACCGGCAGACAGCCTGCGTCGATACCGATGACGAGGGTGTCGAGCGAACTCGTCGATGCTGACGTCGAGTCCGGTTCGCCGTCGATCTTCGGAGGTGATTCCTGTGCGTTCGATGCTGTCTCGTCGCTGCGGGACGTCCGACTCATCGTATCATTCGTAGGGTTCTGAGAGAGTGGTTCGGCGACGACAGCGGCCGGCCACGCTGGCCGACTGCAGTTGCAGCCGCTGTCGCTGTCCGAGCTGTCCGTGCACGTGTCTTGGTCAGCGAGAAGCAGACGAGACTCTTCATTATCGGTTTGTTAAACCGTCAGTGGCTCGTCAGGGCGACGATAGCAAACACTGCGTCGACTGCCGATTGGCACTCACTCAGCCCGATCCGTCGTCATTGATCTCCGGTCGATCGTACTCGAACGACTCGCTCTCGGTGTACCGAGCAGCTTCACTCGGACGATTCGTCCTCGGTATCGTTCCCCTGCTCGTCTGCGTCGTCGGTCCCGTCCTCGCCGGCGGTGGACTCGAGTACCGCTCGGCGTTCGGCGCGCTGGTCTCGAGTCGTGTCCTCGCTCTCCTCACCCGTCGGCGTCGCTGTGCTGTCGTCCGGGCTAGCTGTCCCAGCGTTCGACGCTGCGTCTGCATTTGTGTCCGGCCCCGCAACACGGTCTGCGAGGAGTTCCGACATTGGGTCGAGCGAAACGTAGACGCGCGCTGCGAGGATCGCGAGCGGTGGGAGGGCGATCGCAAAGAACACGACATCGTACACCCAGGTCGCACCCTCTAGCAGCGGGGTGATCGCCGGAGCCATGCCGCTGTGGGCGACCAGCACGGCGACGAGGACGACGAACAGGTGAACCACCGAGGCGATATCGTCGACGACCTGCTGCGGGCCGTCGAGCGTCGAACGGACGAGTTCGGCGAGTCCGGGTGCGAGTACGAGCAACAGCCCAACCACTGCAATCGTCGCGACGAAGCTCACGATCGCCATCACCGTGATCGGGGTTCCCGGAATGACGCGATCGACGCCAGGGAGTACCGAGACGAGGCCGACGAACGCGAGCAACGCGATGGTCCCCAGCAGGAGCTTGCTGATCGACTGGACCGTCTCGTAGCGGACCGACTGCGACGTGGCGTGCGTGGATTGATCTGTGGACATTGCTGTACTCGAGGCTCCATTGGTACAGTACAAATAAACGACTGGTCGTCCGCACTGTTTTTAGTCGTTTATCGACATTTCACGCTCGTTTATGAAGTGCTAAAGCGCTGCATAGCAACACTGCCAGCGTGGCCAGAACGGCTTGACTGGCCCGAAGCGAAACAAGATGGACGTCACTGCTCGCGACCGCGCCAACTCCACAGTCCAAGTACAATCAACACGAGCGCGAGGACCCCCAGGACCAGCCAGGCTGCCCACTCACCGATGGCCGTCTCGGGACCCTGCACGACCGCGGTCTCCTCGAGGAGGAACAGCACGAGCAGGAGCAAGCCGAACATCGAGGCGATCGCCACGCCGATTCCCTCGCGGACGAGCCATCTGAACTCCTCGGCATCCACCTGTGCAGCGTCGGTTTGATGTTCCGGTGTGCTCTCACTAGCGTCGGGTGTCCCGGATGCTGCGCCAGACCCACGGCCGGTACCGGTACCAGTACCAGTACTGGCCGTCGTCCTGACTCGAGGGGCTCTGAACGACCCGACGACGTACGAGAGCGCGAGCACGGCCAGCATGATCGACACGAACGAGAACACCGCCGCGAGCGCAGATGGTGGGGTGAAGATGATCGTCACTACGGCAGCGGCGACCGCGGCGCTGCCGGCCATCACAGTGAAGCGTTTGTATGTCTGTTCCATACCATCTCTAGTCGCCACAGCGCTATAGTTCTATCAGGCCCGAACACCGCAGAGATGATTTCAGGCGGCATTTCTGACTCTCTGCTACCCCGTCCGTTCTCGCGTCTTTCGTTGGTCGTTGGGAAGCGTGTACTCGAGTACAGGAGCAGGTTTCAGAGACACTGCCGACGAGACCAACGCCGCGAAGGAATGGGACTACTCGGTAGATGTCGAGTCGATGGCCGAGCGAACGAGGTCTGCCGAGAGAGACGACAAGGGTACACGTTCACCATCGGCAGTATCGGCGACAAGAGCCGAGAGGCCAGCCCGAGATTCGTCGCCGGCATCGACGACGATGAGTTCCGTACCGGTGCGTGCAAGCTGTCGAGCCTCGTTTCGCGTCGCGTCAGTCGGACTTCCGTCGGCCACGTTCGCTCTGCCGTCGGTAACGAGGACGACGATGGCAGTTTCGGTGTCCGATTGCTCGACGACCAACCGGGCGGTTTCGAGACCGGCTGGAAGCGGCGTTCGGTCGCCAGACGGCAGCTCCTTGAGGTGACGCGCGGCGAGGGAGACGCTGTTCGTCGGTGGGAGCAACACGTCAGCTTCCTCGCCCGCGAACGCGACGAACGCGACGTCGTCTTTCTGCTGGTAGCTGTCTCGCAAAAGCTCGAGGACGACACCTTTCGCGGTCCGCATCGCGGGCCGCATCGACGCGCTCGCGTCGACCGCGAAGACGATCGTCGTTGACGTTTCGCCAGTTCGAACGGACTGGCGGAGATCGCCCGCCTCAACGTTCGATGCGCCGCGAGCCGCAGCGGATCGGACCGACGCCGCCGCATCTATCGGGCCCGTGTCCGACGCGGCTTCCGTTCTGATTCGGGCACCCCGGTTATCGGCGTCGGGTGTGACGCTCGTGCGAGAGCCGCTCGCACCCGCGGAGCGTTCGGCAGTGGCCTCCGGCGTCTCCAGTTCCGGCGCGCTCGCGTCACCAACCTCGGCCCGTCGTTGACCGGGAACGAGCGGATGGGCGGTCTCGTCACTGCTCTCGTCAGACTCCGTCTCCGCTTCGGATGTCTCGGCAGAGTCGTCGCGATCGCTGTGCTCTGCGTGCTCGTTCTCGGCTGAAGCCGATCCCCTGTCCCCGTTTGGCCGCCGTCCGTGGCCCGCGGTTTCGGATTCTGCGTCGTCAGTATCTGAACTGCACGAGTCGCCGTTGTGGTCGTCGTCTCCCTCACCGGACTCGTCGCGTTCGCGACCGTCGCCGTCGTCGGTGCCGCGCTCGCCGCCGTCCGCGGGTGCGGGCTCCCGCTCACTGTCATCGTCGGTCTCGTCGGTCCCGGCGGTCTCGTCGTCACCTTTCTCCTCCCCCCGCGATTCCTCGTCGAACCGATCCTCGAGCAGGTCGTCGAGCTCCGGTTCGTCTTCGAACGGTGTACTCCGGAGGCGGTGTGGCAGCGTGTAGGTGGCCGCCTCGCGAACGTCTGACTCGATCACGGTCGTTCGGTTCTCGAGTGCGGCCAGCGTCGCGGCGGTTCTCGCCGTGGCGATGTCGCCGCGGTGGCCCTCGACGCCGGCATCGAGGCACAGCTCGGCGATTTCGGCTTTAAACTCGTCGGGAACGCTGACGCGGGGCAGGCGGTCGCGCGCTTCGGTTACCGTCTCGCCGAGTCGCTCGACGTCATCGGCGTGCGCTTCGGTCGGATCCGGGCCGGTTCCGCGGTCGATCGCCCAGTCGATGATCTCGACGCGGTCCGCGACATCTCGACAGCCCTCGACGGTTGCCCGAAGGGCGAACCGATCCCGGAGTTGCGGCCGGAGGTCGCCCTCTTCGGGGTTCATCGTCCCGATTAGCGTGAAGTTCGCCGGATGGGAGACGCTGACACCGTCACGCTCGACGGTGTTGACGCCGCTCGCGGCCGCATCGAGAAGGACATCGACGAGGTGGTCGTCGAGCAGATTGACCTCGTCGACGTAGAGGACGCCGCGGTTTGCGCGAGCGAGTAGGCCGGGATCGAACTCGGCCTCGCCGGCCAGCGCGTCTTCGACCGAGAGCGTTCCGACGACCCGATCACGGGTCGCTCCGAGCGGGAGCGTGATGAGGGGGACGGGACGGGTCTCGACGGAGAACTCGTCGGCATCGCGTTCTCGACAGTCCGGGCACTGGCGGCTCGGATCGTCGGGTGCACAACTGAATCGACACTCCGCAACGACGCGCTGTTCGGGCAACAGATCGACGAGCCCTCGAACAGCGGTCGATTTCGCGGTGCCTTTCTCGCCGACGATTAACGCGCCGTCGAGCGAATCGTTCACGGCGACCGTCAGCAACACACGCTTGAGTTCCGGTTGGCCGACGATCGCCGGAAAGGGGATCGACGACAGGTTTTTGCCCCCGGCGTTTACAACCATAGTTGCGCTAATACAATAGAGGTTTAAAAATTCGATGGCACGTATCGGGATCTACACCGCGACGGAGAACGAACTCGGATCGATCGGCCGTGCGGCCGAGCGCCTCGAGGACGTCGAACTGGTCGTTCGCTCAGAGAGCGACTTAGACGACGAGGCGGCGATCGACGAGTTCGTCGACGAACTGCACGACGCCGGAGCAGCGATCTTCTGGCTGCACGGTGCCGAGGACAGCATGCCGGGCTACGATTACGCGACGGGGGCACTCGAGGAGGCGAACGTTCCGCTGATCGTCAAAGCGACGGGCGACGCCTTCGCGTTCGAGGACACAACGGTCGCCGACGACCATCGTGACCTCGCCTACGAGTATCTGGAGAAAGGCGGCACGATCAACGTCGCCAACCTGTGTCGGTTCCTCGTCGCCGAGTACGAGGACCGAGTTCTCGAGTACGACGAGCCCCAGGAACTGCCGACGGAGGGGGTCTACCACCCTGACTATCCGGGGATCGGCTACGAAGAACTGCTCGAAACCCACGACTCCGGCCGGCCGACGATCGCGATCTGGTTCTACGAATCCCACTGGACCCACGAGAACACCCGGTACGTCGATCGGCAGGTCCGGGCACTCGAGGAACAGGGCGTCAACGCCCTCCCGATCTTCTGTAACCCGGCGACCGACACAGACGAGCAGGAGGACGCCGAGTGGGTCACCGACAACTGGCTGCTGGATGACGAGGGTGGACCCGTTGTCGACGCCGTCCTCTCGTCGTTTATGTTCTCGCTCTCGATGGACGAGCGCGGCCGGTCGGCCACCGGGGAGGGATGGAATCCCTCTGGCAGCCGGACGCAGTCCGGCGACGACGAGGGCGACAGCGCGGAGGACATCTTCCTCGACCGACTGGGCGTGCCGGTCCTCCAGACGGTCACGACGATGCGCTCCCGTTCCCGGTACGAATCCAGCGACACGGGCGTGATGGGGTTCGAACTCGCCCTCTCGGTCGCCCTGCCGGAGTTCGACGGGAACGTGATCACGCACCCGATTTCCGGCAAAGAGCGCACCGACGACGAGGCCGGTATCGGCTCCGCACCGAAACACCACTTCCCGATCGACGACCGGATCGACCACGCGACGCGGTTGGCGGTCAACTGGGCACGGCTGCGCCACACGCCCAACGAGAACAAACAGATCGCCGTCGTCCTCCACAATTACCCGCCGAGCGACGACGGGATCGGCACCGCCTTCGGGCTCGACTCGCCCGAGTCGACCGTCAATCTGCTCGAGGAACTCGAGGCCCGGAACTACGATCTCGACGGCGAGATGCCCGACGACGGCCAGACGCTCGTCGAGAAACTCACGTCGCAACTGACCCTCGAGGACCGCTGGGTCGCCCCCGAGGACGTCCGCGACCTCTCCGTCGACGTTGTCTCCCCCGACACCTACGCGGAGTGGTTCAGCGACGCCGACGAGGGGTTCCAGGAGAACGTCGTCGAGGAGTGGGGCGAGGCGCCCGACCGCCCGTTCGCGATTCCGGGCGTCGAGTTCGGCAACGTGCTCGTGACGGTGCAACCGCCCCGTGGATTCGGCATGGACCCCTCGAAGGTCTACCACGATTCGGACCTCCAGCCGCCACACGACTACTACGCGTTCTACGGCTGGCTGCGCAACGAGTTCGAGGTCGACGGGCTCGTCCACCTGGGAACGCACGGGAGTCTCGAGTGGCTCCCCGGAAAGACCGTCGGCCTGAACGGCGAGAGCGCACCCGACCAGCTGATCGACGACCTCCCGAACGTCTATCCGTACATCGTCAACAACCCCGGCGAGGGGACCCAGGCGAAACGGCGCTCCTACGCCGCCATCGTCGACTACCTCACCCCGGTCATGCGGTCGGCGGGAACCTACGACGAACTCGCGGAACTCGAGGAACTCGCCAACCAGTATCGCGAGGCCGGGATGGAAGACGCCCGGGCAGACGACGGGGAGCATCTCGAGACGCTGATCCGCGAGAAAGTCGACGAACTGGACCTCGCCGTCGAGTTGGGGGTCCAAGGGAGCATCGACGAGAAGGTCGACGTCCGCGGTCCGGACGAAGCCGGCTCGACACTTGCCGAGGGAGACGTGGACGGCGACGACGTCGAGATCGACGAACTCGTCGAGCGGATCCACGAGTACCTCACCGACGTCAAGACGACCCAGATTCGGCTCGGCCTCCACACGATGTCCGAGCCACCGGCCGACGAGCGGCTGGTCGAGTACCTCGTCGCGCTCACCCGACTCGAGAACCCCGGCGCGCCGAGCCTGCGCGAGAGCGTCGCCGGCGCGCTCGGCGTCGACTACGACAAGATGTTGAACGCGCCCGGCGAGTACGACGAGGATCTGGGGATGACCTACGCTGAAGCCGCCGACGTGGTTCACGAGACTAGCCTCGACCTCGTGGAGACGCTGGCGGCGCACGACTTCGATGTGCCGGAATCCGAGCGTGAAATGGGGTCCGACGACGTCTCGTCCGAGCAGCGCGAGGACGAGGCTCGTCAGACGAAGTCTGACGTTGAGGTGAACATGAACCTGCTCGTGGTCGACCTCGAGACGATCGGCGACGCGCGAGCCAAATCGGGCGCTCACGACGACCTCCGGAAGGCGCTAGCGTACATCTGCGAGGAGGCCCAGCCCCGCGTACAGGGCGCCAAGGACGAGATTCCCCGCACCGCGGACGCCCTCTCGGGCGAGTACGTGCCTCCCGGTGGCTCCGGTGCACCGACCCGCGGCGGTGTCGACCTGTTGCCCACGGCGCGGAACTTCTACACGCTCGACCCGCGGAAGGTGCCGGCCAAGCCAGCCTGGCAAGTGGGTCGAGAGGTCGCCGAGGGTGTGCTCGAGCGCCATCACGACGAGAACGACGAATATCCAGAGGAGATCGGCGTCGTCGCCTGGGGCACTCCGACCGTGCGAACGCGCGGAGAGACGATCGGCCAGGTGCTCGCCATGCTGGGCGTCGAACCGCAGTGGACTGACGCAGGCCGGATCGACGACGTCGAGCCGATTCCGCTCGAGGAACTCGATCGACCCCGTATCGACGTGACGACCCGCGTCTCGGGACTGTTCCGCGACGCCTTCCCGGCCGCGGCAGGGGTCATCCACGACGCCGTCGATGCGGTCGTCGACCTCGACGAACCCCACGACATGAATTACGTGAAGAAACACGTCGAGGAGGAGGTCGAGGAACTGCAAGACGAGGAGGGACTCGACGAGTCCGACGCCCGCAAGGCCGCGAAACACCGCGTGTTCACGACCAAGCCCGGCGGCTACGGCGCCGGGACGAACAAGGCCGTCGACGAGGGCAACTGGGACGACCGCTCAGATCTGGCCTCGGTCTACGTCCAGTGGGGCGGCTACGCGATGGGTTCGCGTGGCCGGGTTTCGGACGCCCACGACGCCTTCGAACGGCGGCTCTCGAGTGTCGATGCGACTGTGAAGATCGAGGACACGATGGAGCAAGACGAGTTCGACTCCTCGGACTGGTACGCGTTCCACGGCGGCTTTATTTCCGCCGTCTCGGAAATCGCGGGCGAGGAGCCGTCCTCCTACGTCGGCGACTCCTCGGACCCGGATAACGTCGACGTCTACACGAACGAAGAGAAGGTTCGCAAGGCGATGCGCTCCCGTGTCCTGAACCCGGACTGGCTCGAGTCCATGGAGGAGCACGGCTACAAGGGCGCCGGCGACCTCTCGACGACCGTCGACGTGACGCTGGGCTGGGACGCGACGACCGGCGTCGTCAGCGACACGCTCTGGGAGGCGGTCGCCGAGAAGTTCGCCTTCGACGAGGAGCGCCAGGAGTGGATGCGCGATGTCAACCCGTGGGCACTCGAGTCCATCACGGACACGCTGCTCGAAGCGATCGAGCGCGACCTCTGGAACGCCGACGAGGAGACCGTCGACCGCCTGCGCGATCTGAATCTCGAGGTCGAGGGCGATCTCGAGGCGCGGACGACCAACGAGGCCGTCGGCGCGGGGGTACCGACCGATGACTGACGAACCTGTTCGGCAGACGATCGAGACGACAACCGACGAGAGTGAGACAGTATGAGTAACAGTGATAGCCAGACGTTCGAGGAAGAGTACGCCGACCTCGGTGCGACGACCCAGAACGCGATGGACATCGCCGAGACGAGCATGGACATCGTCCGGCAGTTCGTCCCCGACGAGACGTTGGCCGACCGGCTGCGACAGAAGTCAGTCCACTCGATGGGCGACATCGAGTTCCAGCACCTGATCCGCTTTACCGGCAGCGACGACCTCGGCGACGACGAGGATGCACCCGTTCGTGCAGGCGCGCGGGCAGTGCTCGAGGAGGCCGCCGTAATTACGGACATCACGATGGTCAAAGCCGGCATCACGGGACGGGGCCACGACTGCGAGGTCTCCAAAGCCATCGGGCGCGGGAAGGAACTCGCAACGGAGACGGGGATGACCCGGACCGCCGCGGCGATGCTCAAACTCGACAAGGAGGACGCCTTCGAGGACGCAATCGTCACGATCGGCAATGCGCCGACGGCCGCACTCGCACTTGCAGACTGCATCGAACAGGGGACCCGGCCTGCGGTCGTGGTAGCCACCCCCGTCGGCTTCGTCAAGGCCGAGGAGAGTCGCCAGCGGATCCGCGAGGTCAGCGAGGCCTATGGCGTCCCGGCGATCACCCATGTCGGCCGCCGCGGCGGCAGCGGCCTCGCCGCCGCGCTGACGAACGAACTGATCCACGTCGCCACGGATGTCCGCACCGACGAACTCGAGTTGGAGCGTACAGCGGGCGGGCGCGCGACCCGAGCCGCGAGCGAGGACAAATGAGCGGCGAGTACGACCTCGATGCAGGGCCGGATCCGGCGACGTTTGCGGCTGCGGCGGCCGAGTCGGCGATCGACGAGGAGACGGACGATCCCGTCTACGCCGTCGGCGTCGGTCCGGGCAACCAGGAGTTCCTCACGCCGCGCGGCCGGCGGGCGATCGAGGAGGCCGACGTCGTCGTCGGCTTCACGACCGTCGTAGAGTTCGTCGAGGACCTGACCGACGCCGATCTGCTGACCTGCGGCTACAGGGACGAGGCCGAGGCACTCGCGGAGTTCGCCGAGCGTGTCGCGGCCGGCGAGTCGGGCACTGCCGTCGCGATGGGCGACCCCAACCACTCGGGCTACCAGTTCGTTGGGAAGGTTCAGGACGCCGTGGGGCGGGAAGCGGACGCCCGAGACGTCGAGCCGCGGCCGGTCCGCGTCGTCCCCGGCATCTCCTCGTTGCAGGTGGCCGCGAGCCGCGCTCGGACCCCGATGGAGGACACCGAGTTCGTCACGCTCCACAAGAGCGGCGACCTTGGGGCCGACGTGGACCGACTCGCGGCGGCGGTTGTCGAGGACGACCGTCACCTGCTCGCGCTCCCGCGGCCGTTCGATCGAATGCCCGGGGATCTCGCCGAGTTGCTGCTCGAGCGCGGCGCCGATCCCGACCTCGAAGCGCTGGTCTGCGAGAAACTGACCCACGAGGACGAGCGGATACACCGGTTCACGCTAGCCGAACTGTCGGAACACGCGGGCGGCAGTGGCCGGGAGGACACGCCGTTCTCGGATCTGGTTGTGCTCGTGGTCCGACAACCCGTGTAGTCGCGACCGATTGCTTTCCCGTTGAAAACCGGCCGACGCTGAACGCACAGCCGTCGTGAACCGCCTTGTTCACTTGTAGATACTCACCACAGACGTTCTCGAGGTCACCGATCGTTTCGTTCGTCTGGCCATCAATGGGACCGAGTCCCCCGACGGTGTCCCCTTTTCGGTCTCCCACTCGCCGATCGGACACGACGAACGCAGATCGGCGGTCCGGCTTCCGAGCCGCTTTGGCACTCGAATCTGGTTCGCCGCACTCGTCGACCAGGACGGCACTGAATAAACGATACTTTCACTGGTTCAACTCAGAATGAGCAATATAATTTGCGCTAACTCAACCAAAATTGTTTTAGTGAATGCGACAGTCATCCACGGGTGATGCCACCCATCGCGCTGCCACACGATGCGAAGGCCGGACCGACCAAATCAGAGGTCCGCGCCGTCGTCCGCTCGAAGCTTGCACTCGGCGCGGCCGACCACTTCGCGGAGGTCGGCTCCTGTACGGGGGCCGTCACGATCGAAGCCGCACAGCGGGCCGGGCGGGTGACCGCCGTAGAGCGAACGGCCGACCGACTCGAGACGACCGAGAAGAACCTCGCGGCCAACGAGGAGTCGATCGTGGCCGACGTCGAGTTGCGCAACGCGGAAGCTCCGGCGGGGCTGCCCGACGACGCCGATGCGCTCTTTTTGGGAGGGAGTCGGAACTTCGAGGCCGTGCTCGATCACGCGGTCGAGACCGGCGTCGACCGCATCGTCATGAACGTCTCGCGACTCGAGGTCGCCGGGCGGGCGACGGAGGCGTTCCGCGAGCGGGACCTACTGGAGGAAGTCGTCCAGTTCCAGGTGAGCCACGGCTACGAACTCGCCGGCGCGACGAGTTTTAACTCGGACAATCCGGTCTACATGCTGGTCGGGAGCGCGACACCGGATTCAGACGATGAGAGAGACGAGGGCGAGAAAGTCGCTGCGGACGGAAACGGAGGTGCGACGCAGTGACACTCTACGGTGTCGGCCTCGGCCCCGGCGAAGCCGACCTCGTCACCGTCCGCGGGAAGGAGGTACTCGAGGAGTGCGACGTGGTCTACTCGCCGGGGCGGCTCTCCCGCTCAGTCGCACTCGAACACGTCGACGAGTCGAAGATCGGGGATCTGGACTTCCCGATGACGAAAGACGAGGAGAAGCTGCGAGCGGCGTGGAAGGAGGCCGCCGCGGAGGTCGCCCCCAAGGCCCGCGAGGGCGATGTCGCCTTCGTCACGCTGGGCGATCCGAACGTCTACTCGACGTTCGGCCACCTGCGGCGGACGATCGACGCGTTCCACCCCGACGTCGAACTGGAGATCGTCCCCGGCGTCAGCGCCGTCACGGCGTTCGCGACCGCGATGGGGGTCGAGATCGAGGCCGGTGCGGGGCTCTCCCTGCGCGAGGCCGCCAACGGGGCGAGCCCGACGGGGCCGGATCGGATGATTCTGTTCAAGGTCACCGACGCGCCGGCGACCCACGAGGGGCTCGTCGCGGCCGGCTACGAGGTGACCTACGGCCGGCGCCTGTTCATGGAGCAAGGCGAGACGCTCGTCACCGACGACCCGACCGAGATCGACGAGCGTGACTATTACACGCTCGCCTACGCCGAGAAGGCGGATCTCGAGATCGAGCAGGCGACGGCGGCGTTTCTGGATGACGGCGAGGGATCGACGGCCGCCTCGGACGAGAGCGACGCGAACGACGACGAGTCGAGCGGCGGCGAACCCGTCGCGGACGGCGGAACAGTAGTCAGCGAAGAGATCGCCGAGGGCTGTGCACACGGCGACTGCGGAGGCCACTGATATGACGGACGAGACTACCGGCGACGACCCTCAGGACGCGATCGATTCCCAGGGCGAGCGCCGCCACGAGGAGCTAGACGATCGGATTTTCGAACACAGCGCCGGCGACGAGCAGGCGGGGATTCCCTTCGTCGGCGCCGGCCCCGGCAACCCGCGGTTGCTGACCGTCGCCGGGAAGGAGCTACTCGAGACGGCCGACCTCGTGGTCCACGCGGGGTCGCTGGTCAACAGCGAACTACTCGAGGAGTACTGTGACCACGCCGAACTTGTGAACTCGGTCGGGAAGGATCTCGAGGAGCTGATCCCGTTAATGCGGGACGCCTACGAGGAGGGCCGCAACGTCGTCCGGCTCCACAGCGGCGATCCCGCGATCTACGGGGCCGCCCTGGAGCAGATGGACGCGCTGGAGCACGAGGGCGTTCCGACCTACTTCGTGCCGGGGGTCACCTCGGCGTTCGCGGCCAGCGCGACGCTGCGGACGCAACTGACGCTCAACGAGGTTTCGAATCACGTCGCGTTCACCCGGCCGCAAGGCAAGACACTCGAGCCGGGGGAGGACCACATCTCCGAGTTCGTGGCAATGGGCGACGTGACGACCTGCATCTACCTCGGGACCCACGCCGTTCGCGACACGATGGATCGACTGCTCGCGGACGGCCACGATCCCGAGACGCCGGTCGCGGTGATCTACCACGCCTCGTGGCCGGACGAGGACGTGATCGTCGGCTCGGTCGGCGATATCGCGGACAAGGTCGAGGAGGCGGGCTACCGCGCCTCGGCGCTGGTCGTCATCGGCGACGCCGTGACGGGCGCCGGTTACGAGCGCTCCTACCTCTACGGGGACTGGGCAAATCGCGGACCGAACGACACAGAAGAAGTCGAGAGTGACTGACTCATGAGCACGGACGACGCTACCACATCGGACACGACGGACGACGGATCGAACGACAGCGGTCACTGTTCCACGCCGGATTCGGACGGCGAGGTCGCCGAGGAGATCGCGGTCGTCTCCTTCGAGCGGAAGATGGAGACCGCCGAGGAGATTGAATCTGAACTCGCAGATCGGTACGAGACGATCGACATCATCGAGTACCACGGCGATGTCTTCGAGGAGCACTGGGGCGAGTACGACTGTTTCGTCGGCCTCATGGCCTCGGGGATCGCGATGCGGAAGACGGCCCACCTGTTAGACGACAAGTGGGACGACCCCGCGATCTGCGTCGTCGACGAGGAACTCACGTGGGCCATTCCGATCACGGGCGGCCACCACGGCGCGAATCAGGTCGCGCAGGACCTGGCGACGATGGGGGCCGTCCCGGCGATGACGACCGCGAGCGAGGCCGCGGGCAAGCAGGGTGTCGAGTCCCGCGCGAAGGCGATGGACACCCACGTCGTCAACGGCGACTCGACGGTGAAGACGAACCTCGCCGTGCTGGACGACGACCTCGGTCCTGTCGAGCGACTCGAGGGACCCAAGGCTGTCCTCGTCGGCGACGACGTTACCGTCCTCAAGCGCAACAAAGACGACGGCGTCGTCCTCGGCACCGGCAGCGTCTCCGGCGCCGACAAGGAGGCCTTCCTCGCCGCGTGGGAGGAGGCCCTCGATCAGACCGAGTACGACGTCGAGGATGTCGAGTTCGTCGGGACAGCGACCCGGAAGGAAGACGAGGAGGGCCTCCTGGAGGCCGCACAGGAACTCGATCTCGGCGTCGTGGCCTTCGAGAAGGAGACGCTGCTCGAACACGAGGGGCCGACGCCCTCGAAGTCGAAGGAGCTGATCGGCTGGCCCGGCGTCTCCGAGGCCTCGGCGATCGCCGGCGGCCGCGAGCGGGAACTGGTACTCGAGAAGATCAGCTACGAGAACGAGGTCACGGTGGCGATCGGCCGATGAGCGTCGACGATGCGACCGCCGAGACTGGGGGCACGCCCGACGACCACGGCACCCTCTCGGTCGTCGGTATCGGCCCCGGTCTGCCGGATCACATGACGGTGAAGGCCAAGCGGGTGATCGAGTCCGCCGACGTCGTCATCGCCTCGAGCCTTTACCAGGAGTTCCTGCGCGACGACGGGACCATCCCCTCCGAGGAGCGGACCAACGAGGAGGGCATCGCCACCCGCGAGGACGGCTTCGAACAGGAGATCGTCCGCTCGACGATGGGTCGCCAGATCGAACTCGCCCGCGCGGCGTTCGACTACGTCCGCGAGGGGAAAGACGTCGCCCACGTCTCGGGCGGTGATCCCTCCGTCTACGGCAAGTCCGACCTCATCTTCAAGATGGCCGACGAGGAGGACGCCACCGATGTCCCGATCGAGATCGTTCCCGGTCTCACCGCGGCCCTGGGCGGCGCGGCCAACGTCGGCGCGCCGCTGTGTAACGATTTCTGCACCGTCTCGCTGTCGGACAAGTGGCGCGGCTGGGACGAGATCGAGGAGAAGCTGCGGGCGGCCGCGATTTCGGACTTCGTGATCGTCCTCTACAACTGCTGGCGCAACTACGAGCAGGCCGTCGAGATCGTCCGCGAGGAGCGGACCGACGACGCCCTCGTGGCGATCGTCAACGACGCCGGCCGCGCGGACGCCGGCCGCAACGGCGAGAGCCAGCACATCACCACGCTGGGGGAGGCCGCCGACCACGACGACAAGGTCTCGGGAATGGGCACCTCGCTGATCATCGGCACCCACGAGACCGAGACCTGGCGCAACGACGACCGAACGTACCTCGTCACCCCGCGCGGCGGGCGTGATGTCGACGACTTCTGACGATATCCACGAACCAACCATGAGCACGGACACCAACGCAGACGCTGACGACGAATCGGCATCGAAATGTGGCGCTTCGACGAGCGACACCGATACTGAGTCCTCGGGCTCGAAATGCGGTGCTCCCTCGAGTGAGACGAGCGACGACTCGAGTTCGGACGACGACTCGAACGAGCAGGAGGTCGGCGCGACGATCGAGGACTTCGATGCTGAGCCCGGCCAACTGATCGCCGTCGGCCTCGGGCCCGGCCACCCGGAGGGGATGACTAAGCGCGCGAAGGACGCGCTGCTCGAGGCCGACCACATCGTCGGCTACACGACCTACATCGAACTCATCCCCGACGAGATCACCGAGCAGGCCGACGACATCTACGACACGCCGATGTGCGGCGAAGTCTCCCGCACGGAGGAGTCGATCGACCGCACGCTCGCGGGCAACGACGTCGCCATCGTCGGCAGCGGCGATCCCAACGTCTACGCGCTGGCCGGGCTGGCGCTGGAGATACTCGAGTCCAAGGGCGCGACGGCGTCGATGGTCGACTTCGAAGTGGTGCCGGGCGTTCCGGCGGCCCAGTCCTGCGCCGCCCGCCTGGGTGCGCCGCTGGTGAACGACACCGTCTCGGTCTCGCTGTCGGATCACCTCGTCCCGATGCCCGAAATCGAGTCGCGACTTCACTCCGTGGCTAGCGAGAACTTCACGATCACGATCTACAACCCGTGGAGCCGCAAGCGCCGCGATAATTTCGAGAAGTGCTGCGAAATTCTCCTCACGCACCGCGAGCCCGACACGCCGGTTGGCATCGTCCACGGCGCCGGCCGCGAGGACGAGCAGGTGATGATCACCGAGCTCGGCGAACTCGAGGAACTCGGCGAGAGCGAAATCATCGACATGACGACGACGATCGTCGTCGGCACCGAGGACACCTACGTCTGGGACGACCGGATGGTCACGCCCCGTGGATACGAGACGAAGTACGACTACTGAACAGCGGTTTCACACCCACAATGCCACGATACGAAGTCACCATCGAGAAAGACGCCTGCGACGGCATCTTCGCCTGCCTGACTCGCGATCCGCGATTCGTCGAGGGCGAGGACGGGCTGGCGACGATCGACCCCGGCGCGGATCCGGTCTACGACTGCGAGGGCGAGGTCACCGACAACGAAGAACGGGTCGTCGCAACGTTCGACGACGACCGCATCGACGAGGCCAAACAGGCCGCCGCGGCCTGTCCGACCGACGCGATCGTCGTCGAGGAGGTGGTCGAATGAGCGACGCCGACGCCGCAAGCGAGGTTGCCGACGCTGCCGACGCCACCGGCTCACTGGCCGAGATCGAAGTCCCGGCCGACCCGCTCGCGGGCCACCCCGCGTCGGCGTACTTCTGGGGCCACGTCGCCGGCAGCGGCGATGTCTCGGACGGCGGCATCGAAGTCGTTGCCAACGACGAGGAATCCGCGCAGGTGCTCGCGGCGGTCGCCGGTGGCGACCTCGAGCACGACACCACGACCCGCGAGTACGCCCACGACACGTCGATCACTCGCACCGAGGACGAGTACACGCTCACGATCGACAGCGACAACGGTAACGAGTCAGGGCTGCTCGGCCGCAGCGGCGCGCTCGGCCTGCCCGTCGACGGTCGCGGCAACTACCGCTTTGGCGCGTTCAGCGAGTACGACCGGGAACTGCTCCGGGGCCTGCTCGAGGGCTGTGGCACGATCTGCTTCAAGTCCTCCAGCGGCACCGTCGGCATCTCGTTTGTCCACGACGACCGGGCGCTACTCGAGTGCGTTCAGGAACTGATCGACGACTGTCCGATCGAGACCCCCTACGACGAGCTCTCGGAGACGTCTTCGGGCGGCTACTGGTTCGGCGTCGACGACGCCGTCGCACTCGAGTTCGGCACGTGGCTCTACGACGACTGCGAGGAGACCGGTCTCTTCGCGCCGAGCCGCCGCCGGAAACTCGAACGCAGCCTCGAGCAGGCAGAAGCGTACGACGAGTAACGACTGCGATACCATCCACCGATGAACACACCCGACGAACCCACGTCCGTAACGACCGCCGGCTTCGACGACGAGGCCGTCCTGCTGGTCGGCCACGGCTCCCGTCGCGAGAAGTCCAACGAACAGGTGCGCGAGCTGGCGGCCGGTCTCGAGTCTCGGCTCGACGTTCCGGTCGACGCGGCGTTTCTCGAACTGGCGGAGCCGGCGATCGACGAGGCGTTCGCGACGTTCGAATCGGCCGTCTCGCGAGTGACGGTCGTCCACTGCTCGCTGTTCGCCGCGAGCCACGTCAAGAACGACGTGCCGCTGGCGATCGAGCAAGCCCGCGCGACCCGCGATCTCGAGATCGACAACGGCGCGCATCTGGGTATCCACCCGGCGATCATCGACCTGCTGGACGACCGGGCCGCCGAAGTGGAGGCCGAACTCGGGGTCGACCGTGGGGACGACGAGGTTGCCGTCGTTCTCTGTGGCCGGGGCTCGAGTGATCCGGACGCCAACGGCGACGTGCAAAAGCTCGCGCGACTGCTGTACGAGGGTCGCGACTTCGACCGCGTCGAGGCGACGTTCATCGGCGTCACGGAACCGACGCTCGAGGATACCCTCCACGGCCTCTCGAAGCACCGGCCGGACGCGGTCGTCGTGCTGCCCTACATGCTCGGCGACGGCGTGCTCACCCAGCGGGTCCGGGACTGGACGGCCGACTTTGACGACGACTACCCCTACGTCGACGCGCTGGCCGGCGATCCGCTTGGAACCGACTCGCGGCTGCTCGATGTCTTCGCGGATCGCTGGCAGGAGGCGCGGTCGGGGAGCGTCGAGATGTCCTGTGACACGTGCAAGTACAAGGTCGATCTCGAGGGCTACGAGGAGGATGTCGGCGGGGCGCGAGCCATGCTTCGCGCGCTGGCCCACCGGGAGGCTCACGCTGATCGGGAGGATATCGACGACGAACCACACAGCCACGACGCACCGGAAAAGCACGTCACGGTCTGTACAAATCGAACCTGCGCTGATGCGGGATCGACCGCGGTGCTCGAACGCATCCGGCAGGAGGCTCGCAACTCCGAGCGCTGTGACGTCCGCATCACCCGTTCGTCGTGTCTGGGTCGCTGCGGCGACGGACCGATGGTTGCGGTCTATCCCGACGGAATCTGGTACGGCGATGTCGCGGCCGAAGACGCCGACCGAATCGTTACCGATCACCTGGAGGGCGATCGCATCGTCAGTAATCTCGTCGATCAGATCCTCTAGAACGGTTTCAGAAGCAGTACTGCATCGCGCTCGAAACAGACAGCGAAGACGAACCAACACGACACGACACACGTATGAGCTGCTACGAAATTGAAGCACTTCGACTCGGACTGATGAACGTCCTCGGCGTCGAGGATCAACACGCCCGCGACCACGCGGAGAAAGAACTCGAAGGACACCTCGAAGGCCCTATCGAGGGGCTCTCGGAGGCCGAGAGCCTGGCGGAGATCGAACGCCATCTCGACGCCGCGCTCGTCGACCTCGAAGAGACCGTCGCCGCGATGGATGCCGACGATCCGGAGTACGATTACACTCGGGGTCGATTGCTGGCCGTTCGCGATGCCGAGCGCGCCGTTCATCGGCTGCGGGCACAGGGCAAAAGCATTACCGACGGTCTCGGAGAGGCACACGATCTGCTCCACGAGACCTTTCCCGTCGAGGAGTGAGGGCGAATGGCAGAACGCACGCACCGGTTCGACCGACACCCGCTCGGCGAGATCGACAGTGCAGGGAGCCGGCAGATGTGGACGCGCTCGAGCGTCGAGTTCGCCGACAACGTTGCCATTGCTGGACAGTGGAACGGGACAGTCACCGCCTTCGACACCGAGTCGCTCGATCCTCGGTGGGAGGTCGACCATCCGGAGAGCGCCGTCTCGCTAGCGGTCGCCGGTGAGACGCTCATCGTCGGGGGGCGCGGCGAGGACGGAGTCATCGCGGGGTACGCTCTCGAGTCGGGAGAGCGACGCTGGACTGTCGACGCCGCAGCACACGTCGGGACGCCCACGAGCGACCGACTGTTCTCCATGCCGTACGTTCTCGCGATCGAGGCCGATGACGACGGGGAGACCCTGTATGCGGCCGCTCGGCGGTACGAGCGCGACGGCGACGAACGCCGCTGGCAGAGCGCCATCTACGGGATCGAGCCAGACGGCGCGGTTCGGTGGCGGTACGAGACCGATGCCTCACCCATCGCGCTCTCACTCGACAGTGACCGGGATCGCCTGGCTGTCGGTTACAACCGCTGTACGGGAACGCACGATTGCGGTGTCAGTGTCCTCGATTCGGAGACAGGTAACTCTGAATGGATGTGGGACCCTGAAACGGATGGCGACCGCCGTGTCGGCGACGTTTCGTTTACCGGCGAGCACCTAGCCGTTGCAAGCCACGGCGACAAGCGCGGCTACCTACTCGAGGAGGGCGGTACCGAACGGTGGACGGTTGATCTCGCGGTCGAGACCGACGTCGACGGCGAAACGCTGTATGCGTACCCGAATCATACCTACGCAAACGACGGATACGTGGCGTTCGTCACCGGGAATACGTACGCTGTTGACAGCAGAGAAACGTCGTCTCGGCACCCGAACGAACACCGTATCGCCGCCTTCGATATCGATGGCGAACCGCTGTGGGATGCGTCCGTTCGGGGATTTGTCACCGAACTCGCTGCACGCGGTCGCACGGTCGTCGCTCCGTGCGCCCAGAACTTCCGCGTTCGTGATTCAGAAACCCACGCGCTCCGCTGGTTCGACCTCAAAAACGGAGCGCAGGGCAAACGGAACGCCACGGGTATCGCAACGGCTGCGGCCATCGATAGCGAACGGATCGCCGTGATCGAAGAACCGGTTGAATATCACGACGAACAGCGAGTCCACGGCGAGTACGCCCTTGGTATCGGGTCGCATTTTGTGTAGCTGAGCCGGTGTTCGTCGTGTTCGGGTATAGAAGGTCATAACTGACCATTCGAGGCACAATGCCACGGTTTCCGGTTACTGAACAGGTTCATATGATGGCATTGAGGGGAACAGCGCAACGGAATCAGTGGTAACCGGGAGTGGCACTACTTCGTGATCTTGTGAGAGTCACCAACGCGGCTTGAGTCTATACTATCGGTTGGGAGACTCCCCTTCGATTCACGGTCCCAGACGGATTCGTCGCTCGCGGTTTTGCTCGCGACAGAAGTAGTCCCGGGCGGATTCGAACCACGGTCGTTCCGCTACGCTTCACTCCCTGATTAGAATCCGTTGGGCTATTCGCTCCTCACGTCCGTTCGTCGCAGAATAGTCCCGGGCGGATTCGAACCGCGAGGACTCGAATCCTCTCGTCCTCTGGGCTCGAACCGCCGAGGATACTTGCGCCTCACGAGTTTGTTCGGCGCAAAAGTAGTCCCGGGCGGATTCGAACCGCCGTCATGGGCTGTCTTCCGTAAACGGCCGAAACCGATCACGTCCAAAGGCCCATATGATTGGCCACTACACCACGGGACTCCGTCGTTCACTTGTCGTCCCGTGTACTTCGCAGTTTCTTCGAAACTGCTCACCACCACGGGACTTCTCACACCGTTCGAAGCCCCATGCGGATCGCGGTACCTTCGGAACCGCTCACCACCACGGGACTCCTCACGTCACTCGCTGGATAGCGCCCCGTTACACAATAGTGTTACTTTTCGTCTCGAGGACCTGCGGAGATCGTCCCTTCCTCTGCGTGTCTGTGGCATTGTCGACAGAGCGACACCACGTTCTCCAGTCGATGCGCTCCCGCAGGCTCGTCGAAGGATCGAACTGGCTCTAGATGATGCACGTCTGGATTCCGCCCGAGTTCGTCCGCGTCGACACCACAGTGTTGACACGTGTAGTCGTCCCGCTCGAGTGCACGCCGGCGAACCGCCCACCACTTCTGTCCGTACGTGATCGTTCCACCCTCCCACTGGTGATGAGCCGGTCCGACGACGTTGTCAGAGAGCCACGTACCATAGCACTCGAGTGTACAGAAGAATCCACGTTCTTGTGACTCGCGTGCGGCGGGTCGAACTGAGAGAGGTGCATCACAGGCGCGACACGCAACCGTCACTCGGTCGACGGTTTCGGCGTAGTTCTCCGGGAGCAATCCGTCTGCGTCCGCGACGCAGTCAGGGCAGAACACGCCCTTCTTCGAGGAGGGGTAGTACGAAAAGTCCGCGTCACAGTGGGTGCACGTTGTCGTCTCTTTCGCGTCGCGCCAGTTGCCGTTGTTCGAGCCGGCGTTCGGGTTGCAGTCGTCGCAGTACGATCTGCGCGCCTTTGGATCGTAGAACTCGAGTGCACAGTCCTTGCACGTTCGGTTCGGGAGTGGCTCGCCGTGGACTTTGGTGTGGTGTTGGCGCATGCCCTGTTCGGTCGGGAGCTCTCGGTCGCAGGTCGGACACTGCATCGGGATGTGTCGGTTTCCTGCGGCATTGGATATGAACTCCTGCCCGAGAACGGACGCCAGAATGTTGCAACAGCAGACGCGTATAGCACAACAATGGCTGCTAGCAGCGGTTTACAGGTAGCCTTCCTCAGCCAGCCGCTCGATACCCTCCTCGAGTCGCTCCTCGCTCGCGGCGTAGGAGATTCGCGCGTAGCCAGGCGTGCCAAAGGCGCTGCCGGGGACCGTTGCGACGTGGGCGTCTTCGATTGCACCCTCACACCAGGCCTGATCGTCGTCCGCAACAGGGAGCATCATGTAGAACGCTCCGTCCGGCACCGCGACGTCGACGCCGTGGTCGTCGAGCAGGTCGATGACGAGTTCGCGGCGCTCGCCGAAGGCTTCGACCATGTCAGCGACTGCGTCGTCGGTGTTCTCTAGCGCTTCCACACCGGCGTGCTGGACGAAGTTGACGGCCGAGGAGACCGAGTGGCTGTGGAGTTTGCCAGCCTGGTCGATCAGCTCTTCCGGACCGGCGAAGTAGCCGAGCCGCCAGCCGGTCATCGAGTAGGCCTTCGAGAAGCCGTTGACAGTGATCGTGCGCTCGGCCATGCCCTCGAGTGTCCCCAGGCTCGTCGGCTCGACGCCGTAGGTAATCTCCTTGTAGATCTCGTCGGAAATGACCGTGATGTCGTGTTCGACGGCGAGATCACGGACGCCCTCGAGTGCGGCGTCGGTGTAGACGGCACCGGTCGGGTTCGACGGCGAGTTGACGATCAGCAGTTCGGTCTCGTCGGAGACGGCGGCTTCGAGGTCGTCGAGTGCGGGCTCGAGCTGGAACGCCGTCTCGGAGAGGTCGACGCGGGTGAGGTCGCCGCCGGCCATCTTGACCATCGCCTCGTAGGAGACCCACGCGGGGTCGAGCAGTGCGACCTCGTCGCCGTCCTGAATCAGGGCCTGGATGATCTCGTAGAGCGCCTGCTTTGCGCCGGGGGTGACGATGATCTCCTCTGGGCTGTGGTCGAGACCGTCTGCTGCGAGCTTCTCGGAGATGGCTTCGCGGAGTTCGAGGATGCCGGCGGAGGTGGTGTAGCCGGTGTGACCGGCGTCCATAGCCTCCTGGCCGGCGTCGATGATGTTCTGTGGCGTGGGGAAGTCGGGTTCGCCGACGGAGAGGTCGACGACATCTGCGCCCTCCTGCTCGAGTTCGGTTGCGAGCGCGGAGATGGCGAGGGTTGCTGACGGTTCGACTCGGGTTACGCGGTCGGTGAATTCCATGGTCATGGTTGGTGAGGTGGTGTCGGTGTGGGTGGCTGGTGGCTGGTGGCGAGTCGTGAGTTGTGTGGGTGAGCTTCCTAGTCGGCTGTCGCATTCGGGTCGGCAGCCGGCAGTTCGTCCACGAGGTCGAGCGCACCGTCGACGGCTTTGCCGGCGTTCTCGATGCGCTCGCGGGCTTCGGCCGCGGACATACCGGGGCCGGTGACGCCGAGTGTAACCGGCGTATCACGCTCGAGACTGACGTCTGCGAGTTGCTGGGCGGTCGCATCGGTGATAACCTGGTCGTGGTTGGTATCGCCGGTGATGACGGTGCCGATGACAGCGACGGCGTCGACGTCCGACCGTCGGGCGAGTCGGTCCGCCGCGAGCGGGGCGTCGTAGACACCAGGGACGCTAACGGTGTCGTAGATCGTCGCACCCGCAGCCTGCGCTGTGGCTTTGGCCTCCTGCTCCATCTGCTCGGTGATCGGTCGGTTGAACTCCGCGACCACCAATCCGAGCGTGGTCATACGCGAGCCGAGGTGAGCGCGCCTAAAAGAGGTACCGTTCTTGGCGAATACACCGGACCAACGGAAGTGGTTCCGAGACGACCGGCACGCTCCACTCAAACCCATCACAGCAACCGACAATTTCGGATGCTGAACGGTTCAGCCGAGGGGGAACAAGGGTTTAGGCGCAAACGCGAGTACCATTGCTAGGGGAACACATCACTATGAGCGACACCAGTCAACACCAGAACCTGGCCATCATCGGCCACGTCGACCACGGCAAGAGCACGCTCGTCGGACGACTCCTCTACGAGACGGGGAGCGTTCCCGAGCACGTCATCGAACAGCACCGCGAGGAAGCAGAGGAGAAGGGCAAAGGCGGCTTCGAGTTCGCCTACGTCATGGACAACCTCTCCGAGGAGCGCGAGCGCGGCGTCACAATCGACATCGCCCACCAGGAGTTCTCGACCGACGAATACGACTTCACCATCGTCGACACGCCGGGCCACCGCGACTTCGTGAAGAACATGATCACGGGCGCGAGTCAGGCTGATCACGCTGTCCTCGTCGTCGCAGCGGACGACGGCGTCGCGCCGCAGACCCAGGAACACGTCTTCCTGGCGCGTACCCTCGGCATCGACGAACTCATCGTCGCCGTCAACAAGATGGACATCGTCGACTACAAGGAGTCGACGTACGACGAGGTCGTCGAAGAGGTCACGCAACTACTCAACCAGGTCCAGTTCAACACCGAAGACGCCTCGTTCATCCCCGTCTCGGCGTTCGAGGGGGACAACGTCGCCGAGCACTCGGAGAACACGGACTGGTACGACGGCGAGATCCTGCTCGAGGCGCTGAACGACCTGCCAGAGCCCGAGCCACCGACTGACGCGCCACTTCGGCTGCCGATTCAGGACGTCTACACGATTTCGGGTATCGGCACCGTTCCCGTCGGCCGCATCGAAACCGGCATCATGAACGTCGGCGACTCCGTCTCGTTCCAGCCGAGCGATGTCGGCGGCGAGGTGAAGACGATCGAGATGCACCACGAGGAGGTTCCAGAGGCCAGGCCCGGCGACAACGTCGGTTTCAACGTCCGCGGCATCGGCAAGGACGATATCCGCCGCGGTGACGTCTGCGGTCCGGCAGACGACCCACCAAGCGTCGCCGAGACGTTCCAGGCCCAGATCGTCGTCATGCAACATCCCTCGGTCATCACCGCGGGGTACACACCGGTCTTCCACGCCCACACCGCACAGGTCGCCTGCACGATCGAATCCATCGACCGAAAGATGGATCCCTCGAGTGGGGAGGTCGCAGACGAAGACCCGGACTACATCCAGTCGGGTGACGCTGCGGTCGTGACGATTCGCCCGCAGAAGCCGCTCAGCATCGAGCCGTCGGGCGAGATTCCCGAGCTGGGCAGCTTCGCGATTCGGGACATGGGCCAGACGATTGCGGCGGGTAAGGTACTCGAGGTACACGAGCGCAGCTAACTGCGCAGCCCACCGTAACCCAGACCCGGTGCTGCGAGTCGGCGACACGTTCCGTGCAACGCCAGACATATCCACATCGGTGCGTATCGAGGAGGTCAACTACGCGCACTGTGTGCGCAAATTTGCAAATTCTTAAGCGGAGCCGCCGATAACGAGCGCGCAATGACGACGTTACAGACGCCAGGTCCGACGATCGGCGTCGTCGGTGGTGGACAGCTCGGGCGCATGCTCGCCGAGGCAGCCTCGCCGCTGGGCGTCGAGGTCATCGTCCTCGACCCCACGGCCGACTGCCCCGCGGCTCCCGTCGCGCGCGATCAGATCGTCGCCGGCTTCGACGACGAAGCGGGCATCCGCGAACTCGCTGCTCGTGCCGACGTGCTCACGTTCGAAATCGAACTCGCGGACCAGGATGTCCTCGAGCGCGTGAGCGAGGACTCCGGCACCCCCGTTCACCCGAAACCCGAGACACTCGAGACGATCCACGACAAACTGGTCCAAAAGCAGGAACTCGAGTCCGCCGGCGTTCCGGTCCCACCGTTCCGGGCGGTCGAGGACGCCGACGATATCCGCGCGGCGATCGACGACTACGGCGCGCCGGTGATGCTCAAGGCGCGTACCGGTGGCTACGACGGCCGCGGCAACGTCCCCGTCGAGTCGGCCGACGAAGCCGAGGATGCACTCGAGTCCGTCGCCGGGCCGGCGATGGTCGAGGCGTTCGTCGAGTTCGAGCGCGAGATTTCCGTGATTGCCGTCAAGGGCGACGACGAAATCGCGACGTTCCCGATCGGAGAGAACATTCACGAGGACGAGATTCTGCGGGAGACGGTCGTGCCGGCGGGATCGGCCGACGCTGTCGAGGAGCGCGCCCGCGAGGTTGCTGCGGATGTCCTCGAGGTAATGGAGGGTCGCGGCGTTTATGGTATCGAACTGTTCGAGACAAGCGAGGCGCATAGTGCCTCGGAAGACTCGAGCGGGAGGAGCCCGCGAGAGCGGGACGGGGAGATTTTGCTCAACGAAATCGCGCCGCGCCCGCACAACTCCGGCCACTGGACCATCGAGGGCGCACAGAGTTCGCAGTTCGAACAGCACGCCCGCGCGGTGCTCGGCTGGCCGCTCGCAGCCACAGAGCTGCGGTCGCCGACGGTGTCGGTGAACCTGCTCGGCGACGTCGAGGAGTCCCAGCCAGCGGCGCTCCAGAACGTCGAGCAGATTCTCGAGACGCCGGGTGCGAACCTGCACTGGTACGGCAAGCGCGAAGCCCGTCCGCTGCGGAAGATGGGCCACGTCACGCTGTCGGGTCGCGACGAGGAGACGACTGACGAGCTACTGGCGGCCGCTCGGGAACTCGAGGAGTCCGTCACGTTCACGTCGGAGTGAGTAAACGAGAGAGTATGAGCGAGACCGTTTCCGAGCTGATCGATCGACTGCACGCCGAGGCCGACCGGGACCGGCCCGACACCGAAACACCGGACGTGGGAATCGTGATGGGCAGCGATTCCGACCTCGAGACGATGATGACCGGCGGGAAGCGTCCCGGCGCGTACGACGCGTTCGTCGACGAACTCGAGTTTGCAGAGCAGACTGACTACGAGCGCCCACCGGACGAGCGATTCACCTTCGAGACGTACGTTACCTCGGCCCACCGGACGCCTGATCTGATGACGGCCTACGCGGAGACGGCGGAGGAGCGCGGGCTGGAGGTCATCATCGCGGGTGCGGGCGGGAAGTCAGCGGATCTGCCGAACATGACGGCGTCGATCGCGTATCCGCTCCCCGTGATCGGCGTCCCAGTTCAGGAGAAGTCCGTCGACAGCGTGATCGGGATGCCGGCGGGTGCGCCGCTGGTCGCCGTCGATGCCGGCAAATCCTTCAATGCCGCGCTCTCGGCGGCACAGATTCTCGCACGCCAGCACGACGAGGTTCGCGACCGGCTCGTCGCCTACCACGAGGACCTGCGCGACGGTGTCGGTGCCGTTTCGCGCGAGTTACACGATAACGGAACGCCGGCCTTCCGCGAGCGCGACGAGTCGGCGTCCGAATAGGAGTGCCGTCGCCGCGCAGATGTGCCGGCGACACCAGGGTACGACTGTCACTATTTTTCACTATCCACTCGAGCGATGGAACTCCTGAGTAGCGGTACGTTCCGCCGGGAACGCGTACGGCAAGTCTACGGCAATTATTCGGCCGGAGAGTTTTTGCCTGATCTCTCCGCTTGGCCCGTATTGGGCCGGAAAACGAACAATCAACCCTTATGTGCATGCGGTTTAAACTCCCGAACGTTACGGAGATGAACGATTGGATAGCGATCGGGGCGCTTGCACTCGTGGGAGTACTGATACCGCTCGGTATGATGGCGGTATCGTACCTTCTGCGCCCGAGTGTACCCGAAACGAGCAAACGTGCCACCTACGAGAGTGGCGAGATCCCGACCGGCGACACGCGCGTCCGGTTCAACATCCAGTACTACATGGTTGCGCTTCTGTTCCTCATCTTCGATATCGAAACCGTCCTCCTGTTTCCGTGGGCGGTCGTGTACCTGGATGCCGTCGAATCGGACGCCGTTTCGCTGCTCGAGATCCTCGGCCCAATGGTGCTTTTCGTCACGATCCTCCTCGTCGGACTCGCGTGGGCGTGGCGAAAGGGTGCGGTCCAGTGGGCACAGACACCTCGTCAGGTAGAAACCGAGCATAACCGACCATGAGTAGCGACGAACCACGACAAACGATCTACGACAGCACAGCGCCGTCGACGGACACCCGCGACGCCCGAATCGGCGAGGGTGTCGACGACCGCTTCAACTCCAAGCTTCGCGAGGCGTTCGGCGCGTCGCCGTTCATCCTCACGAAGTTCGACGAGTTCATGAACTGGGTTCGCGGGAACTCGATGTTCATGCTCCAGTTCGGGATCGCCTGCTGCAGCATCGAGATGATGCACACGTACGCGATCAAACACGACCTGGACCGCTTCGGGGCTGGCGTCCCCCGCGCTTCGCCGCGACAAGCCGACGTGATGATCGTCCCCGGAACGATCGTCTCCAAGTTCGGCCCGCGCATGAAGCGCGTCTACGACCAGATGCCCGAACCGAAGTTCGTCGTCGGCATGGGCTCCTGTACGATCTCCGGCGGCCCGTTCCAGGAGGGGTACAACGTCGTCAAGGGTGCCGAAGAGATCATCCCCATCGACATTCACGTCCCCGGTTGCCCACCGCGACCGGAGGCGCTGCTCTACGGAGTCCTCAAACTCCAGGAGCGAATCAAGAACGGCGAGTCCTCGGCCGTCGTCGTCAAACCGTACGAACTCGAGGAGTTCGGCGACCTCCAGAAGGACGAACTCGTACAGAAACTCGCAAGCGAGATCGACGAGGACGACCTCGTCATGCGCTATAACTGGGCTGATTCACCATGAGCACGGGAACCGAAACAGAGCCCGAAGCAGAGCTCGCAGAGCCAGGGTCCGAAACCAACGAGGCTGCACTCGAGTCCCTGCTCGGTGAGCGCGCCATCGCGCGCGACGATCACCTGAACGCGCCGGGCTTCGTTATCAACCCGAACGACGTTCAGGACGTGCTCTCGGATCTGCGCGACGAGGCCGGTTACGACCACCTCTCGTGTGTTACCGCCCAGCAGTACGAGGATCGATACGAGTCGATCTACCACATGAAGAAGTTCGCTGACCCGACCGACGAAGTCAGCATCGTCGTCCCGACGACGGTCGACGATCCGGTGAGCCAGAGCGCCGAGCCGGTGTTCCGGACGGCCGACTGGCACGAGCGAGAGGCGTACGATCTGGTCGGTGTCGAGTACGAGGATCACCCTGATCTGCGACGGATTCTCCTGCCGGAAACGTGGCAGGGCCACCCCCTGTCGAAGGACTACGATCAGGAGAAGCCACAGCTCGTCACGCTGACGGAGCACCAGAACCCGATTCAGCCGGACCATCACGACGCCGAGTCGGATACGATGTTCCTGAACATCGGGCCACACCACCCGGCGACCCACGGCGTGCTCCACGTCAAGACGGTGTTAGACGGCGAGACGGTCGCCGACGTCGAGCCGGACATCGGCTACCTCCACCGCTGCGAGGAGCAGATGTGCGAGCAGGGCACCTACCGTCACCAGATCATGCCCTACCCGGACCGCTGGGACTACGTCTCGGCGGGCCTGCTCAACGAGTGGGCGTACGCGCGTGTGATCGAGGATCTGGCAGACATCGAGGTTCCCGAGTACGCACAGATCATCCGAACGATGGGTGCGGAACTGTGCCGAATTGCCTCGCACATGCTCGCGCTCGGAACGTTCGCACTCGACGTCTACGGCGAGTTCACCGCGACGTTCATGTACACGTTCCGCGACCGGGAGGTCATCCAGGACATTCTGGAAGATCTGACGGGCCAGCGGATGATGTTCAACTACTTCCGCGTCGGCGGTGTCGCCTGGGATCTGCCCGAACCGCGCGAGGAGTTCTTCGAGCAGACCCGCGAGTTCCTCAACGAACTCCCGGCGAAGGTCGGCGAGTACAACGACCTCATCACGGGCAACGAAATCTTCCAGACCCGCTGTATCGACACCGGTGTGCTGGAGCCCGAGGTCGCCAAAGATTACGGCTGTACCGGACCCGTCGCACGTGGCTCCGGCGTCGACTACGACCTGCGCCGTGACGATCCATACGGCTACTACGAACAGCTCGACTGGGACGTCATCACGCGCGATGGTGCTGACAACTACGCGCGCGTCCTCTGCCGAATGGAGGAGGTCGAGGAATCCGCGAAGATCATCGAGCAGTGTCTCGATCTTCTCGAGGACTGGCCCGAAGACGAACGGGACGTACAGGCGAACGTCCCGCGCACGCTGAAGCCGGATGCTGGCACTGAGATCTACCGCGCCGTCGAGGGAGCGAAGGGTGAACTCGGCATCTACATCCGCTCGGACGGCTCGGACAAGCCCGGTCGATTCAAGATCCGGAGTCCGTGCTTCTCGAACCTACAAGCACTCGAGGAGATGTCCGAAGGGGAGTACATTCCTGACCTGATCGCCTCGCTGGGCAGCTTGGACATCGTTCTCGGAGAGGTGGATCGATGAGCGGGGCGACGGCTACTCCGAGCCTGTTTCCGTTGCAAAACGGCGGGGACCCGGTGTTGCTCCCCGAGCACATCACGGAGCTCACCGGCTTAGACCAGTTCGGTCTCGCCGGCGAGTTGCTCGCGACGTTCGTCGCCGCGTTCATCGTCGGGAACTTCATCCTCGCGATGACCGGCGTCGCCGGCCCGTGGGCGAAACGAAAGATCACCGCCTCGTTTACGGACCGAATCGCGGTCAACCATCTCGGTCCCGGCGGGATCGGGATCATCATCGCCGACGCGGTTCGTCTCCTCGCGAAGGAGAACATCATTCCGGAGAACGTCGACCGACCGGCCTACGACCTCGCACCGATCGTGATCGCGGGCTCGGCCATGCTCGGCTTCGCCGTCATTCCGATGGGCAGCGGGATTCACCTCGCTGACCCCGAGGTCGGCCTGGCGTTCGTCTTCGCCGTCGCCGGCATCGCTTCGATCGGCCTCGTGATGGCCGGCTACGCATCGGGTAACAAGTACTCGCTGCTCGGCGGACTGCGCGCGGTCGCACAGAACGTCGCGTACGAGATCCCGCTCGTCGTGACCGGGATGTCAGTCGTACTGTTTGCGGGCTCGCTGCAGATGAGTACGATTGTGGATGCGCAACAGCAGACGCTGTTCACAATCCCGGGACTCGAGTGGGCGGTGCCAGCGTGGTTCGCGCTGGTGAACCCGTTCGCGTTCGTCCTGTTCCTGATCGCGAACTTCGCGGAAGTCGGACGGAATCCGTTCGACATGCCCGAAGCGCCGGCGGAACTCATTGCGGGGTACCAGACTGAGTACTCCTCGGTCTACTTCGTGCTCGTCTATCTGGGCGAGTTCCTGCACATCTTCCTCGGCGGTGCAATCATCGCGACGATCTTCCTCGGTGGACCCGCCGGGCCAGGGCCGGACGAGCTCGGTATTCTCTGGTTCACCCTCAAGATCTGGGGTGTGTTCTTCCTGACTCAGTGGCTCCGCTCTGCGGTGCCACGTGTGCGGATCGACCAGCTTATCGAGATCGGCTGGAAGGGACTGCTCGTCCTCTCCTTTGCGAATCTCGGACTCACTGCGGCAATTGTAGGGGTGATTGCATGATCGGCGTACTCAAATCGATGGCAACGACGATGAAACACGCACTGGACGGCTCGACGTTTACGGTCGAGTATCCAACGGCAGCACCAGATGTCTCGCCGCGGTTCCGCGGCGTGCACAAGTTCAGTCAGGAGCGCTGTATCTGGTGTCGCCAGTGTGAGAACGTCTGTCCGAACGATACGATTCAGATCGTGATGGACGACAAGCGAAACGGCGAGCAGTACAACCTCCACATCGGACAGTGTATTTACTGTCGGCTCTGTGAGGAAGTCTGTCCCGTCGACGCCATCCTGCTCACCCAGAACTTCGAGTTTACCGGCGATACGAAACACGATCTGGTCTACAACAAGGAGCAGCTGAAATCGGTACCGTGGTACAAGGATATCGACCCGCTCGAGTCGCGCGAACCGGATCGGGGCGCGTGGATCGGCGAGGGAGACGGGGAGGTCGATTACCAGTAACCGTCTGGGTCGCCCGTCCCCGAGCACGGGCAGTCTATTACAACAATGACATACGAGCTGATCGCGTTCGCGCTGTTTGCGTTCATCACGCTCGCCAGCGGGCTGGGTGTGGTCCTCCTCGAGGACCCGTGGCACTCGGCGCTTATGCTTGGCGTCGCGCTGATGAGCATCGCGGTACACTTCGTGATGCAGGCGGCCGAGTTCGTCGCTATGATGCAGGTTCTCGTCTACGTCGGCGGGGTCCTCATCCTCATCACGTTCGCCGTGATGCTAACCCAGCACAAGGGCGCAGCAGACGAGACGGAGACGGATGAGGTGGTACAGACATGACGACCAGACCGCGGCTTCGACTCGGCCGCACGCTGGTCCCGGGTGTGCTCGCAATCGGCCTGTTCGGGCTGATGGCGTTGATCGCCCTCAACACGAGCTTCGGTGACGGCCAGGGCTTCCCCGAGGGAATTGCGATCACGTCCGAACTGGGGTATGCGATGTTCGATCTCGACCCGCTGCAGTCCGAAGCGGGATCGATCCCGAACACCGAGGCGTTCCTCGCTGCGTTCTTGCTGATCGCACTTGCGCTTGACGCCGCACTCGACGGTGCGATCGTCCTTGCAAAGCGTGAGGAAAACGGTGAGCCGATCGTGGCGCTCCCCCAGGACGACGGTCCCGGACCGGTTTCGGGCCCAGCTCAGGACGAACAGACTGCCGCCACTGACGGCGGTGTCTCCGAGACTGGCTCTGAAACGCCAGCCGCCAGCACCGACGACACCAAGGCGGCAACGGGAGGTGACGACCGATGACAGTCGGCGTCGAGCACTACGTCCTCCTGTCGATGGCGCTGTTCGCCATCGGCCTGTTCGGAATCCTGACGCGTCGAAACGCACTGATGTTCCTGATGTCCGTCGAGCTCATGCTGAACGCGGCCAACATCAACCTGATCGCGTTCGCGTTCTACCACGGCAATCTCTCGGGACAGGTCTTCGCCCTGTTCACGATGGCCCTTGCGGCCGCCGAGGTCGCCGTCGGACTCGGGATCATCCTGCTGCTGTACCGCAACTTCCGTGACGTCGACGTCACGGTTCCAACGACGATGAGGTGGTAAGATGGAGGATGTGTTCAACTACGCGCCGGCGATCGCGTTGTTCCCACTCGTGGCGTTCGTCGTCGCCCTGACGTTCGGCAAGTACATGCCGAAGAAGGGCGCGCTCGCGGGCATCATCGCGACGGGGGGCTCGCTTGCGCTCTCCGTGCTGATGCTCGTGGCCGTCGCGAGCGGTGAAGTGTATCACGAGACGTTGTACCAGTGGGCGATCGGTGACGCCGCGAGCGAGATCGGTGCCGACGGGATCGAGTTCACCTTCGGTATCCTGATCGATCCGCTCGCCGCGCTGATGCTCGTCATCGTCTCGCTGATCGCGTTCCTGGTCCACATCTTCAGCCTCGGCTACATGAACGCCGAGGGCGAGACCGGGCTGCCGCGGTACTACGCCAGCCTCGGTCTCTTTACGTTCAGCATGCTCGCGTTCGTCTACGCGGACAACCTGCTGATGGCGTTCATGTTCTTCGAGCTCGTGGGCCTGTGTTCGTACCTGCTGATCGGGTTCTGGTTCCGCACGCGCTCTGCACCCTCGGCCGCGAAGAAGGCGTTCCTCGTCACCCGCTTCGGTGACTACTTCTTCCTGCTCGGGGTCGTCGCCATCGCCGCGACGTTCGGGACGGTCGCCTTCGCCGGCGACAACTCGTTCATTGCGGCCGCGGAATCGGCAATCGACAACGGCGATACCCTGTTCGGCTTCGGTGCCGAAACCTGGGTGACGATCACTGCACTCCTGGTGCTTGGCGGTGTCATCGGGAAGTCCGCACAGTTCCCACTGCACACCTGGCTGCCCGACGCGATGGAGGGCCCGACCACCGTCTCCGCGCTGATTCACGCGGCGACGATGGTCGCAGCGGGTGTCTACCTCGTCGCCCGGATGTTCGGCTACTACGCGCTGTCGCCAACTGCGCTCGCGATTATCGCGTTCGTCGGTGGCTTCACCGCGCTCTTCGCCGCGACGATGGGCGTCGTCAAAGACGACATCAAGCAGGTGTTGGCGTACTCGACGATCAGCCAATACGGCTACATGATGCTCGGCCTCGGTGTCGGCGGCTACGTCGCCGGGGTCTTCCACCTGATGAACCACGCCTTCTTCAAGGCGCTGCTGTTCCTCGGTGCCGGTGCCGTCATCGTCCTCATGCACCACGAACAGGACATGTGGAAGATGGGCGGCCTCAAGGACAAGGCACCCATCACCTACTACACGTTCCTCGCGGGCGCACTCGCGCTCGCGGGCATCATCCCGTTCTCGGGCTTCTGGTCCAAGGACGAGATTCTGTACGACGCGCTCATTATCGGCCTCGAAGAGCCGATCATCCTCGCAGCCTACGCGATGGCGCTCGTCGCGGTCTTCTTCACCGGTTTCTACACCTTCCGGATGGTCTTCCTGACCTTCCACGGTGAACCCCGCTCAGAGGCCGCGGAGGACCCACACGACATCGGCTGGTCCATCAAGGCCCCGCTGGTCGTGCTCGGCGTCCTCGCACTCGTCGCCGGGATTGCGAACCTCGCACCTGTCGCGAAGCTCGCACAGATCGACATCACGTTCTTGGAGCACTGGCTCGACGGCGAGTACGGTGCCGTCGAGGGGCTGACCTACAGCGCCTACGGTGAGTTGCTCGCCTTCGAAACCGCCTACATCGGCGGTGAGCAACTCACTGTCCTGATCGCTGCCGGCGTCTCCCTGCTGCTCGCGTTCTCCGGTGCCGGCCTGGCCTGGAAGCTCTACAACGTTCCAGAGCCGGTCGCACACAAAGAACGCCTGGGCAGCGCACGCCAGACACTCGAGTCGAACTACTATCAGGACGAGTACCAGGTCTGGCTCGCCGAAGGATTCACCCAGCCGCTTGCGCGTGCTGCGGATCGGTTCGACCAGACGGTGATCGACGGCGTTGTTAACAGCGTCTCGACCGCCAGCCTGTTCAGCAGTAGCCGGCTGAAACGGATTCAGACGGGACTCGTGACGAACTACGCAGCACTGTTGGTGGCCGGCTTCATCGGCTTACTGCTGGTTCTCGGCTACGTTGGAGGGTGGTTCCTATGATGATCGAAGCACTGATCGCAGTCGCACTGGTCGGCGCGTTCGTAACGTTCGTCGCGCCGAATCGCATCGCCGGGAAGCTGGCGTTCGCTATTAGCCTGATTCCCGCAGCGCTCTCGCTGTGGATGTTCTCGGCGTTCGACGGCAGCGGCAACGCGCTACTCGGCGGTGAACTTGCGTTCGCCTCGGAGTTCGAGTGGATCCAGTTCGGCGAGTACTCGATCTCGTGGCTCGTCGGTCTGGACGGCATCAGCATGCCGCTCGTCGTCCTGACGACGATCCTCTCGACGCTCGCGATCGTGAGTTCGTGGACGCCGATCGACGAGCGCGAGTCCCAGTTCTACGGACTCGTGCTCTTCATCGAAGCGAACCTGATCGGCGTCTTCGCCGCGCTGGACTTCTTTGTCTGGTTCATCTTCTGGGAGGCTGTGCTCATCCCGATGTATCTCCTCATCGGGATCTGGGGCGGTCCGCGCCGGAAGTATGCGGCGATCAAGTTCTTCGTCTACACGAACGTCGCCTCGCTCGTGATGTTCGGTGCGTTCATCGCGCTCGTCTTCGGGCTCGGTGACGTGACGACGTTCGCGCTGCCGGACGTGACGGCCGCGATGCTCGACGGTGGCCCCGACGGCTTCCTCGGCATCGGCGGTACGACGCTCGCCTCGCTCGTGTTCGTCGCGATGTTCCTCGGGTTCGCGGTGAAGGTCCCGATCGTCCCGTTCCACACGTGGCTGCCGGACGCCCACGTCGAGGCACCGACGCCCGCGTCGGTGCTGCTGGCTGGTGTCCTGCTGAAGATGGGGACCTACGCACTGCTGCGATTCAACTTCACGATGTTCCCAACCGAGGTCATCGAGCCGTTCGTGATCCCGATCGCGGCCATCGCCGTGATCAGCGTCATCTACGGCGCGATGCTCGCGCTGGCTCAGACTGACCTAAAGCGGATCGTCGCGTACTCCTCCGTCTCGTCGATGGGATACGTGATTCTCGGCCTGATTGCCCTCACCCAGTTCGGCGTCGGTGGCGCGACCTTCCAGATGGTCAGCCACGGCCTGATCTCCGGACTGATGTTCATGGCAGTCGGCGTCATCTACAACGCCACCCACACCCGGATGGTTACGGACATGTCCGGGATGGCAGACCGCATGCCAGTCGCCGTCGGCATCCTCGTCGCCGGTGCCTTTGGCTACATGGGACTGCCGCTGATGAGCGGTTTCTTCGGCGAGTTCACGATCTTCTTCGGCGCGTTCGGTGCCGAGGGGCTCGCCTACTCGCAGGTGTTCACCGCACTCGCGATGTTCGGTATCGTCATCGTTGCGGGCTACCTGCTCTTTGCACTCCAGCGGACGGTCTTCGGGCCGTACCACCTGGAAACGGACTACGACGTCGACCGCGCCCCGCTGCACGACATCGCACCGATGTTCGTGCTGCTTGGCCTGATCATCCTGCTCGGCGTCGCACCGGAGCTGATCTTCGAGATGATTACGGACGCAGTCGATCCGATCCTGGAGACCGGAGGTGAACTGTAATGGAGCTGTTCGAACTTCCCGCCTGGACCGCACTCGCGCCGGCACTGTTGCTCGCGTTGACGGCGATGGCGCTGTTCATCATCGACAGCATCGCGCCGGACTCGCGTAACAGCGGGCTGCTCGCTGGGACGACAGCCGCCGGTTCGATCGTCTCACTCGGTGTCGCCGTCTGGTACCTCTTGGCCGGCGTCGGCACCCCGACGGTCGACGGCGGTCGCGGCGTCATCGACGTACTCGGCGACCAGTTCGTCGTCGACCAGCTCGCGCTGTTCTTCATGATCATCGTCGCCGTCGTCACGGCGCTCGTGGCGGTGGCGAGCTACGACTACATGGAGGATCACACCTACCAGGCCGAGTACTACTCGCTCGTCCTGCTCGCGGCGACCGGCATGTCGTTCATGGCCGCCGCCAACAGCCTGGTGACGATCTTCATCGCACTCGAGTTAGCGAGCCTGCCGTCCTACGCGCTCGTCTCGATTCTGAAGGATAACCGCGGCAGCGTCGAAGGGGGGCTGAAGTACTTCCTGATCGGTGCGCTGTCGTCGGCGATCTTCGTCTACGGGATCTCGCTGGTGTACGGTGCGACGGGTCACCTACAGCTCACGAACATTGCAGAGGTCGTCGAGGCTGGAGACGCAGATCCGTACGGCGGACTGCTCGGCCTCGGTATCCTCATGCTCATCGGTGGCTTCGCGTTCAAGACGGCGAGCGTGCCGTTCCACTTCTGGGCACCGGAAGCCTACGAGGGTGCGCCAGCACCGATCGCAGCGTTCCTTTCCTCGGCCTCGAAGGCCGCCGGCTTCGTGATCGCGTTCCGCGTCTTCACGGAGGCGTTCCCGGTCGGTGAGACCGCGAGTGCGATCGGCGTGGACTGGACGCTCGCGTTCATCATCCTCGCGATTGTCACGATGACGCTCGGGAACTTCGCCGCCGCGACGCAGAACAACGTCAAGCGGATGCTGGCGTACTCTTCGATCGGCCACGCAGGCTACGCGCTGATCGGCCTCGCCGGCATCTCCGCCGGCGGTGGCGAACTCGTCATGGGTGCGGCGATGATGCACCTGTTCGTCTACGGCTTCATGAACACCGGTGCGTTCCTGTTCGTCGCCCTCGCAGAGTACTGGGGCGTCGGCCGTACCTTCGAGGATTACAACGGGCTCGGCCGGCGCGCTCCGGTCGCCTGTTTCGCGCTCGCGATATTCATGTTCAGTCTCGCGGGCATCCCGCCGCTCGGTGGCTTCTGGAGCAAGTACTTCCTGTTCACCGGCGCGCTCGAAGCGGGTCTGCTCGTCGTCGCCGCCGCACTGGTGGTCAACA
Organism: Natrialba sp. SSL1; assembly: GCF_001861355.1. Taxonomy (GTDB): domain Archaea; phylum Halobacteriota; class Halobacteria; order Halobacteriales; family Natrialbaceae; genus Natrialba. The sequence continues at coordinate 201,950 of NZ_MASN01000035.1, forward strand.
GCGCACTCTCGCTGTACTACTACACGCGGCTCGTCAAGGCGGTCTGGATCGAAGAGCCAGTCACCGAACGCGATGCGCTCTCCCAGCCAATCGGTCTCTACGCGGCGATCGTCGTCGCAGCCGTCATGACGCTCGCACTGCTGCCGCTGTTCGGCCCGGTTGCCGACACGGCCGTTGATGCGGCGACTGCGATGCTCGCCTGAGCTCGCGGTTGACTGGTACAACCGTTTCGCCCGATCGTCTTTCGTTCTGATCTGTTCTCTTTCCGTCCAATCCCACTACATCGAGGTGTGCAATCAGACGATTCGCCAGTGAGAACACACTCATACCGCCGACGAGACCCGGTAGTTTTTACCCCTCTGGGTTGCAAGCCGCGATACATGGTTTTCCGGCTCGTCCTCGGGTGCGGAACCGTCGGCCGCGCCGTCGCCGAGGCACTCACGGAGCGCGACGATGACGGCCGACTCCTCGTCATCACCGCCGACGAGAGCGTCGCCGAAACCCTTCGCGACGAAAGTATCCCCGCCCGCCGCGGCGATCCGACCGACGCCGAAACCCTCGACGGCGTCGACGCGCCCGACGTCATCTTCGTCGGCAGCGACCGAACCGACGTCAACCGACAGGCACTCGAGTTGGCTGCCGCTGCGTTCCCCGATGCATCGATCACGGCCTACATGGGCGGCAATCCGACGATGGCGGACAGGAATCGATTTACCGACCTCGCAGCCCATACCATCGATGCGGCGAGCGCGTTCGCCGAGCACCTCCTCGAGGAGACGGGAACGACGCCGGCATCGCGAGCGATCGGCCTCTATCAGCAGTTGCTGACGATCGAGGGGCCACTCGCGGTTGTCATGCACGACAACCCCGACCCGGATGCGATTGCGAGTGCGGTGGCCCTCACGGCGATTGCCGAGTCGGTCGGTGTTGCGGCCGACGCCTGCTATTTTGGCGACATCTCCCACCAGGAGAATCGGGCGATGGTCAACCTGCTCGATCTCTCGCTGCGGAATCTCTCGCCCGGAGAGCGTCTCGACACCTACGGGTCGATTGCACTGGTCGATCACTCGCGACCCGGCGTCAACGATCAACTCGACGAGGATTGCCACGTCGATATCGTCATCGACCACCATCCGCCACGCGGCCCGGTGCCGAGTGACTTCGTCGAATTGCGCGAGCAAGCCGGCGCGACGAGTACGATCCTGACGGAGTACATGGACCGGTTCAACCTCTCGTTCGAGTCGTCGACGGCGACCGCCCTCCTCTATGGAATCCGGATCGATACGAACGATTTCACGCGTGAGGTCTCCTCTGCGGACTTCGAAGCCGCCTCGACGCTGTACCCCCACGTCGATGCAGCCGTCTTGCGCCAGATCGAACAGCCGACCGTCGAAGGCGACACACTCGAGACGATCGCCCGCGCGATCAAGAATCGCGTCCAGCACGACTCGGTCGCGGTCGCAAGCGTTGGTCGGATCGGAAACCGGGATGCGCTGCCGCAGGCGGCGGATCAACTCCTCGCGATGGAGGGGATCGATACGACGCTCGTCTTCGGGTTCAGAGACGAGATGGCGTTTCTCTCGGCCCGATCGCGCTCGAACGATGTCGACCTCGGCGAGACGCTACGGGACGGGTTCGACCAGATCGGGAGTGCGGGCGGCCATGCCGATATGGCCGGCGCACAACTCGAGGTCGGCATTCTCGGCCGGCTTGACGACGAAGACGAGGTCGAATCGATTGTCGGCGTCGCCGAGGACGTAATTACAGACCGGTTCTTCGAGGCCATTCAGACGCGACCGGGAGTTCCAGTCGGGACGTACAGTCGGACGAGCCAGTGGCTGTTCGCCGAAGAGGACGAATGGGATGCAATCGTAGCAGACCAGGAGTCATACGTCACCGGTCCCGAGAACGGAACCGACGACCACCAGTAACAGTACTTTTGCGGCCGGGCGCGGTAGCGCTGCGTATGGAGCTCGCGTCGGAACGGACCAAACCCCAGGTCAAAGAGTACATGACCCGCGACGTGGTGACCGTCTCGCCGGATTCGACCGTCGGCGCGGTTGCCGAGCGGATCGCCGAGAGTGAAGAACACAGCGGCTTTCCAGTGTGTGAACGCCGCCGTGTCGAGGGGTTCATCAGCGCTCGCGACCTGCTGCTGGCCGGCGACGACGACCCCATATTCAAAGTGATGACGACCGATCTGCTGGTGGCACACCCGGAGATGAAGGTAAACGACGCCGCCCGCGTTATTCTCCGCTCCGGGATTCAGAAACTCCCCGTCGTCGACGACGCGGGCAACCTCGTCGGCATCATCTCGAACGCCGACGTAATCCGCAGCCAGATCGAGCGCGCCACGCCCGAGAAGGTCGGCAAACTGGTCCGTACGCTCGAGCAGATCCACAGCGTGAGTCTGGCACAAGAACGACGCACCGTCGCGATTGACCAACTGACGCCGACGCAAGGGCGCGTCTACGCGGACGAACTTGAGGGGCGCAAGTACGAACTCGAACGCGGGCTGGCAGAGCCGCTTGTCGTCATCGACAACGACGGCACGCTGTTGCTGGCGGACGGTCACCACCGCGTGCTCGCGGCCGATCGTCTGGGGATCGACGCGATGGACGCCTACGTGATCGTCGTCGAAAACGAGATCGCCCTCGGGATGGCAGAGACCGCTGCGAAGGAGGGACTCGAGTCGCTCGACGATATCGACGTCGTCGATTATGCGCGCCATCCGCTGGTGCAGACGACGAAGCGGTTGCAGTCTGGGGAGTAGATTGTAGTCTGGGTTGCAGTCCGGGGAGTGAGGATTTCGGTCGGGGAGTAGTCGCGGAGTACGGACTACGCCCGACTGCAACCGCGCCAAACCTATACGGCGGCCGGTGTGGGAGTACCGGACAGATGGTTTCGACTCGCGTCGTCGTGCTCGTCTCGTTCGGCGCGAGTCTGGCGATCGCAGTCGCGAAGTTCGTCGCGTACCTGTCGACCGGCAACGTCAGCATGCTGAGCCAGACCTACTACTCCATCAGCGACGCCGCAAACCAGGTGTTGCTGTTGCTCGGCTTTCGGCTCAGCGAGGCCGGTGCGAGTCGAAAACATCCCTTTGGGCGCGGCAAGGAACAGTACTTCTTCGCGTTCGTCGTCACCGTCCTGCTGTTCGGCATTGCCGGCTTCGCCTCGGTTCGGGAGGGGTACGCTGCACTCGACGGGCCGGCCGGCACAACTGACGTGACGATCAACTACATCGTCCTCGGCGTCGCCCTCGTCTTCGAATCGTACGCGTTTTACACCTCCTATCACGGCCTGCAGAGCGAGCGGGAAGCCGCGGGGTTCACCTCGCTAGCTGCCACCTTTCGCCACTCGAAGGACGCACCGCTGCTCACCGCGGCCACGGAGAACATCGTCGCCGTCATCGGCGTCGTCGTGGCAATTCTGGGCGTCTACCTGACATCACAGACTGGCGACCCGGTCTACGACGCGACAGCGAGCATCGTCATCGGCCTGCTGTTGATGGCGCTCGCACTCGCACTCGCCTGGGAGAACCGCAGCCTCATCGTCGGCGAGGGCGTCACCCGCACGGAACACAGGGCGATCGTCGACGCGATCGAATCCGCCGACGGCGTCGCCGAACTGCTCGATCTCAGAACGATGCACCTCGGCCCCGACTCGGTGCTCGTCGCCTGTGACGTTCGGTTCGATCCCGACCTGGAGACGGCCACGATAGAGCAGACCGTCGACGTGATCGAGGCCAGGATTCAGGATCGCGTGCCGACTGCGGATCGGATCTACGTCGAGGCAGAAACAGGGGTAGCGGCAGGGGGAGAGACAGAAACAGAAACAAGAACCGAATCCAACACCGGAACCAACTCCGAGGAATAACGCTCCTCGATCCGATCACTCCTCTCGATCCACCACGAACTCCGTGAACGTATTGAGCCGCTCTGTCGTCTCCGCGTCCAACTCGAGTCCGTCGATCTCCGCGCGGGCTTCGGCGGCGAGCTCGAGCGCTTGCTCGCGGGCGTACTCGATGCTCCCTGCATCCTCGAGAATCGAGAGCGCCTCGAGGACTTCCTCGTCGGTGTTCGTCTCGGCTTCCAGAATTTCCTGGAGTCGCGTGGCCTGTGCGGGCTCGCTCTCCTCGATTGCGTGGATAACGAGCAGCGTTTTCTTGCCCTCGCGGACGTCGTTCCCGAACTCCTTCCCGAACTCGCCGGCGCGGCCGAGGGAGTTCTCGACGTCCAGAATATCGTCGCCGATCTGGAAGGCGACCGCAGTGAGTTCGGTGTAGGTCGCGACGGCCTCCTCGACGTGGGCGGGCTGGTCGGTGATGATCGCCGCGAGTCGGGCGACGATGCGGCCGAGACAGCCGGTTTTGCAGGCACACATCTCGAGGTACTGCGCCGGCGTGATGCGGACCTCGCGCTCGTTGTGCCAGCAGATGTCCATCCCCTGGCCGAGGTGGGTACGATTGAGTTCGTCCATCAGCATCTCGTAGGCCGCCAGTCGCTGCTCGGCCGGCAGGTCGCCGGGGTTCTCCCGAAGAATCTTCAACGGCAGGAAGTAGAGCGCATTGCCGGCGTTCAGCGCGACATCGCGCCCGTAGATGTGATGCAGCGCCGGTTCCCCGCGGCGCTTTGCCGCCTGATCCTCGACATCGTCGACGATGATGGTCCCGTTGTGCAGAATCTCGGGGATACAGGCGTAGGGCATGTACTCGGTCGGATCCTCACCGAACCCCTCGATGAAGACCAGAAAGAGCACTGCCCGCCATCGTTTCCCACCTCGGTCGAGCAAGTCCCAGAGCGGATCCGACAGCGCCCGCTGGATGCCGTCAGGATCGTACTCGTACGTTGGCTCGCCGAAGAACGACTCGAGGTAGTCGGTGTCGATCTCCCGCGGCACGAGGTCGGCAATCGCCTCGTCTACGGCCGGCCGCCACTCGGCAAGCGTCTCCCGCATACACGCCCCGAGTGCGAGCGGGGTAAAAAAGATTCTCAGTTCGCACTGAACGTCCGATTTTCGGGTTAGATAGTCGACAGTAGGACACCAAGTTCCGGCACAGACATCGCCGAACGGTACAGTTACACGCCCCCAGTGAGACCCCTGTCCCATACCCATGACCACCTGGATCAGTGATGTGTTCACCAGCGATGTCGGCTGGACACACCTCGAACACCTGGTCGACATCGGCAATCGAATGGCTGGCAGCGACGGCGAACGCGAAGCCGCGGAACTGACCCGCGACGCGCTCGCCGAGGCCGGCGCGCGAAACGCCCGTCTCGAGTCGTTCGATATTCAGGGCTGGACCCGCGGCGACAGTGCAGTCGTCGCGCCAGACGAGGAACTCGAGTGCATCGCGCTCCCGCGAAGCCCGAGCGACGAGGCGACGGCGGAACTCGTCGACCTCGGCTACGGCCTCCCGGAGGACTTCGAGGACGCAGCCCTCGAGGGCAAAATCGCGATGGTCCGCAGCGACATTCCAGAGTACTACGAGCGCTACATTCACCGCCGGGAGAAGTACTATCACGCGGTCGATCAGGGTGCCGTCGGCTTCGTCTACCGTAATCACGTCGAGGGCTGTCTCCCACCGACGGGCAGTGTCGGCACCGAGGACGACCCGATCGGCGACATTCCGGCGGTCGGCGTCTCGAGTGAGGTCGGCGCGCGGCTGGCTCGGCGGTACGACGGCGAGGAAATCGCTGTCTCCGTCGAGGCGGACATTGGCGACGCAACGAGCCAGAATATTCACGCCGAACTCGGTCCCGAGACGGACGAGCGCGTGCTCGTGACGAGCCACGTCGACGCCCACGATATCGCAGAGGGTGCCCTCGACAACGGCGCTGGAACTGCTATGGTCGTCGAACTCGCGAACGCACTCGCCGCGCGCGAGGACGAACTCGAGACGCGCGTCGAGTTCGTCGCCTACGGCGCGGAGGAGGTCGGCCTGGTCGGCTCCGGCTACCACGCCGAGCAAGCGGACCACGACTCCATCAAGGCCATCGTCAACAACGACGGCGTCGTCCGCGGTCGCACGCTTTCGATGACGACCCACGGCTTCCCCGAACTCGAGGCCGCCGCAGAGGAGATCGCAGAGCGTCACGGCCACCCGATCGAGACGGTGCCACAGCTCGGCCCGCACAGCGACCACTGGCCGTTCGTCCAGTGGGGTGTCCCCGGCTATCACGTGATGTCGACCTCGGACGAGGTCGGTCGCGGCTGGGGCCACACCTTCGCCGACACGCTGGAGAAAGTCGAGAAGCGCACGCTGCGCGAACAGGCCATCCTCCTCACGGATCTGACCGTCGACCTCGCACGCGAGGAGCAGACGATCGAGCACCGCGAGCCAGAGGAAATCGCCGCCGATCTGGAGGACCAGAACCTCGCCGAAGGGAGCAAGATTACGGGCGACTGGCCGTACGATAACTAGTCGATTCTGGCAGTACGAGAACAGCGGTTCAGTTCTCCCAATTTGTATGGGAATTTATGGTGTACGAGTCAGTACCGTAACCTGATGTCCCCCGAACGGTCCCCCTCCACGAGCCGTCGTTTTGTTCTGCAGACGGTTGCTACGTCTGGATTGCTCGGTATTGCCGGCTGTCAAGTGAGAAGCGAACCCGCTCACTGGACGGAACTCGACCTCCGAGGAGACACCACGTACACCGACGACCCCGACTGGCGAATGCTCGGCCACGACACTGGAAACACGTTCCACAATCCCCACGCGGATGGTCCGTCCGACGATCCGAGCGTCCAGTGGACGCTCGAGGATAGCACTGACGGAGAGACCAGTGGCCACCCTCGCCGCCATCCGCTGATCGTCGATGGGACGGTGTACACTACTATCGAACGAGCGGAAACGAGCGATACCAGTGAGAACGAACATCGAACGTTCGTCGCTGTCGATCCCGATACCGGCGAATTTGAGCCGATTTTCGAGGCGGATCACCGTATCTGGCGTCCGACGATCGTCGACGATACCGTTTACGCCGCCGTCGGAACGTCCGTTCGAGCGTACGACCTCGCCGACGGAACCGAACGCTGGCGGAGTGACAAACTGAGCAGTGGGCTCTCCTCGGTTCGGCGAGTCGGGGACGCAATCGTCGTTCTTTCTGATATCGAACTGTACGACTATTCGGATGGGGATTTCGAGCCCCTCCCGCAGCTGTACGTCCTCGACGCCGAGTCAGGAGACGTACGCTGGGACAGCGGTGGCGCGAGCGGCGGAAATGAGCCACGTCTGCCACTCATCACCGATAGTGGCGTCCTGTATCCGAACGCTGCGTCCTTCAGAGATCTTCGCTCGGGCGAACCGAGCGCAGAACTGTCGACACCAGTCAACTATCCCGTTCTTCGGGAGGGCGAGTACTATGGCTCCGACGACGGCGGTCTCGTCTCGTACGACTGGGAAACGATGGAGAACCGTTGGGAGTACCGTCCAGACAACCGTTCAATTGGGGGGTGGATGGGCCAGCGTCGTCGACTCCGTCGTCGTCATCGACGATTTCCGCGGCCCCGGATTCGTCGGGCTGGACCGGGACACGGGTGAGCGTCTCTGGGCCACCGAGATCTGGGACGACAGTTTCGGCGCGATCTTCTGGGCGAGCGACGAGGATACCGTCTACACCGCCCACGACGGCGGGATGACGGCCGCTCTCGATATAACCGACGGCTCCGTCAAGTGGCGTCTCAACACCGACGAAATGGAATGGGGACTCGGGAGTGGCTGCGCGCTGGCCGACGATCTGTGGCTCACCGTCGGGCGCGACGGGACGCTGTTTGCAATCTCGTGATCGTCGGACGTGTCGTCGCGGTCGCGAGCGACTGATCGTGCCGGACGCCCGGCCGCCCCTTCGGACCTTACGCTTTTGCACCCGCCGCGCGAACGAGATGGCATGAGCGACGGGGACGACGGCACCCAACCCGACCACGACGAGCCAGTCGTCGGCGTCGTCGATCCCACCGACGCGGTTTCGATATCATCAGCGGACGATGACACACGCGAGCTGGTTGACGATGGTCTCGATGTTAGTGCACTCGAGTCCACCCTCTCTACACACGACGCCACACTAGTAGTCGACACCGAGGCCGCCCCCGTTCTGGACGCCGATCCAGTGGTCGTCGTTGCAGTCGGTGAGTCTGCCCTCGCGGAAACCGCACGCGAGAGCGCCACGAGCGATGGGAAGCCGGCGATTCTGCCGGTCGGCTCGATTCCCGACCTCAGCACCGTCTCCGAGGAAAGCCTCCCTGACGCGCTCACAGCTATCCTCTCGGGGGAGGTTGAGACCGCGCGCTGTGAGCGACCGGTACTCGAGTGCACCGCCACACTGGTCGACGGCTCCGAGACGACCGTCCGAGCGCTGTTCGACCTCACGCTCGCTGCCGCCGAACCCGCCGCGATCTCCGAATTTTCGGTTCGAAGTCAGGAGAAGTCGGTCGGCTCCGTCCGCGCGGACGGGATCGTCGTCGCGACAGCACTCGGGACGCACGGCTACGCGAGTGCACTCGAGTCCCCGCGACTCTCGCCCGCGGTCGATGCTGTGTCCGTGGTTCCGATCAGCCCGTTTTCGACGAATGCTCGGCAGTGGGTCCTCCCGCCGGACGAGGTTGTGCTGACGGTCGACCGAGACGAACAGTCGGTGGCGCTGATCGCCGACGACCGGTCGGTGGGTCGTGTTGCAATTGAGACTCCAATTCCGGTGTCGGTGGCGGGGACGGTGCCGATTCTGTGCGTGCCTGAGAGGGCTCCGTGAGCGGGGTTAGGGGCGTCGCACAGACTGCGGACTGCGGACTGCGGAGTTGAGGCAGGGAGACAGACAGGGACAGTACGAGAGTACGAGAGGGTGTCAGATTGAAAAACTGCGGAACGAGCCGAAACGTGTCCGATCCGCCGGGAATTGCGCTGGCCCAGTGCTGTGGTCGTCGGAACCGATCTCGATCGGTCGGCCCGGGAGCACGGAACGCGAGGTCGCCCGCCTGCTGCACTCGCCCGAATGCAGTCTGGTCGTGTTCCGCGCGTGAGCGATTTACACTACAGTTGCCGTGACTGCCACTTGCAGCTCCTTGCAGTTGGCGCGACTGGCACGTGACGGCGACAACTGTCTAGCTGTTGTACGGCTCTTCGTCCCGGTGATTATTGGGGTTCGTGTTCCCGAGCGCGTCCGCCTCGCGCTCGTCGGATTTGTGCTCGATGTCCTGTCGGCGCTCTTCCTCGTCGCGACGCTCTCGAGCCTCCTTTTCTTCCTCAGTGAGTTCCTCTTCCTCCGCGTCTGCGTCGTCATCGGTGTCTTCGTGTTCCAGTTCGACGTCACGCCCGTGCTCGTCTTTCCCGGTCCTGTCGGTCTGGCCGGTTTCGTCTGGGTCATCAACCATAGTGATCGCATCGAAAGCTAGCACGTCTCACTGAAAAGGTGTTTGGCTTGCGTGGGTCGTGTCGGATCCAGATCAGCCGTGTAGAGGCCAGCGAGGCCGCGTCACCGTCTCCTTGGATCCTACCAGGGCTCGCCCGACGCCAGGTCGATCTCGCTGTCACCCTTCTCAGAGGGGCAGATATCCGCGAGCACACAGTCACTGCAGTCGGGGTTGCGGGCCGTACAGGTCGCCCGCCCGTGGTCGATACAGAGGTGGGTGAACTGCTGCCAGTAGCCCTCGGGGACGAGGTCCATCAGTTCCTGCTCGATCGGTTCGGGGTACTCCTCCTCCGTTAGTCCCAGTCGACGCGAGAGGCGCTGGACGTGTGTGTCTACGACGATGCCCTCGACCACGTCGTGGCCGTGCTGAAGCACCACGTTCGCCGTCTTGCGGCCGACACCCGACAGTTCGGTGAGTTCGTCCATCGTGTCTGGCACCTCGCCGTCGTGCTCCTCAAGAATCATCTCACAGGAGTCCTTGATGTACCCGGCCTTGCTGTTGTAGTAGGTGATCGAACTCAGATCCTCGGCGAGTTCCTCCTCGGGTGCGTTGGCGTAGTCTTCCGGCCCGTCGTACTTCTCGAAGAGGTGCTTCGTTTCCTTGTTCACCCGCTCGTCGGTGCACTGCGCCGAGAGGATCACGGCGATCAGTAACTCGAGTCGGTTCGAATACCGAAGCGAGATCGTCGAGTCGGGGTAGGCCTCCTCGAGTCGATCGACGAGTTCTTCGGCCTGTTCCGTGCGGCTCTCGAGCGGGGTTCCCATGCAGCGTTCGTTGCGAGAGCGGCCATTTGAGGTGTTCGGTTCGCGTCGAGTTTGTCCGGGTCGAGTCTGTCGTCCGCACCGTGTACCATCTTGGCCGCCAGTCCGATAGCGAGTCCATAGAACCGTTGTCGCGCGTCCAACTGACACGGGGTATTAATATCTCACGTCGGAGGGTTGGTCACTGACCACGAAGCGTCGTCGGTCCCAGTCACGCTCGCGGCAGCCAACGTGACGAGCAACTGGGCAGTTGGCGTCGTGCGTCTGGCTGCTGTCCGCCGGTCCGATCACCCACCCGCAGACGGAGATACCGATGTCATCACAAAATGAGACTCCCCCGTCGGATGGTCCGTCGACCTCGTCCGATACCGACGTTCTCGAGGCGTTACTGGCCGAACTCCGCGACGACCAACACGACGACCAGCGAGCGGCGCTTCGACGTGTGCTCGTTCGTGAGGACGGTGACGATGACGATAACAGGGCCAGTGAGGACATCGGTGATAGCGACGGCGGCGACTGCGACGACGACAGCGACGGTAATACATCCGATAGCGAAGCTACTACGGCGATAGCTGCTACTGACGCTACAACTGCCACGGATTCTACCACCACCGACAACGCTGGCCAGCACTCCGACAACACCCCGCTCGAACTCGACAGCCTGCACACCGATCTCGAAGCAATCCGAACCGACGTTGAGCACTTACAATCCGATATCGAAGATCTGAACGCAGCCGACGACGTCCTCCGGCAACGAATCAATGGGACGCTTCAACCACACCTCGATTCGGTCGCTGATCGGCTCGAAGCCCTCGATACACAACTGGAACGCCACCGAGCCGAAACGGCCACCCAACAGGCCGAACTCGAGGCCACCCGTAACGACCTCGAACAGTCTCTCGACGGCTTCGAATCCACCACAGAGGCGCACGACGAACAACTTGAGGAACTCGAATCCACCGCCGAGGCGCACGACGAACGGCTCACCGACCTCGAGACGCGACTCGACACGCTCGAAACCGCACTCGAGTCCGAAACAAATTCGCTGGCGACGCGACTCGACGAAACCGAGGTACGGCTCAAACGCGACCTCCTTCTGGTCCGCTCGACGGTCTCCGGAGAGATCGAGCGCATCGACGAGGACATGGAGTCGGTCGAGTTGCGACTGGGTGAACTCGAGGGAGAGGCTGTGGCTGCAAAGGAGTGGCGCGAGTCACTACAGGATGCGATCCGGTAGCTGGCGGGCACCGTCGAGCGGGCTTGCCCCTGAGCCCGGTCGGTAACACCTGCTAGCAGCCGCTACGACGCGCCGAGGACTACTGATACTCGCCAGTGGCACACCAATCGGATGCCGTGAACTTTAAGCGGCCATCATCCGCCTATCCGGGTATGAAGGCGACCGCGATGGCCCACCCCATCCAGGGGCTGGTCAAGTATCACGGGATGCGCGACGATATCGAGCGACTCCCGTATCACGACAGCATCAGCGTCTGTACGGCCCCGAGTCACACCCGCACTACCGTCGAGTTCTCGATGGACTACGACGAGGACACCTACGTCGTCGACGGCGAGGAACTCGAGGGCCGCGCGGCCGAGCGCGTCGACGCCGTCGTCGAGAAGGCCCGAGATATGTCCGACGCAGCCCACACGGTCTACCCGGTCCGACTCGAGAGTGAGAACAGCTTCCCGACAAACGTCGGGCTTGGCTCCTCCTCCTCGGGCTTCGCCGCGGCGGCGATGGCGCTGGCCGAGGCGGCCGAACTCGACGCCGACCGACCAACCGTTTCCACGATCGCACGCGTCGGCTCGGCGTCGGCCGCTCGTGCGGTGACGGGTGCGTTCTCGCAACTCAACACCGGGCTGAACGACGAGGACTGTCGCTCCGAGCGACTGCCGAGTAACCTCCACGAGGATCTGAAGATCGTCGTCGGACTCGTGCCGTACCACAAGGAGACCGAAGACGCGCACAACGAGGCCGAGGACAGTCACATGTTCCAGGCCCGCAACGCGCACATCCACGGCCAGATCGCCGAAATGCGCGATGCGCTTCGTAACGACGAGTTCGAGGACGTGTTCGAACTCGCCGAGCACGACTCGCTCTCGCTCGCGGCCACGACGATGACCGGCCCCGAGGGCTGGGTCTACTGGCAGCCGGCCACGCTCGCGATCTTCAACCGCGTGCGCGAACTCCGCGAGGAAGAGGACATTCCGGTCTACTTCTCGACGGACACGGGCGCGAGCGTCTACGTCAACACGACCGAAGAGCACGCCGAGTTCGTCGAAGAGGAGATCGCCGACTGCGGTGTCTCGACGACGATTTGGGATGTCGGCGGCCCCGCTCGCTTGCTCGACGAGGACGAGCACTTGTTCTAAGACGGTTCTGTACTTTCTCGCGGTTTGGTACTGCACCGGGTGAAACGAGCACACTGCACTGCACGACAACGGCGGCGTTTGGTCCCCAGTATTTGGGCGCGGGGAACCTACATCGGGTATGCACGTCGTCGTCCTCGGTGGCGGCTACGCGGGCCTGACGCTAACCCGCGAACTCGAGAAGCGAGTGCCCACAGATGCGAATCTCGAACTCACCCTGGTCAACGACTCGCCGGACCACCTCGTCCAGCACGAACTCCACCGCGTACTCCGCCGGCCCGAACTGGCGAACGCGATCACCGTCTCGCTCCCGGCCGTTCTCGACCGGGCAACCGTCCGCGTAGCGCGCGTCGAGGCTCTCGACCGTGAGCGACAGACCATCAGACTCTCCGATGGTACCCTCTCCTACGATATCGCGGCCGTTTGTCTCGGCGCACAGACTGCCACCCACGGACTCGAGGGCGTCCGCGAACACGCGATTCCGTTCAAATGCCTCGGCGATGCGTTTGCCGTCCGGAGACGAGCGCGGGAGGCGCTGCGCGTGCGCCACCAAGATACCCCACAGTTCGTCGTCTGCGGTGGTGGCCTCTCGGGTATCCAGGTCGCCGGCGAACTCGCCGCACTCGTTCGTGAGGGCCACGGATCGAATGCAGACGCTACGCCGTCCGTTACTCTCCTCGAACAACTCGACACCGTCGCCCCACAGTTCGACGCTCCCTTTCAGCGCGCGGTGACAGCTGCACTCGAGTCCGTCGGCGTTACAGTCCGGACTGGGACAGCCGTTACTCGAGTGACGCCGTCGGCGGTGGGACTCGAGTCGGGCGAGGAACTCCCGGCGGAGTGTGTCGTCTGGACGGGCGGGATTCGAGGAACGGACGCCCTCGATCGAGAGCGGCCGATGGTTGGGCCAGCGTTAGAACTCGACGAGCGGACGTTTGTACTCGGTGATGCGGCGCTGATGACCGACGTGGAGGGGGCGGCGGTTCCGGCGAGTGCCCAGAGTGCGATACAGGCGGCGCGGGCGCTCGCGCCGACGATTGCAGGTCTCGTGAGCGGGGAACGTGACGATAGCGAGGAGCGCGACCGAGGCAGTGGACCAGAGTCGGTGTCGGTGTCGGTGTCGGCATCAGTGTCGGCGTCGGCATCCGCGAACTTCGCGTTCGACTCACCCGGCTGGGTCGTCAGCGTGGGTGACGACGCGGTCGCACAGGTTGGGTCGAGAGTGCTTACTGGCCGCGGTGCGCGGCTGCTCAAGAGCGGTGTCAGGCTTCGGTATCTCGCCGAAGTCGGCGCTGCTGACCGGGCGGCGGCGCTCGCGCGAGAGGAGATCGATCACCGACTGCCGTTCGAATTCGATCGCGAGTCGTAGCGCTTGGTTGGGGTCAGAGCCGCTGCAAGTCGATGCATACCGAATCGTCGTTGGCTGTGCGACCAGTTTGGACTAGTCACAGCTGTTGCTCTGGGTTGGAGGAGGATCCGAAGCGGAAGAAGACCGAATAGAACGGACCGAGGTGATGCAATCACGAGTCGACCGTCGGTCCGGTAGGGTGGTGTGGACCGACGCAGACGTGCGGGTCGAACGACAAGCGGCAGGTGTCAGATCTCACGACCGGACGCCAGCTGTGATCGGTTGTGCCCGGTGTGAGCCGTCGTGTGGATCATGGTGGTGGGTGGCTGGGGTGCGTGGTGGGACATTGCGGTGGGTGTGGTGAGTTAGTTGTGATGTGGTGGGTGTGGTGGGTGTGGTGGATATGGTGGGTTGTTGTGGTGTGGATGATGTGACTGCATCGCCGACACCGCACGGTTGGGTCGACCCTGCAGAACCGCAAGACCACGACTGCAAGACGGCATCACTTGCAGTACATCGTCACCAGCGCGGTCGCGTGTACCGCATGGCTCTGAGCGCCATGCCGAGCACGAGTAGCGCGATGAACGCTACCGCGAGCCACTGGCCGGTGTGGGTCAGCAACGCGCCGCCGACTGCACCGAGCAGATCGACGCCAGTTGCCTGGCCGAGTGCGAACAGCACGACCGCGAGACCAACGAGCACGACGATCGTTTGCACCGCGGTCGACAGCAACCATGCGCCGATATCGAACCGCGAGCCTCGTCGCTGGTCCGGCGGCGGCTGTTGCTGGTGCTCCCGTGCGGGAGCGTCCGTGTCTGCCGCCGAGTCGGACCGGGTGCGTTCGTGTTGGGACATGAGCGGTCACCCCGGTCACGACGACCAGCGACGACCGGATTATTATCGGTCAGCTAAGCAACGACTCCACACTAACTGCTCAAAGTGTAGTCACTACCGTCTCGTTTCCTCACAGCAGGTATTTCGCCGCCCAGAAAACCGTTCGATACACGCAACAATCCGTCGCCGTCACCGAACCTCTCACGTCCAGCGGTCCAGTCCCGTCTGTGTCACGCTCTCCTCGATCCGCTCGAACCCGCGTGCAACCTCGTCGGCATCGACCGCCCACTCTTCAGTCACGTACTCTCGCGCCGCCTCTATGTCCGGATCCAGTGTCGTCTCAAACTCGTACTCGTCCGTGACGTTCGGCTCCCGAAAGAGCGCTCGCACGCGGTCACCGTACTCGAGTGTCTCGCCGCGCGCTTCGAGCACGCTCCAGAGGTCGCCGTGCTCGGAAATTTCCGACAGCGCGGTTTTCGGGCCGATTCCCGAGATACCGTCGTTGAAGTCCGTCCCGATGAGGATAGCTGCGTCGATGAGTTGCTCGAGTGTGAGGTCGTGGTGTGCCAGCGTCGCTTCGAGATCCATCAGCTCGGGATCACCCTTGCTCGTGAGTTGTCGGAGGGTGTATGGCGCACCGAAGAGCAGCGCGTCGTAGTCCTCGGAGCCGACGTAGTCCGCGTCGCCACGCCGGACCATGTGGGCGGCCTGTGCCTCGCCCTCAGCGGGCGCTTCGACGATCGGCACGTCGAGCAATCGGAGGAGTTCGCGGCTGGTCTCCTGGATCGTCGGCGTCAGTTGCTGCGTGCGCGACTCGAGTTGGGCGATGGCGACCTCGTCGCCTTCCTCGCGGGCGGTCTCGAGTTGCTCCTCGTACGTCTGGCGCTGCTCGCGGCGGGATTCGATCTCGTCTTCCTTGAGTTCGGAGGGGCCGCCGTCGAAGACCATGACCGGTGTCACGTCGTTCTCGAAGAACTTGGGGAGCCCCTGGACGATACCGATCAGGTTGGCGACCTCGGTGCCGTCTGCAGTCGTGTACTTCGAACTGCTGGTCCACTTGACGGTCGTCGTCAGGTACCGATAGAGCCAGTTGTGCGCGTCGACGGCGACGACACCCTCGATTTCGGAGAACGGAACCTCTTCGATGACGGCGATGTCGCGTAAAGCAGCGTTTCCCATTGGGCCACTATTGGTGGGTCTGGGATTTGAATTGTCCCCTCTCGCTCTCGACTCGCAGCCGACGACTGTTGAGCGCTACCGGGCCGGCGGCTCGCTGCCGACTCGCGACTCGAGGAATTCCGTTTCGTCCCCGGAAAGGTCCCGGTCCCGAAACTCATCGAGCCCGTTCTGATACGCGTCTGGTTCGCGTTCGGTTCCCGTCGGGTCGTTCTCACTAGCTGTGGGTGGTTGGTACTCGAGTACCAACTCGGCGATCCCCGTCGTCTCGCCGGTGTAGGTAAAACCGGCGCGGTAGAGCGCCTCGTAGGCGAAGGGGTTGTTGACCGCGATTCGGATGCAGTCGTAGCCGCGCTCGACGGCGCGGTCGCGAACGAGCGAGACGAGTTCGGGGCCGACCCCCTCGCCGCGGCGGTCGCGAGCGACGGTGACGTACCGGAGCCACAGCGTGTGCTCGTCGGTTCGATCCTCGTTGAACGCGATGGCTGCGACGATGGTTTCGCCGTCACGGGCGACCGCCTTCCCGGTGTTCGTCATGACGAACTTGCCGGCGTAGCTGAATCGTTCGTGGTCGAGTGGCAGTTTCGGCCCGTCGGGTGGCCACCCGAGCAGTTCGTACGTGAGGTCCTGGGGCACGAGTTGGGGTCGCTTGGTCGGACGGGAACTAATAGCCGTCGTCCAGTCGAGGACAGCAAGGGACAGCCGAAGACAGCAGGGACAAGGCCGGCGACCACAGATGAGAAGCGAACTCGAGTAGCCCACCGCACTGTGTACGCGTCGTGATTGCCCGGCGGACGTGACACGTGCCGGACAAACCATTATGGAGCCCGTTGTGGTACACTGCCCTCACTATGAGCGCAGAGTCCGATACACAGTCGACAGTCGGTATCGAGACCTCGATTGGCTGGCCGGTCGGTGGCGCAGTCGGTGGTGCAGTCGGAGCACTCGCCTTCGGTGCCCTCATCTGGCTCTTCGATCCCGAGGTCGTCTCGGCGGCGATTCCCGGCATCTACGGGCTGGATCCCACCGGCGTCGTCGGCTGGGGAATCCACATCGCCCACGGGATCGGTCTCGGGCTGATCTTTGGGTTCCTCGTCACCCGCAAACCCATTCTCGGCATCATCCAGATGAACCCCGAGACCGAGTCGCTCTCACGAACCGGGATCACGCTGCGCGTCGTCGCCGCCGGCTTCGTCTTCGGGCTGGCTGTCTGGGCAATCCTGCCGCTGCTCGTCCTCCCGGTCTGGCTCGACGCAATCGGAACCGAGGCGGCAGCCGACTTCCCGACCACGGCGGTCGAAAGTATGGTCGGCCACCTGCTGTTCGGGACGGTGCTCGGCATCGTCTTCGCGCTCGTCACGAACCTCCACCCGGAGCGTGCCGAGACGCCGCTCGAAGACTGAGAGAGCGGCACCTGACACCTTTCAGAAGCGATTCCGCCACCGCTGCGTCCGCACCACTTCGTCTTTCATCGCCGAACAGTTCGCCGTCGCCCGATCCTCGCCGAGTTCGTCCGCCATCTCCTCGACACACGCGTCCCAGGAGCCGCCGATCGACGACCAGAACTCGAGGACGCTGTTTCTGTCCCAGCCCTCGGGCAAGTCATCGAGGCCGTTCACGTCCTCGTTGATGACTGGTGTGAGCGCCTCCTCGTCGCCGTCACCATCGCCCTCGCCAGCAGTCGACTCCAACGCATCATCGTCGTCCAACGCACTGGACTCGAGTACCGAAGCGCGATACACTGCCGAGCCGACTGTCTCGGGACCGAGGCCCACGACGTACGCAGGCTGGTCGTCGCTGGCATCGACAGCGGTGACGTTTTCGTCACCCTCTCCCTCACCCGTCGGAAACTCGAACTCGCTCATCAGCACCGCTGCGACGACACCGCGGCCGTCCGGCGTCGCGACGATGTCTCCCGTTTCGTATCTGGTGGCTGCGTCGGGCATACTCGAGTACTCGGCCGCGGTGTCGGTAGTGTCGATGCGCGGATGTGCAAGGGTGCAAGGCAGTTTGCAGGAACGAGTGTGAAGTGTGTTAGAGAAAGCGCGAACCGGGATTTGAACCCGACTACGAGACGGTCCCGATCGTTCGTTTTGCCCACTACGCGGGTTCCGTCTTCTCTACTTCAAATCCCTCATTCGCTTCCTTCGGCTCACGATCTTGTTCGCCGAAGGAATGCGCGGACCGGGATTTGAACCCGGGCCATGAGCTTGGAAGGCTCAGGTCCTACCACTAGACCATCCGCGCTCACTCCCTGATTTTGGCTCCATGTTTAAGGCGCTTCCGTTTCGGCGTCATCGCTTGCCAGCGATTGGCGCGCTGTCCCCCGGTTATCCTCAGGTGAGTCGCTCTCGAACCCACTCACACATCCGACGCAGCAGCGCCAGCAACGACTGCATAACAGTTGCCGCTCGAGACCTCCCACTCGAGTACCTCCAGCGAGCTCGCTGCCAGATCCTGCTCGAACTCCTCGGGGGTGTAGATGTGGTAGAAGCGGTCGACGGTGTCGCCGCCGGGGAGGGTCCACTCGATCGTGGTGTCGAAGCCGGTGCCGTCGGCGGTGTCGAGTTCGTCCTCGTCGAAGCGGTCGTGGGCGGTCGACCAGGCGCTGACGAGTGCGCGGCCGTCAGGGGCGGGAGCGAGCACGCGGCCGAGTTCGTCGAGACTGGCCTGGCGAGCGGCCTGCGTGGGGAGGTGGTGGAGTGTCGCGACGTAGACGGCAGCCGAAATTGCGTTCGCTTCGAGGGGGAGTTCGGCGGCGTCGCCCTGACAGAGGTCGACGGCGAACTCGCGCTCCTGTGCCCGTTCGCGCCCGGTTTCGAGGAGACCACGGCTGACATCCACGCCGAGGACGTGGTCGAAGTAACCGGTATCGGCGAGCAGTTCGGCGTGGCGGCAGTTGCCACAGCCGAGGTCGAGGCCGACGGGGGCCGTCTCAGTGTCAGCCCGAGCGCGCTCGTCGACGGTGTCTGTGACGAACGACTCGACTTCGGGCCAGGCGTACTCCCGGGTCTTCGCGAAGTGCGTCGCGATCTGATCGTAGGTATCGCGAACGGCTGCGCGGTCGGCCCGGTCATCTGAGCGGTCGTGGGGAGCGGCCATTGTCCGATGTCGTCGATGAGCGCGCAAAAAGCGTTCGCAACGGGTTGCCAACTCTTTCAGTGATCAGACGGATCGGGATCGCGTTGTACCCGTGAGCGCCACCCCGTCGGATCGATCATCGGACAGAACGACAACGAACCGTATCAGTCCACGTCAACCCAGGAAGGGTGGTCAAAAGTGACCATCTTGTTCCAAACACTGTCTGAAACGTATGTCTGTCCAGAGCAATGATGACCCGTGCGTTACGTTCATACGATGGGAGCGCTAACCGATGACTACGGAATGAGGCGCGAGCACTTCACGTTACATGTCAGTAATGTCGACTGGGTCGAAACAGACGAGGAACCGAGAAAACCCTCGGTATCGATCGATTTCACCGGCCCAGCGTCGATGCTTCGCGAGCGCCTTACTGGCTCCGATGACGAGGTTCTCGATGCGGGCGAAACTGACGTTGCGCTCCGACTGCAAGAACCCCTCGACGAGGACGCCGCTGGCGTCGTGAGCGTCACGAACCGAATCACGGGAGATTTCATCCTCGAGTTGAACGAGGAAGCAGACGACGTACTCCGATTTATTCGGGCAGCGAGGGGCTACGGCGAGCAGGCCAACGACGATGATGGCCGCTACGAGGTCGAAATTAGACTCGACGACGAACCGTTCGTAAGCTACGACAAGCGGACCTTCCTCGTCTACGACGACGAGGGTAGTCTGCTGCGCCAGCACAGTCTGATCCCGAGCGGCGTCGAACTCTAAGTCCGATTTTTGGCGCTCTCGTTCCGATGACCGCTCGTCTCACCCGGTGGGAACGGACCGGCAATTATAAGTGATTTAGGCACCCCTAAACCGAATGTGTCCCGGCTGCTGCCGGGGGTCGATAATGGGGAACGGACAACTACTTTCCACGGCGACCGAGGAAACTGCGCGTACACAGACGCCGACTCCGAAATCAGTCACCGACGACGTCGTGCTCGAACTCGACGGCATCGGGAAGTGCTACGGCGCTGAGACCGTCATTTCAGACCTCTCGTTATCCGTTCACGACGGCGAAATTCTCACCCTGCTCGGCCCCTCCGGCTGTGGCAAAACGACAACCCTTCGGCTGATCGCCGGTCTCGAAGAACCCGACGCCGGCTCCGTCCAACTTCAGGAGGCCGCCGTCGCGGGTAACGGACAGTTCGTTCCGCCGGAAGAACGCGGTGTCGGCGTTGTCTTTCAGGAGTTCGCCCTGTTCCCACACATGTCCGCCCGGGAAAATATTGCCTTCGGGCTTCAGGAATGGGAACCCGACGAACGCGACGCCCGCGTCGCGGAGCTACTCGAGATGGTCGGGCTCGCAGACCATGGAGACAACTACCCGAACGAACTATCGGGCGGGCAACAACAGCGGATTGCGCTGGCGCGTTCGCTCGCGCCCGAACCGGAGATGCTCTTGCTCGACGAGCCGTTCTCGAACCTCGATGTCGACCTGCGTGTAGAAATGCGCGAGGAGGTGCGCCGAATCATCAAGGAAGCCGGTGTGACGGCGATCTCGGTCACGCACGATCAGGAGGAGGCGCTCTCGATTTCGGACCGTGTCGCGGTGATGAACGACGGCCAGATCGAACAGATCGACACGCCAGAGCGCGTCTTCCAGCAGCCCAAATCGCGCTTCGTTGCGGGCTTTCTCGGCCACGCGAGTTTCCTCTCAGGTGAGGTCCACGGCGACCACGTCGACACCGCGCTCGGGCGTGTGCTGCGCGACGACGTCAACGGACTCGCCCACCAGTACGATGGAACCGGTCTCGACCTCCTCGTTCGGCCGGACGACGTGACGGCGCTGCCGGCGGCCGACGGCGAAGCGAACGGCCGGGTCGTCTATCGACGATATCTTGGGCCGACGGTTCTCTACCGCGTCGAACTCGATACCGGCGAGACGATCGAGTGTATGCACAACCACTCCGACCGGATCGACCTAGACGAACGGGTTGCAGTGCGCGTCACGGCCGACCACGAACTCGCCTGGTTCCCCGCAGACCAGCGTGATCGTGCGCCGGCGACGGCAGCCGACTGACTGCGTTTTCTCGACTTCGTAACCACGGCAAGCCCCCACTCAAGACAGGCGACGGCTCGGACCCTGTCCGCTATCCCGACGTTCAGCCCGCACACCCACTAGCAGCCGCTTTTGCGACTGCACGGCACACAACTCTTAAGCCGAAACCGTTCGTAGCCGTGGGCATGCATAAGGATGAACTCCTCGAACTCCACGAAGAACTCGTCGTCATTATGGAGTACTTCGAAGAGCGCGAGGAGGTCGACGAGGGCCTTTTCGAGCCGTACCACCAGCTCGACGTCGACCCCTCGCACGTCCACAAATCGAAGAGTGAACACAAACACGCGGTCTTCGTCCTCGGAAACGCCCTCGCAAAGGGAATGAGCGAAGACGAGTTCTCGAGTGCCGGCCGAATTGGCAAGCGGATGAAAGAACTCGCAGAGGATGCCGAATCGAAAATCTAGGCGAAACGTATTTGTTGCACTTCCCGCTTGTTGAACTATGGACCCGCGCACGCAAGAGCGCGTCGAGCAGTGGGATTCCCGTCCGTTCAGCGGTGGATTCGATGACCTGTCTACTCTCGCTGACAGTGACTTTTCGGGAGCCGTCGCTGCCGGTGGCGCGTGGCTGTTTATGCTTAATGGCCGCGTTGTCGGCACTGTCGACGGCGAGATAACAGACTTCGAGGACGCGAGTGGCACCGTTTATCGCGCACCAGATCCCTCGTTGCCGTTGCTTTCTGTGATGGAAGAGCGCGGCGGCAACGTACAGGCACAGTACTACACCAACGAGACGCCGCTCCGAGAGGTCGACCAGACGCTTCAGGACGGCTCGTTCACGGGGTATATCGAACTCAGTGAGAACGTTCTTAGTGGGGACTACTACGCTGTCTACTACGGCGGTCGACGGATGGCCGCGGCCTACATCGGCAACGCCGAGCGCCTGCTGACCGGCGACGAGGCGTTCGAACGAGCCGACGACGAGGTTGGAATCTACAAGGTATTCAACGTCGATATCGACGTGACTGATATTCCGGGGACGAGTGCGACTGCCGGGACGCAGGCAGACACAGCAGAGACCAGCTCAGGGGCCGACGCTTCCGATTCGGCGGGCGTCGATACCGGAATCGACAACGCAACTGACGCTTCCGACACCGCGACCGACTCCGCGACGCGAGCGGAACCAAGCGTCGACCCGACCGAGTCTGCAATCGACCAGCTCGATGTCTCTGGGACCGGTGGAAGAACAGGGACAGGGACAGGGGCAGAGGCAGGAACGAGCGCAGGACCCGAAACGGACGTAACTGCGGACGAGGACACAGATCAGACCCTCACGACGGATTTGACGCCCGAGTCGGGGACCGACACCGACGCCGGTACCAGTACCAGTACCAGCACCGGTGCCGACACCGACACTGACGCCGAATCCAACACCCAGCCACGGTCCACACCCGAATCCGGCATCACAACCGAGGACTCGAGTTCGATCGTCGACGACGAGTCGGACGTGCCGGCAGGGATCACCGCGCCGACGGAGTCCGAGACCGACGAGTCCACGGAGCAGACGGAACCTGTCGTGGGGTCCACGACTGGGGCAGACACGGGCGAGACGCCTGCCGATGAGAGCCAGTCGGGGCTGTCGTCGACGCCTGACCCAGAGACGGTCGAGGCGGCCGCGGAGGAACTCGACCAGAGCGATATCTCCTGGATCGAGGACGACGCTGACGACGCCGATACCGCTGGCACGCCGGAGGCGACGCCGGCACCGCCCGCACCTGACCACGCTGGGTCCGGCTCGGAGTCGATGACGGCTGCAGATGAGTCGGCCGAGCGCGACACCGATAGCGGCACAGGCGCTGGCGCTGGTTCTGACGCTGACGCCGACAAAGGCGAAAACGAACACGAACACGAAGGCGAGGCCGAGGGCGAAGCGGAAGGCGAACTCGACCAGCAACTCGAGGCCGAAGAAGCCTGGCGCGAAACGCGGTCGATTCCCTCGATCGATCCCGACAACTCGGCCGCGGGCGACTCGAGTAGGGCCGCTCCCTCGCGCGCGGCGAACGGTCGGTCCCGCTCGGGGGCGCAGTCGGGGACAGAGTCTGCTTCTGGTGCGAGTGCTGGTGCTGCTGGGTCCGGTTCCGGTTCAAGTTCCAGCCCCGACTCTCGTTCCACATCGTCCACAGACTCACACAACGGGCAGGCGGCCCAGGCTGAATCAGCACGATCACAGCCAGCCAGCGACCAGCGCAACCGCGAGCAGTCCGCCGACGCGAACCGCAACGGCACAGCCAACGGTGGCGACGACGCACACAAGCGCAACCTCGCTCAGTACACCCAGCGTATCGAGGAACTCGAGCAAAAACACAACGCGCTCGCAGAGAAGGCCAGAGAGCTCAAGAGTGAACGCGACGAGCTCCGTGCCGAAAACCAGCAACTGACGAGCACCGTCGACTCGCTTCGCACACAGATCAGTGAACTCGAGTCCGAACTCGAGCAGGCGCGGGCTGGTGATGGTGGTGGTGGTGGTGGTGGTGCCCAGTCTGGATCCGGGTTCGACGCCGAAACACACCTCTCGCCAACGGAGGCGCTCTCGGGAACGAACCTCTTCGTACGCTACGACTCGAAGAGCCAGCCGACGCTCGAGACGGCACACGATGGCGCAGCAGATCGTAACGAGGTCGCCTCGAACCTGCGACTCGAACACCATACCGAGTTCGAGGCCGACAGCGTCGCCGTCGACGGCCAGCCGTACGAGACCTACCTTCAGGAGACGATCGAGTATACGTTCGTCGACTGGCTCACCGAGATGGTGCTCTACGAGATTCGCGATACAGGCAACGCGGACGGACTTGCAGACCTCTACGACGCCATCCCGCGAATCGATCGGGCCGAACTCGGGGCGACGATTTCGCTCGCGGACGACGATACCGAAGACGTCCCCGACGAGGTCACCTTCGATGTCGTTGCGTTCGACAAAATGGGGAACCCGCTCATCCTGGCGACGCTCAACGATTCGCGCGAGCCCGCGAGTCAGGAGCTACTCGAGGAACTCGAGGTCGCCGCCTCGGCGGTCAAGGCGAACTATCCGGATCTCGCGGCGGCAGTCGCGGTCACCTCGAGTTACTTCGAACCGGGGGCACTCGAGGTGACGGAGCAGGCGACCAGCAGCGGCTTCCTGAGTCGGGGATCGAAGCTGAGTTACGTGAACCTCTCGCGCAAGAGTGGCTATCACCTGTGTCTGGTGGAGTCGCGCAGCGAAGGGTTCCACATGAACGTGCCTGAGTTGTAGGAGGTGTTGTGATCGTCGTCGGAGTGGTTGAGCGCCGTCGGGTTTTCCGCTGTTCGGCTTGCTCGTTGTGCTTTTTCCGCGTTCCGTTTCCTGCGTCTCGATGGGCGACGTGTACCACGTGGGTACCAACCAGCTCAGGTCCCACTGCGCGCAAGCGTCGCTCGGTTCGAACTGTGTCGTAAGTAAGAGAGACAGATCAGTGTGGCTCCACTGACCGAGACGGGTAGAGGAGTGGAGGGCAACGGCGTAACATAGCCGCTGTCCGTCTCCGGTGGTCTGGCCCGGTGAAACCCGCTGGTGATCTGTTCGATCGAATCGATCTGAGAGTAGTCTCTGGACTCGTCGCGTCGTTCGGAACCGATTACCCTTCGACTTCAGCGACGTCTTCGATCTTCATGCCGTCGAGCTTGTCGACGATGTCGTCGATTTTGCCGTCGAGTTCGTCGACGAATTCGACGGTGCGCTCGGTCTTGATCGCACCCTGGCTGGAGGGCTCGATGAGGTTCTCTTCTTCGAGGACACGCAGCGAGTAGCGTACCTTGTGGTGTGGGTAGCCGGTCTCGTTGGACATCTTCACGATACCAATCGGTTCGTTTTCGATGACCATCTTCAGGACCTGCAGATGTCGTTCGAGCATATCGACTTCCTTCTCAAGTCGGTCTATCATGGCATTTGTTAACTTGTCTTTGTACCCTTTAAAAGTTACTCTCCGAGATTGAGACGACCACTCTCAACCCGATGCTCGTTTTTGCCAGTAGTTAACGCTTCCGCTTGCGACGCTATACGATGAACGATTATGACGGTAGACAGCGCTGTACGGCCGATTCTGAGCCGAAACTGTTCGACCGTCTATCAGGGGGCGGCTAAACTAGGAGCCTGACTGCGTGCGTCGTGTGTGACTCGTGGACAGCTATCGGCGGCCGAACACGCGTATTCTTGTCCGCACCTCCGCAGGAAGTATGCATCGGTGTGCATAGATCGATCGTCGATCCCGGGGGATACCCCCAGTGATACCGTAATCTGTTTATCGGATCGGCAAGAATCCGCCGCTGTTATGACCGTCACAATCGTCGGGGCTCAACTCGGCGACGAAGGCAAGGGCGGCGTCGTCGACCTCTACGGCGACACCGCTGATGTCGTGGCCCGCTATCAGGGCGGCGACAACGCCGGACACACCGTCGTCCACGACGGCGAGAAGTACAAGCTCTCACTCGTGCCGTCGGGCGCCGTCCGCGGGAAAGTCGGCGTTCTCGGCAACGGCTGCGTGGTCAACCCACGGACGCTGTTCGACGAAATCGAGACGCTCCAGGAGAAAGGGCTCGACCCAGACGTGCGGGTCGCAGAACGCGCCCACGTCATCCTGCCGTTCCACCGCGTCCTCGACGGCATCGAAGAAGACGTCAAGAGCGAAGACGACCAGGAAGTCGGCACGACCGGTCGCGGCATCGGCCCAACCTACGAGGACAAGGCCGGCCGCCGCGGCGTCCGCATCGGCGACCTGCTCGATCCCGACGTGCTCCGGGACCGACTCGAGTACGTCGTGCCACAGAAGCGCGCGCTTATCGAGGACGTGTACGGTACCGACGTTTCGGACCTCGACAATCCGGACGCGTTCGACGTCGACGCGCTCTTCGAAGAGTACCGCGAGATCGGCGAACGACTCGCCGAGCAGAATATGACCGTCAACGCTAGCGCGTTCCTCACGGACGCGATGGCCGATGGCGAGACCGTCATGTTCGAGGGTGCACAGGGAACCATCATCGACATTGACCACGGGAATTACCCCTACGTCACGTCCTCGAATCCGACTGCGGGCGGTGCGGCTGTCGGTACGGGACTCAGCCCCAACGTCATCGCCGAGGGAGAGATCATCGGTATCGTCAAGGGCTACCTCACGCGTGTCGGGAGCGGCCCACTGCCGACCGAACTCGGCGGCGTCGAAGGCGACACGCCCGGCTACGACGAGCAGGGCGACGGCGAGAACGAGGAACTCGCGACATACATCCGCGAGGAGGGTGGCGAGTACGGCACCGTCACCGGTCGCCCGCGCCGCGTCGGCTGGCTCGACATGCCGATGTTGCGCCACTCCGCGCGCGTCAACGGCTTCACCGGCCTCGCGATCAACCACATCGACGTGCTCGCCGGCCTCGACGAAGTGAAGATCGGCCACAGTTACGAACTCGACGGCGAGGAACTTCTCGCAATGCCCCCAACGACCGAGGAGTGGG
Source organism: Natrialba sp. SSL1 (assembly GCF_001861355.1). GTDB lineage: Archaea > Halobacteriota > Halobacteria > Halobacteriales > Natrialbaceae > Natrialba. The sequence goes on from NZ_MASN01000035.1 coordinate 228,491, forward strand.
GTCGCTGTGAGGCGACGTTCAAGACGTTCGAGGGCTGGGACAACGTCGACTGGGCAGCCGTCGCCGAGGAGGGGTACGACGCCATCCCCGAGAACGCACGGACGTATCTCGAGTACATCAGCGACGAGCTCGACGCGCCGATCTACGCAGTTGGCGTGGGTCCGGGTCGCGAGGAGACTGTCGTCGTCGAGACGCCGACGGGCGCGGAGTAGGGCGATCCTAGCGCGGTCGTGGCCGCGATCGCGACCGCGATCACGTCTCCAACTGCAACTCAGTACACTACGAGATCGGATACAACAACTGCTTTTGCTCCTCTGGCCAGTAGAACTCGCCGTTGTAGTAGATCGGCCGAATCGTGTTCGAGATGTACTCGTTGAGTTCGTCCGGTGTGACCTCGTGTGTGATCGTCGCTGGAATCAGTCGCTTTCGGTCGGACCGACTGCCCCGCCAGTGTGCCCCAACCGGATCGACCGGGAACGGGACGGAGATACCTCGAACCAGACCGTCGTCGGTCTCCTGTAGCGACTGGATCTCCGATGGCTGCCACTTTGCGACGAAGCGGTGCGTGCCGTCACCGACGACGACACCGCCTGTGTCGTTCGTCTGGACGGTTGCACAGGTGTGGGCCGTTGCGAGACTCTGTCCGTAGAGGAGGAGTTCGCCGACGGTCGTCACCGCCTGGAGGTCGCGTTCGGACGCTGCCGTCCGATAGCCCGCCACGCCGGCGATGCTTCCCGTCTCGATCAGTTTCCACGCGACGTCGACAGCGTTCGCTGCGTCGAGCTGGAACAGCCCGACCTCGTTGGTCGGCAGCGCCGATGGCGACAGAACGCCGTCCGTGCACGCGAAGCCGACGCCATCCTCGTCACAGTCACCAATGTAGTGTAAGAAGTCCGCTCCGGCCGCAAACACGTCCGCGAGTTCGACCCGCGTCGGATCGTCGACCCGGTCAACCCGTGGAGAGACCGCATCTGACCGACGCCGGTAGGTATCGACGATACGCTCACGCGCGGATTCGGGGATGTGCTCGGTCGCAAAGACGACGACGACGCTTCGCTCGTCCGACTGTTGCTCGAGATCGGAGAGACGGTTCTCGTAGGCCTTGGGATGGGCGACAAACGGTGAGCAGTTGGCCGTCGACTGGTGAGGAGTGGGAGACGAAGACGTGGCTGTGGCTGCGGACGAAGATGCAGACTGAGACTCAGACCCAGATTCAGATTCAGATTCAGACCCAGCGACAGCCGCAGACGAAAGCGAGAATCGCGGTCCGTCCATCGTACACTCGCCATCCTCTCCTGCACACTCCGGATCCGCAAGTACACCGTGGATTCGCCGCTGCCCCACGAGCCGATCGTCGAGCGACGCTCGCTCGCCCGGGCTATTCTCCAGATAGCGGTCCAGATCTACGTCGAGACCGTCCGTCGCTGACACTCCCTGTGGCTCTCCACACTCACCCGCATTCTCACTCGTACCCTCGTGCACTTCCTCATCCTGCTCTCCGTCCCCATCCCCATCTCCAGACACGCCAGCCGGCACACCAGCCGACGCAGCCGTCGACACGGAAGCACCACGCTCACTCGAACTCGAGTCCACCGGCACCTCGATCGCGGCCATATCGTAGAGCAAGTGGGGCAACACGCTGACGAGGTCCGTCGTCGGCGACACCGTCATTCGATACGGCCACTGTGGAAGCACCGCCTCGATCGGCTGAGCCGGGAACGAGAGGTACGTCTGCACTCGCTCGGCGATCGACATTCCGGGACAGCCCGAGAGGTCGATCCCCGCCGCTGTCAGCGCATCGTACTCGAGTACCGTCGGTTCCGTTGGTTCGAGCCAGGAGACGAGCAGGTCGAGGAAGAACGTCCGTCGCAGAAGCGAGCGGACGTCCGCCGCGAACGCGGGTCCAGCGGCGAATTCGTGGTGGAGTCCGATCGTCGGTGCGCGCAACAGCGGCGCCCGTTCGTTCGCATCGAGGGAAGCTTGCGCTGTCGTTCGAACTCGTGCGCCGAGATAGTACGCGAGTGGAGCCGCGATGAAGAGTGTCGAGCGGTCGGGCGGAACGACGAATTCGAGATCGGTGTCGGGTGTGTCCTCGCGAACTGACGGTGGGACGTGTGTCTCCGTCACGGCGGGATCGATCTCGAGCAGCGGCGGGTAGCCACGGTAGTTTCGGTGAACCCGGTCTGCGGTCGTGGTTCCGATCGACGCGGAGAGGTGTGAGAGGGCAGTTGCGATGCCGTCGGGCGTCGGTGAGACTGTGATTTCGTCGCGCGGATAGTCGACCGGCGATTTGAACCCGAAGGTCACTCGCGTGGGGTGTTCGAAGGAGATGGTCATCGGCCCGCCCGACCGGTTTTTGATGACGGCGGATGCGTCGAATCGGAGGCGGATGTAGAGACCGACTTCGAACCGACAGACGTACGCGCCGTTACTGAGAGAGACTTCCTGATCGCCAGCCTCGACGGAGACGCGTGCGTTGGTGTCGTCGCCTATGTTTGAAGGTGTATTTGTGGGTGGATTCGCGTCCGGGGGCCCGTTCTCGTCTCCATCATGTGTGCGTGATTCGGGAGCGTTGCTGTCGGTTTCGAACGCAACATCCGATTGCGGCGCATCCCCGTCGAGGCGCTTGATATCGACCATGTTCAGCAGATCGTACCGGATTTCGGAGACGCGGCCGGTGATGGTCGCATCGATCGGTTCGTCGAACGTGTGTTGGTCCTCGAGCCGGTCCCAGCCAACCAGTCCGAACGAGGTGGTGTTGCCGGCGATATCTCGGGCCTGCAACGTTGTCCCGTGCACCGAAATCGTCACGGGATCAGTGACTGTCGTGTCGGTCATCGCCATCCCTCCAGCTGGTGGCGGGTGAGTTCCCAGTCGAACTTGTGTTGGTGCTCGTGTTCGTGTCCGTAGCCGTATCTGTGACTGTGGCTATGGCCGTTTTCACGTGCGTGGTTGCGCTCCCCATCAGCACCGTCGCGCTCTGTTGACAGTGAGCGGTCGAGCCCGCGGTCTGTCTCGCCATCAGTATCGGCATCACCCCCGAGACGACAGTTTGTAAACTCGAAGCGCGCACCGGTGTCATCTGTTGTGCCCTCACCGTCTGCCGACGGAACGGCAACCGTCCAGCCGTGTTCCGTTGCGATCTGCTCGACGATCGCCAGTCCGAGCCCGGTGTTCTCGGCCCTTTCGGTGTATCCGGATTCGAAGATGTCCTCGCAGCGCTCGGGTGGGATGCCAGGACCGTCGTCTTCGACGGCGAAGCCATCAGCTAGCTCCGTGACGCTCACTCTCACGTCGGGACCAGCGTGTTCGACTGCGTTCCGGAAGAGATTCTCGAACAGTTGCAACAGCCGCGTCCGATCGGCCTCGATGCACAATTGACTCGTCGTCTCGAGTGACGCGGCGTCGGTTTCGACGTTGTCCCAGGCGGCCGCCGCAACCGTGTCGAGGTCGACTGGGTCGGGGCTGTCGACTGTCTTCCCTCTCGCCATCGTCAGCACGTCCTCGATCAACCGCTCCATACGATCGTGTGCGTCCTGGATCTCCGCGAGTGCAGGCTGAACATCTGCCGGGGCGTCCTCGAGTGCGATGTCGAGGTAGCCATCGGCGACGTTGAGCGGATTCCGCAGGTCGTGGCTGACGATACTCGCGAACTGATCGAGGCGTTCGTTCTTGCGCTCGAGTTCGCGCTCCCGGAGTTTGAGGTCGGTCAGATCGGTGTAGATCAGATAGCCGCGTGTCGTCCCGTCGTTGGTGGCAACCGGGATGTTTCGGAGCAAGAACGGACGTGGACCGTCGGCGGTTTCGCGAACGACTTCAACGTCTGCACGCTCGGACAGTTTGGTTTCGACGAGTTGTGGCTGTACGTAGTCTGTCGACGTGGTTCCAGCGGTCGCGGACTGGTGGTGTGGCGGGACTGCCGCCGACGGAGTCGACGTATTTGACGGGTCCTGTACTGTTTGTGTCTGTGTCTGTGTCCGTGTCTCTGTCTCCCCCGGCTCGATAAGCTCCGTCAACGGTTCGCCCACCACAGCCTCGGCGTCGAACCCGAACACACGGATAAACGCCGAGTTGACCGCATCGACGACGTGCACCCCATCCTCGAGATGATACTGCAGCGCCGCATCGGGAACGTTCTCGAACAGCGCCGCGAACTGATCGCGCTCCGTCTCGAGTGCGCTCTCGTAGCTGACTCGATTTCGGGCGCTCGTCACCGTCGCGACGAACAACTCGCCGAGGTGACGGTCCGTCTCCGAGAAGGCGTTTGGCTCGGTCGCGTGGAACTGAACGACGCCGCCGTTCTCGAGTGGGATCGAGAGGACGGATCGGAAGGTGTCGCTCGTCGGGGTGGCATCGGTGTGTGTCGTCAGATCGTCGACGACGTGGGTTTCGTTCTCCCGGTGGGTTTTGCCGGCGATACCGGCGTCGGCCGCAAGCGGCGAGGCTGGGATCAGACGGGTCGTGTAGCTCGCCTGTGGCTCGAAGACGCCGTCTTCGACCGTACAGATGATGGCCGTATCGAACTCGAGGACGCGGTCGGCCGCACGAACGGCACGCGTGTATACCTCTGTGACTGAACCGAGCGTGTCGAGTTCGGACGCGAGACGGCCGAGTGCTGCGACACTGTCGACGAGAGGGGAAGAAGCCATCCGTCGCGGTCACCTCAAAACGGCGCTCGAATGCATTGGTACTGTGATGCACAGTTTCGTATATATGTTCACTGGTAGTGGCCGAACCGCGCCGACCGTTCCCGAAGCCTTTTGCTGTCTGCGATATGCCTTCCAAGTATGAAGGAGTCGTTGCTTGATATCCTGCGCTGCCCGCTCGACAAGCACGAACTGGAACTCGAAGATGCGACGTACGATGAGAGTGCTGACGGCGACGGCGAGGACGCAGCCGAAGTCGTCGACGGCACGCTCGTCTGTGCCGAGTGTGGCGAGCGCTACCCGGTCGAGGACGGCATTCCGAACCTGCTCCCGCCGGACATGCGAGAGGAGTCACCCGCATAGAGCCCACCGGAGCGTCAGTCGACACGACTGTGTCAAACGACGGAAGCTACTTGTAACTGGCACCAGACCACTATCTGTATCTGTACCGTGACCAGGTCCGAATCCACACCACCATCCACATCGTCGCGCGAGAACGAGTCGGCGGCCAGTACCACGCAGGGAACGACCGACTCGCGAGTCAGCGAGAGTGACACAACCGGAACGACGGTGCTACCGGTCCACGTCGACCGCAAACAGGAGGACGCACTCTCACCTGCGCGCAACGCACTCGAGACGAACTCCTCGTTCGTCGTCGAACTCCACGGGCAGGGCTCGCCGGCACACGTCCACTGCCGACTCGACGGCGACATCACACGCGTCGCCTCGCTTCGGACCCCCAACTATTACATCGAACCCGACGCCGTAACGCCGGTTCCCATCGACATTACCGCCGACGGACTCGACCAACCGGTCCGCGGGGAACTCGAGTTGCTCACCGGCTACGGATCGGAGTCCGTCTCGATTGCGGTAACGGTGACGCCGGAACCGACAGGCGTCGACGTCGACGACTCACTCGCCGCACCAGCGCGCTCGGCGGACGACGAACAGCAGACGCTCTTCGAGGAGGTGACGACGCAGCTCGGAGTCGAGCTAGACACGGGGACGATCGCCGTCATCGGACTCGGGATCTTCGCGCTCGCGCTGGCGGTCGCGGTTACCTCCGCGGTCGGTGGACCGGTTGCGACACTCGGTGTCGGAATCGTGTTCGCCGGCGTCGCGGCTGCACTGCTTTTGCTGTACTGGTAGACGTACGTCCAGCAGAAGACCTGGGTGTCGCGGTTCTATTTCGTCAGTCGGATTTAGATTCGGATTCGCCACCGGATGCAGACTCAGACTCGGACTCGGACTCGGAGTGCTCTCGCATCTCGAGTGTACCCTCGTCCGAGAACCGCTTCGCCCGCAGATATCGTGCGCGGTAGCGATTTGCGCCGTCGTTGACGTCCGCCTCACGAATCTCGTCCGTTCTGCCGTCCGCAACCGCGTCGATTAGCTCCTCGAGTTGGTTGCGCTCGGTGGGCGTCAGTTCCAGTTCGTACGTGCGCTCGGACTCGGATTCGGCGATGGCCCACTTGCGCGCGGCGGCGACGACGAGCGAGCACGGCTCCCGGCAGGGGAACGGCCCGTCACCGCCGTTGGCGTCGAGTTCGTCGCCGTCCTCGTACTGCCACTCCCGCCGGCGCAGACACTGCGAGTCGACACAACAGGCTTCGGCCATCCAGTCGACGGCCTCGCGGGGGAGTTCCGAGACGACCTCGTAGATACCGCTCTGGCGGTCTGCAGTCTCGGTCCAGTGGTCGACATCCAGGTTGCCCTCCCGCTCGCGGTGCCAATTTGCAATCGTCGCCGGGTAGAAGAAGCCGACGGCGTCGACGAGTTCCTCGCCCGAGAGGCCCGTAAAGGCCCAGCCGGTTTCGAGTGTCGGCGCGGTTTTCAGCGGTCGGTACCGCCCGTCTTCGTCGTAGGTGGCGATCTCGCGCGCCTCGCGCGGGTCGTCGTACACCGTGAGGTCGGCAATGTCCGTCTCGGCGTCGTCGACGTGCCAGAGGTCGTAGACCCGTTCGCCGTCGGGATGGTCGACATCCGCGAAGCGGGTAGTGATGCAGAGTTGGCCCCACTCGCGGTCGATGCCGTCCTGGAGGGCAGCGTAGCGGTCCGGGACGGCTCCGATGTCAGTGCCGGTGCCGGTGCCGATGCCGATGCCGGTGTCGGTGTCGCCGTCAGCGGACTCGTCTCGAGTCCCCTCCACGAGCGGCGCGCGCTCACACCACCGCAGGAACGCCCGCCGGGCAGTTCCCTCGCCGCCGACCGTCTCCTGCCAGTAGTGCCAGTTCGTTACGTACGCCGCAACGCCCCCGATCTCCTCGCCATCGAGGAGGGACTCGAGTGCACTCCGCTCGAGATCGGGTTGGTGAATGTCGGCGTGGTCGATGGTGAGCGAGAACTGTCCCGTTTCGTTGCGGGTGGCTTGGAGGCCGTCGAATGTGACGGAAGACGGGTGCTCGTCGTCCGCAGCAGCGGTAAGCGTCGCCAGTAGCCGCTGTGTGGCGCTCGTGGAACTGTCGTCCATTCGTCAGTCACCCGCCTGGCTGTGTCGTTCAGCGTCGCCGTCAGCGCCGCTCGCTGTGCTCGTCCGGTGGCGAACGCGGTCGATTGCGTCGCCGAGTTTCGCACCTGCGTCGGCCGCGCGCTCGAGAAGGACATCGGCCATCAGGCCCTCGGTGCCGACTGCGCCGGCGTACCAGATGCGGTGGCCGTCGACCTCGGCGGGGACATCCCAGCCGAGTCGGTAGTCCTCGGTCAAGCCCATGTCCTCGGGGATGTCCTCCTGTGTGTGGTAGCCGTCGGCGATGAAGAGCGGGACGACGACGATGTCCTCGCTCTCGAAGAAGTCCGTCACGTCGTCGACCTCCGGTTCTTCGTCCATGAACACCGCCTTGGTCTCGTCGAAGCGGCCTCGCTCACGGATGCGTTCGGTGTGGTACTCGATCGCCTTCGCCGAATTCTCGTTGCGCTCGGTGCCGTGACCGACGACTGCGAGGCCGACACCCTCACCCACGTCGGGGTCTTCGGTGACGCTTTCGGCGCGCTGGACGATTACGTCCGTCATGGCGTCGTGCGTGCCGACCGGGCCGCAGTAGTGAATCGTCTTGCCGACGTCCGTCGCCTCGAGGGTGACCTGCGAGGCACTGGTGCCGTCCGACTCCCACTTGTCGGGGTCCCAGTCGTCGAGGCGGAGTTCGCGCGGGATGACCTGCTCGGTGAAGTAGCCCTCGCTGATGAACAGCGGGACGACGAACACCTCGTCGGACTCGAGTGTGCGGATCACCTCGCGGAAGTGCGGTTCCTCCTTCCAGAACGCCTCGCGAACCTCGTCGAACGCGCCCGTCTCGCGGATCGTGTCCGCGTGGGCGTACGTCGGCGTCGAGGCATCCGGATTCAGGTGCGAGCCGTGTGCCGCGATGACCAGCGCTTGCATAGCTACTCGTTAGGAGGGGGATGGTTTATTCACTTCGTTGTTTCTGTCGAACCGGGAACTCGGAGTCGGAAATTGGAAAGAAGATGTTTGGCATCGAAAATCAATATTTGGAATTAGTAGTCCGTTCGTCCACTCACTTCCTTTCGTCGTCCACTACCCGTGCGTTCAGCTCACGGATGGCGAGACCGCGATCACAGTTTCAAATTTCCGGATCACAACGCACAGACTGCCTATCAGCCCGTTACCTCTCAAATCGTCAGTTCGGCACCCCTCAAATCATCGGTCTGGTAGCTCTCACACCGTCAGCTCTGTCCGTGCCTCACACGTCGTTTCCCGCGCCTGTAACTCCGCGACGACGGTAAACTCGCCCGACTGTGGCTCCTCCCACTCCGCCTCGTAGGTCGCCTCCTCGTCCGGATCGAGTTCATCGGCGCTCAGCATCTGGGCGAACATCCGCCCGTCTGTATAGCGCCAGACCTCTCGGCCCTCGTCCTGGACGACGAACTCCGCCTTGCAGGCGTCCGAAAACCGCAACGTTGCCGTCTCCGTTCCTTCGTTTCGCACTGTGAACGCGAGCGCGACGGTGTCCGACCCCGTCGCGTCCGACGATACTGTCGCGTCGAGTCGTCCCTCGAGTGCCATACGTCCGCATCTCCCCCACGGCCCATAATTGTTCGTCCGGATAGCTGGTAAGACGAACGCGGATCGACGGTGAACTCGAGTACGCGCCCCACTCGAGTTGAGTCCCGTCCACGGCGACAGCGAGGAGTATATTTGCCCCCACCCCCAACGAACGCGCGTGCAAGTGGTCGGCTACGAGCCGAGCGGGCGCGGTTCGGCTCTCCTCCTCGCGAACGGCGACGCTGACGGCGACGACGTCGAGCACCGGCCACTCGAGTCCGGCGACGAACTCACCTACGCGCTCGGCGAGCGCCACTGCGCCGGCACCATCGGCGAGGCCGGCCACATCGCCTGCGACCGCGCGTCGGCACCGTACTGCGAATTCCACACGAGTACCTGGGTCTGTGCCCGCTGTACGGGCACCTGCCTGAAAGACGAGATGGACTGCTACGAGGAGCACGCGGTCTACATCGCCGCCTTCGCCCCCGACACGTTCAAGGTCGGCGTCACCCGCAGCTGGCGGCTCGAAACGCGCCTCCGCGAGCAGGGAGCCGACCGGGCGGCGCACATCCACACCGTCTCGAACGGGAAGATTGCCCGCGAAATCGAGGCCGACATCGCCGACTGGCTCGTCGACCGCGTCCGTACCGGCCCGAAGATTGCCGCCCTCGCGAGCAGCGTCGACGAGGACGCCTGGGACGACGTGCTCACGGAATTCGACGTCATCGAGCGCTTCGAGTTCGACTACGAATTCGAACCCGTACTCGAGTCCCGGCCGGTTCGAGAGACGATCGCGTCGGGGACGGTTCGCGGTGTGAAGGGGCGAATTCTCGTGGTCGAGAAGGGTGGGACGACCTACGCAGTCGACATGCGTGATCTGGTCGGCTACGAACTCGAGGACGGCGAGACCGAGCGGGAGTTGCAGTCGTCGCTTGGCTCGTTCGGGTGAGCACCAGTCGCTGCTGTGCCCTGTGTTTGAACGACTCCTCGCCTGGAATACTGTCACGCCGACTGCTCACTTGTCCTCCTCGCCGGCGTACACCTCCTCCCATGTCACGTCTGCCGATTGCTGCACTGGCTCCAGATAGATTCGTCCCCACTGGATACGGTCGTCGACGATACCCTTGATGACGACGCCGCGAACGTCCACCGCGTCGCCGTCGGTCTGTGTTCCGTGCATTCGAAGTTCGATCCAGGCTGTGTCGCCGTCGACAGTCACTCGCGGAAACTCGACCGCGATGTCGGGCGTCGTTTCGAACAGCTGGACCCAGTTCTCACGAACCTGGTCCCGTCCGGCGAAGGACCGCTCGGGGTGGGCGGGCGTCTCACTTCGATAGTCCTCGTGAAAACAGTCGAGCAGCGCGTCGAGGTCGTGGTCGTTCATCGACCGTCGAAACCGATCCACGACGCTCATGGTGGTTGTTTCCATACACCATACTCCGCTGCCAGCGTCGATAAACACGAGGGTAGGGTGCAGTGGGAAGAAGGTAGTCCGTCGTACAGTCCGTTCCTCGAACTGTTCCTGCCTTCACTCGCCGATGACCGACGCAGTCCGTACGACCGTCGCGAACTCACCGTCTAGCTGCGCCAGCGCCGTTTTGTGCATCGTCTCCGCGTCGAACGCCTCGCCGCCGAACGTCCGATCGAACGTCGCGGTCGCGTCGGCGACCAGCCGAACGTCGAAGCCGCGATTCTCGGCCATCCGCGTCGTCGTCGAGACACAGTGGTCCGTCGTTAGTCCAGCGACCACGAGCGACTCAATGCCGCGCTCGCGCAGCCAGGACTCGAGTGCAGTGTCGACGAACGCGCCGTTGACTGACTTGGCAAACGTCTGCTCGTCGTCCTGGGGTTCGAGGGCGGGTTTGAACGCGAATCCAGGCTGGTCGCGCCGAAGTGGTGACGTTGCCTCTGTTGAAGCGTGGCGGACGTGGACGACGGGGCGCTCCGTCTCGCGCCAGTGTGTGAGCAACTCGGCGGCTCGATCCTCAGCGTTGGGATTGTTTCGTGTGCCCCAGGCGGAGTCGTCGAAGCCCGTCTGGAAGTCGACGAGGACGAGTGCGGCGTCCTGCAGGGGGTCGTCGATCGAGTCACGACCAGTCATGACAACCTCGCTGCCGGCTTCGGATGCTCGCGCGTGACGGTGATCGGACACTCCGTGGGCGCTTGCTCCTCGTCCGAGGAGAGCATGTACTGGGGCCACTCCCGGTCGCCGTCGACACCCCAGTCGCCGAGGTCGGCGTGCGGACAGACGCCGTCGTACTCTTCGAGACGGTCCTGAATCACGTCGCGGGCGCGCTGGCCGGCCTCGTACTCTGCAGTAACGTTCAAATTCTCGAACAGCGCCCGCGGCTGGAAGGTAATCTCGAGGCCAATCGGACAGTAGCGACTCTTCCGCGTGTCGTAGAACGGCGCGCGACAGGTCGGGAACATCGGCTCGCCGCCCAGACAGAACTCCCAGTGCTTGTCGTCTGGATCCGTCGGAATATCCTCGGGCCAGGGCTCTGGATCGTGCAGGTGCAGCGTCTGCAGGATGTGCCAGAGCGCGTCGTGGTACTCGCGCTCCGAGAGCGGCTCCTCGGGCGGCTTGAAGAACGTGACGAGCGACGCGCGTCCGGCGTGGTCCTGGTAGACGTCGAGGTACTCGAGTACCCGGTCGCGCAGGGTCAACAGGGCGTCGGCGTCGCTCATCGACGGGACGGCGGTGTAGATCGGTTCGCCCGCGGCGACCGATTCCGCACCGAAGAAGCAGGGGAACGGCGAGTCGTTCCGCTCGCCGAGCAGTCCCTCCTGGAAGGAGTCCCAGTGGTCGGCGACCCACTGCGGTGTTTCACCGGCCTGGACGCGCCGGTCGAGCGTTTCTTGATCCATCAGTGATTGAATGCCTCGCTCGTTCATACCTGTCGCCGTTGGTCGGGGCTCAGGAGCGAACGGCGAAAACGATGCCGGTTCAGGAAGGTGTGACGAGGCTGCCGTCTCCGTTCGGCTTTATTCCGTGGTGTCTCGCGTCTCGTGTGTATCGTCGCCGGCAGCGACGATCTGGTCACCCGTCTCGAGTGTCGCGCCCTCGAGTAGCCGTGCGCGCAGGCCGCCGCGGTGGACGAGCGCGTCGCGGATACCCTCGCGTTCGAGGTGGCGCTCGAGATACGAACACGGCTCGCAGAGTTCGATTCCCTCACAGAGGGCGTCACCGACGCGAAAGCGACTGCCGACGAGGTGGTTCAGTGCGATACCAGTTGTCGTGATGTTTCGCCGGTGAACGCCGGGTTCGAGGTCGATGTCGTAGTCTCGTTCGACGGCGGTGAGCGTCTCGCGTTCGATGAGCGTGAGGTCGCTGCCCTCGCGGTCCTCGAACGTTCCCTCGGCGGTGTAGTAGCGGTCGCCTTCGAGTCCGCGGCCGGCGACGGCCTCGACGCGCTCGACTAACTCCGGTGGTGCACCCTGTTCGGGTGCGATATGTATCGCGTGAATCCGCCCGGTCATACCGTTGCTCTGGTGTCGAGTCGAGATAGTCGTTGGGCTTCAGCGTGGCGACAGGCCGCGTTCGACACCGGCTGTCTCGGCTGTGACGCAGTGCAAAATACGTCAGCAACCCCGAAAACATGGCAATCCTTTTCCGCGGCGGTCAAGAATCCGAGGGTATGACGGACGAAACCGAACCTGACAACGGTAGCGACGGCGGCGACGAGGGCGAAGAGAAATCCTTCCGAGAGCGCGTCGAGGAAATCCGCGAGAAGCGCGCCGAAGAAGGCGAAGGCGAGGGTGAGCCCCCAGAAAGTCCGTTCGGTGGCGGCGGCCCCGGCGGCATGGGTGGCGGCGGCAACCCGTTCGCACAGATGATGGGCGGCATGATGGGCGGCGGCCCAGGCGGGCCGGGCGGCATGGGCGGCGGTCCAGGCGGCCCAGGCGGCAGCGAGGAGGTCGGCAACGAAGAACTCGTCCGCGAAGTTCGCCAACTGCGCGACGAGATGCGCGACCAGACGCGCGCGCTCAAGCGGATCGCTGACGCGCTCGAGGACAACTAGCGTCGTAGCGGTGAATCGTTGAGTACCGTCGGTGCGCAGCGTTCACCATCCATTTTCGGACTCCGTCACCCAGAAACGCCGAGTGCCAACAACGAGCAATAGCGTTGCCCCAGGTTAGGCGCGCTCCGGTTCAGGGTCCGAGCCCGTTTCAGGTTCTGACTCCGACGGCGTCGTGTCGCGCGTTCCAGCGTCCGCGTTCGGTTCGGAACCGGAGGAACCGGATGAACCGGAGGACGAGCCCGGATTCGGATCCGCATCCGGTTTCGTGTCCGTGCCCGTGCCCGAACCCGTACTTCTACTCGTACTCGAGTCCCGGAGCGTTGCGATCCACGCCGTGACCGACCAGCGGCCGACCAGCACGCCCGCGAGGACGACACAGATGTAGGCGAGGACGATGCCTGCGGCCACGTCGATCGCCCAGTGGATACCCAGGTACATCGTCGAAATCGCGACCGAGACGCCGAGACCGGTCGCGAGGAAGAACCACTTCGGATAGATCGCCCGGGTTCGGAACGCGAGGAACGTCACGGTTGCCGCAAGCGAGGTGTGCAGCGACGGGAAGACGTTCGTGTTCCGGTTGACCTGTCGCGTGAGGTGCTGATACTGGGGATACGTATCGTACAGCAGCGCGTCCACCAGTTCCGGCATCATGTTCCGCGGCCCGTAGGCGACGATGAAAACGTAGATCCCGAGTCCAAGCACGTAATTCAGCGTGTACGCCGTCAGGAGCTCGCGCAGCGGGCGCGTATTCGAGAGCGCGAAGTAGGCGATGACGGGGAAGACGAGCAAGAAGACGTAGCCGTAGATGTAGATGAACGAGAAGTACGCCGTGATCGCCGGCGCTTCGAACGACTGCAGCCAGAGGATGAACTCACCCTCGACGTCGTAGATCGGCCACGTGAGATTCCAGTGAATCATCCAGGAGACGTCGGGACCGTACTGTCTCGCGACGCTGTTGAACAGCAACACGGCAGCGAGGAGCGCCGTCACCGGTGCCGCCGCCCGAACGCGAGCGCGCCACTCGAGTCGCGTATCTCGCAGACGGTAGCGACCGACGAAGACGGCAATCGAGACGAGCACCATGAGCGTGACCACGACGGTCAACTGGAGGAGGACTTGCGTTAGCATCAGTGTCTCACCCGGAGGTTCCCGTCATCGTCGTAGCGCAGTCCCGCCTCCTCGAACGCGTCGCGTGCTGCCGCCACGTCGAGGTCGCCGTCAGTTCCGAGAAACGGCGTCTCGGGATCGGTCCCGTTCCAGGCGAGCGAGTCGGGGACCCACTCCTCGACGACCGGCGTCGCGATCGGCTCTGCGTAGCCGTGAAACACCTCTTCGACCAGGTGTTCCTTGTCGAGCAACTGGGCGACGACCCGCCTGAATCGCGGATTGGAGAACGGTGCCTTCCGCGCGTTGAACCCGACGTGGTAGAACGACCACGAGGGGGACTCGAGTACCGTCGTTTCCGGAATCTCCTCGTCGTCTTCGAACACGTCGTCGACGACGTAGGACTCGAGCGTCGAGAGCGTCACGTCGGCGCTGTCGCTCTCGACGAGTTCGATCGCAGACGTACTCCGCGGGTCGATCTGGATACGCAGGCGCTCGCTCGTCGGTTTGGGGAGGTCGACGCCGTCGCGGCGCGTGAAGTGCTCGTCGAAGCGCGCGAGGGTAACGTGCTCGCGGTCGGTTCGGTCCTCGAACTGGTAGGGACCGCTGCCGATTGGGGGCACGTTGTCGGTGACGAGCGCCTCGGTCGTCCCTTCGGCAACCGTGACGCCGCGGAGGCTCGCCTGGTCCGTGCGCTCGTCCCAGATGTGTTTCGGGAGGATCGGCACCGCCAGTGCACGCTCGGCGACCGGCTGGCTCGTTGCAACGGTGAACTCGAGTTCGGTCTCGTTCACCTCGGTTACGTCGTCGATTGCGGCGACGTGGCCGCGGTAGTGGGGGGCCGGTGCGGAAAAGCGTCGACTGCCGCGGGTCGTGTCCGCGAGGAACTCGTAGGTGAAGGCGACATCCTCGGCAGTGAGCGAGGTTCCGTCGTGGAACGCGCAGTCGTCCCGGAGAGTGACGGAGAGCGTCTCGTCGTCGGTCCACTCCCAGTCGGCGGCGAGCCAGGGCGTGAGATCAGGCGTTGCGTCCGGTTCAGCGGGGGTGTCGGTGTCGGCATCCGACTCCTCATCCCCATCCCCAACACCAACCTCGGCCCCGGCCCCACCGCCGTTAGCCGGCCACTGTGTTACCGCGAGCGGATCGTACAGCAGCCCGACGACAATATTTCGCTCGCGGTACTCCGCCGACAGCGGGTTCAGGTTCTGTGACGGTCGCGCATCCGTATTCACCGTCCGCAGTTCCGCCGCCGCGTCCTCGGACTGTGGCTCGAGGCCGAGATAGCCAAAGCGCGTCGCCGGATGTCCGTCTCCCCAGCCCTCGAACCGATCCGAGCGCGCGAGTCTGATCTCCGTCGGCCGACAGATCGGGATGAACGGCTGCTCGCGCGCAACCGACTCGAGTGTCGCTGTGATCGCGTCTTCGCGGTCGGTGTTCTCGTTGGTATCGTCGCCGTCTCCGTTTCCAGTCCCGCCCGCGGCGACTCGCTGTGCATCCAGTCGATCGTCGAGAGCCAGATTCGTCAGTCCGAAGGGGTTCTGCCAGCCGGCTTCCTCCGCGAAGCGCGAGTGGAGCAGTTCATAGAGGAAGTCCGGCGTCGTGTCGCCAGGGTGGGGGCCGACGTAGAGATCGAAGTCGTGGTTGACGAGGATCGCGCGCCGAAACTCCTCGTGTGAGAGCATATCGATCGCGATGTCGACGCCGACGGACTCGAGTGCGGAGCCGACGGCGCGGGCGAGCTGGATGCTTTCCCGGTCGCCGTCGGCGGGCACGGTGGAGATGGTCAGCGAGAGCGGTTCGACCTCGTCGCGGTTGACGATGCTCCGTACTTCGCGGATACAGCCGCTCGTCGAGACGGTGAGGCCGGCTGTCGCGGCGAGCATCGACCGGCGACTGAGACCGCTGCGAGCGGCGTCGTCGCTGGCGTGTGTGTGGTGTTCCGGGCTGGCTGACGGGGCGGGGTCGCTCATTAGGTCCGTTGCCACAGTTCGCCCGTGGTGATATAACAGTATTGCGCTGCAGCGTCGCCCCGCGGAATGTGTGGTGTCGACGCCGACGTCTCCTCAGACGCCGTCCTCTCCCTGCTCGCGGTCCGGTTCCGGTCCGGATGCAGTCTCGCCTCGTCCGGCGGCTCGCACGCGCTCAACGGCAGTAGACAGCGACCAGCGGCCGACGAGATGCTTTGCGAGGACGACGCAGACGGCGGCGAGGACGAGGCCGGCGACCACGTCGATCGCCCAGTGGATACCGAGGTACATCGTCGAGATGATGACGCTCGTCGCGAGACCGACAGCGACAGGGAACCACGCCCGGTACTGGTCACGGGTCATGTAGGCGAAGATGGCGACGGTCGCCGACAGCGAGGTGTGCAGCGATGGGAAGACGTTCCGGTTCTGGTTGACCTCCGTTGTAAGGTGAATATACTCCGGATTCGCGTAGTAGAGGTGTGTCGCGTCCATCCCCTCGATCATAACGTTTCGCGGCCCGTAGGCGATCACGAGCAGGTAGAAGGCGAGCCCGATCACGTAGTTGAGTGAGTACGCCGTCAGCAGTTGGCGGAGGACGACGGTGTTCGAGAGCGTGACGTAGGCGACGATCGGAAATATCAGCACGAACGCGTAGACGTAGACGTACGCAACCGAGAAGAACGTCGTCACTTCGGGTGTCGCGATCGATCGAAAGAGCAGGACGAAGTCGCCCTCGAGCGAGTAGAACACCTCGGTCATGTGTACTCCGTACGCCTGCGAGATCTCGTACCCGTCCTGGCGCATGATCCGGTTGAGACCAAGAATCGCGGCCAGGAGGGCGAACGCGGGAGCGCTCTGGCGAAGCCGCGGTCGCCACTCGGTGCGAAGCGAGGCGAGTCGTTCGCGGCCGACAAAGACAGCAAGCGAGAGCACAAGCGCGAGCGCAACGACGAACGCGACTTGTGTGAGTACTTGTACGAGCATGTGGAGTCGTGTTACCAGACCAGTGCGCCGTCGTCGTACTCGAAGTTCGATGCGAACAGCTCCCGCGCAGCGTCGACGTTGAGCTCGCCGTCCTCGCCCTCGAACGTCGTCACCAATTCGCCGTCGTCCCAGGCGAGCGAGTCGGGGACCCACTCCTCGGCGACCGGCGTCGCGACGGGCCGTGCGCTGTCCTCGGCGGCAAACACTTCCTCGGCGACCCACTGTTTGTCGACCAGTTGTGAGACCGCACGACGGAAGTGCGTGTTCCCACACGGCATGCTGCGAGTGTTGAATCCGATATGGTAGAACGACCACGACGGAGACTCGACGAACGAAACGGCATCGTCGTCGATCGTCGACTCGAGTGCGTACGTATCGAGTTGGGTTGTCGTAATATCGGCATCGCCGTTTGCGACCCGTTCGACGGACGAACTCGTTCCCGGATCGACCTCGAAGTGGAGTTCGTCGGCGGTTGGCGCTGGCAGGTCGTGATCGTCGTCCCGGAGCGTGAAGTGATCCTCAAAGCGCGTGAGCGTAACGGAGGTGCCTGCGTCGTGGGAGTCGTACTTGTAGGGGCCGCTGCCGGTCGGCGGCGCGTGGTTGCTCCTCACGATGCTCCAGTCACCCTGTGTCGGCGACAAGTCATCGTCTGCGGACTCGACACTGCTCTCGAGATGGGTGATCCAGGGCGAGTCCGGGCCGGCTGGAAGGATCGGCACCGTCAGCGCGCGCTCGGCGACGGCTCGGTCCGTCGAGAACGAGATCGTGAATCGGTACTCGTCCTCGACGGTGACGGAGTCGACGGCGCTCACGTGGCCCTGATACCGTGGTGCAGGCGAGGCGCTCGCGGCGCGTCCGTACGTCGTGTCCGCGAGGAAGCGGTAGGTGAACGCAACGTCCTCGGCGGTGAGGGGGATCCCACTCTCGCTACCGTTGGCATCGCCACCGTCTGCGTCAGTGCCGTCGTCGGTGTGGTCGTGGAACGTACAGTCCTCGCGGATGTCGACGGTCATGGTTCGGTTCTGGGCGTCCCACTCCCAGTCGGTCGCGAGCCACGGCTCGATCGAGACGTTTGCCGCGTCGATTACTTCTTCGCCCGCTCGTGTCTCCTCATCTGTCGCTTCCGCCTCGTCGGGAACGGACCACGTTGGAACGGCGAGCGAGTCGTACAGCAGGTCGACGATAACGCGTTGCTCGTGTGTCGTCGGAGAAAGCGGGTTGAAGGTCTGGGCCAGGCGCTGGTCCGTGACGAGTGCGTGAAGCTGTTCGGTGTCGGACGACGCGTCGGACTCGAGTCCGAGGTAGCCGTTGCCGGTCGTGAGGTAGTTCTCGTCCCAGCCGTCGAATCGGTCCGTTCGAACGGCTCGGTACTCGTTCGACACGCAGATCGGCTCGAACGGCTTTTCCTGTGCGATCCCCTCGAGCAGTGTTGCGATGGTCCGTTCGCGGTCAGCACCGGTCTCCGTGCGCTGGCGCTCGAGCAACCGATCGATTGTCAGCGTGTCGGTGAAGCCGAACGGGTTCTGCCACCCCTGGTCGTATTCGTACGTCGAGTGCAGCGTCTCGTAGAGAAAGTCCGGATCGAAGTCCGCAGGGTGGCGGCCAACGTAGAGATCGAAGTCGTGATCGATCAGGATCGCCTCCAGAAACTCGGATTCGGAGCGAGTGCTGATCGTCGCGTCGATGCCGACTGCCTCGAGGTTTGCCTCGAGATGGCGTGTGATTTCGGCAGTCTCTCTGTCCCCGTCGGCAGCGGGGAGCGAAAGGATAGAGAGCGAGACTTGTTCGGCGGCGTCGGAGTCGACGACGCTCTGGACGCGGTCGATACAGCCGCTCGCAGCGACCGAGAGACCGGTCGCACTGGCGGCGAGGAGCGACCGGCGGCTGTAGCCGGTGGTTGCGTCGGCGTCGGTGTTGACATTGGCGTCAGTGTTGACGTTGGCGTCGGGGCTAGTGTTGGTGTCAACGTCGTTGGACGGCAAACTCATGCGTTGCACCTCCGTTGGTCGCCGGCGTCGTTGTGGTCGTCTGCATACAGGCGGTCACGCACAGACCGCGCATCGGCTCCATCGCTGTCGGTCTCGCTTCGGCAGTCGTGTTTGGTGTCGTCATGCTGGATACTCAGGGAGGGGGCGGAACGGCTCGGTGGGACAGACGGGAATCGCGTATACGGTGGGTTCAGTTTCGATTCGATCCATCGACGTATCGTTATAGTGATGGTAACCGCGTGACGGGAACGCATAGCATCCGCTATTCGTACTGGTGATTTATGCGTGGAAACGGCATCCGTCAGCGGGTTGGTGGAGGGCTGTAGCGCGTTCACGGGTGGTCGGTCGCAGGACGGTCAGTGGAGGGCGTCTCGTGCTGTAGTCACAGGGCGGGACAGTGCGGTCGGTCGTACACTTCAGTCCGTCGACACCCCCCGTATAAAACGCTTCGAAATACGGTGCTAGTAAACTACCTCACCCTACTTCGCTCACCACATACGTGGTTCGCTCGTTGAGGGTGGGGCTTTGATGTGGACTCCCGGCAATCAACTGTCGGCGGTTGGCCGATAGCCGTCGTCGTTCAACGTCCCACCATTTATACGCACGTCTACTGGTGCGTCTGCGCTCCCCGACGTGGGCGAGGAACGCAGTCTGTGTTGTCGCTTCCGCATATACCGCAGGCCGACGTTTTTCGCGCCGTTGTAGTCAGCGTTGATCTCGTACCCGCATTTGAGGCACTGGAACTGCTCGCCGTCGCGGTTATCCTTGTGAGTGAAGCCACAGTCAGTGTGTGAACACCGCTGGCTCGTGTGATCTGGCTCGACCTGTTCAACCGCGACACCGCAGTCCGGCGCTTTGTACTCAACGTACTCGACAAGACGACGGAACGCCCAGATGTGATGCCAGTCAGCGTGAGGCAGTCGCTCACGGATATCGGTCAAGTCCTCGAACACGATCACGTCGCACTCGTGGTCAACTGCTTCGTCAACGATCTCGTTGGCGACTGTGTGGATATACTGTTTGCGCCATGCTCGTTCTCGCTTTCCAAGCCGAAGCAAGGCGTTGTGAGCGGCTTGTGTCCCACGCTGTTGCATCTCTGCTCGGCGTTTTTCAAACTCCTGTATCCAGTGGTCGTACTCCTCACCACTCCAGAACGTGCCTGTTGACGCGACGGCAAGGCTATTCACGCCGAGGTCGATCCCGAGGACTGTCTGGTGCCCGGTATCGTCCGAACCCTCAATTTCAACAGCTTCACCGTCTGTGCCTATCTTCCGTGTTTTAACGTGGAAGTAGAACTCGTCGGTGCTTGGTCGTACTGGAGTGTACTCGTCCGAAACTCGTAGTCATCCGCAAGGACGTACTCCTCGTATGGTGTTGGACTGTCTGCTGGGAGTTCAAAATCACACTCGATGCGTCCGTTCACCGTCGAGAGTGAGATTTTGTTGCGGTAGAATGTCGCGCTCCGCTTGTCGTAGACCATACTCCAAGAGGTAAACTCTGGCTTGTTCGTCCGTTTGCCTTTCTTCCAGCGGTCAACACCACTATCGACGGCGTGAACGGCACGCCGGATGGCTTCTTGGACGAGATTCGCTGTCAGGTCAGTTTCCTCGCGGAGTCGGTTATACAAAGCATCTCTGGCTTTCACGTTCGAGGTGACGCAGTCTTCGTAGTCGGTGTTGTCCCAGCAGTAGTCACTGGCCTCGTTCGCGCAGTAGAGGAACTGGTCAGCAGTTTCGTGGAGGTCGTCGTGATACTCGTCGGGAACAACGAGTTTGACCGGCGCAGTTCGTCTGACCTCCATGTTTCAGATGTGGTTTCAACGGAACTTAATCATTGGGGAGTCGGTCGGCTGCTGTCTTGTGGTTTGCGTCACTCTGTGTCGGCTTCCTCCCCGGCCTACTCACTTCGTGCTTCCGACCAGTCGGAAGCCCTCGCTCCTTGAGGCCGGGGGCTCCGCCTCGAAACTGCTGAACGGTGGGGTACTCGAGTAAGCCCGGTCGAACTGAGCGCCAGACACACCGATATGATGTGGTTAAACCGTTCCTGAGACAAAACTGACGGGCGGAGTGTGTGGACTTCCCCAGTTGGGACGGCTGGGACCAATAGGGTGCTGGAACTGATGGAACGCTGGAGCCGACGGAACAGAACACAACACCAATAGGCAAACCGGTACAAGCCGTGGCCATGACCGTCGCCGAGGAACGGATCGGTCGCCTTCACGACCTCGCTCGAGCGGCGGCAGCCGACGGCGAGGACGACCGTGCGCGATACTACGTTCGACTCGCTCGTCGTGTCGCAGAGCGCAACCGATTGCCCCTCCCGCGTGAGTTTCGACGCTTCACCTGTGACGACTGCGACACCTATCTTCGCCCGGGCAAGAACGCACGGGTCAGGCTGCAGAACGGCCACGTCGTGATCTCCTGTGACTGTGGCGCACACGCTCGCTACCCCTACACGGAGCGCGAGGACAGTGTCGAGTCGGACACCGGCTCGGAATCGCCCACTGACGGGCGGTAACTGCGGATACCGGTATCGTGGCAGCGATGACAGCGCAGCCCCGTCTTCGAGAGGATTAACCGCCTGGACCCGATACGTGTCGGTATGGACCAGCAGAAACTCAAAGAGCGGGCCCACGACGTCGACGTTACCGTCTGGGTCGGCAAGAGCGGTGTCGACGCCGTCGTCGACGAACTCAACGACCAGCTCGCGGATCGAGACCTCGTGAAGGTGAAGTTCCTCCGCGCGGCCCGCGCCGGCAGTTCGACCGAGGAAAAGGCAGCGGGCCTCGCAGACAGCGTCAACGCACAGGTGATCGATACGCGCGGTCATACGGCCGTTTTCCACCGGTAGACTCCGGAAATCATCGGACAGCACCGATCATCTCCGGAAATCATTGGTAGGTGCCGACAACCACCGGAAACCACAGACAACCACCGACGACCACCAGCACGGTCGACACGCGGCGAAAAGACACACAGCGACTCTTTTACAACAGATAGGCCACGCCGATCTAGGCCGCCGACTCCGTCGACACCAGATAGACGCCAACCGCCATCACAGCACCGCCCAGCACGAACCGCGAGCCGAGCGACTCACCCAGCACCGCCGCTCCGAAAATCGCCCCGACAACCGGCTGGACGAAGAAGAACGCCGAGATGACGCTCGCGTCGACGTACTCGAGTCCCTTGTACCAGAGATACCACGCGGCCGCGGTGCCGAGAAGACCGAGGTAGAGCACCGCGACGACGAGTTCCGGCGTCACCGGAATCGAGGACAGCGAGGCGTCAGTGCGGGCGAGTTCGACCGGCACGAGGACGGCGAGCATGGGCACCGCAGCGACACAGGAGTACGTCGCCGTCTCGAGTGCGGAGTAGCGTTCAATCAGCGGCTTCCCGAGAACGGTGTACAGCGCCCACGTCGCGCTCGCGAGCAGGAGCATGAGGATGCCGGTCGTCGCGACGCCGGCGAGTTCGGCGAGGTGGTACTGCCCGGAGAGGACGATGACGGTGCCAGCGGTCGCGATAGTGATCCCAGCGACGAGCCGCGGGGAGAGGTCCTCGCCGAGCAGGGAGACGCCGAGCAGGATCGTGAAGATCGGCGTGAGGACGGTGATGAGCGAGCCCTGGCTGGCGGTCGTCAACGCGGTGCCGACGAACTGGGTTGCGAGCGAGGCGGCGACGACCGCACCGAGAACCGCGAAACTGAGCAGGTCTCGCCGGGAAAAGCGCCGGCGGGGGTAGACGTAATTGACGACGGTGAGCAGGGCAATCGCGCCGACGGCGACCCGCAGAAACGCGAGCGTCAGCGGCGGGACGGCATCGAAGCCCCACTTGCTGACGCCGTAGAGGCCGCCCCAGAGCGCTGCGGCGGCGAGCGGGGCCAGTGCGAAGAGATACGGCGAGATCGGCGGCAGCGAAACGGCTTTCCAGTACACATTCAGAGTAGGGACTGTCCGGGAATGGGTGCTATCGTTAGGATGTTAACTTCGGTTGGTTCGTGTCCGCTCGCCTGCGTCAGAGAGGGGAACAGGAGCAAGAACAGAAACAGAAACAGAACAAACAACCACCAGTCCAGAAACAGTCACTCCCTGGCGAGTCACGTATGCTCGCAGTCTCCCTCGGGCCAGTCGAGTCGACCACTTTGCGATTCCCCACTGGACTCGAGTACACCCACCATCGGAGCCAATAACTTCTGCTCGGCGCGACGGAGCGTCTTCGAAACCGCGGCGTCCGAGACGTCGAGGTCGGCTGCGAGGTCGCCGAGCGTTGCCGTCCGCGGGACCGCATAGTAGCCGCCGGCGACAGCCCGGTGAAGGGTCTCGCGCTCAGTTTCGGTGAGTTGTCGCGCGCCCTCGAGGACGGTGGTCCCGACCGCATCGGCACGGACATCCGCCAGCACCGTCTCGGGGTCGAGGCGCTGGCGGTCGTGGACCTCGAACTCGTCGTCGTGGTCGCTGAGGACGGCCAGCGTGTGCTCGGCGGCGCGCTCGTCGTCGAAGCCGATCTGCCAGCGCTCGCGGCCGTCGACGTTCTCGAAGGGCGCAGTGAGGTAGCCCCCGTTGGCGACGACGGTGCCCATCGTCACGGTCGTCCCCATCGTCAGATGGACGCGCGCGGTTCCACCCTGCTTTGCGAGTAAGTTGAAGGAGTCAGTCTCCGGATGTGCGCGGATCACGTCCAGCCCGTGCTCAAGTGCGGTCCGGTCTGCGGCGTCTGCGAGGATGCGCAACTCGAGTTGGGAACGGTCGTGGTCGTAGTGCCAGTGTGGGGTGACGAATGCGACCTCGTGGGCGTCGCTGGCCGCGCTCAGTGGGCAGTCGTCCTGCCGGATCGAAAGCGCGAGGCTGATCATACGTATGCCTCGGGGTCGACGGCTAATCGTGTTGTGGTCGCGGCTGGAACTGCGCTGGGTGGTGTGGGTGTTACGGGTAGTACGGCTGTTGCCGGCCACCGTTGTGCCTGTGGCCGACGCTGAACGAGTAGAATGCAGTATGAATGTGGAGGCCGCGATTGCCCGGCGTTCCGGCCGGGGGAATCCCGGTTGCCTTCTCCACCCCGCGACCCGTCGAGCGACAGGTGTCCGGCGGTCCACTGCTCGCTTCCGCGCCTGATGGGCTGTCGCCGGCTAACCACGATGGGACGTCCCTGCGGACGGCCACCGTGGACCGCTGTCCCCGACGGACGAGGCTTCCACGTTGGCTCCCGGGGCCCCGGCCGGTCTGACCGGACGCCCGCGGTGTTCGGTCCCCGCTAATGACCATAGCGCGGGTAGTGAGCAGGGCCAAACTGCCCGACCTATCCACTCGAATGTAGCGTCCGGCTACTTAAGGACCTTTCGCCTCGCCAACCGCACGACGGCAGTCTACTCGCCTCGCTCAGTTCATCCAGTTCATCCAAATCAGCCAGGTCACTTACCTCACCCAGACCGCCCAGACCACTCAGACCGCTCAGACCGGTCAAACCACCCAGTCCATCCAGACTGCCCAGACTACTCAGACCACCCAGTTCATCCAGTCCACGACAATCTCTCCCAACGAATACACAACCCTCTCCAGCCTCACTGCACACCGTCGCCGTCACCATCAGTCCGCTCTCGACCCTGTTCGTACACCTCCCGAACCCACTCCAGCTGTCGATCCGTTCCCGACAGTATAAGCGAGTCACCCGACTCAAGTACCATCCCATCTGGATCGCTGTAGAACGCCCCCGCTCGCTCGAGTGCGACGACGGCACAGCCGGTCTCGCGCTGAATACGTGCCTGTGAGAGTTCTGTCCCACTGCGTGCCGGGACCGCGACCTGTTCGATCACCACCCGATCGCCGAGTCGCATCGTCTCGTGTTCGAACACCCGGAGCATGATCATCCGGCCCGCAACGCTTGGCAGTGCGAGCACGTCAGACGCCCCTGCCGTTCGCAACGCGTTCACATTGGCTGTCGTCTCTGCGCAAGCAATGATCCGCACTGCTGGATTCAGCGCCCGCGCAGTCAACGTTGCAAGGATCGTCTCGGCATCCGACTCGAGTGCAACGAGAAACGTCTGTGCATCCCTGATCCCTGCCTCGATGAGAACCGCTTCCTCGGTCGCATCACCAACGACGTCGCTCTGCGCTGCGGGATCGGTGTCGATCACCGTCGTTTCGACGCCCGCCCGTTCGAGCGTTCCACGGGTGGTCGCGCCGACCAGACCCCGGCCAGCAACGACGACCCGACCACCGGTCTCTCGGTACTGCGTTCCCCGCGTGCCCGTTCGCTCGGCGACCGCTGCCTGCGCTGCTTCCGTGCCGACGACGACCAGTGTCGTGTTCTCGTCGACGCGAACGTGTTCTGAGAGCACGGTGACGAAGTCGCCACGCACCCAGGCACCGAGCACCGTCGCCCCAGTTCGCTCGAGCCGCCGCATCGACGCGACCGTCTCTCCGAACAGCTCCGACTCGGGATCGACGTGGTACTCGAGAACGTCGTATGCTTCCTCGAACGCGTCGCGGTCGTCGACTGCGAGTGTGACGACAGTCCGGACGCGGTCGCCGAGTGCCTTGCCGAGTCGGTGTTTCGGCAGCAGGACCTCGTCGACGCCGGCATACCGGAAGTACCGGGCCAACGAGAGCTCGCCGACGAAGGCGAAGATTGGGACCGAGGGGGAGGACGTTTCGATGGTGAGCGCGGCTCGCAGTACGTCGCGCTCTGTAGCGTCGACGACGACGGCACGGGCTTCGTCGAGTCGGGCAGCCTCGAGGCCGTCGGTGGTCGTCGGATCACGGTGTAAGACGGTCAACGAGGATTCGTAGAGCGATTGGGCTCGCTCCGGATCGCCTTCGACGATGACGTGGGGCGTTCCGTTGGCCGTCAGTTCGTCGATGAGTTGTTCGCAACTGGCAGTGTAGCCGACGATGACGACGTGGTCCGTGAGCGCGTCGGTTTCCGTTGGCGGCGTCGGCTCCACCATCTGCTGAAGCCAGGGGATGACGAACTGCGGGATTGCGACGGCGATGTAGGCGATTCCGGTCACCTGGATGAGCAGCACCAAGACGGTCATCTCGAGGGTTTCCCAGGGCGCGTCCTGCCCGTAGCCGGTGGTAGTCATCGACTGGACGACGATTTCCAGCGCCTGGTACCAGGTTCGTGACTCGCCCTCGAAGACAGCCATTCCCCACTGGTACGTGAGGGTGTAGACAGCGAGCAGGACGACGAACGATGCCAGATAGACAACTAGACGTCGGGTCAGTGCAACCAACGGGCCACACCCCTGAGACGGCCTTTCGGCCAGCGTCGGGACCGCGGCCGGTGTCGGGACCGTTCCGACGGGTTCGGCTCGGACATACCGATTCCACACCGTGTGAGAGCATGAGGTTTGGTGGGTTGCCGTTCGCCGTCCGTCGTTCGCCGTTCTACGTCCGCTATCCACTGGTATCGACCGGCGATATGAGAGCCGCTCGTTTCGTCGTCCAGTCGGAGGAAAAAGCCCATTAGCCAGCCGCTGTATGTCTGATACATGGGACTTGGCAGCACCGCAAAGAAGATTCAGGGCCTCTCCGACCGCGCCGAAGCGATGTACAAGCAGGTACAGCAGCTTCAACAGCGCATCACTAACCTCGAAGGCGAGGTCGACGACACGCACGACACCGTCAAGCGCATGGATCACCAGATCGCAGAACAGCGCCAGTTGCTGCTCGCGATCGCCGACGAGCACGATATCGACGGTGAACAGATCCTCGCTGATGCAGCAATCGACGACGCCGACGACCTCGCCGCGGCCGACGCAGAAGGCGAGACCGGTGAGGGCGACGAAGGAGGTTCAGAGAGCGAAGCCGGTGCAAGCGCTGACGCTGGCGAACAGCCCGCCGAATAGATCCGATACGTTCCACCCGCGTACGTCGTTTCTGTAGCCGACACAGAACACCAGACTCGCTCCGCTGTGGCTTGGGAAAGACGGTAACCGAGTGACGGAAGCGTGACACGGATACAAAAAGAAAGGGAAGACCTAACAACAGTGGCAACATTTGCCAGCACGATGACGACCCACGAGCGACCGTTGGACTCGGTGCTCGAGACGATCGGGCAAACGCCCCTCGTACGGATTCGAGACGGCCCGCAGGGCGTCCGAATCTACGCCAAACTCGAGTCGTTCAACCCAGGCGCGAGCGTCAAGGACAGGATCGGCCGCTACATGCTCGAGCGGATGCTCGAACGCGGCGACGTTCCCGCGGGCGGCACGGTCATCGAGCCGACTGCAGGCAACACGGGCATCGGCTTCGCGACGGCCGCCCAGCAGCTCGGCCTCGACGCCATCTTCGTCGTCCCCGAACGCTTCAGCGTCGAGAAACAGCAACTCATGGCCGCCCTCGGTGCCGAGGTCATCAACACGCCGACGGAGGACGGCATGGGCGGTGCGATCGACCGCGCACACGAACTGGCCGACGAACTCGACGACGCCGTCGTCCCCCAGCAGTTCGCGAACCCGCTGAATACGGAGGCCCACTACGCCACCACCGGCCCCGAAATCTACGAGGCACTCGACGGCAACGTCGGGGCCATCGTCGCCGGCTGTGGCACCGCGGGCACGCTGATGGGCATCGCCCGCTACGCCCTCGAGCAGGACCCGGACACCTACGTCGGCGCAGTCGAACCCGACGGCTCCGTCTACGGCGAACTGCTCGGCGAAGATCGTGAGGAAGGCGAGTACAAGATCGAAGGTATCGGCACCCACAACGTCGAGACGAACGAACTGTTCGACCCCGAACTCGTCGACGCGGTGTATCCGGTTGCGGACCGTGATGCGCACGCGGAACTCGAGCGACTCGCACGCGAGGAAGGACACCTGGTCGGCTCGAGTGCCGGTGCCGCCGGCGTCGCCGCGAAGCAGGTCGCCCGCAAGATCGCCGACGGCGAGATCGAGACACCCCACGACACCGTCGTTACTGTGTTCGCAGACTCGAGTGAGCGCTACCTCTCGAAGGGAATCTACCGCTCGTTCGAGGAGTGGAGTTCCTAAGCACCGCGTCGGCGGTGGCACGATTCAGTGTGGGGGTACTCGAGTGTTGGCTGTGTGACTGTGACTATAGCTGTGTGACTGTGACCGTGACTGAGATCGCGATCGTCGCCACAAGTATGTGACCGACGCCGCCAACGCTCCTGTTCCACGGCGACAGCAGCTGCCAACGGCTCCTATTTCACACCGATGGCAGCCGCCAAAAGTGCCAGATGTATGTATGCGTGCGTGTACGAGAACCAGTATCAGTACCAGTACGCGTGCGAGTGCAAACACCTGCTCTCACGGGAGAGACAGACGTTGTGAGTCCAGCTCCTCGACAGTCTCCGAGCGAAGGCCGATTGCAGCAATCAGCCGTTATCCGGCCGTCGAGGACTGCTGGAGCGTCGTCGCATCGACAACCTCGAATTCGTCATCGCGCTCGACCTCCCACACCCGGAGGACGAGATGTGCCTTGCAGTGGTGCTCGACGACGTCCATGCCCGTCTGCCGGTTCCGCAAGACGAGCTGACAGACCCCGTCGTTGGAACAGTTCCCGGACCGGTCACACATAGGTACGTCTCTCGTGTAGTCCGCTGGTATGTAAGTCTCTGTCGGTGGTACCCCTCAGTGTTTGATCAATGGCCGGCGCTCCCCGTCACCAGGCCCACGACGCCCGTTTTCGATCTCGGTCAGGCAACGAGTCTCCGGTGATCGACCTTGAGACACCGATCCTGTACGACACGGTACCCTGCGTCCACGGCGCGCTCGGCCGCCTGATCGTCACGGATCCCCTGCTGGAGCCAGATCACGTCGCCAACCTCGTACTCGAGTACCGATGCGATGACATCGGCAACCTCTGCGCTCGGGCGGAAGACGCAGACGATGTCGATGTCGATGTCGACGTCGACATCCTCCTCGTCGTCGGTACCTGACTGCTCGGCGACCGCTGCGAGCGATTCAAACGCCTCTCGGCCGAAAATCTCGTCCGCGAACGGATTCACCGGAATCACGTCGTAGCCCTGTTCGAGCATATACGCCGGCACGCCGTGGGCCGCCTTCCCCGGCGTCCGCGAACAGCCCACGACCGCGATCGTCTCGGACTCGAGTATCTCCCGGAGCGCGTCCGGCTCGTTGGTTCCCACGGTGGCCGTCATAGTATCGTGTAGCGACTCCAGGCTGTTGTATGATTCGCCGCGCTCGCCTCCTCGCGCGGCACTTGCGTGGCTGTGACTGGTCCCTGTCAGATCTCACTCGCTCGCACACCGGACGGCTCAAAACACGTTGACCTCGAGTGCCGCCCGTCCCACGATGAACGCCAGCGCCGCGAGGAAGGTGCCGTACTTGAGATGGGTTTGCCCAATCGTCGGGTCCGTGAAACTCTCGTACACCGCCACGATCATGATCGCGTTCGCCGGGAGCACGAGCAGGAGGTACTCGAGTTCGAAGTAGCCGAGCACGTAGGGCAGCGGACTTGCGATCACGCCGATCACGAGCAAGACGGTTGCGACGTACAGCGACTGGCGCTCGCCGATGGCGATCGGGAGGGTGTTCAGCCCCTCTTCGCGGTCGCCTTCGATATCCTCGACATCCTTGATGATCTCGCGAGTGAGCGTTGCGATCGCCGCGAGCGCGAAGAGGACGACTGCGGGACCGATCTCGCCGACCGCCGCCGCGCCGAAGAGGAAGGTGCTCCCGACGAGGTAGGCCACCAGCGCGTTTCCGAGGCCGGGGAGGCCCTTGAAGTACTCCGTGTAGGCCACCAGCGCGACCAGGTTGATCCCGGCGATGGCGAGCGCTGCCAGGGGCAGGGTGAGTGCGAGCCCGACTGCGGCCGCGAAGAGCACGATACTGAACACGAGTGCGCCACGCGGACTCACTGCACCGCGGGGGATCGCCCGGTCGGGCTGGTTGATCCGGTCGATCTCCCGGTCGAAGTAGTCGTTGATCGCGTTTCCGGCACCGACTGCGAGCCCGGTTGCGGCGACTGCCGCGCCCGTCTGCAGTGGATACGAGCCAAGGCCGCCAGCGACGAACGCGCCGATGAACGTCAACACGCTCGCGGCCAGCACGTTCACCGGTCGTGTCAGCTCGAGCAACCCGCGAACCGTCTCCCCCGCTGTCATTGCCGGGAGTGCTCAGGCAGGCCGGTTAAACCGTACGGTCCGCGTTCGACGGGCATCCGACTCAGCGTGCCCGCGACGACAGGTGTAGCAGTGGCGCTCCATTACACCGACTGCACACTAACTTCACACCAACTGCACTCCACTCCCCCTACCGCCACCGCCCGAGTTCACAA
Source organism: Natrialba sp. SSL1 (assembly GCF_001861355.1). GTDB lineage: Archaea > Halobacteriota > Halobacteria > Halobacteriales > Natrialbaceae > Natrialba. The sequence continues at coordinate 258,465 of NZ_MASN01000035.1, forward strand.
CACACCGACTCCGACACCGACAGCCACGCCTCCGCTCGCTCGACCTCACTCGCATCCGCCGGGATCAGGGTCACCGTTCCCGGCTCAGTGTGGTGCAACTCGAGTGCATCGGACGCATGAGGGGTGGATTCGTCGGTGGCTGTAAACTCGCGTGCGGTCATCAGCGGTGTCTTTGGCTCCCAGATAAAGACCGGTCACGGTCGTTTTCACAGGGTGGGAATGACTGAGTGGAGTGTGGGTGAGCGGGTGGATCGGGGTATGGTGGTGCCTGTCGGAAGCGGTGAAAATCGAGTGACTTATAGGAGGTCGACGGATACGGAAGGGTGCGGGCGCTTAGCTCAGTCTGGACAGAGTACTTGGCTTCGGACCAAGCTGTCACGGGTTCAAATCCTGTAGCGCCCATGTTTCTGTCGCGAACAACTTCGTGAGCGACAGATACTGGATCGCGAAGGATTTGAACGAGACGAGGCGGGATGCGAACGAAGTGAGCGACCGTCTCGGCGTAGTTCACAATCCTGTAGCGCCCCGAACTATTGCTACACGACACTATTATACTTGAGTACCCGCCGCCATCTAAAGGCGGACAGTCGACTCTAGTGGTGGTCCTCAGAGGTGTGAAGTGCGGTCCGGCAAGGAGCCGGTGGTCTGGTGGGTATCTCAGTGAACAGTCAGTATTGATTTGAGGATAAACATCATATCGGAAATTATGGCTACTGGTTGGGAGCCGACAAAGCATTTCATACAGAAGACAACGCCATTTGAGGGCTTAAAGGAAATCCGTTCTATGTTTCTCGATTTTCTGAAGGCAAAATACTTAGATGACCCTTTTGTGAAGAAAGTATTTAGCAAATGGGATAATCCAACCTTAGTGGAAAAAGCAAGCCAATCAAGTCAAAGAGCACGAGAATATAATCCTCACGAAGAAGTCGATGAGTTTGTCGGCTTTCTGAACAGCGTTAGCGCGAAAATCAACTACCTACTAGCGTTTCTTCTGGTGGTTACCACGTATGCAGGGTTAGAATCTAGATCCTTTTTCGCATATTGGTTTTCTAATGGTGTTTCACTAATCACGTTTCTACCGGCCACTGTTGTTGCGATCCCTGTCCTTTATTTAGGGCTGTTGAGGATGAATAGTGATACAATAAAAACATACAATGAAAATTTAGTCATTCCAGAGAGTGAAATACGGAGGATGTCACGGAAGAGGGCAGACGTTGTTAGCTATTATTTATGGAATAGATGCCTCAAAGGCCAGAAATTCACATCTCTTCTGGCTCTTTGTTATATACTGGAATGCTTATCGAATTTCCCAGTGATCCGTCGATGGATGAGCAGTCCCACCGAGTACATTCTAAAAGTACTGAACCGTCATTGGGACGTATACAAAAACGAGGGTAGCTATCTAAGCGTTGCTCGAACTACGATGAGAAAGGAATGGAAAAAGCGCAATAAGCGGTCATAACTTGCCAAAGACTATCTGGTGTGTTTCTTCCCCTTGAAGTATTGCCAAAATCGGATTCCTAAATATGCACACAAAAAAGAGCAAGCCGTGTGCACAAACCGGATTAAGTAGCATGAGAAATAGACGTTCTTCCTGTTGACCGCCAGCGCCTGCCAATTTGGAGAGGACATAAACCGCTTAATAATCATCAAAACTAGCAGTTCAGGGTTTGTGTGCGGGTATGCGGGTTCGACTGCCCTTCTCGGAATGCAACCGAAGTCAATCTAAGAATACCAATACAGCCCTTACATAAGAGTAGCAGGCTTCTTGAACCCAAATCATACGTCTGTACTTTCTCTTCTTCCCGCCCTCCAGCGGTAGATATAAGTCACTACCAGTTAACAATTAGAACGGAAGCCGCGACGTTGGGGTACGGAAATGCCCCGGGTGCTGGAACACCCAAGGCGTGGCTTCTAAGCGCGTTTCGCCGAAGCCATGATTGCGTACATTCTCACGGGATATAAACATCCCGCACGATTGACGCATCGCCGCGTCCACCCAGTAGCGTTGCTCTTGTCCGGATTTAGCGATGGAGTTGTCGGCAGAGCAATCGTCGGCAACCCCACCGACGTTCCGAGGTGGTCCCAATGGACCTAAGTGACGACGACGGGCCCCGTGATCTCGATGGTCACGATGCCGACCGAGGCGATGCTCGACGGAGTGACGCGACCCAAGATGACCAAGACAGCCAAGCCAACCGAGGCAACCAAGCCAATCACAACGACAACCACACCACCGACCACACAGACACCGACGACCAGACGACCACCAACTACGAATTCAGACCGTGCCCACGATGCAACACCCCCATCCGCCGCACGACGATAATCGGCCCCACCGACGCCGTCGCCGGCCCCTGTGGCTGTCGCATCGCCCCACCGATCCCCGACCAGAAAACCCACACCAATCAGCCCACGCAGGTCACCCACCCCGATCGAACTGACGAGTCCTAACTCGAGTTCCCTCCGACTCTACACTCGTCCCTTGCCTGTTCCTCAGTCCCTCATTGGGGGGCGAAACGGGGCCGCACGCAGTCGGATCACGGCGGAATATCGAGTGTCGGGCAGTGTGTGTGCGCGTGATGGGTGGGATTCACCGGAATCCAAGTCGGAACCACCACCAAAACCACCACAACCACCACCGACCACACCATCACACCCAAGCACATTGCGTGGCACTCGAGTCGAAACCGCGATCCGTCTGCGGTCGCAGGGCATTGTAGTGAGGCCCACGGACTCCACGAGAGAATTCGTCCAGAAGAGAACCTGATCCCGATGGTCGCGATCTCCTGACCCGACCTGACCCGACAGCCGAGTTATCGACAGCTGCTCACCGACCAACCGTCCGAGTCGCAGGCTCTGCCGTCGCGTGCGCCGAACTGACCGTTCGCGAGAGCGTTTCGGCGAACTCGAGATACTCCTCATCGAGCCGGGCCTGCCAGGCGGTTTCCCCAGTATCGGTCTGGAGCTGGATGTGAACCGTATCCTCGGGGGTGTTGAACGCTTCCGCGAACAGGACGAGACTCAGAACACCGACGCCGAGACCAACGAGTAGGAGGACCGTTGCGGGTCCCTCCGCGTCGATCGCGCCGAAGAGAGCGAGCGAGATGAGTGCGAGGACCAGTGAGACGATGGCTGAGAGGAGCTTGTCCTGATGGAAGTCGGGGGTCGTATTGTGCTCGATCGAGACGCCACCGAGTTGGTCGAGGTACGTTGTGTCGACCACCGTCGTGGAGTTCTCTCGGCCGCGTACTTCGAGACTAAGCAGTTGCCGGTCGGTGAGGACGCCGATTTCGTGGCTGGTGGAGTAGCCATCGATCGTCGTTTCGCCCTCGTCGATAAACGGCTTGAGTCTGTTGAGTGATTCCTGTGAGACCATCAATAGCTGAAACTCTCAGCGGAATGAATTTATTCTTTCGTTAGAATTGACGTTTGAGACCAAGACAAAATCGACGGTGGACAGACTGATGCCAGCAGCTTTAGGGTTCCCCTGACGAAGACAGTCAATTCAGACAATGGGTTGCCCAGGGGAGTTCGAACTCGAGTTGCATCAGACAGTCACACAGGCGGAACTGGAGGGCGTATTCAGCACGAATTTCGGCTATCAGATCAAGGGAATCAATCTCCGCCGGGCGGGCGACCAGCGATACATAATTTTGCTGTCGAACGAGGGCGAGATCTACGACGACCGCATCGGGCATGGCGACCGGTTTCGCTACATTGGCGAGGGCGTCCCCGAGAAGGGCGACCAGCCGGAGACGGCCGCCAATCGTGCGCTGAAGGAGGCAACCCGCGACCTCATTCCGATCTACTTCTTCACCAGCGTGGAGGGCGTTGATGCGTACGAGTACGAGGGACTCGTCGATGTCATGAATCACACGTACGTGAACGACGGCGAACGGATGGTCTACCGGTTCGAGATGCAAAAGCTTGGGAGTGTGGGCTGGGACGAGTACACTGACGCCCAGGCGACAGTCATGACGGCTGCAGACGACGATCCACCGCTCACAGAAACGACGGCGCGCGAACAAACGACACGACTCGCACGGTCATCGGCGTTCGCCAAGCAGGTCAAACGTGCCTACGAGGACACGTGTGCGGCGTGCGGCGCAGCGCGGCGATCACCGGACGGCAAGCCGGAGGTCGAAGCGGCTCATATCTATCCGAAAGCGGAGGGCGGCAAGGACAGGATATACAACGGACTCGCACTGTGCCGACTCCACCACTGGGCGTTCGATACAGGCTGGTTCGCAGCGACGGACGACCGTGAGATCATCCTGAACGACCGCACTGACGAGACGGTCCCCGAGGAAATTCGGGCACTCGAGGGAACACAACTCACTGTCCCCGAAGAGCCAGCGAAGCAGCCGTCTTCGGACGCCTTGCGGGCACACCGAGAACTGCACGGGATGGAGTGAGCCGAGTCGAAGATCACGGACACCACATCACGCTGCAGTTACCCCCTCCAAAATGGAACGAGGGTATTTTCTCGATGAGAATACGCTAGTGCTGTTTTACACTCCCAGGGTCGAATGCTAGCGCCAAAGAGGGTACAGGATGGAAGAAGCGACACAAGAAGACGTCAAAGAAGCAATCCAAGAGTGCGAGCAGGAAGAGTCCGAAGAGATTATTATTGCGGATGAGTAGCTGGCTCGGTACTACGGTATCGGCTCTCCTCACGGCCCAGCGGTAGCGAACCGGCTCCCACATTCCCTCTGCACACCACCACTCGACGCCCCCGATGCAGACTGAAGTTTGACGGAGGTTCTGGATAATGGGCGTATTCGAGTCGAATTGGACTCGAGTACAGTCTGAGCACAGCGCCAAGTTCGAACTTGTCGGAGCGGACCGACGGCTGACGAGCAACGCAGTGCAAAGACCGGGCAGGGACAGTAGCGTTATCTACTATTGAATTGATGTCGTGACATGAATCGAGACGTATTTTGGATTCCGGCGGCCGGAATTGGTATCGAATCGCTTCATCTTCGTGAAGATTCGACTGCTATCAATGCAGAGAGCGTCGTCGTTGGTGTGGCCGACGGTGAGTCGTTTCGTGTCCGATACGAGGTCGACTGCGACCCCCACTATCGCGTTCAGCGGGTGGAGATTGCGAACCTCGGCCGGGAATCCGAATCACTCTCGCTCCAGGCCGATGGGGAAGGTACCTGGACAGACGCTCGAGGAGAGGCGGTAGCGAAACTAGATGGCTGCACCGATGTCGACATTTCGGTGACGCCGTTTACGAACACGGTACCGATTCGACGACTGGAACTCGACCGAAACGAATCGGCCGAGATCGGGACAGTCTATATTGGCGTACCTGAACTCCGCGTCGAGACTGCCAGGCAACGGTACACGTGTTTCGACCCGCTCGATGAGAACGGCGGGCGGTATCGCTACGAGAGCCTCTCCAGCGGCTTCACGGCTGAGTTAGCGGTTGATTCCGATGGGCTCGTTACGACGTATCCGGATCTCTTCGAGCAAGTTTCTCCGACCGAACGCAGCAGGCCCTGTAGCCACGAATAGCGAACGATCTACCGTAAAATAGTGAACCCGTACTACCGCCCGCGCTCGCCGTCCGAACTGACCCACCGGTCCCAGAACGACTCGAATTCCTCGTCGTCCTCGGTGAGCTGATTCAGTTCGGTAAGCCCGCGCTCCTCGCGGGTGCCCGGAATCGTGTTGTCGAGCAGCAGTGCGGCGAGTCCGCCGATGGCCATCCCGGTCGAGCCGATGATGAACACCGTGTCGACGGCGACGGTGGCGGCAGCTTCGATTCCTGCACCGAGTCCGATCGCGGTGATGACGTCAGCGGTCGCGAGTGGCGCGATCGCGGCTTCAATGCCGACGGCGTCGCGGAAGGCGAGCGTCGTCTCGAAGTTGGCCATGTACTCCGGAATCGCGAGACCGATGAACAGCGCGAAGCCGATGACGAACACGTTGCGCGAGGATTCGAGGTCGACGTGGCGAAGGTTGCCGATCCCGACGGCGACGATCTGGGCGAACATGGCGATGAACAGGCCGCCGATGATCGGATCGGGGATCGTCGCGATGAGCTGGCCGAAGTAGCCGATGAAGCCGACGACCAGCATGACGAGCGCCCCGATCTGAACGACGTAGCGCGAGGCGACGCCAGTGAGTCCGATCGCACCGACGTTCTCGGAGTAGGATGTCGAGCCGCCGGTGCCCATGATCCCCGAGAAGATGTTCATCAGTCCTTCCATCCCGATACCGTGGTTGATCCGCTTCTCGCTGGGCGCGGCGGCCCCGGTCAGGTTTGCGACGGCGTAGTAGTCGCCGATGCTCTCGACAATCGAGGCGAGCACGCCGGCGAACATGCCGATGACGAACGCCGTCGTGAGTTCAGGAATGCCCCACTGGAACGGTGTGATCGGCAGGATGAGCGTGGTTTCGGTGACGTCCCCGAGTGGAACGTGGCCGGGGTGGTCGATTCCGATCACACCGGCCGCCGACAGTGCTGCGGCGACGATCCACGACAGCGCGATCGCCAGAATCACCGGGTACAGCCGGAACGCCTTGTGCTTGAGGTCGAGGTACTGCGAGAACAGCAGGATGAGACCCAGGGTGAGCCCGAGCAGCCACCAGCTCTGGTCCGGCGACGTGATCTGTCCCGCATCGAATAGCGCCAGTCCGATCAAAGCGATCGTCGGCGCGATGACGACCGGCGAGAGGAACCGCTGCAGTTTCCCGACCAGGCCGAAGTATCCCATCGCGACCTGGACAATCGCCGCGACGATGATCGCGCCCTGTAACTGCAAGAGCGCGGCCTGCCAGTCGGGCTGTCCCGCCACTCCCCCCGCCGTGACGACCGCGATAATCGCGAGCGCCGGCGCGAGCATCGAGAACGGTGCGCCCTGTACGATCGGGTACCGGTTCCCGAACGTCGTCTGGGCCAGCGTTGCGATCCCCGACACCACGAAGAAGGTCCCGATGAACTGCGGCCACAGTTCCGTCGGCATTCCCATCGCCTCGGCCAGAATCAGTGGCACGGCGATGTTCGCTCCAACCATCGTCAAATAGTGCTGGATCCCGAGCACCGCCGACTCGCCGAGCGGCGGTCTGTCGTCGACCCCGTACTCGATATCGTCGGCGCGCGTTTCGGCCCCAGCGTCGTCCCCCGTCATCGTAGACTCACCGGATAACGCGCGAGGGGGCTCAAAGGCGTGTTGATCCTCGGTCGCAACACGGCCGAATCGTCACCGCAGAGACACGCTATCCGTCCTGCTCGGGATTCCCGTCTGTCTCGTGTTCCCGAAGCACGGTCGTGATCGTGCGGGCGACCTCCTCGAGTGCGACCGTGTGCGTCTTCCGCAGTTCGCCGGTGTCGCGCGCAGCGTCGAGGTGGCGAAGTGCCTCGCGGAGGTGGGCTTCGGGGCTGCCGTCGGCCGCTGTGGCGTCGTTTGCGGGCGTCTCGTCGGGCGGTGTCTCGTTCGTTGGCTGGTCGTCTGTCATGGATGATCTGGATCCTCTGGTAACCGATTGGTGCCGTTAAGTTCGTCGCCGATCCGACGTGCGCCGTGTGGCGTCCAGTGGTGGCAAAAAACACGGTCCATGGCGCTGGTTCGAGGATTGTGACTGTGTGAGGTCACTCTCTGTGCTGGTATTCAGGGCTCCGAGTCGAGAGCGTGGCCCTGGTCTCGGTCTCGATCCGCATCTTGATCGTAGAGTATCCGCCCCAACCAGTCGTTGTACCGCATAAACAGTGGGAGCAACAGGATACAAAGTAGAATGCCTGCCATCCACCCGTACAAATCACCGGATAGATCAGCCACAATTCGTGAGATCGACATCGTTTCTACAACTTCCCCGATGGGGGCACCCAGCAGGAGCAAGAATATCGAGTGAAACAGGGCATTGCCGACCACCAAGGTGACAGCCACCGTCCCGAAAAGAACGAAAAGTCCGAGGGCTGCGAGCGGGATATGAAGCAACCGAGATCTGACAGCGCCGCGTGTAGTCATTAGTCAGTGTTCGTACCAGTGGCGGTTGAACGTACCGGAGATAGTCTACTCGGTTTCGGACTCTCGACTTCGATTCCAGACCGCACCATTTCCAACTCGAGTTTTCTGCTGTGGTGTGGATTTGACGTAGCGTGCGCTCACCCTCACCGACGAGTTCAAGTACAGTTGTGTGAAGACAAGTACAATGGCAACCCGCAGGCCGCCGTCGACCGGAACCGGACGAGAAAGCCGAGCACGCAGAGCCGACAGTAGGTTCGGGGATATCCGATGAAGGGGCTCGTCTTCGGCGGCGTCAGCTCCGGCGTCGGCAAGACCGTCGCGACGCTCGCGACGATGCAGGCGCTCTCCGACGCGGGGCAAATCGTCCAGCCCGCGAAGGCCGGCCCGGACTTCATCGACCCGAGCCACCACGAGGCCATCGCCGGCCGACCATCCAGAACGCTCGACCTGTGGCTCTCCGGCGAGGATGGGCTTCGGCGGAACTGCGCTCGCGCGGCCGAGACTGGTGGTGCCGACGCCGACGCCGGAAACGACCCCGACATCTGCCTCGTCGAAGGCGTCATGGGCCTCTACGACGGCGACGCCTCGAGTACCGCCATGGTCGCCGCCGCACTCGAGTTGCCCGTCGTCCTCGTCGTCGACGCCAAGGCGGGCATGGAGAGCGTCGCCGCGACGGCGTACGGCTTCCGCGAGTACGCCGCCGAAATCGGCCGCGACATCGACGTTGCGGGCATCATCGCCCAGCGCGCCCACGGCGGTCGCCACGAGCAGGGAATCAGGGACGCGCTTCCGGACGAACTCGAGTACTTCGGTCGAATCCCGCCGAACGACGACCTCGAAATCCCCGACCGCCATCTCGGTCTCGAGATGGGGTCGGAAGCCGCACTGCCGCGATCGGCGCTCAGAGAGGCCGCGGAGACGATCGACACCGACCGACTCCTCGCGGCCGCCCGCGAACCCGCTGCACCCGAGACGCCGGCCGAACCCGCTTCCCCGGTCGATGCAACGGTCGCGGTCGCCAGCGACGCGGCGTTTTGCTTCCGGTATCCTGCGACGATCGAGCGCCTTCGTGAACGCGCCGACCTCGTCACATTTTCGCCCGTCGCCGGCGATCCCGTTCCGGACTGCGACGGCGTCTACCTCCCCGGTGGCTACCCCGAACTGCACGCGGCTGCACTCGAGTCCGTCGGCACGCTCGCGGAACTTGGCGATCGGGCGAGGGAGGGACTACCGGTGTTCGGCGAGTGCGGTGGGTTGATGGCAATGAGTCGGTCGTTGACCGCCACTGGAGGAGGCGACGCCGGCACCGACGACGCCGAACCCTCAACCCACGACATGGCCGGCATCCTCCCCGCGGACGTCACCATGCACGACCGCTACCAGGCCCTCGACCACATCGAACTCGAAGCCATCGACGACACCCTCACCGCCCACGCCGGCGACACGATTCGGGGCCACGAGTTCCACTACTCGAGTGCCGACGTGGACTCGGACGCGCGGTTCGCGTTCGAGACGGTCCGTGGAAAGGGAATTGATGGCGAGCACGACGGGCTGTTGGCGTACGACTCCCTGGGGACGTACGCACACGTCCATCCCGAGAGCGGCGCGTTCGATCGGTTCCTCGAGTCGCTGTGATGGGAGTGTCCGACCGTCGGTGAGAGTCTTCGTCCCGGTAGTGTCTTGTATGCGGTAGCTTCGATACCCGCGTTCCGGAGTACTCGGGGATGGGCGCACACGCAAGGCAAATTACCACAGTACTGTTTGCCGTGCATGTTCTCGGATAATGACAGATGGGTCAGAGAGAGACGGTGATGGGTGGGACGACCCGCCCGGACTCGAGAGGCCGTCGCCTGGCGCTCCCGTCGCAGAACGCTGTCGGCAGCGACTGGTGACCGACGGCGGTGAGACCGACGAGGCCGAGGCAGACGGCGACGATGAGCCTGAAACAGGTGGTGATAGCGCGGAAACTGACGAAGGCGAAGGCGACACTGCGGACGAAGGCGGAGGTGGTGACGCAGACGGAGATGGTGACGAGGACTCTGATGAGGAGGAAAGCGCAGTTGACGATGGTGAGTCAGCGGATACTGCGGACGACAATGCGGACGAGGAACCCGAGGAAAGCGACGGTGGTGACGATGGCGAGAATGGCGAGGATGGCGACGATACCGATGGTGACGACAACGACGACGGCGACAACGGCGAGGAAGACGAAGAAGACCAGGAAGCCGACTCCGACGAGGCGGACGAAACGGACGAACAGGAGAGTGACGACACAGTCACCAGCGACCACGTCGAGGACGCCGAGGACGTCTATCAGGACGACGACGCGAGCGGCGTCCTCCACCTCGATCTCGACGGCCTGTTTCTCGACCTGTTGGGACTCGAGGTCAACCTGAACCCGGTCACCCTCGACGTCTCGGCCCGACCGGGGCAGAACAACCTGCTCGGGAACTTGCTGTCGACCGTTACCGGCTTACTGGACGGCCCCAGTGCACTGCTGGAAAAGGCCAAATCCCTCGCGGAGAGTGCGAAGTCGATGCTGAAAAAACCTGTTTCGATGCTCCGCTCTGCGCTTTCGAAGCCGGCCGAGGCGCTGAAATCGGCTCTCGGGAAGCCGATGAGTTGGCTCAAATCGCTCCCGAGTAAGCTGGTACAGAAGCCGAAGTCGGTGATTGGACGGCTTCGCGGAGCCGGACAGGACGAAGAGACGGATGGAGAAGACGAAGAAACCGAAACCGAAACCGAGGACGAAGACGACGAACCGACCGACGACACTCCCGGTCCCCTCTCCTCGGCTGCCAGTTCGGTCTCGAACTCGCTCTCCTCGGCGGGCGGAACGATGAAACAGAAGGCTCGCAGCCTCGTCCCGAGTTTCCCAGTCGAGGAACTCGTCGCAATCGTCGTCCGCGAGGTACTCGAGCAACTCCTCGAACAGACGGAGTCGAGCGGCGGACGTGGTTCGGACGAACAGAACGGTTCGGATAGTCAGGCGGAGTCACAGCCGGAGGTCCAATCATGAGTGACGATTCTACGTCAGGTTCAGATCCAGATTCGAATGCGGAGGAAGCGGAGGGGACAGAAACAGACTCGGACTCGGACTCGGGGGCAAACTCGAACTCGAGTACCGACACGACCGACGAGAGTAGCTCGCTCGTTGAGCGAATCGATTACGAGAAAATCGTCGAGAATATCGAGATCCAGGAACTACTGGAGGGGACGCAGTGGGAGGGTGAACTCGACGAAGAGAAGCCACTTGGCGAGTCCCTCGGCGGGTTGATCGGTGCAGTCGTAGGTCGAAAGATCGGTGCGAGTCTCGGGCGGACGATCGGTGAGATGGCGCTGGAGGAGGTCCTCAGTCGTGGAGACGAAGATGCAGAGGCAGAGGAAGATGAAGACTCGGATGCAGAGGCAGACGAAAGCGACGAAGCAGAAGCCGAAGACGAAACGGAAGACGAAGAGAGTGAGGACGGAGCGGAGGATGAAGGCGACGGTGGGGAAGATGCAGACGACAATGATGATTCAGCCGGTGACGACGAGGAGAGTGGCGACGGTGAGAGCGAAGACGAAGATGACGACTCCGACGGAGAGAACGGAGACGAAGACGACGATGAAGACGACGAGGACACCGAGAACGACTCCGAGGATGACTAACACCCACTGCCACGACCACCCCCGACGGGCACGATCGAACCGAGGGGACTCGCTATGAGTGAGGACTCCAGCCTAAAACAGCTCGTCGCCGACGAGGTCTCAGACCAACTCGACGTCGCGGAGGTCATCAACGGCGGCTCACTCGAGGACGGTATCGACGCGGGCGAGATCGGCGCTGCAGTCGGCCGGCAATTCGGCGAGCAAGTCGGCCGAAACGTCGGCGCGTCAGTTGGTGGGGAGGTTCACGAGGTGCTCTCGAGTGCAGTCCAAGAGCGCGGCGAAGAGCGTGAGGAGGATGCTGACGATGAAGACGAGGCCGAGGCTGAAGCTGAAGCCGAAGACGAAGCCGATGAGGGCGGTCGACTCCCAACACAGCTGCTCACCGAACTCGCAGCGGCGATTCGACGCGGAGTCACGACGGCACTCGAGGGCAGCGATGCGCGTGAGTCCGCCGAGTCGGTTGCCCAGAATCTCGCAGACGGGACGAGTCTCGAAGGTGTGGTCGATGAGGCGACAGGTGAGGAAGATGCTGAGGCGGACGAGGCTGACACCGACGACGGAGAGGGTGAAGACGAAGAAGGAGATGAAGCGGATGCAGACGAAGACCAACAGGAAACAGACGAGTCAGGCCTCGAACAGTCCGTGGATGACCTCGAGAATCTCCGCCGGGAAACGCTGGTCGACTTTCTCGGCGTGATGTCATACGAGGATCTCCAGTCGGTTGCCAAGGACGTCGGCGTCAAGGCGAATCTCAGTCGCGAGGAGATGACGGACGAAATCGTCGACACGGTCACCGACGATGGCGACGATGCTGATGCAGACGAGGGAATCGATGGGGATGGGGACGGTGACGAGGACGAAGACGAGTAACCCAAACGAACACCAAACTCAGACACCAGCACTCCACAGCGTTACCCCCGAACCCGGAACTGGCCCGGCCAACGTTCACGGCACTGGCGACCGTTCGACGAACGAGAGCCCCATGAGTGACACCGACGACTCCCAGGACCTCCAGGAACAGGTGACCGACCTGCTGGAGACGGCCGACGCCGAGACCGGTGCACTGGCCACAGACACCGACACACCGAGCGGGTCGACGATGGCAACTCTCTCGGAAACCGCCAGCGACCTTCTCGAGTCGGCCGAGCCGCAGGACCTTCTCGAGGCGGTCGGCCTCGGGACGTTGCCAGACGGCTCCGAACCGGAGACGATTCCGGCAGCGATCGCACAGGGCGACCCGGAACACGTCGAGGATCTCGAGCGCCTCCTGCGGCTGGCGAGGGTGGGGGAGAGCACAGACGAGGAGGGACTCGAGGACGCCGTCGGCGGATTACAAACGGCGATTCGTGAGCACCGGGACACGGCGGCTGATGAGCCGGCCGGTGACGACGAAGGCACGGCGGCAGATGGCGACGAGGATGGAGCAGAAGAGGGAGATGAGGACAGCGACAGCGGCAGCAGCAGTGACAACGGCACCGATGACGACGACACCGAGAGTGACAGTGACAGCGCCACCGACGACGTACTCGAGTTCGTCGATGACGAACTAGGCGATGCGTTGGGCGACCGGGTGTCGTCGTTCAGTGAGGATGTAGCGGGGCTTCGAGAGAAGGTGAGTTCGGTAGGTGGGGAGAGCGAAGCGGACGCGAACGCTGACGCTGACGATGAGGATGACGGTGACGGCCCAGATGCCGATGACGACGATGACAGACTGCTGGACGACGGCCTCGGTGCTGATCTCGAGCCCGACCTCGGTACTGGCTCAGATGACGGACAGACCTCGCGCGGCGTCGTTCGCTACTCGACACTGGCTCCATCGCCTTCGAAGCGGGCCGACATGCGGTCGCCGGCTCGGTTTTCGACGATGCCGAAGAAAGACGAGTGACGAGTAGTCGGTTCGAGTGAGAACGGAACACGCGGGTTCACATCTTTCACCCCGGACCGCGTACGCGCCATCATGTACGACTCTGTGCTCGTTGCAACGGACGGGAGCGACGACGCGACGGCGGCGACGGCGCACGCGATCAGCCTTGCATCGGATCTGGGTGCCGACCTCTATGCTGTCGCGGTCGTCGAATCCAGAACCGACTACGATAACGCGATCGTCGACCCCGAGGAGCGTGAGCGAACACTCCGTGCGGCCGCGGAGGACTCGCTCGCTACTCTCGAGGAACGTGCACGAGCGGTAGACCTCTCGGCAGAGACGACGGTTCGGGCTGGCGTTCCACACGAGGAAATTCTCGCGGTAGCCGACCGCTGGGACGTCGATGCGATCGTCGTCGGAGCACGCGGGAGTTCGGAATTCAAGCGGGCATTGCTCGGCAGCACCGTCGACGCGGTGGTACGGTTCGCAGACCGACCGGTACTCGTGGTCGATGGGGACGACGAGGCGGACCGCAGAGACGCTGGCTGAGCCAGGACTGGTGGGGCAGTGACTGCAGTCATGAACAGCGCCCGGCAAATCGCGTCGCCGTCTGCCTTTCCGGCGGAGGAACGTTTATTCCGCTGACCGGCCTCGGTCCGAACGAGCATGGACGATCGGAACGGGTGGGGGCGAAACCGTCCCGAGCCCACCGGGCCGACGCTCGACCCGTCGGAATCGTTCGTCGAACAGGCGAACGTCACGGACGCAGTCGACGACCAGCCGCTCGGCGAGCAGTTCGAGCGCAGCTGGCCCGAGTGCTGGGAACGGGCCGCCGACCTCCTCACCTGGAACGAGTCGTACGACACCGTCCTCGAGGACGAGAACGCGCCGTTCTACGAGTGGTTCACCGGCGGCGAGTTGAACGCCGCCTACAACTGCGTGGATCGTCACCTCGAGGCCGGCCGGAAGAATCACGCAGCGATCCGCTGGGAGGGAAAGCAAGGCGAACGCGAAACCTACACCTACCAGGACCTCGCGGTCGCGGTTAACGAGTTCGCCGCGGCCCTGCGAGACCTGGGCGTCGAAGAGGACGATGTGGTGACGATCTACCTCCCGATGATCCCGGAGCTGCCGATCGCGATGCTGGCCTGTGCTCGCATCGGCGCACCACACAGCGTCGTCTTCGCGGGGCTCTCGGCGGACGCGCTCGCGACGCGGCTAGACGCTGCCGACAGCGAGTTCCTTGTCACCTGTGACGGCTACTACCGTCGCGGCGACGCGTTCAATCAGAAGAGCAAGGCGGACAACGCCCGGCTCTCGGTCGACCAGAACGTCGAAACCGTCGTCGTCGATCGACTGGGAGACGAACTGCCACACGTCCTCGGCGACGGCGAGTCGGACTATCACGAGCTCCGCGAGGCGTTTGCAGGCGCGTCAGTCGAGCCGGTTTCGCGAGACGCGGAAGACATGCTGTTCCTGATGTACACCTCGGGGACGACCGGCGACCCGAAGGGGGTCGTCCACTCGACTGGCGGCTATCTCGCGCAGGTCACCTGGACCGCTCGAAGCGTCCTCGACATCCAGCCCGAGGACACCTACTGGTGTGCCGCAGACATCGGCTGGATTACGGGCCACTCCTACATCGTCTACGGGCCACTCGCGCTCGGGACGACAACGGTGATGTACGAGGGGACACCGGACTATCCCGACCGAGATCGACTCTGGGAGATCATCGACCGGAACGCGGTGGATATCTTCTACACCGCGCCGACGGCCATCCGCGCGTTCATGAAGTGGGGCGAGGAGTACCCCCAGCGACACGACCTCTCGTCGCTACGCCTGCTCGGGACCGTCGGCGAACCGATCAGTCCGGGACCGTGGCGCTGGTACCACGAACACATCGGGAACGGCGAGTGCCCGATCGTCGACACCTGGTGGCAAACCGAGACTGGTGCAATCTTGATCTCGACGCTGCCGGGCGTCGACAAGATGAAACCCGGCGCTGCAGGACCGCCGCTGCCCGGCATCGACGTGACGGTCGTCGACGAGGACGGCGATGCGGTCGACCCCGGCCAGACCGGCTACCTCACGATCCCGCGGCCGTGGCCTGCCATGGCCCGGACGCTGTACGACGGTGACGACCAGTTTCGGGACGAATACTGGGACCGGTTTTCCGACATCGATACCGAGGCCGACGACACCACTGATGCTGACGCCAACACCGATGCTGACGCCACCGACGGCGTCTGGCGCTACTTCAGCGGCGACACCGCCGCGGTCGACGAAGACGGCTACATCACCATGCTCGGCCGCGTCGACGACGTGATCAACGTCGCCAGCACGCGACTGAGTACGATGGAGATCGAGGGCGCAATCGCCGATGTCGACGGCGTCGCCGAGGCCGCCGTCGTCGGCCGCTCGAGTTCCCACGGAAATACCGAAATCTACGCCTACGTCTCAGCCGCAGGCGATCACACCGCAGACGACACGCTCCGGGAGTCGATCCTCGAGCGCGTCGAGACCGCGATCGGTCCGATCGCCAGACCCGAAGCGGTCGTCTTCACGCCCGAACTCCCCAAGACGCGTTCCGGAAAGATCATGCGCCGCCTCCTGGAGGACATCGCGAACGGCGAGGAACTTGGCGATACGAGCGCGCTCCGGAATCCCGAAATCGTCGGTGAGATCCAGAGCGAGCGAGAGCAGCCGTAGCGTTTCGCATACCCAACTGAAGCGAAACCAGTCGGCGGGACGATGACGACTATCTCTGCGAAGACGGCGAGAGACACGACAGAGCAGCGGTACTATTATATTCTCCGTGGCTGAAATTGCGAAACATGACTGCGGAGGCGGCGCTCTCAGCCCGCGAATACGACAGTCTTCTCGACGCTGCCGAAACCTACCGTGAAGTCCTCGTCGTCCGCTGCTGTGGCGAAGTGGGCCTACGGCCCGCCGAGCTCGCTGCCCTCACTGTCGGCGACGTCGAGCAGGTCCGTATCGACCCGCCGCGGTACGTCGTACGCGTTCCTGCTACTGGTGGCCGCACTGGTCACACTACCGACACTGACGACACTGACGGCACTGATAACATCGACGGCACACAGCACCGAACCGCCTACCTCCCAACCGGCGTCGAACAGGAAATCCGCCGCTACGCTCGGAGCAACGACCTCAGTGCTGACGACCACCTCTTCGATGTCACGCCTCGCCGACTGCAGATGCTCGTTGCCGAGGTCGCGACCCGCGCGAGCGAACGATTCGACCGACCCGCACTCGCAGACGCCTCCTCGAGTGACCTCCGTCACTACTTCGCCCGCCGGTCGCTGGTCGACCACGACATCAACCCGCGTGCGGTCAAGGCCGCCGGGGGCTGGCAGAGCTTCGAGGCACTCGAGTCCTACCTGCCAGAGCCCTCGGATACGGCACTCGTCGACGCCTTCGAAACCGTCGAACGACCGTCGACGCCGCGGCTCGCGGGTGCAGGCGGCTCCGGCAGGACTGGACGGCCGATGAGCGACGACGGCGTCGTCCGCCTGCTGCTGGCCGCGAGTGACCGCTACGCGCTCGTGCGCCTCGACGAGGAGGGCTACGTCGAGCGCTGGAATCGCAGCGCTGCTGCGCTGTTCGGCTACCGCGCGGGCGAAATCGTCGGCACGCACGTCTCCGCGTTCTACACGGACGAGGCGGTCGACGATGGCGTTCCCGAACAGACGCTCTCGACGGCACTCGAGAAGACGGGCACCGAACAGGAGGGCTGGCGCGTTCACAGCGACGGCTCGCGCTTTCGAGCGACGGAGGTCATCTCGCCGCTGCGAGACGACCGCGGCCGTCACGACGGCTACGCCGTCTTCGTCCGCGACAGTTCGGCACAGCACGAGGTACTCGAGTCCGTCCGCGCAGAGCGCAACGAACTGCGCCGGGCGGTGGCGGTCGGCGAACGGTATCGAGCGGTAACGGCGGCGTTGCTCGAGGCGAGCGATCACGAGGCGGTCGAGGCGATGGTCTGTGAGGCGCTCGCGGCGGGTGAGGGCTACGCGTTCAGCTGGATCGATCGGACGACCGGATTCGATCGTGAGGGACGGAGAACCACGAGCGGGGAGCGAGGCGGGAGCGAGGTCGATGCGGCGACAGTTGAGCGACTCGCTCCTGCGGAGTGGGCGAATGGTGAGCGGGAAGGTCCGGACGATAGTTCCACGTACGAGTCAGAGTCGGAATCGGGCGTCGCCGTCACGACGGTAACGGACGAGCAACACGGCAACGAGCTTTGCCTCGCCAGCGTCTCGCTCACCTACGGCGATACGACCTACGGCAGGCTCGGCGTTGCAACCTCCCGCGCGGACGCGTTCGCGGCGGACGAACAGCAGTGGCTCGCCACCGCCGGCCGACAGGTCGGCTACGCGATCACCGCCGTTCGCCGGCGCAACCTCCTCCTCTCGGACCGCGTCGTCGAACTCGACGTTCGCTGCCAAGATGCACGCTCGTTCTTCGTCGCCGCTTCCCAGCAACTCGGCTGTCGGTTCGAACTCGAGTCCCTCGTTCCAATCTCGGAGTCGACGCAGCTGTACTACCTCCGACTCGAGGACGCGCCGCCGGCCGAGGTGTTCGACCTCGCGGCGGACGACCCAGGGATCGACGACTGCCGGCTCCTCGAGACGGACCCTGACGGCTGGCGGATCGAGGTCGTCGTCGAGGGCTCGTCGCCGGCACGCACACTGACGGAGTACGGCCTGACGGTTCTCGAGGCGGTTACCGAGAACGGGACGACGACGATCACGGCGGAGTCCGCGGCGGAGACGAATTTGCGGACGGTACTCGAGGGACTCCGATCGACGTTCCCGTCGTCGACGCTGCTCGGCAAGCGGGAGGCAGAGCGGACCGTCCAGACGGCCAGGGAGTTTCGCGAGGGGCTAGAAGAGCGGTTGACCGAGCGACAGGTGACGGCGCTGCGGGCGGCGTACTTCGGCGGGTACTACGACTGGCCGCGCGAGAGTACGGCCGAGGAGGTTGCCGACGCGATGGGGATTTCCTCGCCGACGCTGCACAACCATCTGCGGAAGGCCCAACACGAGTTACTGCGGACGTTTTTCGGCGTGCCCGCCGAGGGACACACTCGCGAGACCGGTGTCAACGCGGATACGAGTGAGACCAGCAGCGGGTCGCCGTCGACGTAGTAACGCTCATCCTGACACGATTTGCTTGGTTCGTTTTGAGTGCCTAAACGTCTAGGTGCAGTCGGCTGACGCGGGAGAGAACGGCTGTGTGTCCGATATGCTTCGAACGTTGTCGCCATCCCTGACAGTCACGGAGCGGGTACTCGACTTCATCCCTCAGATAACCAATAGCTATCTCCCATCTGCGTCCGGCTGTTGGTTTGTACACCTAGAGGTTGCCTTTACTATCCCTGTACGTCATTGTGAGTGTGTATCATGACACAGGAGGAAGCCGACCTGGAGGCGCGACTCGAGGAACAGGAGGCGTTCGACCCGCCCGAATCGTTCGTCGAGCAAGCGAACGTCACGGACCCGGGGATCTACGAGGAGTTCGAAGAGAACTGGCCCCACTGTTGGGAACGGGCCGCCGACCTCCTCACCTGGAACGAGGAGTACGACACCGTCCTCGACGACGGGGACGCACCGTTCTACGAGTGGTTCACCGGCGGCGAGTTGAACGCCTCGTACAACTGTCTCGACCGCCACGTCGAGGATGGTGCGGCGGACGAAGCAGCAATCGAGTGGATCGGCGAACTCGGCGAGACCCGCAGCTATACCTACGAGGAACTGCTCGCGGAGGTAAACGAGTTCGCAGCGACGCTGCGCGGACTCGGCGTCGAGGAGGACGATGTCGTCACCCTCTACATGCCGATGATTCCGGAGCTGCCGATCGCGATGCTGGCCTGCGCTCGCATCGGTGCGCCACACAGCGTCGTCTTCGCGGGCTTCTCCGCGGATGCGCTCGCGACGCGGATGAACTCGGCCGACAGCGAGTATCTCGTTACCTGTGACGGGTACTACCGCCGCGGTGACGCGCTCGACCACATCTCGAAGACCAACGAGGGACTCGAGGGCGTCGAGCACGAGGTCTCCGACGTCGTCGTCGTGGACCGGCTCGGCGACGACCTCGAGCACTCGCTCGCGGACAACCAGCACGACTACGACGACCTCGTCGCCGACTACGAGGGCGAAACGGTCGAGCCAGTGTCGCGAGACGCGGAGGACATGCTGTTCCTGATGTACACCTCGGGAACGACGGGCCAGCCGAAGGGCGTCAAACACACGACCGGCGGCTACCTCGCCTACACGGCCTGGACTAGCCGCGCCGTGCTCGACATCGAAGCCGACGACACCTACTGGTGTTCGGCCGACATCGGCTGGATTACGGGCCACTCCTACATCGTGTATGGACCGCTTGCGCTCGGGACGACATCGGTGATGTACGAGGGGACGCCGGACTACCCCGAGAAGGATCGCCTCTGGCAGCTCGTCGAGGACTACGAGGTCGATATCTTCTACACCGCGCCGACGGCCATCCGCGCGTTCATGAAGTGGGGGAAGGAGTATCCCGAAAAGCACGACCTCTCCTCGCTCCGTCTACTCGGTACCGTTGGCGAGCCGATCAACCCGCGCGCCTGGAAGTGGTACTACAAACACATCGGCAACGAGGAGTGTCCGATCGTCGACACCTGGTGGCAGACCGAGACGGGTGGCATGATGATTACGACGCTCCCCGGCATCAACACGATGAAACCCGGCTCCGCAGGGCCGCCACTGCCAGGAATCGACGCACGCGTCGTCAATGCCAGCGGCGAGGAGGTCGACGCCGGACAGGCCGGCTACGTCACCGTCGACAAACCGTGGCCGGGTATGCTCCGGACGCTGTACAACAACGACGAACGCTTCATCAACGAGTACTGGCAGGAGTACTCGGACGAGGAGACAGACGAGTGGGTCTACTTCCCGGAGGACGGTGCGAAGATCGACGACGACGGCTACGTCACCATCCTCGGCCGCGTCGACGACGTGATCAACGTCTCCGGCCACCGCCTCGGCACGATGGAGATCGAATCCGCCGTCGTCGGCGTCGACGGCATCGCCGAAGCCGCCGTCGTCGGCGGCGACCACGAGGTCAAGGGCGAGGCCGTCTACGTCTATGCGATCCCCGAGGACGGCTACGACGCTGACGCGGAACTCGAGGAGCGTGCCATCGAGGGCGTCCTCGATTCGATCGGTCCGATTGCCAAGCCCGAGGAGGTAATCTTCACACCGGAACTGCCCAAAACGCGATCCGGGAAGATCATGCGCCGCCTGCTGGAGGATATCGCGAGCGGCAACGAGCTCGGCAACACCTCGACGCTGCGGAATCCTGGGGTCGTCGACGATATCGCAGCACAGGTAGAAGACGACTAGCGGCTACGCTTTTCACACTTTCACGAGCGCACAGCACACGACAGTCGTCCGGACACGAGTCAAAAATAACCAAAAACGATACCCAACGGACACAAATCATGCCTGATGACAACACACAATCTAGAAGCGCAGCACGAACTGACGGCGGCACGACGACCGAATCGTATCTCGACAAGGAAATAAACATCTTCAAGCCAGCGACGCCGTTCATGCGCGATCACTTACGGGTGATCTGGCTCTCGTTCGCCGCCTGGGTCATCGTCATCTTCGGTCCGCCGACCGCAACGCTGTTCGCACCGGACCTGATGAGTGGGACGACAGTCCTCGGCTTCCCGCTGCATTTCGTTCTGGGGGCGATCATCACGCCACTGGGGGCACTCTTGCTCTCGATCGGGTACGCACTCCAGCGTGACCGGCTCGATACGAAGTACGGTATTTCACACGATACCGAGAGCACACCACCAGCAGACTCCGATCTCCAGGACGAAGACACCGAGACGGACAGTGATGGCGTCGCGGTCGACGGAGGCGCAGAATGATCGAGCTACTCGAGCCGTTCGTCCTCCAGGAGACGGCGCTCGACGTCGGCGAGTTCAAACTCGTGCCGGCGCTGACCGTCGCGGCGATGCTCGCGCTGTTCCTCGGCGTCGGCTACTTCTTCCGGGTCGCGGCCGTCGACGACCTGTGGGTTGCCGGTCGCTCGATCGGTGCAGTCGAGAACGGGATGGCGATCGGTGCAAACTGGATGAGCGCCGCCTCCTATCTCGGCGTCGCCTCGCTCATCGCGCTCTCGGGCTACTTCGGGCTGGCGTACGTCGTCGGCTGGACGACGGGCTACTTCATCCTGCTTATCTTCCTGGCCGCGCAGTTCCGCCGGTTCGGAAAGTACACGGCACCCGACTTCGTCGGCGACCGGTTCTACTCCGACTGGGCGCGCGGTATCGCGGCGTTCACCACACTCGCGATCGCGTTCACCTACGCCATCGGGCAGGCCAGTGGAATGGGGCTGATGGCCCAGTACATCTTCGGCATCTCCTACGAGATGGGGGTGATACTCCTGATGGGGGTCACCATCGGCTACGTCGCCCTCTCGGGGATGCTGGGGACGACGAAGAACATGGCGATCCAGTACGTGATCCTCATCATCGCCTTCACCGTGGGCCTCTACGCCGTCGGCTGGAGCCAGGGCTGGTCGACCGTCCTGCCGTACGTCGAGTTCGGAAGCGAAGTCGCGGCGGCGGCTGAGATCGAAGCACAGTTCGTCGAGCCGTTCGCCGAAGGCTCCTACTACGCCTGGATCGCGCTGGCGTTCAGCTTGATCGTCGGCACCTGCGGCCTGCCGCACGTCCTCGTTCGGTTCTACACCGTCGAAAACGAGCGGACGGCCCGCTGGTCGACCGTCTGGGGACTGTTCTTCATCTGCCTACTGTACTGGGGAACGGCCACCTACGCCGCGTGGGGCAGCCTGCTCTACGACAGCGAGGTAACCGACGGCATCGGCTTCGCCTCCGGCGAACAGGAGATGGCTGGCGTCGAGGCCGACGCCCTGGTCGTCCTCACGACTCAGCTCGCCGACCTCCCGACGTGGCTCGTCGGACTGGTGGCTGCCGGTGCTGTCGCCGCAGCGCTTGCAACCACCGCGGGGCTGTTCATCACGGCGTCCTCGGCCGCTGCACACGATATCTACACGAACCTCTACAAGGAGAACGCGACCCAGCGCGAGCAGATGCTCGTCGGCCGCGTGACGATCCTGGCCATCGGTGTGCTGGTGACGCTCATCGGCCTCAATCCGCCGGCGCTCATCGGCGAACTCGTCGCGATGTCGTTCGCCATCGCGGGCACCGTTTTCTTCCCGGTGTTCTTCCTCGGACTCTGGTGGGAGAACACCACGAGGGAGGGTGCAATCGCGGGGATGCTTACCGGCATCCTGCTCTCGTTCGGTGCGATCCTCAACGACACAGCGATTCCGATGTACACGGGCGTCGAAGACGCAGTGATTCCCGCCGTCGCGACCTGGCTGCCGGGAACTTCCTCGGCACTGGTCGGTGTGCCGGTCGTCTTCGGGGTCATCATCGTCGTCTCGATCGTGACGGACAACCCGCCACAGCACGTCAAACGACTCGTTCGGCAGTGTCACAGCCCGGAGCCGATGGCGCAGGCCCAGTCCGCTGAAGACGCCGCAAACGGTGGTGCACCGGCTGACGACTGATACCCGCCCACACCCACACTCACTCACCAATCAATGTACGATACCATACTCATTCCCACCGACGGAAGCACCGTTGCCGAACACGCCGTCGAGCACGCCCTCGACCTCGCCGAAACGTACGACGCAGCCGTCCACGCCCTGTACGTCGTCGACACCAGCGCAGTCGATATCGGACTCGGCACCGAACAGGTCGACCGCATCCGACAGGGGAAGTTCGGCGACATGCCGGAACTCGAACAGCGAGCCAGCGACGCGACGGCAGCCGTCGCATCGAAGGCTGCTGATCGCGGTCTCGCCGTCACTGAGGCCGTTATCGGCGGCCAGCCACACAGACAGATCGCAGACTACGCAGACGACCACGACGTCGACTTGATCGTCATGGGCTCGGCCGGCCGAAGCGGCGTTCGCCGGGCACTGCTCGGCAGCGTCGCCGAACGAACGCTGCGAACGACCCGCCGGCCCGTCCTCGTCGTTGACGCCGAGACGGGAACCGAACCTGGGCCGGACTGAGGGCTGAGGAACAAGGGAGTGGCTCTCGAGCAACTCGAGTTCGGACTCGGACTGAGTAGATCTGCTTCGCTTTTTGCCTCGCTCCTCGGAGTAGCAATACCAACACGGCGGAGTATCCAGAACCGCGCCCAAAACCGAATCGGACAGCTCAGAAACGACGGTGCCTATTGAGCGGTAACAATGAAAGAGCCGTTTGTCCGTTCCCAGCACTCATATGTTGCTTCGTTGTTGCCATACGGTACTGCGTATGGACCGTCGAACGTGGCTAACGACCACCACTGTAGGAACACTCTCGGCGCTAAGCGGCTGTCTGTCCGAGTTGGCGGACCAAAATTCGTCATCAGGAAACGGTTCTACGGCTAGTGAGTGGCCAGAAATAGCGGTTGAGACGGAGGTACGGGAGGGAGAGGAGGTGGAGAATGGGTTTGCAGACGTGGTTGGCTTCGAGGGATGGGTCAAACAGCAACCCACGGGTGAGAGCCCACCGCAGATTACACTCGAGATGCGGAACGACGGAAACGAACAGTACGAGGGAGAGATTCCGTACCCGTATCCATGGCGGGGCTACGGTGGAACTCGTACGAACGACGATGCAACGATTCAACTCATCCCAGACGACACAGAGAAGCTCTCCGCCGATCCCGCCGAAGACCAACCCGATGAGTGGATTCCAGAAGCGCCAACGGACGGGTGTTGGACGGCAAAAACCGAGACCAGACCGGTCTGGCCAGATGTGGGGTATCCCACTATCGAGTTGCAGCCGGGAGAACAGCAGACTGGGACGTTCACCGTTCTCAGCAGCCCAATCAATGAGAAGTGCCTCCCCCGTGGAACGTACGCATTTGCCGATGAACGGCTTCCAACTGATCACCCTGTAGACGCGGAACTGGAGCTTACACTCCGAATTAGCGTCAGTGACCGGGGATAGGATCTCGGATTTTGATAGCTTACCTACCCGTAGCTGATGCGTGCGTTCTGACACTGAACGGGATGTCACGGTTTCCGTCGAATACAGAACTCGGAGTCACACACCACACATCATACTCCAGTCACACACCATGCCACACCATTCTATGACACACCACACCACACCACACCACACCACACTCACTTCTCACTCAGGCTCCGATCGCGCGTACTCGAGACTCGTCACGAAACCGAAGTAGGCGACGATGCCAGCGAGCATGAAGCCGTAGTAGGCCCAGTCAGGCCCCTCGAGGACGCGAAAGAGACCGTCGACCATCGTCACCCAGACAATTGCGAAGACCAGATCGAACAGCAGTCCCCACCGCTCCTCGCGAGCGGTCCGGACCCACTCGATAAGTCCGCTCATCGACTCGTCACCTGCTGACGCAGGCCGCGACATCCTGTCATCGTGGGAGCGATTCGCAGAGTGGACGAAAAAGCCTACCGACGAGCGGTTATTCTGGCCAGTAGTCGGTATCTGCCTCCGGGTCGTAGTAGCCGTGGAACGCCCGCTCACCGCGACCGCCAGGCGGTGAGCCGACGAAGACGCCGAACTTGTTCATCTCGGGATAGATCGTCACGTCCGGCTCATTCATTGTCGAGACCATCAGATACCGAAGCGGCTCCTCGCTATCGTTGACGACTCTGTGTCCGCCGCGCTCGTCGGCGGGAAGAGTGACGTAATCGCCTGCGGTCAGGGGCTCCTCACCGTCAGCGCAGCGGAGGAGCCCCGTCCCTGCGAGCACGTACAGCGCCTCCTCGTTCGCCGTATGGTAGTGATACGGCCACGACTGCTTCCCGGCCGGTAGCTCGTAGAGACTACACCCGATGTCACTCGCGCCGACCGCACTCGAGAGCTGCTTTCGTCGGAAGGTCGCATCTCCGTGGTCGTACTCGCGCCACTCGAGTGCATCCGTGTTGACTGACTCCATGACCCGACTGACACGGGCGTGGGTAAAGAAGACTGTGTGAACGCGTGCCATTTGGTGGGCGAGACGTGCAACGCGGAACAGCCGGCGGATCAGGATGACCGGAGTCGGCGTCTCGAAAGCGAAACCCCCTAACCCGCCGCGAGACTGTATGCGAGCATGCACGACGACGCTGCGGCCGGTGCCGAGGTTGCCGTTCTCCGCCTCGGCCACCGACCCGGCCGTGACGAACGGATGACGACTCACGTGGGCCTGACGGCACGGGCGCTCGGGGCCGACCGCGTCTGGATTCCGGACAACGCCGGCCAGTCGCGCGACACCGTCGCCGACATCACGGACCGCTTCGGCGGCCCGTTCGAGGTCGACCTGACCGACTCGCCGAAAGCCATCATCCGGAACTGGGAGGGACAGGTCGTCCACCTGACGATGTACGGCGAGCGCGTCCAGGATGTCGAGGGCGAGATCCGTGAGCGCCACCGCGACGGCGAGTCCGTCCTCGTCGTCGTCGGCTCCGAGAAAGTCTCGTTCGACGTCTACGAGGAGGCAGACTGGAACGTCGGCGTTACCAACCAGCCCCACTCCGAGGTCGCCGGCCTCGCGGTCTTTCTGGACCGGCTCTTCGAGGGCGCGGCACTCGAGTCCGACTGGGAAGACGCCGAGCAGCGGGTGGTGCCGATGGAGACTGGAAAGCGGGTGGTTTCGGCGGAGTCAGACGGCGACGCAAAGACCGATTCGTAACGGATACCCGCCATCGTCTGGTTCGATGGCTCACGCTGAACGCAACCGTCGGCTCACGCCATCCCGGTTGTTGGCTCACGCCGAACCCGGACGGCCGAGCGTCTCGTCCAGCCAGTCGAACAGTCGCTGGTGGAACACCGACTGTCCCATCCCCTCGCAGTGGCCGCCTGCACCCTCCGCGTCGGTGAATTTCGTGTACTCCGTCGGTACCGTGAGGCGGGTTGCAAGGTCGTGAGACTGGACCGCTAGCCGATCCGACTCGTTGTCCGCGACGAACGTCGGACAGTTGATCGATCCAATCTCCGATTCGTACGTATACTCCTGTAGCTCGCGGACGTACGCGCCGAGCGAATCGAGCCCGTGGGCTGCCATTCGCGAGCCGAAGTACTCCAGCGCGTGCGGGTCTGCGAGTTGTTCGTCGAGCGCGTCGTCGGCATCGGGGTCGCCCTCGAGTACCGGTGTCCGAAGCTCCTCGGGGACCAGTTGCAACACGAGCGTGCCGAGGTCGTAGATTGCGGGATCGGCAGCGAGCGCAGCGAGGCGGTGCTCCGCGGTCGCCGCCCGCGGCGCGAGGTAGCCGCCGAAACTTCGGCCGACCAGCGCGAGTCGGCTCTCATCGACGTCAGCACGACCAACAGCAACGTCGACGACCGGTGTAACGACGGCCTCGTAGTCCGGCCGGAAGAATAGCCGCTTCTCGTACAGCGTCCCACCCTGTCCCGGCCCCTCGAACAGCAGGCAGTTGTAGCCGCGAGTGAGGGCGGCCCGCGCAAGCATCGCGTACGACTCCTCGACCGGGGAATCGTAGCCTGGAAAACCGATCACGGTCGGGCGAGTGGTCCCCGAGTCGTCCGGCGCGAGGACGTAGGACTCGAGTACCGTCCTCTCGAACGGGATGTCGACGACCTCGCAGGTGTGGTCGGCGAGCGCCATTGCGGCCCGGAAACAGTCGCGCTGGCGTTTCCAGGCCTCGTGCAAGTCCGGATCGGCGAGGTCGTGTCTGCGGAAGAAGTACGCCGAGCGGTAGTACTCGGTCGCCCGTAGGAACGCCTCGCGAGCGCTCACGCCGTGGCCCCGTTCGCGCGACTGGCGGGCGATATCTTCGACCGCGTCGGCGGTCGCGAACCACTCGTCGTACCAGCTTTCGTAGTTGTCGTCCTCGATTCGGTCCGCCGTCGTGAGACACTCACCGACATCGGCACAGCCGTAGTAGACCTTGCCCAGTGTGCGCTCGAGTTGTGCGGTGAATTCGTCGCTCTCGAAGCTCGAAACTGCCGTGGTCATGGGAGTCGAACGACGACGAACACGATAAAGCCGTCCTGCAACGGGACCGACGAGCCCCGCGGTGCTTCCCCTACCGACCCACCGAGAGAGGCCGTGAACGCGCCCTGCTGCTTCCCAGCCAACCTATTTGTGTCCATTCGGTGGAAGAGTCGATATGGGTGAAACGACGACCTACGACGACGACGTGTCTCGCTCGGAGGCTGCCGACCTCCTGGAGGCGATTGCCGCCGAACTCGACGGTCCAGACACCGCCGACATCCGCGTGGGCAACAAGCTCCTGACACTCTCTCCCGACGACCGACTCGAGTACGGGATCGAAGTCGAGGAGCGCTCGCCGATGCTCGGCGGCGAGCGCGAGGAGGTTACGATCACGCTGGGATGGGAAGTGGCGACAGCGGACGCGGGCGCGGACATCGAGCAGGAACGGGATCAGCGGCCGGACGAAGAGCGAGAAGAGCAGGACGACGGCGTGCTATAGCGCGGTTGTGGTCCGGACTGGTGAACAGATCACAACCGTCGGCGACACTGCAGCCACCGAGTGAGAAACCCACCGAACGAGCGCCGTCCCTCAAAAGACTTAATGGCCACATGGCGTTACGCATAGGTAATGGCTTTTGAGGACCTGCTCGAGGATCCAGTCATCCAGAAGTACTTGCACGAGCTGGTCGGTCCCAAGGGGATGCCCGTCGCGGCGGCACCACCGGACGGGGAAGTGACCGACGAGGAGCTCGCGGAGGAGCTGGATCTCGAGTTGAACGACGTTCGGCGCGCGCTGTTTATCCTGTACGAGAACGACCTCGCCAGCTACCGACGGCTGCGCGACGAGGACTCGGGCTGGTTGACGTACCTCTGGACCTTCGAGTACGACAACATCCCCGAGAACCTAGAAGAGGAGATGTACCGGCTTCACGACGCACTCGAACAGCGCCAGGAGTACGAGCGAAATCACGAGTTCTACCTCTGTGAGATCTGTTCGATCCGCTTCGAGTTCGGCGAAGCGATGGACTTCGGCTTCGAGTGTCCCGAGTGTGGCTCGCCACTCGAGTCCATGGACAATGACCGACTCGTCACGTCGATGGAGGACCGACTCGCGGCACTCGAGAGCGAACTGAATCTCGATGCCGACGTGGATGTGGATGCCTGAATAGATGGTCGTACTCGCAACCAAACTGTACGTCGAGGGCGACGCCCGCGAGCGATCGCTTGACTCCCTGCGCTCGCTTGTGAACAACGAAATCGGCGATCTCGAGGTCGAGTTCGACCTCGGGGTGCGCCACGACGACTTCCCGTCGGTCACCATCGAGGGTGACGACGCCACCGTCGCGCGAAACGTTCTCCGCGAGGAGTTCGGCGAGATCGTCCCTGATCTCGAAGCCGGCGAGACCTACATCGGGACGCTCGATTCGTGGGACGAGGACGGGATCGTGCTCGATGCCGGCCAGCCGGTTCGCATTCCGGCGGACGAACTCGGACTGGGTCCGGGGTCGCCGACGCAGATCCGCGAGCGCTACGGACTGGTGCAGCATCTGCCGATGCGGTTCGTCTACGGCGGTGGTGGCGATGCTGACGCCGAGGAAGACGAACCTTCGCGGCTCGCAGACGAGGAACGCGACCGCCTCTACGAGTGGACGCGCGGTGACGGCCGCCTCAACGTCAACAGCGCAACCCGCGCCGAAGTTCGTGCGACGCTCAACCGCGCCGGCCACGCCCAGGACTACGTCACGGTCGAGCGCCTGGGTCTGCTGGAGCAGAGCGTCATCTGCACCGAGAACACCGATCCGCCAGGGCTGCTCGCAAGCGTCGGGCAGTACCTGCCAGCCGAACTCCGCTGTGTCGTCCCCTAACCAGCCACCATCATGAACAGACGGCTCGTTCTCGGCGCAGTTGCGGTCGTCCTGCTCATCGGTCTGGCAGGCTGTACCATGTTCTTCACCGGGATTTCGGACGACGAACTCGACCGCGAGCAGGAGTACGACGACCTCCGCGACAGCGAGGCCGACGTCAGGATCGACATCGAGGAGGGTGGCATCCTGAGCAGCGGCGAGTACCGGGCTGTGTACGACCTGAACGGCACCGAGGACTTCTCGTTCTCCCAGTCAACGTTCTACAGCGAGGAGCCCCTTGACATCCACAGCGTCCGCTACTGGTACCCGAACGGCACCGAAGTCACCGGCTCCGAACTCAATGTCGATCAGGACCGCTCGAGTACCGACCTTTCCGTCCCGGACGGAAACGGGACGCTCGCGTTCTCCGGTCCGACAGGTGGGAGCACGTTCCAGCTGCCGACGTACGTCACTGGCTCGTACGAGGTGACGCTTCCGGAGGGTGAGCGCACGTCGAACTTCCTGTTCGGTGACGCCAGCCCGAGCGGCTACGACCGCGAGGTTGTCGACGACCAGGAGCGACTGTACTGGGACCACGCGGACGGCACGATTTCGCTGCGCTACTACAGCGCCGGCGGCGTGTCGCTGTTCATCGGCCTCGTCGGTGTGGTCGTCGTCGTCGGCGGCATCGGCGTCGCTTACTACTACCGGCAGGTCCAGCAGTTACAAGAACAACGCGAGGAACTCGGGCTCGACGTGGAAATCGAGGATGACGACGATGGGCCGCCGCCGGGGCTCAAGTAGCCGTCTTAGTACGTTGTCATAGATCCGGAAGCAACTGTGCGCAGTCGAAAGGGGGTACTGGTGCTTCACAACTCATCTGAGAACAAAAGTAGTTTGTATTTCCGATAGATGTTTGATATATGGAGGCTAATCGGCGAACAATACTGCAGTCTCTGCTTCCTGCGGTAGGTCTCCTCGCTGGCTGCTCGTTCCGAACTGATGCGCATCTGTTCCGGGTGAGCGTTATCAACCACACAAACGACCCAATCGAAGTAGATGTAGCCGTTTCCGATTCTGATGGGGAACTCTACCAGCAAACCCTTGATTTGCCTTCGGAGGATCAGGACGGGTTGAACCCATCAGCACGTACGACGATGAAACTCGAGAGGCTATCGGAAGGGATGGAACTGACGGCGACAATTGAGACTGACGCTGGCCTAGCAGAAACGACTGATTTTACGTTAGATTGCACACCCAGCGAAGGAGACGCTATTGGCTTCAGAATCCACGAGGAGTATATCGATCCAAGAACTGGATGTGCTTCAGTCAATTAGTTCTGCACCTCTCTATCGCCCACGGAGTTATCTAGCGAGACACCCTGCTCGTCACTGTACCCTGCCGTCACCAGCACACACATACTCTCGAGTTCTCCTCCGTTTCTGTAGTCGGTACTCGAGTACCACACTGGAGACGCGACGCTCTCGACAATCTCAGAGCGAACGCGTCGGGTCCGTTTCAGTGCGGATCTAGCCAGCAGCTCAGCGGTGTAGTGCGGTGTCGTCGAGGACGACGATATCAGTGTCGTCATCATCGACGCCGCGCTCGGCGTCGAGTTCGAGTCGGCCGACGACGAACTGTGTCGTCGTTTGCGTCGCCGCAATGTCCTCGAGTCGAATCGTCCGCGTCACATCGACGTCGTCGACGAGCCAGCCGTAGTGGACCTCGTCCGCGTCGGTTTCGGCGAAGACGAGCAAGAGCGGATCGTCGAGACTGGCCGGATCGCGGGTCGTTCCCTCGAAAATCGAATGGAGATCGACGACGCGAATCCGCGTCCCGTCGGCGGTGACGATACCGGCGTTCCACGGGTCGGTACTCGAGTCGAGTCCGGCGGCGTCGGCAATTGGGAGAACGGTGGCGACGGCGTCGGCGCGGACGCAGTACTGCGATGTGCCGAGGTCGAACGTAAGGACGCGCAGGGGACTCGTTGGATCGACATCGGTGTCGATATCGATGGTGCTGTCGCCACCGGACTGTTCAGTGGTAGCGTGTTCGTGGTTGGCGGTCTCGTGGGGAGTGTTGCGTTCGTTGTTGGAGGGGGTGGTTTTGCGTTCGTTTCCGTTTCCGTCTCTATCTTCGGCTGCGTCTCTCGTTGCGTCTGCCTCGTTGTCTTCGTCCACGGCCGACGTCATCCTGTTTTAGCACACTTCGTGGCGATAATAAGTACTTTGCGTCGCCCGGCGTGGGTGTCGCGTCTGCTGTCGAGTCATCAGTACCGTGAACAAACACAGGAGTCAACGTTTTATCGCTGGACTGGAATACACGAACAGGACCATGGCCCCGGAGTTGCCCGAGAAAGTACTCGGGATCGACATCAACAAGGAAGACAAGCGGACGCGACAGTCGCGCTCGGAGCGCGAGGAGGAAGACCGCGTTCGGTTCGTCTTCTTCAGCGTCGGTACGCACCGTCTCGCCGTACCGGTTAACGACGTTCGGACGACGACCGAGCTACCGACGGATATGACGCAAGTGCCACGCTCGCCGGCTGCGATCGAGGGGGTGACTGATCTCCGTGGCGAGATCACGGCCGTCATCGATCCGACCGTTCACTTCCCGACAGACCACTCAGATGGCGACCGCGAACAGCTTCTCGTCTTCGACCGCGGCGCTGACGAACAGGCCGCTGCGATCCACGTCAACGACGTCTACGGCGTCGACGCACTCCCGGAAAGCGACGTGTTCGACGACGAATCGATCGACGACAGCGTCTTCGATGGTGATGCACTCGAGCACCCGCTGGTGAGCGCGCTCGTCAAGCAAGAACGAACGGGTGACGCTGGGTCGCCAGCAGGGGCAGGACGCGATGGGTCGCCACGCGCTGGCCGCGATGGCCGCGCTGGGGGCAGCGTCGATGAATCAGGCGACGAACAGGCACCAACGACCGGTCTTGAGCGCTCCAGTGGTGCCGTCATCGAGGCAGTCGATGCGGCGTCGACGGCTGATGCAGCGTCGACCGGAGACGGCGAACCTGAAAACGAAGTGACAGTGTCTGGAGACGCTGCTGGCGCTATGTCATCCCGACCCGTCGTCGAGGCGACGCCAGTTATCGACGTCGAGGCAATGTTGCTCGCCTCTGGACAGGTCGAAAGCCGGGTTTCCGTGCTCGACTCCTGAGGCCGTTCCACCCTGTCTCCTGAGAGCGAGACACGGCCAGTATCGACGCGATTCTCGCCGCACGTATCACTTATCACGACTGATAATCGAGAGACAGCATTTATGGTAGTTGTATCGGTACGAGAATGTGGTGTACTAGTGAATGTCGACAGGGGTGCTCATCGTAGACGACTCACATTTTATGCGGAATCTCCTTCGTCAGATCCTCGAGCAGGATCACCGCATTATCGGCGAGGCGTCTAACGGTGCTGAAGCAGTCAAACTGTACAAGGAACACGATCCCGACATCGTGATGATGGACATCGTGATGCCCAAGTGTAACGGGATCAAGGCCACCGCGGCCATCAAGAAAATCGATCCCGACGCACGTGTCATCATGTGTACAAGTGTCGGGCAGCGAGAGAAGATGAAACTGGCCGTCAAGGCCGGGGCCGACGGCTACGTCACGAAACCGTTCGAAGAGCCAAGCGTCAGGAAGGCGCTCACAGACGTCATTGCGGCATGACGCGAGTACTCGTTGTCGACGACTCCAGATTCATGCGAACAGTCATCGGCAACGCGCTCACCGAGGCCGGCTACGAGGTCGAAACGGCAACCGACGGTGTCGAAGCGGTCGACGCCGCAGCCGAGTTCGACCCTGCCGTCGTGACGATGGACGTCGAGATGCCCGAAATGAACGGCATCGAAGCCGTCGAACGGATTATGGCGCAGAACCCAACGCTCATTCTCATGCTAAGCGCCTACACGGACGAGGGAACCGACGCCACGCTCGATGCACTCGAGCGCGGGGCGATCGAGTTCCTCCCGAAACCCGACGGCTCGGGGTCGCGAAACATCGCCCACCTCGCCGATGACGTCGTCGAGGCGGTCGACGAACTCGCAGACGCCGATATTTCTGCGCTCGCTCTTGCACGAGCATCGGCGAGTGCGTACGCAACGTCGTCTGCACTCGAGTCGGCGACGGACTCATCGGCGGCAGCGACGACGCCGGTGGGGACGGGGTCCGGATCAGGCTCCGCAGCCGGGTCGACGAAAACTGCACGAAGTGGAACGGCCGGGCCGACCGGTACGACCGCATCGACACAGGGGCCGAGTTCGAACCCGGGTGCGGAGACACGGAACTGGTCGAAGTCGGCTCCCGCTGACGATGATCGGACGGTGCCAGACGAGCTCGGCTCGACAACGGCACCGGTCGTCGTTATCGGCGCGTCGACGGGGGGCCCGAAGATCGCAGAGCGGCTGTTCGCGCAGTTGCCTCGGACGCTCGAGGCGACGGTGCTGATCGTCCAGCATATGCCACCCGAGTTCACGGGTCGCTTCGCGACACGGCTCGACTCACACAGCGAGTACGCGGTTCGCGAGGCGACAGACGGCGACCGCGTCGGACCCGGCGAGGCACTCGTCGCCCCGGGTGGATTCCACATGCAGGTGACCGACGCCGCCGCAGCCGACTCGTCTGCCAGCGATGGCCGCGACGAGGGCGTCGGGACCACACTCGAGGTCAGCCTCGACGATGGTCCCCGTCGTCACGGACTTCGGCCGGCAATCGACGAGACGATGGAAACCGCGGCAACACACGTCACCGGCCCGCTCTGTGGGGTCGTCCTTACAGGGATGGGCAGTGACGGTGCGGCCGGCATCGAGGCAATCGCCGACGCTGGGGGCTATACGATCGCCCAGAACGAGGCGACCAGCCCCGTCTTTGGAATCCCCTGTCAGGCAATCGAAACGGGTCGTGTCGAGACCGTCGCTCCGGACGATGCGATCGTCCCGACGATCGTCGACACGTTTGCAGAATCGACCGACGGCAATGGTGGCGACACCGCCAGTGATACCCGATGACAGAGTACTGGACCGACTTCGTTCGTGAGAGCGAAGACCGCATTACGGAACTGAACAACGCGCTCCTGACACTCGAGCGCTCGCCCGACGACGCGGAAGCCATGGAGAACATCTTCCGCATCGCCCACACGCTCAAAGGCAACTGCGGCGCGGCGGGACTCGAGTCCGCGAGCGATCTCGCCCACGCGATCGAGGACGTGCTGGATGCCGTCCGCCGCGACAGACTCGAGGTCACGCCCGAACTGATGGACACCATCTTCGACGGCGTCGACGAACTCGAGAAGCTGATCGAAGAGGTCGCACTCGAGGGCGAGATCCAGACCGACCCCCAGCCGACTATCGACGCGCTCCGAGCGCAACTCGAGTCCGCTGCCGACGCCGGTGACGCGGACGCAACGGTTGGCCTCACCGAACCGTCACAGGGTGAGATCGAGGACGTGCTCTCGCGATTCGAGCCGCCGACCGACGCCAACCACAACGCCTACTTTGCGCGTATCGAGGTCGATACTGACGCGGCGGGCGACGGACGCGGCCCACACGGCCACGACGAGCTCGACAACGGCTTGCTGGTCGTCGAAGCGCTCATCGACGCGTTCGATCTGATCGGCACTGTACCGGACCGCCAGACGATCGCGGACGGCGCGTACGGTGCGACGTTCGATGCAATCTTCGGCAGCGCGGTCGGTGAGGGGGCGATCGCGTCGGGGCTCGACCCGGTTGGCGAGGTTGCCGAGTTCGAACTCGTCGACGTCTCCGAGGAATTCGCCGCCGTCGCGACCGGCGACGGCCCCGAACCGGAACCCGCTCCGGGGAGTGATCTGAGCGCGGACGAAGCACAGGACCTCGAGGTCGACGACCTGCTCGACGAGTTCACGGAGTTCGACGACCTCGATGAGAAGGTCGAAGAAGTCGACGACAGCGACCTCGACGTCTTCGACGACATGGGCGAGGCTGGCTCGTTCGACGACCTGCTCGCCGACGCAGATGCCGACTTCGAGGACGAAAACCTGGCGGACGCCACAGGTTCGATCGACGCTGGTGGCAACAGTGCGGCCGAACCCGCCGGCGACGCCGAGACGGACGCAGTCGATGACTCGCCCGAGACGGCGGGAGCGGAGTCGCCGGCACCGGCAGTTGATCCCGGCTCACCGGACGACGAAGTCGACGACGCAGAGGCCGTTTTCGCCGAACTCAAATCCGAGGTTGACACCGTCGGCTTCGACGAACTCCAGGACGAACTCGACGAACTCGAGTTCGACGAGTTCGATCAGGAAGACGAAGTCAGCATGGACGAACTCCTCGGGGACGCAGCGGACCCGGACGAGCCGTTCCTGGCTGATGCTGGAGCGGGTTCGGGTTCGGAGTCGGTTGATGGTGTGGAACCTGAGCCCGAGTCTGGGTCCGAGCCCGAGTCCGAATCGGAACTCGAGCCCGGGACCGACCCCCAGACCGATACCGCTACGGCGGTTTCAGACGAGGAACTCGACGACTTGCTGGTCAACGAGTCCGTACCCGAAGAGACAGCGTCCGCCGTCGATGTGACCGCTGATGAGGCGTCTGCCGACGAATCTGCGACGGCAGGTGCGGCCGAAACAGGCGAGCACGTCGATTCCGGAATCGATGCGGATACAGATTCGGATGTGGATACGGTGACTGAGACCGGTAGCAGTGCGGATGAGCCGTCAGATACCGTTACTGAGACCGATACCGATACAGAAGTCGAGGATACCGAGTCAGTTGACACCGGTGCAGACGAGTCGAACGAAACAATTGCTGCTGACGAGAGTTCGGAAGTGACCCCCAACGGCTCCGACGTATCGGAGCCGATCGAATCACCCGACGACAGCGCGTTTGACTTCGGCATCGACGTCGACGACGGCCAGACCGAAACGGACGACAGCGACGACACAGCGTCCGACTCGGGAACCGCTTCCGACTCAACGAACGCGACCACAACGACAACCGCAGCCGCAGACGACGACCCGGGATCCGACGACGTCGTATCCTGGTTCGAAGATGCCGACACCGATACTGACGCGGACTCGAGTACGACGCCGTTCGACCACGCGAGTGACACAGCAGCCGACGCTGCTGACGTGTTTGGGGCTGCGGATACGACCGACGAACCGATGGACGAGGCGTCGGTCCCGGTTACCGACGCCGACGAGTCAGTACCGCCAGCGGACTCCGAGACTGTGGATGACGGACTCGGCGAGGCAGTCGAAGACGAGACGGATTCCGCCCTTGACGCCGAACTCGACGGTGACTCCAGCAGTGAGTCCGACTTCGGCGTCGACATCGACAGCGAATCCGACTTTGCTGTCGACTCCAGCACCGATTCCGGCCTCGATACCGAGTTCGAGCCGGCGGAGTCGACTGGCGAGGTGTCCGTGGACGTAGCGGACGACGATGACGCGGACGCAAACGCAAACGTGAACGCGAACGCGAAAGTGGCTGCCGATGACGTCACGAACACGTCCGCTGATGACGAAACGGACACAGCTGACGACCAGTTCACAACGGCGGCTGACGACAGCGAGTTCGCGACCGCGGACACGGCGTTCAACCCATCGCCACAGGAGGATGTCACCTTCGGCGACAGCGATAGCGACAGAGCGGATGCAGCAGACGCTGACTCGTTCACGAGCGACGTAGACGCTGACGAAGGCAACTTCTCCGAACCCGACTCGTTCGACGACTGGGAGAGCGATTCGGCTGCCGGAGACGACACCCCCGAGGATGACGCGTTCGCAGACCTCGATATCGACTTCGGTGACGACGCTGCCAACATCAACACCGAACCACAGCGTGGGTCCCTCGGCGAGGAGTACTCGAGTCCCGATGGGTTCGACGAAACGGACACAGCCGAGTCCGAAGCCGACGCCACTGTCGACGCGTCGTCCGGGTTCGGCACCGAAGCCGATAGCGGGCCGGTGGTCGAGGAACCGGATCTCGAGATTCCCGACATCACGGTCCCGGAGACAGCAGCACGTCCGGAGACCGAACGCGAGGGTGACGAAACCCAGTCCGTCCGCGTCGATGTCGAGCAGATCGACGAGTTGCTGACGCTCGTTGAGGGGCTGGTGACGAGTCGCGTCCGCCTCCGTCACGAGGTCGAATCCGGTGAGTTCGCTGAGGCGGTGGCGGACGCCGGCGCGATCACAGCCGAACTCGACGATCTCGAATCGCTAACGACGGACCTTCAGGAGACGGTGATGGACGTCCGTCTCGTTCCACTGCGGACGGTCGCAAACCGACTGCCGCGGGTTGTCCGTGACATCGCACGCGAGCAGGAGAAAACGGTCGCCTTCGAGATGACCGGCGAAGACGTCGAACTCGACCGGAGTATTCTCGACCAGCTGCGTGATCCGCTGATCCACCTCGTGCGAAACGCGGTCGACCACGGTATCGAATCGCCGTCGGAACGGACAGATTCCGACAAACCCGAAGAGGGAACGGTCGAGGTAACGGCCGAACGGGAACGCGACCGAGTGACGATCTCGGTTTCGGACGACGGCAGCGGTCTCGATCCCGAACGGCTCCGATCCGAGGCAGTCGACGCTGACGTGCTCTCGGAAGCCGACGCCGCCGACCTCACCGACGAGGACGTCACCGAACTCATCTTCCATCCCGGGCTGTCGACCGCGAGCGAGGTTACCGACGTCAGCGGCCGCGGTGTCGGGATGGACGTCGTCAAGCGAACGATCGAAGACCTGGACGGAACGGTCGAAATCGACAGCGAACCAGGTGAGGGAACGACCGTGACGATGACGGTCCCCGTCTCGATCGCGATCGACGACGTGCTCTTCGTCGAAAGCGGTGGCGAAGAGTACGGCATTCCCACGAAAGCCGTCTCGGACATCGTCCCGGTCGAACTGGTCGAGACCGCAGACGGCGACCCGGTGCTTCGCGACGACGAAGCACGTGCCGCCGACACCGACTCCGCAGTGGTCACCGATGTGGCTTCGGACGCAACTGCGGACGCCGCGGGCGGCTCACACCGTGCTGACGCATCCGATACGGCTGACGAGACAGCCGATGGTGCGGAGTCGAGTGTCGGCAGCGACACCGACAGCGACACCGACACCGGAACCAACGCCGGCACCGGTACACCGGTCCTCGATCTCGACAACGTACTCGAATCGGAATCGGAATCGGAATCGGAGTCCAACGACGGAACGCCGAACTCGAGTACGTTCGACAGCGACGAACAAGAGCTTCGGACGCCCGCACACGGGATGGTCGTCCGGATTCGAGAGGATGTGCGACCGATCGCACTCCGCTGTGATGCCGTACACGGCCAGCAGGAAGTTGTCGTCAAACCCTTCGAGGGGTTCATGGCGAATCTGCCCGGGCTGAGCGGTGCGACGGTTCGTGGCCGTGGAAAGATCGTGAATATCCTGGATGTGACGACGCTATGACTGTGAACGAAATGGTATCGAGACACGGACAACTGGCTGCGGATGCAGACGTAGATGCAGGTGCCGAGACAGACGCAGCTGCAAGTACAGCGACAGAGACAGATACAGACGCAGACGCAGGTGCAGATGTGGACGTAGACATAGATCGACGGAGGAATTCATGACGCTGATGGTCGACATTCGGAAACTGAGTTTCATCAATGAAATGGCAAAGGTCGGGACGAACGGCGTTGCCGACAACATGACCAAACTGACCGGGGAGGACGCCCAGATGGAGGTGATGAAGACGAACTTCATCGACGTGGACGACCTCGACTCCCAGCTCGAGCCCGGCAAGCGAGTGGGAGTTCGGGTCCGCTTACTCAATCCGCCTCACGGGCACATTCTCATCCTCTTCCCCGAGGAGAGTGCGAAGAAAATCACCGCGATCATGCTCAACGATGTCGTCGACGACATGTCCGACGTCTCCGGGAAGATGGCCCGTAGCGCCGTCGAGGAGATGGGGAACATGATGGCGAGTGGCTTCATCGACGGCTGGGCGGACGTGATGGGACGCATGATCGACACGGCGGCCCCACAGCTCGTCTACGCGCCCGGTGAGGAAATCGTTACGCGAACCGCGGGACTCGGGAACGACGATCTCGCCCTGTTCTTCGACTCGGACCTCACGGTTCCGAGCTACCAGATCGAGGCCGAGATTTACGCCTTCCCGGATCTCGAAGAGTTCGTCGAACTGGTCAACGGAATCGACGTGCAACCAGCATGAAACTCGACGTCAACGCACTCGGGACGTTTTACCGGATGGCCCGAGAGGGTACCGGCCTCGCAGCAGGGCGGTTGACACACATGACTGACGTCGAAACCC
Source organism: Natrialba sp. SSL1 (assembly GCF_001861355.1). Classification (GTDB taxonomy): domain Archaea; phylum Halobacteriota; class Halobacteria; order Halobacteriales; family Natrialbaceae; genus Natrialba. The sequence goes on from NZ_MASN01000035.1 coordinate 298,123, forward strand.
GTGCCGGCGTCACGAAGCTCAACTTCATGCGCGGCCGGGAGATCCGCCGTGACTTCGAGGACTCGACCGCGAAAGTCGGCGTTCGGGTCGAGCTCACCGGCGCGATCGATGGCTACTCCGTCATCGTCTTCGAACGCGAGAACGCGCTTCGAATCGTCGAAACGCTTCTGGAGGAGTCGGCGACCGACGCCGCCGTCACCACTGACGACGGCGAACTCGAGGAGTTCGACGAGATGACCAAGAGCGCGGCCACCGAGGTCGGCAACATCATGAACAACGGCTTTATCGACGGCTGGGCGGACGTCCTCGAGACGGTGATCGACGTGTCGACGCCCGAGTTCATCGAGGGTCACTCGGCCGAGACCTTCTTCGACGACGTCGAGGAAGCGCCGGCCGGTGACGACCTCGCGCTGCTCTTCCAGAGCCAGATCGAGACGATCGAGACCCAGGTCGGGTTCAGCCACTACCTCTTCCCCGAACGTGAGTCGATGGCGTCGCTGCTCGAACAGCTTCGGGCCAGCGACGGCATCGAGTACGACAAACTCGACGGCTTCGACCGTATGGCCGAACGCGGCGCAGAGGAGGTCGCAAAGACCGCCACGACGCTGACCGGCATCGAGACGAGCGTCGAGATTCGCCGGCTCAACTTCGTCTCACTCGAGACGATTCCAGAGCAGGTACCCGACGAACGACTCGTCGGTGTCGCCTTCGAGTTCGACGGCCTTCCGAGTGGGTACTTGCTGTTCCTCTTTGACGAGGAATCGGCGAACGAAATCGTCGACGCGATGGTTCCGATGGAGGTCGATGAAGACGGCTTCGGCCAGATGGGACAGAGTGCGATCAAGGAACTGGGCAACATCATGGCCAGCGGCTTCCTCGACGGCTGGGCCAACGTGCTGGATACGACGATCGACCACTCGACACCGGAGTTCATCCACGATATCGGCGCTGCAGCGGTCGATCCCGTCGTGATCCAACTCGGCGAGGAACAGGAGTTCGCGTTCGTCTTCGACACGGTTATCGTCGCCGACGGCCAGGAGTTCGACTGTGAGATCTACGCGATTCCGGACGAGTCGGACCTCGAACGCGCGCTGAACGATCTCGACGTTGACCGTATCGAACAGGCACCGACGACCGCCGAATTCCAGGACGTTACAGACACATGAAGACCTACGGAACAGAACCGGGCGCGCCGACGCCGGTCCAGGTCGGTATCTCCGAACTGACCGTCAGCGACGGCGACGATACACTCAAATCCTACGGACTTGGCTCCTGTGTCGCAATTGCCCTCTACGATCCCGAAACGGAAATCGGCGGTCTTGCCCACACGATGCTCCCCGACGGCGACGCAGCCGAGAACAGCGACCGAAAACCGGGCAAGTACGCCGATACCGCCATCCGTGCACTCCTCCGGCGCATGGTCGAGCGCGGCGCGAGCTACACGTCCGTCGAAGCCAAACTCGCCGGCGGCAGCGACATGTTCGAGTTCGACAGCTTCGGCGACGGCGTCGGCCAGCGAAACATCGCTGCAGCCAAGGCCGAACTCGAGAAGCTTGGCGTGCCGCTGGTCGCCACCGATCTGGGTGGTGACCGTGGTCGAACAGTCGAGTTCACCCCCGGAACGGGAGCGCTCATGGTGAAGAGTTCGAACGAAGATGGCACGCAGGAAGTGACGGAGCTGTGAGCGGCCAGTCGGAGTCAACACCTGATAGCGAACGGGATACTGAATCGGAATCGGAATTGGATTTGGATTTGGACCTGGACTCGGGTTCAGACTCAGACACAGACTCAGACACCGGCTCTGACTCAAGCCCAAACTCCGACTCAGATACCGCCGCAGAGACGGATGCAGACGCCTTTGACGAACTCCTTGCGTTCGTCGAAGCCGAACTCAACTTCGCGACGAGCCACTACAACGACAGCTACCTCGATCGGCGCATCTCCTCGCGAATGCGCCGGACACAGACTGATTCCTACACCGAGTACGCCGACCTGCTTCACAGCGATTCCGACGAGCAGGAATCCCTTCTCGAGTCCTTCAGCATCAACGTCACCGGCTTTTTCAGAAACCCCGAGGTCTGGGACGGCATCCGCCAGATTCTGCGCCACTGCAGCGCTCGTCGGCAGCACACCGACCAGCCGCTCCGAATCTGGAGTGCAGCCTGTGCAGACGGTCGCGAACCGTACTCGCTGTCGTTACTCGCCCAACTCGACCCCAAAATCGATGCGGACGCCGTCGAAATCCTCGGCACCGACATCAGTGAGCCAGCACTCGAGACCGCTCGAAACGGCGTCTACGAGGAACCCCGAACCGTCGACCTGGACGAGCAGCTCTCGTTTCTCGAGGCGTACGACGAGGGATACGAGCAGTACGTCGAACACCAGGGACGAACCTACGAACTCGGGGCCGACATTCGTCAGTCAGTGACGTTCGAACGTCACGACCTCATCAACGGCGAGCCGAAATCGACCGCCAACTTCGACCTCGTCGTCTGCCGAAACCTGTTTATCTACATCGATAACGAGTTCAAGCGCCCGATATTGCAGACCATCGCCCGTTCGCTCACCGACGACGGTTTCCTCGTCATCGGCAAGGCGGAGACGATTCCACCGTCACTCAAATCGGCTTTCGAGGTCCGCGACGCACGTCGCCGAATCTACCAGTGCGACAACTCATAGCCGACGGAAACGCTTCTGCCAGCACGGTTACACTCGAGTAACACACAGCAACAGCCCAGCGAGCGACACCTCCCAACGAGCGATGAGCCGGCGACCATCGTCCGTCTTCGCCCCCTGAAAGTCAGCCGAGCGTTACATGACCCTTCGCCGAGTACCGCTGTCACATGACCGGCGCTGCGCTTCGCACGTTCGTCGCTCGATCACGCTCCGTGGTCGAGTCCGCTCTACCGGCTGTGCGCCCGGCGACGCGCACCTGGCTCGTCGATCCCTTCCTCGAGACGCTCGGCTGGGACGTCCACGCCGACTCGTGTACGGCTGAGACGACAGTCGACGAGACGGCACTCGAGTACGTCTTCACTGTCGATGGCGTCCCCGCCCTCCTCGTGGCCGTCGAGCCCGCAACCGAGACACTCCAGAAGGACCGAGCGCGCTCCCTGCTCGAAGCCATGGCCTGGAGTGGGATCGACCGGGCGCTCTACACGAACGGCCGGCAGTTCCTCTTTCTCGCCGGAACGGCAACGGGCGCGGGCACTATCGACCGCCTCGCTTGCTCGCTTGACGACCTCCTTACCCACGAGGAGTCGATCGACCACTTCACGCGTGCCGCAGTCGGCCAGCGCCTCGATCCGACCAGTCGGCAGGCCGTCGCGAGACAGCTTGCACTCGAGCGCCCGCAACTGATCGACGAAATCGTCGCGACGCTCACCGACGCGACCGGGGAGGCAGCGAGCGCGGCGGCACTCGAGTCGGCGACGGCGCGATTCGTGGATCAACTGCTCGTCTCGTTCGGATCCGATGACGGGATGCAACTCCCAGGCGATGCTCCCGATGTTCACGAGGATGTGTCGCTCCAGTTTACGGAGTCGACGACCGACGAGACCGCCGTCGGTAGCGATGGAGCGACCGCAGAAGACGTGGGGGAGAGAAAAGGGAGCGACACAGAACCAGCGCCAACGTCGGACAGTGGACCGAATACGGAACGCGAGACAGCGTCGGTTCCGGACGATGGGGTCGACCACCGTGATTCTGTGGGTGATGAGGGTGAGGTCGCACACGGAACGGGCGAGATGCCGGTATCTGAGGATGCAGCAGATGGAGACGACAACACTGACGCGACGACGGACACCACCGACGACGCAGCAACCGACTCCTACGTCGTCCGCTTTTTCAACGACCGCGGGTCGATCGGTGCGATCGGCCACTCCCACTCCCAAGAAGCGCTCGTGCAGGCTACGGAATATCTGTTCGAACGCGGCCTCAGCGGGATTTCGGTCCCCTGGAGTCCGGCGGACGTAGACCCCGAACAGGGTACAGATACCGGGCACTCAAGCAACGGTGCACCGAGCGACAGCACCAACTCGAGTACCCCGTCAACAACGATCCTGAACGACACCCCTCACACCGCCGATGGCACACCTATGGCCGAGCCACGCCAACTCTCGAACGGACTCTACCTCGAAACGGCTGGCACGCTCGACGTGCATGGTACTCGAGTCGAGGCGCTCACGAAGCGAGCAGGGTTACGAGCGATGTTGACGGGCGCGTGGAAAACGGAGTCAGAGTAGTACGGTGTGGCAAGGAATTGGACTGTATACCGGTCAATTGGTTGTCAGTAGTTAGTACTCAGTACTCGATGGAGACTTCCACAACTGTTACGAGGACTTCGGCTGCAGTGCACTCACCCTCGTCCCAATGACCCCGCTCGAGGATGTGATCCTCCCAGGCAGTCTGTGCTGGTGATGAGCCGGCAGAAACTGAGACGTTGTCAATGTCCTCATCGTACAACTCTGTCGTTCGATTATCAACTGACATCGTGAAGCCAAGACCGTCACTGCTCTGAATCGACCGCTCGTCGGCGTCGATCGTCACAAGTGAAATAATAGCACGGTCGTCACTACACTTTAGGTGTGGGTGCCTGACGACGGCACTGCCGTAGTCGCTCTCTCGAACGACAGCCCCGCCGTCGTATGCGATGGTATCCGAACCAGTAGTGTAGGCGAACTCGCCGAGGTTGAAGGAGTCCGTACTGTCTCCACCGATGTCGAAGTCGTGTTTGACGATATCACTGGTTCCGTCCGATCGTTCAATCGTTATAGTGAGCTCCGTTCCATCACTACCGGTCGACACCGTCCCCTCTCGGAGGGACAGTTCAGCGTAGCGCTCTTCGATCGCGCTGTGTTGCAACACGTCGTTGTAGTTCTCCGCGAGCGCGTCCATCGCCCGCTCAGCATTTTGTAGCTGCTCGTTTTCCTGGTAGTCTTCCATCGCCTGGAAGCCAGTCATCGAGAGCAGTGCGACCGACGAGAGGATGATCCCGAAGACGAGGACGAACGCGATGACCTCGGAGACACCACGATTGTCACCACTGAAGCGTCCCGGTGGCTGTTCAGTTCGCTTCATCGGTTCCCTCCAGTGAGTCTGATCCCATCGTCGTCAACCTCGATTTCGATCGTTCCGCCAGCGACCTCGTTCCCATTGATGTCTCGATCCGTTGTGAACGGAACGTGAACCACGGTGTCGGCGTTACTCGCCGTCAGTTCGACACAGTCTGTCTCACCATCGAGTAACGGCGCTTCGCAGTTCTCACGCAACGCAACCGTATAGCCGGAGTTCGCCACGGTCCGTGGATGGGCTGCCGTAATCGTTACGTCCGGGTCGTCCTCGTCGGCGAGCTGGTCCGCACTCTCGACCTCGCCAGCGATTCGTTCACCGATCGTCTCGAGTGATCGCTCCGCGGAGCGATCGGTCTCCGTCTCGAGTAGTCCGCCAGCGCTGGTGAGCAACATCGCGATCAGGATTGTCGTGATCCCGATGGTGAGGACGTGCGTGACGGCAATGGACATCCCACGGTCTCGATTACTTCCACTGGACTCGTGATTGGAAATCATGAGTCACCTCCATAAACGGGGAACGTGGACTTTTGACCGAAGGAGATTCCGTTTGATTCGTACGTGATAGTTGCCTCAACTGCCCACGCTCCATCGTCCTCTGTTTTGTTGAGTCCGCCATCAAGATTGTTACCTTTAGTAACGATTTCGTATGTCCCTTCAATTTCGTCATCGTACTCAACAATTACTTCATCATAACTCTCTCCTGGGTCAAAGACACGAGGAACATCTGGGTGGGGTACACCGTTTACTGTGCCCGCGACGAGATCAATACGGGTCAACTCTGATCCGACAATACCTTCTCCGTCGCTAATCGTAACGGCAGATTCCGGACTCTCGACTGTCAACTCACCGGAACTATCTGGTTCGACTTCGAGGATGAAATGGCCGACTTGAATATCGTCTGCTCCGTCGGAGAGATTCCTATTATTTAGATCATCAAAATCTTCGATAGGTTCTCCAACGGAACTCGTTGCCCTACCTTCCGCTGAATCAAGGTCTATGCCTGTAATAACTGGCCCACTGTTTGCTGTTACCTGTTGGTGTTTGCCAGACAGAGTATCGACATGATCATCGTAATCTCCATCAAAGGTACCAATATTGGATCGATGTACGATCCCCGCGATGCTCTTCTCGAGTTCGTGCTGTGTCACCGCTGCATCGGCAGCGCTCTGACTGGTTGCACTCGAGGAGATCGTCTCGGTGTAGAGCACGCCGTTGAAGACGACGACGATGCCGAGGATGATGAACGCGAGTGCGATCGCACCGATGAGGATGACTTGGCCGCGGTCGCGTTGTGGTTCGTCAGTTTCCCGAGGCGGGCGAGTAGAATCGCCTACCATACGACCAGTCGCACCTCCACGACGTTGTAGACAGGATCCTCGTCGCTCGTTGCGCGTGGGATCATTGGTTCGTCATCGTACGACTCGAGTGTCTCCTCCTCATCTGGTTTGACGTACTGATCCTCATATAGCGTCACCATGTAGCTCGCAGTGATCGCATCCGACGGCGGGCTTCCCTGGTACACCGCCGTTTTGTGATCGAACTCGCTTCCATCAGTGTAGTGGAACTCGAGATTGTAGTTCCAGCCCTGATCTGCAAACCGGTCGTTCAACACCTGCCCGAGGACGGACGCGTTCTCAAGGTCATTCTGACTGAACGTGTCGTAGTCGTGGCCATCACCGGGGGCTGTCGAACCGTTCAGGTCACCGAACGACTCGCCATCTCCCCAGTGGCGAACGAGTGCCGACAGATTGTCGTGGTGGTCGCTGACCACGAGCGCATCCTGAGCTTCCTGTTGAACTTGCGACTGGACCGAGCGGTCGGCCAGTCCACCCGACGTTGGTGTGATGACGATCGACTGGAGTGCAAAGAGCACCGCCATCAGGACGATCATCGCACCGATGAAGCCCTCGAGTGTGTAGGCCTGACCGCGGTCGGTATGTCGCTCCGTTTCCGTTCTGTGTGTGCGTTCTCGATCCATTGTCACCACGTCCTCACAACGAGCCTGCAAGCGGAGTCACAGTCATCGACAGGCGTTCCATCCTCCTCGATGACGGTGACGATTCGTGCCGCACTCGCCGCCGATTGGTCGTCGTACGCGTCTCCAGCGGCGAGTTCGTCCGTATTCACGTAGCGGCCGTCCTCGCCCTGCGGATTCAGTCTTTCAATACTGATGTTCACATTGTCGTAGACAATCTCTTCATCCTCGTTTGCACGGAGTCCGATTTGCTTACTCAGTTCCGTTCCGCTCGTGTATCGGTCGTCGAACTCGTCATCGATGATTTCGTTCGCCTGCGCGCCATCAGACAGATTCGCAACGACCTGATCCGCAATCCGATCCGCCTGTGCCGTTTCTGCACCACCAGCCGGCGAGTCGAACGGCGTGATCAGCGACGGGAGAAACGAGAAGACGAACGCAATCGCCAGGATAAAGATACCAATACCGACAGCAAAATCCTGGGTCGTCTGTCCGCGCTCCCAGTCCGGTGTCCCAACTGAAATCGTGCGTTCGTCGCGCATATTAGGCCACCAGCGTCCAGCCGAGAAGCGCGATCGTCGCGAGGATGATCGCGTACTTGAGCCCGCTCAGTACGTCGGCGTCTCGGATGTAGCCACAGATGAACCCGGAGATGATCCCCTGCAGCGTCACTGCGTGGAAGAACAACGCTGAGAGCATGTCGATATTGATGTTGTCACTCAGGTCTGCCTGGGCGAGTTCGCTGTCTGCACCAGCATCGCCACCGCCTGCTTCCAGCCCCGCCATCGTGTCGATGAACTGGGTCTTGAGAATCGCGATCACGGCGAGCACCGTCAGGAACGTCATGATGATGATGACGACCTGCATCCGAGTTCGCGACTTGCGCTCGCGCTCGATATCGTCGTGATTCTCACTCGCGCTCGCAGCGGTTCGGAGCACGTCGGTGATCTGATTAGACGCCTCCTGTGCTTCCGTAATGAGGCGAGTCGTCCGTGCGAGTCGCGGAATGTGGTACTTGTTGTTGAACTCGATGAGTGCTGCCTTCAGACTCGTTCCGTAGTTGACCTTCGTGTGCATCAACTCGAACTCGCGGGCCAGTTTACCGTTCGTCGTATCGGCCACGGATTGGAACGACTCGAGTAGGGTCAGCCCCGTGTCGTTCGCACTCGAGAGCTTCCGGAGGTCCTCCGAGAGCGTCTTGACGACGGTGTTGCGGTGGCGAACGTTCCACTCGCGGAAGATCGAGAGCGGGATCGCGATGATATAGAACGGGATGTAGACGTAGAGCACCGTTCCCCAGATGACGTTATCGAGCAATGCACTCCAGGAGAGTGGTGCTGCGCCGGTCATCATCGCGGTCGTCACGACAACGAGCGCGGTCGGGACCGTCACTGCGAGGGTGAACAGCGGATTGTCCCGGAAGAAGATATGCGGACGCTTGAGCACCTCGAGCGTTTCGTGGGTCCCCTCGCGGTTCTTGATGCGGTCGAAGACGCTGTGCTCGCCGGTGAACTGCTCGACGAGGCCGAGGTTGAGCAGGCCTCGTTCGGACTCGCTCTGGACGTGCTTGTCGCCGGTCGTGTTCGAGAGGAAGCCATCGCCCGGTTCGTCGTGTTTGACCGTCGAAACGAGGACGAGGAAGCCGATCCCCGTGAGCGGAATCAGCCCGTAGACGGTCATATACAGCATCTCGTTGGTGACCTCCGCCTGCGGGATCATCTGCATGACGACCATGATGATGATCAACAGGAGTGGGAACAGCGAGAGCGTCATGTACATCTCGCCGAAGAGTTCGAGTGTTTCGAGGGTAATTTCCTGTTCCTGCTTGGCGGTCCGCATGTGTTTTTCTTTCTTGTCCTCGAGGAAGCTCTCCATGTCTCCGCCGCTGTTGACGATCGAGAGCATGTCCGTCAGGAACTGTGAGAGTTCGTCGCTCGGCGTCTCGACAGCCTGATTTCGGATCGCAGTTCGGTAGTCGACGTCGAAGTACTCTGTTTCCTTGACGATGCTCTGGAACTCCTTTGCGACCTCGCCGTAGGTGTCGTCCGCCTGGGCCATCGCCTCGATGATCTCGAGTTGGTTCAGGCCGCCGACCGACAGCGCGTACATGAACGAGACGGAGTCGGTGAGCAACATGTTGATCTCGCGCTTTCGTGCAGAGGCACGTGAGTAGGGGATCGCGACCAGCGAGCCAAAGCCGAGTGCGAAGCCGATCGTCCCGAATATGAGCCCGGTGACGAAGATCAGGGCCGGAATTCGCAGTGCTTCGATGACTGCGAGCAGTGTCTCGTTGCCGACGGGGAAGCCGATGATCACGTCGACGGCGATCACCCCAGTCGCAAACAGGAGATAGCCAAGCGTCAGTCCGATCAGCCAGAGTGCGAGGCCGCTGATGAAGCCGATGCCGAGCGACCGTGAGAGGTACATCTCGACCGTATCGGTCATCCGGGCCTGGGAGAGTTTCGTCTCAACGTCCTTGACGAACTGGCTGTCCTCATTGAACAGCAGGGCATAGAGCGGGTAGAACGTCTCTCCGAGGAGATCGGAACCGCCACCGACGCTGCCGGTGGTAGAGGGGCCGTTGCTATCGGTTTTGAGGCTCATTCGTCGGTCTCCGTCGGAGTCGTATCGGTGCTTGTAGTGGTATCGTCGGTGCTCTCAGTGTCAGTGTCGCTGCCGGCAGTGCGCTCGGAGCTCGCACCGTCGTCAGGTTCGTCGCTCACATCCTCGCCGTCGCCGTCGCCGTCGTCCGCAAAGATACTGGATTTCGGTCCGCTCTCCGCATCATCGAAGAGTGAGCCACCGTCTGGGTCATCCTGCGCAGCGTGTGCGCCTGTATCCGGATCGTCCCCAGCAAAGACCGGGTCGGACTGGTCGCCGAAGATCGAGTTCGACTCCTCGCCGGTCGTGTTCCCATCGGCTGCACCAGCATCCCCATCATCGACGGCAATATCGGCCTCGTCGAACGACATCACGTTCTCCTCGGCCTGATCGCCTTCGTCTTCGTCTTCATTTTCGTCTTCATTTTCGTCTTCATTTTCGTCTTCGCCCTCGCCTTCGCCTTCGTCTGTGACCCCGTCGTCGCCGACATTCGCATCGTCAGCCGTTGTCTCGTCTGCTGGACCGGTTCCGGGACCTGCACCGGGACCAGCTCCGGTCCCTGGCCCACGCTCGTCGACGGGGGTTCCAGACCCAAGTTCGATCGATGGAACAGCGCTGTCAGGAACGGACGGTCCGTCGTCCGACGACTGCGACGTATCAGCAGGGTCAGTATTACCGTCGGCAGAGCCCTCGTCCTCAGGGCTGGCGTCTGGTGCCTCAGTTGTCTCGGCTTCGTCCGTGGTTTCCGGTGCTGGGGCTGGTGTCGACTCCGCTGTCTCTGTCGTCGTCTCTGTTCCGTCGTCGATTGGCTTTACGTCCGTCTCCTCGGGTTCTGCCGGTGATTCTGATGATTCCGACGGCTCCGACGGCTCCGACGATTCCGGCACATCCCCCTCACCATCGTCCGCGACCGGCTCGGGATCCGGATCGAAGACATCCTCGAGTTCGTCACCCGAGAACATCGCATCGCCGTCGGCCGTCGACACACGCTCTTCGTCGCCGTTGGCTTCCGACGATGTCGCGGCGGTGGACTCGAGTTCATCGAGTGTCTCACCCATGTCATCGAAGAGGCCGCCAAAGTCGCTGTCATCGGGATTGTCCGATGGGAACACCGTGACATCGTCGTTCGATTCACCTTTCGTCCCGGTCCCGGCCCCGGCCCCGGCCCCAGCCCCGGCCGGAGCCCCCGAGGCCGACGACTGATGGTCCGCTGCTGTCGACTGCTGGGAAGCGTCGGCCGCTGAATCGTCGAAGATGCTGTCGTCGCCGGCCGACTCGTCGACGTTCCACGCTGGCGGCTCGCCCGACCCAAAGTCGTCGGCGGTGTCGGGTACGTCGGTTGTGCCACCAGTCGGTCCCTCCGCTGATGCCTCGGCACTCAGTGGTTCGGTATCCGTGGTCGCTGTCGCGTCGGCGGCTGGACCGGACGCGGAGCCAGCGGCAGGATCTGACCCCGAACTCGCTCCGGTTTCGGCGGCAGTCGCCTCAATACCGAACCCGCTGTCGTCGGAGTCGTCGAACCAGTCCGGTTCGTCGTCGTCCGCACCGGCGGTCGCGGTGCCTGCCGTCGTCGCGAACTCTGCTGTCCCGTCGCCGAACGTCCACTCGTCCGCGAGGCCGTCGTCGATGTCTCCCGCGAAGTCGAACTCGTCGTCTCCGTTCTCGACCTCGATCGGCTCCTCGCTCTCGGTCTCACCGAGTGCGCTCGCGAGGCCGCTCGGGACCTTGCCACGGTACTCTTCGAACAGCGACTCTTCGGCCCGTTCGAGCAGATCCATCGAGAGGTTGTACGTCTCGCTCGTCGCGTCCGGGCGGGGGACGAGTTCCTCTTTCTCCTGGTCGACGTCGATCAGGACACTTTCCATCTCGCGGAGGTCCTCGAGGCTGTCCTCGAGTTGTCCGTTCGCGATGAGCGTCAAAATCGTGTCCGGGTCGTTGATGAACGCTTGCACCGTCGCCGCGACCTCGGCGTAGGTGTTGAGCCCGTTCTTGATCAGGTAGGCGAGAATGACCTCGCGCTTGAACAGTTCGTTCTCGAGTTTTTCAGTGCTCCACCCGCGGTCGAACTGGATCTCCTCTAGAGTGTTCGAGTCACCCATCTTGAGGAACTCGTCCGTCTCTGCCTGCCACTGATAGACGTCCTGGACGTTGATTTCGTCGTGTTCGGCCTCGTAGTGGTTGATCTCGGTGAGCGACTTGTTCCGGCGGACCTTCCGACCCTGCACCCGCGTCTGGGTCTGGATGGAGACCAGGTCGAGTGCGGTGAACATCGTCTTCGAGACGTTGATCGGGTCCGTCGTGAATCGTTTCAGGACCTCGTCGACGGAGTCCGCGTGGAACGTCGTGTAGGTGGTGTGACCCGTCGACATGACCTGGAACAGCGTTCGACCCTCCTCACCACGGATCTCACCCATCACGATGTAGTCTGGGCGCTGTCGGAGCGCGGCTTCGAGCAGGTCGAACTCGTCGACGTCACCCTGCTCGTCGTCGGCGAACGACGGCCGGGTGACGCTCGCGATCCAGTTTCGCTGTGGCAGTTCGACCTCGCGGGTGTCCTCGATGGAGACGATCTTCGCGCTGCTCGGGATGAACAGCGAAACCGCGTTCAGCGAGGTCGTCTTCCCGGACGCGGTACCACCGGCGAAGATCAGGCTCTTGTGGTTCTCGATGGCGAGCCAGAGGAACGCCATCTCGTCCAAGCTGAAGGTGTTCCAGTTGATGAGGTCGATCGGCGTGAACGGGACGTCCTTGAACTGACGGATGGTGTAGTTCGTCCCGTGATCGGAGACCTCCTGGCCGAGCGTGAGCTGGGCACGCGAGCCGTCGGGTAGCGTCGCGTCCACCTGCGGCAGTCGTTTACTGATCCCCTTCCCGGATCGCTGGGCCAGTTTGACGACGAAATCGTCGAGTTCGTCCTCCCCGTGGTAGATGTTCGAGATGATCTGTTCGTACTCGGAGTGATAGACGAAGACCGGCGAGTTGTAGCCGTCGACGGAAATGTCCTCGACGTTGATGTCGTGTTTGATCCCGTCGATCCGCTCGTAGCCGATAAAGTTGCGCTTGAGGAAGTAGAGGAGCTTCTCGACCTGATACTCGTTCAGCGTGTCGGGATCCTCCGCGAGGATGATCGGCTCCGGGCGTACCTCGATTCCCTCGAGTTGGGCCGGTCCGTCGTCCTCGTCGGCTTCGTCCTCGTCGTCCAGCAGCGTCTGAATCGTTTCGATGATTCCCGCTTTGTTGCTCCCCGAGGTTTTCTCGAAGAGGTCATACCGCTTTAACAGCTGGCGCGTCTCGTCCTCGATAACGATCCGTCGGCCGTCCTCGTCCGCTTTCTCCTTGACGCCGTCGTCCGAGTACTTGATCGCCTTCCTGAGTTTGCCCGAGAGAAAGTCCTGCAACTCGAGTTCGATCTCGTTCAGGTGCGGTTCGACCATGTAGTACTTCTTCTCGTTTTCCTTCTCGGAGTGGAAGATGACGACGAAGGCGTAGGGTTTGTTCACCCAGTAGCGCTCGATTTCGCGGAAATGGGTCTTCTTCTCCATCGGGACCGTCTTCTCGAGGTCGTAGCGGTTGCTGACGGTCGTGTTCCCGTCTGCGGTGGAGAAGAACTCGTCCTCGTCGATGTCGTCCTGAATGTTGACCGTCCGCTCCTCGACGACGTCGTCGAGTTCCATCGCGATGTCGTCGGCGATCGAGAGGCGGTCCTCGAGTGTGTCCGGATCGAAGCCGAGGGCCTCCTCCTCATCGTGGCGAACGATCTCGCCGTCGCTATCGCGCGGACGAGTGCCGTCGTCTTCGTAGTAATACTCCCACTTGTAGTGCTCCCAGGTCCAGACGTCCTTGACGACCGGCGTCGTCTCCGGGTCGACGTACTCGAGGAACGGCTCCTCGAGTGCGTCGTAGTTCGACCCGGCCATCGGAATGACTCGGTCCCGGAGGTCGTCCGGCGTGTAGCCGAGATACGGTTCGGGGTCGAACGAGACGTCCACGAAGTCCGTATCCGTCGGCACCGCCGGTTCAGGTTCCTCGTCGGTGTCGAGTCCGAGCTGGTCCGTGGTCTCGTCGTCGCGTTCGAGGCCCGAATACACCGTTTCGACCTCGTCCCTGTACCCATACTCCTCCATAAAATCCGCCCACGTATACTCGCCGACACGGACGCCGGATCCCGAACCGGCGTCCGACTCGTGGGAGCCTGCATCCCCCGACCCAGATGCCGACGCCTCACCCGTCGACGCGCCATCAGCATCCGGTTGGTCGGCTTCGTCAATAGCCATTACACCGTCCCTCTCAGTCACCCTTCAAAAAATTCATCCGCTCATTACCATATCTGATAACTCGGAAAGTCAGTTCATCGACACGTGCTGCCGTCTGGTGGTCTGGTGGCACGTACCGTGACTACTGATAGCGGTTCATATTCGAAAGCAGACAGATCAGACAGTCCGACGGGTCCTGGGTTCCACCCACTGCCGAGCGTACGTTAATGTGGCTGCCACACGGTGCGTTTACTCGCTACGATGAGCACGACTCCGACGACGCCACCGACTGCGTTCACACTCGAGGACACGGTTGCACTGGTCACCGGCGGCGGTCGCGGCATCGGCCGCGCGATCACCTGCGAACTCGCAGCCGCCGGCGCTACCGTCGTTCCCGTCGCCCGCTCGACCGACGAACTCGAGTCGGTCGTCGCCGAGATCGAAGCCGACGGCGGTGAGGCGCTTGCGGTCCCGGCGGACGTTACGGACCCGGATGCCGTCGCGGACGCGATCGACCGCACCGTCGAAGAGTTCGGTAGCCTCGACGCCGTCGTCAACAACGCCGGCTTCAACCCGGACGATGCGCTCGGTCGGCCGGAAGACGTCGCGACCGAGCACTTCGACCGAACGCTCGCGGTCAATCTCAGCGGTGCCTACGAGGTGACGACCGCAGCAGCGCAACACCTCCACGACAACGGCGGCGGCGCTGTCGTCAACGTCGCCAGCGTCGGCGGACTGGTCGGCCTCCCGCGCCAACACCCCTACGTCGCCTCCAAACACGGCCTCGTCGGCCTCACCAAGAGCGTCGCGCTCGACTGGGCACCCGACGTCCGGGTGAATGCTGTTGCACCGGGGTACGTCTCGACCGAGCTAACCGAGGAACTCGAGTCCAACGACCGACTCCGTCAGTCGATTCTCGATCGGACGCCACTCGAGCGCTTTGCAGAGCCAGCCGAGATCGCCGGGCCGGTGGTGTTTCTGGCGAGCGACGCGGCGAGCTACGTGACTGGGTCGTGTCTGGCGGTCGACGGCGGGTGGACGGCTCGGTGACGGTCTCGTGCGCGAAGTAGACGGCCAGAAGTAGTACGACAACTCACGACCGGGGCAGACAGCAACCAAAAACGAATCGGAAATTGGGGTGTACTCGAGTCCCGGTTTGCCGGGCGGCACTGCTGTCGTTGCTGTTGAAGTGATGCGTACGAGACGTAATACGTGGGTGAGAGAAGACGCAGCGGGATTTGAACAACGCGAAGACGTGCTCGCTCCGCTGTGTGCGTCTTCTCTCGTTCGAATCCCGTGCCCGTTCGCTCGTCGCGTCCGCTCCGTGCGAACGGGCGTGGCGGGATTCGAACCCACGATCAGAAGGTTAGGAACCTTCTGCCCTCTCCGCTAGGCCACACGCCCCGGGAAAAACCGTTAGTTCGTGCTCGTTTCCGTTTCGGTCTCGGTCTCGTCCTCTTCGGACGTCACCGGTTCGGTGTCGACGAACTCGTCGTCTTCCTCGTCGAGGTCGCCCTCGAAGTCCCCGTCGCGCATCTCCTCGAGTTCTGTTTCGACCTTTTCACGCCCCTTCTGGAACTCGCCCATGGCCTCGCCGGTCGACCGTGCCAGCTTCGGGATCTTGTTCGCCCCGAACAGCAGAATGGCGATGAAAAGGATGATCAATAGTTCCGGACCCCCGGGTGCACCAGGGATGAACAGCGGTGCGATTTCGACTACCATCTCTATGCGTGGCTTACCCGCTGGCAATTATAACCTTTTTGGACCGCTCAGTTACCGAAGTGCGGACGACAGTTCACGTACCGGATGCATTCGTCCACGGGAGTGATTGTGATATTTCGCCGACAGCAGCCCGTTCCGTGCTGTATGCTTCCAGTACGAGTTCTCATTCGAGACGGATCTGGGGTCGGCCGAGCGTAACAGGTTGCGAATCGTGTCTATCGTCGCTCGGTGACGGTGGAGGCCGCGGTGGGTCGTCGAGTCTGTATCGGGGCGACGATACCTCGGCAGCAACCCACCCATGGCTGGAATACACTTACCATACGACACGAGAGAATCTATCCATGGACTTCGATCTCACAGACGAACAGCAACTCATCCGCTCGGAGATTCGCGACCTCTGTGCCGAGTTCGGCGACGACTACTGGCGCGAGCGCGACCTGAACCACGAGTACCCCGAGTCGTTCTTCGAGACCTTTGCGGAACACGGCTGGTGTGGGCTAACGATTCCCGAAGCGTACGGCGGCCAGGGATATGGGGTTCAGGAAGCCGCGCTGGTCCAGCAGGAAATCGCACGCTCGGGCGCTGCGATGGCCGGCACGTCGATCACCGCCCACCACACGTTTAGCTCCGAACCGCTCGTCGCGTTCGGCGACGAGGCGCACAAGGAGCGCTACCTCCCGACAATCGCGGCCGGCGACGTGCAGGTCTGTACCGGCGTCACCGAACCGAACGCGGGAACGGACACCTCGCGGATCGAGACGACCGCCGAACGCGACGATGAGGCAGGCGTCTACAGCGTCTCCGGGCAGAAAATCTGGACCTCGAAGGCACAGGAGGCCGACGTGATCATGCTACTCGCCCGAACGAAGCCGCGAGAAGAAGCCGACCGCTTCGGCGGTCTCACGCTCTTCTTCACCGAGTTCGACCGCGATACGGCGAGCATTGAGGTCACTGAAATCCCGAAAGCCGGCCGCGGTGCCTCCGACTCGAACGAAGTCTGGTTCGACGAGTTCGAGATCCCCATCGAGGACCGCATCGGCGAGGAGGGCAAGGGTTTTCGCTACCTGCTGCGGTTCGCGAATACAGAACGAATCGCCCTCGCCGCGAACGCCGTCGGCATCGGCCAGGTCGCACTCGAGAAGGCCGCGGCCTACGCGGACGATCGCGTCGTCTTCGGGAACGAAATCGGGAGCTATCAGGGCATCCAGCACCCGCTCGCGGACTCGTGGTCGAAACTGGAACAGGACGAGTTGATGGTCCGCAAGGCGGCCTGGCTCTACGACAACGACCGCGACTGCGGCGCGGAGGCGAACGCGGTGAAACTCCGGGCGAGCGAGGACGCACTCGAGGCCTGCGAGCGCGCGGTTCGCGTCCACGGCGGGATGGGCTACGCGAGCGAATACGACGTAGAGCGCTACTGGCGCGAGACGATGATCAACGTCATCGCGCCGATTTCGAACGAGATGGTGAAGAACTACATCGCGGAGCACGTGCTTGGGTTGCCGAAGTCCTACTGACTCCTCCTGTGTCGGAACCTGCGACATTACCCGACGACGACTGATCCGCGAACGAAACTGTCTTTCCCGCTTGGACGTAAGATGCAGGCGATGCCAGCAACTGGCGATTCCGCACCCGACTTCACGGCACCGCTCGCAAACGGCGACGTCGACGAGTTCAGCCTCTCGGACGCGCTCTCCGAGGATGCACCGGTCGTCCTCGCGTTCTTCCCTGCCGCGTTCACCGGCGTCTGCACCGACGAGATGTGCACGTTTCAGGACCGCCTCGCCGCGTTCGAGGACGTCGACGCGACGGTCTACGGCGTCAGCCGCGACTCGCCGTTCACGCTCAACGAGTTCCGCGACCAGAACGACCTCGACTTCGGCCTGATCAGCGACTTCAACAAGGAGATCATCGAGGCCTACGACGTCGAGATGGACTTCGAGGACCTCGGTGTCTACGGCGTCGCCAAGCGCTCCGTGTTCGTCGTCGATTCCGACGGCGAAATTACGTACTCGTGGGTCAGCGACGACCCTGGCGTCGAGCCAGAGTACGCAGAGGTCGAGGACGCGGTCGAAGCGGCAGCGTAAGGAGTTCGAACCGACGGTCCGTTTCACCACGCCGGCTCCCGGCGCAGCGCTTTTTTAGCCCGCACCCGACGTGAACGGTATGACTGATGCTCCGAGTCAGGACAGTGACGAGAGCCACGAGAACGGTGCCGGCACCGGCAGCGATACCGACACCGGAAACGACAACGGCAGTCGAATCTACAACCCCGACGGCGACCACAACTTTCCAGACGAAAAACTGAACGCCGTACTCGAGTACATCGACGCTGACGAGGAGATTCAGACCTATCTCGAGGCCCAGAACGTCAACGCTGTCGACCGGATGCGCTACAACGATCACGGCGAGAAGCACATCGAGATCGTTCGCAACCGGGCGCTCTGTCTGTACGATCTGTTGAAGGCGGGGAACGTCGATTTCAACGGTGCGCGCCAGCAGGGACTCGCCGAGGAGGACGAGTCGGTGATCATCGCGCTCGCGGCGACGCTGCACGACGTGGGCCACGTGGTCCACCGCGACGAGCACGTCTACTATTCGATTCCCCTCGCTGCGGACATTCTCGACCGCGTGTTGCCGGACTTCTACGATCTCGCTGATCAGGTCCGCGTCAAAGGTGAAGTGCTCCACGCAATTCTCTGTCACCACACGGCCGAGACGCCGCTGACGACCGAGGCCGGCGTCATCCGCGTCTCCGACGCACTGGATATGGAAAGCGGGCGCTCGCGCATTCCCTACGAGCACGGCGGTCGCGGGATCAACACGCTCTCGAGTCAGGCGATCAAACGCGTCTCGCTCTACGAGGGAGAGAGCAGTCCCGTAATGGTCGAAATTGCGATGACCAACGCCGCGGGTGTCTACCAGGTGGACAACCTGCTAAAGGCGAAGCTTCGCGATTCGGGACTCGAGGATCACGTTCGGATCGTCGCGGTCAATACGAACGAGAATCACGAGCAGTTGGTCGAACGGATCGAGCTGTAGGCGCTGTCGCTGCTCAGGAGAGTCGATACCGTCCGTCGACACGCTCGACGTAGCCCTGTTTTCGAAGCGTCCGAACGATCGAAAGCACCGTTCCCTTGTTGATTCCGAGCGCACCGCAGAGATCGTCCGCCGTCGAGTCCGGCCAGACGTGCAGATAGAGGTAGACGACCTTTGCCTGCGCCGAGTCGAACTCGTCGGGAACCGTGACATCCGTCTGTGACTGTCCGTCGAGTTGCATACGACAGACTGCTATCTTCGACGATATTAAAACTGAGTATCGTCAACTGTCGAAATACGAAGGCCGGAACGCGGTGCGTTCGAACCAGATGGTACTCGAGTGGCGGTGTCGATTCGAGTCAGCGTTCTTTTGGCGCTGCCCGCATTCACACCGATATGGACCTGCAGCTCATCGTCTTGGGACTGCTGACCGGCGCACTCACCGGCGCGTTCTTCGCGCTCGTCGACGTACCAATTCCGGCACCGCCTGAACTCCCCGGTCTCATGGGAATCGTGGGGCTCTTTCTGGGCTACAAACTCGTACAGGCGGCCGGATTGAGCCTCGATGTTCTGGATTCGCTCGGGTTCTGACGATAGTCACGTCGACTGTCGAATACCCTGTTCGTCAAAACGAGCGGCCGGTTCGATCGTACCGGATAACTGTTGCCGTCCTCGATTCAGGGAGCAACGTCGAGTTCAGCCGCAAATTCGCGTGCTCGTGCCCGAATATCGTCGGCATCGGCGACGAGCACTTCGCCCTCGCGCATGAGCACCTCGCCGTCGACCATCGTGAACTGCACGTCGTCGCCGTGGGCCGCGAACGTGAGATGCGAGAGGACATCGTGTAACGGCGTTGCGCGGGTGATATCGGTCTCGAGGCCGATAATATCCGCCTTCCATCCCTCGCGGAGTTTGCCGACGCGCTCGAAACCGGCCGCCTGCGCCCCGTTGACCGTTGCCATCTCGAACACCGTATCGGCCGGCAGCGCCTCCGAATCGAGGTGGTCGACCTTCTGGAGCAGGCTCGCCTGGCGCATCTCCGTAAACGGATCGAGCGTGTTGTTACACGGCGGCCCGTCGTTCCCCAGCGCGACGTTGATCCCCCGGTCCAGGTAGTCGAGCACCGGCGCGACCCCGCTCGCGAGCTTCATATTCGACGACGGGCAGTAGGTCACGTTGGTACCTGTCTCGGCAAGCACCTCGCGCTCGTCCTCGTCCGTCCAGACACAGTGGGCAAGCACCACGTCCTCGCCCGTGAGGCCGACCTCGTCCAGCCAGTGGATGTTCCGTTGGCCAGTTTCTTCCTCGACGGCCGCAATCTCGCCGCGATTCTCGCTCGCGTGCGTGTGGATCGTCACTCCCTCGTAGGCATCTGCGAGCTCGCGCGAGCCGCGCAGACACTCCTCGGTGCAGCTCACGGCGAATCGAGGTGTGACCGCGTAGCGAATCCGGCCGTCTGCCGCGCCGTGGTACTCCTGGATGAGCCGCTCGCTCTCGGCCAGGGCCTCGTCCGTCTCCTCGAGTAGCCCCGGCGGCGACTCCTTGTCCATCAGCACCTTCCCGAGGCGACCGCGAATACCGAGTTCCTGTGCGGCTTCGAACGCCTCGTCGGCGTGTGCCACCGAGAGGTGATCGATACAGGTCGTCGTCCCGCTCTCGATCAGTTCGAGATAGCCCAACTCCGCCGCGACGCGCATGCCGTCAGCAGAGAGCGAGGCCTCCATGGGAAGGACGTAGTCGGAGAGCCACTCGAGTAGCTCCGTGTCGTCGGCGATGCCGCGCCCGAGGCTCTGGACGGAGTGGACGTGGCCGCCGACGGTGCCGGGGGCGAGCACGTCACAGGAGTGGTGCTCGTGGTCCGGGTACTCCTCGAGACAGGTCGAACGATCACCGACGGCGGCGATTTCGTCGTCGACAACGACGACGGCACCGTCGGCGATGACGGTGTCCGCATCGGCGACGACGGTTCCCGACAGCAACATACCGCCACAGGGTAGCGGGGGTGGTGCCTTAGCTCTGGTGATCTGTGGAACGTCCGAGTTGTATTTTGGGAAAACAGAGACGAGACGCGAAACGTCGAGTGGGAGTCAGTAACTACGAACCTTCGGCTCGTAGGTTTTCTCCTCGCCTTCGAGGATCACCGGGCGGTAGAAGATCGACGGCTCGCCGTCGTCCCACGAGACGAGCGTGTGCTTGAGCCAGTTCTCGTCGTCACGCACCTGATTCTCCTGACGCCAGTGGGCACCGCGGAACTCGTTGCGCACGAGTGCGCCGAGTGCGATGGTCTCGGCGACATCGATCAGGTTGCGCGTCTCGATCGTCTGCTGGAGGTCCGTGTTGAACGTCTTCGATGGGTCGTCGACGTAGACATCCTGGTACTCCTCGCGGCACTCGCGGATGAGCTTCAGCGCCTTCGTGATGCCTTCCTCGTTGCGGAAGACGTTGACGTAGTCGGTCATCGCCTTCTGGAGCTTCGAGCGGATCTCGGCGTGCTGGACGCCGCTGTCCTTGTCCATCAGCCGCTCGACGCGAGCGCGTTCGCGTTCGACGGCCTGCTCGAGTGCGCCCGTCTCTGCGGCAACGCCGCCGTCCGCGGCAACGCTATCGGCCGAGTCGAGACCGGACGCACCGGGTGCGACCGGAAGCTCGGTATCGTCGTCCTCGACATCGTCACCGTAGCCGGTTCGAATCTCGGGCTCGCCGAGGTCGTCGCCAGCGGCGTGAGCGCCGGCGCGCTTGCCGAAGACGATGAGTTCGGGCAGTGCGTTCCCGCCGAGGCGGTTGCCACCGTGGACGGAGACGCAGGCACACTCGCCGGCCGCGTAGAGGCCGTCGATACAGGTCTGGCCGTTCTCGTCGACCTCGATGCCGCCCATCGCGTAGTGCTGGCCGGGCTTGACCGGCATTGGCTCGACGAGGCCGTCGACGCCCTCGAAGTCCTCCGCCAGGTGGAGAATGTTCTCCAGGCGGTCGAGAATGCGGTCCTCGCCGAGGTGGCGCATGTCGAGGTGGACGTACTCGTCCTCAACACCGCGGCCTTCGGCGACCTCGTCGAGTTCGGCGCGGGCGACGACGTCGCGCGAGGCGAGTTCGCCGGAGTTGTTCGCGTAGCCGTACTCGAACATGAAGCGCTCGCCCTCGTTGTTGTAGAGGATGCCACCTTCGCCACGGACACCCTCGGAGATCAGGACCCCCGTGGAGGGGAGCGAGGTCGGGTGGAACTGGATGAACTCCATGTCCTCGAGTGGTGCACCCGCGCGGTAGGCCATCGCGTGACCGTCGCCGGTACAGGAGACGGCGTTGGTGGTGTGGTCGAACGCCTGTCCGGGGCCGCCGGTCGCGAGGATGACGCCCTGGTTGGCCTTGAAGCCTTCCACGTTACCGGACTGGACGTCGTAGGCGACGATACCCTCACACTGGCGGTCGTTTGGATCTGCCTCGTCGGTCGTCGCGAGGTTCATCACGTACCACTCGTCGTAGACCTGGATGCCGCGCTTGACGACCTGCTCGTACATCGTGTGCAGCAGGTGGTGACCGGTCTCCGCGCCGGCGTAGGTGGTTCGCGGGTAGGAGAGACCACCGAACGGGCGCTGGGAGACGCGACCGTCCTCCTCGCGGGAGAACGGCATTCCCCAGTGCTCGAGGCGCATCGTGTCTTCGGGGGCGTCCTGGGCGAGGGTCTCGACTGCCGGCGCGTCGGCCAGGTAGTCGGAGCCCTTCATCGTGTCGTAGGCGTGCAGTTCCCAGTCGTCGCCCTCCTGCAGGGCGGCGTTGATGCCGCCCTCCGCCGCACCGGTGTGGCTGCGGACGGGGTGGAGTTTCGAGACGATCGCCGTGTCGGCGCCCGCCTCGTGCGCTGCGATCGCGGCGCGGAGGCCGGCGCCGCCGGCGCCGACCACGAGAACGTCGTGTTCGTACATATTACCAGAACTTCAGGTTCTTCTTGACCGCTTCCCGCTTGAGCTCCTGAATGTGCTCGGTGAGCGGGATGTCCTTCGGACACACCTCGGTGCAGGAGAACTGGGTCTGGCAGCGCCAGACACCGTGTTCTTGCTCCAGGATGCGGAGTCGGTGCTCTTTGATCTCCTCGCTCTCGCGGTCGTCCATCGCGAACTTGTATGCCTTGTTGATCGCGGCCGGGCCGAGATACTCGTTGTCGCCCGCAGCGATGTTACACGAGGACATACAGGCACCACACCAGATACACCGCGAGGACATCTTGATCTTCTCACGATTTTCTGGCGTCTGGCGCTGCTCCTCCAGGTCGCTCGCGTCCGGCGTCTCCTCGTCCTGGAAGTACGGCTCGACGGCGTGCATCTGGTCGTAGAAGTGGTCCATGTCGACGACCAGGTCCTTGACGACCTCCTGATGTGGCAGCGGCTCGATGCGAACCGGCTGCTCGAGTTCCGAAAGCTGCGTCTTGCAGCCGAGCATCTGCGAGCCGTTGACGAAGAAGGCGTCGGAGCCACAGACCGCCTGCCGACAGGAGTGGCGGAACGTAAGCGAGGAGTCGAACTCGTCGCGGGCGTACATGACCGCGTCGAGGACCGTCATCCCCTTCTCGAAGGGAACGTGAAAGTCGTCGAAGCGCGGTTCCTGTTTGTCCGCGACTTCAGGGTCGTAGCGGAAGACCTTGATGTGGACCGTCTCGCCGGCCGCTTCGGCCTCGTCCTCTGCGTGTTCGTCGACCATTCCCTCCTGTTTTTCCTTGAGTCGCCGCTGCTGTGGCGACTCGGTCCCCTTCATCTCGGGGTCCTGGGGCGATTCCTGACTCTCCGGCTCCTGTTGTTGTGTACTCATATTAGATCATCCCCCGCATGACTAGGGCGACCCAGACACCCTGGACGATGAGTAGTCCGGCTGCGATCACTAGGACTGCGAGCACTACCTTCTTTGGGGTTCCGCTGAGGCCCTGGTTGACGAGGGCGTTGTAGACCCCGTTGACGCCGTGGAACGCGCCGGCGATGAGGAACAACACCATCGTCAGGAAGTAGCCAACGTCCTCCATGCGGGCCTGTGTCCCTGCGAACGTGATTTCGGATGCGTGGTTGACGAAGTGCAAGAGGAAGAAGTGGAAAGCAAGCACTACGATCAGGAACGCTGCCGTCACACGCTGGAGGAACCAGGCGGTCCCGCCGGGCGTGAACGAAGAGTAGCGTTCTGCCATTAGAGTCCCACCCCAGCCATGAAGGTCGGGACGCTCGCGACGGTGATAACGCCCGTCAGGACGAGCGAGGCGTAGAAACTCTTATCCTGTGCAGTGAGGCCAACCCCGAGATCGACCATCAGCAGCCGAACGCCGTTCAGAATGTGGAAGACGGCGACTGCCAGTAGTCCGACTTCGAGCACCCGAACGATGAAGAGACTCTCGAGTCCCTGCAGCGTCCCGGTGTATGCATCGACTTGCTCTCCGGCGAGCATCATCGTTTGACCGTCCGCCGCTGCGATGGCGCTACTCAGCACGGCGATGTGGGTGAACAGATAGCCGATCAACATCCACCCGGTGAACTTGTGGAAGATCCACGCCCACATGCCGGCCGAGAACTCCTTCCAGCGGCCGAAGTCCTCGATGAGGCCGCGATTGTAAGACTGACTCATACGCTCAACTAGACGGTTAGACCGTGGGGGTATAGAAGTTACTTTTATCGCTCTCATTGCCCCGTTCGGTCACAGCCTCGCGATCTGTCGGCACGGACTCATCCGACTTGCGTCCCAGAGCGACTCGAGTACACCCACTCACCGCAACTCCGAGCGCGAGCGCTCCGTCCCGCGTTCGCGTTCCAGGGCCACGCGCGTTTCGTGTTTTAGCCCGACCAGATGGCAGAGCGGATTCCCGGGATAGACGACGGGGTTCTCGAGTACCCCGACGATCAGCCCGGTGAACGGAGCCGCCACTTCGACGATGTCGTCCTCTTCTTTGAACGGGTTCGTGATCGTACAGATGATTTCGCCGTCCTCGACGAGCGCGCCGCGGCCGTGTTTCATGTCGACGATGCCGCCTGCGTCGGCCCGAAGCCAGGTTTTCTCGTCGTCGCTGTCGATGACGACGCGCCAGCCGGGCCAGTGGACGGCGGAGTCGCGGTGGCAGCCGAACTCGGCGAGGACGCTCGCGACGCCGGTCAGCGCGCGGTCGATTAGCCGCCGCTGGAACCGGTGGGCTTCCCCCATCTCGACGGTGATCGTCGGAACGCCGGCCTCCGTCGCTTCTCGCCGGAGAGTACCGGAGGGGCCCTCACCACCGATGATGACGTTCGAACTGAACGCGTGTGCGACGCGGCGCACCGTTTCGTCGTTCATGTTCGCCCGGACGTGGAGCATGTTCGTCCGACCGCGCGTCGACGTATGAAAGTCCACGCCAACGTCGCAGGGTTCGATGAAGTTCGTGAAGATGCGGTGTGCCATCCGGCGTGCACTCGTCGAGCCCTGCCGTCCGGGGAACGACCGGTTCAGGTCCCGGTCGTAGATCGGTAGATACCGCTCCTGTGCGAGGAATCCGGGGACGTTCATCACCGGCAGGCAAACGAGGGTCCCGTGGAGCTTCGAGTGATCCCAGTCGTGTGCGACCTCGCGGACGACCTCGATACCGTTGAGTTCGTCGCCGTGGGCCGCCGCCGAGAGAAAGACCGTGGGACCCGGCCGCTCGCCGTTGATTATCGTCACCGGGATTCTGACCGGGTCACCCAGATACGTCTCGCTGATGCCGTAGCGGATGTTCGCGGACTCGCCGGGTGCGATGCTGCCGCCGTCGTAGGTGAACGGCTCTGCGCCCGCCGTACCCTCGGTAGTCGTCGCGTCTGCACTGGCGTCACTCGCCTCGCTCGCGGCCGATGAACCGGCCGACGCTGTCGCCGTCTCTTCCTGTGACGACTCGTCGGTCGGGATCTCTCCGCTCATAGGACTTCCTCGACAGGCAGCACCGTGAATCTTCGTTTCGGTTTCGATCGACTTCGTCAATCAGTTGTCGACCCGCAGCCACGATACCCGACGAACGGGAGTCGTACTGCCAGATCACGACACCACGACAGCAGACGAGGCAGCGGCAAGCGTCGTCCCGTGGGCATACGTTTTATACGAGGTCATGTTACACCAGCGCATGGAACTCCGTGAAGCGACCACCGACGACGTCGAGACGATCCGCGATATCGCAGCGAACTCACTCAACTCGACGTATACTGACTTTCTCGATGCTGACGTGATCGACGACGCGATCGAGCAGTGGTACGGCGAGGGGTTCGACGAGGAACTTCGGTCCGATCACTCGCTCGTCCTTGTCGTCGAGGAGGACGACGAGGTCGTCGCCTTCTCCCAGAGCGACCTCGTCGGCCAGCAACACGGTACCGGCCGCATCCTCTGGCTCCACGTCGCTCCGGACGCGCGCGGCAGCGGTCTCGGTGTGCGGCTGCTCGTCAGAACCCGCGAGCGCCTCCTCGATGAGGGTGCAGACCAGATTCAGTGCTTCGTGCTCGCGGACAATGAGCGCGGCAACGAGTTCTACGCAGAGCAGGGATTCGAGCAGGCAGGCCAGCGCGAGGTTGAAATCGGCGAGGAAACATACACCGAGAACGTCTACGTCGAACAGGAGATCGGCGACGAGGAGTGGGCGACGCTTGACGAACTCGAGGTCGACGGCGAGACGATCTACGTCAACTACGGCGAGGCGACCCGTGGCTCGCAGTCGCCGTTCTACGTGGCCTACGAGAGCCAGGAGCGAGACTCACAGTACGGCTGGTTCTGTGGCAACTGCGACTCACTCGAGAACGCGATGGATGCGATGGGTCGGATCGAGTGTAACGTCTGTGGGAATCGGCGGAAGGCGACGCGGTGGGATGCGTCGTACCTCTAACGCGTAGTAGGTTGGTAGAAGGAGCAAAATCTGAATAGCGAGTTGGGAATCGGTGTCGCCAGGCCAGTATTTCTGCAGCGGGTTGGAGTAGGACGGAGAAAGCTGACTGTGACTGTGGGTGTAGACTGAGACGCTGGACGCGCTAGACAGTCGTTTCGCTGCGGGGAGACGTGCGGTACGCCGACCATACAGCTGTTGACTGTGCATTACAATTGGGGACGCTCACTTTCGAGCGAGTAGCACGGCGTAGGCGGCTCGCTCTGGCGTTCGGCCGACGACGCTGCCAGTCGAAGATACCCGACAGCACGACTCACAGCACACCCCGTCAGCCCCTGCGCTATCCCCCTCCACCCCATTCCACCTCACACATGAGTACGACACAGGACCACATCGTCCGCGGGTTCAAGGCAACGCTCGTCTCTCGGGCCATCTACATGGTCTCGAGTGCGCTGTTGATGTTCGTTCTCGCTCGCTTCCTTCTCGACCCCGACGGCTACGGGACGCTCTACTGGGTCATCGGCATTCTCGCCGTCGTCCAACTGCTCGCCGACGTCGGTCTCGGCAAGTCGACTGCGCGATACATCTCCGAATACAACGAGAAAGATCCCGGCCAGATCCCGTATCTCCTGCGGACGACCATCGCCTACAAGCTGATCGTCATTAGCGTCGTCGGCTCCACGCTCTTTCTCTTCCACGAAGAAATTGCAGCACTGCTTGGCGACACCTCGGCAGCCCCATTCCTCGCAGTCGGCGTCATCTACATCGTCGTCAACTCCTTCAACGGCTTCTCGCAGATCGCCTTCCAGGGATTCAACAAACTCGGCTACAGCGCCGCTATTCAGGCGATTTCCGGCGTTGCCCGTCTCGTCTTCGTCATCGCACTCGTCCTCGCCGGCTTCGGCGCACTCGGCGCGCTCTTTGGCTACATCGTCGGCTACACCATCGCCGCCGCGGTCGGCATCACCATCCTCTACGAGCGGTTCTACCGCCAGTACGAACCCGCCGACGAGTACGAGTCCGGGCTTTCGCGCCGGCTACTCGAGTACAGCGTGCCGCTGACGGCGACCCGGAGTGCGAACGTGATCGACAAGCAGATTGACACCGTGCTGGTGGGTGTCTTCCTGACGCCGGCGGCGGTCGCGTTCTACACGCTGGGCAAGCAGATCACGGATTTCGTGCTCGCGCCGGCGGAGGCGCTCGGCTTTACGATCTCGCCGAACTTCGGCGAGCAGAAGGCGGCGGACCAACTCGAGCAGGCGCGCGAAATTTACGAGACATCGCTCGTGCAGACGATGTTGCTGTACATTCCTGCCGCAGTCGGGCTGATACTCGTCGCAGAGCCGTTCATTACGATGATCTTCGGGGGCGATTACGCTGGTTCCGTCCCGGTTCTGCAGATCCTCGCGGGCTTCATCGTGTTGCAGGCGATTACGAACCTGACCAGCGACAGTCTGGATTACCTCGGCCGCGCGCGATCCCGAGCGATCGCGAAGGGCGGGACCTCGATCGCGAACTTCGGCCTGAACATCCTCCTCATCCCGCTGATCGGCGTCATCGGGGCAGCGATTGCAACAGTCATCACGCACACGGTGTACGTCGCGGTGAACCTCTATATCGTCCACTCCGAACTCTCGCTTCGACTCGAGTCGCTCGGTCGTTCGATCGCGATGATCTGTGGGATTACGGGCGTGATGGCGGTCGCGGTCTTGCTGGTCACGCCGCTGGTCTCGAACCTGTTCATGCTCTTTGCCGCGGTCGGTCTCGGCGGGTTCACGTGGGCGGTGCTGGCTGTCGTGAGCGGACTCGTGGACCCGAACGAAGTGCGAGCGGTGATTACGTGATCGGAGACGAGTTGCTGGAACGATTTATCGGTCCGACCGCAGGACGGCTCGCGGTTGGGTCGGAGATGACTGACAGGAGTCCCTCTGAAGGAAGCACCGAGGCAGAAAGGATACGTTAGATTGAGTGACTCTCTTGTCCGTTGTCTGTCGATACGCTGATGGGCACTGTCAGACAGTAATCATCGTTCCTCGCCGGAAATCCTGTCAGTCGAGACTGTGACCTGTCGTCTCACGGCGAACCAATACTTTTCCCTCCGGTCGGTGTGGGGGTCCTATGGCCGTTGCCGATCCCGTCACTGTCGGGGTACTGAGCCTTCATACAAGTAAGGAGACGAAAGCGATACTCAACGCAGTCGAGGACCTCGGCCACGAGACAGAGTGGTTACGACAGGAAAATACGTCGATCAGCGTCGCCGATGGGCAGGTGGTACTTGAGCCGGACGTCGACGTGATCGCCAATCGGATGTTGCTCTCGAACACCGAACAGCCAGCCGAGGAGCTTGGACTCGCGAACACGTTCGCTCGCGTCGTCCCGATGCTCAACGAGCCGGCGACGGTGCTGACGGCGATGCACAAGCTCTCGACGGCGACGACGCTCGCGATGGCCGACGTGCGGACGCCGGACGTTGTCCTCGCACTCAGCAGCGACGAGCTGAACGCGGTTCGCAACCAGTACGGCGAGGAGGCGGTCTACAAGACGGCGATTGGCACCCACGGCGGCGGAACGTGGAAGGTCGGCCCGGAGGATCCGATCAACGCCAAGGTTGGCAATCGCTACGCCTTCCTGCAGGAACTCATCGACCGCGACGACGAGCGCCACCGCGACGTGCGAATTTACGTCGTCGACGGCGATATCATCGGCGCGATGTACCGCTACGCGCCGGACAACGACTGGCGGACGAACGTCGCTCTCGGTGGCAGCGTCGAGGATGCGACCGACGATCTGCCGCCGGATGCCCGGGAACTGGCGACACGAGCAGCCGACGCCATCGGGCTGGACTACGCCGGCGTCGACCTCGTCGAGAGCGATGAGGGCTGGTTCGTCCTCGAGGTGAATCCGACAGCCGGCTTCAAGGGGCTCTACGAGGCGACCGAGATCAGCCCGGCACCGCACATTGCCAAGCTCGCAATCGAGCGGGCGGGCGGAAGCGTCGACGAGGGCCGCGTGCAGGAGCTTTCGACGCGACTCGACGATTCGACACCGACGGCCCAACCGGTCGCTCGAACCGTGACGGAAACAGAGCCAACCGTCGTCGGCTACACTGAGGAAGTCGTCCTCTCCGGAACGAGCGGATCGACGTCTGTGCTGGCCAAATCGGACACTGGTGCGACCAGAACGAGTATCGATACCGGGCTCGCAGCGGAGATCGGCGCCGGCCCAATTAAATCGATCACGCGCGTCAAATCCGGCAGCCGGAAGACGGCGCGTAGCCGTCCGGTCGTCGACGTCGTCGTCGGTGTTGGCGGCAATCAACACACCGTGACCGCGAGTATCGAGGATCGGGACCACATGGATTACCCCGTCCTGCTCGGTCGGGACATCCTCTCGAACTACCGGGTCGACGTTGGTCGGCGCGCGGATCGAGATGCCGAAGACCGCCCCGAGGAAGAGGAGTAAGGATACGCGGCGCTGGCCAACCAGCACGGGGTCCTCGCACTGCCAAAACACGCCCCTCAGTAACGAGGTTCAGTTCCGCACCGTCGTACTTCACCGGCGGGAAGTACTGACGAGACACACCTCAATATTTCTCAAGTCAACAAAATTGTTTGGGATGGAGAAAAGACTTCATCACCGGAGTAGGAAATCTTAATAGGCAAAAGTAGCAACTGTCCGATGATGACTAAGTCAAACCAAGACTGGTGGCCAAACCGGTTGAATCTCGATATCCTCGACCAGAACGTCCCCACGTCCAGCCCGATGGACGAGGACTTCGACTACGCCGAGGCGTTCGAGAGCCTCGACTACGAGGCGGTAAAGGCGGACATCGAGGACGTCATGACCGACTCTCAGGACTGGTGGCCCGCCGACTACGGCCACTACGGACCGCTCTTTATCCGGATGGCCTGGCACAGCGCTGGCACGTACCGCACCAGCGACGGGCGCGGTGGCGCGTCCGGCGGTCGACAGCGCTTTGCGCCACTCAACAGCTGGCCCGACAACGCGAACCTCGACAAGGCCCGCCGACTGCTCTGGCCCGTCAAGCAGAAGTACGGACGCAAGCTCTCGTGGGGCGACCTGATCGTCCTCGCCGGCAACGTCGCACTCGAGTCCATGGGATTCGAGACGTACGGCTTCGCCGGCGGACGGACGGACGAGTACCAGCCCGACGAGGCCGTCGACTGGGGTCCAGAGGACGAGTGGGAGGCATCCGAGCGCTTCAACGAGGAGGGTGAACTCGAGGGGACCCTCGCCGCAACCGTCATGGGCCTGATCTACGTGAACCCGGAGGGACCAGACGGCGAGCCGGACCCAAAGGCGTCTGCAGAGCGGATTCGTGAGTCGTTCGGCCTGATGGCCATGAGCGACGAGGAGACCGCTGCGCTGATCGCTGGCGGTCACACGTTCGGGAAGGTCCACGGTGCCGACGATCCGGACGAGCACGTCGGACCGGAGCCAGAAGCAGCCCCGATCGACCAGCAGGGTCTCGGTTGGGAGAGCAGTCACGGCTCGGGCAAGGGCGCAGACACGATCACCAGCGGTATCGAGGGCCCGTGGAACACCAC
The DNA here is from genome assembly GCF_001861355.1 of Natrialba sp. SSL1. Classification (GTDB taxonomy): domain Archaea; phylum Halobacteriota; class Halobacteria; order Halobacteriales; family Natrialbaceae; genus Natrialba. The sequence continues at coordinate 329,193 of NZ_MASN01000035.1, forward strand.
GCCGACGCAGTGGGACACGAGCTACATCGACAACCTGCTCGACTACAAGTGGTGGCCCCAGAAGGGTCCCGGCGGTGCCTGGCAGTGGACTACCCAGAACGGCGAACTCGACGAGGCTGCACCGGGTGCGGAAGATCCAGACGAGAAAGAGGACGTGATGATGCTCACGACGGACGTCGCGCTCAAGCGTGACCCCGAATTCCGTGAGATTCTCGAGAACTTCCAGGAGAACCCACGGGCGTTCCAGGAAGCGTTCGCGAAGGCCTGGTACAAGCTGCTCCACCGCGACATGGGCCCAACGGAGCGCCTCCTCGGTCCGGAAGTGCCGGACGAAGAGATGCTCTGGCAGGACCCGATTCCAGACGCCGACTACGACCTGATCGGCGACGAGGAGATTGCGGAGCTCAAAGCCGAACTCCTCGACTCCGAGCTGTCGGTCTCACAGCTCGTCAAGACCGCCTGGGCCGCCGCCTCGACCTACCGCGACAGCGACAAGCGCGGCGGTGCCAACGGCGCTCGCATCCGGCTCGAGCCTCAGCGGAGCTGGGAGGTCAACGAGCCCGAGGCACTCGAGTCAGCACTCGAAACCTACGAGACGATCCAGGAGGAGTTCAACGGCTCTCGCTCCGACGACGTACGCGTCTCGCTCGCGGACCTGATCGTGCTGGGCGGCAACGCGGCCGTCGAACAGGCTGCCGCAGACGCCGGCTACGAGGTCGAAGTGCCGTTCGAACCCGGCCGAACCGACGCATCCCAGGAGCAGACCGACGTCGACTCCTTCGAGGCGCTCAAGCCCGCAGCCGACGGGTTCCGGAACTACTACAGCGACGAGGCCGACGAGTCTCAGGAAGAGCTGCTGGTCGACAAGGCAGACCTGCTGGACCTGACGGCACCCGAGATGACGGTGCTCGTCGGCGGCCTGCGCGCGCTGGACGTAACCTACCAGGATTCCGGACTCGGTGTCCTCACCGACGAGCCGGAGACGCTGACGAACGACTTCTTCGTGAACCTGCTCGACATGGACTACGAGTGGGAAGCGTCCGATGACTCTCAGGACATCATGGGCTGGGAAACGGACGTCGACTCCAAGACCGATCAGGTCTTCGAACTGCGCAACCGCGAGACGGGCGACGTCGAGTGGACCGCGACCCGTGCGGACCTGATCTTCGGCTCGAACTCCCGGCTGCGCTCCATTGCGGACGTCTACGCGTCCGCTGACGCCGAGGAGAAGTTCGTGCAGGACTTCGTCGACACCTGGAGCAAGGTGATGCAGGCAGACCGCTTCGATCTCGAATAATTACAGTCTGCGCGGCAGCCACTCACCGCAGACTGTCCATCGCCGTAGACTGTCCGTCACCGCCGTTTCAGGCGGTCCTCAACGGCCACGAACAGGAACTACGAGATTGCGGGGTGCTGGGCCCGTCCCCCTCGCTACTCGCTTCTGACGACGATTTCGTCGTCGGTAACTGCTTTTATTTGCGAGGGTTCGACAGGATACTCGTCGCTGCTGTGTGAGCCCCAGTCGAGACGCGCTCTGAGTCGATCGGTGAGCCCCGGCTCCGGATCGACGTACGCCGTCCCCTCCTCGACGGCCGAGATAATCCCGATCTGGTTGCCCGTCTCGTCGACGACGTTCTTCCCCTGGTCGTCCGTCGTCACGGTCGCTGCTGCCTCCTCGCCGACGGTCGGCCGCTCGCTGTCATCAGCCGCAGCCTCACCGCCGGCAACACCCGACACGGGTTCGGTGTCTCCTTCGGTTGCGGCCATTTCGTCGTCTGCCATCATTTCGTCGTCTGCCGCCATCTCGTCGCCTGCGGTCATCTCCTCATCGCCCGCCATCGCCTCGTCACTCGAGTCGGTCGTTCCCGTCTCTGCCATCTCGCCCGTTTCACCCATGCCCACTTCACTCGTCTCGCCTGCCTCGCCCATGTCATTCATCCCGCCCTGCTTCGCTTCGACACCCCCACCCTCCATCCCGCTCGTCTCCGTCCTCGTCTCTTGCCCTGCTCGCATCGTCTCGTACTCCTCGCTATCGATGATCTCACCCTCCAGCAACTCGCTGCTGACCAACTCCGACTCGATGATCTCGCTGTCCTCGAGTGTAAACCGCATCAGCGTCCGCTCGTCGACCTGCTCTTCGACTGTGCGGCGCTCGATCAGATCACTCCGAACCGTGTCGCCCTCACCGCGTTGGCTCTCGATCACCTCCTGCTCGATCACCTCCTCGGCTTCGACATCCGTTCGGACGATGTCGCTCTCGAGTATCGACTGCTGGACGGACTCGAGTGCCACGTCCGTCTCGATTTCATCCCGTGAGATTGCCTCGCTGTGGTCGATGTCGACGTCGACGACGCGGCTCTCGACGGTGTAGCGTTCGATCTCTTCGATGGTCTCGAACCGTGTTTCGTCGGTCGTGACCTCGATGTAATCGGCGTCGACGAATTCGATGTCGACCACGTCTCGGTCAACCAGTTCCGAGTCGACGACGTGGCGTTGGACGAGTTCGGTGTCGACGACCTGGCTCTCGAGTGTGTCGCGTTCGGTGATTTCGCGTTCGATGACCTGTGTTTCGACGAGTTCGGTGGTGACGCGTTCACCCTGGCGGAGTTGGTCTTCAAGGTCGCTGGAACCGATCTCGGCGCGGTCGAAGGCCTCGGTGCGCTCGATAAGTTCGAAGGTTCCGAGGTCGCGGCTGCGCCCGGCATCGCCGCCGCCTGCTCCCGCTCGGTCGGCGTCCATGTTTGCCACGTCAGCGTCGGCCTCCATGCTTGCCGTGTCAGCGTCTGCCTCCATGTCGGCCATGTCGGCATCAGCCTCGCGTTCCATCTCCATCTCATCCCCCATTCCAGCTTCAGCCCGCTCGTACTCCTCGTAGACAAACACCAGATCCTCGTTTCTGAACGTCTCCGTAAACTCGTCCCAGGATTGCTCCTCATGCTCTTCACCGAGTTCGTCCTGTCGAACGAACGAGTGACCGTGGCCCTCGCCGCCGTGTGTCGACACCGGAACAGCATCGCGTGACTCCGCCCACTCGCGGATGTGGTCCGGATCCGTCGTCATCCGACGGTGTGCATCGCGGCCGCCCGCTCGACGCTCGTCCACGTCCATCGTCTCGGTCGGGTCGTTGCTGGGTTCCTCCTCGGACATAGGCCCATCTGCACCCGAGCCGTACTTTAGTCGGCGGGGCCGTCTCTGCGAATCAGTCGTTGATTTCCACCCCTAACGGAACAGGCGGGGGACTCGAGTCCACCGACTGAAACGTAATCACGGATTGGGCTGCTGTCTGCGTTACACCATCGAGTGACGAGCGGATGACAGTCAGAACGCGACGAAGTCAACGCATCACAACTCACCACTGCCGAACGTGGCCACTGGCTTTCCGGAGAGCACAGACAGTCACGGATTACCAATCGGCCAGCGATTCGGTTCGCAGGCTCTCCCCAACGATCATTCCAGGATCACTCAGTCGTTACGTGCGTCCACGTTGGCGAGGTCGATACTCGAGTCCGCCTCGTACTCGGCCCAGATGTAGCGGGTTGCGACGCTGCGGTAGGGCCGCCAGTCCTCGGCGATGTCGCGCATTTCGGCTCGCGTCAGTTCGTCGCCGTTGCTGTATAGCTGTTCGATCCCGCGCCGAACGGCGAGGTCACCGAGTGGCAGAATATCGGGTCGCTCCAGGACGAACAGGAGGTACATTCGGGCGGTCCACTCGCCGATGCCCTTGATTTCGGTCAGTCGGTCGACGACCTCGTCGTTGTCGACGTCGGCCAGCCCTGCTCGCGTGAAGTCCTGTTCCTGAAAGGCGTGAGCAGCGTTGCGAATATAGTTGACTTTGCTTCTGGAGAGACCGGCGTCACGGAGCGCCTGGTCGTTCGCCGCGAGGACGGTCTCGGGTGTAACCTCATCCTCGAGGGCGTCGAAGACGCGTTCGCGGACGGCCGCCGCGCTCGCGGTCGAGAGCTGTTGATTGATGATCGAGATACAGAGACGCTCGTACTCGGTCCAGTCGGGTTCGACGTAGGGATCGTGTGTGTCGACCAATCGGTCCATGACCGGGTCCTCTCGGAGTACGGGTTCGGCCTCGTCTATCATACGAAAGTACCGTAATACGGGTCTGAGAGGGGAAAGGAGTCTCGGTTCGGGCCGGGTAGCTCTGGTTTGGCCCGAGCCAGCGCTGATCGGAACACCACCACGTCATGGCCACGCCGACATTTTTCGCCTCCAATGTCGTACTCACCACTCGTGCAACCCGTCGTTCACCTCGCAGTGGGGTACATCTGCTACGCGCTGTACACGCGCTGGCGTACCGGACGTATCCCAACCGAGACGGCGGCGCTCGTCGTCATTGCAGGCGCGGCGCTCCCCGACCTGCTCGATAAGCCGATCTGGCTCGCCGGCCTCGTCGACGTCGGACGAACGATCGGGCACTCACTACTGTTTGCGATTCCGGTCGTCGCCGCCGTCTGGCTCGTCTCTCGAGTACGGGGCCAGCAAACGCTCGGGATTGCCTTCGCCATCGGCTATTTCTCACACATCGCGACGGATATTCCGTGGCACGTGCTCTCGGGTGATTTCCACGAGCTCGGGTTTCTGCTCTGGCCGCTCACGCCGATGCCCGAGTACACGGGGACGAAACCGCTCGGAACCGTGCCGGCACTCGAGATAACAGTCACGACGCTGTGGCTCGAGGCGGTGATCCTCGTTGCCGGGATCGCGCTCTGGCGGGCCGACGGCTATCCGGGAACGGAACCGATCGTTGGGGCCGTCCGCGGCGAGTGAGCAACACAAGAGAAAGATCCTTTCTCCCCGGCCGTGTCCATCGAGACGAGGGACCGAACGCGCATGGACAAAGACGACTACCTGGAGTACTACCTGAGCCGCGAGTTCTTCCGGGACCGGCTGCTCGTACTCTGTCTCGTCGTCGGGGGAGTCACCGTCATCCAGTGGGTCGGCATCGAACTCGCGGTGCTGGACTCGTCCGTCGAGCATCCCCGAGCCGTCGTCGTTCAGGTCCTCGCTGTACTCATCATCGGGATGTGGCTCGTTCTCGCTGTGTTCGGCACGATTGGACTCGTTCGATGGGTCAGGAACAGGTCGCGGGAGTGACGTACTCGAGTGACCCGGACCAACGGTATGGCCAAACCAACGGTATACCCGAACCAACGTCACTCGGCTACCGTGTTTCCTTCGATCGCAGGGCCAGTAGGATCAGCGGGAGCCAGTGGGACTTACGGAACCTGCGGAATCAGCGGATCTAGCCGGCGATTCTAACTCCGGGTCAGCCGGCGTCTCCGGCTCCACGTTCGCCAAGCGCATCGCGTTCCCCGTCACGCCGAGGCTCATCCCCATGTCGCCGATGACGACCGCGTGGATCACCGTGACGATGCCGACCGGTGCCCCGGCCGCGAGCACCGCCTTCACGGCCAGACTCGACCAGATATTCTGCCGGATGACGCCGTTTGCCTTCCCCGAGAGTTCGTAGAGGTAGGGCAGGCGCGTGAGGTCGTCGCCCATCAGCGCCACGTCGGCCGTCTCGAGTGCAGTGTCCGTGCCGGCCGCGCCCATGGCGATGCCGACGGTCGCGGTCGCCATTGCAGGCGCGTCGTTGATGCCGTCGCCGACCATGGCGACGTGGCCGGTACCGTCGCCGCCGGTCACGCCGTCCTCGCTTCCGTCGGCCTCTCGCTCGAGTCGCTCGATCCACTCGAGTTTCTCCTCGGGGAGCAACTCCGCGTGGAACTCGTCGATACCGACCTCGTCTGCGATTGCGCGGGCGGTGCCCTCGTTGTCGCCGGTCAGCATCACGACGCGCACGCCCTGATCTTGCAGCTGTGAGACGGCCCAGGCGGCCTCCGGGCGGACCTGATCCGCGACGGCGATAACGCCGATCGGGCCGTCTTCGGTGCCGACGACGACGATCGTCTTGCCTTCCGCCTCCAGTTTAGGAACGACATCTTCGAGCACGTCGAGACAGTTCTCGCGCTCGCACTGGCGCTGTTGCTGTCCCTGCGGACTCGTCGCGCCGGCAACGTTGATACCGCCGTCGGTCGTCGCGTGAACGTGTTCCAGATCCGCCAGGCCGTCGAAGAGGTCCGGCTTCCCGACGTAGTGGGTCTCGCCGTCGAGATCCGCGCGGACGCCCTTGCCGGTCAGCGCCTCGAACGCCGAAACGTCGCGATCGTCGACTGCGATGCCCTGCTCCTCGGCGTAGCCGACGATCGACTGGCCAATTGGGTGTTCGCTGCGTCGCTCGACTGCGCCAGCACGGCGGAGCACGTCTTCCTCGGTCGCGCCCTCAAGCGGGATCACGTCCGTCACCGAAAGGTCGCCCTGGGTCAGCGTCCCGGTCTTGTCGACCGCCAGGACGTTGCTCTCGCCAGTCGCCTCGAGGTGACGGCCGCCCTTGATCAGCACGCCGTTGCGAGCCGCGCTCGTGATTCCTGAGACGACGCTGACCGGCGTCGAGATGACGAACGCGCAGGGACAGGCAATGACCAGCAGCGTGAGTCCGCGCAGGAACCAGGTGTTCCAGGACGCACCGGCAACGAGCGGCGGGGCAACTGCGACGGTAAGCGCGAGCACGACGACGATCGGCGTGTAGACGTTCGCAAAGCGGTCGACGAACTGCTCGCGTTTGGTCTGCTCGCGCTCTGCATCCTCGACGATCCGGACGATGCGGGCGATAGTCGATTCATCGGCCTCGCTCTCGACGTCGATCTCGAGGTAGCCGGACTCGGGAATCGTTCCGGCGAAGACCTCATCGCCCGCCGTCTTGTCGACTGGGACGCTCTCGCCGGTGATGGGAGACTGGTCGATCGCGCTCTCGCCCTCGCGGACGACGCCGTCGGCCGGGATCTTCTCACCGGGTCGAACGACGACCACGTCGCCGACCTCGAGTTCGTCCGCAGGCATCGTCTCCTCGGTGCCGTCCTCACGGCGGACCGTCGCCGTCTCCGGCGAGAGGTCCATCAGTTCTCGCAAGGAGTCACGCGCACGGTCCATCGAGAAGCGCTCCAACAGCTCTGCAACCGAGAAGAGCACCGCGAGCATCGCCCCCTCGAACGGGTGGTGCGCCGCGACGCTGGCGAGGATACCGGCGCTCATCAGGAAATCGATGTCCAGACTCCGATTGCGCGCCGAGTAGTAGCCGTTCCGGATAATCGGCGTCCCCGCGACCACGACGGCCGCGATGAACAGCAGGTGCGAGAGTTCGTAGGTCCGACCCGCGACGGTCCCGAGCGCCGGATCGAGTGCCGGGAGGACGAACTCGAGTACCATCCCGACCGTGACGAGGACGCCACCGATCGCGGTGCCGACGGCGCGGCGGCTCTTCCAGACGGCCTGTTTGTCGCCCATCCGTTTGCTACCGTCGTCGATGGGCGTGGCGTCGTAGCCGGCTGATTGGATGGCGGCGACGACGGTTGCGGTATCAGTGTCGCTGTCGGTCGAGACGGTGACACGGCCCGACGTGGGCTGCGTCTCGATTTCGCTCACGCCGTCGGCGGACTCGAGTGCGTTCTCGACCTTGGATGCACACGAGGCGCAGTCCATTTCGGGGACCGAGAACGAGTGCTCGCCTGCCGATGCGGTACCGGCGTTGTCGTTGTCGTCACGCTCGTCGACGACCTCGTACCCCGCCGCACGAACGCGATCTCGAATCTCCGACTCGCTCGTCGCTGCCTCGTCGTAGGACACCAGCAGCCGGCCGCTCGTCACCTGCGCGTTGAGGTCGTCGATACCATCGAGTCGCTCGACGCTGTTCGTCACCTTGCCCGCACAGGAGGGACAGTCCATCTCGGGGACCCGTAACTCGAGTGTGCGTGTGGTACTCGAGTACTCGTCCGAGCAGCAGTCATCCGCACACTGATCCGCATCCGTCGCATCCGTCGAGCCCGCCGAATCCGCCGAATCGGGCGGCACACCGGGGGTGGAATCTCTCATTACCAGTGTCTACTGGCTGGGATAGCATACAGGTTATTTGGCGTGCGCCAACTCGGGAGTCGGGAAACGCCAACTACGCATTTGTCACAGCGGAGTAAGCTGTGAGACACAGCCGCTGACGGAAAGCAAACGGTTGCTATCGGCGATACCGACGGTCGTCCGCCTGCAAGCGCTCGATCCGTGACTCGGTCGACGGGTGAGTCGGCGGTCGCCACGTGAGCACCCGCCGAACGCCGGACCGAATCGGGGACACGATCGTTCGCCGAAGCCACGCCTTGATTCGTCCCACCTGTCGGTCGATGTATCCCGGTGATTCGCTCTCATCCGAGTCGTCTGCGTCAACTGTCTCCAGCTGGAACTGGCTGACGAACCAGCGATCGAACCAGTGTTCCTCCGCGTCATCATCGTCATCACCGTCGGCTGAACGCTCGAACGACAGCGGCTGGGGAACGATCCCAAGCGTCGCGCTCGCGTGCAGTCTCGCGTCCTGCGTTGGAATGGTACACTCCTCGTCGAGCACCGCAAGTGCGCTCGCGACCGCGGCTGGATCGCCGGTGAGCTGACTCGCGCCACGGTCGGCAGCGTACTCGCGCGCCTTCGAAAACAGCCCGAGCGCGATCGCGTTCATCGCGAGCACCACGCGCGCAACGGCGCTCACGAGCAAGAATACCACCGCGAGCACGAGAATTGGAATCGCAAAAAGGATAGCGCCGATTCCCGTGAAAATAGCGATTACTACCACTCCCTCGAGTACACCGCGGAGTTTCTGTTCGCGCTCGAGCAGTCGGTCACCGATCGCGACCGCTGCGGCGACGGCCGTGACGACCGGGAGGTCACGGTTTGCAATGTGGGCAATCTCGTGTGCGAGCGCGGCGTCGAGTTCGTCGTCGTCGAGTTGGTCGAGCAGCCCTGTAGTGACCACGATCGTCGGCGAGCGCTGGGTGCCGACGGTCAGGCAGGCGGGTTCGTCCCGGTCGGCGACAGCGACCGACGGGAGCGGGACGTCCGCCTGTGCGGCCAGTCGTCGAACGCGTCCGCCGACGGTTCGGGGACCATCGCCCTCTATTTCGGTCATGTCGAGCCCCGAGACGACGGTTCGCGTGCCGTAGCGGGCCTGCATCGCGACGAGAGCCACGGCACTCACAAGGACGAGTGCGACCGCCACAGGCAGTCCACCATCGAACGACACCGACCAGCCACCCGCCCCGAGGATGGCGACGGCACTCCAGGCCAGCGCCGCGAGGAGAACGCCATTGACAGCGATCACCAGCGCAAGTGCACCAGCGATGCGCATCTGTAGTCGTCGGTTCGGTGTCAGCGGCACGTTTGAGAATTGGTTGGCAACAGTAACAGTGTTGTGGACTGGTCAGTAGCGCGAGAGATCGCCTTCTCTCACACGTTCTTTCTCGCAGCTGTACTCGAGTCCCACAGCTACACCGGACTCTAGCCAGGTGTTGCCAGAACGGGCTGGCGAGTAGCTGAAAACGCCAGGGACCGCAGATTAGAGGCCAGCAGCTAACTGCTCGATCGAGTCTGCCTCGCTGACGAACGTCGTTGCAAGCGTCGCCTCAGCTCGACGGAGTCGATAGGAGAGCGTCGAGCGCGGAACGTCGAGTTGCTCGGCGAGTTCCGAGAGGTCGATCCGGCGGGGTGTCTCGTAGTAGCCGCGGTCGACCGCCGCCTGCAGGGCCTCTCGCTGTTCCGTCGGGAGGGAGTCAGCGAGAGCGCCGTTGGCGACACCGCCGGTTTCGGCACCGGCAGCCGCGCCGTTCCCGCCGTGTTCCGGATCGAGCTCCGTCAGTCGGAGCATCTCCATGCCGGTACACTCGCCGACCTCTTCGCCGAGTGCGTCGAAGAACGCGTGGATCGGTGCATCGCTCGCGAGGACGATCCGCCAGCGGTAGCGCCGACCCTCGCGGTAGGTCTCGAACAGCATCCCGTCACCAAGGTGTTCGCGGGCGACGTGGGGGACCGACGTGCAGACATCGGTTCGGTCCCAGTAGGTGTAGACGACGAGGGTATCACTCGAGCGGTCGAGGACCTGGACCTCACAGTCCGCGCCGCAGTCGTCCTTCACGAGACAGTCGGCGAAGTAGTCCGCCGTCTCGTAGGCGGCCTCCAGTTCGGCGAGGGCGGTCTCGGAGCCGGTCGCGAGGTCGACGCGCCAGAGGCTGTCGGCGCTGACGTGACACGACAGGGAACGGACCGACGCGTCGGGGTGGTCCGCGAGAACGTCGGCGACCGGGTTGGTACCCGGTTCGTACTCCAGGGCGAAGACGAACTCTCTCATCGGCTGTGTGTAGGGGCTCGCGCGACAAATGGTTTCCCGCTCGGTCGCGTACGGTTCGCATGGGGCAGACAGCAGGCTCGCGCACGGCGACGGCGCTCGGTAATTTCTGGGCGTTCTACCGCCAGTACACGAAAACAGCTGCGCACGCGGCCGCTGCAGCGGGACTCGCGATCTTCGGCCTCCTCGTCTTTCTCGACCCGTGGTTTGCCGCGCTCGCGGTCGCCAGCTACGTCGTCCCGCCGGTCGCATTGTATCTGCTGGTACCGGATCAGATTCGCGAACGTGCAACCGCAGCTGAGAGCGACCACGGCGAGAAGAGGAGAACCGATTCCAGAGCACGTACCGAACTCGACACCACCCCTGTGACAGAGACTGAGACTGTGACTGAGGCGGAGCCAGCCGACCCGGAAACTGCGCTGCTGCACCCGCCAGGCGGGCGAGATTCGGACGCCGACTCGAGTACCAATGGCGATACCGATACGGATAGCGACAGCGACGCAGATTCTGATAGCGACTCGAACGGTGGCAACGGTGATACTGATTCAGATAGCGATTCGGATGCCGACGACGGTGACACCGACTCAGACACCAACTCAGACAGCGACCCAGACCGCGCGAACGGTGACACCGATTCAGACAGCGACAATGGCGACACCGACTCGGATCACGACGGATAGCCGGAGACCCCGATACCCCTGACCACCAGCCATTCGAGCGAACCGCTCTCAACCAGAACCGAGAACGAACCCCTTTTGCCACGATTGACCCAACCCACCCCATGGACCGACTCCTCGAGTCGCTCGACGACGCGCCGATCATCGACAAGGACGGCTACGAGTACCTCGTCCACCCAATCAGCAACGGCGTCCCGATGCTCGACCCCGCACTGCTGCGCGAGGTCGTCGTCGAAGTCATGCAAACCGCCGATCTGAACGTCGACAAAATCGTCGCCCCCGAAGCGATGGGGATCCACCTCGCAACCGCCGTCTCGCTCCAGACGGACATCCCGCTCGTCGTCATCCGCAAGCGCGAGTACGGCCTCGAGGGCGAGGTCTCGCTCCACCAGGAGACCGGCTACTCCGAATCGGAGATGTACATTAACGACGTCGAACCCGGCGACCGCGTCGTCATCATCGACGACATGCTCTCGACCGGCGGCACCCTGGCCTCGATCTGTACCGCTCTGGACGACATCGGCGCTGATATCTCAGACATCGTCGTCGTCATGCGAAAAGTCGGCCCCTCCGCCCTCGACGACACCGAGTTCGACGCGACGAGCCTCATCGACATTACGGTCGAAGACGGCGAGGTCGTCGTTCACTGATCGCGATTTTGTAACCGAATCGGACTCGAGTACGAAGCGCGCTCACTCCCCTGCCACGAACTGATGAGCGTGTGCTGTGCACATGCTGCGTTCCACGGAACCTAATTCTATACACAACAGTGCATATTCTGGTGCAAGCCAGGCGCAGTTCTGAGCGCATATACGAAATTTTTTACGCCTCGATCATCAGACCCCAGTCATAGATGACGAACGATCCAGGGGACGGCATCGAACTCGAGTACGGCCTCGACGAGAAGCCACCGATGGCGAAGTCGATCCTGCTCGGGTTGCAACACGTGGCGGTGATGATCGTGCCGGCGACGGCGGTGGCGTACATCGTCGCCGGCAACGTCGGACTCGATGGGGCCGACACGGCCTACATCGTCCAGATGGTGTTGCTCTTTTCCGGACTGGCAACGATAATCCAGGCGTACACGATCGGTCCGATCGGCGCGAAACTGCCGATCGTCATGGGCTCGAGTTTCACGTTCGTCGGCGCGGCGACGACGATCGGCATCGAGTTCGGGATGGCTACTGTCTTCGGGGCGATTCTCGTCACCGGATTCGTCGTCGAGGGCCTCATTGGCTGGCAGTTCAAGCGCATCAAACCCTTCTTCCCGCCGCTCGTGACCGGACTCGTCGTCGTGATTATCGGACTGTATCTAATTCCGACGGGGATGGACTACGCTGCCGGCGGCTCCGCAGCACAGGAGGCCGGCGAGTTCGGCGCTGTGCACCACATCGGTCTGGCAGCGCTCGTACTGGCCATCGCAGTCGGCCTCAACATGCTGACGCGTGGGGTTACTCGACTGCTGAGTATCCTCGCGTCGATCGCCATTGGCTACGCCGCCGCGCTCGCACTGGATCTCGTCTACGGCTTCGGACTCGTCGACTTCTCGTCGGTGGGGAGCGCGGATGCAATCGCGTTCCCGTCGCCGACCCACTTCGGGTTCGAGTTCGAACCGATCGCTATCCTCGTCTTCGCGTTCCTCTTCCTGGTCTCCGCGATGGAGACCGTGGGTGACATGTCCGGCGTCACCGCCGCAGAGGGGCGCAACCCTGATGACCGCGAGTTCCGCGGCGCGCTGTTCAACGACGGCTCGCTGAGTTCGCTCGGCTCGATCTTCGGCACGTTCCCGGTGACCTCCTTTTCCCAGAACGTCGGTATCGTCACCTTCACAGGTGTGATGAGCCGCCACGTCGTCGGTATCAGCGGCGTGATTCTCGCGATACTCGGCCTCAGCCCGGTAACCGGTGCCCTGGTTACGACCATCCCGAGCGCCGTCTTCGGCGGCGCGGTCCTCCTGATGGTCGGCATGGTCGCCGCCAGCGGCTTCCGGCTGATCGTCCTGCACACCGAACTCAACCGCCGCAACATGGTCATCGTCGCCGTCTCGCTCGGCCTCGGACTCGGGATCGCGACGACCCCCGAAGCTATCAGCGGGCTTCCGAACGCGGCCCAGACGTTCTTCGGCGAACCGGTGATCCTGACCGCGCTCTCGGCACTGATTCTCAACACTATCGTCCCCGGTGAGCAGAGTCCGCTGTTCGACGCGGCGGCACTCGAGGATGAGGATGAAGACAGCGATAGTTCGAACCCTACTGCGCCGAACCCAGGGGACGACTAATTCGGCCCCGATTGCGTTCCGTTACACCCTGGAATAAGTTTCTTCGGTCTCCTGCGTTCCATCCGGACCGGACTCGATCGCTTCGATACGCTCCGGAACGCCGTCATCGAACTCGAGTGTAACTCGATACGATCCCACCGCAATATCGGCGGTACACTCCTGCTCAGTGCTGGGCGCATTGCGCGTTCCCACGACGCGAACGGTACACATCGCCTCGTCGGCGTCGTACTGCGCACTCGAGAGGCTGATGTCCCCGCAGGTGGTCGACGCGTACGAAACAGTCCCGACGAGTTGTGCCGTCGACTCAGCTTCGTCAAAGGAAGTGGTGGGTGGCTCGTCCGTGTCTGGAACCTCTTCAGACTCGTCTTCGTCGATGCGATTCAGGGCGGAAGCCGTGAGTTCGGTCGGTGTCGGGTGCGATGCGAATCGAGACGTGGGGACTCGACTAAGGCAGCCACCGCCAACGACTGGAACGGTGCTGGCAAGGAGGGCTCTGCGGCGCATACTAACGCTACAGAGTCATTTTATATGTGTCTTGTGTGGGTTGAAAGTAGATGGCTACTCGCAGTCCTAACGCAACCGGAACCGTTGTACAAGGGAGAGAGGTCGATTTCCCGACTGCGTCCCAATGACGGTAACTCGATTCCGTTCACTGGAGACGACTACACGAACGCGACGGCTGTGTAACGACTACTGGACGGCACAAACTGCGAGTGGCCACGCTGTCGCTCCCGCTCTTGTTCCTGTGTGGGTCGTCTCCAAAAAAGCAGCGTGGTGAAATCCGCTGACGCAGCGGTCCTGTCGGGCGGTCGCTTAGAAGCCCTTGCCGAGCATCTCGCGCGCGATAACGTTCTTCTGAATCTCCGAGGTACCCTCGTAGATCTGGGTAATCTTCGCGTCGCGGTAGAGTCGCTCGACCGGGAAGTCGTTGACGTAGCCAGCGCCGCCGTGAATCTGGACGGCCTCGTCAGCAACGTCGACGGCGATACGGGAGGCGTACTCCTTCGCCATCGAGGCCAGCTTCGTGATGTCGTTGCCTTGATCGACGTTCCAGGCTGCCTTGTACGTCAGGTTGCGGGCTGCCTCGGTGTCCGTCGCCATCTCGGCGAGCTTGTGCTGGATGGCCTGGAACTCCGAAATCGACTGCCCGAACTGCTCGCGGTCCTGTGCGTACTCGAGTGCAGCGCGCGTGGCACCCTTCGCGATGCCGACGCCCTGTGCGGCGACGGCGGTACGGGTTTCGTCGAAGAACTGCATCTGCTGCATGAACGCGGCGTCCTTGGTACCGACGAGGTTTTCCTCGGGGACGCGGACGTCGTCGAAGACGAGTTCGGCGGTGTCGGAGGCACGGATGCCCAGTTTGCCGGTGATCTTCTCGGCGGAGAAGCCGTCGCGGTCGGACTCGACGACGATCTGGCTGAAGCCGTTGTAGCGGCCCTGTGCGTCGGGGTTGGTCTTACAGAGGACGACGAAGAAGTCGCCGACGGTGCCGTTGGTGATCCACATCTTGTTGCCGTTGATCACCCACTCGTCGCCGTCCTTCTCGGCGCGCGTCGAGACGGAGGAGACGTCGGAGCCGGTGTCGGGCTCGGAGATTGCTGCACCGGAGATCTTCTCGCCCATCGCGACGGGTTCAAGGAAGCGCTCCTTCTGGTCTTCGGTGCCGAAGTTCATGATCGCCTCACAGCCGAAGGAGGTCGAGACGATCGACAGCGCGATACCCGGGTCGTAGGAGAACAGTTCCTCGGTGATGATCGCGGTGTCGAGGATGGAGTAGCCGGCACCACCGTAGTCGATCGGGATGTACGAGCCGGTCAACCCCATCTCGGCGGCCTTGTCGATGACGTCGTGTGGGTACTTCTCCTCGGTGTCGTACTCCTCGGCGACGGGAACGATTTCGTTCTCGGCGAACCGCTGTACCTCCTCGCGGATCTGTTGTTGCTCTTCGGAGAGACCGAATTCCATGGACGATCGTTACTATCCGAGCGATAAAGAGCTTTGTAACCGGCTGTAAACTCAAAGAGAGTTTCCTTCCGCGAAGAGGGAAACGTTCAAACGGGTTCCCATTGCACACTGATCCATGGAACTGGAAGATATCAACACCGTCGCAGTTCTCGGTGCAGGGAACATGGGACACGGCATCGCGGAGGTCGCCGCGATGGCTGGCTACGACGTCGCACTGCGCGACATCAAGGAAGAATTCGTCCAGAACGGCTACGAACAGATCGAGTGGTCGCTCAACAAGCTCGCCGAAAAGGACCAGCTCAGCCAGGACGAAGCCGATGCCGCGCTCGAGCGCGTCACGCCAATCGTTGATGTCGAGGAAGCCGTCGGCAACGCCGACGTCGTCATCGAGGCCGTCCCGGAGAAGATGGAGATCAAGAAGGATGTCTACGGTGAGGTCGAGGAGCACGCCCCCGACCACACCATCTTCGCGACGAACACCTCGAGCCTCTCGATCACGGACCTCGCCGACGTGACCGAGCGCCCCGAGCAGTTCTGTGGCATGCACTTCTTCAACCCGCCGGTCCGCATGCAGCTCGTCGAAGTTATTTCGGGTGCGGAGAGCGCCGACGACACGCTCGACGTCATCGAGGAACTCGCCGACGACTTCGGCAAAACGCCAGTGCGCGTCCACAAGGACTCGCCCGGCTTCATCGTCAACCGCATCCTCGTCCCGCTGATGAACGAAGCCTCCTGGCTCGTCAGCGAGGACGAGGCAACCATCTCGGAGGTCGACTCGACCACGAAGTACGACATGGGCCTCCCGATGGGCAGCTTCGAACTCGGCGACCAGGTCGGCAACGACGTGAGCTTCCACGTACTCGAGTACATGCACGACGTGCTCGGTGAGGCCTACGAGCCAGCGCCGCTGCTCGAGGAGAAGGTGGAGAACGAAGAGCTCGGCAAGAAGACGGGCAAGGGCTTCTACGACTACGAGGACGGCCCCGGCGCCGAGATTCCGACCGACGAGCAGTCGGAGTTCGTCAAGGAACGCCTGCTCGCGACGATGGCCAACGAGGC
Source organism: Natrialba sp. SSL1 (assembly GCF_001861355.1). Lineage (GTDB taxonomy): Archaea > Halobacteriota > Halobacteria > Halobacteriales > Natrialbaceae > Natrialba. Next base: position 345,400 of record NZ_MASN01000035.1, read on the forward strand.
TGCGAAGCTGATCGGCAACGACGTCGCACCGCCGGCCTCGATCGACGAGGCAGTGCAGCTCGGTGCTGGCTTCCCGGACGGTCCGGTCAAACTGGTCGACGAGTACGGCCTCGACACTCTCCTCGAGACGCTCGAGGAGGCCTACGACGAGACCGGTCACGAGCGATACGCGCCGGCTGACTTCCTCGCAGAGCGCGCCGACGAGGGCGGCTTCTACGAGAGTGAGGAGGACGAGGACGGCGTCGACTTCGACGCCATCCGCGTCGAGTACCCCGGCGAGATGGTCGGCCACATCGTCCTCGACCGACCACACCGCATGAACACGATCAGCGACGACCTGCTCGCCGAACTCTCCGAGGCCATCGACCTGCTCGAAGAGGACGACGAGGTCCGCGCGATTCTCATCACCGGCGAGGGCGAGAAGGCCTTCTCGGCCGGTGCCGACGTCCAGAGCATGGCCGCCGGCGGCGCGGACTCCCTCGGCGCGATCGAACTCTCGAAGAACGGTCAGTCCACCTTCGGCGAACTCGAGTCCTGTGACCTGCCGGTCGTCGCCGGTATCGACGGCTTCTGTCTCGGCGGCGGGATGGAACTCGCAACCTGTGCCGACCTGCGCGTTGCAAGCGAGCGCTCGGAGTTCGGCCAGCCCGAACTCAACCTCGGCCTGATCCCCGGCTGGGGCGGCACGCAGCGCCTCTCCCAGATCGTCGGCGAGGGCCGCGCAAAGGAGATCATCTTCACCGCAGAGCGCTACGAGGCCGACGTGATGGAAGACTACGGCTTCGTCAACGACGTCGTCAAGAACGACGACCTCGAGGACGCCGCATTCGATCTCGCCGCGAAACTCGCCGGCGGCCCACCGATCGCCCAGAAGTTCACCAAGCGCGCGATGCTCGCGGGCCGCGACGACACCGAGGCGGGACTCGAGTACGAGGCCTCCGCGTTCGGTCACCTGATGGCGACGGACGACCTGATGGAGGGTATTACGGCGTTCATGGGTGACGGCGAGCCAGAGTTCGAAGGGAAGTAAGAGCGACCCGGAGCTGAACTGGACCGAAACTGGACCGGAACACAGCACCAGATCCAGATCGTGGTCAGCGGACAGGGCCAGCGACCGACGCGGTATTTTTGACGACTGTACTGCCCGGGCCGTTGCTGTCTGCAACAGTACTACTGCTCGGCGTTCGCAGTTACGAACTCGAATCGTGCGCCACCAGCCTCGCTCTCACACGCACGCACCTGCCAGTCGTGGCCCGTCGCCACCTCTCGAACGATCCAGAGGCCAATTCCCAGACTGTCCGTTTCGGACGAAATCGACGGGTCGAATAGGTCATCGTCTGCCGCCAGATCATCCGGTAATCCGGTCCCGTTGTCCGCGACGAAAAAGCCACACGCCTCGCCCACCTGCTGGCCGTCTCCGCTGTCGCCGTCCGTGATCGGAGTCCGTTGCTGGTCGCCAGGCTCGGACTCGGACTCGGGTTCGGACTTGGACTCGAGTACCCCCACCCGAACGGCCAGTTCATCGACCTCCTCGTCGGCAGAGCCGTGTTCGATCGCGTTCCGAAACAGGTTCTCGAAGACGCGCAGGAGCCGCGAGCGGTCCGCCATGAACGTTGTTGTCCCGGTCAGTGTGAGTGTGGCCTCTCCGGTGGAAACGTGCTCCCAGGCCTCGCTGGCCACGGTGTCGAGGTCGACGCGTTCGGTGTCGCTCGCCCACGTGCCGTCGCGGGCGATGGCGAGGACGTCGTGGATGATCGCCTCCATGCGATCGAGGCTGCGCTGGGCCGTTGGGAGGTGCTCGAGTGAGCCGGTTTCGTCGATGAGGTCGAGATAGCCCTGGGCGATACCGAGCGGGTTGCGCAGGTCGTGACTGACGATGCGGGCGAAGGCGTCGAGGCGCTCGTTCTGTTTGCGCAGGCGGCGCTCGTTTCGTTTGCGCTCGGTGATGTCGCGGAGAACGCCGACGGTACCGCCGAACTGGCTTCCGGTGTCGGTGTTGGTGTCGATGTCGGTGCCGGTGTTAGTGTTGGTCTCAGCGTCAGTGTTGGTGTCGATGTCGGTGTCGATGTCAGTGCTCCTGTTGCTGCCACTGCCGTTTCCGCCACTATCGGTGCGATCGAGGACAGCAATCTGTGCCTCGCAGGTGACGTACGAGCCGTCTTTCGTCTCCAGTGGCACTTCGATCGTCGCCGAGCGGCCATCGGCCTCGATGAGTGATTGGACCGTCTCCGTGGCGTGTTCGATCGTCTGGTCGTCGAAGAGCAAGGAGATGTGCTCGCCGAGGAGCCACTCGCGGCTGTAGCCCGTCATCTCGACGAACGCGTCGTTCACGGTCATCACGTGGCCCGAGCCGTCGAGAACGAAGATGCCGTCACCCGCGGTCTTCACGAGGCGTTCGTACCGGTGCAGCGTTCGCTCCTGTTGCTCGAGTTGCCCGCGAATCGCGATCGTTTCGAGGACGTGCGAGGCCACGTCGGCGACGGCGCGAACTGTCCGGCGGGTGCCGGCTGTGAACGGCGTCGGTGCGTAGACGACGAGGACGCCGTACCGATCTGACTCCGTCGCCAGCGGCGCGACGGCGATCGACCGGGCACCGTGCTCGCGCGCCCGGTCGTGAAACGGTGCAGGGGTGAACGCGCCGCCCGTGATTGTCAGGTCAGGCTGGGAGGCGAGATCCTGCGTCTGGAGGCGCTGGGAGTACAGTGCTCGCTCGAGCAGGGGATTCACACCGCTCCCGATGCGGAACGTGCGGTGGATGGGCCACTCGGTCGCCTCCGGATCTGTCGCCCAGGGGACGACCGAATGTTCGCCACGGTCGTACTCGCCAACCCAGGCGAAAACGAACGCGTCGCGCTCCGTGAACACGGTTCGGAGCACTCGCTCGACGGTCTGTGGTGCGGTCGTGTCGGCCAGCTCACGCCGAACGGTCGCGACGAGTTCGGGGTGGGACACGTCGACTGCGTCGCCATCGTCGTCGGTTCCGGTGACGGCTCTACCGCCAGTCCGTTCGAGTTCGGGGAACCCAACCCCGCCGTTCGGCGCTTCGGCATCGACGCTCGACAGAACAGTTGCGGCGATGTCGCCAGCTTCTCTCAGTGTGTTCGTTTCCCGAGTGGTGTGTTGGGTCGAACGGTCCCGTGTTCCGCCCGCAGTTTTCGGCGTGTCCGGAATCGAGAGCTCGGCGAGTACCGGCTGGGACGATTCGGGATCAGTGTCCCCAGAGACGAGAGCGTTGGAGTCGGCGGACGTCTCGTCGGAACGCTCACCGCTGGCTGCAGTCTCCTCACCAGTGCTTTCGTTCCCGACATCACTTTCAGTCCCACTCTCTCCCCAGTAGGCGAACACCGAGGGTGGTTCGGACACGGCGCTCTCGATTTCGGCTACAAACGCCGACACCGAGTCGATGGTGTCGATGTCGATGATGATCGCGTCGGTGCGTTCGCGGTGCGCGTGGTGGGCATGGCGTTCGTGGTGCTCGTGGCCGGCCTGCTCGCCATCCCGCCCAGTATCCGGCTGTGCGTCGTTCCCACCCTTCTTCCGAGGGAGGGCCCGATCTCGGCCGGACTCGAGTTGGTCGAGAACCAGTTCGGGGTTCGGGACGACGCTGACGCTTGCAGGGGCGTCGGTGAACGCGAGTGTGAGCGCTGCTCGCGTCGATGGATCGCGGCTGACGCAAAGAATGTGTGCGCGACTCATCGTGGGCCACTCATGGCTGGTAGCGGGATGTAGATGGCTGCAATAGACTGTTTGAGTCCAGTAGACCAAGCGGGCCACGCAGACCTACCAGCCCCAGTCGACCCTACAGGCTCAACAGGCTCAACAGGGCCAGCAGACCCAACAGGGAGAGCAACTCGCTGTCTCAACTCGCGCATCATATCACGTGCGAACACGGCTTTCAGTATCTGGATAGTTCTGCCATCGGTTGGTGACCGTCGGCGGTGAGTGTGATTAGTGCGATTAGTGAAGTTAGTGCAGTTAGTGTGGTTCTGGTGCTGGCGCTGCTCTAGCCGGCGAATCCGGAGAGCAGCCAGTCGCCGTTCCCGCTCCCATTACCGTCGCCGTCGCTGTCGCCGTTGCCGTCACCGTCGTCGTCCCGCAGACTCGGCGCGCTTACGAGAACGAACGCGCTCTCGGTGTCACCGTTGCGGATCTGCCGCGTGGATTCGGGCGGGATCCACAGCGCGTCGCCGGCCTCCATCGCGACCGGATCGTCGTCGACGACGACCGTCGCCTCACCCTCGATGAGGACGTAGACCTCCTCGTGGTCGTTGTCCGTATGATCGTGGGGCTTGCTCTTCCAGTCCGGATCGCAGCGGGCGACCGTCACCCCAACCTGCTCCGTCTCGAGTGGGTCGCTCAGGACGTGCATCGCACTCGAGACCTGATCGACCTCCTCGTAGTTCACCTTCCGGTAGGACATGGCTGACTCTTGGCGCGGATCACAGTAAAGGTACGCGTTCAGTGCAACGTCGGACTCGAGTTCACCGTCGTCCGTGGCCGATTCAGGTCTCAGTGATCCTGACTGAGCGGGTCGAAACTGTCGACCGGTGTCACCGAGTAGTCGACCGTCAGTGCGTCCTTGGTTGCGCGGATCTTCCCGACGAAGGTGGAGATTTCCTCGAGTTCACCCTCGAGAACGAACAGTTCCATACAGTAGTGGTCGCCGACGTGGCTGTGGAAGTTCGACGCGACGAGGCCCTCGTGCTCGTGGCGCAGGTGCATCATGCGCTCTTCGACGGCGGTCGTCTCGTAGTCGAAGAGGACCGTGACGATCGCCATGAGTTCGCGATCCTCGAGACGGGTGTCTTCGAACTCGCCGAGGAGGTTACGGGAGGCTTCCCGGACGACTTCGCTGCGGCCGGTGTAGCCGTGTTCGTCTGCAAACTGATCGAGTCGATCGAGAAGTTCGTCCGGCATCGAGACGCTGACGACTGCCATATAATAACTCAGCGGCAGAAATCTATTAAGGTTTATCATCGCGCGGAGCGCCGTCGCTCGACCTGAACGAGTTCTTGCTGAAACTGCATTGCAGCAGGCACTGTTTTGCGGATTCGGTGCGATACCCCACTATCGAATGTATCTCCCAGCCCAGACCTGGCCCGACCTCGCCGACTACGTCGAGTCGGAGTCGCTCGCAGTCGTCCCGCTCGGTTCGACCGAGCAACACGGCCCACACCTGCCCGAAGGAACGGACCACATGATCGCCGAGGCGCTGGCGCGCGCTGCAACGGAGCGGACCGGCTATCTCTGCACCCCACCGATTTCGATCGGCGTCAGTTCCCACCACCGGCAGTTTCACGGCACGATGTGGGTCGACGCGCCTGTCTTTCGCGACTACGTCGAGAGTCTCTCACGAAACCTCACCTACCACGGTATCGACCGCATCGTCTACGTCAACGCCCACGGCGGCAACGTCGCACACCTTCGGGAGGTTGGGCGGCGACTCCACGAGGACGAGACCGCCTACGCCATCGAATGGATGTGGGACGAATCCATCCCCGGCCTGATCGAGGACGTCTTCGAGACCCCCGGCCCCCACGGCGGCCCCAAGGAAACGGCGATGATCATGCACATCGCGAACGAACTCGTCCGCGGAGATCAACTCGAGGCGGCCCGCGACGGCGGCGTCGATTTCGACGGCGACGCCGCACGTGTCCACGGCGCAACGACGTTCTACGACGCCATCGAAAACAGCCCCAACGGCGTCTTCGGCGACCAGACCGACGCCACACCCGAAATCGGGGAGCAGCTATTCGACGCCGCGACCGAGCAACTGGTGGCGCTACTCGAGTGGCTCGACGACCAGCCGTTCGCGGATCTCATGCCCGAGTCACACGTCGATCCGCAGCCTGGGAGCGGTCGAGAGGGAGTGTAACGGCGACGGGCGACAGCGAGGGATTGCTGGCGGTGTGGGATATGATACCCGCGCGGTCCGTCACGAACACGTACCCGAGCCAACAGCTATATATTCGGCCGGATATACGTCCCAGCAACGCGGTGCACGACGTGATTCCGACAACACTCCGTTCGGATCGACACCTGCTCGCCGTATCGTTTGCCTGCTTTGGCGTCGCGGGCGCTGCCGGGGCGACCGCCGACGAACTTGGTCTCACACTCGGAGCGACGGTGCTCGCCATCGTCGGCGTCTACACCGGTGCACGCTATGCGAACCGGGTTTCGCGCCGATCGCTCGCCACGAACGCACTCGTACTCTGGAGTTCCTTCCTCGCCGTCTCCGCGACGCACCTCGTCGGCCTAGGGTCCGTCAGCGCAGTAACGCCCGGGCCGGACGGCGCGGTCGCGCTCGGACTCACGGTGCTCACCTGGGCAACCCTGCTAACCGCCTGTGCGGCAACGACGTTCCTCGGCTTCCGAGAGTACGGGGCAACGGTCAGTGCCGACACGCCAGAAGAACAGGTGCTCGAGGGCGACACCTCGGATTACTCGACGCGGTAGCTCATTGCGATTCCTTCTCCGAGCGGGATAACGACCGTCTCGAACGCCGGATCTGCCGAGACGCGGTCGAGATAGTCGGCGATACCACGTGTGTGTTCGTTGCTCTCCGCTTCGATGACGCGCCGTGCCGCGTCGTCGCCAGCCTGTGTGGCCTCGACCATATCGAGTAGGTTCTCGAATTCGATAACGCTCGCCGAGATGGCGTTGTCGGCGACGATGACGCCACCGACCGGTACCTTCGATCGAATCGCCTCGAAGGCGTCCTCGTACTGGTGTTTCTGGATGTCGATCAACACCACGTCGAACGGGCCGTCGTACCGTTCGGCCGTCTCGACTGCGTCGCCGAGTTCGTACCGCGCGAGGCTGTCATAACCGCCCGCAGCCATGTACTCGCGGGCCTGTTCGAGTTCGTCCTCGTCGACCTCGGTGAGGACGATCTCGCCGCTGCCATCGGCCGGGAGCGCGTCGGCGAACCAGTAGGCGGAATACCCGTAGCCCGAGCCGAACTCGAAAATGCGCTCGGCGTCGCTCAGACGGGAAACGAACCGAAGGAACGCGCCGACCTCCGGCCCGACGTGTGGAAACCCCTGTTCCTCGGCGAAGCGGTCCATCTCCGCCAGCGTCTCGTCCGGTTCGGGACCGACCGCACGAACGAAGCGACTGATCTCGTCTGCGAGAACGTCGACCATAGCTGACCCCTCCCGCCGAGCCCATATCAAGGTCGGGGCGCGGTGCACTCAGTCCGACGCTTCGCCGGCGAGCCGTCCGATCGCATCGGCGAGCACCCGCGTCGCCGTCGCGCAGTCGTCCCAGTCCGTCCACTCGAGTGGCGTGTGCGAGAGCCCGTTCCGAGACGGCGCAAAGAGCATCCCGGCATCGGTCACCCGAGAGACGCACATCGCGTCGTGGGCCGCGCCCGAGTGCAGGGTGCGCGACTCAACTGTCGTGGCATCTGCGCCGGACTCGAGTGCATCCCGACAGCGCTCGCTCATCGGCGCGGGTGCAACGTCGAGTTCGAGTTCGAAGGTGGTCTCGACCGGCCGTTCGGCTTCGATTCGGGCCAGCACCCGTTCCGCTCGCTCGAGCAGGCCGGCCATCGTCTCGCCGTCGACGTCGCGGATGTCGACCCCGAGTTCGACGCGGCCGGGGACGACGTTCGTCGCGTTCGGGGTGACGTTGCATTTACCGACGGTCGCGACTGCTGTGCCTCCTATGGGTTCGTCTATACCGTCAGCGTCAGCGTCGCCATCGCTGGCACCCTCACTCACACCCGCGAGCGCCGCCTCCGTCCCGGCCTCCTCGAGTGCCAGCGCGAACTCGCTGGCAGCTGTGAACGCGTCCGCCCGCTCGGCCATTCCCGTCGTCCCCGCGTGGTTCGTCTCGCCGGTGAACGTTGCAGTGACGTGGGCGATGCCAGTGATCGTCGAGACGACGCCGACGGGAACGCCTGCGTCCTCGAGTCGGGTGTCTTGCTCGACGTGCAGTTCGAGGAACGAGTCCCAGTCAGCGGGGTCGAGTACACCCTCGCCGCGGTAGCCGATGTTCTCGAGTGCGTCGCCCAACTCCACGCCGTCGTCGTCCGTTGCCGACAGCGCCTCCTCGACTGCGAGCTGGCCGGTCGCAACCGACGAGCCAAGCAGCCCGCCACCGAAGCGGGTTCCTTCTTCCTCAGTAAAGCAGACGACGGTGATCGGCCGCTCCGGCTCGGCCTCGGCGTCCTGCAGCGCGCGGACGGACTCGAGTGCGGCGTAGACACCGAGCGGGCCGTCGAAGATACCGCCCTCGGGAACGGAGTCGAGGTGGCTCCCGGCCGCGACGGGGGCGGCGTCGGGGTCTGCGCTCTCCGGCGTCCATGTGCCGGTGATGTTGCCGACGGCGTCTATCTCGACTGCGAGTCCGGCGTCCTCGAGTCGGGAGACGAGATGATCTCTGGCCCGCCGGTTTGCCTCGGTTCCGGTGAGGACGGTTCGGCCGTGTGTCTGTCGCTGTGGCTGTGTCTGTTCCTGTGCCTGTTCTTGTCCCTGCCCCCCGTCGCCATCCTCGTTCGGTGTGTCCGAATCGTCGTACTCGAGTGCACCGAACGCCGCGTTCGCCTCGATGTCGGCTCGCAACCGTTCCTGACTCACGTTCATAGCACGTCGTTTCGAGTCCAGGGTGATACAAGTTCAGCCGCCGGCGCGGTTTGCACCTACTCGGGCGACTCGACTGACTGGAGCGCCATCTTTTTGCTCGTCTCTGCGGTCAGTCTTCCCCGAGATGTCACTCGACTCCGATCCAGACGCCGATTCGACTGCAGACGAATCGCTCGCTTCGGCCGTCGAGAACCTGGTGCACGAGCCGACGCAGATCCACGACGGCGGTGTCGATCTGACGGTGAGCGCAATCTACGAAGTCGCCGGCCCCGGGCAGCTCGATTTCGGCGGCGACGAACTCGAAGACGCAGATCTCGAGCCGGTACCGACGGAACTGCGAGCGCCGGACGACGAGTTCGGCTGGTGGGACCTCGACGGCGGTCAGTACGTCGTCCAGCACAACGAGTTTCTGGGGGACCTCGACGAACCGCTCCAACTGCAGCCGCGAAACGAGTTGCTGGCCCGCGGTGGCTCCCATCCGACGGTGCAGGTTCGCTCGCACCTGCCGCTGGTACCGCTGTCGGTCGCCGATGGTGGGATACAAATAAAGGAGAACGCGCGCGTTTCGACGCTGGTTCGGTAACGATCGTGCAGCGAACGAGGGGGGCGTCGGTTAGCGCCCCTCGTACTCCGGCTCTCGATCCTCGAAGAAGGCGCTCACACCCTCTGCGTGGTCGTCGGTCTGGAAGACGATTCCCTGTGCCGTCGCCTCGTCGGTCAGCGCCTGCTCAAGTGACTTGTCCAGTCCCTCGCCGATGAGCCGTTTCATGTGGCGCATCGCGACCGGTGGCCCGGAGACGATCTTCTCGACGAACTCCTCGGCGCGCTCGTCGAACTCGTCGCTCGGATAGACGTGGTTGACCAGCCCGAGGTCGGCGGCGTGATCCGCGCCGATGATGTCTCCGGTCAGGACGAGTTCCTGGGCGACGTTTTCGCCGACGATTCGCGGGAGCAGGTACGAGGTGCCGGCGTCGATACTCAGCCCGACCTGCCGGAAGACGAAGCCGAAGGCGGCGTCTGCGGTCGCGAGTTGCATGTCACACGCGATGGCCAGGTTCGCCCCGGCACCGACAGCCGGGCCGTCGACTAGCGCGATCGTCGGCAGCGGGAACGAGACGAGTCGCGCCATGAGCTGATTCGTCCGGCGCTCGAGTGCCCGCACGCGCTCGTCGAGTGGCATGTCTCCCTCCAGTCCTTCGATCATCGCCTCGATGTCGCCGCCGGCGGAGAACGAACCGCCCGAGCCCTCGATGACGACACAGCGGGCGTCCGCGTAGGACTCGTCGTCTTCGATCGCGTCGAGCGCCTCGGTGATTCCTGCGTTGATTTCGCGGGAGAGCGCGTTGCGGCGGTCGGGCTGATCGAGCGTGATCGTCGCGACGTGGCCGTCGTCGCTGGAGTCGAGATGGACGGCGTCGCCGAGAGTCATTCCTCGGCCTCCGTCTTCGCGTCGGCATCGTCGTCGGCGTCTCCATCAGCCGCTTCAGCGTCCTCCTCGCGTTCACGGAGCTTGAACTTCTGGACCTTCCCGGTCGTCGTTCGTGGTAGTTCCTCGACGAACTCGACCTCGCGTGGGTGTTTGTACTCCGCGAGATTGGTCAGGCAGTACTGCTTGAGTTCTTCGGGGGTCGCCTCAGCGTTGGGCGTTGGCACGACGAATGCCTTCACCGTCTCGCCGCGCCGGTCGTCCGGAATGCCCGCGATGGCGGCGTCGGCCACGTCCTCGTGCTCGAAGAGCAACTCCTCGACCTCGCGCGGGTAGACGTTGTAGCCGCCGGTGACGATCATGTGCTTTTCGCGGTCGACGACGTAGAAGAAGCCGTCCTCGTCCTGGTAGCCGACGTCGCCGGTGTGGAACCAGGTTCGCCCGTCCGCTTCGGTAAACGCCTCCTCGTTGGCCTCGGGCAGGCCGTAGTAGCCCTTCATCACGTTCGGCCCGGCGACGACGATCTCGCCCGTAATCTCCGTTAGGTCAACCTCGTCTTCGTCGACTGGGCCTTCCTTGACAGGGTCCACCTCCTCGAAATCGCGGTCGACGACCATGGAGTCGACGCCGGGAACCGTCTTCCCGATGCTGCCGACGCGTCGGCCCTCGATCGGACTGTTGAAGTGCGTGATCGGAGCCGTCTCCGTGAGCCCGTACCCCTCGTAGACGTCAGGCTCGTAGAGTTCCTCGAAGCGGCGCAGCACTTCGGTCGGGATGCCGGAACCGCCGACCCCACAGAGACGAACCGAAGAGAAGTCGAACTCCTCTGCGTTGGGCTGGTTGATCACGTCGTTGTACATCGCCGGCACGCCGTGGAAGATCGTGATTCCTTCGTCTGCGACGAGCGAGACGGCCTCCTGCGCGTCCCACTCGGGCATCGGATAGTAACCCGCGCCGTTGAACAGCGCCCCGTTCATCGTGACGGTCATCCCGTAGATGTGAAACAGCGGGAGAACGCCCAGTTGCTTGTCGTCCGGACGGATTCCGTCCGGGATCAGCTCTGCCGACGCCTTCGCGTTCGAGGCGAGGTTGCCGTGGGTGAGCTGGACGCCTTTCGGCTGGCCCGTCGTCCCAGACGTATAGGGCTGGACCGCCACGTCGTCGTCCTCCCGGGCAACGATATCCGGCGCGCCGCGCTCAAGGAACGACGTGAACTCAGTTGCGCCCTCGGCGTCACCACCCACGCTGACGATGTGCTCGACGCTCGTTTCGTCCCGTACCTCCGTGACGAACGGCACGAGATCGGCCAGCGTGACGACCACCTTCGCCTCGCTGTCGCCCAGCAGGTGGCTGATCTCGCGGGCCTTGTACTGCGGATTCATCGGCACGACGACGCCGCCGGCGCGCAGCGTCCCGTGGAAGCCGATCAGGAACGGCGGCACGTTCGGCAGGTAGAGCGCAACCCGATCACCCTCGCCCACGCCGCGGGACTCGAGTGCGGTCGCGAACGCCCCGGTCTGTGCCCAGAACTCCTCGTAGCTGGTGTCGTCCCCCTGAAAGCCGATGGCGGTGTTCGATCCGTGCTCCTCGACGGCCGCCGCGACGTTCGTGACGAGATTTGTCATGTACCGAGCGATACGTTGTCGCGTGGCATAAAAAATATTTACATTGTTTAAACTGTATGCACGGCTCCCTTCCGACGTAATCGACAGCAGTGCTAGAGCCAGCCCTCACCCGATCGGTGATTGTCAACGTCCCACAGCCACGCTTATTTCAATCGGCAAAAATGTCGAGTCGTAATGGCGGATTTGAGGGACACGATCGAGGAAACGCAGGCGTTCTACGACGAGTACGGGACTGACGAGTGGGATCGACTCGCGACAGGAATCGATGGAGCACTCGAGTTCAGCGAGACTGTCGACACGCTCGCGTCGACCCTGCCGTCGTCCGGGCGGGTGCTCGACGCCGGCGGTGGTGCGGGAAGATACAGCCGGTGGCTCGCAGCGCGAGGGCACGACGTGACGCTGCTTGACCTCAGTCGCGGCCAGCTATCGGTCGCGGTTGATCGGTTCGGCGACGCTGACATCGATGGCGACGGCGATAGCGGTGTCGATGCTGATACTGCTGCTAGCGTTGACACTGTGTCCACCGTCTCACCCGTTCAGGGATCGATCACCGACCTCGGGTTGCCAGCAAACACGTTCGACGCGGTGTGCTGTCTCGGCGGACCGCTGTCGCACCTGCTGGACGAGGGTGACCGAGTACAGGCCGTTCGGGAACTGCGCCGCGTGGCGAAGCCAAACGCACAGGTCGTCGTCTCCGTCATGGGACTCCTCGGTGCCGTCCAGCTCTATCTCCTGTCGGGACACAACGTCGCAGCGTTGCCGAATCTTCTCAAGCACGGCGACTACGATTCGGCGCTCCTCAAGCGCCACGGCTACGAGAACGAGTTCACCGCGACGCACTTCTTTCGTCGGGACGAACTCGAGTCCCTGCTCGCAACAGCGGGGATCCAGGTCGAGACCGTCCGCGGGCTGGAAGGACTTGCCTCGCCATTTCACGCGGATCACATCCAGCAAGTTGGCGGTGAGCTAACCGACGACGAGCGCCAGGCACTCACGGACGTCGTGGCGCGAACCAACGACGATCCGATCGTCGCGGATCTCTCGATTCACATGCTCGCCGTCGGTCGAGCCTGAGAGTGACAATACCGACGCCAGCGTCACACCCAAGACTGACGCCAGCAGCGGAACGATTGTTTTTACGTCAGTACGCCCAACGACACCTATCCAGAGCAATGTATCAGGACGTCCTCATCCCAACTGACGGGAGCGACGGAACTCGCCGCTCGATCGCACACGGACTCACCATCGCCGAACAGTTCGACGCACGGGTCCACGCACTCTCGGTCGTCCCCGAAGGACCGCTCGGCACGCTCGAGAGCGAGGAAGCAACGCCGACGGCGCACCACGCGGTCGACCACGTCGCTGCCGAAGCCGCACACGCCGGCATCGAGGCGACAACCGCAGTCGAGAACGGCGTTCCACACGAGGTCATACTCGAGTACGCCGACGAGCACGATGTCGACATGATCGTCATGGGCACCCAGGGCCGAACGGGACTCGACCGGGTACTCGTCGGCAGCGTCACGGAGCGAGTCGTCCGCATGGCGGAGATGCCGATTGTGACGGTTCGCGCGACCGATGAAATGCAGCTAACGGATGTCGAGGACGCCGAAGCACGCGCACGCGAACAGGCTACTGAGGAGGGCTACGTCGTCGACGAACTCGCCGCCGAGCCCCGTCGAACCAGTGCGGCCTGGTACTTCCAGTTCGAAACGCCGGAGACGGACGACCCCGTTCGACTCAGCGTCGACGCCGTTTCGGGTGACGTCCGGACCGTTACGGAGCCAGCGCCGTAGCTGCGTGTTCGAGGGGCTGGGACTGCCACTGCCACCATATCCAGCGAATATCGCACAGACTAACTCTCCTCCCGAAACGGATTCGAACAGCGGCCGAACACGTTCGGATACAGTTGCTTTGTTCCTGACGGCCTGTACTCGAGTATGACTGCCGACGCGCCCACTGACGACAGTGCCAGTGCCAGTCCCAGTTCACCGCCAGTCGATGATGGCCCAGAGTCGGATACAAGGGCTGGCACGGAGACGACCACCGTCACCGTCCGCTGCACCGGCCACGTCAGAACCGCTCTTGGAACACACGAACTCGAGTACACCTTCCAGGGAACGCGACTCCGCGAGTTCCTCGAGTCGTTCTTCGACGAGTTCGAAGCACACGACCTCGAGCCGATGCTGATCGCCGAAACAGAAGCCGACGCCACCGCACGCGGTTGGGCACCGGTCCCCGACGAGTTGCCGGGCACCTGGCGAAAGAATCCCGAAGGCGAGCAGACGCGGCCCTACGCGCGGGTCTGTATCAACGGTCGGTTCAACGAACACGACGCGGGGTTCGATACGGAACTCGAAAACGGCGACCGAGTCGCGCTGGTCTATCCGTTCATGTTCTGCTGCTGAGCGCGCTGGCGCTCGGCGTTATTCCAGAACGACCAGCGTATCGCCCATGTCAACGCTCTGTTCTTCCTCGACGGCAATCTCGGTGACGGTGCCGCCGCGGGAGGCCACGATATCGTTCTCCATCTTCATCGCCTCGAGGACGACTAGCACGTCTCCCGCTGCGACCTCGTCGCCCTCCTCGACGGCAACATCCAGAATCGTCCCCTGCATTTCAGCGTCGACGGTCTCGCCGTCGCCGGCGATCTCGTCGTCACCGCCGCTGTCGCCGCCAGCCGGCTGTGGCGGGCCGGACGCGCCGCTTGCTTCGATGTCACCGACCGGAACCGCCGGCGCGCCGTGCTCCTCGAGTTCGACCTCGAAGCGCTTGCCGTTGACCTCGACGGTGAACTCGCGTTCGACGGATTCCTCGTCGTCGCTGGCACCGCTGCCGGTGTCGCCGCCCCACTGCTCCTGGGCCTCCTCGATCCGACTCTCGTCGAGTTCGTCGTCGAGGTACTTCGTCGTGTGCGTGCTCGCGACGAACTCCTCGTCGGTCAGCATCAGCCGGTGGAACGGGATAATCGTCGGAATCCCCTCGATCTCATACTCACTCAGGGCACGCAGCGAGCGGTCGATACACTCATCGCGGTCCTCGCCCCAGACGATCAGCTTTGCAATCATCGAGTCGTAATCGGTGACGAGCTCGTCACCCTGCCGGAGCGCGTCGTCCATTCGGACGCCGACGCCGCCCGGTGGATCGTACGTCTCGAGTGTGCCGCCGGTCGCGGGGGCGAAGTCCTCGGCCGCGTTCTCGGCGTTGATTCGGAACTCCATCGCGTGGCCGTCGATGTCGACCGCCTCCTGTGCGAAGTCGACTTCCTCGCCCGCCGCGATCTGAATCTGGCGTTTGACGATGTCGATGCCCGTGATTTCCTCGGTGACCGTGTGCTCGACCTGGATTCGCGTGTTGACCTCGAGGAAGTAGAAGTTCGCATCGGGACCGAGGGGCTCGTCGGGGCCGCGTCCGGATTCTTCCTCGACGAGGAACTCGACGGTGCCGGCGTTGGTGTAGTCCGCAGCGGCGACCCCGCGGCGGGCGGCCTCGCCGATCTCCTCGCGCAGCTCGTCGGAGAGGGCTGCGGATGGGCCTTCCTCGATGACCTTCTGGTGGCGGCGCTGGAGCGAACAGTCGCGCTCACCGAGGTGGCGGACGTTGCCGTGTTCGTCCGCGAGAATCTGGATCTCGATGTGGCGGGGCTGTTCGAGGTAGCGCTCCAGATAGACAGAGTCGTTGTCGAAGTAGGCCTCGCCCTCGCGCTTTGCGCTCTCGAGTTGGTCTTCGATCTCGCTTTCGTCCCCGACAACCTTCATCCCGCGGCCACCGCCGCCACCTTCGGCCTTGATGGCGATCGGGTAGCCGTGTTCTTCTCCGAAGGCCGCGACCTCCTCGGGGTCGGTGACGGGGTCCGTGGTTCCGGGAACGATCGGTACCGCCGCCTCGTCCATGATCTGGCGGGCCTTCGTCTTCTCGCCGAGCGATTCCATGGCGTCGCTGGACGGGCCGATCCAGGTGATCCCCTCGGCTGCCTCGACCTTGCTCGCGAACTCCGCGTTCTCCGCGAGGAAACCGTAGCCGGGGTGGATCGCGTCGGCGTCTGCTTTCTGTGCAGCCTCGATGACGGCCTCGTGATCGAGATACGAATCCGCCGCGCGAGCGGGACCGACGTTGTACGCCTCGTCGGCGTACCGGACGTGTCCCGAGTCCTTGTCAGCCTCAGAGTAGATCGCAACAGTCCCGACGTTCAACTCCTCGCACGCCCGCATCACGCGAACGGCGATCTCGCCGCGGTTCGCCACGAGAACCTTCCTGAACATTCCTGTGGGAACGGTTGCGGGGGCACTACCTTACTTTTTCGCAACGAGGCGAGAATCAGTTCGCCGTCGCCGAAATGCGCGTGAAGATGTGTGTGTGTGTGTCGCGGGCAGCCGTACTCAGAACCGATCCGTCCGACCCGCTGCCGTCCACGCATCCGTCGGTGCCGACTTCGGAACGCGAACGTCGTCGCCCTGCTGGGCCCGTACACGGCCCGCGAACGACCAGCGCTTGCCATCCCACGTCTCCTCGGTCTGGGCCGCCGCTGCAGCGGCTGCTCGCGCCTGATCGTGGAGGTGTGCCCCGATTGCAGCGACGATGGCCGCCGCCTCCTCGTCGTCCGCATCGGCAGGTAACTCGAGTTCGACGCCGGACGGAAGGGAGCCGTCGTTCGCTGACGGTGACGGGGTACCGGTTTCGGACGAGCCGTCCTCCGCCGGGGCCTGTGCGACGGCGTCGCCCGTTTCGGCGTCGGAGTGCTGTGCGGTCATGCTAGAGCGGAATGTTGCCGTGTTTCTTGTCCGGGTTCTGTTCGCGCTTGGTTTCGAGCATCTCGAGGTCGGCGATCAGTCGCGGACGGGTTTCGGTTGGGACGATCACGTCGTCGAGGAAGCCCTTGTCCGTCGCGGTGTAGGGGTTCGCGAACTCCTCGCGGTACTCGTCGATGAGTTCCTCGCGGAGTTCGTCGGGGTTCTCAGCCTCGGCGAGTTCCTCGCGGTAGAGGATGTTGACTGCACCCTTCGGCCCCATGACGGCGATTTCGGCAGTCGGCCAGGCGTAGTTGACGTCCGCGCCGAGGTTCTTCGAGGCCATGACACAGTAGGCACCGCCGTATGCCTTCCGAGTGATCACCGTTAGGAGGGGAACGGTGGCTTCCGCGTACGCGTAGAGGAGTTTCGCGCCGTGGCGGATGATCCCGCGGTGTTCCTGTTCCGTTCCGGGCATGTAGCCGGGCACGTCGACGAAGGTGACGATCGGGATGTTGAACGAATCACAGAAGCGGACGAACCGCGATCCCTTCATCGAGGCGTCGACGGTGAGCGTGCCGGCGTTAACTCGTGGCTGATTCGCAACGAGGCCGACGGAGCGGCCGTCGAGACGGCCGAAGCCGACGACGATATTCTGCGCGAAGTTTTCGGCAACTTCGAAGAACGAGCCCTCGTCGACGACCGAGTCGATCACGTTCGTCATGTCGTAGGGCTTCTGCGGGTTGTCCGGCACGATCGAGGTCAGCGCGTCGTCACGTCGGTCCGGATCGTCCCACGGGTCGACCCGCGGCGGATCCTCGACGTTGTTCTGTGGGAGGTAGGACAGAAGCCGCTTGATATCGTCCAGTGCCTGTTCTTCCGACTCGCAGGCGAACTGGGCGACGCCGGTCTTGTCGGCGTGGGTCATCGCCCCACCGAGCTCCTCGTGGGTGACGTCCTCGCCGGTGACGGTCTTGGTGACCCCGGGTCCGGTGATGTACATATGGCTCGTGTCCTTCACCATGAAGATGAAGTCCGTAATTGCGGGCGAGTACACTGCACCGCCGGCACACGGCCCCATTGTCGCGGAAACCTGGGGAATGACACCGCTCGCTTCCTGATTCCGGCGGAAGATTTCGGTGTAGCCGGCGAGGCTCTTGACACCCTCCTGAATGCGAGCGCCGGCGGAGTCGTTGAGCCCGATGACGGGTGCACCGACCTCCATCGCCATGTCCATAACCTTACAGACCTTCTCGGCGAAAACCTCGCCGAGCGAGCCGCCGAAGACGGTGAAGTCGTGTGCGAAGACGAAGACGGTTCGGCCGTTTACCTCGCCGTAGCCGGTGACGACGCCGTCGCCCCGGATCTTCTTTTCGTCCATGCCGAACTGGCGAGTCTGGTGGGTCCGAAGCTGATCGAATTCGGTGAACGTCCCCTCGTCGAGGAAGTAGTCGATCCGCTCGCGAGCGGTCATCTTCCCTTTATCGTGTTGCTTCTCGATCCGTGCTTCGCCACCGCCGAGGCGTGCCTCCTCGCGCAACTCCTCGAGTTCGTCGATCCGCTCGTCCATCGTCATGCAGGAAACACCCCGCTCAGATTCATACGCCGTTGTGCGAGGACCAATAGGAAAAGGATTCCGTAACTCCATCACGATTAATAGACAATTCAGTGATGAATAAGGACAGCCACGGAAAGTTATATATAAGTCCTATTTAAACAGCGTAGTCATGGCACAACGTGAGACATGGGCAACGAGAACAGGGTTTATTCTCGCTGCCGTCGGTAGCGCAGTTGGCCTTGGTAACATCTGGCGATTCCCGTTCGTCACAGGCGAAGGCGGCGGTGCAGCGTTCTTACTGGTGTACCTGCTGTTCGTTGCACTGGTCGGATTCCCCGCAATCCTGGCCGAGTTCGTCGTCGGCCGTCACACTGATCGGAATCCGGTCGGCGCACTCAGGGCATACGGTGGCGACGCCTGGAAGTACGTCGGTGGCATCTTCATCGCAACCGGTTTCATCATCCTCTCGTACTACAGCGTCATCGGTGGCTGGTTCATCCGGTACGCAATCGAGGGCCTCCGCGGTGACTACGCCAGCCACATCGCAGCCTACGAGGGCGATCCGGAGATCATGTTCGGCGCGCTGTCGACCGGACTCGACGCCTTCATCCTGCACACCGTCTTCATGGCGATTACGGTCGGCATCGTCGCCCTCGGTATCCGCCGGGGTATCGAACTCGCCGTGAAGGTGATGGTCCCCGCGATCATCCTCCTGCTAGTCGGTCTCGCCATCTGGGCGTTCACCCTCCCCGAAGCAACCGGTGGCTACGAGTACTACCTCTCGCCCGACTTCAGCGTCATCGCCGCAAACTGGACCGAACTCCTGCCGGCCGCCGCCGGACAGGCGTTCTTCACACTCTCGCTCGGGATGGGTGTGATGATCACCTACGCATCCTACCTGGGCGAGGACCGAAACCTCGCAAAGGACGGCACTGCAATCATTGGCTTCGACACCGGGATCGCGTTCCTCACCGGTCTCGTCGTCTTCCCCATCATGTGGGCGGGTGACCTGACCGAACCAGGCTCTGGTGGCCCCGGCGAAATCTTCGTCGCGATGACCCAGGCGTTCGCCGATATCGATGGCGGCCAGTTCCTCGGCCTCATCTTCTTCGCGACGGTCGCAATCGCAGCCATCTCGAGTGCAATCTCGCTGCTCGAGGTCGTCACCTCCTACGCGATTGACGAGATTGGCGTCGATCGGTGGAAGGCAGCAGTCGGAATGGGTGGCCTCATCTACCTCCTTGGTGTGCCGGTCACCTTCGACCTGATCTTCCTCGACCTCCTCGACTACTTCGCCGACGCAATCCTGCTCGTCTTCGGCGCGCTCGTGCTGACGATTCTCGTCGGCTGGATCGCCCCGCAGGTTGCGGTCGACGAACTCGAGAAGGGGATTGGCGACCTCGGGACGCTCGGAGTCGTCTGGATCTGGGCACTTCGGATCCCGATCGTCATCGTACTGGTCGTCTCGCTGTACCTGGGTATCGTCGAGTACGTCGACTTCCTCACTGGAATGGAAGAGGGACAGCTCGGTTGGTGGATCGAAGAAAACCTGTAGCAGCGCAATAACAGTTCGCTGACGACTTTTTTGTTGACCGGTTGGATGACACTGCTCCAGGTGGCGGAGAGCACCGGCCGAGTCACGACCGCGTGAAACCACCCGCCGGCAGCGGAGACTCATCGTGTCGACCACCTAAACTCTTTTATATGATGGCTGTGATCATGTACCATGGTTCGGGAACTCAACCGAAGACGGGTGCTCAGTGGTATTGGTGCAGCAGGTATTGCAGGATTTGCCGGCTGTATCGGCGATGAAGAGGAAGTTACAGAGGGCGGGCCGGATGTGCTAAACATCATCGGCTACCCCGAGAGTGGTATTCAGATCTTCCGTGACTACTACTCGAACTTCGACGATGGGACCGACATTATCGTTCCGGACGGCCTCCAGGACGGCGATTTGCCGGGAGAGGTCGGCAACGACATGGACAACGTCCTCGGGACCGCACCGGCGTCGGAGGGGCCGAACGAGGCCGCCTTCGAGGAGATGTACGAGGACGAGTACGACTCCTCACCAGGGGTGTTCAACTCCCACACGTTCGACGCAGTCGCCGTCTGTATCCTCGCGAACATCGCCGCTGGCGACAACGACGGTGAGGCGATCCGCGACCAGATGCGCCGCGTCGCAAACCCCGGCGGCGACGAGTACGGACCCGGTGACCTACAGGAAGCCGCCGAGGCCGCTGCCGATGGCGAGGAAATCTCCTATCAGGGTGCCTCGAGCGGTGTCAACTTCGACGAGGTCGGCGACCCCGCGGACGCAGGGTATGACGTCTGGGAGTTCGAGGACGGCGGCACCGAGACGATCGATACGATTGCCTTCGAGGGCGACGACCCGGACGGCGAGATGGCAGACGACTCACCAGGTGGGACGGACCGCGAAGTGATGGTCGCGATGTTGCTGCCGGAGACGGGTGACCTCGGTGAACTCGGCAGTCCGATGATTCAGGCCGGCGAACTCGCAGCCGACCAGTTCGAGGGTACAGGCTTCGAAATCGACCTCGCAATCGAGGACACCGAAACCGACGAGGACGCGACGATCTCAAACGGTGGCGCACTCATCGACGCCGGTTACCCGGCCATCATCGGCGCCGCATCGTCCGGGAACTCCGTCCCGCTCGTCGGCGAAACCAGCAGCGCGAACGTCGTCCAGTGCTCACCCGCGAGTACGGCACTCTCGCTGTCGAACGTCGAAGACGACGGCTACTTCTTCCGGACCGCACCGAGTGACCTCCTGCAGGGACAGGTCATGGCCGAAGTGGCCGCCGACCGACTCGATGGCGAAACCGCTGCGACGCTGTACGTCAACAACGACTACGGCCAGCAGCTCTCGGAACAGTTCATCGACTCGTTCGTCGACGATCAGGGCGGTGAGGAACTCAACACGGTCTCGTTCGAAGCCGAACAGGGATCGTACACCGGCGAACTCGAGTCCGCGCTCGCCGAGTAGTCGATCGGTTGGGTAGCGTCGACACAGCGATTCATCACGCCGACCATTTTTGCAGCAGGGAACAGGGGAGGAGCAGGCGCGACGGACCGGTCGTCTGCGCCATACCGTACGTCACCTCAGTCACGTACATCACACCACAGCAGAGTCTCGTGCAAGCCACGCTACAACAACTGCTCACGCAAGTCACGCCACAGCAAACACTCACAAAAGCCACGCCACAGCAAAAAATCGATATCGTGCCGAGGTCGACGGCTCAGCCACCGAGGAACTGCTGGCGAACCTCCTCGTCGTGTAACAGTGCATCACCGTCGTCGACGTATCGGTTCTGTCCCTGCACGAGTACGTAGCCCCGATCACAGCGGCGAAGTGCTTCCTTCGCGTTCTGCTCGACGACGAGCACCGCCGTTCCGGCGTCGTTGATCGCGTCGACGTGATCGAACATCTCGTCAACCAAATCGGGAGCCAACCCGGCACTCGGTTCGTCGAGCAATAACAGATCCGGATCGAGCATGAGTGCGCGGCCCATCGCAACCATCTGCTGTTGCCCGCCGCTCATCGACCCCGCCTTCTGGTCACGGCGCTCGCGCAGAATCGGGAACTGATCGAAGACATCCTGCAGCGCCTCCTCGGGCACCTCATCGAGAATGTACGCCCCCATCTCGAGGTTCTCCTGTACCGTCAGCGACGGAAAGACGTTCTCCGTCTGGGGCACGTAGCCGATTCCCTTGTGAATGATCTCGTCCGGTGAGCGACCCGTGATGTCCTCGCCGCTGAACTCGACGGCACCGCCCATGTACGTCGTCAACCCGAAGACCGACTTCATCGCCGTCGACTTGCCGGCCCCGTTCGGGCCGACGATGACGACATACTCGTCTTGCTCGACTTCGAGATCCACGTCGCTCAGGATCTGCAGATCACCGTATCCCGCGTCAAGTCCATCGACGGAGAGCATCGCCATCAGACCTCACCTCCGAGGTAGGCCTCGATCACCTGCTCGTTCGACGTCACCTGTCCGGGCACGCCCTCCGCCAGCACCGATCCCTGGTGCATAACGATCACGTGCTCGCAGTGTTCCATGATCAGATCCATATCGTGTTCGACGATCAAGAACGTGTAGCCGTCCGCTCGCAACTCGTGGATGTGCTCGAGTAGCTTCTGTTCGAGCGTCGGATTAACCCCCGCAAACGGCTCGTCGAGAAGCAACATCTCCGGTTCGGTCATCAGCGCTCGCGCCAGCTCGAGGAGCTTTCGCTGGCCACCCGAGAGGTTGCCCGCCTTCTCCTCCGCAATGTGCTCGATCTCGAAGAATTCGAGCGTGTCCCAGACGCGCTCTAGGAGCTCGCGTTCCTGTGCTTCGACCTCGCGTCTGGCGAGAGGCATGACGGAGCGCCAGAGGGCCTCGCCCTGCTGGTGTTTCGCCGGGAGCATGAGATTCTCGAGGACGGTCATGTTCGCCATCTCGCGAGCGATCTGGAAGGTACGGACGAGACCGTAGTCGGCGCACTCGTAGGGGGCGATGCCGGTGATATCCTGCCCCTGAAACGCGACGGTGCCTTCGTCCGGCTGGTGGATGCCGGTGATGCAGTGGAACGTGGTCGACTTGCCGGCGCCGTTGGGGCCGATGAGGCCGGTAATCGAGCCGGATTCGACTTCGAAGGACGCGCCATCGACTGCGGTAATGCCGCCGAAGCGTTTGACGAGACCGTCGACGGCGAGTTCGATTTCGCCGGTGCGGTCGACTGCGGACGGTGCGACGGCGTCTGCGTCGGTGGGGGCGTCGGGTGACGTGTCTGCCGTGTCAGTTGCGGTGTCCGTTTCGGTCGACTGGACGTCGGTCGAGCTATCACTCATTGTGTCTCACCGTCGGTAGCTGAGTCATCGGGTTGATCGGTGCTGTCACTGCTAACACGAGAGTCACTATTCTCACTGGTGCCGGCCTGCGTCCCGGTTCCGTCAGCGTCGACACCACCGTCAGTCTGCTGGTCGGAGCCATCGTGCTGGTCGCGGGGTTGGCTGTGGGCGAATCCGCCACTGGAGCCGCTGCCACCGCTGCCATCGCCACCACTCCCGCCGCCAGCCGCGCTCGGGCGTGCCCCAAGCGGGATAGCGGCCGCTGTTTCCTCACGATGGCCAAGTAACCCGTCCGGCCGACGTTGCATCAGGAGAATCAACGCAACCCCCATGATGACGAACTGTAGCGTCAGGAACTCGGCGAAGGTGTACCGGACCAGCGGAACCGGATTCGCAGAGAGTAGCGGGCCGACAGCACCCGCAAACGTGTTCGGTGCGTCGCCGATTGCCACGAGGTGGTCGATCACTCGGCGGAGGTACTGTGGTCCCTCGAAGAGGACGGCCACGAACAGGCCCGAACCGAGGATGCTTCCGGTGTTTGATCCGGCACCGCCGATGATCAGCGCAATCCAGATGTAGAAGGTGACGTGCGGGCGGAACGCCTCGGGTGTCACTCCAGTTCGGCGGAATCGCCAGAGAATGCCGGCAAGTCCCATCAGCGCACAGCCGAGCACGAACACCTTGATTTTGAACATGTTCGTGTCCTTTCCGAGCGACTGGGCTGCCTCCTCGTCCTCGCGGATCGCTTTCAGCACGCGGCCGAACGGCGACCGGCTCGTCCGCTGGATGAGCCAGTAGATGCCGGCGAGTACGAGCACGAGCACGATGGAGTACGCGAGTGCGCGTGCCTGCGTCGGCCCGAAGCCAAACAGGCTGTTCGTCAGGTCGACGAACGAGGAGAAGATCTCCAGTTGGAAGATGACGTTCATCGGATCGTCGTAGTTCCGGATGAGTCCGCGTCCGCCACCAGTCCCGAGTTCTGCGCCGAGGATCGTAAACTGCTGGAGCGCGTCTGACGTGATTCCCAGACGGACGATCTCCGCGAACGCGATCGTCGTGATTGCGAAGTAGTCAGCGCGCAACCGCAACGCGGGCAGTGCGACGACGAGCCCGGCCAACCCGGCCGCGACAACGCCGCCGATGATTGCAATCGGCATCGGCAACCCGAGGCCGGCGTACTGGGCTGCTCCGCCCGGATCGGCCGGCTTTGCCAGTATCATGGTGACGTACAGCCCGATTGCCATGAAGCCGGCAACGCCGATGTTGAACAGGCCGGTGTACCCCCAGTGGAGGTTCAACGCGAGCGTCACCATTCCGTAGACCGCGATCAGGTACGTCATCCGCCGAAGTGTGTTGACGATCCCGTCGAGCGAGTAGCCGAGGATCAGTCCAATCAGGGCGTAGACGATGTAGATCGCGCCGATGACGGCGATGATCTTGACCGCGTCGTGTTCCCACAGCGATTCCAGTTGCGTGCGTCTCTCTGCGTTTGCTGTCGAACTCATGCTGTCGTCTTCCCTCCAAAGAGCCCGGATGGCCTGATCAGCAGGACCAGGATCATCATCAGGAACGCCGTGATGGTCGTAAAGTCACCGCCGGGGAGCCAGATCATCGACATGTGCATGCTGATACCGATGACGAGGCCGCCGACGATCGCACCGTAGATCGAGCCGATCCCGCCGAGGATCACCGCAGCGAAGATCAACAACAGGAGCAGCCAGCCGAACTGCCAGTCGATCGTCCCCGTCCACAGCACCATCAGATAGCCCGCACTGCCGGCGAGTCCGCCGCCGATCATCCAGGTCCAGCGGATCACGCGCTCGGTCGGAATCCCCGTCACGAGCGCCAGATCCTTGTTGTCGGACATCGCTCGCATCGCCTTCCCGAGTTTCGTCCGCTGGAGCATCAGGTGCACACCGAGCATCAACACCACGGCCGCCGCGATCAGCGTCCCGTCGTGGGCGTCGAGCGACACGTAGCCGTCGACGAGCAACAGGTCAGCCGAGGGCACGCTCGCCGTCGTCCCGCGGGACTGACTCGAGTAGACGAACGTGATGAGATATCGGAGCGCGAACGCGACACCGATACTGGTGATCAACAGCGGGATGCCGCCGGCCCCGCGCATCGGCTTGTACGCGAGGCGGTCGATCAACACTGCGAACAGCGCGGTGCCGACCCCGGCGAGCAAGAGCCCGGCGAAGATCGCGACCGGTGTCGAGGTGATCGAGATCCCCAGTTGTGGGCCGCCAAGGCCTCGCTGCGGGCCGACAAGCGCCAAGTGACCGAGGCTCGCCGCACCCCAGCCTGCGATGAGGTAGGTACCGCCCCAGCCGATGAACGCGCCCGCGGTGATGGTGTCACCGTGGGCGAAGTTCGCGAAGTTGAGGATGCTGTAGGTCATCGAAAGTCCGATACCTGCAAGCCCCATAATCAGTCCGTAGAGGACTCCTTCCGTCACGTATCTGCCGATGCGTGAGATGCTATACGAGCCGTCAAGGACGCCGAGGATGAGATCTCCCACCAGGAGTACGACACCGATGCCAACGGCGATCAGCAAAAGCTGCTCCGTTGACAGACTCCTTCCCCGTGTAACGACGTCATCTACAGTCGACATTCATACCCTCCGTTATGGCAGTGTTTCCCATGATACCATGATATATGTTATGGTGCACCATCCGACGCGTGCTATCAGTCGATGCTGTTAGGGTATTTAAATTTTGTATGTTCGGCTCGGCACAGAGATGGACAGAAATGCTCGCTGCGGGACGAAACACGAGCGCCGGACAGCGTATCCTTCCGGTACAATGCCGCCAACCGGATGCAGAGTTGCGGAGACACAGCGACGACGGACGAGACTACTCAGCTCCAAGGCCGTCCCCAATCGATAGGCGCGATCTTGTTCCTGTTCCTGTTCCAGGTCCTGATACTGGTCCTATCGTCGGTCCAAAACGCCGACCGGACCCGACCCCGATCCCAACCCCGCCTACGCGGCTTCCTCCGTTTCGTCAGCGAGTCGGACCGTTGCAACCTCGTCTCGATCACCAAGGACTCGAAAAACGAGCGTCGCGCCATCGTGGACGAACTGCAGGTCAATCGTCGTGACGTCCGCCGTGAATGCGGTCTCTGCCTCGGAGATATCCTGCGACGACGGTTCGAAATCGTACTCGGCGGCGGCAACACGCGTGGACGCAACGATCGCTTCGTCCTCGTCGTAGACCGTCGCGTCGAGTCCACGCTCCTCGCCGTCCATCTCGGTGACCGCAAGCCTGTATGTCTGGAGTGGCATAGTCAGCCTTCGCCAAATCGGCTGATGGGACTGGGGCCTGCGCACGCATGCGCTGTCGCTGCCGTCCCGTCACAGTCGTCACACAGCGTCGTACGGCCCGAGTCGTGTCCCATCGAGCAGATACGCCTCACCGTCGACGACACCATCAGGCAGGAACGGCGACAGAAACGACTGGCCCGCACTGTTCACCCAGGTCCCCCCGACTAGCTCGTTGAACGCCGGCACCACGATCAGTTGCGGCGCTTCAGCATCGTCATCCGTCACCCACACTGGCAACGCGTCACGATCGAGTCCCGGATGCTCTCGAAACACCGCCGGATCTGCCCGCCCACGCAACCAGACTCGCTCGACGCGACTCCCGCCAACCTCGTCCTCAACGCGCACGCACGGATGTTCATGTCCGAGACAGAGCACATCGGACTCGAGTACCTCCCGTGCTGGCCAGGTGTGGCCGTGGCAGACGCCGACCGAGCCGTCACCGAGTGCGATTCCGTCGCCGGGGACAATAGTGAGTGAGGTCGGCGACGGTGTCGGTTCCGGTACCGGTGCCGGTGCTGCCGACGCATCCGCATCTCCACCCAGCCACGTCTCGATCGCCCCATCGTGATTCCCCTTGACCACCGTCACGTCCAGTGACTGCAGTGGCTCGGATTCGAAGAGGTACTCGAGCTCACCGCGTTCTGCACCGCCGGGGTCGCCGATGGAGTGCATGAGGTCGCCGAGAACGACGAGGTGGTCGGGGCTGGTGCGTTCGATGAGGGAGAAGAGGCGCTCGCGACGCTCGGCGGCGTTGCTTGGGACGTCGACGCCGCGTTCGTAGCGGAGACCGGCCTCGTAGCCGGCGTGGTAGTCCGCGATGAAGAGGGCGCGTTCGGGTGTCTGCGGCGGCTCTGACTGGTCCCCGTATCCGCGGTCGAGCGTCGCAATCGCGGCGGGTTCGCCGGGCACTGGTTCGACGTGTGGGCCGGTGGAGGTGCCGGAACCAGAATCGGAACCGGGACCGGGACCGGAGCGGGGAGCAGGCATCGGAGTCGGTTAGATCGCTTTCAGTGTCTCGTCGTCCGGTTCGTAGCACTGGCCGCCCATGAGTGCGTCCTGAATGGCGTCTTCGACGTCTTCCGCAGACGCCCCGGTGTCGGCGGCGACGGTGTCGACGAGTTCAGTGCGGTCAGCGCCGGAACCGTCGTCGAGCTCCTGCATGGTGTCGACGACGTACTCCTGCAGGTCGACGTCTTCGGCAGGGTCGTCCGCCTGTTCGTCGGCCGCGTCGTCGCTGTCCGATTCAGTCTGGTCGGCGTCGGACTCGGCGTCCGCTGTTTCGTCAGGCTCGACAGTCTCGTCTGTCTCGTCATTCGCATCGGGATCTGCTGCGTCTTCGCCAGTATCCGCGGCCTCCTCGTCTGCGCCTGCGTCATCGCCAACCGTCGACGCTGGCGGCTCGCCGAGTTCGTCGTCTGCATCGGTCGATGCCTCGCCAGTTGGCGACTCATCCGACGCTGGTTCCGACTCGTCGCTCGCGTCGTCCGCATCTGACTCCGACGGCACGTCGATATCTGCCTCGCCAGGGTCGTCGACCTCGGCACCCGTCGTGAACTCGGTGCCGAACTCGTCTTCGATCTGCTCGCGTTCCTCCTCGTCCATCTCGTACATGCCGGAGTCGCCGCCATCGAAGTCGCCGAGGGCGTCGTCCGAGTCAGCCGCAGCTTCGGTCTCCACCTCGGGCTCTGGCTCGGACTCAGACCCGGATTCAGGTTCCGATTCAGATTCGGAACCGTCGTCGAGCTCGGATTCCGTCTCGGCTACTGGTTCGGATTCGGTCTCGGCCTCGACCGCAGTTCCAGACTCGTCCTCGGCGTCGGCAGGACTCGTACTCGAGTCACCCTCGGACTCGTCGAACTCGACGGCAGCGGTCTCCGGCTCGCTCGTCGTCGCGGTGCCTGCAGCGGCTGCGGTTTCGTCGCCCGCGTCGGCCGTTGCTGCGATCGGTTCTGGTTCGGCGTCCTGCTCGCCAGCCTCGTCCGGTGCTCCCGTCTCGGCTGCAGCCGTGGGTGCGTGAGCCTCGAGGTCGAGGTCCTGATCGCCGACAGCCGCGAACGAGGCGAGCGCGTCGAACGTCGTGTCGTCACTGCCCATCTCGCCGGGCCGGGCTGCAAAGCCGCTGACCTCGTCGCGCTCGTCTGCGACGACCTCGACCGCTTCAGTAGCACAGTCGCGAAGCGCCGCGAGGTAGCCCGGCGTCGTGCCGTAGTGGTCCTGTGCGAGCGGGATGCCGGCTGCGAGCCCGGACTCGACGCCGGCCTCCTGAAGTGCGTCCGTCAGCGCGTCGCCGTGGGCATCGACCGTCGCAGCCTCGGCGTAGGTACCGATCCGGTCGAGCGTCTGCTCAGCTGTACTGACGACCCATCGGTCGCGGGTCGCGGCGTCGACTTCGGCGATGCTCTCCGGTCGGATAGAGGTGTAGACACGGTCGCCGTCCTCGGGTTCGAACGTTCGGGCCTTGCCCGAGACCGCGATGAACGCGGGTGGGGCGAGCTGTTCGAGAACTGCCAGCGCTTCGGGCTGGTACTGGCCGGCGTAGACGACGAACGCGCCGGTCGGGTCGACGATTCGGGCGCGAAGCATCTCGTCGTTGACCGAGGTAATCTCGGTGAGCGTCCCGACGGCGAACATGCGGTTGAGCCGTGCGCCGGTGGGAGACACGACGTAGTTCGGTGCGCGCTCTTCGTCGCTTTCAGCGTAGGAGAACTCGGCATCGTCGTACTCCGCCGCGAAGAGCCGGTAGGCAATCTCTCGCCCCGGAATCTCGTCATCATCGGACCCGTTCGCGCTCATGCGTCCACCTCCTCGTCTGCGGCGACACCATCGTCTGTCCCGCTCTCGATAGCCGAGAGGAACGTGCTGGCGCGCACCTGCGGATCGTCGTCACTCTCGCCGAACTGCTCTGCGTCCAGATTCGCACCGTACTCGTCGACCGAGAGGTGGCCGCGGACGGTGTACTCGTGGCCGACGATGTTGTCACGAATCGTGTCGGCGACGACCGACTGGTCCATCGCCTCGCGGGCCTGCTCAAGTGCATCATCTAGCGTCCCGCCGTAGACGTCCTCGGTAATTTCTTCGTCAAGGACGACCGTTACGGAGCCCGTCCCGTCGTCGAGGATCGCCTTCACGCGAAGGTCGTCGATGCCGTCGACGTCGCCGTGAGTCCGACATTGGCCCTTCTGGATAACGCGGTAGCACTCCGGACAGCGCTGAATCAGCCCGGAGCCGTCGCGCACTTCGATCACGTTGCCAGCGACCTCGACATCGTAGATGCCGCCCGTGTGGACAGCCTCGCCGACATCCATCGAGGTGGTGTCAGCGCCGACGTCGATTTCGCGGTCGATCGCGCTCACGATTGAGAACTCCGAGACGTTGACCTCGGGAACCCCACGGAACTCCTGGACGTAGGCGTTCTCGATTCGGACTGGACCTCCCTCCTCGATTTCGGGGGCGGGGTCCCAGTTCGTGAACGGCAGTCGACCGCTCTCGTCGCCGAAAACACCGCTCAGGATTTCCGTCTCGCCGTCGCGGCCGTCGATCGTTCGGCGTTCGCACTCGACCACGGCGACCTCGACGGAGACGGCGCGGTCGCCGGTCTGCAGGTCGGCAAGGGTTGCGTTACCGCCGATCGTCGCGTCGATCTCGATCGGATCGTCGACGAACGAGAGCGAGGTGCTCTCGCCGAGGTTGAGTTCGGGTTCGCCGTCCCACTCGCGGACGCCGGCGTTTCCGGCGGTGATCGTGTCGCCCGCCGAGAGGCTGAAGTCCTCCCAGGCGGTGTAATCGATCGTGCCGGTTTCGTCGGCGAGTTCGCCCTCCACGATGACGTGGTCGGAGCCCTGGTAGCGAATCGAGCGCTTGCCAGCGGTCAGCACCATGCCAGTGACCGTGACGTTGCCATCGTCGGGTGTGATCTCGCCGATGTTCTTACTCGAGGGCGCGCCGCCCCCACCACTCGAGCCATCGCCATACTTGCGGCGAAGGCTCTGGGTGGCTTCGTCGATCGGAACGCTGTACTCCACGAGGTTCTGCAGGTCGGATTTGACCTCCTCTTTGTCAACACCGAGGTCGGAGGCGAGATCCTCGGCATGATCGTCGAGTTCCATCACTTGTCTTTCGTGTGGGGGCTTCAAAAGCGTTCCCGCAGCGGGGTGAAAGTGGTGTAGTGGCACCCGAGAGCGGGTGTCGAAGTGGGGCAGTAGCTGCTGAGGAAACGTCTAGTGGTACTGAGAGACAGGGTAGTGTCGACGGGCCGAGGAACGTTACTGGTCGACGATCTGGGTAACTGTCCCGACATCGTCCGCGACTGCGGCCTCGTAGACGACGGAGCCGACTGCGGTGTCCTGAATCGCAAGACCGGTGGAGTCGAAGATGGTGACCGCTTCAGCGTCCGGGCGACCCTGCTCGCTGTCGACGAGGTCGCCGAGGAGGCCGTAGACGTCGTCGCGCTCGAAGTCGCCTGCAGCGGTTGGGACGTTGATCTCGCCGGAGTGAGAGCACTGCTCCCAGTCGTCGATGACGACGTCGGCCGAGAGAAGCAGGTCAGTTGCCAGCTCCTGCTTGCCCTCGGCGTCAGCGCCCATCGCGTTGATGTGCGTTCCTGGCTCGACCCACTCCTCGCGGAGGATCGGCTCGCGGGATGGGGTCGTCGTCGAGATAACGTCACAGCCGGCGACCTCCTCGGGGGAGCCGCCGCGAACGGTGAGGTCTCGGTCGGATTCCGCCTCGATGAACCGTTCGATGGCCTCGTCGTCGAGGTCGGCGACGACGACCTCCGAGAGGTCTCGTACGGCCGCAATCGCCGCAAGCTGGGTGTGAGACTGCTGACCGGCACCGAGCAGGCCGAGCGTCTCCGCGTCCTCGCGAGCGAGGTGATCCGTCGCGACGCCGGCTGCGGCACCGGTGCGGATGCGGGTAAGGTTCGTGCCGTCGATGACGGCGAGCGGGTAGCCGGAGGCCGGGTCGCTGTAGACGACGAGTCCCATGACGGTCGGGAGTCCGAAGCGCTCGGGGTTGTCCGGGTGGACGTTGACCCACTTTACGCCGGCACCCTCGCCGACGGCGGCCGGCATAGAACGGAAGTCGCCGTTCTCTTCGGGGATGTCGATGTAGGACTTCGCCGGCATCTGTGCGTCGTCCGTCGCGTGGGCCTGAAACGCCGCTTCGACGGCGTCGATCGCTTCCTCGTGATTGACGAGTTCGGTGACTGCGTCGCTGTCGATAATTCGGGTTCCCGTGGGTGCGTCTGCCATGGAGTACCGAAGACACGGCCACCACTTAGTCTTTCTTTCTACGATATCTGAGATAGTTGGACATAGATTCAACTCTACGCCCTTCTATCGATCCGTCATTGAAGGATACTGCAAGAACAACAGACCGCGTAAATCCTCCGAGCGTCCGCGAGCCCCGCCAGATGTATGGAATGCAGACAGCTTGCAGAAATGGCTGCCAGCAGCCAGTTAGAGAATACTCTAACACAACCGGAGTGCTTGTGGGGCTGGACGGCGAGGACCGCGTATGGACGTCGACAAGAAGGATCTCCGTATTCTGAAGGCCATCGCGGACGAGGAAACGCGCAGCCCCGAGCGCATCGCCGAGCTGACGGATGTTCCGCTCTCGACGGTACACTACCGAATCGACTCCCTCCAGGAGCGGGGCATCATCCGAAACGACCACTACGACATCGACATGGCCGCACTGGGCTTTCCGATCACCTTCATCGTCGAGGTCATCGCCGAACACGGTGAGGGCTATCGCGAAGACGTGGGCGACCGCCTCCTCGAGATCGACGGCGTGACGCAGGTCTACTTCGCAGCCGGGGATACGGACTTCATCGCCATCTCCCAGCTCTCGGATCGGTCGATGGTCGAGTCGCTGGTGAGCGAGTTCGAGTCGATGGATGGCGTTGTGCGCACGAAATCGACGTTTACGATCAGCACGCTCCGGGACGGCCACGAACCGCTGCAGCAGTACTCGATGGAAACGCTGGTAGACGAGCTACTCGATCAGGAGCGGTAGGCTGTTTCCACTCACTGAATCGCTCCAAGCTGAAATACTGTTTTGAGTGGTGCCAACGTTCATGTATACTACTGTGTAAAAAACCCCTATGAAGCGTCGCCATATTCTCACTACAATCGGTGCGTCTCTGCCGTTCGCGACAGTCGGCTGTCTACAGGGTGGCTCTTCCAACAATGAAGGCTCAGCCACGGCTGGAAGCGATGTCGGCTATGATACCCACCAGCTGGGGGCAGTGCTCGCTACGCATTCCCCCGCTCTTCGCTTCGATACCGAGTCCTCGGTTGGGGCAGTAGAACTGTACGAGTCATCGAAGGAGGCATATCGTAGCGTACCACTGGATCTGGGTCCGATCGCTGATCGCCGTTCGACGAACGAAGCGTTCATCGACGCGACTGACTTCGAGTCCGAACTCCTGATCTACGTCGTGACGGAATGGCCACTGACCAACCAGTCTGAAATCGAGGTGGAGAATCTAACGCTGTCTGCAGATACGCTCGCTGGGACGGTGAGAGCAATCGGGGACAACGCAGAAGAAGGCGACCAGGCACCGATGTTTCCGGCAGGACTCGTTCGAGTCTCTGTCGACGACGCTCACCTGACTGCGGTCGAGATAACTGTCGTCGATGGACGAGACAACGAGGAAGTGTTCGAAGAAGCGTACAACGACTGAGCTCCCTGTCGGCCGAAACACACCATCTTCTTGGGGATCCCCGCCACAGCGGACGTATGCACGTCGTCGTCAACGCCGCCATGAGCGCGGACGGGAAACTCTCCTCGCGCCGGCGCGAACAGATCGCCATCAGCGGTGACGCAGACTTCGAGCGCGTCGACCGACTCCGCGCCGACAGCGACGCCGTCGTCGTCGGCGTCGGCACCGTTCTCGCGGACGACCCCCACCTCACCGTCAAGGACGAGAATCTTCGTGACGAGCGCCGAACCAACGGCGAGCCAGCGAACCCCGCTCGCGTCGTCGTGGACTCGAGTGCACGCACGCCAGCGGATGCCGAAGTCCTCGACGCCGCCGCGACGACCTACGTCTGCGTGAGTGACGCAGCGCCCGTCGAGCAGCGAGCGGCGCTCGCCGAGCACGCCGACCTCATCACTGCGGGCGACGAGCGGGTCGACCTCCTGCGGGCGTTCGCCGCGCTGCAGGAACAGGGCATAGAACGGGTGATGGTCGAGGGCGGCGGCGAGCTCATCTTCTCGCTGTTCGAGGCGGGCCTGGTCGACGACCTTTCGGTGTTCGTTGGCCCCAAAGTGATCGGCGGGCGTGACGCGCCGACGCTGGCCGACGGCGACGGCTTCGTCGAGCACTTTCCCGAACTCGAGTTGGCCGAGGTCGAGCGCCTCGACGGCGGTGTGTTGCTGACGTGGCATGTAGTGGAGTAGGGAGCTGCTCGCATCGCAGTCCCCGTCCCGTCACACCTTTCCTCACGCATCACGTACCCCAGCGCATGGAACGAGCTACGTTCGGCGGCGGTTGCTTCTGGTGTGTCGAAGCCGCGTTCAAGGCCCTCGACGGCATCGAGTCCGTCACCTCCGGCTACGCCGGCGGCCACACCGAGAACCCCACCTACGAGGCAGTCTGCTCCGGCGAAACTGGTCACGCAGAAGTCGTCCAACTCGAGTACGACCCGGACCAGATCGCCTACGAGGACCTGCTCGAAGTTTTCTTTACGATTCACAACCCGACGACGAAGGACCGGGAGGGGCCGGATATCGGCTCGCAGTACCGCTCTGCGATCTACGCTCACGACGAGGACCAACTCGAGACGGCCGAGGCGTTTGCGGCGGCACTCGAGGACGAAGGGCTGTACGAGGGGATCGTCACCGAAATCGAGCCGCTCGAGACGTTCTACGAGGCCGAGGAGTACCATCAGGATTACTTCGAGAAGAACCCGAACGACGCGTATTGTTCGATGCACGCGGCACCGAAGGTCGAGAAAGTGCGCGAGCAGTTCGGGGCGGATGCGACGGCGACGCAGTAGCGAACACGGAGCGCGGGGCTGGTGTTGTGAGAGCGGCGATAGCTCTCACAGCTTCGACAGCTTCGACGGTTTCGACGGCGTTAGCAATTTAGACAGCCCGTACGGCACCGACCGATTCGTACACTGTCACAGCCACGGAACAGCACGGCGCAACACGGCGCAACACGGCGCAGTACACCACCTCTGAAACCTGCAGAGACACTCTGGTATACGCAATGACCATCACAACCGACGTCCTCGTCATCGGCGGCGGCGCAACCGGCACCGGAATCGCCCGCGACCTCGCCCTTCGTGGCATCGACATCACGCTCGCCGAGCGCGACGGCCTCTCGGCCGGCACCTCCGGGCGCTCACACGGCCTCCTTCACAGCGGCGCTCGCTACGCCGAAGCCGACGCCGAGGGTGCACTCGAGTGCCTCGAGGAGAACCGAATCCTGCGGGAGATTGCGGGCGAGTGCATCCGAGAGACTCGCGGTCTCTTCGTGCAAGTGGCCGGCGACGACCCGGCGTACTTCGACGAGAAACGCGCGGCCTGCGAGGAACTTGGCATTCCGGTCGATGTCGTCGACGGCGACGACGCGCGGGAGGCGGTCCCCGGACTCGACGCAGCTGTCGAACGCGCGATGTGGGTGCCGGACGCCGTCGTCCTCCCCTCGCGGCTGGTCGCGGCTACTGCCGCGGACGCCCGCGAACACGGCGCTCGTATTCTGACACACGCACCGGTGGAGTCGATGGTACTCGAGAACGAACGCATCAACTCAGTTTCGCTTGGCGGCGCTGCGGAGACCGTCGTCGAACCCGAATACGTCGTCAACGCGACGGGGCCACACGCTGGCACAGTCGCAGAGATGGCCGGCGTAACCGTCGAAATGCGCCCGACGCGAGGTGTGATGGTCTCGGTCGAGCACGCGGGACTCGAGCCGGTGCTCAATCGCTGTCGGGATCCAGCGGACGGCGATATTATCGTCCCCCACGACGACGAGGTCGTGCTCGGGACAACGAGCGTCCCGGTCGACGATCCCGATGAGTTCGAACGCGACGAGCAAGAAATCGAGCGAACGATCCGCGAGTGTGCGACGATGCTCCCCGCCGTGGCCGACGCTCCGCGGGTTCGGTCGTGGTGGGGTGTCCGCCCACTATACGAACCCGACGAAGCGGCTCACGGCGGTCGTGGCATCTCGCGCGGATTTGTCCAGCTCGATCACGCCGAGGACGGCGTCGCCAACTTCGTCAGTATCGTCGGCGGCAAACTCACCACGTACCGGCGGATGGCCGAGTCCGTTTCCGATCTGGTTGCGGATCGGCTTGGGGTGGGGGACTCGAGTACGACAGCCGAGCGAGAACTGATCGGTGCGTCGTCGGCGAGCAAACTCGATACGTTCGTCGACGAGTTCGGCGGCCGTGGACCGACAGATGCTGATCTGGTCGGCCAGGATGGGTGAGGAGTGAGCAAGTAGTCGGACGCGCTTGTTCCCGAAGACCTGGATTACTGGTTACTGGTTACGCAGCCACTCGCGTGCGTCGTCTCGGTTGTCGAAGATGCGTGAGGTCGTGTTTTCGCCGACTTCGGTGACCATTTCCTCGACGGACATGTTGCTGACGACGCTTGCGGGCTGGACGATCGCCATGTTCTGGAGCGAGGACTCGAACGCACGCGGATGCCAGTCGTCGTGCGTCCAGTCGCGGTCGTCCTGGGTCACTGTCCCCAGATCCCGGAGGTCGGCGAGCCAGTTTTCCGCACCGTGCTCGATCGCGAGGTCGAGGCCGGCGTCGAGGCCGTCCCGGTAGTCGTCTTCCTTCGCGAATGCCTGCCAGTTCATGAGAACGGTCTCGAGGTCGCTGTCCCACTCGATCGTCAGATGATCGCGTTCGTAGTATGCCATTACAGAAGTAATGATAAACGTTGTAAATAAGAATTCTTGCCAATTATAACAGAAGTGGTAGTTGAATGTGAATCTGTACCTTGGCCCTTGGATGACTGTAGCGTGTCTTGTCGTCGATTACCACGATGCCCCAAACACCTATTTGTCGATAGTGTGAATTAACAGCCAATGACTCTCGTTGACGACCGCGTTGCAGTCATCACAGGCGCTGGCTCCGGAATCGGACGAACGACGGCAACGACGTTCGCCGACCACGGCGCGTCCGTCGTCGTCGCCGACGTGGACGTTGAGGGCGGACGAGCGACCGTCGAGACGATTACAGACAATGGCGGTGAGGCGACGTTTGTCGAGGCAGACGTTTCGAACCCCGACGACGCCCAGGCGATGATTGACACCGCTGTCGACGAGTACGGCGGCCTCGATGTGCTGTTCAACAACGCCGCGATCGAGGGGCCAGTTGCACGACTCGACGACTACGAGAACGACGCCTTCGAGCAGGTTATCGATGTCAACCTGAAGGGCGTCTGGTACGGGATGAAGTACGGCATCAAGGCGATGCTCGAGGACGGCGGCGGCTCGATCATCAGCGCCTCCTCCATCGGCGGCGAGGTCGCCGTGCCCCAGTACAGTGGCTACGGCGCGGCGAAGGCCGCAGTCGGCCAGCTCACCCGGTACGCGGCCATCGAGTACGCAGAAGAGGGCATCCGCGCGAACGCAGTCGCACCCGGCATCGTCCGCACCGAGATGATCGAGCGAACAATCGAGGAACACCCCGACATGGAGGAACAGTTCGAGGAAACCGAACCGATGCCGGGTCTCGCAGAGCCCAAGGAAATCGCGAACGCCGTGCTCTTTCTCGGCTCGGACCTCTCCTCGCGCGTCACCGGCGTGACGCTCCCCGTGGAAGGCGGCTACCTCGCGCAGTAACGGTGGGTAGCGTCGGGTGATCATCTTCTTCCGCGGAAACCTAATCGCGACTCGTACTGGCGAAATCACACCGGACAGGCCACCTGTCGAGTCGGTCTGCAATCCGTGAGACCAGTCGTGAAATGTTGTGGGACATCAGGGGCTTAAGTCAGTGTGGCACGAGTAGTAAACGTGGTAGCTAATCTCACTCGTCAGCGCGAGCGTGATCCTCAATCGGAAGAGAACGCACGGGAATCGGAGGGAGACCGGGAACGAATCTGTTCGGAATGCGAATCAGCCACGCTCATCAAGAGTGACGATCAGGGGGAACTCGTCTGTAAGGACTGTGGTCTGATCGTCGAAGAGACGAACATCGACCACGGCCCAGAATGGCGAGCGTTCAACCACTCCGAACGACAGAACAAGTCTCGTGTTGGCTCGCCGACGACCAAGACGATGCACGACAAGGGGCTCACCACGCAAATCGACTGGAAGAATAAGGACGCCTACGGGCGCTCACTTTCCCCCGAAAAACGTAATCAGATACGCCGACTCCGAAAGTGGCAAGAGCGTATTCGAACGAAAGACGCCGGCGAGCGAAACCTCCAGTTCGCCCTCAGCGAAATCGATCGGATGGCGAGTGCGCTCGGCGTTCCTCGCTCGGTACGCGAGGTCGCGAGCGTCATCTACCGACGCACTCTCTCCGAGGACCTGATCCGCGGTCGTTCGATCGAGGGCGTTGCCACGGGGTGTCTCTACGCTGCCTGCCGTAAAGAGGGGATTCCACGGAGCCTAGCGGAGGTCGCCGAGGTGTCGCGGGTCGAACGGAAAGAGATCGGCCGGACGTACCGATACGTCTCCGAAAGCCTCGGGCTGGAGATGAGGCCCGTCGATCCACAGGAGTACGTCCCCCGGTTCTGTTCCGAACTCGAGTTGAGCGAGGCAGTGCAGCTAAAAACCAAGGAGATAATCCAGGTCACCACGGAGAAGGGGCTACTGTCCGGAAAATCTCCGACGGGGTACGCGGCTGCCGCGATTTACGCCGCCTCGTTGCTTTGCAGCGAAAAGAAAACGCAACGGGAAGTCGCGGACGTTGCCCAGGTCACCGAAGTCACCATTCGAAATCGATATCAGGAACAGATGGAGGCGATGGGAATCGAGTGATCCGACTCGGTAGCGACTGGTTTGAGAGCCCCCTCCTCTCGAGATTTGAAGCGTTAGAACTCGTCCGCAACGTCCGCCCAGAGGCCGGGCGACCGAGTGACAGATGACTGCAAACACGGTAGGATCGAAGCTTCAAGACGGGTTTGGTTGTGATGGGAGCTGCCACGGTGCCCACGAGTTCACCCGGCGCTTGCAATTCGAGGAGTAACTACATGTACACCCGCGCCGACGACTGGCGTATGAGCGAGGAGCAGTCGCCAAGCGAATCGGTACTCGAGAACACCCCCGGCCAGGGACGGACACCTGAGGCCGAGCGGATCGACCCTGCGGCTCCCGAGGAGTTCGGACTCGTACAGATCTGGTGGGGCGACGGCAAGGGGAAGACGACGGCGACCCTCGGGATGGGGATGCGCGCTGCGGGCCACGGCTACCGCGTGCACGTCCTCCAGTTCATGAAGGGGGGCGCCTCGAGCGTCGACGCGGTCCGCGGCGAGTACAACGCGATCGACGCCCTGCCGGGGATCAGCTACGAGAATCTGGGTCACTACGGCTGGCACGGGATGGCCGACGGCAGCGACGAGGCCCAGCACGAAGCCGAAGCACAGGCCGGACTCGAGCGCGCCCGCGAGGTCATCGACGCGGCAGGCGAGGCCGACCTCAGCGCACCACTTGCACTCGAGGGCGACCCGACCGACGGCGTGCACATGCTGATTCTGGACGAGGTGCTCTACGCCGCCGAGCGCGGCCTGATCAGTGAAGCCGACGTGCACGAATTACTGGATGCGAAACCGGACGGACTCGAGTTGGTCCTCTCCGGTGGTCACGAGGAGCCGACGTATCTGGCCGAGCGAGTGGATTTGATGACGAACGTTCGCAAGCAGAAGCATCCGATCGAGGACGGCCAGCGGGCTCGTCGCGGGACGGAGTTCTAGCTGAATTGTCGGTGTGCACCTCACCCGCTAGTCGGACTCGAGCCAGCAGAGCGACGGACAAGCCGCCCGAGGAATGCGAGGAAGACGACCGATCCGAGGATTCCAGCGAGAACGAGGGCTGTCCGGCTCACCCCTGCCATGACGAAATACGGCGTCCCGAGAGCCAGCAGTAGGAGACCCATTCCGAACCCGGAGACACGGACGGTCGTTCGTGTCGAGGGTTGCGTTCTCACAGCGAACGCGCCGAGACCGAGCGCCGGAAGAAACAGCGTCAGCGCTGGAACGACGCCCTCGAACCAGTCAGCGAAGTGCCACGGTGTTCCGGAGTCCTGTGACGCGTCGTACGTCAGCAAGAGGAACGCCTCGTTGCCGTCTTCGACCAGAACCGTCCCGTTTTCGGCGTCATGATACTCGAACGAGGATGGGGGCGCTTCGTAGCCGTCGGCGCAGTAGATCACGACATTCGTACAGACGTTCGGTTCCCAGTAGGGAACCCCCCCCTGTGTTGCCCCGCTGTTGGTCCCCTCCTCGAGTGTCCGCTCGATGAACTCCTGGGCCTGTGGGGAGAGTTCGTCGACGGGGATCGGTTCGTCTCGGTCGGCGTCGGCGACGTACGTCTCGAACGTCGCCGTCGATTCGGGTGCGACGTAGTGTGGGTACTCGCTCGGATCCTCGTACGGTGAGGCATAGGCGCTGTCAGACAGTCCGACGCCGACGAGCGCGAGACTGATACCGAGAAGGAGGAGGATGGACCACCGAACAGTCATACATGACGAATAGTATGCATTACCAAGTAATTTCGGGATCACATACAGCGTACAAAACCCCGACGTCTCCGCCTGGGAGCGATAGCACAAAACCAAACCAGTATGACAGAAACTGGTGCCAGCACAGTTATTACCAACCACTGTGAACGATCGGTCAGCTGATACTGATGGGAGTCCTTCGAGTCGACGAGTTGCGCAAGTCGTACGGCGACGTTCGGGCTGTCGACGGCATGTCCCTCGACGTCGAGCGCGGGGAACTGTTCGGCTTTCTCGGCCCCAACGGTGCCGGGAAGACGACCACGATCCGCTCGCTGACCGGCCAGATCGTCCCCGACGAGGGCACGATCGACGTGCTCGGAACCGATCCGACGACAGCGCCGATCGAAACGCGAACGCGCGTCGGCATCCTCCCCGAACAGGCGACGCCGCCGAGCTTTCTCACGCCACGGGAGTATCTCGAGTTCGTCGGCGACGTGCGCGACCTCGACAAGGAAACCGTCGCGGACGGCATCGACCGCTGGGCAGAACGACTCGGCTTCGGGAGCAAACTCGAGACGCTCCACACCGACCTCTCACGGGGCCAGCAACAGAAGGTGATGATCGCCCAGGCGTTCATCCACGAGCCGGAGCTGGTGCTCATCGACGAACCGCTGGCGAATCTGGACCCGCTCGTCCAGGAGCAGGTCAAGCAGTTCCTCACGAGCTACGCCGCAGCGGACAACGCCGTCTTCGTCTCGACGCACAACATCGACGTCGCGGCGGACATCTGCACCCGCGTCGGCATCGTCGCCGACGGCAAAATCGTCGCCGAACGCTCGATTGCGGACGAGACGAGCGACGACCTCCTCGAGACGTTCCTTAACCACGTCGACGACGCGAACGCGCGTGATCTCCCATCACTCGAGCGGGACGCGATTCAGACATGAGCGGGGCCGGTACTGACACGCCGTCACCTGCACAGGGCCAGCGAGGGAGTTCCGGCTACCAGCAAGGTCGCACCGGCCCTCAGCGCGGCGGCTCGAGCCTCGTCGGCGACGGGACGAACCGGCTGCTGTTCGCCGCACTGCTGCGCGAAGAGTGGCGGCTACACACCCAACTGTTCGGCGGCGGGCGCTTTCTCTCCTTCCCGCTGCTGATCGCCGTGCTCGCCGCCGGCGCGACGGTTGCACTCGTGGAGACGGGAACCGCTGCCTCGACGGTCGTGCTTGGTCTCCACGTCCTCGCGCTCGGCTTCGGACTCTACAGCGGCACCGCCGGCTTCGCGGGCTCGAGCATGCTCGAGAACGTCTTCGGCGGCCTCTCGCTCGTCCTCGGCACGGCCGCGACGCTCCCGCTCTCGCGGCGACGACTGCTCGGTATCTTTCTCGTGAAGGACGCGCTGTTCTACGCCGTCGTCTTCGTCCTGCCGATGGCGACCGCGGCGATTCCTCTCGAGGGTGTGTCGGCGACGACACCGGTCGACGTCGCCACGCTGTGGCTCTCGCTCTCGCTCGTCTTCGCCGCCGGGATGACCGTGACAGTCGCGCTGATCGCGTTGCGAACGCGTGGCGTTCCGACGTGGACGCTTCTGGCTCTCGTCGCCGTCGTCGCCCTCGTAAGCGGCGTCCTCGGCTCCGCGTCGGCGACGCTCGCGGCGGCTCAAACGCTGGTCGTTCCACAGTCCGCGTCGCTCCCGGCAGGCGCTGGGCTCGCGGGTGCAACCGCACTCGTCGCCGCCGCGTCGCTTGCAGTGTACGATCCGACGTACGGGAAGCCGACCCGAACGGCAGCCGACCAGTTCGCGCGGCTTCGCAGACTCGGCGACACCGTCCCTGGTGCAACCGGTGTGAACGATCCGCTGGTCGTCAAGACACTGCTCGACCTCTCGCGCTCCGCCGGCGGCGTCTGGAAGCCGTTCGTCTCCGCCGGCATCCTGCTCGCACTCGTCGCTGCACTCGTCGGCGTCGTCCACGAGATTACCGGGATCGAACCCGCGCCCGGCATCTTCTTCGGTGGCGTGCTCGGCCTCTCGGCGTTTACCACCTACAACTGGCTCACGCAGTTCGACGCACTCGAGTCCTACCTCGCGTATCCGGTGACGATCGCGGACGTGTTCCGGGCCAAGCGGACGGCGTTCGTTCTCGTCGGCGCGCCGGCGGTGGCCGTGCCCTACCTCGCCGCAGTGCTCTGGTTCGAGGCAGCGCTCATCGATGCGCTCGTCGGCGCGTTATTGCTCGCTGGCTTCGGACTGTACTACTACGGGCTCACGGTCTACATCGCCGGCTTCGACCCGAACGAGTTCCTCTTCGATTCGGTCCGGTTCGGGCTGTTCACCGTCGGTGCCGCGGTCGCGCTCGTTCCGGCGCTGGTCGCTGGCTTCGTCGTCGTGCCGCCGACGCTGGACATTGCGCTCGCGCTTGCCGGTATCGGGATCGGGTTCGGTGCGATTGGCGCGGTGCTCTCGAGTCGTGCGGGGCCGAAGTGGGATGCTGAGTATCGCCACGAGTAAGAGACCAGATGAGGGGGAACAGTCCTTATATGCGCTGATTCAGCACTTCGTTGGCATCCTGTCCCATCAACACGAGAACCGATCGGACAGGGAGAACTCCCTTTCATCTGCAAGGAGTGCGGAAAACCGACCGGACGGAGAGGGATGAGATATGAAAGTCGTCTACAAACCGGGCAACGCGTACGAGGAGATCAACTGCTATGACTTTCGCGAGTACGAGCAGGGGATCGTCCTGCACAACGAGGAGGGGTACAACATCGGCTATGTTCCCCACGAAATTCTGAGTCACATCGAACCACATCCCGAGGAGACGGTCGTATTCGGGAGCGAGGAGACACTCGAGGTTCGCGGGAGCGGTGGGGAAGACGGTACTACCGAGGAGAGCAACAGCGACGACGAGGACGACGGGTGACCGTTCACGGTGAGAGCCGTCGGGCCAGCCCATGCTGGCAGGTGAGCCGATTCCGGCAACAAACCAGCCGGCACCGATAAATCGGCTGGAACCGACAGGTCGATAGCCCACGCCGGAACACGTGGGTGTGAATGACGCGGACGCTTCTCGTCGCCGGAACTGCCAGTCACGTCGGCAAATCAACCGTCGTCGCGGGCCTCTGTCGCCTGCTCGCCGACCGTGGTGTCTCCGTCGCGCCGTTCAAAGCCCAGAACATGAGCAACAACGCGCGGGTCGTCGTGCGGGCGGCTGGCGCGGGTGGAAAAGAAGGGCAAGGTCAGGGGCAGAGGCAGGACCAGAAATCGCGTCCGGCTGGTGACAGAACAGCGCCGGAAACCGCCGACCAGTGGGGCGAAATCGGCGTCTCCCAGTTCACCCAGGCCCGCGCGGCTCGACTG
Source organism: Natrialba sp. SSL1 (assembly GCF_001861355.1). Classification (GTDB taxonomy): domain Archaea; phylum Halobacteriota; class Halobacteria; order Halobacteriales; family Natrialbaceae; genus Natrialba. The sequence goes on from NZ_MASN01000035.1 coordinate 388,499, forward strand.
ACGCCGACGACGGACGTCAACCCCGTCCTGCTGAAACCGCGCGGCGACGGCGAGAGTCAACTCGTTATCCAGGGCGAGGCCCGCGAGCACGTCCCCGCAGGCAGCTACTACGAAGACTACTGGGACGACGCCCGCGCCGCCGCCGAAGAGTCCTACCAACGACTGGCCGCCGACCACGACGTAATCGTCGCCGAAGGCGCGGGCAGCATCGCCGAGATCAACCTCCACGACCGTGACCTTGCGAACGTCGAAACGGCCCGCTTCGCCGACGCAGAGATCATCCTGCTCGTCGACATCGAACGCGGCGGCGCGTTCGCCAGCCTCTACGGCACGATCGAACTCCTCCCCGACGATATCCGCGAACGCGTCACCGGTGCACTCATCACAAAGTTCCGCGGTGACCCGTCGCTACTCGAGTCCGGCATCACTGAGATCGAGTCCCGAACCGGCGTCCCGATCCTGGGTATACTGCCGTACGACGATCCCGGATTACCCGAAGAGGACAGCGTTGGCCTCCCGGATACGGATTCGCAGGGGGTACGCGGCGATGACGACGGCGTCCCCGCCGAACAGCGCCTCCGGATCGCGGTGCCGCGACTTCCGCGAATTTCGAACGCGACCGATCTCGAGGCGCTCGCCGCGGAACCGGGCGTTTCGGTGGTCTACCTGCCGGTCGACGATGCGGACGCGAGCACCGACGTCAACGCCGATCACGACATCGATGCCGACGCCGTTGTCATCCCCGGCACGAAAAACACCGTCGACGACTGTCGTGCGCTCCACGCCGCCGGCCTCTCCGACGCGCTGCGCTCGTTCGACGGCCCGATCGTCGGCATCTGTGGCGGCTACCAGCTGCTCGGCGAGCGGCTCACGAACGCTGCACTAGAGGGGACCGGCCAGCGCGACACCATCTCGGGACTCGGTCTCCTCCCCGTCGAAACCCGCTTCGACGAGACGAAACAGCTCGAACAGACGACCGTCCCCGTCGACGGCGCGGCGAGCCCCCTGCTCGCCGGCGCGGACGGCACCGCATCGGGCTACGAAATCCACGCTGGGCGAACGCGGATACTCGAGCACGAGTCCGTTCCGAGACCGCTCGGTGAGTCGAGCGCGGCACGCGGGCTGGTGCTCGGAACCTACCTTCACGGGTTATTCGACAACGAGGGAGTTCGGACGGCGTTTCTCGAGGCCGCTGCGAGAGAGGCGGGACTCGAGTGGCCACCGGTGAGCAGGGCTGAGTCACAGACTGACCGTGCTGGTGGACGGGATGGACAGACGCCGTTCGACCGAGCGGCGTCGTTGCTACGGGAGAACGTCGATGCGGAGGTAGTCGAACGGCTGGCCGCTGGTGCGACGAGCTAGCGGACCGGAGCCGAGAATTGAGGTAGCGGTTACGCGCTATTCGCCCCGTCGCGGTACGTTCCGAGCAGTTCCTCGAGGATAATACACTCCTGATCGGTTGGATCGTAGTGTGTATCGATGAAGCGCTCTGCAGCCTCGTAGTTGCCGCGCAGGCCCTGTTTCCGGACGGTAATCACGGCGTCTAAGAAGAACGTGCCGCCGTCCGTGCCGAGGGCCTTCGCGTGGTCTGCATCGCTGATATCGAGTTCGGATTTGATCTCGTCGAAGTTGAACGTCTTGACGTCGTGGTCGGGATCGACCAGCGTGAGGACGTACTCCGCGGAGAACCGATAGAACTCGGATTTGCTCTCGAACATACCGTCGTCGACGAGTTCGTCGATCTCGTCGACGACCTCGTCCGGGTACCTGACGGTATCTTTCGCCATGTCCGCAACGTGCACGCTGAGGCATAATTACTGTTTCGGGAACGTGTTTCTCGACCGGACGGTGATAACCCCCGATTCAGAGTGAAAGAGAATGTCTATCGCTCTAAAGAGAGTCCAAGAGTCGACGCCGAACGGCACTCTCAGTCTCCGGGGGTTGAACGCAACTACCTACAAATTTATTATTTATCGGACGCAACAGGGAGACGCAATGGCAAACGAAGACGAAATCCGTGAGCAGATGATCGACGCGTTCGAAGGTGCCGACTACCCCATCTCGAGTCCAATGGACCTCGTCCCCGCGCTCCCGAACGGCCCGGGAACGAAGTTCGAGTCGGGCGACTTCTCGATGACCGCAATGGAGCTGAACACGAAGACGTCTGGCGGGGACTTCCCGTACGACGACGCGGAGACGTTCGTCGACGACATCATCGACGACCTCAAAGACCAGGGCGAACTGTAAGACGCGGTACGTGTGGCCAAAGCGCCACCAACTCACACCGGGGTGTTTGAAACGGCTACCACAGCGGAGACGTACGGGGTCAGGAGTGGGCAGAGACGGACCCCGGACCGAGTATCCGTCTCCCGTTCCGTCTGACTACCCCGCCCGGAAGCCTGTCACGGGTGGGAGAGTCTCTCGCGGCAGACGCCCCGTTCTCTCGGACTGGCGGAGACGCGCCGAGCGTAGCGCTGACCCCCACGTTTTATTGCATATCGCAGCGTTAGGTAGAAAGAACGACGTGGCGGCGGTGGTATCGGGTACGGAGTGGCAATCGCGTCGAGAGTGAAAATCGGAGTGAGATGGACGGATCGAAGCAGCGATACGCACTCATCTGTGTCACAGAGTCGGCGGACAAACAGCACCGGCTGTCTGTCGCGCTTTCGGAAGCGACCGTCGATTCCGACACTGACACTGCGTCTGGCGCTCCATCTGATACTGCAACTGATGCCACATCTGACACTGCAACTGACACTGCAGCAGACCCAGCCACCGATACCGAGGCCAACTCAACCACTGACACCAGTCCCAACTCCGACGCCACCACTCCGCTCGAAATCGAGCCCGATCACCTGACAATCGTCGAACGGACGCTCACGGAGCTCGAGTGCACCGATGGCGGCACGGCAAACGGTCTGCCAGACACCATTGACGCCGTCGTCATCGATGTCGACGAACCGACTGCACTCGAGACGGCCATCGGCTGGGTCGATGGCCACCGGCATTCCGCACTCGAGACCGCACCGTGTGTTGTTGCGCCACAGGAGGGGAGCGAGGAACTCGCGGCAACGGCGCTTCGCCAGGACGTCGAGCAGTACGTCCCGGCCGATGACGATGTGCTCGACCGGGTACTCGAGACGGTTGCCAAACCAGCCCTCTCGACACCCAACGACGAGTACCACAGAATCATCGCCAACGAGCTCCCCGACGAGGCGTTCGTGATCGACGAGGACGGCGTCTACCTGGAAGCGAAGCTTCGGCCAGTCTCTGCGGAACTGTACACGTCGTCGGCGACAGACCTCATTGGCACCTCACTGGACGACATCTTCCCCGAGGAGACTGCGGCATCGCTTGCTGAGTGTCTGAATCACGCCATCGAGACCGAAGACGTTCAGACGGTCGAGTACGCTGTTGAGACGACTGACGGGGAACGACTCTTTGAGGCGCGAGTCGTGCCGATCGACGAGCGAATCAACGGGAAGCGGGCGGTGATCTGGCTCGCCCGGGACATTACGGAGCGAGCACAGCGCGAAGCCGAACTCCGGGCGCGCCAGTCCCAACTCGAGACGCTCAACCGGATCAATGCGGTCGTCCGCCAGGTGATCGAGACGCTGGTCGACGCACCGACGCGCGACGCGATCGAACGGGAGGTCTGTGCGGAACTCGTCGACTCGGAGCTGTACTGTGGTTGTTGGATCGCCGAGCGGACGGGAGCCGGTGAGTTCACCTACCGCACAGGGGCGGGCGAGGCAACAACCTACCTCGACGAGATTCGCAAGTTGGAGGACGATGCGGGCACGCTGCCGCCGGCGATGATCTACGAAGGGGTGAGCGCCGACGCCGATGTCGACAGCACAGACCGTCCGCTACGGCCAACCGAACACACAGGCGTTACCGGCGAAATCATCACCGTCAACCACATTCTCAAAACGGAGCCCCTCCCCGAGCCGTTGCAGGAAGCCGCCCACGCCGACGATGTCCGCGCTGCGATAACGGTCCCGATCGTCCACGAACAGACGACCTACGGCGTCCTGACCGTCCTCGCCAGCCGCGCCGAAGCGTTCTCCGACACCGAACAGGAGGAGTTCAGACTGCTCGGCGAAACGATGGGGTTCTCGATCATGGCCGTCAAGAACCGCCAGCTCCTGTTCGCCGACACCGTCGTCGAACTCGAGTTCCAGATCGACGGCGGCGAAACCTTCTCGTTCGATCTGTCGTCGACCTACGACTGCACCTGCGTACTCGAGTGGTCGGGGACGACCTCGGACGGACAGCCGATCCAGTACGTCCGCATCGATGGGCTCGACGGCGAGACGGTGATGGACGAAGCCGAGGCCCACGAGTCGGTGGAGTCGTGTCGGCTCATCCACAACGGACACGACCACTGTACGATCGAGATTCGCCTGACCAAATCGGGTGTGCGGACGCTCGCGAATCACGGGGCGACGATCAGGGACGTCCGCGTCGAGGACGGCGTCGGAACCTGCGTCGTCGAGGTGCCACAGCACGGCGATGTCCGGGACATTGCAGAGGCCCTCTCGGTCGTCTACGAGAATACGGAGCTAACCGCTCGCCGCGAGGTCGATCGGCCGGTGCATACCGCCGTCGAGCGTCGAAACCGGATTCTGGGCGAACTCACGGACCGGCAGTTGACGACCCTCCGTCTGGCGTACTTCGGCGGCTTTTTCGAGTGGCCCCGCTCGAGTACGGGCGAAGATATCGCCGAAGCGCTGGGTGTGACACCGCCGACGATGCACCAGCACCTCCGGAAGGCGCTCAAGACGGTTCTCTCGGAGTTCTTTGCGGAAGGAAACGCTGCCACGGATGTCGACGAGAACGGTGACGTCAGCGATGTCGGTGGGGCAAACACACAGCGCTGACCGGCCGGCTGACAGCCTCGGCAGTACTCGAGTCCAGTCTGCGTGCGGTCTGTTGCGAGTTCGCTGTGACCAGTGCCAACGCAACACTCGCCGTGTGAGTCAGGAAAGACAGACACTCATGATCTCATAAAGGTCGCCCATGTAAACCCAAGCGGGGATGGAGACACCGGGACTGTATTCGATCGATGGTGACGCTGACGTGGCTGGCTCGGTCGGGTCGGGTAGGACGGGATCGGCTGATGTGGTGCTGGCACCCTGCGGGAGACGGACAGCGACGAGCACGAGACGGCTGTCGACGGGAGGCCAAGCGAGGACAGCCGGGAGATGGCGACCGGAAGCGGGGATCGGAGCGTGGGAATCCGTGGTAGGCACATCACCGCTCGAAACGGTGCTCGCTGGCTCGAACGGGCGCTACTACACAGCGAAGCAAGTCCGGGCGAAACTCGAGAGTGGTCCCTGGCGACTGTGTTTGCGCGAGCGCCGGTCGGAACGGTGGCTCGTGGAACTGCCGGGTGAGGCGCTGCTGTTGCTGACTGCTGTCGAGCCCGATTCGCTGCCCCGATGGGCCGAAATCAGAGTTGCGGGAGACACGACGCGTGTCGTGGATACGCGCCGGCGTGGTTCTCCTGACCGTGCTGGTCGTGACTGAGAGTGGGTTAGAAGTCGGTTAGAAACCGAAAACCGTCGCAACCGCTGTCGGGATCACGACGGCAAAGCAGTGACCGGGGAGTGAGTCCCCGATCCCCACAGCCCCCTGCAACCAGTTATTCGTCGTCGGCTTCGAGGTCGCCCTCGACGTCGTCGTCCTCACCACGGACGAACGCAGCTTGTGCGTCCGACTCTGCCTCGACATCGATGTCGCCGGCGCTTGGTCCTTCGATCAGTTCCTCGAAGTCGTCGACCTCGTCGTACTGATCCTGGTAGACCAGCGCTGCCTTGCCCATCGACGTGATCTCGTAGAGGCCGGAGCGCTCTGCTGGTCCGATCTTCTCGACGAGTCCGTAATCCTCGAGGACTGGCAGTCTCGTGTTGATGTTCTTTCGGCTCTTGCCGGTGTGTGCAGCCAGGTTCGTCGCGACGTTTCGACCCTTGTCCTCGAGTGCCTCGAGGATCAGGAAGTCAGTTGGTTGGCGTAGCTTCACTCTCAGTCACTCTCGTACTATACCTTGATTTCCACTGGTAACTAAGACTTTCGGCTCTCTCTCATGTGAATCCAACGGTAATTTGAATCGGAAAGTGTATATGGTCTGGCGAGCGTTCGTAACAAAGGGGAAGCGAACGCCGCGTGTGAATTACAATCACCCACTCACAGCGGGGTTTGCCGTGCGGTACTCCACCATGCCGTTCCCCAGCACACCTAGTCATTCGCCACCGACGCCGACCACTGCTTCGGAACCCCATCGAAGCTCCGGTCGTCGTCGGATTGCAGTTCTGCATCCGTACGCTGAGACCGATCGCCGTAGCCAGCAGTGTCGCTGCCGGTCCCAACGAGTGACACCCCGGACGCACCGAGCCACTCGAGTACCCGCGCGACATCGTCGGGCGAGTCGACGCGGTAGCTGGCAGCGGACGGGTCGGTGCCACCGACGCAAATCCCGATTCCGGCTGGTTCGACGGCACGGAAGGCGGATTCGTCGGTGACATCGTCGCCGATGTAGACGGGGACGGTGTCCTCGGGAAGTTCGTCGCGGATGAGGTCGACCGCGTCGCCTTTGCCCCAGTTGACAGCCGGGCCGATTTCGAGGATACGCTTGCCGGGTGAGAGCTCGAGGCCGCCGTCACCGAATCGGTCGACGACGGTACGAGTGAGCCGGCGAACGACGGGGCGCGCGCCGGTGGGAACGGTTCTGACGTGGACGGTGCCGGTGAGTCGTTTGTTTTCGACGCGTGCGTTCGGGATCGGCTCGAGAACCGTCTCGAGGGTTTCACAGACGGCCTCGACGCGAGCCGCGCGCTCGGCGGCGGCGGGATGGATGCCGATCGAATCGCCCCAGGCGAGTTCGAGGCCGTGGTTGCCCGCATAGATCCGCGGGTCATCGACGCGCGTGCGAACGTCCGCGAGGCTGCGGCCGCTGACGATTGCGGTAGTGACGGGGGCTGCCGCGGCCAGTGACGCCACCGCGGCGTCGTTCGCGGCCGTCAGCGCCGCAGCATCTGGCTCGTCGACGATCGGCGCGAGCGTGCCGTCGAAGTCGAGACAGACGAGCAGATGGCTGGCGTCCGCGAGCGTCGCGCGAAGGTGGGGCAACTGCTCGCCGGTGAGTGGGGATGGGACCGATGGCGCGGCAGTTCCTTCCGATGACTGTGGCTCGTCGTCGTGATACTCGGTGGTCGGTTCCGTCGTGGAGTACTGCTTAGACATAGCTCTCTACCTCGAAACTGATGGCTGATACTGCTCGAGATGGGCTGGTGCTCGGGAGTGTTCGATATGGTCGTCACTCGAGTTGTCGGGAGCGTCGAGCGACGGGCTGGCGGGCAGGGTGTGAAACACGGATCGTTACAGCGGGGAGGGTCGTTCGCGTGACTCGACACCTGCGCCGGGGCCGTCGTGGACGCGGCGCAACAGGTCGAACTGCGTCGCCATCCAGTCGTCGATATCGCCGTCGAAGACGCTCGACCGGAGGGCGTTCATCCGCGCGGTTCGCTCCTGTGGCGCCATCGAAAGTGCGTCATCGATCGCAGTTGCGAAGCCGCTCACGTCGGTCGGATCGATACTCACCGCGTGGGAACTCAGGCGTTCGTGTGCGCCCGCACGATCGCTCAATAGCAGCACGCCGTCAGTGTCGACACACGCGGCGACGTACTCCTGGGCGACCAGATTCATGCCGTCGATCAGCGGGCTGACGATCATCACGTCGGCGTGGCGATACAGCGCACAGAGGTCATCGTGTTCGACGTACTCCTCCGTGTAGACGATCGGTTGCCAGTCGTCGGTACCGAACCGGCGGTTGATCCGGTCGACTTCGCTACGGACGAGGTCGCCGTGGCGCGCGTAGGCCGGAATCTCGGTGCGTGACGGCGTCGCCTTCTGGATGAACGTGAAATCGCCGTGCCAGCTCGGGTTCTCGACGAAGAACCGCTCGAGTGCGGTCAGTCGCTCGGGGATTCCCTTCGTGTAGTCGAGTCGGTCGACACCGAGTCCGATCGCCGAGTTGCGCGGGATGTCGTAGCGGTCGAACAGCGAGAGTAACTGCGCTGCGTCGGTCTCGCGGGCCTGTTGATCGTACGATTCGGCGTCGACACCCATCGCCGTTGCGACGACGCGGGTCGTTTGGCCGTTGTGCTGGACCGTTCCCCGCTCGTGGTCGACCGTCGCGTCCGGCAAAAACCGGCGGACACAGTCGAGAAACGCGTTCGCGTAGCGTTCGACGTGGAAGCCGAGCAGGTCGTTACCGAGGAGTCCCTCGAGTAGCTCCTCGCCCGCGGGGCAGTAGTCGAAGGTTGTGGGCGACGGCCAGGGAATGTGCCAGAACTGCGCGATGCTGGCCGAGTCGGGAATCGCCTGGCGGATCATGCGAGGTGCAAGCGCGAAGTGGTAGTCTTGCAACCAGACGACCGACTCCTCGCTCGCGTGGTCGGCGACCGCTGCGGCGAAGCGCTCGTTGACAGTTCGATACCACTCGAGATCGTCGGAGCGCTCTTCGACGAGTTCGGCGAAACCGTGACAGAGCGGCCAGAGGACGCGGTTGCTGAACCCGCGATAGTAGGCATCGACGGCCTCCTCAGAGAGGTCGATGCGTCGGAGTGTGTAGGCCTCGTCGTCCGGCGGAACGCGAACGCAGTCGCGTTCGTCCGTGACGTCGAAGTCGGCGTCGCCGTCGCCCCAGGCGATCCAGGTGCCGTTGGCCTCCTGCAGGACTGGATCGATCCCGGCGGTCAGCCCGCCGGTGGGTTCGTCGACGGAGATCGATGGAGCCGGGGATCCCGCCGTTTCGGACGTCTCCGTCGTGTCTGTACCGTGGTCATCTTCGGTTTCGGTGGTCGGTCCATCGCCGACACTCCGCTCATCGTCGTACGTGTGTCGGTACGGCTGTCGGTTCGAGACAACGATGAGAGAGTCGGGACAGTCGGTGTTAGCGGACTGCGTCGTGCGTGCGGTGGTCGTGTAATCGGTGGCTGTCGCGTTCTCGGACTCCGAATCGTCGTCCGAATCGCGCTCGGAGTTGGCTTCGGACTCAGGTTCGGATTCCGATTCGGACGCAGAGACAGATTCGAATTCGAACGCAGCGTCAGTCGCTTGTTCTCGGTCGTGATCTCGCCCAGACCCGTCAACTCGAAGATTATACGTGTGCGTCGACGACTGCTCGTCGGGAACTCGCATTCGCTGAAACAGAACAGCGTCGCCACTGGTTGATTCGTGGCCTGCAGCCGCAGGTAGCCTAATACTCTCCCGATACTGTGTCCCCTGAAATGACCGTCCACACGGGCTGAGCATCCACTACAGTAATAAACGCCACTAGCTATCATACACCGTTCAGTCCACACCACGATAGCAGCCAGTCCACTCGAGTACAGTCGCCGACTGGCTCAGTAAAAGTACAACTCGAGTTCGTGGCCGCAGTTGCGACAGGCAGTCTCGGTTCCGCGCAGTCGGGTTGGTTCGCGGTCGGCGACGAGGCCGGGACCTGGCGGAACGGCGGCAGTGATGGTTGCATCGCACTCCGGGCAGCCAATCGGCATGGTCGAAGATTCTGATCGAGACATGCCACACCGATACTGTTGGATGGGGGTTAGTTATCACCGCCGTACCGTGACGGTTTTCGACCGTTTGTCACTGTTCTGCCGGATATGGTGTGGTTTACGCGCTCGGAACGCTGGAACAGCCGTGTCAAGTACACCATCATCAGTCCTGCAGGTGCAGGGCAATTTCACGCGGAAATTGCAGACTGACGGTGGTGATTGTGAGTGGTGTGGACGCTGGTGACGTATTCGAGAGAGCAGCTGTGAGAGTAACAACTGAAACTGTGTACACGCCACTCGCACGGAGGCGGTTCGATTGGGTGTGCACTGAGTCTCAGTGGCGACTATAGAACCCATCACTCAGGCACAGCCGCCGACCAGTCGTTCGAGCGTATATGTTCGGGAAACCGCCGCTGCCTTTCGGGAGGAGAACCAACGAACCTTTGCTCACGCCGTCCACAGGGACAGGTATGGAGCGACGTACGTATCTCGGCTCGCTTGGGGCAGCGGGCGCTGCTGGCCTCTCGGGTCTTGCCGGCTGTCTCGACGAGTTGAACGTCACCGGCGGCGAGGATCAAGAGGTGGTACACGGCGAGTACGCGGATCAGACCGTTCTCGACGCCCAGACGCTACCGGGGGATCCGAGCCAGTACTCACACCCAGTCTACGGCGACCGGTTCCCAGCAATCTCGGTTCCGGACCCGGTGACTGGCGAGACGATCTCGACCGAGGATTTCGTCGGCGAGCGTGCGTTCGTGATCACGTTCTTCTTTACGTCCTGCCCGGACGGCGCCTGTCCCGCGCTGCTCTTGCGCCTGCGGCGCGTCCAGGAAGACGCCGCCGAGGAGGGGTATAGCGACGACATTAGTCTTCTCGGACTGACGTTCGATCCCGAACGCGACACCGCCGACGTACTCGAGGAGTATGGCCACCAACAGGGTGCTGACCTCGATGCGGGGAACTGGCATTTCCTCCGGCCGGAGACGTACGAGGAGGCAGAAGAGTTAGTGAACGAGGAGATCGGGATGCGAATTCAGCGAGTCGAAGACGAAGACGAAATCGCGGAAGTACACGATGGCCATGGCGAAGATGACGAGGGCGAGAGTGAGGGTGAGGGCGAGACAGAGAGTGAGGAAGAGGGACACGAAGCAGACGAGACGGAGGATGGAGAGTCAGAGCACGAGGGTCACGACGGTGATGCTGACGACCACGATGGTGATGCTGACGACGACCACGAGCACGGCGAGTACACCTTCAACCACATCAACCTGATCGTGCTGGTCAACAAGGACGGCATCGTCGAACGTGCCTATCCGCAGGCACTCAGCGAGGAGCGCGGAACGAGTATCGAGCAGATCGTCGACGACGCCCGGACCGTCGCACAACACTGATCATGCAGCGCCGAGACGTCCTCGCCGGAATTGGCAGTGCAGGCGTCCTCGCGGGAGCCGGTGCAGTCGCTGTCTACGGCGTTCCCTCGCCAGAGACGCTTCTTGAGGAAGACGGTGAGCGCCACGATCCGCTCGCGGTCGAAACCGTCGAGGCGCGGGGAAGCGAGGCTGGTGAGGTGCTGATACCCGCACAGGACCAGCCGACGTTCATCGATCTCTTCGGTACCTGGTGTCCGCCCTGTGTCGAACAGATGCCCGAACTCGCGATAGCCAACGAGCGGATCGGCGAGCAGGTGCTGTTCATCTCAGTCACGAGCGAAGGCGTCGGTGAGAACCGGTCGATCACCGAGGACGAACTCGTCGACTGGTGGGCCGAACACGACGGCAACTGGCTGCTGGGCGTCGATCACAACGCAGAAGTGACCGAGCGCTATCTCGACGGCGGCTTTCCGACCGCAGCCGTTATCGATGCCTCGGGACGCCTCCAGTGGTCCGACAATGGCGTCCACTCGGCCGACGAAATCGTCGCGACGATCGAAGCGGAAACTGATGCGGAAGAGACCAGCTAACAATGGCTCCCATCGAACTCCTCTCTGCGGCTACGTTCGCCCTGACCGCAGGCGTCGCGACGTTCTTCTCCCCGTGTGCGTACCCGCTGTTGCCCGGCTACGTCGGCTTCTACGTGAGTCAGACTGAACAACAGGAAGCCTCTCTCGGCGGGGCGCTGAGTCGGGGGCTGATCGCCGGTTTCGGCGTCCTCGCCACGTTCGTCGTCCTGCTCGGCGCGGCGTTCTGGATCGGTCACTCGATGCTGTCGAACGTGGTGCTTTTCGAACCGATCGTCGGTGCCGTGCTCGTCGTCTTCGGCGTGCTCGTCCTGCTCGATCGTGCCCCGTCGCTGTCGATCGCACTGCCGAAGCGCCGCTCCGGCGTCGGTGGCTTTCTGATCTTTGGCATCGGCTACGCGCTGGCAGCAGCAGGCTGTGTCGCGCCGCTTTTCGGCGCGGTGATCGCGAACGCACTCACGTTCGAACCGATGTCCGCGGCGGTGGTGCTTGGCACCTACGTCGGCAGCGTCGTCGTCCTGATGATCGCCCTGACGGTCGCAACGGGGATGGGCCTCGTCGCAGGTGCCGGGTCGCTGGCGGCCTACAGCGGGCTGCTCAAGCGTGTGGCCGGCGGAGTCATGATCCTGGCCGGACTGGGACAGTTGTATCTCGCCATCTTCGTTCTGGACGTACTCTGAGCGGCTCACCACGGTGCGTTCGTCCGGCGTTGTCGGCTCAGGTCTTCGATATCGAAGGGATGACTCGGCGTCCCAACATAGTTCGCCGTCTGCTTATTTGTAATGTCGTTCAGTATACCGGGTCGTGCAACGAGAACAGTGTCCAAACTGCCTCGAAGGTGCCGCTGTCGAGCACAGTCGCGAAGTAACGGAATCCGGGCTCAAACGGATATTCGAGTGTCAACACTGCGGAAACGACTGGATCGTCGTCTTTTGAGTGCGCTCGCCGTCTCGCCGTCTGCTGAGCGAAACGCCAGCGGCCGGCAACGGCAAGTCAGACACGTATGGTGATCTCTCTCGAAACGAACGGACGATGTATCAGGACTTGCTACTCGCAACCGACGGCAGCGAGGGCGCGACACGGGCGACCGAACACGCGATCGAACTCGCCTACCGACTCGAGAGCACGCTGCATATTCTCTCGGTCTCCGAAGAAGGCCCCCACAGCAGCGAAAAGCGCGACAAAATGCGGTCCGATCCGGAGTCGGAAGCCGAATCGGCAGTCGCCGACGCAGAACACGCAGCCACCGACGCGGGCATCGAGACGACGACGACCGTCCGACAGGGCGTCCCGCAGGAGGAAATCGTCGACTTCGCCGACCAGCAGGGGATGGACATGATCATCGTCGGCACCGTCGGCCGCTCGGGACTCGACAAACTGGTCGTCGGCAGCGTCGCCGAGGAGGTCGTCCAGAACGCGACGGTTCCGGTCATCACCGTCAGAGAGACGGACGCGGAGTAAGCCGCTCTTACTCGAGCATACGGAAGTGATAATTAACGTGCCCGAGGCGAACGCTCCGGTGTGACCGTGCGCGCGGGTCGCTCGTGCCCACACGACGGTCGCCGCCGTCGAACACGGCACGCGCGACCAGTTCGTCCTCCCACCGCAACGCCACACCCGGTGGTGAGTCGGCGATGAGCGACCGCAACCGCGACCGCGACCGACCAGCCACAGCCACCACCGACGGCCCCACGATTCTCGTCGTCGGCAACTCACGTCGACTCGACCGTACGGCGGACACGCTCGCGTCGGTACTCGAGTCCACCGCACTGAGACAGGCCCCGAGTACCGACGTGGCACGTGAGTACCTCGCGACCCCGACCGACGCGCAGGCGACGGCCGACCCGCCCAGCCCGGTCCACTGTCTCGTCTGCGAGTTCAGCACCGACCCGGCCGAGGAGTCGACACTCGCCGAACTCACTGCACTCACCGCACTCGAGAGCGACGACGCGACGGACGGGCGCGTGACCGACCTGCCGCCGATCATTGCGCTCGCGGCTCCCGACGAGGCGGCGGCGGCGCTCGACGCCGGCGCGACCGACGTGTTCACGCCGACCGATCCGGCGGCAGTGGTCGCAGCTCGCGTGGAGTCCGTGGCGGGCCGGCAGTACAACGATTGGGAGGCGGAACGGACGCGGCGAAAAGACGAGCGGGCACAGACGATTCTCCAAAACACGACCGCACCGATTCTGGTCCTCACGGCGGCCGGCGAGATTCGAACGGCGACGCCAGCTATCGAATCACAGACCGGCCACGCGCCGCCGGTACTCGAGGGCGAACGACTCAGCGCGTTCGTCCACCCCGATGATCGCGAGCAACTTCGCCGGACCGTCGCGGCTGTCGCCGACGGCTTGGTGGGGGAAACTGAACAGGTCCGGCTCCGACTCAGAACTGCTGGCGGCACCTGGCGCGTCGTGGAACTGGTCTGTGTCTCCCGGCTGTCGGATCCCGCACTCGAGGGCATCGTTGCCACGGTCGAGCCGGTGCGGCCGGCACGCGACGGTGACGAGCCCGCTGACACAGACGAGCGCACAGCACTCGACCGGCTCCCGGTTGCCTACTTCTCGCTCGGTCCCGACTGGGAGCTCCAGTGGGCGAACGAGTCCGCCCGGCGATTTCTCCGTGGCACTGGGGAGGAGCAATCAGACGGGGTGCGAGCGCGGGGGGTACTCGAGAACACCGTCATCTGGGACCTGCTGCCCGCGGCGCTTCGGGAGACGTTCTACGAGCGGTTGCACGAGGCTCGCGCGAACGAGACACTGGTGCAGTTCGAGACGCCAATTCTGGGCGAGTCGTCGGTGTTGGACCCCGCGCCAGCGCCGACCGAGGCAGATGACCAGTCCGACGACACCGGTCGGCTCCTCGTGACTGCCGCTCCAGACGGGGACGGAGTCACACTCGGTATACACGAGTTGCGTGGCGATACCGCTGGTGAGACGACCTCGCCACCGCTCCCCGCAGACCGCGAACGACTCGCACTCCTGTCGGAACTCGTCGACGCACTCGAAGACGGGGTCGCCGTTCTCGACGACGGCACGGTGGAATTCGCGAACACGGCGCTGTGCGAACTCGCACAAACGGACTCGCTGGCGGGCACCGCAATTGCCTCGCTGTTCGATGATGATCTCGCCGCGGCGATTCGCGAGCGGGCGAACGCGCCGGTTGTCCGGTGGATGGACTCCATCGGAGGCGAACTGCTCGAATCTCGTGACGACCGCCGACCGGTCGACGTGCTCGTGACGCCGCTTTCGGACGCGGACCGGACGCTCTGTGTCGTTCGTGACCGTCGGCAGTCGGCCGCTGGCTCCCTCTCGCGGCTCGCGGCAACGCTCGACTCGCTCGACGCGGCCGATTCACGAACGACAGTTCAACGGACGGTCGTCGATGGAGTCCGGGTAGAAACAGGCGGCGAGTTCGCCGGCTGGTACCGACTCGAGGAGGCCGAGAAAGCCGCGGAGGCCGCGGAATCGGCGGGTGCTGACACCGCAGACGAGCCACGGTTTCGGCCCGTCGCAATCGCGACCGGCCCCGACGTGCCCCGAATCGATCCACCGCCAGTCGAGCGAGATGCGCTGGCGTTCGTGGACGACGAGAGCGAGAGGAGCGGCCAGCACACTGAGAGCAGCGAACCCACCGACCCACCCGCCGTTCGACTCGTCGACGACACCACCGCTTCGGCCTTCCTCTCTCGATCCGGACTCCGCGCGGCGCGCGTCCTCGCCGTCCCGATCACCGACGAGGATATCGTGGTCGTGACCGGCAGCGACCCGCTCGCCTTCGACGCGCTCGACACCGAGCCCGTCGCCGCCCTGGCCGCCGCCGGGAGCGTCGCACTCGAGTCCACCCTCGCGCGCGAACGCAGTCGGGAGTCTCACCGCGAGCGCGAGCGACTCGCGGGCGCGCTGTCGGTCGCCGACGCGGTCACGGCGGCAGAGCGGGAACTGCTCGCGGCTGAGAGTCGAGATGCTGTGGAGCAGCGGCTTTGTGAGGTGGTCGGCGGGCTGCCAACGGCGGTTGGGGGAAGTGAGGGAGTCGAGATGAGAGAGAAAGGCGAGGTGGGGAGGACGGATGAGGGAGACAAGATGGGGTGGATGGGCGAGGAAGGCGAGGTGGGGTGGATGAGCGAGGAAGGCGAGGAAGGGGATGTGGACGAGAGGGGCGAAGGGAGCGACCGAGATGAGGAAGGCGAGGTGGATGACGAGAACGACAGAGACGAACCGACCGAGATCACAGCTGCGTCCGCACCGGCCGCTACGCCCGAATCCACAGCCACAACCGCGACCCCGTCTCTCGTCTGGTTCGGCCGCATCGACGCCGGCTCCGAAACCGTCACCCCGCAGGCCTGGGCCGGCAACCACGCCGCCCTCCTCGACGCCGGCGGCGACGCAGACCGGCCGTCGCTCACCGTCGACTCGAGTACCGTGCTGCCAGCCGCGCGGACGGCTGCGACCCAAACGCCAACCGTCGTCGACGATTTCACGGCGCTCGCCGAGTCCGAACTCGACTCGACGGGGCGGGCGTGGTACCGGACACTTCGCGACGCTGGCGTGCGCTCGGCGGTGAGTGTGCCGGTGGAGTACGGTGGGA
The DNA here is from genome assembly GCF_001861355.1 of Natrialba sp. SSL1. Taxonomy (GTDB): domain Archaea; phylum Halobacteriota; class Halobacteria; order Halobacteriales; family Natrialbaceae; genus Natrialba. The sequence continues at coordinate 404,606 of NZ_MASN01000035.1, forward strand.
TCAGCTACGGTACGCTCACGGTCTACGCCGACCGGCCGGACGCGTTCGACGACCGCACACGCCGCGCCTACAGCCACCTGGGCGACGGTGCGGGCTACGCCATCGGCGCACTCGCGCGAACGCAGGCGCTACTGACGGATCGCGTCACCGAACTCGAGGTCGTCCTTCGCGAGTCGAACGATCCGCTGGCACGGGTTGCCTCGCGGCTGGGGCGTGGACTCGACGTCCGAGCGGTCGTGCCACGGTCCGGCGGTGGTTCGACCGTCTACTGCACAGCCCGCAGCGCGGACGTCGACGGCGATACAGCTGCAGGGCAGACCAGGGATAGTGACAGTGAGGCCTTGGCCGAAGACGAGGACGCAAACGGAAGTGAGAGCGCGGACGATCCGCTCTCTTCGCGTCTCGAGTCGGCCATCACCCTCGACGGCGTGACGAGTGTGCGACTCGTTGGCGACGAACCGGACCAGACCGACCGTAGTGACGACGGTGCCCAACCCGGCTCGCCGCTCGAAGTCGTACTCGAGTCGGAGTCGCTCGCGGACGTGCTCGCGGCACACGGCGGCGTCCTCCACTCGGTGACGCCGCTCGACGACCGGACGCGGCTAGTGCTTACGGTTCCGGGATCCGATTCGGCGACGACGCCGGTTAGATCGATCGTCGAACGACTCGAGCAGGAGGCCGCGAGTGCGCGATTACTCGCCCGGCGCGAGCGGGATGCACGGCCGCGGTCGGTGCGAGCGTTCGATGCCGAACTGCGAGAGCGACTGTCGGATCGGCAGTGGCGGACACTCGAGGCGGCGTACTACGGCGGCTTCTTCGCGTGGCCGCGAGAGAGCACCGGCGAGGAGATCGCAGACTCGCTCGCCGTCTCCCAGCCGACGTTTAGTCGACACCTCCGGGTAGCACAGCGAAAGCTGTTCGAGCTGTTGTTCGATCAGTCGGCGTGACGGTCACGCGGGCGTCCACACAGGCTGGGAGAAACCGAGCGAGAGCCTCCGTTTGCGGGGTGTAATCCCATATTACCGGGTGTAATCCCTGGTATCGACCGTTTCAGACAGGATCGTGTCGCGAATAATTTCCTGTTTCTTTCACCGGCGAACAGTCACGGCAATCGACGGCTGAATAGGTATAGCATCGGGATTCCGATCGGTGTGGGTATCTAGCTCCCACGTCCATATCGGTCGCGTCGAATTTCGTAGCCAATGAGTGAGCGTCCGGTAACGACAACTTACGGCAATCATCCACACGGATGGGGGAGTGGTGCGTGAGCCTCGATCTCACCGACACCGAGCCGTCGGCTGAGACCGAGTCGGAACCGAAGACGACGACCGACAGCCCCGCGTCGCCGCCGGACGAGAGACACAGCGTCCTCCGATCGCAGGCGGACGGCGGCGTCGTGGCACAGCTTCGCCTCGAGCACGCCGACCTCGTCCTCCGGCCGACGCTTCGACGGGCACTCGAGAACACCGTCGAACCGGAGTACTGGACTACGACGGACCGCACGATTCTCTTCGTCACCGTCTACGGGTCGGAGTTCGACGGCTTCGAGGGCGCGCTCGCGGAGGATCCGACGATCACGGACCCCGTACTGGTCGATCGCTACCCCGACAGGCGAGTCTACCGGGTCACGCTGACCGAGCGCGCGCTGACGTTCATGCCGATCGCGACCGAGACGAACGGCCGGGTACTCGAGATCACCAGCACGCGCGACGGCTGGCTCGTCCAGTTGCGATTCCCCGACCGAGACTCGCTCGTCGCGTTCAACGACGAGTGTCGCACGCGTGGGATGTCAGTTTCCGTCGAGCACCTCCGCGTCTCGGACGACGAGGACGACGGCGTCGTCGCGCTCACGGAGAAACAGCAGGAACTCCTGCTCGTCGCCTATCAGGAGGGCTACTTCGACGTGCCGCGCGGGATCTCACAGGACGAACTCGCAGACCGGCTGGACGTCTCGAAATCGGCGGTGTCACAGCGCCTTCGACGTGCGATCGGCGAACTCTGTGGCGCGACGATCGCGTAGCGACGCTGCGTATCGGTGGGTGTCTGTCGGTGTTCGGACGGCGGAGCTTCTTGTCACCGATCATCGTTCGTCACTCATCGATCATCGATCACGGATTATCGACCGGCCATCAGCGATCAATGGGATCGTGTGAGGATGCTCTGCCGATGCGATGCTGCGACGGCAGAGTTGAAATGGAGCGAAGTGGAAAGAAGGCCGTTACTCGTCGTCGCCGTCGTCGTCTCGCATCTCGCCGAGCTGGGAGACGAGTTCGTCGGTCGAAACGTCGGATTCGAAGGACATCTGGCCGTCGTGGTCGTTCTGGTGGACGTTGACCGCTTCGACATCGTCATCGTCGTTCGCCGTCTGTTGCTGCTGCTCGGATTCGTCGTAGCTACCAAAACCCATAGGATACCTGGGTCGGGACCACGCATAGGTGTGGCGGTTCGAACCCGCTCTGCAAGGGGTTCGCACGTGTTTTTCGGCTGAATTGTCTCCTCACTTCAGCCGGAGGTACTGGCGGTCGTACTCCGGTTCGCCCTGTCGTGGGTGGATGGTGATGAACGACTCCGGCGGCAACTCGGCGAGGTGCGCCGGCAGGTCCTCGAGTTCAGAGTGCCAGCCGACGTCGCCGCGGCGCGGGGCGATGGAAATGATCAGGTCGTCGTCTTCGGTCTGGCTCTCGAGTCGTGGCAGGAGCCGCCCCCAGTTGTCGATTTCGTCGAACTCGGCGGGGGTGTCCTCCTCGACGAGGGTAAACAACTGTTCGTACTGGTGGGCGGAGCCCTCGACGACGATCACGTTCAGTTCGGCACCGAGATTGGAGGCGAGGCGTTTGACGATGTGGACGGCCTCGTAGAACCCTTCGTGGTGGTCCGCACCGATCGGGACGACGACGAAGAGCCGGCGGGTCGTGTTGATCGGATGCCCGAGTCGCGAGATCAGGACGGGAAGCGTCGTCTGCTCTAGGACCTGGTCGATGATGCTCCCGAAGATACGGTGACGGAAGCTCTCGCCAGCGTCCCAGCCCATGAGGATCTGGTTCGCCTGCACCTCGACGGCCCCCTGGACGACTCCGGAGGCGACGTTGTGGTTGACGCGGGTCTCGGTTTCGACGGGGACCTCCGCGGCGCTGCCGGCGGCCGCGAGCTCGTCGAGTTCGGCCTGGACGCCGGCAACCTGTTGTTCCGTCGGCGACGAGCCGTCCGGCTGGACGACGGTCATCACGTTGATCGGCTCGGTCCCGCGGTCACCCTTGAGGACGAACGCGAGTTCGAGGAGTCGCTGCTGGAGGTCGGCGTGGTGTGAGAGCGGCAGCAGGATCGAGGGATCGCGCCCGTCGTCCTCGTCCTCGCCGACCTCGCTCTCGTAGGCGAGGTTCGTCGCGGCGCGCTCGGTAATCCACGGGCTCAGAATCGCCGTTACGAGTAACAACAATACGACGGCGTTGAGAATCTCGGCCGTGAACAGTCCGATATCGAAACCGATGAGGGTAATTGCGAGCGCGGCCGCAGCCTGGCCGGTCGACAGTCCGAAGATGACGTTTCGCTCGTTGGGCGTGTAGCCCTGGATTTTCGAGACCAACAGCGCGGCGGCCCCCTTCCCTACGACCATGATCCCGACGACCAGAGCCGTAATCTGTAGCGTTTCGGGACCGGCCAGGATCACAGTCGGGTCGACGAGCATCCCGACGTGCAACAGGAAGAAGGGAATAAAGAAGGCGTTCCCGACGAACTCGATCCGGTTCATTAGCGTCCCACCCTGCGGGATAAGCTGGTTGATCGCAATACCGGCGACGAACGCACCGAGAATGGCGTCCAGTCCGAGAACCTCAGCGAGCGTCGCTGCAGCGAAAATGGCGACCATGACGAAGAGGAACTCGAAGTAACTCTCTTGACTGAAGTTCTGGAAGAACCACCGCGAGACCGGCGGAACGACGAGCCAGGCGCTTCCGAACAGGAGGGCGATCGACAGCGCGACCTCACCGAACAGCAGGAACGAAAACCCGTCCTCGACAGCGCCAGTCACGACCGCGAGGACCACGAGCGCGAGCGTGTCCGTGAAGAGAATCCCGCCGAAGACGGCCGCAACGGCCCGATTTTTCGTCACACCGAGCCGGTTGACGATCGGGTACGCGAGCAGCGTGTGCGAGGCGAACACCGCCGATAGCAAGAGGGCACCTTCGAGACTGAGTCCGAGAACTGTATGCGTCGCGAACGTACCGACGGTAAACGGGATGAAGAAACTCGCCAGACCGAACAGCGTCGCGTTCTCCGGCGCCTCCTTGAACGTCCGAATGTCGAGTTCTAATCCGACAGTGAACAGCAGATAGACGAGACCGACTTCACCGAGCAGTTCGATCGCGTCCGAGTGCTCGACGATCTCGAGTGCGTCCGGCCCGATGAGGGCACCGAAGAGAACGATGCCGACGATACCGGGTTGACCAAGCCGTTTGATCAGTAGTGGACCGACGAGGAACACGATCATCGCGGCCGTGAAGACGAAGATCGGCTCCTCGAAGGGAATCGACACCGGTTCGACGACGAGTGGTGAGAGCATCGATAGATCGACTGGGTAGCGTTGGGCGACAGCGACTGCTCAGTAGTTCCGGCAAGTTATGCAACTTTTGTCGGCGTTCGGCGGGAAACGGCGTACTCATCACGACAAACTGGTGAGGAAGCTAATAAAACGCAGGATTTCGTTCGGAGAATATCGATACGTGCCCAATTTTCGGGCTACAGATGGATTCGAAACTGGATAGTCGACCGGTTTCGACGACGAGACTGCCCTAATCGTCTCTTTTTTCAGGCAGTTACGGCTGGTACGTAGCGGTGTGTGGTCGGGAGCGGGTCACCAACTGACCACTATCGCGACACGGGCTGTGGGCACTCCATACCGTCGGTTGGGCGGCGAATACAGCGTCGTTCGGCGCGCCATACTCGAGTCCCCCGACGACGTTTGGTTGACATACTCCCGAGAGTGGTTGGATTTGGTGTGGATTGTCGCAGTGAGCAACAGCGAAGCGAACGATTCTCAGGAAGTCGTTCACGAACGTAGAACGATCGGTGGTGAACCGCTGTGAACGGCGTAGTGGGGAAGTGACAGCAACCGACGCGGGAGGCTCGTTCAGTAGTCAATCTATAGTAATGGGTTCGGCTTGCTTGAGAAGCAACCATGTCCGCGCACCGTTTCAACGCCCGCCAGGCCGGGACGGGTGGTCGACCGATCCGCCGTGGGTCGTCCGTCCAGCCTCGGTCCGACGTCCGATCTCAGTTCCCCGATATCTGCGATGCTCGCAAGCGAGACGACAGCCAGGGGCCGGTCGATCCGGCCACGAACGCACCGGGAGTGGTGATCGACTGATGTGTGGGATTATCGGCCACGTCGGCACTGACGACGCACTGGATACCCTCCTGACCGGCCTCGAGAACCTCGAGTACCGTGGCTACGACTCCGCCGGGATCGCCGTCCAGAACGGCTCCGGTATCGCCGTCCAGAAGCGCTCCGGAAAGGTCGAGGAGCTAAAAAGTTCGATCGGAGACAGACACATCGAGGGCAACGTCGGCATCGGACACACCCGCTGGTCCACCCACGGGCCGCCGACCGACGAAAACGCCCATCCACACACAGACGGCACCGAGGACGTCGCCGTCGTCCACAACGGTATCATCGAGAACTACGCCGACCTCAAAGACTGGCTTCGCGCACGCGGTCACGAGTTCACGAGCGATACCGATACCGAGGTCATCCCCCACCTCATCCAGCACCACCTCGACGAGGGCATGGAAAGCGAGGCCGCCTTCAGACGTGCCATCGACGAACTCGAGGGCAGCTACGCCGTGACCGCGATGCTCGACGGCGAACACGTCCTCTACGCGGCCCGCAAGGGCTCCCCGCTCGTCGTCGGCGTCGAGGACGACGAGTTCTTCCTCGCCAGCGACGTGCCGGCCTTTCTCGAGTACACCGACACCGTCGTCTACCTGGAAGACGGCGACGTGGCGATCATCGACGAAGCGGGCGTCGAGTTCACCGACCTCGCGGGCGAGCCCATCTCGCGCGACCTCGAAACAGTCGAGTGGGACCCCGAACAGGCCGGCAAGGGCGAGTACGACCACTTCATGCTCAAAGAAATCCACGAGCAACCGACCGCGCTCGCCCAGGCCATCGAGGGGCGAATCGATCCCACCAACGGGCGAATCGCGCTCGAGGACTTCCCACCGGGAACGTTCGACGGCATCGAGAACGTGCAGCTCATCGCCTGCGGTACCTCCTACCACGCGGCTCTGTACGGTTCGCTCGCGCTGAACCAGGCCGGCATCCGCGCGACGGCGCTGCTCGCGAACGAGTACAGCGTGACGGCACCACCAGTTGACGACGAGACGCTCGTAATCGCAGTCACCCAGAGCGGCGAGACGGCAGACACGCTGAGCGCGCTCCGGCAGGCGACCGCAGCGGGTGCCGATACGCTCACCGTCACGAACGTCGTCGGCTCGACCGCCGCCCGCGAAGCCGACGAGACGCTGTTCATCCGCGCCGGCCCCGAAATCGGCGTCGCCGCGACCAAGACGTTCTCCTCGCAGGCCGTCATGCTCACGCTGCTCGCCCAGCGGATCGCCGCCGATTCGCGCGGCGATCCCCCGGCGGACCTGCAGTCGCTGCTCCCCGATCTGGCGCAGATGCCGGGCCAACTCGAGGACCTGCTCGCCACCGACGACGCGGCTCGCATCGCACGCCAGTACCAGGGCAGCCAGTCGTACTTCTTCATCGGCCGCGGCCTCGGCTATCCGGTTGCACTCGAGGGCGCGCTCAAATTCAAGGAGATTACCTACGAGCATGCGGAAGGCTTCGCCTCGGGCGAACTCAAGCACGGCCCGCTCGCGTTAGTGACTCCCGATACGCCGGTGTTTGCGGTGTTCACCGGCGAAGAAGACGAGAAGACGCTGAAAAACGCCGAAGAGGCCCAGACCCGCGGTGCGCCGGTCATCGCGGTCTGTCCGGAGGGCCATCGTGCGGTCGAGGTCGCAGACGAGCATCTCGAGATCCCCGACAGCGACGCCGAGCTAGCGGGGCTGCTCGCGAACGTGCAGTTACAGCTCGTCTCCTACCACGCGGCGGCGTTGCTCGATCGGCCGATCGACAAGCCGCGGAACCTCGCCAAGAGCGTCACCGTCGAGTAGGCGGGGCGCTGGTTCACTGGTTCTCTAGCTGTCGTGCAGTGGGACGGTCCCGCAGAAACCGATCGCCACCGGAGCCGAGGCCACCCCCGTAGCCCCCGCTCCGTGCAGCGCCGGGTGATCGTAACCCGCACTCGAACGATGTCGAACTCGAGTCGGCTGGAAGAGCGACGATCGAGCAACGGTGTGGTACTGACCGACACTCCTCCACTGTGACTAGCCGGAGCGGGTTACATAAAATCGGTCCCTGGGAACGTCGGCCCCGTGGTCCCAGCGGTTTCAGTGGTTTCGGTGATGTTGGTGGAGAAACAGTTTCAGGACCAGGTTCGCCTTACCGATCCCGCTCGACTACTTCACCGGGTTTCGATGTCGCGCCGGCGTCGAGTTTCAGCCCGGGCGTCAGACTCGTGTTGATCCCCGTCTTGACCTCGTCGCCGGCGACGACGCCGAACTTCCGTCGTCCCGTCGAGAGCCGCTCGCCCTTGACAGTGAACTTGATCGCCTCGTCGTCGTGGCGAAGGTTGGCGACCGTCGTCCCCGCACCGAAGTTGACGTTACGGCCGAGCACGCTGTCCCCAACGTAGGAGAGGTGGCTGACGGATGTCCCACGAGAGAGGACGCTGTTTTTGATCTCGACCGCGTTGCCGACCGACGCGCCCTCGTCGACGAGCGTCGCCCCGCGAACGTACGCGTTCGGGCCCACCGTCGCACCCGAGCGAATCAGCGCCGGTCCCTCGATCACGACTCCGGGTTTCACCGTTGCACCTTCCTCGACGACGACGTCGCCCTCGAGTTGGGCTGCATCACTGACCTCGCCCTCGATGCGCCGGTCGAGCTCGCCGAGCTTCCATTCGTTGGCCTCGAGGAGTTCCCACGGGCGGCCGACGTCCATCCAGCGGTCGGTCGTGACCGGGGTGACCGCGAACTCGTCGATGACGCGGGCGAGTACGTCCGTGATCTCGTGTTCGCCGCGTTCGCTGGCGGGGACTTCGAGCCACTCGCGGGCGCGCTCGGGGAAGGCGTACGCGCCGGCGTTGGCGAGGTTCGTCGGGGGATCGGCGGGTTTCTCGACGATGTCGACGATGGTATCGTCCTCGGTGCTCAGTACGCCGTAGTTGCTCGGGTTCTCGACCTCGACGGCGCAGACGGCCGGGCAGGCGTCGAAGAGCGCGTCGATCGCGGCGGGGTCGTAGAGATTGTCCCCGTTGAGGACCGCAAAGGGGCCGTCGAGGTGTTCGCTGGCGGCGTTGACGGCGTCCGCGGTGCCGTCCTGACCTTCCTGGACGGCGTAGGTGATCGGGACGCCGCGATAGCTGTCCTCGAAGTGTTCTCTGACGGTGTCGGCCTCGTAACCCACGACAAGAACGATTTCCTCGGCCCCGGCGTCGATTGCGGCGTCGACGGTGTGGGCGACGAGCGGTCGGTCGGCGACTGGCAACATCGGTTTCGGGACGGATCCGGAGAGCGGCCGAATCCTGGTTCCCTCTCCCGCTGCGAGAACGACTGCTTTCATGACCCTGACCTACGGCCATGTGGGGGATAAATATACAGCATCTAATCGCCCGACCTGAGCGCGAGAAAAACCGTTCACGGGAGGCGGAGACGGGCGATATGCCTCTCGTTGTCGTCGTTGTACTGGCGGCAAGTCGTTTCGATTGGGTGGTGGAGTCGTTTTGGACGAGTGTCGCGTGCAACCATTGTGACCCTGGTGGTGATTCGGTCAGCGGGTGGATTCGACGAACACTTCCCGGTCGAGAAATTCCGTCGAAATCAGCCGGTAAAACGAGCCATTACGTTCAGGAAATATTGAATTTCGCGACGTAGAACCGGTTACAGTGTCGATTTCCGCAATCGAATGGAATCGGGTAAATTCGGCATAAACGGCGGTGCTAGCGTCCAGAAATCGAGTTATGCAGTCTATATTAAATACCGTTCTGTGGCTACGGCCTGATGATGTCGACGGAACCAACTGATGCGAAGTGGACGCCGATGACGTCTCGCCAGCAAACGAGCGCCCCCCGCTGTGTCAACTGCGGCAACCAGGTCACCCGTCAGTTCGCTCGTGTCTTCGGAGACAATCGCGACGTCGTCCACGCCTGCCCCGACTGTGCGACGTATCGCGAGATGAAGACCTCCGATTTCATCCCCAAAGAGAAGCGCTAGACGCAACGACGTCGAAAAACGAACAGCCACCAGAAGATGCGGCTCCGTGGCAGGATCGCCCGTCTGCGTTCCCGTCCTACCACCCGGCTGGGAGGCTCGTGCTCATCGACTTCCCATTCCGTCTCCTAGACGGTCACCGGCCCTTCATCGTTCTCGACTTCTCCCCTCCCGTCTTTCATTTCTCCTCGTCTCAGTTTACACTCTCGACGCTCAACGCCATTCCACTCACCCACTCTTCACTCACCCACTCTCCCACTCACATCCTAAAACGAGTCGACAGGCCGAGCGAGGCAGAGACCAGGAGGATCAGAAGAGCCACCAGCCGAGAAACCGCCCGAACACACCGCTGTCCCGCTACTGCTCGGCTACTCCGACCGCGTCGATCGCCTCCTCGACCAGTGCCCGTGCCTCGTCGAAAACGCGCTCTGCGGCCGCTGCAGAGCGGGCTTCGGCCGTCACCCGGACGAGCGGCTCCGTTCCGCTGGCACGGAGCAAGAACCAGCCCTTGTCCGTCTCGACGCGGACTCCATCCAGTGTGTCCACGTCGTCGTAGACCTCGGTCACGCGCTCTTGCACGGCCGTCATCACTGCTTTCTTCTCGGTCACTTCGACCGACGTGCGGCGGATCGGATACTGTTCGATTTCGTCCGCAAGCTCGGAGAGCGGCCCCGCTGTGTCGACGAACTCCACCAGCTTACAGGCCGCGAGCGGACCGTCGGGGCAGAGCGTCTCCTCCGGCCAGATCCAGGCCCCGCTCGGCTCGCCGCCAAAGGTCACGTCGTCCTCGGTCGCCCGCTCCGCGACGTAGACGTCACCGACCTGTGTCCGCGTCAGCGACGCACCAACGGCTGCGAGCGCGTCGTCAACAGCGAGACTGGTGTCAACCGGTGCAGCGACCCGGTCGCCGTCGCCCGCTGCCTTGCGGGCGAACAGCGCGAGCAACGCGTCCTTCGGGACGAACGTCCCCGTCTCGTCGACCGCCATCATCCGATCCGCGTCGCCGTCGTGTCCGATCCCGAGATCCGCGTCGGTGTGTTCGACCATCGCGGCAAGGGACTCGAGTGTCTCCGCGTTTGGCTCGCTCGGCCGACCGGGGAACGAGCCGTCGGGCTGGCCGTTGAGCGTTTCGACAGTACAGCCGAGGTCGTCGAGGACTGAGGCGGTGATGCCGCCGGTGCCGTTGCCGACGTCGACGATCACGTGCGGGTTCCCGTCGATGTCGACCGCGTCCGCGAGCGCTGCGGCGTGGAACGCGGTCGCGCCGTCGTACTGGCGGTGGGTGCCGAGTTCGTCCCAGGCGGCGAGGTCGTAGTCCGACTCCTCGATTCGTCGTTCGATTTCGTCACGCTGGCCGGGGCCGAACGCCTTTCCGGAGGGTGTCCAGAGCTTGATCCCGTTGTCCGTCTTCGGGTTGTGCGAGGCCGTGACGACGATACCGGCGTCCGCGTCGAGGTGGTCGATCGCGCGGGCGACGGTCGGCGTCGCCGCGATGCCGACTTCGATCACGTCCGCGCCGCACTCGCGCAGGCCGGCCGAGACCGCGTCGACTAGCATCAAGCCACTCTCGCGCGCGTCTCGTCCGAGGACGACCGTCTCGTACCCATCCGAGGCAACCGCTCGACCGACGGCGAGTGCGAGGGCTGCCGTTACCTCGTCGCCGATCGGGCCGCGGATGCCACTCGTTCCGAACATACCGGTCGTGACGCGATCCAGCGCCTTACTATGTTGTGGTTAACAGCGTTCGCTCGCGCAAATTCCCGCCGTCGATCGTTTGACTGCGAAGAACGGACGGCCAACGTTCGGTTAGCACAACCCTATGATTCTGAACCGTCGAAACGGTATAGAAGCGCCACGAGGTACGCCGAGACAGTTGACTATGAGTGCCACTGACTCCGAGCCCGAAAGCGACCCAGACCCAGACCGAGACCCAGAGCCGGACCTCGAATCCGGATCCGGATCCGGATCCAAATCCAAATCTGAATCTGAATCTGACCCTGAACCGAACACCACACTCACCGACCTCCCGCCAAGCGCCAAACTCGTCTACAAGGTACTCGAGTACGAGGGCTCGCTCACGCAGGAGGAACTCGCCGCGGAGTCGCGGTTGTGCTCACGGACGGTTCGGTATGCGCTCGGGAAACTGGAGAACGCGGAACAGGTCGACAGCCGGGTCTGTTTGCAGGATGCGCGCCAGTCGAAGTATCGGATCGTCGAGCAGTAGGTGTGTGGGACGTCGAACCGGTCACCGATACTTCCGATACCGATCCACCGCCAGATCGAATCCGAACGCCCCCGACGTAATCACGTAGTTCGTCACCAGTCGGGGGTTGAACTTCGCCTTGTACCGATTGATGCTCGGCACACCCGCCCCGACGAGGTCGTAATACTCGAGTCCGTCGCGTAGACCGTCGCGCATGACGTGCCAGTCGAGGAGGTCGTTGATGGCCAGGTCGGTGCTGACGGTGGTGTCCGCATCGGGTCTGACGCCGCCCTGCCAGCGGTAACGGGTCGTCTCGGACTCGACGACGAGGATGCCGCCGAGGAACTCGCCGTCGACGCGACAGACGTAGGGACGGAGCGAGCCGTCGGGAAGCGTGCGGTGCAGTGACCGGGCGAAGTCAGGGCTGAGGTGGAAGGCGCGACCCTGGTTCTCGTAGCGGGCGGCGACCTGGTCGACGATCCGTTCGACGTCATCGGTGTCGCCCTCTTCGATGGTGTAAGCGTCATCGTCAGCGTTTCGGATGTTGCTCCGTGCGTCGCTGCTGAAGCGGTCGAGGAGGTCGTCTTCCGAGCCTTCGAGGTCGACGACGTAGGTGTACTCCGGCTCCACGTCGAACTCGTTCCAGACGAACGGGCGAACGTCGGCGAACTCGGCCGCGACGAACCGCGTGTACAGCGGCGAGAGTTCGGTCTCGAGCCACTCGAAACAGCCCTCGAGAAAGCGCTCGATCCGGCGGTCGGCCTTGCGCTGTTTGAGTTTGTCGACGTTCAATAGCGCGGGACCGAGGTAACACGACCACGACTGCGGGGCGGGCGAGAACGCGCCCGTAACCGGTCCTCTGGTGAACTCGAAGATCGGAAAGATGCCGACCGCCTCCTGGCCCTTGAAGCCGACGAGGAGGTGCGGCGTCGTCCCTGTATCCTGTGCCTGCAGCCGGATCGCGTCCGCGCGAAAGAACGGGTTCGTCCCGTCCGAGCGCTCGACGTACCGGTCCCACTCGTCGGCGTCCTGCCACGGATCGAGTTCGGTGACCTCGATACTCATAGGTACCCCAGATCAGAGAGGCGGTCCTCGACCGCCCGGTCGTCAGTTACGGTGATCGGGTCGGGCTCGTATGCCGGATACTCCGTGCGCGAACTCTCCTCGATCACCGGGAGCGTGGTCCCGTCCATCCCGGCATCGATGGGCACGTCGAACAGCGCGCAGATCGTCGGCGCGATATCGAAGATCGTCGCCCCTGCAACGCCGGCGCGTTCGTCGAACGCCTCGCCCGTTGCCGCGACCACGCCGGTCTGCTTGTGGTTCCAGGGCTCCATCGGCTCGCCGAACTGCGCCTGACCGAGGTCGGCGACGACGGCCGTATCGAAGTCGGACGGGACGGTGACGATGTCCGGCGCGTGCTCGACGTATGGACCGTCGAAGTAGGCCTCCCGCGGCGCGACGGCGTCGAACACCGGCTCACCGTCCGGCGTTCGCACGTCCGCCAGCGCGTCGATCACCTCGTCTCGCACCCGCTCGTAGTCGGCAGCCGGCACCTGTCCGTTCGGCTCGCGCCCCTCGAGATTGATCCGTAACCCGAGCTCGCTCTTCGAGCGCATGTAGACCATCGAACTCGGGAAATCAACCTGCTCGCTCGCCGCGCGAATCATGTCGTTTGGCACCCGCCGGCCGATCGGCTCCTTGAGGCCGACGTACTCGAGTGCACTCGCAACTCGCTGCGTTGTAATCCCGATCCTGGCGGCAGCGTTCATCGCCCGTTCTACCGCGCCCGCCTCGTGCTCGCTCGCGTCCTCGCCCTCGAGGAGGTCGTTCTCCCAGGCCGTCGACCAGTTCGGCATTCCCTCGCCGCCCTTCTGGCCGTCCAGGTAGCCCTGATCGCGCAGGAACTCGTTGACACGGAACTCGGGGCCGGAGACGGGCCCCATCCCGTGGTCGCTGACGACCAGAACGTTGTCGGGATCGGTCTCCTCGAGTGTCGCTTCGAGCTGGCGGTCGACCTCGCGGTAGACCGCCTCGATGGCCTGCTTGTCGCCCGGACGCTCGTGGAAGACGGAGTCAGTGAGCTGGAACTGGAGAAAACCGAATCCGGGCTCGATGCGCCGACAGAGATAGCGAAATGCCTTCCCACGGAGTTCGAGGGTGCGTTCGTAGCCTTCGATCGATCGGTCCGGTTCGGGACCGCTCTGCGGGTAGATCCGGTAGTCGCCGCAGGCCAGTTTCACGTCCTCGAGTATCCCCTCTGGATGGCAATCGGGGTCCTCGGGCGCGGTCATCCCCGGAATCAGCGCGCCGTCGAACTCTCGCGCGGGGTGGGTGACCGGCACGTTGACGACGACACTCGCGATGCCGTGGTCGGAGAGCAGTTCCCAGACGGGCCGTTCCCGGACGTGCGTCGAGTTTACCACGTCCCAGTCGTAGCCATCGAAGGAGAGGAAGTCGAAGACGCCGTGTTTGCCGGGATTCTTCCCGGTGTACATCGACGGCCAGGCGCTGGCCGTCCACGGCGGAATCTGGGACTCGAGTGGCCCGCTAGCGCTGTCGTCGAACAGTTGCTGGAGCGTCGGGACCTCACCCTCCTCGAACAGTCGGTGAAGAATCGGTCGGCAGCCGGCGTCGAGACCGACGACCAGCAATCGAAGCCCAGGTTCGTCTGTCGAATCGTCCATGGGTGACATGTTTCGGCAGCCGGGCTTTGTTATGCGAGCGCTTGTCCGGCTGTAAGCCGGGTCTGCAGCGGAGAGCGATTGACGATCGGGTATCCAGTTTCGCTCCGTAAGTTCCGCTTTCGGAGTCGCGACCGGCTGTATCGGCCGCATCACTAAGGCCCGCATCGGCAATCACGTATGCGTGATGTGTGTATCGGTGACAAGGATTGCGGGCTGGCTTCCGAACCGATGATTAGCGGCACGCCATCGCTGCTCGTGGCGTCGCTCCCGACCCAGCAGCCAACCGGCATCGAACCGTTCGTCGGTCGCTACGCCGACGACTTTCACTTCTACGGCTCCGGAAAGGTCGCGCTGCGCGACGGCCTCGCCGGACTCGTCGACGCCACCCGACAGCAGAACGTTCTCGTCCCGGCGTACCTGCCGGACGGCGTCGTCGAACCCCTTCGGGAACTCGGGCTCGAGCCGCGATACTACGCCGTCGAACCGACCCTCGCGCCAGATTTCGTCGATCTGGAACGGCGACTCGACGACGATACCCTCGCCGTCATGTCGGTGAACTACTTCGGGTTTCCCCAGCCCGGACTCGCGGAACTCGAGTCGATCGCCGACGACGCCGGTTGTTACCACATCGACGACAACGCTCACGCGCCGTTGAGCGTCAACCACGGAACGCTGCTTGGCACCCGTGGCGACATCGGCATCACGAGTCTCTGGAAACTCCTGCCGATTCCGAACGGTGCGGTTCTGTACTGCAACGACGACGCGGTCAGCGACCACTACGAGCCATCGTCACTCGCGGGTATCCGCGGGAGCGTCGATACCGCGGACTGTCGGTACATCCTCAAATCGGTCGCCCAGGAGTTCCTCGACACCGCACCGCCCGTCCGGCACTCGGTCGACGCGCTGCTCGCCAGGCGACGAGACGGCTCCGACGAGCCAGCCGTCGGCACCCCCGCCGACCGGTACGAAGCGTGGAAAACACCGATGTCAAAGCTCGCAGCCTACCTTGCAAGCGATATCGACCCGAGCGAGATTCGGCAGGCGAGGCGGGCAAACTTCCGGACCTGGCGGCGCGTTCTCGACGAGTACGACTCCCTCGAGCCGGTCTTCGACTCGCTCCCTGACGGGATCTGTCCGCAGGCGTTTCCGGTCCAAACTGACGACGCCCGCGCGTTCATCGCTGAACTCGAGCGCGTCGGCGTCGACGGCGTCCATACCTGGCCGCGACTCGCCGGCACCGTCCTCGAGAATCCCGCGTACGAAACGGCGGCCCGACTCTCACGCGAAACCGTGACACTGCCGGTCCACCAGCACGTCGATCCGGCGGAACTCGAATCGGTCGGTGACGCGCTTCAGTGGGAGTAAGTTTCTCGCCGGTTTCGTGCGTGGTCCTCCTGTGACTGCTCGTCTTCGCCCTTGCCCTCGTCTCTGTCGGCGTCCTCGTTCCCTGTCTGTTCGTCAGGATCCTCCGCGTCGTACTCGTCGGTCGCCAATGCGTGTAACTTCGCCCGCACTGGACCCGCGAGTTCGTACGACCGTACCTCCGTCCGATCGAGAATCGACTCCGTTCGGAGCTCCGAAAGCAGGCTCTGGACCGCCACCGTCGACCGATCGACCTCGGTCGCAATCCGTTCCGTCTCGAGTGCCCCTTCGCGCGCCAGCACCTCCAGCACGTGGGCGGCGGTTTCGACGGTACAGCGAGAGCCCTCGCTGGCACGGTGGAGCCGGTCGCCGATCCAGGTGGTCTCGAAGAGCGTGACGACGTCTCCCAGGTCGTACTCGTCTTGGTCGTTGGCGACGATGAATCGGGGGTGGGTGTCGGTCTCGACATCGTCAGCACCGTCGTCCGAATCACCGTCGACACTCACGTAGCCGAGTTCGACCGGCGTGCCGCCCGCCTGCACGATCGCCTCTTCGTCCGATTCGGGATCATCTGCCGCGGTGTCGTCCGCATCACGGACCGCCTCATGCTCTAGCTCTCGCACCCGCGACCGCAACCGATCCCGCTGGGAGCGCAACTGCTCTATCGTCTTCGCGCGCGACTCGAGTGTCCCTTCAATCGACTCGATGCGTTCCTCGCGGGACTCGAGTTGCTCGCGTAGCTCGTCGCGCTCGGCCTCCAGCGCATCTCGCTCGTCCGCCAGTTCGTCCCGTTCATCCTCCAGTTCGACCACCTCCTCGTGCAGCCGCCGCAACTCCTCATCGCTTCCGCCGCCGAGCTGCGTCTGCACCGTACTCCGACCGCTCAGCGCGTCGGCCATCTGCTTCGCTGCACTCGAAACGTCGCGGGCCGACTCGAGTTCGTCCTCTAGGGTCTCGATTCGTTTTTCTTTCTTCTCGAGTTCGTTCTCGAGTTCGTGGATGCGGTCCTGTTCGCGGTCCTTGCGCTCTGAGATGTCCTGTAAGTCGCCGACGAGGGCGTCGGAGACGGACTTGAGTTCGGGGCGTTCGAAGTCGTCGAGACCGGGCGTCGCGCCGGCGTCGAAAGTGCGCTTGCGGCGGAACTGGATCTTGCGGACGTCGATATCGGTCCAGTCGGTCTGGACGAACGCCTGGCCGTCGTCGAGATCGGAGACCATCTCCGAGTATTCCGTGTCGATGATCCGGCCGACGACCTTGGTGTCGTTGTCCCAGGTCAGGCGGTGCCAAACGAGCCAGTTCGCCTGCGTGATGAAGTCTTTCTTGACGTCGGCGGGGCGCTGGCTGATGCCGAGGATGCCGAGGCCGTGCTTGCGTCCGCGCTTGCTGATCTTGATCAGGAGGTTGCCGGTCTCGCCGACGCCGCCGCCTTCGGGGATGTACTCGTGAACTTCCTCGACGACGAGGAGGAACGGCTTCTTGAGTTTCTTCTCCTTGACGAACAGCTGGCGCGCGATCTTGCGCAACAGCTCGTTTGCAACGTCCTCGTCCAGATAGCCCGAAACGTCGAGGATGACGGGGACGTTCTCCTCCAGAGCGAGGGTCGCCATCTGTTCGGCGTGCTCGGGCCCGATCTGGATGTCACACTCCTCGTCGGCCCCGGCGTGGAGCATCTCGTACTCCTCCTTGAGGCCGTAGTACTCCCCGTCAGTGTCGACAATGAGGAGGGGGAAGCCGGCCTCGAGCAACTCCTCCGCGATGACGGAGGCGGTGTTCGATTTTCCGGACCCGGACTTACCGGTGACGAACCCGCGGCCGGTCAGCAGTTCGACGACCGGCAGGTGTAGGTCCGTGCCGTCGGCCGTTTCGCCCACGAGCACCTCGCGTTGCTCGCTCACCGCCATCCCACCCCGACTGCGCGCGACTTGATCATTATCAGTACAGTCCGAACACGCGACCTTGAATATTGGCCTCGGCGACGCCCTCGAGAAGTGATCCCTGTTCCGGGAATCTAGTCCACTGTACGGATACTTCGGATCCGTACTCCCGACGATTGCAACGGTAGCGTCTCACGACAAATCGAGAGTCTGTTTTCGTGTCGGAATCCGGGCTGTCCGGAATGTTGCTTAGAGATCAAGCACCCCGAAAATATTCACTCTGATGTGAAGGTGAAGAAGTATGAAACGTCGATCAATTCTTGCGGCTCTCAGTCTGTCAACCGCAGGGATTGCCGGGTGCATGAGCAGCGTGATGCGATCAGACAATGAAAGCCACTATCCATGTGACCACACATCCTGGATCGTTGTTAACGGACTACCCGATCAGCCGAAGGAGGAACTTACAACCGCGATAATGGACGGCGAATACACGACTAGCGGTGATCTACAGCTCTCAGACTGGCTCAATCGAGACGTTGAGTCCCTGTTACTAACCTACGAGGACCGGCACTACAAACCAATTATCAACCGAGAAAACGGGATGACGCGCCTCCAGGTAACCGAAATTGTTCCAACAGGGAACAAGGGAGTACGGGTAAATAACGAACTAGACTATTCAGTCACCGTCAAGGCACGTGTCGAACACGAGTACGACGACGTATTAGACGAACCTGTGCTCTTTGACGGCGAGGTCAAAGTCGACGGTGGTCGCCGCGTGACACTCGATAATACGGACTACTACGGCCGTATGCAGGTGGAATTTGAGATCAAAGAGGTCGACGTATCGGGTGAAGAGGCATCGCGGATAAACCTGAATCAGGAGTATAGAGAAGAGACGTGGGATGCGGACGTGGGCCAGGGAAGCAAGATACTGAATATTTACCCCACCAGGCTCTCGTTCGATACCATAACCGGAAGTCAGGCCTACTGCAGGTGGACTGGCAACGGAAGGTTCAGTGGTATCTGGCCCGGTTGACCCGCTAACGCGTCTCTTCTTCTCTTCGACCCAAGGCCCGCCGATTTCCCAATCCACGGTATGTTTGAACAAACCATACTTGAGAAACAATTATGTCACTGCCGCTCAACGTATCGATCGTTCCGATGCTCCCGACCACGCCACCGTGCACTCGCCATCCGGCAGCTATCGCTGTCGGCAAGGCAGTGCTTGCGTCCATCTCCAGTGTCTATCCCACTGGAAATGGGCTTCTTGGTGGTCGTGGACGGGACCGCTGACGGCACCGCGCCGTCGATTCGACCCCGTCCGCACCGCGCACGTGTTCGCCGGTCGGGGTCGCCGCGACGTTTCTCAGCCTCTCCGTCTCCCCTCGGAGGCTGTCTGTCTCTGCGATGCCGGCCAGCGACACCTGCGCGGGGCACACCGCTCCCGCAGCATACTGGGCTGGCACCGATCGTCGCAGGGACTCGTCACCGACGATCCAACTCGAGTTCGACTCTCGACGGGAGCCTCATGAACAGTACCCAGACCGCAGTCGTTGCAACGCTCACCGTTCGCGTGCCGATCAACGCGGCCGGTAGCCTCGCCGATGGTGCGACCACCGTCGTCGAGCGAATCGACGCCGTCGATCGGCTTGAGGAGGCGACCGTTCGGGGACTCAATCCGGCGCTGAACGAGACGACGGTCGACCTCCGCGTTCGGCTCGTGCTCACAGCAACTCCTGTTGACGAGCGTCCCGACGCCACAACCGTGCGAAACGAACTCGAAGATGGCGTTGGTATCAAAGCAGTCGAAGACGTGCGGACGGACACCATCGAGACGGCAGACGCGGATAGACCGCCGACACAGACGGCTTCGGTGGTTGATTAGCCGTCAGTGGCGGTGTCCGAGTCACCAGCGGTATCGCCATCGACAGTAGCATCTGGCTCACCACTGTCATCGTCCGCAGGACGATCCCCATCGCCAGTGTCGACATCCCGCTCGATAGTCTCCTCACGCACCGTCATCCCCTTTCGGCCGAGGTGCTGCAACTGCCGTCGAGCGAAGTCCTCCTCGCGCGTCCCACGCGTCGCGAGCACGTAGACGAGCGCGCCACCAGCCGGCCGCATCGTCCGCCCCGCGCGCTGGGTCCCCTGCCGGCGCGAACCACCCAGTCCGGAGGCGACGATCGCCAGATCCGCCGTCGGAAGGTCGATCCCCTCGTCACCCACGCGCGAAACGATCAACAGGTCGCGCTCGTCCCGACGGAACTCCTCGAGTAGCCGCCGGCGCTCGTGGTGGGGGGTCTCCCCGCTAAGGAAGGGCACGTCGAGCGCGTCGGCGAGGTCGCGCCCCTGGTCGAGGTAGTCGACGAAAACGAGCGCCTTCGAATCGGCGTGTGCAGACAGGAGATACCGCACGTCGTCGACCTTCCCACGATTTCGGGCGGCGATCCGGTACTTCTCGCGGCCGTCGGCGGAGGCGTAGGCGTTCGACTGCTCGTCGTCGCCCCACGGCACGTAGCGGATCTCGAGTTCCGGTTCGGCGACGAAACCGGCCTCGAACAGCGCCTGCCAGTCGGTGCCGATCGGCGGCCCGACGAGTGTAAAAATCTCGGTCTGGCGGTCGTCCTCCCGAATCGGACTGGCTGAGAGGCCGAGCCGGTGCCGGGACTGCAGGTGCGTACTCCGTCGGTAGACGTCCGAGGGCACGTGCTGGCACTCGTCGAACACGACGAGGCCCCACTCGCGGTCATCGAACAGCGAGCGGTGGCGGTCCATCCCTGCGATCTGGTAGGTCGCAATTGTAACGGGCCGGACGTTCTTCTGGCCGCCGTGGTACTGGCCGATCTGGTGAGGTTCGAGCGAGGTGTACTCCTCGATGGCTTCGGCCCACTGGCGCGCGAGGTCGCGGCTTGGAACAAGCACCAGCGTCTCGCCGCCGACGTGGGCCATCGCGCCCATCGCGGCGACGGTCTTTCCGCTTCCCGGCGGGCCGACGAAGACACCCTCGCCGCCCTCTGCGAAGCGGTCGACCCACGTCTGCTGATAGTCGCGCAGCGAGACACCGAGTTCGATGTCCAGTTGCTCGCCGGCCTCCAGTTCGCGGTGGTCCTGTACCGGATAGCCCGCCTCGTAGAGGATCCGCTTGATCGCAGCCTCCGCCCCCTCGCGAACCCAGTCCTCGGTTTCGGAGATGGGCGCGTGGACGTGCTCCTCGTCGAGTTTCTGGCGGGCGACGTTACCCATCACTTCGGGACTCTTGGCCTCCAGCACGGTGTACCCCTCCTCGTGCGTCGCGAGCCGGAACTGGTGGGCCCGATCCCACTGGCTCTCGACCCAGTCCTCGAGTTGGTCCGAGCGCTGGCCGAGCGCCTGGCGCATGGTTCTTTTGAGTTCGTCGAAGGAATCGTGCGGTGCCTGCCAGACGTCCTCGGGTCTGACGACGTACCGATAGCCCTCCTCGCCGTTGCCGTCCGCGAGGTGGGCGAACTGCGCGAGCTGGGCGCGGGTGAACTGGTCGGGGCGGTCGACGATGATCTCCCGGCGCTTCGGGAAGACGACCACGCGCTCGCGATCGGTCAGGTCCTCGAGTTCGCTCGGATACCAGACGACGGGGTCGGTCGAGACGGAGAGGCGCTCGAGTGCCCCCTGTTCCGTGAGGGTGTCGAGGTCCTCGCTGATTTCCTCGTGGGGCCGGTCCAGGGCACGGGCGACGGCGCCGGCGGTGAGGACGGGACGGCCGGCCTGCTGGCAGGCGTCGTGGAAGGACTCGAGTGAGAGCGAGGGCGAGAGCGACTGGCTGGTCGTCCCACTGGTTGGGTTCGACTCGTTGGTGTCCCTGTCGTCGGAGGGGGTGTTAGACGGGGTGTCGTCGGAGTCATCGCGGGGATGCTCGTCGTTTCGTGTCGCTGACGAACGTTCGTCGGTCACTGCAGGGCCGTAACGGTGGTGGGAGTAAACCGATTTCGCCTCGCCTCGTCTCGGGTCGGGTCGAGTCGGGTCCGGTCCGGTCAGGTCTGGGAGCGCCTGCTGGTAGCGATCCGTGACAGTGCAACACTATATGCCCCGTGGTGTCGTATTTTCTCGTATGTTCCGTGCGATCCTCCCCGAAGGACAGATCATGTGCGAGGACTACGACCGAACGGACGACGGGCTCAGGCTGTACGACGGAGAGGGCGAGTTCATCGCGTTCGTCCCGTACGCGAACCTACACGCGTTGCTCAACGAGGACGTCTACAACGAAAGCGAGCGGTCGATCATGTAACCGGCGACTGATCGATCGCATCGAGCTGTTCCCGGTAGCGATTTCTGACCGTCACCACGGTTGTCTGGGCTGTGTCGGCGACCGCGCGCTGCGGGATGGTTTCGTCACAGAGCAAGCCGGCGGCATAGATCGCTGCCGCGGCGAAGCCGGTCGGCGATTTTCCGGAGTGGAGTCCCAGATCGGTCGTCTGGTCGATGATCTCGACCGCTCTGGTTTCGACTTCCTTGCTCACGTCGAGTTCCGAACAGAACCGCGGCACGAACTGGCGGGGGTTCGTCGGTTCGAGATTGATGTCGAGTTCGTCCGCGATATAGCGGTAGGTGCGGCCGATCTCGCGCTGATCGACCCGCGAAACGGAGGTGACCTCTTCGAGACTGCGCGGAATGCCTTCCTTCCGGCAGGCGGTGTAGAGTGCACTGGTCGCGACGCCCTCGATAGAGCGCCCGCGAATGAGATCCTGCTCGAGTGCCCGTCGGTAGATCACGCTCGCGGTCTCCTTGACCGGCTTCGGAACGCCGAGGGCGCTGACCATACGGTCGATCTCGGAGAGTGCGTACTTGAGGTTGCGTTCGCCCGCGTTCTTCGTGCGAATGCGTTCCTGCCAGACGCGCAATCGGTGGAGTTGGCCGTGCTTATCGGCCGACATCGAATGGCCGTTTGCGTCCTTGTTGCGCCAGTCGATCGTCGTCGTCAGCCCCCGGTCGTGCATGGACTGCGTAAGGGGTGCGCCGACGCGGGAGAGTTCGTCGTGTTCCTGGGCGTTGAACGCGCGCCACTCCGGGCCGTAGTCGATGGGGTCCTCGGTCAGGACGAGCCCGCACTCACCACAGACGCGCTCGCCACGATCCGGATCGTGAACGACGGTATCCGTTTCGCAGTCTGGACATAATCCAGGCTCCGATTCCTGGACCTCGCTTCTGGTGTGGTCGATGATGGACTGCGTCATCAGTAGTGGACGGAAGCCGTGCAGCCACTGTAAGGGGTTCACATGGTTTCGGGAGAAACCCCGACTTACTGCGTCTCACATCGTGTCCCGGCGACGGCAGGGACGAGGATAAAGCCACTCCACGCACGCGGTCGCAGCGACCGGCGACAGCAACGAAAAGGGATCGCTGCCTGAGCAGCGAGGGACCCTGCTCGGATCGGGTCACTCATTGCCGATCCGGCGAGCACTCGAGTGTACGGACAACCCACTGGAACGGTACAGAGGTGAGAAACGGGGCCGAGACGTGTGCTCGCATGCGATCAGGTTTGCGAGTAAGACGACTGTTCTCCGTGTAAAGATCGCTTTCGGGACCAAACCGTCAGGAGAATTTATGTCGCTCGAGCCAAACGTTTCGTAGCAGTGCTGTGTCGACGATCCGCATACCGACATCGTCCCGTGAATCGCCAGCGGCGTCGTAGCAACGGCCGTACGCTATCGGTACACGCGCCCAATCTCTCGATACTACCGGGGTCGCCGCGTGCCGTTGCACACCGAAACACGCAGCAACAGCGACGCGACGGCTGCCGTGCGGGAAGTCTGTCCGTACCCACTTTGCAGCCGGTGCGAAACGTGGCCGTGCTTAAGAGTGTCTCTGTTGGTGTACAACTTGGTGTGTCAATCGTGACTGCGAATCGCCGTCTGAGCGTACAGGGGTCGCTGTCGGTTCGACAGCCTGGTGGTGGTTTCACCACCCAAAGCTGGCTCCCCGAAACCAGGGCTGTTCCGCCGGGTCGGACAGCCGGAGGGACACGATAATGTCCTCCGTCGATACCTCGCTTCCGGACGAACTCTCTTCTTCCGTAAGCGATGCCGAGACCGATGATCAGCTGTCGAAAGACGTCATTTTCGAACTCCTGAAGAACCGCCGTCGCCGCGAGGTACTGACGTACTTACTCGAGGCCGACGAGACTGTCACCCTCGGCGAACTCGCCGAGCAAATCGCTGCCTGGGAGAACGATACCAGTGTCAACGCGTTGAGCTCTGATCAGCGAAAGCGCGTCTACGTTGCCCTCTACCAGACCCATCTCCCGAAGATGGACGATGCCGGAATCGTCGAGTACGATCAGGACCGTGGGCTGATCTCGCTGTCGGATAATGCCGACCTGTTGATGATGTATCTCGATACGGATGCACATCGACAGGACCGCTGGGACCGGTGGTATGCCGGCCTGAGCATCGCCGGCGGCGTCCTCATTGCTGCGGCACTACTCGGTGTTCCCGGACTCACCGCCCTCCCGACACTCGCGCTTGCAGGCGGTGTCGTACTCGCCTTCTTCGCGCTCTCGCTGGCTCACGCCGTGACGAACCGCGAGCACGAGCGGACTGTCGACGGGAAACTCTCGCGCATCGATTGACGGCTTCATCCACACGGCCAAAGCCGTGGACTTTCACCTGCTGGTTCTGTGAGACGACAGCGTTCAGTTCGACACTGGCTTGCTGACTGTCACACCGGTTGATCTGTCCCACCGACGGGTGTTCTCACATTCGAACAGGATCAAGAAGGACTTTTATTCACCCCGCTCATAGCATGAGGTGGCTCCCGGCGACCGTCATCCAGTACCGGGACAGTTCGCGTGCCAGCTTGCTGTTCCACGCGCGGGAGCCACCTTCTCACGAGGTGAATACGTCGGCGCTGTCTCTCTGTGATGGAGAGTTACAGCGAGAGCGGTCTCGATTCACCGAACGTCACCGACGCAACGAGCGCCATCAACTCATCGAACGACAGTCACTGAGTCGAACTCGAGAGCGACGGCTCAGAGACGCCTCGCTCATCCGTTGCCGGTCAAAAAATACGCAAACCGCAGTTCGGCGCCGCTCGAACTGTTGTCAGCGGTCTACTGGTTACGCGCGTTGTACTGTACGTCGACGGTTGCAGTCCCACACAGCGTGAAGTCATCGATCGGCCCCTCAAACCAGTAGGCGTCGAGTTCGTCGTCGACGACGCCACGGACGAACCGGTCGTCGATGATATCCTCGTCGTCGATCGTCGCCGATCGGTAGTCCGACTTGACGACCGTTCCATCGATGCGGAACGAGTACGTGCTCGGTTCGTCGCTGTCACCGCCGTCGATGACGAGTGCGTGTGGCAGGAGTTCGGTCTCGCCGTACTCCGACGGGTCGATCTCCTCACCGTCGAGGAAAACCGCCGCCTCGCCGTCGGTAAACGTCACGTCCGTCAGCGCACCCGAGAACCGGAACGTCTGCGTGGCGTCCGTCACCGAACTCTGGGCCGTCGAGCCGGAGACCGTG
Source organism: Natrialba sp. SSL1 (assembly GCF_001861355.1). GTDB lineage: Archaea > Halobacteriota > Halobacteria > Halobacteriales > Natrialbaceae > Natrialba. Next base: position 429,561 of record NZ_MASN01000035.1, read on the forward strand.
GTCGCCTCGTCGTCCGGCTCCTCGTCTCCGTCGAACTCGATCGTGCCGTCGACCGTGATCTCGTAACTCGTCGGTGCGCCACGGCCCTCGATCTCGAGTACGTGCGGGAGGTCCTCACCGTACTCGGACGGATCGACTTCCTCACCGTTGACGAAGACCGTTCCTGGCCCGTCGACGGTCAGCGTGAGCAGGTCGCCGTCGAACCGGAAGGCGTCCTTCCAGTCGGCGACGACGCCGTATGCCACGCCGTCCTCCATACCCGCAGCCGCGTCGATCGTCGCTCCTTCTGCCGTCGACGGCTCGACGTCGCCCTCGGCTTCGAACTCGTAGCGCGTGACATCCGACTCGTCACCCTCGACGAGCAGGAGGTTCTCGAGTGCGGGTTCATCGTCGTCCTCGTCCGCGTCGCCGTTCACACCATCTCCCGTCTCGCTCGTCTCGCCCGACGCGGCCTCGACGGCCGACGTCGGGGTTCCCTCGGGGACCGAGAGCTCGGGGGAACTCGAGACGTTCGATCGATTGAGTCCGCCGCCCTGAACGTTGCCGTCGATTGCGCCGCCGGACATCTGGGCGGTTGCGTTGCCTCGCATGACCACCGCGTGCGGGTAGCCGCCGCTTGCGAAGTGTGAGTCCTCGATCGAGACGGTGCTACCGGGCCAGACCCAGACTGGCCGGCCGCTATCTTCGGTGTAGCCGCCCCAGCCGGGTCCGTAGTCGGTGTTGTCGTTGTACGCGACCGAGTCGACGATGGCGTCGTTGCCGCCGGCGACGCGGTAGGTGCTGACGCCGTTGTTCTTTCCGTAACAGTGCTCGAATCGCGCGGAGCCACCCGAAGCGGTGTTCGAACAGTAGAAGCCGTTGTTCGGCCACCCCTGAACGTTACAGTGGCGGAAGGTAACGTCACAGGAGGCGTCACGGTGGTAGAACACCGCGCCGGGTCCGTGGACGAAACTCTCGCCTTCCTTGGTCGACCCGTCGCCGAGGTAGACGTTCTCGATCAGGACATCCCCACTCGGTGCCGTGATCGAGATCATGAACCCGTCCCCACGGTGGAGTCCCTCGAATCCGATATTGCGGATCACGGAGTTGCCACCCTCGACGAGGAGAACGACGCTGTTGCCGTTGGTCAGGTCGATCAGTTTGTTCTCGAAGGTTTCACCCTGTCCAATACGGATGACCTGTCCGTTGGCGGTGATTGTCTCGTAGTCGTCACTGTTTGCCGCGCCGGCGGTTGCGCCGAACGCGGTCGCTGCAGTCGTTGCCCCGGCCAGTTTCATATACGAACGACGGTCGAGTAATCCACGATTACTCTCGGTCGTCGCGTCGTTCCCGGATGAACCGTCACCCGGTACCGAACGTTCACGTGCCATGTACTACGGGTAATACAGAACTACCGCAATAAACTTTCCCTTTCTCAGGATCTAAAATTTACAGACAGTAGCTATGATCTGATTATTCGTTCACAAAACTATCTATGTTTTTAGCCGCAACGAGGCCGTATACGGCCGTCTCCGGCAAGTAATAGTCTATTACCCAGAATCGCCGCGAATATAGCAGCAATATTTGACGGGTGAAACGGACTTACCGTCAAATTCTACCACGTTCTGCACAGTCACCTATGCGCCTCAGTCGTGGTACCAACACACCTCATACAGTAGACGAGATCGAGGAAGCAGCCATCGTATGAGAGTGTGTAATCGCTTGGCGTTCGATACCGCAGCGATAGGCCTCGCGCGTGCGGGGGACGGTGGCCAGTTCCCAGTACCAGTCGGGGTCAGGACCGGGTCAGTGTCTAGAGCAGTCTCAAGTCCAGAGCCACGGGGAAACGAACCAGTCGCTCGTCCAGTCGTGTGAAAATGGAACGCAAAAGTGGACCGCAGCGGCGGGAGGGCCGTTGGTCAGCGGTGCGTAGCGATCGGCGGTCGACACCGGGCAGCTATCGACGGACGCCAGCCCGGAGCGACCCCCGTGGAGGGTCGTCGTCAGCGGGTTCCAAACGGTGAACCGCGGCGAACCGCTCACCCCATCCCACAGCAGGCGTGCGGTTCGGTATCGTCGGAACATCGAGGTCGGCCATCGCCGCCACATCCCCTTGGCAGCGGTGACCGACTCCTTCTCGTCACGGTGCTCGTCTCACGTCTCTCCGTCGTTCGCTCAGTTCGCGTCGCCGGCAGCCGCTTCCTCGGCGCTCGTTGGCGTTCCATCCGGAATGAACGCGGACGGATCGGTGCCAACCTCGTCACCGAGCTGCACCGTCGATCCAGCGTTTTCGCCGACGCCGGCCTGCTCGTCGTAGTCGGTGTCGGTGACGACGACATCAGTTGGGTTGCCGTTCGCACCGGCGTCGATCGCGACGTTCTGCCCGTTCATCTCGAGCTGGCAGTTGTCGACCTCGATCGTACCGGGTGCCCAGGCCCAGATCCCGCGGCCCTGGTAGCCCTCCTCGTTGATGTAGACACTCGAGTTCGTAACTTTGCTTCCCGCCGTCGCGAGACGGAAGTGGGAGACATAACAGTTCGCAGCGAAACAGCGGTCGATGTGGACCGTGCCGCCGCCGGCGTTTCCGGGTGCGGACGCGTAGATTGCGTTGTCCGCGAAGCCCTGAATGTTGACGTTCTGGAAGTCGATATGACCCGCGTGGTCGGGATCGACCCAGAAGGCGGTCTGACCGTGACCGCTGGAACTGCCGTTGCGGTCGTCCGAGCCGTCACCGAGGTAGACGTTCTCGATGGTACTCGAGCCACCGGAGTCGGAGATACCGAACGTCGCGGAGCCGGAGCCGGAGGTGTTCTCACCGGTGAAGCCGACGTTCCGGACGGTCCAGTCCTCACCGTGTGCGGTGACGATGATGTCCTGACCGGTGGTCATGTCGATAAGCTTGTTCTCCCAGGTCTCACCGGAACCGATCGTAATCGTCTGATTGTTGGCTTCGATGAGTTCGTAGTCCGTCTGGCCCGTTGCCGTACCGGCTACGCCAAGGGTCGTCGCTGCGGTTGCGACCGCTGCGATGGATTGGACGTAATTGCGGCGGGTTAAGCCTGAATTACGGCCGGTAGTCGGAGTATTCTCCGTATCGGACGGACGGGAATTCTGCGCCATACACTACCGTAACAGAACCTTATACTCATAAACCTTTCCTTGGACTTGGAGATTAAATTTACAGATAGTATTGTGAACAGTACTGGATTGGTCACAATGAAAGACGATTCACTCACGAAAATACGAACGAAAAACGGTACAAACGGTTCCCGTAATCCCCTGTTTCCGAATAAATAGCTGTTTAATAGATGATTGACGGCCGCTGGCGGCCGTTTTACTGACTGCTGCCGACTGTCGTTCGAACCGGAGTGAGCGATCGTTTATCGCCGAAACGGTCGGTCCAGTTCCTGGTTACCCACACCGGCTCGGATCAATACGAGACTTCTTTCGCTCGAGACTCGCTCGAGACGTGGGTGAGTAATGAACACAGACGACAGTACATCGAAGACGAGAGTGTCAGACGTTCCGACGCGATCCTATGCTGGCGCGCCGCTCCCGCCCGATGCGTCTACGGCGTACATCTCGAACTCGCTGTTCGAGACGACTTTGTTCACGCCCGGCTGTTGTGAGGCGTCGTCGAGTGCGGCCTCGCTGTAGTGCAGTTCCTGATAGACGTCGACCTCTCTGGTGACGTCGTACTCGGTGACGATGAAGTAGTAGTCGAGATCGTTGTAGGCGCCGGTGTAGTTCCCGGCCTCCCACAGTTCGGGATCGACCTCACCGCTTGCCGTGCCTGCGCCCGAAAGTGGGTCGTCACGTTCGAGTCCGTACAGTCCGTGGTCGTACCGGAACGGATCGTAGCCGAGTCCGGCGTGTGGTCGGTCCTCTGCACCGTGGTCGAAGGCGGTTTCGTAGCCGCTGAACTTCTGGTCGGTAACGTGTTGGCCAGGGTTGTAGATGATCGGCGACGCGTACACCGTCATCAGCCCGAGAACGAGACACGCACCGAGTGCGACCGCTGCAATTGCGTTCGCACCCGGTGTCGTGATGTATCGTGAGAGTCCGCCAATCACGTGCGCGATGGCAATCGCACCGAGGATCGTCAACAGGACGTAGATGAACCCGACCTGTCGGAACGCCATCGTTGGCGTCCCGACGAAGTAGACGAGGAAGATCCCACCGAGCGGGACGAGCGCGAGCGCGAAGTAGGTGACGAGCGTCGACGTATCGCGATCGGTAGCGGTCCAGCCGAACCACATAACCAGCACGAAGAGGCCGGCTGCGAGGCCGATTACGGCGGCGTCGAGAAAGAGCAGGACGAACATCTCACCGAGGCTGCCACCGATTTCCGTGAGCGAGCCGCCGCGCTGGTCGACCGTCTCGCCACCGCCGATATCGGCGGAAAACATACCGTAGACCAGCCCGGAGACGGCGCTCTGGAACCGTTCGTTCGTTACTGCCCAGAGCGTGAAGATCGCACCGAGGACGACCGCGTGCGTGTACGTCGTCGGATGCTCAACGACGGGGTGGTCCTCGTAGCGCCAGCGAGCGAGGTACTGCAGACCCGCGACCGTCCCGACGAGGACGACGACGTTGATCATCTGCTGTGGATGGACGAGTAAGAGCGCGATCCCCGAGAAGTAGATGAGCAGACTGAACGGCGAGAGGCCGAACGGCAACTGTTCGATCGTCGACCGGCGGTGTAAGTAGGCGACGAACGCGAAGATGACGACCGGCACCAGAAACAGCGCGTTCGAGTTCGTGTGGACGCCCATGTGCGTCGCGATGTTGTTGATCGGCAACACCATCCAGGAGACGACCGCGGCGACACCAACCGCGAGCCCGTTGCCGGTCATATCCCGAACGACGAGCGGGACGAACACCAGGAACGGGATAAACAGGATGACGACGCTGAGCAACAGTGCTCGTTCGATTGGAATGCCTGCGAGGAAGTGGATCACCGCCGCAATCGAGTGTATCCCCGGATAGAACAGTTCGTGGGGCTGCAAGCCGCCGTCGACGATGTCCCGCGTCCAGCCGAGGTGCGTGAGCGCGTCACCCATGCCGGAGAACCGGTAGTCGCGGATCAACGGCAGGCTCACGATGGCCGTCACTGTCGTCGCACCGAGCGCGATCGCAACACCCTGCTGGCGGCCACGACAACCGAGTGCCAACACGACCGCAATCGCGAGCGCAATCGCGAACCCGATCCAGGTTGCAGTTGGCGTTCCCGCAAAGATCGACGGCTCGTACCCTGTCGCCGGGTTCGCGCGTGCGATGACGAGTCCGACGGCGAGAGCGAGGAACCCGCCTGCGAACGTGGTGTTGAGGACCGATCTATTCATCGTATCACACTCACAATAGGTTGGTGCCGCGTATCGATACGCATCTCTTGGCGTTCCCACACCGAATTGGCGGTTTGTTATACGGAACTTATCAACGACAGTGGGTAAGAGACGAGCAACTCCACAAATCGAGCAGCTGACCGTGGGGAGAACCCGTGAGCGGACTCAGTTCAGACGCCGGGTACGACGCTCATACAGTCCACTGGACGACTGTGACACACAAAACCGAACGGCGAGAGCGCCACCGACCGAACCGGACTGCTGATCGAACTGACACTGTACGACCTCGTTGTCCCAACCCAGAGGGTCGGCTATGCATCGATTTCACAGTTGGCGACCGATCAACGGTTCTGATGGTTTTTGTAGCCGCTCGTGGTTCGTCGAGGCGATACACACCCCATGTCATCGATCACCGTCGACCCCCCAACCGTCTCCGGCTCCACACTCGAGTGCGACGTGCAGCCATCGCCGGATCTGCGCCGTTTCTTCACGGACGAACCGTTCCGCGTGAGCTACGACCGGCCGCTCAAGGACGTGCCGGAGGGTATTCTCGTGATCCCCGTCCTCGCACAGGTCTGTCCGGTCGCCTGGGCCAACGGCGCGGACGTCTACGTCGAGGAAGTGGACGCGGCGTTCGCGCGCGCACTCGTGGACGTACAGGAATCACTGTGTGCGATGCACGACTTTCTCGAGGGCGGCGAGCTGTACGCGAAGCGAGTAACGGAGCAGGAGCCTTCGGCAGACGAACGCGATGCTGCGGACGCTGACAGCGCCCTCCTCTTTACCGGCGGCGTCGACTCCACCTGTTCGTACGTCCGCCACCGCGAGGAGACCCCCACCCTCGTCAGCATCCGCGGCTGGACCATCACCATGGATCCCGCTGACGACCAGGACTGGACTCACCTCCGCGACCGCGTCACCGACTTCGCCGCAGAGCGCGACCTCGACACCGCCTTCATCGAAACCAACGCCCTCTCCGCGCTCGACCACGCCATGCTGCTCGCCCACTACAAGCGCCACGTCGACGGGGCCTGGTACAGCTCCGTCGGCCACGGGCTGGGCCTCCTCGGCCTCTGTGCCCCCATGGCGTCCGCCCGCGCCATCGACGACCTCTACGTCGCCGCCACCCACTGGGATGGCATCGAACTCGAGTGGGGTTCGCGCCCGGACATCGACGACAACGTGCGCTGGACGGGGACCCAGTGTCACCACGACGCCTACGAACTCACGCGACAGGAGCGCCTCGACTCGATTGCGGAGTACGTCGCAAGCGACGCGCCCGCGTTGGAACTGCAGACGTGCAACACGCGGATGGACGGCAACTGCGGGCGCTGCGAGAAGTGTTATCGGACCGCTGTCGGCCTGCGGCTGTCGGGACTCGAGCCGACGGCGCACGGCTACCCGTTCGATGAGTCGGACTACCACGAGCTACAGACTGCACTCGAGCAGGGACAGTGGGTACTGGGCCAGGACGAGCGGTACATGTGGGAGGACATTCGCGAGCGGGTTCGTGAAACCGACTGTGAGCCAGAGTCGGTCGCCGAGCGCGAGTTTTTCGAGTGGCTGGAGACGGCGGATTTGAACGCGCTCGTCTCGGAGTCGGGGCCGCCGCTCTCCCATCGGGTACTACGCGCGGGCGCGAGGAATGCGCCGACGCCGGTCTACAATGCGGCGTATCCGGCCTGGAAGGCGATGAAGACGGGGTTGCATCGGGTTCGAATGGGACGGTAGCAAGGGAGGTGTCGGCGACACGCAGCGTTTTATCCCGGTTGGTCGTAGCACGCCTATGGAGTCCCCGTCCGGGAACTCGACAGGCTCAACTCGGCATGAGAGGGTGGACCTCGTGTTGGTGGCCATCTTCTGGCTATTCTTCGCGCTGCTCACAGCGACTGTTGTCACCGTCGTCCTCTCAATAGCCGGCGTGGACGGAGAGGCCTATTTCACGGAAGTATACGTCGGAATGGTACTACTCGGTCTCATCTGGTACGTTCTCGCCGGCAGATCGATCCGCGCCTGAGAGCGTTAGCACTACACTGGATTTCCCTCACAAACCGGAGAGGAACAGGTCTCTACCCAGTTCGAAACGGAGTTATTACTCGTCGCGGTCGGCGTCTGTGCCAGTACCTCTGGCATTGTCATCGGCGACATCGCGCTCGACTTCTCCGGGCGTGATCTCAATCGGATGCACGTCGCCACCCTCACCGGTTCGCCCGCGATCGCCGCGGTCACCCTCTTTCTCCCCGCCGACCGGAATCTTCGTCCGGAGCGAGGAGGCGAACGACTGCACCTGATCCGCGACCGTCTGGACCTCCGACTGGAACTCCTCGACGGAGCGCTCGACGTAGTGAACGCGACGGGACGGAATCCGGCGAACGATGTCGTTCCCTTCGTCGTCCTCGTCCGTCTTGATAATCCAGTGGTCCTGGAAGTACGCGATGTGCTCGTTCGGGACCGTCTTGTGGATCGCGTCTTCGTCCGGTTCGTCGTAGACGATCGTTGCCTCACCGAGGTCGCGCTCGAGTTCGAGGTCCTCGTCGACCATAGCGGATGAACGAACGCGAGTGGGGTAGCCGCTGTGCTTGCGAGAGTCGGACGGTGGACAAGCACGCAAAAACAGTCAGATTTCGACGCGCTCCGACGGTGCTGTCACTCCATGTATCCAAGCCCCTTGAGCCGGTCCTCGACGTCGGTGAAGTCCTCGTCCACCGAATCGGCTGTCTGGGGCTGGTCGACCGACGTTCGCTCGACTTTCGTCTTCGACGGCGTCGCCGACGCGTCGAACGCGTCGAACAGCACCCGTCCGTCGACGTTCTGGGGAACCGGTTCGCCGATTCCATGCAAGAGCGTCGGCGCAACGTCGACCACGCGCGCGCCGCGGAGCGTGGCCCCGGGTTCGATCGACGGCCCGCGACAGAGAATGATCCCCTCGTTGCGGTGGCTCGCCGCGTAGGTTCCGGTGTCACCGAACGGCTGGTCGGTAATCGCGTTCCGGCAGTCGTAGCCGTCGACGCCGTTGACGACGAGATCCGGCGAGTCCGGATCGGTCGGGAACAGTTCGTCGCCGTCGTCGACTCTGAGCACCGGTTCGCCGTCCTCGTCGGTGATCGATTCGAAGAGGTCCACCAGCTCCGACTTGACCCGCGGCACCTCCGACGGCGAGACGATGCCGTCCGCGAACCGATCGCTATCGTTGATGTAACAGTTGCCCGCTCCGTGGACGAACGCCGTCGTCTCCTCGTAGTTCACGTCGTAGAGCGCGTGATCGCCCGGAATCTGCTCAGCCACCGAGTCGACCAGCTTCCGCGGCAGCGTCGAGACGAGCAACTCCTCGGAGATACCGACCTTTCCGAGCAGATCCGTGATTCGATCCCGAGAAATCCCCAGGCTCGCGAGCGCGCCTCTGGTTCCCTCGTCCTCACGTCGCACCAGATAGCCCTCTCGCTCCAGAATGTGATTGACGTAGACGAGTTCGTGAATCGGCCCGAAGCCGTGGTCCGAGACGACGTAGAGGTCCGCCTCGTGTCGGTCAGTGTACTCGAGTACCTCGCCGAGGATCTCGTCGAGTTTCTGGTAGTGGGCGAGAATCCGGTCCATATCCCAGATGAGGTGCTGGAACCGGTCAGGGGCGGTGTAGACGAAGAAGAACAGCCGCCAGTCGTCGCCAGCGCGATCCATCTGGAGTTCCATGAGTTCGCGCCGCGTCGCGAGCATGTCGTCGACGGCGACCTCGAAGTCGTCGAGGCGGTCGGCGTACTCGGGGTAGTCGAGACTGATCTCGTAGTCGGGAATCTGGGATTCGATCTCGGACTGGAGGTCGGCGGGGGCGGCGAACTGCTGATCGGTCGAGGGCGTCATCATGCCGGTGACCATGCTACTGCCGTCCTGGGGGTCGCGTGCAGGGTAGGTCATCGGCACGTTGCCGACGTGAGCCGGCGAGAGCAGTTCCCAGAGGGTGGGTTGAGTGATGTCGTGGCTCGTGTACATCTCGTGTGAGTACTCACTCGAGAGGTTCTGGAAGCCGTAGACGCCGTGCTTGTCCGCCCAGACGCCGGTCGCGATAGAGGGCCAGGCGAGTGGCGTCGTCGGTGGACGAGTGCTCTCGAGTGTACCGCTCGCGCCTTCCTCGCGCAGTTTGGCGAAGTTGGGCAGTTTGCCCTCGTCGCTCCATTGTTCGATCAGTCGCCACGGGACGCCGTCGAGTCCGAGCACGAATGCTTGCCCGGAGGGGTGAGTAGATCCGCTCATGATTGTCGAGAAGCCTGCTATCGTGCAGGTGGCCCGATGAGCGCTTTGTTATAGGGAACGTTCACGGACCGTTCAGACGAAAATAACGTTGTTCGGTGACGTTACCGCCCTCGGGCGCCACGCATTTAGACCGAGGGCGAGGCTGGAGAGGACTGGCGTGTGAATCAGCGCGATTCCGTGTTCGGTCTCCATACCGGCCGCAGTCCGCCGACGATACGGCAAAAGCAATCAATAACAAAACCGGCAGGTCGAATCCGTCCAGCGTATGATACGATTGCGTGGTCGTGGTGATACAGATGGGTAGCGTCGTCTGCTCGCTGGATGCGGAACTCGGGTGGGGGTTTCACGATCTCGAGCCGCTCCCCACAGAACGCGTCGAGGCCGGACGACGCGGCTGGTCGACGATGCTCGAACTGTGCGAGGAGTTCGATATCCCGGCGACCTGGGCCGTCGTCGGCCACCTTATGCTCGAGGGCTGTGACGGCGTTCACGACGATCATCCGGCCCCCGAAGGCTGGTTCGAGCGCGAACGAACCGACTGGTGGGACCGCCCCGACCTCCGCTTCGGTCGCGATCTCGTCGACGACCTCCTTCAGTCCAGTGTCGACCACGAGTTTGCCAGCCACTCTTTCTCGCACGTGCTCTTCGGTGCCCCCTCGACCGACCGCGAGCTCGCCGTCGCCGAACTCGAGCGCAGTCTCGACCTCGCCAACCAGTGGGGCCAACACGTCGACTCGTTCATCTACCCGCGAAACGACGTCGGTCACCGGGACGTGCTCGCCGAGTTCGGCCTCAGCGCCTACCGCGGCAAATCACCGACGTACGACGGCGTCCGCGGCCTGTTCGACTCGGCAGTCCGTGACCAGCCCATGCTCGTCGAGCCAACCGTCGACGAGTACGGCCTGGTGAACGTCCCCGCCTCGATGTTCCTCTTCGGCTTCGAAGGCCCCGCACGAACCGTCGCCGAATCCATCTGGCAGGATCCGATGGTCCTCCAGGCCAAGCGCGGCATCGACGAGGCCGTCCGAAACGACGGTCTCTTCCACATGTGGCTCCACCCGAATAACCTCACCCACCCCCGCGACGACCGGCGAATGCGCGCCATACTCGAGTACCTATCCCAGCGCCGAGCGGAGACGGACCTGACGGTGGAGACGATGGGAGACGTCGCCCGGCGAGTGCGTGTTCCGCGCGGCGTCGACGGCGGGACGGTCGCGGCAGACGGCGGGACGATGGGCGGCGATTGAGGCGGCCAGTTCGACGGTGCCTTCGCGCCTTCGGCTCCGTAGTATCCGGTGCGTGCAGAGAGTACGACGGCGATAACAAAGCCCGCATACGGCCGGGTATTGGCTACGATGCTCTCGTCAACGATTGGCCGATTAACCGGCTCCGACGACCTCGCGCTCGGGGTACTCGGCGTCGGCAACATCGGCATGGTCCATCTGAAGTCCGCGCGCTCGATGCCCGGCGTCGAGGTTCGCGCGGTCGCCGACGTCCTCCCCGAGAACCGCGCCCGAGCGGAGCGCGCCGGCGTTCCCCAGACGTACGACGACTATACGACCCTCCTCGAGCGCGAGAACCTGGACGCCGCCGTGATCGCGCTGCCGCCGTTTCTCCACGCCGATGCGGTCGAGCGAGCCGCCGCGGCGGGTGTCGACGTCTTCGTCGAAAAGCCCCTCGCGCGCTCGACCGCGGAGGCAGATCGCATGCTCGACACCGCGCGCGAGGCCGGCATCGCCGTCGGCGTCGACCACACGCTTCGCTACCAGCCCGACATGATCGGCGTCAAGTCCGAGTTCGAGGACGGCACCGTCGGTCACGTCCCGTACGCCTCGATTACCCGGCTCAACGACGGTCCCCTGGGACGCCCGCCCGTCGAGAACGCACCACCTTCGTGGCCGCTCGACCCCGACGCCGCCGGCGGCGGCTCGCTGCTCGAACTCGGCATTCACTGTTTCGACGTACTCGAGTGGCTCTTCGGTGAGCTCGAGGTACAGGATGCGTCGACCGATTCGACGCTCGACATTCCGGTCGAGGACGCCGCGACGGTACTCCTGCGAGCCCCCGAGACGGAGACGTCGATCACGCTGCACTGTGGCTCCTACCAGTGGGAACAGCTTCCCGAAGTGAACACCAGACTCCGACTCGAGGGGATCACGGGCACGATCAGCAACCAGGACCACCTCCCGCAGAACTTCTACGCAGGTGCGGCGAAATCAGCGTTGACCAACGTCTTGCGTCGGTTCACGGGCGACGAGCCCGACGTCTTCGGCCCCACGTTCTATCTGCAGGCCCACTACGAGGCGCTCTCGGCGTTCTGTGAGGCAATTCGAGAGGGAGAACGGCCGCCGATCGACGGCGAGGACGGCCGACGCAGCCTCGAACTCGCCGAAACCGCCGCCGAACTGGCCGCGGAGACAAACACCGCAGAACTCGAGCCAGTGGAGGTGACCCGGTAATGGACCAGCCGAACATCGTTCGTGGCGCACTCGTCGACACGGACGACCACCGCGGCGGCTGGACACCCACCCTCGACGCACGCCTGTCCGCACTCGAGTCCCCCGTCGGCGAGGCACTCGGCCCGGTACTCGAGTCCGTCGCGGACGAGCCCGACCGGATCACCATCGTTCCCGACGCACACTACCCGTTCCATCCCTCGACGGGCATGGTGACGGATCCCGCCGTAGTCGGCGCGGTGCTCGATCACCTCTCCTGGCGGACCGATGCCGACCTCGCCGTCGCCGGTGTGAGCACAGAGTGCATGCCGTTCGAGCGAACGGCAGAGTATCTGGGCTATCCGGATCTCTGCGAGCGAACGGGCGCGGACCTCGTCGACCTCGCATCGGACGGCGACGACGGGGACACCACACGACAGGTCTTCCCAGTAGACGACCGCTCAGTCGCAGTCTCGGTTCCGGAACGGCTCCGCGAAGATACCGTTCTGGTGCTTCCGTCGCTGCGGCCGACCGACGAGGGGGCCGTCGCCGGCGGGATGCGAACGCTCGGCAGGTTCGCAGACGCGGTCGCCGAACCGGCACCGACCGCCGTCGCCGCAACGCGTGCAATCGAACCGGCCAGTTGTCTACTGGATGCGACGACAGCCTACGGTGACGAGCCCTACGCGGCCAACGCACTGTTCGCGGGCCCAACACCCGTCGTGGACGCGCTCGGTGCATCACTGTTCGGCACCGGGTTCGACGACCGGGCGGTTGCACTCGCACCCGACGCGACCGAATCGGTAACCGGTGTGGAGCCCGGCTCAGGCTCGACACCCCAGATTCGCGTCGAACCCGTCGGCCGCGCGGCAACCGAATCCACGGACGATTTCGAGGCCCAGCTCGACACGCTCCGAGCGCGCCTTGAGGGCGGGGCACTGCCCCCGTCGGACGACACGCATCCCGCCGTCTCGATCGCTTACCGGTTGTACGCTGCCGTCGGCGGCGACGCGGTCCCGCCCCAACTCGAGTTGCGGGGTGGCGGCTAATGGCGACGGAGCGCCCATCCGAGACGGACAGCGGTCCCGAAACGGGGCGGGCGAGCACGGCGAGTGCGGCGAGCGCCGAGGACAGCGGGCGCGTCGCAGCCGTCACCGGTGCGACTGGCTTCCTCGGCTCCGCGCTCTGCGAGCGCCTGCTCGCCGAGGGCTGGACCGTTCGCGGTCTCTCCCGCCCGACATCGGACCGCGGCGACCTCGACAACGTCGAGTGGTACGTCGGCGATCTCTTCGAGCCGGAAACGCTTCGCTCGCTGGTCGACGGAGCCGACGCGGTCTTCCATCTCGCGGGGATCGGCCTCTGGAGCGCCGACGCCGACACCGTCGAACGAGTCAACCGCGAGGGCACCGGAAACGTGCTCGACGCCTGTCGAGCCGGTGACGTAGGTCGACTGGTCTTCACCAGTACGGCCGGTACACGGCGGGCTGTCGAGGACGACGAGTTCGCAACTGAGACAGATATCGCCGAACCGATCGGAGCCTATCAGCGCTCGAAGGCGACCGCCGAGCGCTTTGTCGACCGGTACGCCGACGATACCGGTTGCGGTGGCAGTGACAGTGGCGGTGGCGGCGACGCCGTAACCGTCCACCCAACTTCGATCTTCGGCCCAGGTGACGCCGATTTCACGGCCCAACTGCTCTCGATGGGCCTCGATCGAACCATGCCAGCGTACCTCCCCGGCGGACTGAGCATCGTCGGCCTCGAGGACGTAATCGACGGCATCCTCGCCGCCTACGAACACGGCGAGAGCGGCGAGCACTACATCCTCGGCGGCGAAAACCTCACCTACGACCGCGCGGTCGAGCGCATCGCCACCTTCGCCGGCGGCTCACCCGCCCGCCTGCCCGTTCCGGCGACCGCCATCCACGCCGCGGGTCCGGTCGCCGAAGTCGTCGGCACTGTGACTGACCGGCAGCTGTTCCCCTTCGACCGCCAGATGGCGAGACTCGCGACCGACCGCATGTTCTACAGTTCCCGTAAAGCCCACGAGGAACTGGGCTACGAGTACCAGCCGCTGGAAGCGCATCTGCCCGCTGCACTCGAGTGGTACCGAACTGAGTGTCAGTGAGGTCTGGCGGTCAAAACAGTGAGTGCGAGGACTGGACGAGCGAGACGGCGACGGCGGTGCTGGCAGGCTTTTCGTCAGCTCTTTCCCTCCATTTAGCGATAGATATAAGTTACTACCAGTCAACAATTAGAACGGAAGCCGCACCGGGTACGAAAGTGCCCCGGATGTTGGCGCATCCGAGACGTGGCTTCCAAACGCGCTTCGCTGAAGCCATGATTGCATACATTCTACCGGGATATAAACGTCCCGCACGACAATCGACGTGTCGTACTCGAGTAGCCGCCGGCCCGCGATTCGGGACGGATGCAAGAGACGAGACTGACGAACCGGACCAGCACAGCGAGACTGGTCGGGCGTGTGAGAATGAGTGACGACGCCGAAGGTGAACGTGGGGATGAGGGTGAAGGTGAAGGCACATTCGAGGCCGAATCCAACTCGGACGGCAACCACCTGAATCCAGAATCCGAACTCGATCCCGAGGACACACCGCTTCCCAACTGCCCGCGCTGTACCCGTCCCGTCGCACGGACCACGATGATCGGTCCCACCGATGCGGTCGCCGGCCCTTGCGGCTGTCGGGTCGCACCCGGGTTCAGCAAACGGGGCCAGTCTGACACCCGCGACGAGTAGCGTTCCCCACCCCGACTGCAGAGTGAATACGACCGGCTGCAGCTGCTTGCACCGGTCGCAACCGCTCGCAACCGACAGCATCCGACAGCAACGGACTGGAACTCGGTGGCACTCGAGTATCACCGAGTTGCGATTGAGTCGCCACCGAGTTGCGGTCGAGCATCGTGAGTTCCTCGAGCCAGACGCCCGGACTCGAGTTGCGGCGGGACGCTGGGGCAGTGCGTGTGGGCTTGGGCGGGTGGAATTGCTACGTGTTGGGTCTATGGTCACCACCACCACCACCGCCACGAAACCACCGAAACGCAGACCCAACCCCAGATCAGTGCACTCGTCCGCCCACTACACTGCCCCGGTTCGTCTCCGCAACTCGAGTACTGGTTTCGTGCAGTACGACACGCCGGTCAGGTCACGAGGGAGTAGCTACAGAAGCCGCCGAGTACTGCGAGCAAGACCGAATCCACGAGAATCAGAACGAGCCAGTAGAGCGCATTCCCTTCGGCGCCGAGCAACGTGATCGTTGTCCAACTCGCAAGCAGCGGGCTGATCTGGAACAGATTGACCAGCGCGAAGACGAGGACTGCCGGTGCGACGAACCACTTTAGCACCGTCACCGTGTCGTCGTGTTCGGTCATGTAGACTGAATGAGGTGTGGTGGCGAAAACGCTACTGGTTGTGATTGGACTGGAGTAGTGACCAACTGGACAGCAACAGATACCCGAAACGACGACCACGATATCTCCCTTTCAGAAAGCCACTGCAGCAAAGTGGCGATCTCAGTTGCCAAAGCGGCGTTCTACAGGTGTACCAGTACCCTTTTCGTTGGCCTCTCACAAGCGTCTACTATACGATGGTCGTGCGCGAGTATTTCGAATCCGACATTCGGTTCTACTACGCCGTGGGGGCCTTCATCATCGTCGTCTACTGTCTCGCAATCGCCGGCGCGGCGCTGTTAGACCTCGCGATCGTCGACCGGCGACTGCTGCCGCTCACCGTCGGCTTCTTCATGTTCATGTTCGTCTACTTCATCTCGATCAGCATCCAGTTGCTCGAGCCAGATAATTCGTAGTCGAGAACAGTCGGTTCACCCAGTATTCCTCACCCAACTCACGCAACCCGTTCGTACACCTCGAGCAGTCGGTCTGCCGTCTGCTCCACGCTAATCTCTCGCGCCGCCTCTCGGCCATCCGAGCGCTCGCCGGACTCGAGTACCCCCCGAAGCCCGTCGATCAGCGCTTCGTCGCTATCCGCGACGAGCGAGTTCGAGACGCCGTCGAGGCGCTCGCGAACGTCGCCTACGTCGACCGAAACAACGGGGAGGTTACACGCGAGGGCTTCCTTCACCGAGTTCGGCGAGCCCTCGCTGTGAGAGGTCAACAGCAGGGCGTCGGCGGCGTTCATGTAATCCGGCACCGTCTCGTGGGGCACGTCGTAGACTGTGTGCAGGTGTACCGGCTCCTCGAGCAAGCCGTTGACTGCGTTGACGACCCGCCGCGCACGCGGATAGTTCTTCACCTCGCGCTCGGGCGTGTAAGGAAAGAGCACGTGGTGAGCGTCGGTGTCCCAGCCAACCGCCTCCTGGGCCTCCGCCTGCGGTGCGGGCTGGAACTTCTCGAGGTCGATGCCGTCCGGAATAACGGCACAGTCTCGCCCGAGATACGTTCGCATCTCTTCGGACATGACGACCAGTTCGTCACAGAGCGGCGCACAGGCGCGACTCACGGGTTCAACTGGTCCATACACGTCAGACCCCCAGAGTGAGAGAACAACGGGTGTGCGCCGCTGTGCGACCGCCATCGGCCCCGTCAGTCCGTAGTGGGCGTGAATCAGATCGTAGCCGTTGCCCGACTCCTTCAGTACCGAGGGGAAGAATTTGAGGTACTCGAGTGGGCTCCGTGACGTCCCGCCGTCGACCTCGCCGGCGACCGAGAGCGTCGAGAAGGTGACGCCACGACGTTCAAGCGCGCGCATCTGCTCGGTCATGAACGGCGCGTCGGCGTTCGTCGTCAGCGTGAGGACGTGCATCTCGGGACTACACCTAGCCGCCGTCGGCGTTTTGTTATCCGCAACTTTTTCTGAACGGTCGCTCTGAGTGGAATGTGCAAATATCGGCAACGACAGACGTCCTACTGTACTTGTACGATTACAAAGCAGCACAAGCGTCTACCTCTGTGCGATGCGAATTCTCGTCTTTGCGAACACCCCTGCGCACGTGCACCTGTACCGTCACGCCGTCGATCGGCTCGAGGCGGCCGGCCACGACGTGCTCGTGTTGACCCGGGAGTACGCCTGTACGACCGACCTACTCGAGTTCTTCGGGCTTCCCTATCGTCGCTACGGTACCCACGAGACACGCGCACCGTCGAAGCCGAAACTGGCCCGCGAACTGGCTGAGCAGTTCGGTCGGATCGTCTGGGAGTCGCGGCGGTTCGACCCCGACGTGGTCTTCGGGCGCGGTCCCTACGCCGCGCTGGCTGGGACGGTCACCCGTTCACCGACAGTTCTCATACTAGACGACGAACCGGGCGATTTCAACCACACCGTCTCGCAGCCGTTCGCCGACTGCATCATCTCGCCGGATGTCACGCGCCGCGATCTCGGCGACGACCACTACACCTTCGAGGGGTTCAAGGAGTGTGCCTATCTCCACCCCGACGTTTTCGAGGCGGATCGGGCGATTCACGAGTACCTCGCGATCGACCCCGACGAGCCGTACGTGCTGGTCCGGTTCAACGCGATGGATGCGCTCCACGACGCCGGACTCGAAGGGTTCTCGCGGGCTCAGCGGCGGGACCTGCTCGAGCACCTGAGCGAGCACGCGACCGTCTTCGTCTCCGACGAGAGCGGGATGATGGACTTCAGCGACTTACCCGCACGGAAGTACGACCTCCATCCGGCGCTGATCCACGACGCCATGGCGGGTGCGGACCTGCTCGTCGCCGACACGGGGACGATGGTCAACGAAGCTGGGCTACTCGGAACGCCCGCACTGCGCTTCCAGGGCACCGACGACCACGAGTACGGCGAGTTCGCTGAACTCGAGCGTGCGGGTCTCGCAGAGCAGTTCGACGACTACGCGGCTGTCCGCGACCGGGCTGTCGAACTAGTGACGACGGACGCAGCCGCCGGCGAGCGCTGGCAGCAACGGCGAGCGGAGTACGTCGGCGACCTCGTCAACCTGACTGATCTCATCGTCGCCGTCGCAGAAGCTCGTGGTGAGGTTGAGGTACTCGAGTCCGACGTGCGCGAAGTGTTGCAGGCGCGGGCACCGGTGCAGTAGCACGGTGTAGAGAAGTTGTTGAACGGTGGCTATCGGTTGGTGGAGAGCGAATCTAGGAATCCAACGACCGGGAAGAAAACGCGTTACTCGAACGAACGTGCCGGACTCGGTTCGGCAGGCTGTTCGAGGTTGGAATCGGGTTCGGTTTCAGTGTCGGAGTCTGCGTTGCTGTCGCTGCCGCGTTCGGTGGTATCGGCAGTGCCAGCGTCTGCATCTGTATCTGTATCTGTGCCTGTACCCGCTGCAACACCGTCGACACCAGCCGCAGCCACCGACTCGGACTCAGAGTCGGACCCGGACCCAGTCGTCTCCGCCTGCACCGACTGTGCGGCCGCCTCCGTACGAGCCTGCTCCCGACCCGCGCTGTCCTCGTACCAGGTACACTGCAGGTCTTCATTCTCCTCGGCGTCCATCGCAATCGCGACGCCGAGCGAGACGAGTCCCACGAGGACCGTCAAGATCGACGCGAGTGCACCGGTAAAGCCACCGCGACCGCGGGCGGCCTGCGCGATCGAGCCCGCGAGACCGCTGCTTCCGACGGCGAGCCCGGCGGTTCCGGTGCTATAGAACAGCGCCGCCGGGTGGAACCGTTCGATCACGTACTGGCGCTTGAGCCGCCAGTAGAAGCTCCCCAGCAGGAGCAACGAGACGTACCGGATGAACGGCACGTACCGGATGCTGCTCTCCTCGTCGCCGTATATTGCGGACATCGAGACGTCTGCAACCCGGCAGTCGTTGACGTTGAGGTGCGTGAGGATGTGGTTGAGGAAGCCGTACTCGTCGGTAATCTCGTCCAGGTCGAGTTCTTCGATCGTCTCTCTGGAAATCGCGGTGTAGCCGTTCTGCGGGTCGCTGATCGTCCAGTAGCCGGAGGCGAACTTCGAGAGCCCCGAGAGGATCGCGTTGCCGACGAAGCGGAACGTGGACATCCCCTCGCGGTCGTCGCGATAGAGCAGTCGATTCCCCTTCGCGTAGTCCGCCTCACCCGCGACGACGGGGTCGATGATCCGGTCGAGAATCGTGGGGTCCATCTGGCCGTCGCCGTTCATCACGGCGACCACGTCGATTCCGTCGGCCGCAGCGCGCTCGTAGCCGGTCTTGACCGCGCCACCGTAGCCGCGGTTCTCCTCGTGACGGATCGGGACGACGCGGCGGTTGTCGCCGCCGTCGGCGACCGCGTGGGTTGGCTCCGATTCCGATTCTGACTCCACCTCGGCAGTATCATCACGCTCGCCGTCGGCGTTCAGGCGCTCTGCGACCCGCTGAATTTCTTCCCAGCTGCCGTCCGGCGAGGCGTCGTCGACCGCGTAGATCCGATCCACGTACGACGGCACCGTCTCGATGACCTCGCCGACGAACGGCTCCTCGTTGTAGGACGTGACGACGACGCCGATCGAGTTCCCGTTATACATCGGTCCCACCGTCGGTTCGATTCACCGCAGCGTCGGTCGCCCGTTCGCTCGTTCCAGCACGGCCACCATCGGCATCGCCACCGCCATCGCCATCATCGTCACCGTCACCGCCACCATGACCGCCATCCCCGGTCGCCTCGATAACGGCCTCCGTAGGGCCGTCGTCCTCCTCACTGCTCGCATTGCGTCTGCCGGCATCATCCGTCGTGAACGCGTCGGTGCCTGCTGCCGGAGGCTGACCAGCCGTCGACCCCGCGAGCGTGTAGACTCGGTGGCCGGCCGACTCGAGTACACCCTGATCCAGCGCGTCCCGGCCGTCGATCACGACCGTTGGATCTAGCGCGCTCCAGTCGATGTCGTCGAACTCCTCGTGAGGCGTGACGACGACCGCGGCGTCGACCGACGAGGATTCGAACGCGTCGATCGAGCACGGTTGTGCGCCGTAGTCGGCCGGGTCGACGAGTGGATCAACGCCTAAAACGTCTGCACCGCGGTCGCGTAGCTGCTCGATAACGCCGATCGCGGGCGACGCGCGCGTCTCCTCGACGCCAGGGCGGTAGGTGATCCCGAGGACTGCGACCGACACGTCTGCCAGGTTGGTACCGGTCTCTGTCTCGGTGCCAATCCCGGACCCGACCGCAACCAGTTCGGACTCGAGTCGGTCGACGACGACAGAGGGCATGTCCTGGTTGACCCGTCGGGCGGTTCGCGTGAGATCCATCGGCTCGTCCATCCGCGAGAGCAAGAAGTGCGGATAGTAGGGGATGCAGTGTCCGCCGACGCCGGGACCGGGGTCGTGGAGCTGGCACATCGGCAGGTCGTTCGCGGTCTCGATGGCTTCGCGGACCGAGATGTCGAGTTCGTCCGCCAGGCGGCCGAGTTCGTTCGCCAGCCCGATGTTGACGTCGCGGTAGATTCCCTCGAAGACCTTGACGGCCTCCGCGGTCGTCGCGTCGGCAACCGGATGAACCTCATTGTCCGAGAGTTCGTCGTAGAGTACCGTCGCGGCGCGGGTGCTCTCGTCGTCGACGCCGCCGACGACCTTGGGATACGCGCCGCGGATATCCTGCAGCGCGCGTCCGCTCGAGGTCCGCTCCGGACAGAAGGCGAGACCGAACTGGTCGGTGTCGAGGCCGCTTTCGGCGGCCAGGAACGGCTGGAGCACGTCACGACAGGTACCTGGCGGCAGGGTCGACTCGGCGATCACCAGATCGCCGGGTGAGAGACCGGCCGCGATATCTGCGGCGACGGACTCGACGGTCGTCAGGTCCGGCTCATTGTCCTCATCGAGCAGCGTCGGGACGATGATGACGTGAATCCGTGCCTGCGCAGCGGCAGCGCTGCCGTCGGTGGTCGCCTCGAGACAACCCTGTTCGACCTGCTCGGCGACGACATCTCCGAGCCCCGGTTCACCGACGACGTGGCTCTCGCCGGCGTTGATCGTTTCGACGACATCCGGGTCGACGTCGACGCCGGTCACGTTCCCGGTCGTCTCGGCGTAGACGGCCGCGAGCGGCAGCCCCATCTTGCCGAGACCGTAGACGGCGACTGGGACATCGCCGCCGGTGAGCGCCGCTCGTTGGTCCGTTTCGGCGATAGTCGCGCCGTAGAGTGGGGTAGTGTGGCTCTCCGCCGTCGACGGATCGTCCGCACGCATCAGGCTTCCACCTCCCGTTCGCGCTCCCGGTGCGGCGTCTCGTCGGCCGCGAGCGCAGCGATATCCTGCACCGTCTGGAGCGCCATGACGCCGTCTTCTGCCGTGACAGCCGGTTCGACACCGGTCTGGACCGTCTTGACGAACGACTCGAGTTCGTGGCGCAGCGGTTCGCCGTTGTCGACGCGCGCGTTCTCGACGACGCTCTCGTGACGATACCGGTTCGGGCCGTCGTCCGTGAGATACTCGGGGTAGGAGTCGCGGTAGATCAGCACCGACTGTTCGAGGTAGTCGACCTCGACGAGACACTCTCGCGCCGTGACGGTGAGTTTGCGCACCTTCTTCTGGGTGACGCGACTCGCCGTCAGCGAGGCGACCACGTCGTCGTACTGCATCGTCGCGGTCGCGTACTGGCCGTCGTCGGTACCGATCGCGTTGATCGTCGACGGCGGCCCGTCGAGAATCGAGCCGACGATGTCGACATCGTGGACCATCAGATCGAAGATGACGTCGTCACGCGCGGTCCGGTCGACCGGCGGCCCGAGGCGCTCGGCCTCGAGGCTGATCACATCCAGGTCGTCGATCAGCTCCATCACCGTCTGTACCGCCGGATTGAACCGCTCGATGTGGCCAACCTGCAGAACGAGGCCGGCCTCTCGAGCCTGTTCAGCTAGCGCACGGCCCTCCTCGACGGTCTGGGCGATCGGTTTCTCGACTAGCACGTGGACCCCGGCATCGAGACAGGTCGAGACCGTCTCGTAATGGGCGTGCGTCGGCACGGCGACCGTGACGACATCACACTCACTGAGCAGCGCGTCGAACTCGAGTGCGGCTGTGCCGTACTCGGTGGCCACCTGCTGGGCGACGCTCGCGTCGTGGTCGGTGACGCCGACGAGGTCGACGCCGGGGAGTTCGTTGTAGACGCGTGCGTGATTCTGTCCCATGGAGCCGACGCCGATGACGCCGGCCCGGACGGGTGGCGGTGTTGTGGCTGTCGTCGTGTGTCGCGTTCGTTCCGTACTCATAGATTGTAGTGATCGTGGACGGCTTCGACGACGGTCCGGCGCTCCTGTTCTGAGAGGGAGGGATGCACGGGCAGCGAGAGCACCGTCTCCGCGGCGTGCTCGGCGTCGGGGAACGAGGCAGCCGCGGTGCTCACCGACTCGTAGGCCGGCTGGCGATGGATCGGCGGATCGTAGTAGACGGCAGAGTCCACGTTCCGCGCCGCAAGTGTCTCCGCAAGCGCGTCACGCTCGTCTGGACCCTCGGTCCGAACCGTGTACTGGTGGTAGACGTGACCGTATCCGTCCGGGACGGTCGGCGTCTCGAGTGGCACCGCCTCCAGGTGCTCGTCGTAGTAGGCCGCGTTCGCCTGGCGCGCGTCGTTGAACTCGAGAAGGCGCTGGAGTTGGACGCGGCCGATGGCGGCGGCGAGGCTGGTCAGCCGGTAGTTGTGCCCGAGGTCGACGTGGTCGTAGCCGCCCTCGCCGGGGTCGCGTCCGTGGTTGACGTAGCGCCTGACGCCGTCGGCGATGTCGTCGCGGTCGGTCGTGACGATGCCGCCCTCTCCGGTCGTCATGTTCTTCGTCGGGTAGAACGAGAAGCAGGCGGCGTCCCCGAGACCGCCGACGCGTTTGCCGTCGACGGTCGCACCGTGGGCCTGACAGGCGTCCTCGAGCACGAACAGGTCGTGCTCGTCGGCGATGGCACAGAGTTCAGGCATGCGCGCCGGCAGGCCGTAGAGGTGAACCGGCAGCAGGCCGACGATGTCGTCGCGCTCGTCGAGGACGCGCTCCACGTCGGCTGGGTCGAGCGTATACGTTTCAGGGTCGATATCCGCGAAGACGGGCGTCGCACCCGCGAGGCGGATCGCGTTCGCGCTCGCGACGAACGAGAACGGCGAGGTGATGACGGCATCGCCCTCCTCGACGCCGAAGGACTCGAGTGCGGCGTGGAGCGCAGTCGTTCCGTTGGAGGTTGCGACCGCGTGCTGAGTGCGGCAGAAGCCGGCGAACTCGCCTTCGAAGGCGCGGACTTCCGGCCCGTCGGCGAGCATGCCGTCCTCGAGGACAGCCTCCACGCGCTCGAGTACTGTGTCGCTCAGGGACGGGTGGGCGATGGAGACCTGCTCGACCGGCTCGGTGGTCTGCTGGCTGTCGCTCGTTTCGGTTCCGGCGGGAGCACTGGCGTTGGCTTCGGTGTCGACACTGGTGCCAGTCTCGGGGCCGGTTCCGGTTCCGGCTCCGGTTCCGCCGTCGGTTGCCCGTTCC
Source organism: Natrialba sp. SSL1 (assembly GCF_001861355.1). Taxonomy (GTDB): domain Archaea; phylum Halobacteriota; class Halobacteria; order Halobacteriales; family Natrialbaceae; genus Natrialba. The sequence continues at coordinate 452,936 of NZ_MASN01000035.1, forward strand.
GTCGGCGGCGTCCGGTCGCGATCCCGCCCGCGGTCGTCGTTCACCGCACGATTCGATTTGCGAGCCGGCTCGCGGTTGCTGTCGTGATCCGTGTGATCCGTGTGATCCGTCGAGTCCGTGGAATTCGGGGGTGTTCGGTCTGTCATTCGAGCTGATTCGGTCCCTCGAGTGGGGCAGGAAGCGGTCTGATCGTCGCCGGTGCGCCGAGTGCGAGACTGTTCGCCGGCACGTCGTCCGTGACGACCGCACCGGCCGCGACGAAGGCGTTCTCACCGATCGTGACGCCGGGCAACAGCGTCGCGTTCGCGCCGACCGAGGCACCGTCTTCGATCGTCGGGCCCTCGAGTCCGGCGTCGGTACGGACTGGATACTCGTCGTTGGTCATCACCGCGGCCGGGCCGACGAACACGTTCGAGCCGATCTGCGTGTCGGTCGGCACGTAGACGTTCGTCTGGAGGCTGACGTTGGAGCCGATGGTCGTCCGGCCGTCGATGACGGTCTTCGTGCCGACGAGTACGTCGTCGCCGATGTCGGTCGACTCGCGGATCAGAATATCGTGGCCCGTCGTGAAGCCGTCGCCGACGGTCACGTCGCCGTAGACGATCGAACCGGCCCTGATCGTCGCGTCGTCGCCGAGCAGCGTCGGCTCGTCGAAGTCGCCGTAGCCGACCGTCGCCTCGGGGTCGATAGTACAATTTTCGCCGCACTCGTAGGCCGTCATCGGTGGGATCCCTCGGCTGATCGCGGCTGTGGTTGCGGTTGCGATTGCGGTGGCGGCTGCAGCCGCTGGCGAGAACGATCGTCGTACTGCTGTCGTTCGGTCCGGGGCTGGTGGGGCCGTGACGCGGCGGGATCGGCGCGCTCGCAGCCGAGAAGTCCCGTCGTACACGGCCACACCCCGGACCGTCGTCGGTTCTGTCGTGTCATTGGTTACTCGATACCCGCGTGGGAATCGTCCAGATACAGCCGGTAACGAGGTTTTGTTATCCCCGTCTTGACGGGTCCGTAGCCACGAACTACAGCAACGAGAACCGATCAGTCTCCCCGTACGGGGGAGGGAGTTCGCCCCAGGGCGGGTACGCGCCCGCCCGTTCGAGAACGTCATAATCGTTGGATTTGCCGTCTTTCACGAGTGCTAACGGGTACAATCGGCTTTCGACAGGGTAGCCGTGCGATAGTAAAGGGTGAGACCGTGGCAGTTCATCCTGTGAGGTATTCGAACACCCCCGATCGCCAGCCGATTCGGGAACGTGAGGGCACCCATGTCCATGTCTGAGGACGAGTTCACCCAGGCCGAGCTGTTCGACGTGTTCAGCAACGCCAGACGACGACGTACAGTGCAGTTTCTCAAACGACAGGGGAGTTCCTGCGACCTCGCTCCACTCGTCGAACAGGTCGCCGCCTGGGAGAACGACACCGATCCCGACGACGTCACGCGCACCCAGCGCCGGCGCGTCTACATCTCGCTGTACCAGACGCACCTGCCGATGCTCGAAGACCACGGCATCGTCGACTGGGATCCGGACAGCCACACCATCACGCTGCTGCCGAACGACGACCTATTCGAACCGTACCTCGACCGCCAACTCGGCACACAGCGGCCGTGGCACCGGTTCTACGCCGCCGTCGCCACCGTCGGCCTCGTCGCGTTTGCACTCGCGGCACTCGCCGTCGGCCCGGTGACGACCGCCGCAGCCCCCATCGTCGCACTCGCCGTCTGTGCCGCCATCCTCGCGATTTCGATCGTCCAGCACGTTTCGCGCCGACCGGAACTCGAGTTCCCGTTCGGACTCGCGAGCGTGTAGGGTGGGATGGCGGTGGTCGCGGTTGCGGCTGCGGTTGCGGTTGCGGTCGCGGCCGCGGTCACCGGTCACGGCCACGGAGACGCCGATAAGGACGAGGGCTCGCGTCTGAACGCGCGTGTTCGCGGGCTGGCGACCAGACGACCCCCGCGGAGCAAGCACCGTCACACAAACGACCATCGGGAGGACCGAGACAGGACAGCCGATCCCGAAGCGCCCTCGACGCCGTTCGACGGTCGACGGCCGGCGTTCGACAGTCGAACACCGGTTTTTGAGTCGCAATCACAGGACGTGAGTCGAGTGACATCTCAAGAATCCGGTTCAGTCTCCCTCAGTTGCTCCCGACTCGAGTCGGCCGGCGCAGAATCAGTCGCTGTCGGTGGCGCTGACTCCGTCTCGTGAGTATCGTCACTGCCAGTCGAGCCATCGACACTCGACGTGTCCTCACCGACAGTCGTGTCAGTCGCCACATCGGTGCCCAGAGTGCCGTTGGTGTCCGAAGCGCCGTTGGTGCTCGATAGCGATCGCCGCTTCGAGATGTAGGCGGGGACGACGAGAATCCCACCCATCGGAACGAGGATTCCGAGTTCGTACATCTCGGGGTTGTCGAACCCCTGGCGGCGAGCGTCGAACCGGACGAGCAAGGCGATTGGGACCTGGATGAGCAGGGCGGCCATCAGGAGGACGATGACGAGCGAGTCCATTTGGTGTCGTGTTCGTGGCGCTTACAGAAGAACATTCATTGCACGTCGGGCAGGTTTTGACCGGGAATCGTGTCTCTGCGGTGGTACTCCCTACTGCGACGCTACCTGCGGTGGCGCTACTTACGGAGATGCTGCCTGTGATGGCGCTGCAGACGATTAATACGGTTCTGACGCTGATACCGACGCTGACGCTACCACCGAACCGACACCGACTCCCCACCCACCAGTTAACGAGTGCAGCGATAGCGTTCTATCCGCCGAAATCAGTCATCTTCTTCCGCAGCCGGCTCAGTCACCGTCACCCAGAAGTTCGTATCCGCAATCGCATCCTCGGCCGTCGGTTCGCCCGCCGGCTCCTCGTCGTACAACAACACCGCAATTCGGACCGTCTCATCCGGCTCCGCGGCCGGCACCACGTCGAATTCCTCGAGTGCCTGCTCGCCATCCGCCACCGACACCGTCCGCGTCTCGAGTGCTGCCCGCTCCGTGACGACACCGTTCTCGAGTACCTGCTGCTGAACGACGACGGTGTAGGTCACGTCCTCACCCTCCTGATTCTCGATCTCGATCGTGGCCGGAACGGGTTCGCCAGGATCGACCTCGTCCTCGAGTTCGCCGGCGACGAGCTCGCCACCGCCGTCGTCGGAGTAAAGAGCGAGCTGCGTGAAGCCGCCGGCCGAGAGCGGAGCGATGAGTCCGATGAGTAACGCTCCGACGGCGGCGACGATAGCCACGGCCAGGATGGCCGAGGTTACCGTTCCGGCGGTGTTGTCCCTGCGAAAGCGTGACAGCGCTGCGAGGGGTGTGACGGAGAACCGTTTGGCTTTGGGGACTCGAAGTCGACGGACTGCACCGAACTGTGCGAATCCAACGGTGAGCACCGCGAGCGTGGCTGCGATCGGGTCGGTCGCCAGCCCCCAGTCGGTAACCGCCAACACGAGCGCAACGACCGGGGCGATACCGATCGACAGCGCAAACGCCAGTCCGAGGCGTTCTGTGAGGTCGATTCCGCGGGGGTAGGTCTCGACGTCGAGTGCCGTTGCCGTCGTCTCCTGTGCAGTGCGTTCGCGCGCCGGAAACAGCGTGGCAACGAGTGCGTATCCCGGGAGGAACAGGACGAGTGGAAGCGTCGCGAGCAATCGGAGTGCGCTCCCCTCGGCAACTCCCGTCACGACGAGGTACGCAACAACGGCCAGTACCGAAACCGTCGCGAGATCGCTGGGATACTGCCGGACAGTTCCCAACCGCGTCTGCGTGTCAGTTCGTAAACTCATCGCAACGACACCACCGGTTGGCTGCCGAAGCCGTCGGTTGTCGGCGTTCTCAGAACCATTTGGACAGAAACACCGGGTGTGACCGCTTTGTTATGTCCGATATATTCTCCCAGGATGACCTGCTGGGACCGAGTATGGGCACCTAACGGCCCAACGTAGTGAGAATCGGGAAGAACGATGGGTATAGGAGACTGTATGCATCGATGAACGGTGACCGACACCTGTCACGGCAGAGAGCCGTGAACGCCGCGTGAAGAAACTCGAGACGGGAAGACGAGGAAGACGAACACTGCCGTCCGTGATCACATACGTGGGTGTCGGTAGCCATGGCTGTCAGCAGACGGTCACAGTCACCAGACTCACAACAGATCACGTTCGACAGGTCACGGATACCCTTACGAACGCCCGTCGCTGACGGTCCCACTCAGAAATTCACGTACTGGCCTTCCCACTCTCGACGGTCGTCGATCTGTTGCCGCCCGTCGTCCGTGATCGCATAATAGTTCGTTCGCCTGTCGAGTTGTCCCTTCTCGACGAGCTCTTTGTTGACGAGCGTATCCAGATTCGGATACAATCGACCGTGATTTATTTCCGAACTATAGTACTTTTCCACCTCGTCCTTGACTGTTTGTCCAGATGGCTGGTCAGCCCCTGCGATTACGTACAACAAATCTCGCTGGAAGCCGGTCAGATCGTGCATTGCTCAATCACAGTGACCGTACCATTGAGTAGATATTTGTTATCCGTATCATACAGGGCTGTTAGTACTTCTTTCAGTATGTTTCAAACTGTCTAAACCGATTGTTCTCGTGACAACGGTTTCGTCGTGACTGTTCACTCCCCCGTACAGTCACTCGTAGCGGTCGACGGCGGTAAACGCGTGTGTGTTTCTATCACGAGCCCGCCAGGAACGCCAACCCCTCACTCGTCCATCGCCGACAGTGCCACGTCGATGCCGTCGGCGTCGATCTGTACCTCGACGTGTTCGACGGTCGCCTCGTAGGCGGTCGTATGCGAACCGTCACTCTCGAATCGAACACACTCTGCGAGCAGGTTGCTCTCGAGTAGGTTGTTGATTCGGCGGTAGACGGTTGCCGAGGAGCTGTCGGTTCGGTCGGTTAGTTCCTTGGCTGTTTTCGGTCCTGCACTCGTCGCGACGAGGATCGTTCGCGCACACTCGTCGCCGAGGACGTCGAGCTGAATTGTTGGGTCGGTCGTCGGGGTCGTCTGAGAGTTGGTCGCTTTCGTGGACATCGGTCTCACCTGTCTGCGGCGGTTACGCTGCTTCACTCTCGGTGTCGAGAGGTGGCAGTCGGGAACGATCGGATCGGTGGTGCCGCGCCGTCGCGGCGACCGGGAGTACGTTCCAACAATACAACCGGTAAGCGAGAGTGGTATTTTATAACGATGTGCCTTCTCGCTGGAAAGTCACGCATTCCGTTGCGAAATATCTTATTTCGAGCGGGAAATATCGTGTTTCGGACGCTCGAACGGAGCGCTGCGGTCGGGACCGTGTGGCGAACGAGGAGCAATCGAACCAAATCCAGCTTGATGATTTGTGAGCGCATCTCCAGTTATTCCCCCTGATATGGCTTCTGAGTCGGGTATAACCGGTGGAAATTCGGTATTTCCGGTACTGTCTGGTGGCCAGCACAGTGAACGGACGCCGTCCTTTATTCGGATCTATCCCCCTCGGTCGTAGTGATGCCGAGTCACACGCTGTCGCTGCCGCGAGTCGGCTCCAGCCGGGACGGATCGAGCGGTCGGTTCGGTGGTCGAGTGAACCGCCACGGTGTCGCCGACTGCAGCGACTGGAGCCCTCGCTGGCAGGCGAATTGCGGTGTGTGCTCGGATACACTGACATCCACCCCTGGTTGGCTGGCGTACTGTGCGCGACAGCGACAGCGGCAGTTGCAGTGTCTCCCTACTCCCACGTCACGACACTGCAGTCACCCGATGACGACGACCGTCACCAGACACGAGCATCGACTGACGACTACACTCGAGACACCAGCCGTCCGCATCGGTATTCACAACTGACGACACCCACCCCTACACCAGTACGTTCACCATGAAATCATCCCAACAGAACTGGCGCCCGATGGAATCGTCGACAGCAGGCGCTCGCTGTCGAAACTGTGACACCCACGTTACCCAGCAGTTTGCCCGCGTCTTCGGTGACAACGGCGATATCGTTCACGGCTGTCCGGCCTGTACGACGTATCGTGAGATGCAATCCGGTGGCCATCTGCCGGGCGACGAACGCGAGTGAGTACCGCGCTTCATCGCCCGGCGACACTCCTTCGTTCGCGACACCTACTCGAGACGCTTCCACAGTCGAGACGGACGACACAGGAGACAGTATCGGTCGGTTCTAACCGATTACTGGATCGTGTCTCTCGTCAGCGGACACGTCTCCCGTCTATGACCTCAACCATCATCAGCGAGCCCACACTCTCATCGTAACGAACCAGTCGTCAACCGTCCCGTAGCCAGCTAGTTTCTACACCGTTATGCAGGGACAAAATACCGCAGGTTAAAGTCAGTGGTTCGCAAAATAGATGACGTGTATGAGGGCCGACGACGAACTGCTCGCCGAGATGAGACCACTGATGTCACGCTAAGCAATGTCTGTGCAGAGGACCAGATCTGAAGCGCTCGCGGAAAGTGAGGTGTTTCACATCCTCGGGAACGACAGACGGCGTGCCATCGTCCAGTTGCTCGCACGCCAGTCCGGACACGTCGACGTCTCTGACGTCGCAACGGAGATTGCCGCAACCGAATCCGATACGACGCCCGTTCCGAACAATCTCTACAAGAGCGTCTACGTCTCCCTCCAGCAGACACATCTTCCCCAGCTCGAGGAGGATGCCGTCATCGAGTACGACTCCGACGCGAAAACCATCCAACCCGGCCCGAACTTCGAAACCGTCGTCGGCTACATCGACGGCCACGACGGCGACCGCTCGACCGTCCTGCAGTTCCACCTCGCCGCCTGTTTTCTCGGCCTCGGACTGATCGCGCTGGCCGGCCTCGATCTGCCGGTGTTCTCGAGTGTCGATCCGGTGCTCTGGAGTGTGCTCATTTTGCTCGCGGTTGCGGTGAGCAGTCTGTACCGGCTGTTTTACTGAGTCGGACCCAGATCTGTCCTACTGTCCCTACTGTCCTGCTGTGCCGCTGTCCCTGGCTCGCGTTCCGGTACTGTGTCTGTCACCACTGCCCACCCCAACCCAGTAGCGCCCACTATCGCGGGTCCCCGGTGAGACAAAACAGCCGACGGGCCGACCTCGAGCGGGAGGGCGCCGATCGATGCGGGTTGTACTCAAAAGAACAGTTGTCTGTGTTGCAACGGCAGTTGCCCGCATTGCAATAGAGCCAGTGGGACAGCGCTAAGACAAGTGTATCAGAGCCAGTCCACAGACCGCGAAAAATGTGTATCGAAGCGACGCCTGATGTGTTCAGGCGAGGACGGCAGTTACGTCGTCATCTGTCTCGGTCCCGTTCGATGGCGGACAGTCGCCGTTGGTGTCAGTCTCGTCTTCGCCGTCACCGTTGACGTACTCGTCTTCGTCACCGTTCACGTCAACACCGTTCTCCGGTTCGTCGGTCACGTCATCGATCGCGTCGTAGTCCACGAGAATGACCATGATCGTCGCCTGTTCGATGGTCACGTCGAACGTGCCGGTCGCTGACTCTTCGTCAGTATCGGCAGACTCGTTGGTATCTGCCTCGTCAGGGCCAGGGCAGTCCGTTTCGGTTTCGGTGTCCGTGTCAGTCTCGTCGTCAGCGCCCGTCTCGGTCTCCGTCTCCGCTGTCTCGTCCATCACACCGTGGTCGTCAAGCACGACGAAGACGGTCGCCTGTTCGATCGTCACCTCGAGTGCGTCGTGTTCGTCGGTATCCGTGTCATCCATCTCGTCGTCGGCGTCACCGTCGTCGTACTCTTCAGTATCGTCGTATTCGTCAGCATCGTCTGCGCGGTCGTCAGCGTCGTCGTAGTCGTCGGTTTCGTCATCGCCGTCGTACTCCTCGTCAGTGTCTGCTGGCTCATCGTGGTCGTCAGCCGAGCCACAGCACGCATCCACGTCAGTCTCAGCCGTTTCTTCGTCGTCGGTCACGTCGTCGGTTTCTGTCTCAGTCTCGGTTTCGGGCTCCGTTTCCGTTTCAGTCTCGGTTTCCGTCTCCTCATCGTGCTCGACAGCATCAGTGTCCTCACCGTCGTCGTCGACGCCATGAGCAACCACGATGATCGTCGCGGACTCGAGTGTCAGTTCATCGTGCTCGTCGGTCATCGGTGCCTCATCTGGGAGGTCGTCGTCCTCGACGACGACGAGGATCGATGCGCTGTGGATGTCGTGGGCGTCGGTGGGTTCGTCACCGGCTTCGTCGAGACCGGTGATCGTTGGTTCTTCGATGGTGACCTCGAGCTGGTGGTCACTCATTGCCCCGTTGTGGTCCTCGTGGTCGGATTCTTGGGATTCTTGGTCGTGTTCGTACTCCTGATCGTGCTCTTGATCGTGTTCGTGCTCCTGGTCGTTGTCGTACCCGTCCTCGTGGTCCTCGTAGCCCTCGTGCAGATCGTGCACGACGAGGAGGGCGCTGTCGATCGTGACGGTTAGTTCGCCGTCGTGTGGTGTTTCGGCTGGTTCCTCATCGTCGACAGGGGGTTTCGGGTCGTCAACGGGTTCGTCGTCGATTTCGTCGGTTTCGTCGGTTTCGTCGGGTTTGTCGTGGTCGTCAGGTTTCTCGTCTTTCTCGTCCTTCTCCTCCTTGTCATCCTTGTCGTCTACCGCGTCCTCATCCTCTTTCTCATCGTCCGTCTTCTCATCCGGCTTTTCGTCCTTCTCATCCGGCTTTTCCTCGTCCGGCTCGTCAACCGGTTTCTCATCATCGACCGGATCCTCCTCGTCGACTGGCGGCTCATCGTCAACCGGATCCTCCTCGTCGACTGGCGGTTCCTCATCGACCGGTTCGTCCTCCTCAGGAACCTCATCCTCGATCGTCACAACCGCCTCGTCGGTCACCGGCTCATCATCCGCCGTCAAGTACGGGCCATCTTCTGCACCCTCTGTCTCGACGAAATCGTACTCCTGATTATCGTTCGTATCCAGGTGCGGCATCGCGATCAGCGTCTCGTCCTCCTCGAGTGGCTCCTCGAATTCGATCTCGATCTGCTCGTGGGTGCCCGCCTCGAGGTAGTCGGAGGTGCCGATCACGCTGTCGAACGTTTCGCCGACGAGAAGGCTGCTATCGTGGATCGTGACGAAGCCGCCCTCAGGGAGTGTCGCCTCGTCGACGACGACGGAGTCACCGGCGGTCGACTGATCTTCGAACGTGACCGTCGCGGTTTCGGCTTCGTCGTCAGGGTCTGGTTCGAGCCCCTGATCGTCAGCGTCGGCGTCGGCATCCGCTCCGTCACCGCTGTCAGTCTCGTCGGTAGCTGTACCGTCCGATTCTGTCTCTGGTTCGGCGTCTGTTCCAGTCTCACCCTCGTCCTGGCCGCTGACACTCGCGCTTGGTGTCGCCCCAGCGACCATCGCTGCGCCCGATGTCACGAGCAATGCCGTGACGAGGAGTACAAGTAGCTGATTGCGTGCGATCATAATCTGCCGTGAAGGCAGTGACCCATCGCCAGTTCCGTGCTTAAACCGGCACAACCATTTCGAGAGAAACTGCTCACTTCGAACGCAGGGTATGCGTGGATGCCAGCGCTATTCATCGAAAGCGGTCATTGGTACCGTGGGTGGCCGCGAGATGGTTCTCGAAAGCCTCCGCACGGAAAGACCACACGCGAGCCTACGCTGCTGACTCCGGTTGCGCTCTATTCGCTCGACTGTTCGGGCGATTTCGACGCCGTCGGCTCGTGACCAGGCAAACAGACGAGATTCTCCCGCCCCAATCGAAGCTTCGTGACCTGGCCGTCCTCCTCAAGCTCGGCCAGCAGTCGGCTGACCTTGGCTTTCGACCAGTCGACCGAGTCGACGATTCGTGACTGTTTCATTCGCCCGCCGTTTTCGCTGATGAGTTGATGGACCTTCTCCTGGTCCGTCATGAACTCCTCGTGTTGGGTGTCGTAGTCGTTCCCGAGCGAGTTGCGTTCGGCGAGTCGGTCACGGAGTGCGAGCACCGACCCGAGAACGGCGAGCACGATCATCCCGAGCAAGGCAGCGATGTGTGCGAGACCGCTCGCCTGGAGCGGTGTGGGGTCGATAAATTGCGGGCCGTTCGAAATGGACGCCAGGGAGAACTCGAGTGCGAGTGCTGGCACAGCGAGTAGTGTTGAGAGGAGAGCCAGTAGTCCGAGTCCGACCCCGAACCCAGCTCCGAGTCCAAGCAACGAAATCGTCGCAATCTCGGCCTCACCCGACCCACAGGTACTGCAGACCCGGCAGAGAACACTTCCACAGGGAACGGCGGTGGTTGCGAACTCCGTAGCCGGCGCTCCGACCCCAGACCGAATAGCCGGACTGAATTGTGCGAGCACCGACCCGCTGTCGGGAGTCGTGACCGACGGAGGTACTGGCAAAGATGCGTGCATGCTCGTGCGCAAGGTCGGAATCATGGTGTCGACAAACGGCAGTTCACTCGTTTCTGTACCGTCGTGACCGCCCCTCAAAGTATTTTTTATGGGTCATGTATTGTTATTGGATTATCTGTATGTCTCGCGTGAGTGTCTCTCTGAGACGCCGACGTGACGACGATAGCCACTGTCCGTAGCTCTGCGGGTCTCGGAGACAGTGCCTGGCGAGCCCCCTGCGAGACCGATCGGTGGGGACTCGAGTCGGTGACCAGTGCCCGGCAGACGGGCGGATCGTCGGTGTCTCACGCCGTGGCTGATACTGTGGTCGCTCGACACCGCGGCGAATAAACGCGTACGGACGTTCGACGTGCCTAGCCCGAATTTGGATCGGGTTTCTGCGATAATCGTCAGTTACGCCGAACTGACGACGCCCGGCTGAACGGCCCGGACTCGCTGTCCAACCGTCGCTGTCCCGCTCCCGTCGGCGGTTACGTTCCCGGGACACCGGCAGCCTCGAATCCAGTAACGCCCAGGAACGCGAGGACGTACAACACGACCAGGACCGAGATCCACGCGACGATCGTGATCGCGACTGCGTCCACCCAGCCACCGGGGTAGCGGGCGTTGATCACACCAAGATAGGCGACGAAGACCAGCAGCGGGCCGAGCAGCGGGATCCATCCGAGGAAGAACCCCACGAGCGCCCAGACGACCGCGCCGATCAGTGCTGTGACGAACGCGTACGTGTAGTCCTCTGTATCGACGATAATCCTGGCACCAAGGAAGATGCCAAGGGCGCCGATGAGCAGGCTAACCGCGAACACAATGAGGCTCTCGATCATACCTATCGGTGAGGCCGTGCATACCGATAGTTATCTCTCACCTACACAAACCAGAGCCCACAGTTAATCCGCCATCTGTTGTGGACACAGTCGAACGTTTTCACCCGTCTGTGTAGGAAATTACGACGTACCTCCGTAACGAAGGCCGATCGTTATCGGTGAGAATTGGTCGATTTCCAACCGAACCAAAACAGGTCATCGCGGTCGAAAGATGGCGTTCGCTGCCGCAACTGAGAGACTGTATCTAGTCCTGTGACTGTCGGTCAGGTCTGGCGGCCAGCGGCTGTTGCTGTTGCTGTTCCTGCTCCTGTTGCTGGTGTTGCCGTCGCTCCCGCTCCTGGCTCTCCCGCTGTTGCGGCGACGAACTCGAGTACCCCTGCTCACTACCAGCCGCAGTCACAAGTGAACGAATCCCGGATTCGAGCCCGACGCGGGTCTCGAAGTCGAGGTCACGACTCGCTTTCGACACGTCTGCGCGACTGTGTCGAATATCCCCCGATCGGGGTTCGCGGTGGACGATCGGTGAGGACGAGCCAACGGCGTCACGGATCAGTTCGGCGAGGTCCCGGATCGAAGTTCGTTCCCCGGTGCCGACGTTGTAGGCCTCGCCGACGGCGTCAGTCGTCGCCGCGTGGAGGTTTGCGCGGACGACATCCGAAACGTGGACGAAGTCCCGCGTCTGCTCGCCGTCACCCTCGATCGTGATCGGCTCGTCGGCGCGAGCCTGCTCGAGAAACGTCGAAATGACGCCGCTGTAGGGGCCCTGTTGGCGCGGGCCGTAGGCGTTGAAGTAGCGCAGCGCGACGGTGGGCAGGTCGTACAGCTCGTGATAGCGTCGGGCGTACTGGTCGAGTGCGAGTTTCTGGATGCCGTAGGGAGAGGTCGGCTCCGTCGTCGCCGTTTCGGAGACGGGCAGTTCGTCGGGGTGGCCGTAGACGGCCGCACTCGAGGCGAGGACGACGCGGGCGTCCTCCTGGCGGGCCTGCTCGAGGACGAGCAGGCTGGCGTCGAGATTGGTCTCGTTGCTCCGGCGCGGCGCGTCGACGCTCTCGGTGACGCTGACGAGGGCGGCCTGGTGGAAGATGAGGTCGACGCCCCGGGCGGCGCGCTGGAGCGCCATCGGGTCGGAAATGTCGCCGTCGACGATGGTGAGGGAGCCGTCGTGGCCGGTGTCGGGGTCGGGGTCGGCGTTAGCGTCCTCGCCCGTGCCCTCAGCACTTCCATCATCGGTCTCGGTGTCGTCGGTCCCACCGTCCGTGCTCGCTGGTGTATCGCCGGTCCACTGCGAGCCGGTCGCCGACGGGGACGCGAACGAGAGGTTGTCCCGCGAACCGGTCGAGAAGTTATCCAGCACCCGAACGTCGTTGTACGGTGCCAGCGCCTCGACGAGGTGGCTCCCGATGAAGCCGCCACCGCCGGTGACGAGTACTGTCCTGTCGCGAATCGCCGGCGAGGTCATGGCTCACTCGAGCATCCCGCATCGGTTTAGTATAGCACGCGTACCTGAACTGTACACCGAACCTACCGGTCAGCCAGCGGACTGGCGTGATTCCATTGTGCACAACACTACCAGCGCCACCAGCACCAGTAGCTCCAGTACCAGTATCAGCACTAGCCCAGTGGCCAATGTGGTCCTGCCAACCCAACAGAAGCTATATGCGCCCACCTCGGCAACGCTACGCCAACGCCAATGAGTGCCAGCGAGAGCGAGAGTGAGACTGAGAGCGCGAGCAAGAGTGACACCGCCACCGTCGACCTCGTCGTGCGAAACTGCACCGTCGTCACCCCCGCCGGCCGCACCCCCAACGCCGGCGTCGCCGTCGAGGACGGAACCATCGTCGCCGTCGGCCGCAGCGACCGCCTCCCCGACGCCAACCGCATCGTCGACGCCGACGGACAGGTCCTCGTCCCTGGTATCGTCGACGGCCACATCCACAATCGCGAGCCCGGACTCGAGTACAAGGAAGACTGGGAGTCCGCAACTCGCGCGGCCGCGGCGGGTGGCGTCACGACCGTGGTCGGGATGCCGAACACGGATCCGGTGATCGACCGGCCCGAGCATCTCGAACTGAAGTTCGAGCGCGGCGAGGCGTCGGCCCACGTCGACTTCCAGAGCTACGTGGTCGTTACGAGCGAGAATCTCGATGAGATTCCGGCGCTCGACGAAGCCGGCGCGCTGGGGTACAAGATTTTCCTCGGGTCGACAGTCGGCGACGTGCCGCCGCCGAACGACGGCGAGATTCTCGAGGCCATGGAAACAATCCGAGAGACGGGCAAACGCCTCGGCTTCCACGAGGAGAACGGCGAGATCATCGACCACTACACCCAGAAGTTCAAAGAAGCGGGCAAGAACGAACCGATCGACCACTCTCACTCTCGGCCGGTTATCGCCGAGCAAGAAGCCGTCGAACGAATGATCACGTTCGCCGAGGAGACCGGCACGAAGATCCACATGTTCCACGTCTCCTCGGGGTCGGCCGCCGAGGCCGTCGCTCGCGGGAAAGAGCGCGGCGTCGACGTCACGGCCGAGACGACGCCCCACTACCTCTGGTTTACCGAGGAGGTCATGCGCGAGGTCGGCAACCCGGCACGCATTCAGCCGCCGATCCGCGACGCCGACGAGCGCGACCTGCTCTGGGAGGTCGGCATCGACGACGGCGCGATCGACTGTATCGCGACGGACCACGCGCCCCACACCCCTGAGGAGAAGAAGGTCGACGACCCGTTCGGCAACACCTGGGACGCCATCTCGGGCTTCGTCGGCCTCGAAACCGAAGTCCCGGCGATGCTCACGTTCGTCGACCAGGGACGCCTCACACTCGAGGAGTGGGTCCGTCGCCACTCGACCCGGCCGGCGCAGGTCTGGGGGATGTATCCCCAGAAGGGCTCGCTCCAGGTCGGAACGGACGCGGACTTCACGATCGTCGACCCCGAGCGCGAGTGGACACTCGAGAGCCGCGACGAACTGCATTCGAAGAACTGCGTCACGCCGTTCGTGGGCGAGACGTTCACCGGGAAAGCCACCACGACGGTCGTCCGCGGCGAAGTCGTCTACGAGGACGGGTCGGTCGTCGGCGAGTCGGGGTACGGCACGCGGGTTGACGTCGACGCGGACGACTAACTGGCAGTTTCACTCGCTTCTCTCGCTGCGTATGTTCCAGTACTCGAGTGGCAAGAGCAGCGTTTTCGAAAGTGATCGCAACTGCCCAACAGATCCCATCTGCCGGGAGAAACACAAACGTATTTCACTGTCTGACCATTCAGTCAGGATGCGATCCATGACCAAGACACAGACAGAACTAACGGACGAAACGGACGCAACAGACACTGAGACTGAACAACACGCCGAAACGAACGGTTCCGCGAGCGACACCGGGGATGCAGCCGCAGTTCCAGACGCAACTGCGGCTGAGGACGACGAGACTACCGCAACCGACCGCCTCACCGAAGTCTACCTCTCGATCACCGACGGCGAAGCCGAATCCGTCGTCGAAACCCAGCGCTCCGATCCAGCCGACCGGGAACTCGAGTTCGATCGTGCCGAGGAAGCGCTCGGTCCGGCAGCGCTGCACGGGTTAGACGATGCGATTGGGGACCCAGACAGCTCGATTTCGTAGGTCGGTTGTCGGTGTAGTCAGTCGGTGTTTGTCAGCACTCGTCGGCATTCGGCAGCATTCGGCAGCACCGTCGGTACGAAATTCTGAACCGAAACCCGAAACCGACATTACCGAACCGACCACATCACTCGACAGTGACCCGCGTTTGTCTCATCGGGGCCGACGACTCCACCCTCCAGTACGAGCTACTCTCGCGCGAGACGGCTCGCGAGGCACTCTCGACGTACGACCTGCACCGACCGTTCGAAAACACGATCGCTTTGCGAACCGTCAGCGTCGGCGCGGCCATCTCGCTGTTGAACGATCTCGACTGGTATCTCACTCGTTTCGTCGACGAGGCGCTCGTCCAGGAGCCAAGCGTGAGCGACGAAGAGTGGCTTTCGCGCGAGTTGGCGACGCAGCTTCGAAACAGCACAGTCGAACCCGACGAGACGGACGAATTTTGCAAGATTTACGGCGTTGAACGTGTCGATCCCGAATCAGATCCCGACACCCCTGCCACACCAGCCGCCGGAGTGGACACCGAAGACGAAACCGGACACGATTTCGAGGGAACGGAAAGCGGCGAGAGCGACGAGAAACAGGGCGGTGGAGCACAATCAGCGGGAGGGCAGGCACGGACCGAGACACAACAGACTGAAACTGAACCGACGACAGCGACTGCACGCCGTCGACTCGTCGAACCGCTGTACGTCCGTCGGACAGACGGCGACCTCCCCGAGTACGACCTCAGAGATGTCGACTCGACGCTCGTCGTTCGAATAACTGAAGCAGAACATTCGCCCTAAGAAGCGTCAGGGGGACCAGCCCGTCGATACTGTTTTTAGGCGTCCGCCTCAGCCGAATCGGACGCAGAATCGCTCGCACTGTCGCTCGCCGTAGCCATTCCGTGTTCTTTCCCGTCGCGGTCGGTGAGCGACACCGACACGTCAGTCACCGGATCGTCATCGAACGTGGCTCGAACCACTGCACCGACGGTCACCTCCTGCTCACCGCAGGCGGTCTCCGGTGTTGACTCGTCTACAGCCGCAGCCTCGACGACGACCGTGTCGTCCTCGAGTTCGGCGCGCTCGACGGCCAGTTCGTAACACAGATTCGGGCCGCCGGCCTCGAGTGCGACGAGCACCGACTCGCCGAAGTCGGTTTCGTCCAGGAACTCGGTGAGATCGTCGTCGACATCGCGCTCGGCGAGCCAGTCGTCGGCGTCGTCGGCCGATCGCAGGTGTTCCATGGACGGCTCGTCACTAATTTCGGAGCGCTGGTACTGGTGGTCGTCGATGGAAACGCCGTCGGTTCCAGTTCCGTCGTCACCGTCGTCGTCATCGTCATCTCCGTCTCCGTTTTCGCCTTCCTCCTCGCCGTTCTCTGTGCCGTTTTCGTCTCCATTTTCGGCGCCGTTTCCATTGCCGTCGCCGCCGTTCTCCGACTCATCATCGTCACCGGACCCTGAGCCCGGATCCGGGCCGTCATCGTCTTCGTCAGCAATACAACCTGCCGTCAGTGCGAGCAGTCCCGCCGTACTTCCGAGGAGTGTGCGTCTGGAGGGGTGTGTCATCGTACCCGGACATACACGGGGACGAATAAAGACGGTTGCTCTAGGTGAAAGAGGCCTTTTGGCTATCTTAGTTGTCGAACCGCCCAGCTTAATTGTCGAACAATCCAGTCGACATGTAGCGCTCGCCGCTGTCCCAGAAGACGGTGACGACGAGCGGACAGTCTTCGATCCGCTGGCCGCCGTCCGGCTCCGGCGTGGCGAGTTCCTGGCGCTCGAAGGCGTCCGGAATCTCCGGACAGTCACGCTCTGGTTCGGCGATTTCGCGCGCGATTCTGTTGGCAACCAGACTCGTCGCACCGCTCGACTGGCCGACCAGAATTCCTTCCTCGCTGGCGAGTCGGCGGCACTCGTCCTCGGCGTCCTCGAGTGCAACCGTTTCGACGCGGTCGATCAAATCTCGATCCAGGTTGTCGCTGACGAAGCCAGGGCCCATTCCCTGGAACTCGTCGGTGCCGGATTCGCCCGTCGAGAGGACGGCGTTTCGCTCGGGTTCGACGGCGATGATGTCCATCTCGGGGAACTCCTCGCGGAGGCGGCGGCCGGTGCCCGAGAGGGTGCCGCCGGTGCCGACGCCGGCGACGAAGGCGTCGATCTCGCGGTCGCCGACCTGTTCGATAATCTCCGCCCCGGTCGTCTTGTAGTGGGCCTCGGGGTTGGCCGGGTTCTCGAACTGGCCGAGCTGGACCGCACCCTCCGCTTCGAGTTCGTCCGCGCGCTCGCGGGCGTCTTCCATCTCGCCGTCGACGAGTTCGAGGTCCGCGCCGTAGGCGGCCATGACGCGACGGCGTTCCTCAGATTTCGAGGCGGGCATGACGATGGTGAGGTCGTAGCCGCGGGCGGCGGCGACGAGCGCGAGGCCGATTCCGGTGTTGCCGCTGGTCGGTTCGACGAGCCAGTCGCCGGGCTCGATCGCGCCCTCGCGCTCGGCGGTGCGAATCATTTCGAGGGCCGGCCGGTCCTTGGCCGACCCGCCAGGATTGAAGGATTCGACCTTCGCGGCGACGGTCGCCCCCTCCGGTGAGTCGACCTGGACGAGCGGTGAACCGATCGTGTCCAGGATACTTCCCTTCATTGACCCAGGCTATGGAGTCGAGACGTAAACCCGTGCTGGACACAGGCAGGACGTGCCGGTGGTGATGACAGCGGTGAGAAAGAAACCTGAGATCAAAACAGCCAGAACAGGCTAGTTCGACGGTAGCGCCGGCGTCACCGTCTCGGACTCGTCGATTCGCTCCTGTGCGTAGGCCTCCGCTGCGTCGAGAACCGTTGTTCCCTCAGCCTCGGCGCGTTCAATCATCTCCGTCAGTCGGTCGCCGATCTTCTCGGACTCTTCGTAGGCCTCCTCGTACGTTCCGCCGAGGTACTCCTTGCCGACGGTGACGAGGCCGCCCGCGTTGATCACGTAGTCCGGCGCGTAGAGGATGTCGCGCTCGGCGAGCGCGTCCGCGTGTCGTCGCTCCTTGAGGACGTTGTTCGCCGACCCGGCAACGATATCACACTGCAGCTGATCGATCGTCTCGTCGTTGACGACGCCACCGATCGCACACGGCGCGAAGACGTCACACGGTTCCTCGTAGACTGCATCCGGCGCGACGATGTCGACGTCGTGAGCCGCGCTGAACTCGTCGACCGCCTCCTGGTTCACGTCCGAAATCGTCACGGACGCGCCGTGCTCGAGTAGCTCCTCGGCGAGCAGTCGGCCGACCTTTCCGAGCCCCTGGACGACGACATTGAGGTCGCTGACGGTGCTGGTGCCGTAGGTGTGTTCCGCACAGGCGCGAATACCCGAAAAGACGCCGTGTGCCGTGACTTCAGACGGGTTCCCCAGCCCGTCCGTTCCGCCGACGACGTGGTCCGTCTCGCGCGCGACGATGTCCATCTCCTCAGCGCCGGAGTTGATATCGACCGAGGTAATGTACCGGCCCGCGAGGCAGTCGACCGCGCGGCCGTAGGCCTCGAGTGCCTCTTCGGTTTTGACCTCCTCGGGATCGCCGATGATGACCGCTTTCCCGCCACCAAGCGGGAGGTCGGTTGCGGCCGCCTTGTAGGTCATCGCCTCCGAGAGACGAAGGACGTCCGTCAGCGCGGCCTCTTCGGACTCGTAGTCGCGGATGCGTGTCCCGCCGAGGCTCGGCCCGAGGCTCGTGTCGTGAATCGCGACGATAGCCGTCAGTCCCGTCTCCGGGTCGGAGAAGTACGAGATCTGTTCGTGCCCTGGCTCGGCGATCGAGTCAAATACCATGCTGATAACTCTTGGGTTTGGTGTAAAAATGCTACCGACTCGCGGCCAGTAGCACTCGAAAGACAATCCAAATGAGCGACACCTGCAACGACTGTCAAGAACACGCCGGTTAAGCCCCTCGACTCACAATGGCCGCGTATGAGTCTCGAAACCATGCAGCCGAATCCCACGTGGGACGCCGCCTCCTACGAGGACGCCGTCGACACGCTCGAAGCACACGCAGACGAGGTCGTCTACAAGGTCTGGGGCGGCGACTGGTGCAAGGACTGCCGAAAGCTTCTCCCCGACTTCGGCGCTGCACTCGACGCTGCGGGCGTCCCCGACGACCGCATCGAGGAGATAGCTGTCGACCAGGACAAACAAGGCTCTGGGGTCGACGAGTACGGTATCGAGTACATTCCGACGATTGTGGTCGAGACGGATGACGGCGAGGAAGTCACCCGCTTCGTCGAAGACGAGAACGTCCCGCCAGCTATCTGGCTCGCCGACCAACTCGAGCGCGAGTTGTAACGTGTAACTGCACCGAACGATTCTTTATCTCGAGGTGCCAAGACGGTTAGTATGGAGAGCCGTCTCGAACGGTTCGTCGCGGAGGACCTCTGGCTCCTGATCGCGATCGTAACCTTCGGCATCATCAGCATCCTGAGTCTCCTCGGACTCGAGTTCGTCGTCGCCGTACTCGCGGTGATCGGCTGGTTCGTCCTGACGCCGGTCTTTCTGTTCTGGGGCGAGGATATCGCGGCGCTCATGGCTGAGCGAAAGCAGTCGACGGGGTCGACGTGGCCTGGAACGTCCGCAGCCGACACTGGCAACGACAGCGACAGCGACACCGACGCCGACGCGTTCGCACAACTCAAACACCGGTACGCAAGCGGTGAACTGAGCGAAGACGAGTTCGAACACCGACTCGACCGCCTGCTGGAGGCCGACGAGGCGTTCGATCGCAAGGCTGCAACCCGGTCGCGGGCAGCGCGCGGTGGGCGAACACAGTCACCGAACGGGCAGCAGGATCCCGAACGCGAGCACGAACTCGAGTGACGCGGGCAGCGAGCCGAGCACCACCCCCCTGCCTAGAACGGACTCTCAGTCTGCTCTTCTCCTGCGAGCCACTCGAGTGCATCCTCAACATCGTGAGTCGGCGGCGAGCACGTTCGGTCACGACAGACGTACAGCGTCGGCTCGCCGTCTCTGGCTTCGCGGCCGGCCCAGATCGGCGGTGCATCTGCGAGGTCGAGTGCAGTGAGCCAGTCCGCGAGTTCGTCGTCCGTCGCTGGCCGACGAGCGAACAGCCGATCCGGCAGGTACCGCGAGGCGAACGCCTCGCGCCACTCGTCGGGCAGGTCGTCCGCCGCGACCGTGATCTCGAGTGCACCGGACCCGAGTCGGTCCGCGGCGAGACAGAGCGTCGCGTGCTCGAGCGAGTTCGTCTCGATCCGGTTGGCGTGGGTTTCGAGCACCGTTGTGGCGATTTCCTCGAACTCGTCGCCTCGATCCGCGAACCCGTCGAGCGCGAGCAGCGTCTCGACCGCGACGCCCGCCGCCGAGGGCGTCGACTGGTCGCCGAGTTCCTGCGGGCGCGTGACGAGCGATTCCCCACTCTCGGGCGTGAAGTAGAGCGTTCCCCGGTCTGCGTCCCAGAACTCGTCTTCGATGACGCGCGCGAGATCGAGCGCGAACACGAGCTGGTCGACCTCGCCGGTAGCCTCGTAACAGCCCAGTGCGGCGCGCGCGAGGAACGCATAATCTTCGAGATAGCCGTCGATGGCCACATCCCCGTCTTTGTACCGTCGGGAGAGTCGCTGCTCGTCTTCGTCCCAGAGCCGATCGCGAACGAACTCGAGTGCGTCGACGGCCATGGTGGCGTACTCGTCCCTTTCCTCATCCCCATCTTCGCCCCCGCCGAGGACCAGAGCGGCCTCGGCGCAGGTCGCGATCATCAGGCCGTTCCAGCCGGCGAGCACCTTTTCGTCGCGGTTGGGTCGGGGGCGTTGCTCGCGGGCTGCAAACAGTTTTTCCCGGGCGGACTCGAGTCGCTCCCGAACATCGGTCGCGTCGAGATCGTACTCGGCTGCGAGATCCGACACCGAGGCGACGCGATTCGGCTGGTTCGAGCCCTCGAAGTTTCCCGACTCCGTGATGTCGTACCGGTCACAGAACAGGTCGGCGTCGGTCTCGTTCTCGAGAACGTCGTGAATCTCGTCGGGCGTCCAGACGTAGAACGCACCTTCCTCACGCTCGCCGGTGTCGGGGTCCTCGCTCTGGGCATCGAGTGTGCTGAAGAAACCGCCCTCCTCGTGGGTCAGTTCGCGCTCGACGAACTCGAGTGTCTCGGCGACGACCTCGGCGTAGCGCTCATCGCCGGTCTGCTGGTAGCCGACGAGGAATGCGCGCGGAATCGCGGCGTTGTCGTACAGCATCTTCTCGAAGTGAGGAACCGTCCAGTCGCGGTCGACGCAGTAGCGGTGGAAGCCGCCGCCGACGTGGTCGTAGAGGCCGCCAGCAGCCATTGCGTCGAGCGTTTCGACGAGCACGTCCTGAAAGTCGTCGCGTCCGGTTCGGTCTGCGGCGCGAGCGAGCACCCGGAGCCGCGAGGGCTGTGGGAATTTCGGCCCATCGGAACCGAAGCCGCCGAACTGTCGGTCAGCACTCCGGAGGGAGGCGTTCGCAGCCGCCTCGAGTACGTCGCTCGACGGCGGCTGTGAGGCGCTGACGGCATCCGGGGTCTCCTCGAGTCGGTCCTTTGCCGCGTCGGTCCACTGCTCGGCGCGGTTCTCGACCTCGTCGCGGTCTCCCTCCCACGAGTTCGTCACGTTCTCGAGGATATCGAGGAAACCGGGCTGGCCGCGTTTTGCCTTTTTGGGGAAGTACGTCCCAACGTAGAACGGCTTCCCCTCGGGGGTGAGCCACGCCGAGAGAGGCCAGCCGCCGCGGCCGGTGACGAGCTGGCAGACGGTCATGTAGATGCTGTCGACGTCCGGGCGCTCCTCGCGGTCGACCTTGATCGGGACGAAGTTCTCGTTCAGGACCTCGGCGACCTGTTCGTCCGCGAAGCTCTCGTCTTCCATAACGTGACACCAGTGACACGCCGAGTAGCCGATCGAGAGGAAGATCGGTACGTCGTGCTCGCGGGCCGTTTCGAGGGCCTGCTCGTCCCAGGGCTGCCAGTTGACGGGGTTGTCCGCGTGCTGGCGCAGGTAGGGACTTTCCTCCTCGTCGAGCCGATTTCGATCGGTCGGCGTGGATGTAGTCATACCCACGCCTACGGCTGGCGGTTGTAAAAGACCGACGTACGTGCGCTGGCATCGCAGTACGCACACTCGGGGACACGCCGTCGCGCTACGCGATGCCGAGCAGTGAAACCCCGAACGCGGACGCACCAGTCAGAATCACCGTCCAGATGGCGATACCGACGGTCATCCACCCCGCGACGAGTCGCTCCCGGCTCCCCGCGAGCAGCGCGACGATCGCGGCGATGTGAACCCCGGTAAGGACCGGCCCACCAAAGGAGATGCCGGGCAGACCGTACCTGTCCCAGAGAGTTCGTGCTCGCGCGTAGCGATCGCTCGGCTCCGGTTCGGCGTCATCGTCGGTCCCGCGCCAGTTCGCCCACCAGGCCGAGAGCCGCCCGTGAAACAGGATCAGAGCGTACACGGAGAGAACGTTTCCCGCGAAGGCGATGATCCCCGTCAGAATTGGATCGAGCCCGAGTCCGATCGCGATCGGGATCACGACGAGGATCTCGAACACCGGGATCGCAGCGAAGAGGAACACCAGTAGGTACTGGACGAATCCGGTGGCGTCCTCGAGTATCGTTCCGACGTCAACGAGTAGCGGCGTGAGTGACATGCGATTGTGTGGAGTGGCGGACTGTGGTTGTGCGGGTGTGAGCGACAGCAGGTGTGGGGTGACAGCAGATTCGGAGTGACAGCAGGCGGAGAGTGACAGCAGATGTGAAAGTCGATAGATCAGCGCGAGCAGAGCGGTGCCGACCGCCGCGTGAGGGGCGTGTACAGAGCGCGCTCGATCAGTTCAGTTCCTCGGTGAGCAGCCGGCGCAGCACGAGGTGGAGCACGCCGCCGTTCTCGACGTACTCGACGGCCATCGGGGTGTCGACCTGTGCGGTCACCGAGAACTCGACGGTCTCGCCGTCGTCAGTCTCGGCAGTGACGTCCAGTTCGGCGTTCGGTTCGAGGCCGTTCTCGAGACCGGAAATCTCGAAGTACTCGTCGCCCTCGAGACCGAGTTCTTCCCAACCCTCGCCCTCGGCGAACTGCAGCGGCAGAACGCCCATGCCGATGAGATTGTCGCGGTAGATGCGCTCGTAGCTCTTGCCGATGGTCGCGCGGATGCCGAGCAGGTCGGTACCCTTCGCAGCCCAGTCACGGCTCGAGCCGGTGCCGAGTTCGTCACCAGCCATGACGATGAGCGGGGTGTCTTCCTCGCGGTAGCGCTCGGAGGCTTCGAAGACGGTGGTCTCCTCGCCGGTCGGGTGGTGGACGGTGTAGCCGCCTTCCTTCCCGTCGAGCAGCTCGTTCTCGATGCGGACGTTCGCGAAGGTGCCACGCATCATGACCTCGTGGTTCCCGCGGCGAGAGCCGTAGGTGTTGAACTCGTGAACCGGCACGTCACGTTCGGTGAGCCACTGGCCGGCCGGCAGGTCCTCGCCGAACAGGCCGGCGGGGCTGATGTGGTCGGTCGTGACCGTGTCACCGAGCGTGAGCAGCGCGCGGGCGTCTTCGACGTTGTCCACGCCGGGCTTTTCGAGCGGGAAGTCTTGGAAGAACGGTGGCTCGCGGATGTAGGTGGACTCCGAATCCCAGTCGTAAACGTCGCCGGTCGGTGCGTCGAGCGCTTCCCAGCGGTCGTCGCCCTCGTAGACGCTTGCGTACTTCTCTTCGAACATCTCGGGGGAGATGCTGTCGTGGATCGTCTGGCGGATCTCCTCGGTGTCCGGCCAGATGTCCTCGAGGTAGACCTCTTCGCCGTCGTCGTTCGTGCCGATCGGCTCGGTTTCGAGGTCGATATCCATCCGCCCAGCGAGACCGTAGGCGACGACCAGCGGCGGGCTGGCGAGGTAGTTAGCCTGGATCTTCGGGTGGATGCGGGCCTCGAAGTTGCGGTTGCCAGAGAGGACACTCGTCGTCCAGAGATCGTGCTCGTCGATCGCGTTCTCGATCGGCTCTGGGAGCGGTCCGGAGTTGCCGATACAGGTCGTACAGCCGTAGCCGACGACGTGGTAGCCCAGTTCCTCGAGATCATCGAGCAGCTCCGCGCGTTCGAGGTACTCGGTGACGACACGGCTGCCGGGTGCGAGACTCGTCTTGACGTAGTCGGGAATTTCGAGGCCCTGCTCGGCGGCGTTACGGGCCAACAGTCCGGCACCGACCATCACGGACGGGTTCGAGGTGTTCGTACAGGACGTGATCGCGCTGACGAGGACGTCGCCGTGACCGATCTCGACCTCGGTCCCGTCCTCGAGTTCGACGGGAACTTTCTCGTCGAGCGGGAGACCCGGACCGGCGTCGGTCGCGTCGGCTGCAGCTGCACCGCTGCCGTCGCCGATTGCGGGCTCGCCACCCGCACCGATGACGCCCTGCTCCTCGAGGAGGGCCGGGAAGTGGTCGTCGAGATCGCCCATCGGGATGCGCTGGTGGGGCTTCTTGTGACCGGCGAGGCTCGGTTCGACCTCGTCGAGGTCGAATTCGACGGTTTCCGTGTACTCGGGCTCCTGCTCGCCGAAGAGGCCCTGAGCCTCGAGGTACTCGCGGACGAGTTCGATGTGCTCCTCGTCGCGACCCGTGAGTTCGAGGTACTCGAGTGTCTTCTCGTCGACGGGGAACATGCTGATCGTCGAGCCCTGTTCGGGGGCCATGTTCGAGATGGTCGCACGGTCCGCGACCGAAAGCTGGGAGACGCCGGGGCCGTAGAACTCGACGAACTTGTCGACGACGCCGACCTGACGGAGCTTTTCGGTGATGTGGAGCACCAGGTCCGTTGCCGTGGCCCCCTCGGGGAGCTCGCCCGACAGGCGAACGCCGACGACGTCCGGCAATGACATGTTGATCGGCTGACCGAGCAGCGCCGCCTCGGCCTCGATACCGCCGACACCCCAGCCGACGACACCGATGCCGCCGATCATCGGGGTGTGGCTGTCGGTGCCGACGAGCGTGTCGGGAACGAGCCACTGTTCGCCATCCACTTCGCGCTCGTGGACGACCCGACCGAGGTGCTCTAAGTTGACCTGGTGGACGATCCCCGTCCCCGGCGGCACGACGTTGAACTCGTCGAAGGCCTGCTGGGCCCACTTGATCGCACGATATCGCTCCTCGTTGCGCTCGTACTCGATTTCGACGTTCTTCTCGTAGGCGTCGTCGGTGCCGAAGTGGTCGACCTGCACGCTGTGGTCGATCACGAGGTCACAGGGGACTTCGGGCTCGACGACCGTCGGGTCGACGCCCTTGCGGTCCGCCGCCGAGCGCAGCGCCGCGAGGTCCACCACTGCGGGAACGCCGGTCAGGTCCTGCAGAACGACCCGCGACACCGTAAAGGGGACCTCGGCGTCCGGCACGTCGGGCTCCCAGGAGGCCGCGGCGCGAACCGAGTCCGCGTCGATCTGGTCGCCGTCAGCGTTTCGGAGGACGGACTCGAGTAGAATGCGAATGCTCACCGGCAGTTTATCGAGGTCGCAAAGACCCTGTTCCTCGAGAACGGTGAGGTCGGCCATCTTGTACGTCTCGCCGTCATGTTCGAATTCCCGGATCGCGTCCGAGAACGTATCGGTTGCCATAGCTAGACTTCGGACCGGAGTGTTTTGAATCTCTCGAGAATCGTCCGGAGAGTGAGTCTCCGCCTGCGTTCGGCTGCCGTATAAACCCAACTGAATCTCAGTCGTTCCGCATCTCGATCGCTTACGGCGTTCTGACGTACTCGACGAACGCGAAGCCGTCGCGCTCGTCGCGCTCGAGTTCGTCGAAGTCCGCTCGATTCCAGTCGGGGAAGCGCGTGTCACCGTCTGGCTCCTCGTGGACTTCGGTCACGATCAGCCGGTCGAGCGCGGGCAGGTACTGCTCGTAGACGGTCGCGCCGCCGGCGACGAACACCCGGTCAGTGCCCTCGTGGCGCTCGTCGGCCGCAGTTTCTGCCTGCTCGACGGCCGACTGCAGGTCGTGGGCGACGACTGCGTTCTCGGGCGTCTCGAGGTCCCGGCTCGTCAGCACGACCGTGGTTCGCCCGGGGAGCGGTTCGCCGAGCGCGTCGACGATGTTCTCGTAGGTGACCCGGCCCATGATGACCGGATGGTCCATCGTGGTCTCCTTGAAGTGTTGCAGATCCGCAAGGATGTGCCAGGGCATGTCGCCGTCCTTGCCGATGACACCGTTGTCGGCGACCGCGACGATACCGACGAGTTCGCGGTCGGGTTCGACGACCGGGTCGGTGTCAGCGTCGGTGCCGTTGGTCATTCAGCGACTCCGAACGTGAGCCCGTCGTGTGACTCGTAGTCGTGTAGCGTGACGTCCTCGTAGGACAGGTCATCGATTGTGGCCGCGTCGACCTCGAGTGTCGGCCGATCGAGCGGCTCGCGTGAGAGCTGTTCGAGCAGCCCCGGCACGTGGTCGAGGCGCTCGTCACCCTCGGCCTCGGCGGGCGCTTCGGACTCAAGCCATTCGCGAATCTCGCGGTACTCATCGCGTGCCTCGACATCGGCGAGCCGAGTCTGCAGTGCGTCGAGGTTGTCCGCGTACCACTCCCCGCGGGCACCGCGGCCGCAGTAGACGTGTGCGTCGACGACAGTGTGGGCGAACGTGCCGGGTTCGAAGCCGGTCTGCTGGGCGACGATTTTTGTCAGGAGCGCGTAGGCCGCGATGTTGAACGGAATCCCGAGCGCGATGTCGCCCGAGCGCTGCGTGAGGTGGCAGTTCAGCCGGTCGCCCTGGACGTTGAAGACGAACGAGTAGTGACACGGCGGCAGGGTCGAGACGGCCGCGTTCGCGGGATGCCAGGCGTTGACGACGAGTCGGCGCGAGTTCGGCGAGTCCGAGAGTGTATCGATTACGTACTGCAGTTGGTCGAACGTCCGTCGCGTCTCGCCGTCGGCGGTCTCCTCTGCGGTGACCCACCGGTGGCTCTCGTCTGGCCAGGACTCGCCCGGCAGCTGTGCGGGCTCCTCGGGAACCGGGAAGCGTCGCCAGAAGCGGCCGTAGGCGGTGTCGAGGTGGCCCTCCTCGTCGGCCCAGGCGTCCCAGATTTTGGTCTCCTCGCGGAGGTCGCGGATGTGCTCTTCACCCGATAGATACCAGCAGACCTCGTGGAGCATTGAACTCCAGCGATAGCCGTCCATTTGCTTGGTCGTCAGCAGGGGGTAGCCCTCCTGCAGGTCGACCTCGTAGTGCTCGCTGAACGAGGAAATCGTGTCGACGCCGGTGCGGTTGGGCTTGTACGCCCCCTCGCTGAGTGCCGCGTCGACGAGGTCCAGGTACTGTTGCATTGTCGCCCCGTTCTGTGTGCGTCGCCTTTAGCGTTGAGTTTCGAGGGAGTCACAGAACGGTTCGCATACGCCGCTGACTATTCATACATTGATCATGTTTGTGTATCAGCGGTTCGCTCCTGTATTGCCTGTCGAACGGCGAGACCCATGAGATAGGCCATTCCGCCAAAGAGTACGGCACCAGCTATCCCTGCCAGTGGTCCATTAGTCAGTCCTTCGATGAGTTCTCCACGAGGGTCGAGTTTGTACCCGAGTGCTCTCGGAGGAGTATACCGAGTGTCCATCGAGCCACGCAGATACCCAACGGCCGGCGGAAACACGAACAGCCAGAGGATGCTACTGAAAACGACACTGAGTCCCGAGAGCACACCCGCTCGTGACCAGCCGGCACAAAATGCAATCCCCACTGAGAGGAACACCAGTAGAACGCCGAGCCCGCTGTCGAAGCCGAGTAGAAAGAGGACTGACGCGAAGAGCGGCAGGAGGAGTGTCGCGATCAGAACGAGAATTCGGGGGCGTTTCTCTCCAAGAATCGCGTCCCGGAAATCCATGCTTGCAGTTGTGAGTACAACAACAAAAAGACCATTGCCGATCAGCTGATCAGCTGCTTGTGAGTAATTGATTTACTCGCGAATCGCATCGCGCATCGTCTCGGCCTCCGCGTCGGTGAGCACTCCCGCGAGATCGAGCAACGACCGCTCGCTTGCGATCCGGTCGATCGTGTCCGAGACAGATTCTCCCTCTCGCTTCCGCGCGTTGAGCCGCTAATACACGTCCTCGGTAAGGCGGACGTTCCGGTACTCGGTGTCGCTCATGTAGGCATGGATGTGGAGAATCGGCGTAACTGTTGTGCCGGTCTCCAAACGAACACTTCCACTCCGTTCCCCAAACCGTCTTTAGCCCCGCGTCCCTGCCACCGACTACGACGACACTATGGCAGGTCCCACCGGCACTCGAGTACTCGCCCTCCCGCCGACCGCGGTACTCGAGCGATCGGTTGCAACCCTCGAAGACATCGCGGTGACGGTCGGGCCGGATGCGGTCTGGCTGTTCGGATACGCGCGTGAGCCGACGGCGGCGGCCCGCGCGCGCCACGTCATGGACGTGCCGGTGATTCACCCGCCGCTCGAGACGGCCGACAGTGGGGCGCTCCCTCGACACAGGATTAGTGACGAACTCGAGTTCGCCGTGGCGCAGCATCCGCGGGCGCTCGGTGCGGTTGCTGGTGCTGGTGCTGATGTTAGTACTGATTCTGGTTCTGATGTTGGGGCTGATTCTGGTGCTGATAGTGCTGCTGATGGTGGTAACAGTGCTGCTGATGGAGACAGCAACAGTGACGGTAACGGGAATGATGACGGGAGCAAAACTGGACCCCTGAGTCACGACGCCCTCATGAGTCACGACGCCCTCATCTGCGACCACATCACGACCACGACGCGGCCCACCGCACTCGAGACGACCCTCGATCACGCGGACGAACTCGCGGCGGCGCTCCCGGCCGGCCAGGAGACGACCGTCCTGACCGGCGGGCTGCCCGCCGGCTACGACGAACGGTGGCACCTCGACGCCGGGACGGGAGCCGTCCGAACCGTCGAGCACGATCCGCTGCGTTCCGCCGAGCCAGTCGCCGACGACGCCGTTGCGGTCCGCGTCCGGGGAGCCGGTCCCGTCGACGGCTACGGCGGCGCGAAATCCGTGGTGGCACTCGAGTACAGTCCTGACGGAACACTCTCGAGTACAGCCTACGCACCTGGTGATTTCGGACTCGAATCGGTTACCGGAGTCGGCCAGAAGACAGCGAACCGCCTCGAATCGCAGGGAGTGACGACTCGGTCGGAGCTACTCGAGTTGTCCGTCGCTGCGCTCGCCGATATCGATGGAATCGGGGCAAAGAGCGCGCGTCGAATGCACGAGCACGCGCGGGTACTCGAGTCGGGCGAGCCGCGGCGGCTCACAGACGAGCCACTCCCCGGCGAAGCGTGGGGACGACCACCGCTCTGTCTCGACATCGAAACCGACGGGCTCTCGCCCACGATCATCTGGCAGATTGGGGTTTACGATCCCGAATCGGACACCCATCGGGCGTTCGTCGAGCGCGACGACCCCACCGACCGGGAATCGGTCGTTCGGGAGTTCTGCGACTGGTTGCTCGGCGTTCACCCAAATCGGGCGCTGCTCACCTGGAACGGCCGGGGATTCGACTACCGACATCTGGATGCGTTCGTCGCCCGCCACTGCCCCGAGTACGTCGACGACTGGGAGTCAGTTCCGAAGTTCGACCTCTACCGCTGGGCGACCGACCGTGAGGACACCGGCAACGCGCTCCTCCCCGGCCGGACGAACGAACTCGACGTCGTCGCGACCGAACTCGGCTACGAAGGCCTGGGAACCGGACTCAACGGCGCGCGAACCGCGGCGGCGTACCAACGGTTTATGCGGACGGAGGAGCCGGGTATACTCGAGTGGGACCGCCACGAGGCCTACTGTGAGGACGACTGTCGGGCGCTGTGGCACGTGTACGAGCGGCTTCGAGATGCACCGCGAGCGTCGGGTGTGGTGGGGTCGGCTGGATCGGCGAGAGCAACGGGATCGACGGAGTCGTCTCCAGACGAAGGCAGCTCACACGCCGACAGCACTGGCGGTTCGACCAGCGAGCAGACCGGACTTGGTGATTTCTGAATGGCAACGAACGAGGACGGAGATGGGGGAGATGAGGGAGAACAGGGCGATCAGGATGACCAGGGCGACCAGCAAGCGATCCCGATCACCGGCGAGGAATTACGAGAGACGTTCCCGCGCGCAGGCGCTCGCGAGTCTGGTGACATCTCCGTCCTCGAACTCCCCGGCCGGGACGCAGCGACCGTCTCGAACGCGGACGTACTCCGCCCGGAACTCGCCGAGCAGTTGGAGCACGACCTCTACGCCCATCAGGCTGAAGCGCTCGAGGCACTCGAGTGTGGGAAGAACGTCTGTGTCGCGACGAGCACCGCCTCGGGGAAGACGCGAATCTATGCGCTCCAGATTGCGAGACACTATCTGGACGCGCGTGATCGGACCGCAGGGGACGGCGGCAAAAAGGGGAAGGGGAGACAGAACGGAGGCGAGAAAACGGGTGCACGTGCAGCGGCGACTCCCACACCGACCGCCTACATCTGCTACCCCACGAAAGCCCTCTCGCGCGACCAGGAGCGCGAACTGAACGACCTCTACGACGACCTCGGCCTCGACATCACCGTCCGCGTCTACGACGGCGACACCGAACGCGGAGAGACGCGCCGCCAGATCCGCGAGGAGGCGGACGTCATCATCACCAACTTCGCCGGCGTGAACACCTACCTGCACGACCACGACCGCTGGGCACGCTTCTTCTCCGCCTGCGACCTCGTGGTGATCGACGAGTCCCACACCTACACCGGCGTCCACGGCATGCACGTCGCCTGGATTATCCGCCGACTGAAGCGCGTGCTCGCCTACTACGACGCCGATCCGCAGTTCGTCCTCACCAGCGCAACGATCGGAAACCCGGGCGCGCACTCGAGTACCCTGATCGACGACCCGGTAACGGTGGTCGACCAGGATGGCTCGCCGACGGGACCGCGGGAGCTGGTGCTGTGGAATCCGCCGCCGCAATCGGGCGAGGAAGACGGGGACAGGGCCGGTGCCGAAAACCCCGTCACCGACCGCGTCCCTGCCACCGTCG
Source organism: Natrialba sp. SSL1 (assembly GCF_001861355.1). Taxonomy (GTDB): domain Archaea; phylum Halobacteriota; class Halobacteria; order Halobacteriales; family Natrialbaceae; genus Natrialba. The sequence goes on from NZ_MASN01000035.1 coordinate 483,677, forward strand.
AAGCGCCGCGACTCCTCTCGCATCTGACCTACCACGACGCCCAGACGCTGCTGTTTACGCCCTCCCGGAAGCTCGCCGAACTCTCAGTCAAGCGCGCGGCGAAACACCGCCGCGACCGGTCGCGATACTACACGAACCCGGACCGGGGCAGCGCCATCGAACCCTACCACGCGGGCCACTCAAGACGAAATCGCCACGGCACGGAACATCAGCTCAAGACCGGCGTGCTCGACGGCGTCGCCTCGACGAACGCACTCGAGTTGGGGATCAACGTCGGCGAGATGGACGCCACCGTCCAGTTGGGCTACCCCGGCCAGCGCCAGTCGTTCTGGCAGCAGATCGGCCGCGCGGGACGCGGGGCCAAACGCGCGCTCTCGGTGCTCGTCGCCGGTCACCGCACACTGGACCAGTACGTCGTGAACAACTCGGAGTACCTCCTCGAGAACGACGTCGAGGACGCCGTCGTCGACACCGAGAACGACGCGGTCTTCGCACAGCACCTGCTCTGTGCGGCGGCCGAACTCGCGCTCGACGAGCGCGACGCCGGGGAGGACGGACTCGACGAGCGCGACGCCGGGGAGGACGGACTCGCCGACCGCGAGCGACTCGAGCAGGCGGTCGAGATGTGGCGACGCGCAGGGAAGCTCACGGGCCACCTCGAAACGGGCGTCTCCTACACCGGCCCACCCAGACCGCAGCGGTCGATTTCGCTGTACGCCACGACCGGCGAGGAGTACACGGTCGAACTCGCCGACGGCGTCGACGAGCGCCACGATCCGGAGATGGAACCGCTCGCCGAGGAGCGCGTCCTGCGGGACTTCCACGAGGGCGCAGTCAGGCTTCACGAGGGCCAGCAGTACGAGGTCTGCGCGGTCGATCACACGACGCCGCGGCCGTCGGTGACGCTGCGGCCGACGGACGTGGAGTACTACACGCGGACGCGCACGGACGTGACCGTCCTCGACGCCGTCTCGGAGGAGTCGCGCGAGATTGGGTCCTTTACGCTCCACTTCGGCCGCGGGCGAGTGCTCGTCTATCACGACGCCTACGACGAGGTCGCGATCCACGGCGGCAAGAAAAAAGCGCAGCAGCTCCCCACCGGAAACCCACCGCTCTCGATGGAGACGCAACTGTGCTGGCTCGAGGTCCCAGAGCGCGTCGAGTCCACACTGGTCGAGCGGTACCGCGACTTTTCCGTGCCGGAACTGGACAGCGACCTCGCAGATACCGCCCACCTCGGCTACGCGGGCGGCCTCCACGCCGCCGAGCACGCGACGATTGGCGTCGCCCCACTCGAGTTGATGGTCGACAAGCGCGACCTCGGCGGACTGGCGACGCTGTCGATCGACTCGCATCTGGCCAGCGCCGCATCGGACGGAAGCGGTGACGACGAGACGGGCGTTGGCGAAGATCCCGCCCCGCAGAACATCGCCGCTGCTGAGGCGACCGTCAGAGAACTCGCGATGGGGCTCGAGCGCAAACCCGCGAGCGGCTGGTTCATCTACGACGGGATCGACGGCGGCCTCGGTTTCTCGCGAGCGATCTACGAGAACTTCGAGGCTGTCGCCCGACGGGCGCGCGACCTGATCGAAAACTGTGACTGCGGCCGCATCGACGGCTGTCCCGCCTGCGTGATGGACGACCAGTGCGGGAACGATAACCAGCCGCTACACCGCGGCGCTGCTGTCGACGTGCTGGATCACCTCCTGGCGAGTGCGAGTGAGGATGGTATAAAGAGTGTACTCGAGTCCGATCTGCTGGTAGACGACGGTGAGAGCGGAGATGGAGATAGAGATGGCGACAAGCATGACACTCGTGAGAGCGATGACAGACGGCCGCCGCTATTCTACGCCTGATGGTCTACGCCTGAGGGTGAGACGACGCAGCAGCAACTGAGACACCAAGCTGATCGAAGACGAACGACCAGACGTCGAGTTGCTCTTCGACGACCATCCAGGTCGGCTTGCCAGTTCCGTGGCCGGTATCCCGGTAGGTCTTACAGAAGAACGGACCACCCGCGGCGACCGACTGCATGCGTGCGGCCATCTTCCAGGCGTGCACCGGATGCACGCGCGTGTCGTCCTCGGCGGTCTTGAAGAGGACAGCCGGATACTCGGGGCCGGAGCCGTCCGTCACGTCGACGACGTTGTGGTACGGTGAGTATTCCTTGATCCACTCGTAGGCCTCCGGGTCGTCCGGTGACCCGTACTCGCTCGTCCAAGACGCACCGAGCAGGAAGGTGTGGAATCGGAGCATGTCGAGCAGCGGGACGTGACAGCAGACCGCTGCGAACAGGTCAGGCCGCTGTGTTAGTGCGGCACCGACGGTCAGCCCACCGTTCGAGACGCCCGAAATCGCCAGGCGATCGCTCGACGTGTACTTCTCGTCGATCAAGTACTCCGCGGCCGCGATCATGTCGTCGAACGTGCGCTGTTTGTTCTCGTGACGGGCCGCCTCGTGCCACTCCTTGCCGAACTCGCCGCCACCGCGGAGGTTTGCGTGTGCGTACACGCCACCCGCGCGAAGGAATTCGAGCCTGTACTTCCGGAAACTCGGCGTCAGGCTGTTTTCGAACCCGCCGTAGCCGTACAGCAGCGTCGGGTTGTCGCCGTCGTGCTCGAGGTCGGCACGGTGGACGACGAACATCGGAACCTCGGTCCCGTCGGCGGACTCGTATCGGACCTGTTCGACGGTCAGGTCGAACTCGAGTGCAACGTCAGGCTGGTCGAGTTCCGTGACGGTGTCTGCCTCGAGGTCGTAGCGACAGACGGCTGGTGGGTGGTCGAACGACTGGTAGCTGAAGAACGCCTCGGACGCGTCAGGAGTACCGTCGAGGCCGGCTACCGTTCCCGTTCCCGTCCCCGTCCCCGTCTCGGCTCCGGGGAGATCGATCGACCGCACGTGCTCGCCCGAAAGGTCGAACAACTCGAGTTCGGAGACGGCTGCACGCTCGTACTGTACCAGCAGGTGGTCGTCGACGACAGCCGCGTCTTTGACGATGCCGTCGCGTTCGGGGATCAGTTCCGGGAGTTCGCTGGGATCGACTGCGTCGACGGACCCGGAGAGGTCGAGTTCGAGAAATCGGTAGTACGGTGCGTCGAGGTCCGTCTGCAGGTACGCACCGTCCTCGTGGAGCAGTGGCAAGTAGACGTGGTCGGCGTCAGTGATGACCGGTGTCAGGTCGGTGTCGCCAACCGCGGCGTACAGCAGGTCGCTGCGGTCCCAGTCGGCGACCAGCGCGACGAGCAAATGAGCACCAGCGCGATCCGTCGTGAGCAGCGGCCACGTCGACGCCTCGTCGATCTCGTATACGAGGTCGTCCTCGTCGCCATCGGGGTCGGCACCGTGTTCGTGGTAGTGGATAGCCTTCTCGAGTTGGGCCTCGCCAGCCAGCCCGGTTCTGCTGTAGTAGAACCCGTCGGGTGTCCACGCAAGTGACTGGGGAGTGGCACGGCCAACGTCCGACAGTTCCTCGATCACGGTTCCCGAGGGCACCTCGATGATGACGATGTCGTACAGTTCGTTGCCACCCTCGTCGACACCGTACGCGAGGCGCTCGCCGTCCGGCGAGACGGTCCACCACCCCATCGCCTTCGTTCCGTCCTCGCTGAACTCGTTCGGATCGACGAGCACCTCGCGCTCGGACTCGAGTGACTCCCGAACGTACAGCACTGCCTGGTCGTCCTCGTCCGTCTCGACTTCCTGAAAATACCCCGTCGGCGCTGTCGTCACTGTCCCGTAGTCGGTCGTCCGGGCCAGCGACTCGAACTGCGGACGCAGTTGGTCGCGAGCCGCCAGGGACTCGAGATAGTCGTCGGCGTACTCGTTCTGGCGGTCGACCCAGTCGTCGACGGCCTCGTCGTCCGATTCGAGCCAGCGGAACGGGTCGTCGACCATGTCGCCGTGGCGTTCGTAGCTCGTGTTCTCGCGCTTCGAGTGTGGGGGACCAGCAACCATGCTGATGGGGTACAAACGCTAGATACTTGAATACGTAGTTTTAGCTACAGTTTGTCCGGAACAGGGGCTGTCGTTGTGCAGTTCCACACGTTTGGATCCAAAAGAGTCAATGAGTCTACCTGTGACGGAAGCGTATGACCGATTCGACGGATGCAGAACTGTTCGGTGCCATCGCCGATCGGATGGCCAGTGAACTGGCGCTCGACGCCAGCGGGCACGACATTCACCACGCCTGGCGCGTATTCTCGCTCGGACGACGACTCGCCGACAAAGAGGGAGCCGACGGCCTCGTCGTCGGAGCGGCGGCGCTCACTCACGATCTCCACCGCGTCGTCGGTGGCGACGAGTTCGTCCATCCGCGAGACACGCTGCCGACGGTCCGCGACATTCTCGAGAGTGTCGACTTCCCGACCGAGCGAATTGAGGCCGTCTGCCACTGCGTCGCCGTTCACGAAGAGTACGATTTTGACTACGGCCACGGCGACGAACGAGGTGCCGACACCATCGAGGCCGCCGTCGTTCAAGACGCGGACAACCTCGACGCGATCGGTGCCGTTGGAATCGCCCGTGCGTTCGCTTACGGTGGTGCACACGACAACCCGATGTGGACCGCCGATCCATCGCCCGACTGGGTCGCGTGGTCGGCGGACGAAACTGACGGCTCGACACTCGAGCACCTCGAGGAGAAACTTGTCCACCTTCACGAGAACATGAACACCGACACCGGCCGCCGACTGGCAGCCGAGCGCCACGCGTTCCTCCTCGAATTTCGCGAGCGATTCGAACGCGAGTGGGTCGGTGAGGCGTAGTGCTCCGAAACGACAGCCCTGCACGAAAAGGTGAAAACCCACTGCGAAGCTCACGTGGCGGTAAAGATAGGAGCAACTGCAACTATTCACACACTAATTGCCGGGAAATCTGGCGATTATGTGTGCAGTGACTTGCAGTGGCTACTATAGATGTCCGCCCTCCGAACCGCGCTTCTCGAGTGGGACGCGGATCGCATCGTCACTGTCGTCACGGCTGGGGTGGCAGTATACAGCTCGACGCAGCTGACGGACGGCTTGGTCACCGGGCTCGCACTGGCAATCTGTCTCGCGGCTGTACTCGGCGGTTCGTGGTGGGGTGTGACGCGACTCGTCGAACACGTCTGGCGTCAGCAATAGCCCTGCATTCAGTGCCGGTACACTGGCTGGAGTCGCGGCCAATACACACGAATGTGTGTACTTCTTGCTCGTAGAAAGAGCAACACTTACAGGTTCGTGCGTTTCGGTATCGACCATGTCAGAGACCGTGCTCCTGATCGGCGGCGGCGGTCGCGAACACGCCATCGCCCGCGCGCTCGAAGCTAGTGAGGTCGACCTCTACGCCTGCGCCGGCAACCGAAACCCCGGCATCGCCCGCATCGCAGACGGCTTCGAGACACTCGAGACGACCAACCCCAAGGCCGTCCTCGAATTCGCCGAGGAAGTCGACGCGACGATCGCCGTCGTCGGCCCCGAAGCGCCCCTCCAGGCCGGCGTCGCGGACGAACTCGAGTCCGCCGGCATCTACGCCTTCGGCCCGAAGGAGGCTGAAGCTCGCATCGAGACGGACAAAGCCTTCCAGCGCCGGTTCATGGCCGAACACGACATTCCGGGCTGCCCGGACTTCGAGACGTTCGACGACATGGACGCCGCATGTGACTTTGTCGACGAGTATGACGGCGACCTGGCGATCAAGCCCGCGGGACTCACCGGCGGCAAGGGCGTCAAGGTCATCGGCGACCAGGTCACCGCCGAGGAGGGCAAAGAGTACATCCGTGACTCCGACTACGACCGGATCGTCCTCGAAGAACGCCTCATCGGCGAGGAGTTCACGGTGCAGGCGTTCGTCGCCAACGGCGACGTGCGAACGGCACCCGCCGTGCAGGACCACAAACGCGCCTACGAGGGCGACGAGGGGCCAAATACGGGCGGCATGGGGAGCTACTCCGACGCGACCACCGCGCTCCCGTTCATGACCGACGCGGACTACGACGACGCCGTCTCGATCATCGAGGCGACCGTCGACGCACTCGAAGACTACCGCGGAATCCTGTACGGCCAGTTTATGCTCACCAGCGAGGGGCCGAAAGTCATCGAGTTCAACGCCCGCTTTGGCGACCCCGAAGCGATGAACACGCTCCCAGTCCTCGAGACGGACTTCCTCGACATTCTGACGGCTGCACGGGACGGCGACTCGCTCCCGGCACTCGAGTTCGCGCCGCAGGCGACGGTCTGTAAGTACGCGGTTCCGGAGGGGTACCCGACGGACCCTGAGGCGGGTGCGAAAGTGCAGGTGGACGAGGAGAGTGCCGGCGATGCACTCCTCTACTACGCGAGCGTGGACGAGCGCGACGACGGGATCTACACCACGACCTCGCGCTCGTTCGCCGTGGTTGGTCGTGCAGATTCGATTACTGAAGCCGAACAGATTGCCGAGGCCGCACTCGAAGTCGCCGGCGAAGAAGGACTGCACATGCGCCACGACATCGGGAAGCCGGAACTGGTACAGCAGCGAATCGATCACGTCGAAGAGCTGCGCGGCGAGTAGTTACGGTCGCGACTGCTGCTGTGGCGGTAGCGGCGTTTTTCAGTGTTGTATCGCGATGACAACGACGTTACTGACTCGAGTCCGACTCGTCATCGTCGAACTCGATCGACTGTGCGTTGCCGCCTCGGATCGCGTCGCCCACACTCCCGGGGTTGACCGCCTCGCCGAGCGTGCCAGGGTCGGCGACCGCGCCGACGCCCTGGTCGTCGACGGCCGACTGGATTGTCTCGACATCGACCGCGGTGGCGACGCGCTCTGAGTCTGCGGCCCTGTCGAGTGCCCGACGCAGGAGAACGTAGCCACCGACTGTGAGGACGCCCATCGCCACTGCGCCCCGTACGCCGTAACGCCGGTAGCCGACAGTCATCGCCTTCTTCCCGACGGTAAGTAAGCCGATCATAGTGCCCATCATAGGGCAAGTACGGGCAAGAGCCTGCGCCCTTCGTGTGGAGGCTGCCAACGACGCCCTGCGTTGTAGCCCGTTTACACGACCACGAGAAGCACCGCCGCCGCGCCACCCAACAAGAGAAGGACGCTGTACACGGCAACCTGATTCCGGAAACGCTTGTTCGTCGACGTCGCCGCCAGCATCGCCTTCACGACGATACTCGAGACGGTCGCGAGCAAGATCGCGATCGTCGCCTCCGGCGCGCTAAGCTGGCCGCCCCGATACAGTACCACGGCGGACGTGGTCGCACCCGCACTCGAGACGAAGCCGCTCGCGATGGCGGTCGCGTAGAAGCCGAGGGTGCCGAACCAGGTTTCGGCGAGCGATCCGAAGACGAGGACGACGAGGAAGACGGCGCCGAACGCGAGTGCGTTCTTCATCGAGAAGGGGCTCTCGAGTTCCATCGAGCCGGACTCGCGCCAGTCGGCGGTGAGGCCGGCGATTGCGAACGCGATCACGATGACGGCGCCGAGGGGGAGGATTGCCTCGACGAGGATACCGGTGTTTGCGCCTGCATCGGCGTCGGTGCCGGTACCAGTGCCGGCACCCATCGTGAACCCGACTGCAATCGCTAGATTGCGGGTGGCCATGGCGGCGTTCGCCAGGAGGATAGCCGCGACGGCGTACGAGGCTGCTTCGGGTCGCTGGCGGACGTGGTCGAGCATCGTCCCGACGACGGCCGTCGAGGACGCGAGGCCGCCGAAAAAGCCCGTGACGGCGATACCGCGTCCGCCGTAGGTGGAGACGATGGCGTAGTTGACGATGCCGATACCGGCGACGGCGACAACCATGAGCCAGATTATCTGTGGCTCGAGCGGGATCGTCACTGCACCGAGATCGAGTGCGGCTTCAGCCGGCAAGAGGGGGTAGATGACGAACGCGAGGATGGCGAACTCGGTCGTCGAGCGCATCTCCTCTCGGGTGAGTCCCCACGCGAACTCGTGGAGTTCGCGTTTGAGGACGAGCAAGAGCGACGAGAGGACGGCGACGGTAACACCCTCGATAATGAAGCCGGCCGCGACGAGCGAGCCGACGCCGTAGGCGACGAGCATCGACACCGATGTCGTCAGCGAGAGGCCGGCGTCTTCGTCACCGAGCAGCCCCTGCACCGCGAGCAAGACGCCCTGGACGATGACGAGCAACCCGCCGAGAATGAGCAGGCTCTCTCCGATATCAGTCTGGAGGACGAGAATCGTAAACACCGCAGCGAGCAGGCTAATCAGCGAGAACGTCCGAATGCCCGCGGACTTCTGTGACCACTCGCGCTCGAGTCCGAGGAACATGCCGAGCGCGCCGGCGAGTGCGATCCGGACGACCGTCTCGTCGAGTGGCGCATCACCGATCTGCAACACGGCCTCGTTCACTGCTGGCTGTTCTTCACGACCGCATATAAGCGCCGTGGCGACTGTAGCGAGCGGAGATCCGTGACGGGCGTGGTCGACCTGGAGTAGACGAACGCACAAGACAGAAAAAACAGCGGAGCAGTGGTGTGAGGAGGAATAGTCGAATGGCAGTAACAATCCGGTGTTTGAACCAGTCCGGCAATCCGATCGATCACAGCCAGTGCGAGACAGTACAGACGGTGGGCAGCGAACGTTATAGTTCGACGTACTGTCCTTCCCAGTCCCGGCGCGCCTCGAGTTCCCGCCGGCCTCGACGGGTGAGCGTGTAGAAGTTCGTCCGCCGGTCGCGGTGTCCCTTCTCGACGAGGCCCTTGTCCACGAGCGTGTCCAGATTCGGATAGAGACGGCCGTGGTGAATCTCTTTCTCGTAGTACTGCTCGAGCTCCTCCTTGATTGCCAGTCCGTGGGGTTCCTCCTCACCAGCGATGACGTACAGCAAATCCCGCTGGAATCCTGTCAAGTCGTACATTGGGAAAGTACCACCTGCACTTACTGTCGAATTTTAATAAGGGTGTCGGGTTGTTTCGAACGAAACTGGGGTATTACCACCGAATATAGTCGTTTCATTGAGTTTCGAATGATAACACCCATGACTGATTCGGTGTGGCAACACACATAATGAGCCGTTCATGTTTACGGTTCGTCGTTTCCAGAAGCGAATATTTGCTTGTGTTTCGACACTGTCCAGTGGTGGATACAGGTCGGCCTCAAGATGATCGGTGATTCGCGCGCGACAACCGACGCAATCGCTCAGAAATGTAGTAAACAGGAAAGCAGATCGCGTGACGGGAAAAACGTCACGCGATCGCTTGCCGCCCTGAATTGGTCCCCGCTGACGCTTCGGCCCTCCAAGCGAAGCGTCACCAGAAAGATTCTGCTGGGACCACTTAAATGTGACGACACACTCCCGATTTGTGATGTGTTCGTCTCGGCGCTGGCGGGCCGCGAGGACTCACATATGCTCTTCCTCGAGTACCCAACCGAGGGCACGCTTATAATAGGTGAACATCTGTTCGACGCCGTCGTGGTTCATCTCGTCGCTCTCGAGGTGCTCCGTCAGGAACTCGTACTGCTCTCGAATCTCGTCTTCATCACGCATACGAAGGAGTACCACCGACAGACAAAAAAGGTCGCCGGGATGGCAACTGGATAGGAAGTACATGAGTAACTGGGTGGTGAGCACGTGAGTAGCCGGCTGATGAGCACGTGCGCAGTTTGTCTGTGATTCGATCGGATACAGTGGTTGAGAGGCGTGATTGCCGTCAGTCACGCTCCCGTCGTCCACAGCGCCTACCCGGTAACGAGTTGTTGGTATCACTGCGAGATGTCGCTCTCGGTCGGCGCTGTCGTTTCACGCAGTAGTCATCCGTTTGTTCCCACAACAGTCACGAGCACCGACAGCTACCTCGACAGGAGTGGGCACAGAACGACCGTTCGCTGATCGGTGTGTCTATCGTACCAACTGCACCAGCTACACACTGTTCGTCCAACTGTCGACGGTGAGATGTGCACTAACTTGCAGTGACTCTTCTATAGTAACAACTGCAACTATTCACACACTGATCGCACGACTGCTGTGGGATCAGGTGTGCAGTGACTTGCAGTGGCTATGATAGCTATCGTTTCGGTGAGACTATTCGCAACTTAATTGTAGTTTCAATGCAATGTTCGTCTGTGAACCGCCGGATCGCCCTTGGTTTCGTCCTCGCCCTCCTCCTCCTGGCCGTCCTGATCCGCATCGTCGGCGGCCAGGCCGTCGCCGGAGAGTTCTCGAGTGCCGACTATCGGTTTCTTGGACTCGCCGTCGGATCGGGACTCCTCGCACTGACCTTTCGAGCACTCGTCTGGGAGCAGTTCCTCTCGCTCGTCGACGACACATTGCCTCGCATACGGATCGTCGCGCTCTTCCTGAGTGCGATGTTCCTCAAATACATCACCCCCTACGGCCAACTCGCAACCGAGCCGTTCGTGGCCTATCTGGTCTCGCAGCACGGCGAGATGGCCTTCGAAGACGGGCTCGCTGGCGTGCTCGCTGCGGATCTGCTGAACTACGTGCCCTACTACACCTACGGCTTCGTCGCGCTCGGCGTGATCGTCGTTACCGGCGCGCTCGGAACGGACCTCTCCCTGCAGTTACTCGCATTTACCGGCCTGTTCTCCGTCGTCGTCGGCGTCGTCTTCGTCACGATTCGGCGTCCATCCGTCGTCTACGGGCTGGTTCTATGGGTAACCGCAGGACTCCAGCGCATCCTCCGTCGGTTCTCGACTCGATTTGAAGACCGATTTGCGAAACAGACCGTTCGCTCGCGACTCGACGGCTTCTACGGAACGATCGACACAATATCGGCAGACCGGATGGCGCTCGTCGCCGCCATCGTCTTCGCCCACCTCGGTATGCTCTTTCTCATGCTGCCGGTCTATCTCGGCGCACTCGCACTCGGCTACCGGCTCGCACTCCCCGTCGTCGCACTCGCCGTCGCGTTCGGAAAGCTCGGCGCGGTCGTCCCCGCTCCCGGCGGCACCGGCGGCGTCGAAACGATGGTAACCGGCGTTCTCGCGACGCTCGGCGGCCTCGAACTCGCCACCGCGCTTACGGTCGCGCTTATCTACCGCCTCAGCACCTACTGGCTCACCGTCAGCGTCGGCGGCCTCTCCGCTGCCGCAGTGTTCCTTCGCGGCCCACGACCCGAAGCGAATCCCGATCCGTAAGCCGTCCCACGATCAGTACGGACAGCGGCGCTCCGCGACTCCGATTCTGACCCCGACTCCGTGAGGACTTTTTGTACCCCCATCGTAGACGCCTGTATGAAGATTCGGGGCGAGCGCGAGTGTACGGAGTGTGGCACCCGGTGGTCGTACTACGAAACCGGCAGCATCGACTGTCCCGGCTGTGGCAGCCTCCGCAGCGTCGGCACCGACGATCGAACCGAACACACCGACCTGCAGGTCCCGTTCGACCTCACACCCATCCGCTCCGAGATCGACGACACGTCGACCGGCGAGCTCGCCGACCGCGCCCGCGACCGCTGTCGCGAGTACGTCCGCCAGCGCGGGTTCATCAACGCCGGCGACCTTCGCGACCTCGACGACACCTACCTCGCCGCCATCGAACTCAGACACGTCGCCGACATCGTCGCTCGGGAACTCGAGTACGACGCCTCGCTCGACGACCGCGATGAACTGTACTTCCTCTCCTTGCTCCGCGACGCCGACAGCGGCGAGCGCCCGCCGGCCGACGAGGTGCCACTCGGCCTCCACGCCGCACGCGGGCTCGCTGTCGCAAATGCCATTCGAGAGTATCGCCGCGACGTTCGCACCTGGCTCGAGGAGAGCAACAACGGACGAAGACAGGATAAACTGACGACATCGGAACGGCAGGTACTCGAGTCCCTCGGCGAGCACGTCAAGCGAATTCGACTGTTAGACGGTGACATCGAGCCGGCAGCCGCGGATCGGCTGGTCGAAGCGACCCACGACCTGACAGACGGACTTCGCGGTGACGAGGTGGCGCTTGGGCGAGCGCAGGATCGGTTGGAGCGACTCGAGACAGAGATCTGAAGCTGACTTCGTCCGGTTCAGGGCAGCGAAACGTCGATATCTTCCTGCAGACTCGCAGCCGTGACCGTGTTGTACAGCAACATCGCGCGCGTCATCGGACCGACGCCGCCCGGCACCGGCGTGATCGCACTCGCCTGTTCCTTCGCGGTCTCGAACTCGACGTCGCCGACGAGTTCGTACCCCTTCTCGGTATCTGCGTCCACGCGATTGACGCCGACGTCGATGACGACCGCGTCGTCGCCGATCATCGACCCGTCGATCAGTTCCGGTACGCCGACCGCTGCGACGACGATATCCGCGCTGCGGGTCTTTTCGGCCAGGTCGTCCGTTCGGGAGTGACAGACCGTCACCGTCGCGTTGCCGTCGTCGGCCTTCTGGATCAACAGATTCGCGAGCGGCTTGCCCACGATATCCGAGCGGCCAACGATCGTCACGTCCTTGCCCTTGATCTCGACGCCGGCGGACTCGAGTAGCTTCTGGACGCCGTGGGGGGTGCAGGGACGGAACCGGGCGTCGCCGGCGACGAGGCGGCCGACGTTCTCGGGGTGGAAGCCGTCGACGTCCTTGGCGGGGTCGACCCGGCGGATGACCTCGCGGTAGTCGACGTGGTCCGGGACGGGAGCCTGAACGATGTAGCCGTGCACGTCGTCGTTCGCATTGAGCGCGGCGATCTCATCGTACAGCGTCTCGGGGTCGGCGTCGCCGGCGACGTCGACGTGGTAGCTCTCGATGCCGACCTCCTCGCAGTCGCGCTGTTTCATGTTCACGTAGGTTTCGCTGGCGGGGTCGTCTCCCATCAGTACCGTCGCCAGCCCGGGACGCGCGCCCGCGTCGGCGAGCGTCTCGATGGCGTCGGTCAGGTCCGCGCGAATCTCGCTCGCGACGGCGTTGCCGTCGATGATCTCGGTCATTACTCGAGTTGCCGGCGGGGACGCTCATTAATGCTCGGGTTTGTGCCCAATATGGCACCAATTCTGATCCAATATATGCAAGTTTGTGGGTTTCGACTGCGTCGGGAGCCCCGATACAGACACAAGTACGCGGAGCCGGCAACCGGCTCACGACGCCCCATCTGTTTTGGCACCCGGGAAAATACGTGCAGACGAACATGGAGTACACGACACTCGGCAACACCGGCACGACCGTCTCGAAGCTCTGTTATGGCACCTGGCGCTTCGGCAAGAAGCACGGCGACACCGTCGAAACCGACCGCGAGGAGGCCCACGAACTGCTCGATGCAGCCTGGGAGAACGGCATCAACTTCATCGACACGGCGAACGTCTACGGCGACCCCGACGGCACCAGCGAGGAGTGGATCGGCGAGTGGCTCACAGACCACGACCGCGAGGACTTCGTCATCGCCTCGAAGGTCTACTTCTCGTTCGACGGCTGGGGTGAGCCCGGCCCGAACGATTCCGGACTCGGACGCAAGCACATCCGCGCCCAGATCGAGGGCACCTTAGAGCGCCTCGGCACCGACTATCTCGACCTCTACTACATCCACCGCTGGGACGAGAACACCCCGATTCGAGAGACGATGTCCGTCCTCACCGAACTCGTCCGCGAGGGGAAAGTCCACTATCTCGGAGCCTCGACGATGGCCGCCTGGCAACTCACCAAGGCGCTCTGGACCAGCGACGTGGAGGGCCTCGAGCGCTTCGACGTCACCCAGCCGATGGTCAACGCGGCCCACTACGACGCCGTCGGCGACTACCTCGACGTCTGTGCCGACCAGGATCTCGCCGTCTGTCCGTACTCGCCGCTCGCTGGCGGCTTCCTCACCGGCAAGTACGAGCGCACCGAGGACGGCGGCGTCGAGGCTCCCGATGGCTCGCGGGGCTCACTCGACGACGTGTTCGAGGATCGCTACGCGACCGACCGCGCGTGGGACGTTCTCGAGGCCGTCGAATCCGTCGCGAGCGAGGTCAAGGCCACGCCGGCGCAGGTCTCGCTGCGCTGGCTGATGGAGCAGGATCGATTCACGTGCGTGCCTATCGTCGGCGCGCGCTCGCCGGACCAACTCGAGGAGAACGCCGGCGCGGTCGAGATAGATCTCACGGACGAGCAGTTCGAGCGGATCGACGAGGCTCGTGGTGGGGTACAGTAGCCGGCTCAAGGGCTGAAACGGAAACCTAGAACAGCGGCGTCGTCACCACGAGCGCGTCGACGAGAATCGCGACGAGCACAGCGCCGAGGAAGGCGTTCGAGGCGTGGAACGCGCGAAACGCCGCGTCCTCGGTCTGCTCGAAGTGGAGGACGATAGAGGCCCAGAGGAAGACACCACCGAAGAGGACGACCGTCCCGGCGTAGAGCGCGCCGAGGTCGGTGATCCAGGCGAGTGCGACCGTGCTCACGAGCGTCGCGGCGAGGTAGTAGATGATGTGCTTTCGCGTCTCCGTCTCGCCGCGGACGACGGGCATCATCGGGAAGCCGCCGCGGGCATAGTCGTCCTTGTACGCGAGCGCGAGGTTGTAGAAGTGCGCCGGCGTCCAGAGGAAGATCACGCCCGCGAGCGCGAGCCCCGGAAGTCCGATCTCGTTCGTCACGGCGGCCCAGCCGATCAGCGCCGGAAGCGCGCCCGCCGCACCGCCGATGACCGTGTTCTGGACCGTGTTCGGTTTGAGCAACAGCGTGTAGACGACGCTGTAGAACAGGATCGCGGCGAGTCCGAGCGCGGCCGCGAGCATGTTGATCGTCAGGAAGACCGACAGCGACGCGACCGTCAGGAACAACCCGAACAGCATGGCGTTGCGAACCGGAATCAGTTCGGTCGCAAGCGGCCGGTCGGCGGTCCGGGACATGCGCTTGTCCACGTCGCGCTCGAGGACGTGGTTGAACGTCCCCGACGCGCCGATTGCGAGCACGCCGCCGCCGAGCGTGGCGAGAATAACATCGGGCGTGAGCGCGGGGCCAGCCGCGAGTGCCATTCCCGCCGCCGCGACGAGACACAGCAGCCACATCAGTCGCGGCTTCATCATCTTGAAGTACGCAAATGCGGTGAGTCGAGCGCGGGCGAGGCGACTGTCGGGCAGAGAGAGCCCAGTCGTCGCGTCATCGGTGGCCGGCGCTGGCTCCGGTTCTGGATTCGATGGTCCGTCTGTTGGCGTGCCGAACTCGAGTCCATCGTCGTCTGCAGAACCGGTCGCGAGTTCGAGATCCCAGGCGAGTGCAAGAACGATTGCCGTGAAGATCACGAGACCGAGGCCGAGGTGCAGTCCAGGCACGACTGCGGCAGGGCCGAGTACTGCCGTCGCAGCACCGACGCCGATCTGGACGGCGTACAGCACCGTCCCGGCGAGGATGGCGATCTGAACGCGACGGGAAACGTCGCCGAGCAGGGCCGCGAGTGCCGTCGCAGCGACGAGCAGGCCGACGAGGACCGCTGCCAGTCGGTGGCCCCAGGCGACGACGAGCTGGGTCTGGTTCAGCGGATCAGCGGGTGCGTGGCAGGTCGGCCAGGTCGAACAGGCCGCGGCAGCGTCCGTCAGCGAGGTCGTCGCGCCGACGATCAACAGGAGGTACACGCCGAGCGCGGTCGCTGCGAGCAGTCCTGAAAAGCGCCGGCGCGTCCCGATCGGACGGGGGAATGACTCGGATTCGGTTGCCACGGCTACTCTCGTCTAGAGCCTTCCACTCCGCGTATTTATGGCTCCCGTTTTCCGCGGCCGCTTCGTCGGTTCTCACGGGGTCTCGGGCGAACGTGTTCGAGAGGAGGCGTCGTTCTCGAGTGAGAGCTACATCCCCATATCGGTGGCGGCCTCTGGAATCGGCAGGTCGTGTTGTGAGACGCCGAGCAGGTCCGCCACGTGATCGAGCGCCATATCGAAGCCGTAGTAGCGCTCGAGTTCGTCGCCGTCCGCGGTCGGTCGTACCTTGAGCATGGCGTATCCCTCGATGTTCTGGGCGATAGCCGCGGTACCGGTCGCGCGCGGCGTAGCAGTCGCGTCCGCATCCTCGTCGTCGACTCCGGCGACGAACTCGAGTCGGCGCTCGGTTTCGGTTTCGTCGTAGGTGGCACGGATGCCGTTGGCGGTGGCGGTCGTGTTGGTGTTCGTATTCGTGCTGGCAGCAGCAGCGGCGTCCGTGTCAGCGTCCTCGGTCATACCCCTACTCGTGGGCCAGTCACCGGGAAAGTATCGGTTCGCTCGTGACGGGGTGGCGCGACTGGAACCGATATTCCTTTTTCGTCCCCGGCGGACGGTTTGTGCGTGACGCGAGCCGAATCACGGCCGGCTTCCTCACCCTCCCAGCCTGTCGCCGAGTTCCGACTGACGCGGCTCGTCACCCTGCAGTGGCTCGTCGTCTCGGTCGTCGGCTTTTTCGCGCTCGTCTACTATGGTGTCCACCTGCACGCACGCTTCCGCGGAGAACAACTCGCTCAGGTCGCTATCCCCGTTCTTCCGTCCGGTCCACTGCTGTTCTGGCTCGCAGTTGCGGCACTCGTCCTCGGTGTGGTCGTCGTGCTCCACGAGGCGTGTCACGGTCTGTTTATGGCCCACTATGGTAGCGAGCCGTCTTTCGGAGTCGGGCTCTCCTACGCGCTCTTTCCGTACGCCTACGCAGCTGTCGGCGGCGAGCGATTCACGCGCAACCAGTTGCTCGCCATTCTCGTCTCCCCGTTCGCCCTGCTCACCGCGGGCGGACTCCTGCTCATGGCAGCCATGCCGGACCACTTCCTCGCGGTGCTCCTCGTGTTCGCACTCGCAGTGAACGGTGCCGGCTCCGTCGGCGACCTCTGGATGGCCGCCGTCCTGGTCCAGTATCCGAGCCGCGTTCGGGTGGATGCGATGCCGGACGACGACGTACAGGGGTTCGCAATCTACGACCCCGAGTCAGATCGCCACACCAGCGACGAAACGCTTCGATTGACCGGAATGCAGACGCTCTCGCGGGTCGCTACCGGTACCGTCGCGACGCTCGCGCTCTTTGGAACCGCCGTCATTGCCCTCATTCTCGCGTCGCTCGCCGCCGGCTCCGGCACCATCGAACTCGCGACCGACCGCCGGCTGCTGTTCAGACATGCGGTGGACTCGAGTGGCGTCGCGCGATTCGAGATCGGTGAGGTTGCGGTGGGTGCTCTGAGTCTGGCGGGCGGACTGTGCTGGGCGGCGCTCGGCTGGCTTTCGGAGTGGCTGGGATGGGACTCGTGAGTCGGACTCGAGGTCGGCAGGACCCGACCGGAGTCAGAACAGAATCCGAACAGAACCCGAACAGAACCCGAACAGAACCAGAACCGTAACGCTCGTGCGCCGGACGAACCGAAACTACGTATGACCAAGTGGCTCCAGAGCGGGCGGCGACGAGACATCTGTGTGCTGCTGGCGGCGGCCAGCGACTCGGACACTTCGGATACTGCGGCTCTTGAGGCCGACGCAGAGAGACAGGCCGCCCACCGCGGCGAACTCCGCGGCCAACAGCTCAAGTCCCAACTCGAGTCCCACTACGACGACCGGATCGAGCCGAAATCGTTCTACGGCACGCTGTCGGCACTCGTGGACACGGGGTTCGTCGAGAAGCGAACCGAGGGACTACACGACGTGTACGCGCTTACCGAGGCAGGCGAGCGGCGGCTGTACGACCATTACGAGTGGATGGGTGGGTGTCTCGACGCTGATCGCTAAACGGTGGAAACACGCTGGCTACGGGGTTCGATCCTGACCGATCAGGAAGCCAAGCGCCCCACCCGGTAGCGTGAACGGCCACGTGACCGCCAGCAACGCGAGGACCGAGAGGAGTTCACCCGTCCCGCCGACGCCGGATCGCCACCGCTCGCGCCGGAAGCCGACACCGAGGACGAGTCCAACTGCGGGCAGGATCCAGACAGCTGTTCCGAGGAGGTCACCAGTGACTGCGGAAAGTTCTATCCCGACGAGCGGAATTTCGTGGACGGTCGTGAGAGCAACGCCCGCGAAACTTCCGTCGTAGGCGGCCGTTGCAAGGAGAACGCCCGACCAAACGCTGACGACGACCCATGCGGCGCGGGTCGTCAACTGTACCGTCCCGCGAGCGGCCAGGAGCCCACCGAATGCGAGCGCCAGCGCGCCGGCGACCCCAACCGGGATTCGGAACTGTTCGGGAAGAACGGGCGGTGAGCGCTCGACCGCAACGGTCGTGAGCAGATACTCCGTCTCCTCGACTGTGGCAGTCGGTGGACCGGTCTCGGACAGCCCAGTCATCGGAACTGCCTCCGCGCTCTCGTATCGCGGCCAGTCGTGGCCACCACCCTGATCGCTGTGGTACCAGCCGACGGGTAGGTCATCGGCGGACTCGAGTGTCGCGACTGCAGACTCCACAGCCGTTCTCGTCTCCGGCGGCAGGTCGTCCACCGGAACGGCCGTCGCAGCATCCGCCGTGATGGTCGTCTCACTCGCACGCAGTTCGTGTGCGTCGTCAGCGTGGTATGGCCAGAGGTAGAACGGATTGCACAGCAGCCCGATTCCGAGGAGGAGTAGGAGGGCAACTCGAGTACGCGTGGACATCGCTCGTTTTCTTCACGGCAGTCGTGTTAGATATGTGCATCGAACGGCGATGCTGGAGCGGCGGTGATGGATCCGAATACGGAGCCGGAAAAGCGAGCGGTGAAAGGCAAAACCGCGAGAAAGACGGTCGACTGAAGCGGCTCAGTTATCGAGTACCTGGTCGCCAATCGTGTTCCGTAGCACTTCGCTCGTGCCTTCGTAGATCTCGTTTAGCTTGGCGTCGCGGTAGAAGCGCTCTGCAGGGAAGTCCTTCGTGTAGCCGTAGCCACCGTGGATCTGGATCCCCTCGTTTGCGACCTCGCGGGAGATTTCGCTGGCGTAGAGCTTCGCCTGCGCGGAGTCTTTGATGAAGTTCTCGCCGCGGATCTTCTTGTCTGCGGCCTTGTGCATCAGCATCCGGGCCGCCTGGATCTTCGTGTCCATATCCGCGAGCTTGTGTTTGATCGACTGGAACTCGCCGATCGGCTGGCCGAACTGCTCGCGCTCGCCGGCGTAGTCTCGGGCCTCGTCGAACGCAGCACGAGCGATGCCGATACTCCGGGCGGCGATGGTGATCCGGCCGCCGTTCAGCGTCTTCAGCGCCTGTACGAAGCCGTCGCCCTCGGCACCGAGGAGGCGGTTCTCGGGGATTCGGAGGTCATCGAATCGGAGCTCGGCCGTCGGACAGCCCTTGTCGCCGAGTTTCTCCTCGGTGTTCTCGACGATGAAGCCGTCGTCCTCCTCGGGGCGGACGACGAACGAGGAGATACCCTTGTTACCGGCGTCGGGGTCGGTCTTCGCGAAGACCGTGACGGTGTCCGCGACGGAACCGTTGGAGATCCAGAGCTTGCCGCCGTTGATCACGTACTCGTCGCCGTCTTTTTCGGCCACAGTCTCCATCGCCGGCACGTCACTGCCCGCGCCCGCCTCCGAGAGCGCGAATGCGCCGACATCCTCTCCCGCTGCGAGCGGCGTCAGGTACTCCTCTAGCTGAGCGTCGTCGCCGAACTCGTAGAGCATGTTCCCTGCGAGCGAGGTGTGGGCGGCGACGACGGTCCCGAGACCACCGGAGCCGCGCGAAATCTCCTCGAGTCCGATCGCGTAGGAGTGGTAGTCGAGACCGGCCCCCCCGTACTCCTCCGGGAACGGCATTCCCATCAGTCCGAGGTCGGCCATCTCGTCGACGAGGTCCTGCGGGAACTCGTCCTCGTGGTCGATTTCGTCCGCGACGGGAACGATCTCCTCGTCGACGAACTCCGAAACCATCTCCCGAATCTGTTGCTGCTCCGCCGAGAGCGCAAAGTCCATACCTGCGCTATGGCGGGTCGATTCTTTATTGTTACCTCTCGGATTTCGGTTCACGGATGGCCGATTGTTTCGCGTTTATTCGGAGTCGTCCACGAATGCCCGCCGGATTTGGCGGGCCGGTGTGGCAAGTCAGGTCGCGTCCGCTCCTGCCTCGGCCAGCGATTCGAGCGCCGCATCGATCGATTCGTCACCCGAGAGCAATTCAAATGTCTCGCCGATTAGATCGTCGTACTCGAGTACACCCACGAGCACAGTAGCCACGTCTTCGCGCGGAATGTCGCCGTCGCCGAGGTCGAAGTCGGTGCCGACCCGGATCTCGCCGGTGCCGGACTCGGTCGTCAGTTCGCCGGGGCGGACGATGGTGTGTGAGAGTTCGCTTTCACGGAGGTACTCGTCGGCCTCGGCTTTCGCGGTGAGGTAGTCCTGGAGTGGGTCTGGACCGGAGTCGGGATCGTCTGCGCCCATCGAACTGAGCATGACGAAGCGGTCGATCCCCGCATCCGCTGCAGCGTCGACGAGTCGGATCGCGCCGTCGCGGTCGACGCCGTAGACATCTTCGCCGCCGGAGCCCGCAGCGAAGATGATCGCGTCGCAGCCGTCGACGGCGTGCTCGAGGGAGTCGGTCAGATCGGCGACGACGGCGTCGATGTCTGCTCCCATCGATTCCATCTCCTCGACCTGACCGTCGTTACGGACCATCGCTCGGGTATGGTATTCCTCGCGTGCAGCGAGTTGCTCCGTTACGTGCTGGCCGACCTGGCCGTGCGAGCCGGCGACGAGGACGGTTTCGGCCGCGATCGGATCGTCTGTTTCGGACATACGTGCTCGGTCGAGACGAGGGCAGAAAGTGATGGTCCCGTGACGTGCCAGGATGGCGGGCTTGCGTGTCAGTATCGTCGGATTCCGTTCTACAGCCCCCAACAGAATAGAATGTTACGACCGCGGCGTTTTTCCGGGATGGGGACGAAAGAGAAGCCAGTAGATGACCACGGCCCAGCACGAACTCACAACCGACGCCGACCTGGAGTGGTGTTACGACGCGGTACATGGCGTTTCGCGGACCTTCTCGATCACGATCGACCGGCTCGAGGAGCCGATGTCGAAACACATCTGTCTGGGATACCTCCTCTGTCGCATTGCAGACACGATCGAGGACGCGGGCCACATTCCGCCTGCCGACCAAACCGAGTTGCTCACCGAGTACGACCGTCTTCTCGACCCCGATACGGACCAGTCCGTCGAGGCGTTCATGGCCGATGTCGAGCCCTGGATCCCCGAGCCAGCGGACCGATCCAATGACTGGGACGTCGTGGCCGAAACGCCGCGCGTGCTGCAGACGTTCGAATCGCTCGACGAGGAGCCCCGCGAGATCATGCGCGAACCCGTCCGCGAACTCGTCGACGGGATGGCTATGTTCACCGACCGGTACGCCGAGGAAGGTGGCCTCCGACTGCAGACGCTCGAGGAACTCGAGGAGTACTGCTGGTACGCCGCCGGCACGGTCGGAACGCTGATCACCGGACTCGTCGCCCGCGGCGCATCGAAAGACCGCGCCGCAGAGATGCGTGACAACGCCCGCTCGTTTGCGTTGCTCTTGCAACTCGTCAACATCGCCAAAGACGTCGAGTCGGACTACCACGAGGAGAACAACGTCTACCTGCCCGCAGAGTGGCTCGCGGAGGAGAACGTCGACCTCGACGCCGTCACCGACGAGGAGAACCACAACGGCGTGACGAACGTGGTCGAACGCGTTACCGGGCGCGCAGAAACGTACCTCGACGACGCTCAGCGCTACCTCGAGGTCGTGCCGGAGCAACACGGCAACCGCCTCTCGGCGTGGGCGATTCCGTACCTCCTCGCCGTCGGGACGATGCGCGAACTGCGCGAGCGGCCCGAGGACGTCGTCGAAGAGGGCGACGTGAAGGTCCCACGCGCGGAAGTGTATGCGTTGCTTCAGCAGTTCGAAGAAGGGATGTCACGCTCCCGACTCGACGAGCTACGGGCCACGATGGCAGAACAGCCGCTTCACCAGTAGCATCGCCGTCCGAGACGATACAGACGGGACGGTGAATCGCTGGCGCGGCTCAGGGTCGGCCGTGGGCGCTGGTCTGTTCACGCTGTGTTTCTCGTTGCTTTGTGTCTCCCGCCAGTGCAATCTCCCGACCGACCAGCGACAGCACGTACCCGAGCACGGCCGCCGCTCCCGCAATCGGGGGGAAGACGAATAAACTGAGGATGACGATCGTAGCAGACGTCGGAAACGGCGCTACTGCAGCGATCGCGCCAAGTGGTGCCAGGAGACAGGTCACACCGTACAGCCACGCACGCCGCTCACCTCGCGCGAGCGCGTGCCCGAACGGGAAGAACAGGACGACTGACAGGCCGAGCGCACCGATCAGAAGCGCCTCGAACGGGAATCCGAGCAGCCAACTCGTTCCGGCGAGCAGCCCCACAGTAGCCAGCCCGAACAGCGTCAGCGTTCGTCGGGAGTGATGCACACCGAGCCGGCGACAGAGCGCGACGCAACCAGACCGTCCAACGGCTCCAACCCATCGGCTACGGCCAGTCAACTCTCGTGATCGACCAGCACCGGCGATGCTGGTCGCACCCGCCGCGAACCCGACCACTACCACCGGGACGACGCCAGCCAGCGCGGTGTGCTCGAGTACCACCGGCCCGAACGCGACCGCCGCCGCGGTCCAGGAGGCGGCGATGTTCGTGAGCCCCGACTGGGCGTAGGTGACGTAGGTTCGGCTGTGGAAGTCACCACCTGCCGCATCCTCGTCTGCTCCGGACTCCCCGCTCGCCCACGTCAGCGTTCCGTTCTCGATACGTCCCGCTTCCGGGCTGTTGGTTACCGCGTAGTCGTCCGGCAGGTGAATCGACACCCGGTCGGCAACGAGTTCGTACCGCACCGGGCTGTCGCCAGCGTAGAAGTACTCGAGTACCCATCCGTCGCCAACCACACCCTGTCTCGCGACGTTGGGGACGGTGTACTCGACGCGAACGGTTTGGTCGTCAATGGTTGCGCTGACGTGTTGAGCATCGTCGCCGACGGCACGGTACCGGTTCTGACTGTCGTCGACGCTGGTCGCGAGCGCGTGCTCGTCGTTCTGGTAGTGGGCAGCAGCCGTTTCATTGACTGGGACCTGCGCGACCCACTGGGAGTCACCGCTCTCGTCGACGTAGATGTCGAGCGTTCCCGCATCGGTTGCGCCGTCGATCGTGTCAGTGCCACAGACCCCACAGATGGGTGACGGTGGTGGCGCACCAGCAGCGAGTGCGACGACTGCGAGACAGAGGACCGAGAGGGCGACGACGGCCGTAGCGACGCGAGGAGGTGAACACATACGAGACAGTCACCGGCACCGATAATAGTAGTTCCGTCGACAGGATGTGCATCAACGCGAGGACAAGTTTCAAGACTCGACAGTGAGAGCTACGGACGAGCGGTGACTCGCGTGAGCAACGAACAGTTCGTAACCGAACCGAACGAGGCGGGTTCGGCGAACAAGTGGGACGGGGAGCCAAGTGGGAAAACAGCGTGCGGTCGCGAGAAGCGCCCGCCAGCGGTGCGGACGGCGATCGAAGAGCGGGCCGGAGAGAACGGCACCGATGCTGACACTGCAACAGATACCGGCGCTGAGGGAACTGATGCTGCTACCGCTGACGACGAGCCGTCCCGCGACGAGAGTGCTGGAAGCAACGAGCCGGAGCTGATCAGCCTCGGCATCGGACTCGGAATCGAACTCCCGGTGATCGAAGACCCCGACGAGGTGTTCGCGGTCGAATCCACCGACCACCCGTCGACCGGCCTTCAGTCTAACTCTCGACTCGACACAGACCAGCGCGAGCGACTGGAAGACGCCGAGCTGGATCCCGACGCAGTCGCCAACAAGGAGTACTCCTACCAACAACTCCTCGAAACCGACCTCGACGAGGCGTTCGCAGCCGAACTCCGCCGCCGGCTCTCGCTGCCATGGTCGTTCCAGACCGACAGCGATCTAGACCTCGACCGGCGCTCCGACGAAGTCCGCGGCCTCGGCACGGCCGAACGCGCCTGGATCGCAGCCAGCGAAACCGAAGAGTGGCAGCGCTTCGAGACACAGCCGCCGACTGATCGAGCGGGGGACTCGAGTACCGCGCTCAACTCGGAGTGTGGGTCAGACGCGAGCGCTGCTGACGGACTCGCTGCCGGCGACGACGGTGAGAGCGACGACGAGCGGCCGTACCCGCGGCCAACACCGCCGACCGCCGTCACGGGCGTCGGACCCGACGATGCGGCGATGCTCGCAGAGGCGGGAATCGTCTCGGCAGAGCGATTAGCGACGATTCGAGCGGTGACGGTCGCCCGCCTGCTGGAACTTGACGTGCTGCACGTTCGGTCGTGGCGACACAATGCGCGTGAGTTACTTTCGTCCTGACACCTGTCCCCGCTGATGGTCGACGTGTCTCACACCGTTTCTGAACAATGATTACTACTCGAATGAGTAATTTCGATAATACGGACCATCAGAGATTTATAGCGGCCTGTTGGACCATCTAACAGATGATTCCGATCGACGATTCCCCAATCGTTCGTGACGGTAAGACACTGATCCTCGCGATGGACCACGGCCTCGAACACGGCCCGGTCGACTTCGAAGATGTTCCCGAGAAGCTCGACCCGTCGACGGTCTTCGAGACGGCGACCCACGACGCCGTCAGCGCGATGGCCGTCCAGAAGGGGATCGCCGAGGGCTACTACCCAAGCTATGAAGACGACGTGAACCTCCTGTTGAAGGTCAACGGTACGTCGAACCTCTGGATGGGCGAGTACGACTCGGCGGTCAACTGTTCGGTCGACTACGCGGCCGAACTCGGTGCCGACGCCATCGGCTTCACCCTCTACGGCGGCTCGAACCACGAGGTCGAGATGGCCGAGGAGTTCCGCGACGTGCAAGAAGATGCCCGCGAGCACGACCTCCCCGTCGTCATGTGGTCGTACCCGCGCGGCCAGGGACTCAAGAACGACACCAAGCCGAGCACCATCTCCTACGCGACCCGCCTCGGACTCGAACTCGGCGCTGACATCGCGAAGGTCAAGTACCCCGGCAGCCCCGACGCGATGGCCCACGCCTGCAAGGCCGCCGGCGATATGAGCGTCGTCATGAGCGGCGGCTCGAAAACCTCCGACTACGACTTCCTCTCGACCGTCGAGGCAGCTATCAACGCCGGCTGTACCGGCCTCGCCGTCGGCCGCAACGTCTGGCAGCGCGAGAACCCGACCCGCATTCTCGACGCACTCGAGAAGGTCATCTACGAGGAGGAAACGGCAGACGCCGCACTCGAGGCAACCGAATAGGATGACGGTTTCCGATCCGGTCGTCGAGACCGTCGTGGCGACGTTGAGTCGGTCAGCGACGGAGATTCGACAGGGGCTGGTCGGTCGCCGGGGCGCCGTCGACGAGGAGAACCCGAGCGGCGAGACCCAGGTCGAAGCCGACATCTGGGCGGACGAGTTGCTCGCCGAGCGGCTCTCGGCGATCGACGGGATTAGTCAGTACGCGAGCGAGGAGCGCGAAGCGATCATCGACTGTGGTGGAGACGCGGCTTCGACGGACGGCTACACCGTCGCCGTCGACCCCCTCGATGGCTCCTCGAATCTCACCTCCAACAACGCGATGGGGACCATCGTCGGCGTCTACGACGCACCGCTGCCAGCCCGCGGCGAGGACCTCGTCGCGGCCGCGTACGTGCTCTACGGCCCGATCACGACGATGCTCCTCGCAACCGAAGACACCGTCTCGGAGTACGAGTTGACCGGCGGCGAGCGACGCCGCATCCGCGAGGACGTCACGCTTCCCGACGACCCGGTCGTCTACGGCTTCGGCGGTCGCGTTCCCGACTGGACCGACACGTTCACGGAATACGCCCGTGAGATCGAAACCGAGCTCAAACTGCGCTACGGCGGCGCGATGATCGGTGACGTCAACCAGGTCGTCACCTACGGCGGCATCTTCGGCTACCCGGGACTCGAGTCCCGTCCTGAAGGGAAGCTTCGCCTCCAGTTCGAGGGGAGCCCGATTGGGTACATCATCGAACGAGCGGGTGGCCGCTCCTCGAACGGCGAGCAATCGCTGCTAACCGTCGAACCAAGCGAGGGTATTCACGAGCGGACACCGGTGTTCGTCGGCAACGAGCCGCTGATCGACCGACTCGAGACGCAGTTGTCCTGAGCCGAGCGCTGCGGCCGGAACTGGAGTCAGCCCGGAACCGGACCACGATTTTCGCCCTCGGTATTCACTGACGACGTGTCGCAGTCGGCTCCGTCACCACGGCCGCGTGATCGACACGTAGCCTGCAACACCGAGAAACAGCGCCGCGTAAAACGCCCAGCGCGGCCAGCCGGTCTGCAAGAACCACAGCGTCAGAAACAGGACGAACGCCGCAACGATGATCGCGTCGGCGACAACCCGGCCGATCCCGCCAAGGATCGTGCTAGCACTAGCACTGGTACTGGCGCTAGCGCCGGAAGTCGAAGCCGACCCGGTACTCGAGTGCGACGAGTCGTCGCTCACTGTTGCCACCTTGTAGGAAGCGACGCGCTGGTCACCGGGATCGGTCGTCGCCGTCGTTGGCCGCGTTCAGAAGTGAAAGCCATAGCGTTCAGTCAGTCTGTACGCACCGACGCCCCAGACGTAGCTCTGGCCGGGCCACCAGGTGCGAGCATTGTTGAAGCCAGCGATGAGGACGTCGTCATCGTCGCCCTCCGGATCGGCGTGAAAGCTCACCGACCCGCTGTCACCGTCAGTCAAATCCATCTCTCCGCCCCAGCGGATCTGACCGTACCGACAGAAGTCA
This sequence comes from Natrialba sp. SSL1, assembly GCF_001861355.1. Taxonomy (GTDB): domain Archaea; phylum Halobacteriota; class Halobacteria; order Halobacteriales; family Natrialbaceae; genus Natrialba. The sequence goes on from NZ_MASN01000035.1 coordinate 510,226, forward strand.
TCCGTAAAGCAGGTCACCGCGTCGATTCCCTGGATCGCACCCGTCGTGTGGCCGGTCATCGCGCCGACCTTCTCGAGTCGTTCGTCGCGAGCCATGAGATCCGCGAGGCCGAATTTGGTGTACTGGCCGCGCACTCGCAGCGACGGCTGCGTATCGATCAAACTGGACGGTTCGATGTCACCCGTCGGTTCGATCGTGGCGAAGTCTTCGACCGGATGCGCGCTTGCGACGGTGCCGAGCGGAACGTGGTCTGAATCCTGGATGGGGAGCGAGACGGGTTCGCCAACCGGATCGGGCCCACTGTTGAAGGCGTGTTCTGCCGTGACAAAGAACGATTGCTCCGTGTCGGGGTTGTATAGTGCCGGCCCGAGCGTTGCCAGACTCGTCGGCGTCTCGCAGGCGACACCGCTCGGGGCGTATCCGTTGTGAACGTGTTCGAGGATACGCGGCTCGAACGAGTCACGACCGGCCTCGATGTTCTCGACGCTCTCGAGATCCTCCGCGTCTTCGATGTCGCCGACATCTTCCAGGTCGTCGATCCCGTCGTTGTCGAAAAGTGCCTCAATGTCGACTGGAATGCCGGCGACGAGCTGGTCGAGGAGGTCCCGAACGGAGTCCCAGTCGCGCGAGATCCCGACCGAGACTGTCGCCGTCTCGCTCTGGTAGGAGCCGGGAACGACCGCGCTCCCGAGATAGCCGGTGAACGCGAGTCGTGCCAGCCGTTCGTTCAGCTCGATTGCGGACTCGACTGCAGCGTACCAGTCTGCAGGGACGTATCGCGTTCGCTCTGTCAACGACCAGGGGTCGTTCGGATCGTCCCTGACGAGTGCGGTAACGATCGGTACGTCGCCGTCGTCGGCTCGCAAGAAGTCCTCGACGCCGAGGAACTGTGCCATGCCAACGGCGTAGCCACCGGTCACGAGCGTCCGGACGAACTCACGACGGTCCATCCCCGAATCGAGTCGATCCCGAATCGTCGCGAGTCGTCGGGTAGAACGTTCTATCGTCTCATCTGACATGTGTTTGGGAGTCGATGCCGTCTTCGATTTCACCTCGTCACGTCAAAGCTAATATTCACGTACACGGGTTATTGCAGCTGTATCTGCAGGATAGGCAGAATTATGGATAGGCGTTGTGCCTGCAGTTGTCACCAGTAAACACCCTATTTCAACGGCCCGCTGACACATGTCTGGACACGAATACACTCGGCCTGAATACTCACTCGCGATATAATGACTGGACGACTGAACGCAAACGTTCGTCACGCCATCGGCAATACGTTGCACTGTCTCCGTGCTGGTGACCGCGGAGACAACCGCCGAACCGACACACCTCCAACCGGTTCGTGACACCCACGTCGCACATTCCCCCCAACTCGTCCGCTCGTGGCGTGTGCCGCCCTGCCGCGTCGCTGGGTGTTCGATACCGGTGTTCCTCTCACTCTCCGTTTCCCACCTGCTGAGCACGTCCGCTGTCGGGAGCCACGACACCTCGCTGCCGGAGTGTTTGGGTTTGGCACTCGTTACTGACTGGTAACCACTTGTAGGACGAGGATACGGCTCGCATAACAATACCCACAATTGGGATAGCACCGACTGAACTACGGTTGCTCCCGGTGGGCGACGGCGAACGGTCGGTACTGCGTGGTGGATACTGATTGGACATCCGACATCCGCCATCCAACAGCCGGCATCCGACCCGCTCGCTGCTCTTGGCCACAGACAGGCTATCCGGTTCGATTCCGGGTGGGAGTCTATGCAATCCGACGCCGTCTATTCGGTACCGCGGCTAACCGTTACCGTCACAACGAGTGACCTCGATCGACTTCTCTGGGGGCTCGTTGCCGTCTCGCTCGTCGGAGATGTCGTGACGACGTTTCTCGGCCTCCATCTCGGATTGACCGAGTCGAATCCGATCGCCCGAAGCGCGATCGATGGCTACGGACTCGTCGGAATGCTCGTTCTGAAAGCCGCCGCTGTCGGCGTCGGACTCTGCTGTCGGCCGCTCCTCCCTAGAGTGTACCAGCCGATCGTTCCAGCAGGGCTGGCCCTCCCGTGGCTCATCGCGAGCGGGATTAACGCCTACATGATTTCGACGGTACTCTGAGACCGGAAGCGCGCCGAAAGTCGCTGTTTCGCTCGACGTGACAACTGATGGAGGAGGTATCTGTTTGCTCCGGTTCGACGATCACTCGTCGTCGACGAACTCGCGTTTCAGCGAGAGTGCAGTCCGGTCGAACTCACACACCAGTTCGTCGTCCTGATTGAATACTTCAACGTGCATAGTGACGACACCGCGTTCGCCGTCGCTGGTCTCGCGTTTGTCGGTAACAGTCGACTGGACGCGAAGGGTATCGCCGTGAAATACGGGATGGGGGTGTTCGACGTTGTCGTACGAGAGATTCGCGACGATGGTCCCGTCGGTCGTCTCGGGAATCGAAATGCCGACGGCGAGACTCATCGTGTAGAGGCCGTTGACCAGCCGTTCACCGAAGTCGGTATCGGCCGCGAACTCGCCGTCTAAGTGCAGCGGTTGCTGATTCATCGTCATATCGCAGAACCGCTGGTTGTCGCTCTCAGAAACCGTTCGCCGTCGTTCGTGTTCGATCGTTTCGCCGACCGTGAACTCCTCGTAGTACAAACCGGTCATACGTGCGACGTGGCGGGGTCGCCTCAAAAAGATAGTGTAGTGGTGGCGCTCAACCGCTGTTGTGCCGTCACCATGGCCGACGCACTGGCCAGAGTGAAAGCGTACTACTAGTGCTACTACAACGACTACAACGACTACAGAGTGCCTTCTACAGCACCCACTCACTCCACCAGTTCTGACTCCTCACCAGCGTCCTGTTGCACCCAGATCGTCTTCGTATTGGTAAACTCACGGATACCGTCGCGGGCGAGTTCGCGACCGTAGCCCGAATCCTTCACGCCGCCGAATGGCAGCCGTGGATCGGACTTGACGAGTTCGTTCACGAACGCAAGTCCCGAGTCGAACTCGCGGGCAACGCGCTCGCCGCGTTCCAGATCGTCAGTCCAGACACTCGCGCCGAGACCGAATCGGGTATCGTTAGCCTTCTCGATCGCAGCCGCCTCGTCGGGAACCCGGAACACCGTTGCGACGGGACCGAACAGTTCCTCCTGGTCGGCGGGTGCGTCCTCGGGAACGTCGGTCAGCACGGTCGGCGGGTAAAACGCACCCTCGCGGTCCATCGGTTCGCCACCCAACCGGATCTCACCACCCTGCTTGACAGTGTTCTCTACCTGCTCGTGCAGTTGGTCGAGCAGATCCGGCCGCGCCTGCGGACCGATATCGGTCTCCTCATCCAACGGGTCGCCGACATCCTGCGCGTCCATCTCCTCAGTAAAGCGATCGACAAACTCGTCGTAGACGTCCTCGACGACGATGAACCGCTTCGCCGCAATACAGGACTGTCCCGAGTTCAGGAGTCGGGCCTGAACTGCTGTCTCGACCGTCTCGTCCAACGGGGCGTCCTCGAGTACCACGAACGGATCGCTGCCGCCGAGTTCGAGGACGGTCTTTTTGAGTTCGCTACCGGCGGTTTCGGCGACTGCACGGCCTGCACCATCGCTTCCGGTGAGCGTGACTCCCCGAACACGTTCATCCTCGATTACCGCCTCGATTTCGCTGGAGTCGAGTAATAGCGTCGTGAAGACATCCTCGGGGAAGCCAGCCTCGCTGAAGATATCCTCGATCGCGCGTGCGCAGCCAGGAACGTTCGAGGCGTGTTTCAACAGGCCGACGTTCCCCGCAACGAGGTTCGGAGCGGCGAATCGGAACACCTGCCAGAACGGGAAGTTCCACGGCATGATCGCGAGGATCGGTCCAAGCGGCTGGTGTGCGACGACCGTTCGGGCGTTCGGATCGCCTGCGACCACCTCATCCTGCAGGAACTCGGCCGCGTGCTCGCCGTAGTACTCACAGGCCCAGGCACACTTCTCGACCTCGGCGCGGGCCTGCTCGATCGGCTTTCCCATCTCTCGCGTCATCAACTCGGCGTACTCCTCGGTGTTCTCCCGAAGCATGTCGCCCGCATTCACGAGCAACCGCTGGCGCGTCTCGATTGGCACGTCACGCCACTCCTCGAACGCAGCCTGTGCGCGCTCGAGTCGATCCTCGCGTTCGCTCGCATCCGTTTCGTCGTACGTTTCGATTACGTCGCCGGTTGCCGGGTTCGTACTCTCGATAGACATACGAAAGCCGACCACGAGGAACTGCTTCAAACGAACGGGCAGTTCTCTCCTGCCGAACAGTTCTGTATTGCCGGCGGTACTAGCGGATGGGGTCCGTCAATGGCCGCCCTATTGAGCAAGTATTGCACGAATCACGAGGGAGTAACAAGGGTTATGACGGTGGGTCGGAAACTCACACATCTACACCCGCCGGCGGTTTCAGTACGCCGACACGACGTGGGATGGCCACGTTCAGTCGAGCTGTCGTCTGATCGTCGTCTTGTGCGGGTACAGCCTTCACCACTCTCACTATGACCGCAGCCGAACCGACAACGGAACCCGACGAAGAGGAAAGCGCAGTCGAAACAGCCCGTCGCCAACTCGAGCGTGCGGCCGCACACTTGGATGTCGACGAGGGCATCGTCGAGCGGCTTCGTCACCCGACCAGCGTCTACCGAGTCACGATTCCACTCGAGCGCGACGACGGCACGCGCGAGATGTTCACCGGCTACCGCGCCCACCACGACAGCGTTCGTGGACCCTACAAGGGCGGACTGCGCTATCACCCTGCCGTCAACGAAGAGGAGTGTGTCGGTCTCTCGATGTGGATGACCTGGAAGTGTGCCGTGATGGACCTTCCCTTCGGCGGCGCGAAAGGTGGCGTCGTCGTCGACCCCAAAGACCTCAGTACGGACGAGAAAGAGCGCCTCACCCGTCGGTTCGCCGAGGAGCTTCGACCCGTTATCGGCCCGATGAAAGACATCCCGGCACCGGACATGGGGACCGATCCCGAGACGATGGCCTGGTTCATGGACGCCTATTCGATGCAAGAAGGCGAAACCACGCCTGGCGTCGTGACCGGCAAGCCGCCAGTTATCGGTGGCTCCCAGGGTCGTGAGAAGTCGCCCGGCCGGAGTGTCGGAATCATCACTGCGGAGGCGGTCGACTACTACGACTGGGATCTCGACGAAACGACTGTTGCCGTACAAGGGTTCGGCAGCGTTGGCGCGAACGCCGCCCGCTATCTGGACGAACGCGGTGCCTCCATCGTTGCCGTCTCCGACATCGACGGCGCAATTTACGACCCAGACGGCCTCGATACGAACGACGTAGAAGATCACGACGAAACACCCGGCATGGTCTCGGGCTACAATGCTCCACAGTCGCTCACCAACGAGGAACTACTCGAACTCGACGTCGACGTGCTCATCCCCGCCGCGATTGGGAACGTACTCACCGGCGATAACGCGCGCAACGTCAACGCCGACATGATCGTCGAGGGGGCGAACGGTCCAACGACCTCGACGGCCGACCAGATCTTCGAAAGTCGGGACATTCCGGTTATCCCGGACATTCTCGCGAACGCAGGCGGCGTCACCGTCTCGTACTTCGAGTGGCTCCAGGACATCAACCGCCGCGCCTGGAGTCTGGAACGCGTCCACGAGGAACTCGAGACGGAGATGCTCCGCGCCTGGGGCGCGGTCTGTGACGAGTACGGACGCAACGACGTGACCTGGCGCGATGCGGCGTACATCGTCGCATTACAGCGCATCGCAGAAGCACACGAGGCACGCGGGCTCTGGCCGTAATTATCCACACCCAGGCACAGACCTACACCCAGGCCCAGGCTCAGACACAAACCCAGACCCCCAATTCAGACTGAAAGCGTCACACAGACACTCACCGATTTGTACCGTCCCCACACCGCACGACGGAGCAACCGGCTCACACAGTCTGTGTAGCAACCACCCACGTTTCTCCCCCACCCCCGTCGTTCAGACTGTACTCGAGTACGAACGACAGTGCGAGACAAGCGTGACCAAAAACTACGAGAACGAGGATAGCTCCGTCACGAGAACGAAGACAGATCCGTCTCCACGTCGTGCTCTCGCGAGGAGTCGCCACCATTTGCGAGTTGCTCGTAGGACGGCAGGTCCTCGAGTGAGGAATCGCGTTTGACCGCCTTGACAATGTGCTTCGGGTCCGTCACAAGTCGATGGAGGAGGTAACTCCCCTGTGAACGGCCGCCGCCGGTCTTTTCAGACTCGATGACGCCGAGGAACGCCTGTTCCTTGAGCTGGCGATAGAGTCCATTCTCCGTGATCGGATCGTTTGCGACCAGTTCGCAGATACCGACGTAGCGCTGGTAGATCTCCCGCGTCTTGTACGTCTCGCGATCGCCCGTGATGATGCGACTCGCGAGCGAGTACAGTGCGAGTTTGGCGTGAACCGTCGCACCGCTGGTCAGTTCTTCGATACGGTTGATCTCGGCTACCTCCTGGGCCTGCTGGATGTGTTCCTCCGAGACCGACTCCGACCCGGTGCGCCGCGCCAACTCGCCTGCTTCCTTCAGAATCTCGATCGCCTTACGTGCGTCTCCGTGTTTCTTCGCTGCGAGTGCAGCACAGAGTTCGATTGTCCCATCCTCGAGGACGTCGGGCTGGAAGGCGTCCTCGCGGTTGCGCATGATTTCGCGGAGCTGGGAGGCATCGTACGGGTGGAAGAACAGTTCGCGGTGGCCGAAGCTGCTGTCGATGCGCTCGTCTAAGGTTTCGCGGTACTGAACCTTGTTGCTGATGCCGATGACGCCGATGTAGGCGTCAGTCTTGCGCGCTTCGCGGGCGCGGGAGAGTTGCATCAGGATGTTGCTGTTATCGAGTTTGTCGATCTCGTCTAAGATGACGATGACGGCGTCGAAGAAGGACTCCAGAATACGCCAGATATGCTGGTAGTACTCCATGGTCCCGACGCCACGAAGGGGGATGTGGTCCTGGTAGCCGGTCTGTTCTTTGAGACTCAGGGCGAGTTGGCGGGTCGCACGCGTCTCCGTATTCGCTTCGGAGCAGTCGACGTAGAGGACGCCACAGTCGATTTCGTTGCTGCTGGCGGCGTCCTGGGCTCGCGTGGCGACGTGACGGGAGATGAGACTCTTCCCGGTTCCGGTTTTGCCGTAGATCATCACGTTGTTCGGTGGATCGCCGCGCGTGATCGCGCCGACTTCGGCGGCAACGGACTGGATTTCGTTGTCCCGACCGACGATCCGGTCCTCATCGGGGACGTGCCCGACGTGGAGGAGTTCCTTCCGATTGAAGATCGGATCGTGAGATTGGAAGAGCGGGTCCCCACCGGCCGTATCAGCCATGCTTCCATTCTGGGAGACCGGTATTATAAAACCATGGGAAAGAATGCAGACTGATAATGAATCACGACTGGGCTCTATTTGACTGCAGTAGCGCTGGAAACGGCTGAAATACAAGATGTGAACGAACGAATCAGTGGTGAACAGGCCCACCCCTGATTCAGAGTGAAAGGCAGCGATGAATAGGGGGTGATGTGGGAGAGGAAGGGAGGGTGATGGGAGAAAGCGAAGTAAGTGGGAGAGAAGAGCGAGTGAGAGTGGTGAGAGGAGAACTGAGAGCGGGTGAAGATGGTGAGAGGAGAGAGAAGAGTGAATGGAGGAGATGGGAGGGAAAATAAGGGCGAGTGAAGGAGGTAAGAGACGTGAGAAAGAGCGGTATCAAATAGTACCGCTGGAGGGAGGTGGCTCTCCAGCGACCGATCCCTCACTGTTATCCCCGATAGGTCATCGGCACGTCATTGGCACACCATCGGCGGTTCCACTGTAGATTATCGATTCAACAGCAAATCTTCAGTATGTATTCTAGTCTAGAATCGTTTCTAGTTATAGTTTGAATGTTGTGGTTCCAGCAACAGGTTCCGAATACTAGAAACTCATACCAAACGTTGGCAGAGACCCGAAGCAATCAGCAACTCCCCCTCGCTCTCTCCACCCCCACCCTCCCACAGAGAGGATACACTCTGAATGAGGGGTCCCTGGGGGTAAATCCTGTTTCGCCTGTCGGATTTCGACGCTTCCACTCTTTCTTACTCACTCTCTTACTCGCTTTCCATCTCTGTTTTCTCCTCGCTCACGCCTGTTGCTCTTACTTCTACCCCGCTTTTACTCCCACCCTATACTTCCTCCTTCTCTCCAATCTTGTCCTACTCTCTGTCGGATCTTTTCGAGTCTCGTATTTAGCCTCCTCCATGACTCGAGAGTGACACTGCTTCCGCCAATCGTCCACCCCCAATTCAGAGTGAAAACCGCCACACAACCCATTCAGTTCCCTCCCATCCGATTTCACTTTGAATGAGGGGTGTCTCCTCAGAGAGGGGCCCGCTTTCTACACTTCTTGCTCCCCCATCCAACGTCCTCACCTACCCCATCCCTTCCCCAATGTGTCTTTATCAATATCTCCGTCCTCGACACTCCCAACCCCGATCCGCTTTCCTCACCCATGTCCCATACATTGACAGTAGTGGTACGCACACAGTCAGTTATGGTACGACGCAGTATCCTCTTTACACCCGGTGACCAGCCGGATATGCTCCGCAAGGCACCCAGCGCAGGGGCTGACACCATCGTCTTCGATCTCGAAGATGCAGTTGCACCGACGGAGAAAGAATCGGCACGAGAAACCGTTCGTGAGGTTCTGACTGATCCAACGTTCGATCCCGACTGTGAGGTCTGTGTCCGGGTGAACGCCCCCGTCGACGAACTGACGGCCGACCTTGCGGTTATCGCGGGCGGCGGCACTGGAACTGGTACTGACACTGACGGTAACAATACCACTGACACCGACACCAGTAATGTCACTGGCACCGACATTAACACCGACACCAATACCGCCAGCTCGCCAACCGAGCTCCGCCTCGATAGCGTCATGCTCCCCAAAACCGATTCCGCCGATGACGTCCACACGCTTGCGGCGGAACTCGAGTCCCACGCACTCGAGATCCCCATCCTGGCACTGATAGAAAACGCACGGGGCGTGCTCGCAGCACCGGAAATCGTGGCTGTTCCCGAAACCGACGCCCTCCTGTTCGGTGCCGAAGACCTCTCGGCGGATCTGGGCGCGACGCGGACCGACGAGGGAACGGAAGTCCTCTACGCACGCGAGCGCGTCGTCGTGGCGGCCGCCGCACACGACTGCCAGGCGATCGATACGGTCTTCACCGATTTCGGCGACGAAGACGGACTCATCGAGGAAACGGAGTTCGCGATTCAACTCGGCTACGATGGGAAACTGGCGATCCACCCAGCCCAGGTCGCCCCGATCAACGAGGCGTTCACGCCGACGGCCGAGGAACTCGAGTGGGCGACGGCTGTCCTCGAGGCGAAGCGAGAGGCAGACGCCGAGGGACGTGGTGTCTTCGAGGTCGATGGGGAGATGATCGATGCGCCGTTGATCGCACAGGCAGAGCGAATTCGTGAACGGGCGGCTGCGGCCGATTCGTGAGTTGCTACCACCCGCAGTGAACCGCCTCGGGGTCAAGTCCTGAGGCACTCGGCCTGCTCCGTCTGTAGCACCGTCCCAATCCCCGCCCCAAAGTCGAGGGTGACACTGTCTAAGGGGCGTCTCCGAGGTAGATGCGAGTCGAGGACAACATTTGCCTTAGAGCCGAAGACAACACCAGTCTTAGTGCCGAGAGCAACACCTGTCTTAGCGTCGAGAGCAACATCGATTGCAGGATCGGTGCCAACACCTGTATCAGATATAAACACGACTATAATCCTTATATTGTGTTTTACTTACTATGGATGATGTTCGTCACGCTTATTTTCGGTTCTGCGGAATAGCCGTCTAATGGCAGCAGATACGAACCCGTTCGAGAGTCTGCAGTCGCAAATCGACGATGCGGCAGCACATCTCGACATCGGCGACGACGTGATCGAGCGGCTCAAGCACCCTGAGCGCGTGCTCGAGACGAATCTCACGGTCGAACTCGACAATGGCGACCTCGAACGGTTCAAAGCCTTCCGCTCGCAGTTCAACGGCGACCGCGGGCCGTACAAGGGCGGCATCCGCTACCACCCGGGCGTTTCCCGCGACGAAGTCAAGGCGCTCTCGGGCTGGATGGTCTACAAGTGTGCGACCGTCGGAATCCCCTACGGCGGTGGCAAGGGTGGGATTATCGTCGATCCCGCAGAATACTCCGAGAGCGAACTCGAACGCCTCACCCGCGCGTTCGCAACCGAACTACGACCCCTGATCGGCGTCGACCGCGACATTCCTGCACCCGACGTGAACACCGGTCAGCGGGAGATGAACTGGATCAAAGACACCTACGAGACGCTGGAGAACACCACCGAACCCGGCGTCATCACGGGCAAGAACATCGCCAGCGGCGGCAGCGAAGGCCGCGTCGAGGCAACCGGTCGCTCGACCGTACTCGCCGCCCGCGAGGCGTTCGACTACCTCGACAAGGACCTCGACGGTGCAACCGTCGCCGTACAGGGGTACGGCAACGCCGGCTGGATCGCCGCCAAACTGATCGACGAGATGGGCGCGACGGTCGTCGCCGCAAGCGACTCGAGTGGCGGCATCTACAACCCAGACGGCTTCGACCCGGTCGCTGCGAAAAAACACAAGAACGAGACCGGAAGTATCGTCGGCTACGAGGAGAGCGAGGAGGAGATCACCAACGAGGACGTGCTCACGCTGGACGTTGACCTGCTCATTCCGGCCGCACTGGAGAACGCAATCGACGGCGAACTCGCCGAGGAGGTCTCTGCCGATGTCATTTCGGAGGCCGCGAACGGACCGCTGACGCCCGAAGCCGACGCGGTGATGGAAGACAAGGACGTCTTCGTTATCCCGGATATTCTCGCGAACGCAGGCGGTGTCACCGTGTCGTACTTCGAGTGGGTCCAGAACCGCCAGCGCTTTTCCTGGTCGGAAGAGCGCGTGAACGACGAACTCGAGACGATTATCGTCGAGGCGTTCGATGCACTCGTCGAGACCTACGAGGAACACGATCTGGATAATCCACGGACCGCTGCGTACGTCGTTGCGCTGCAGCGCGTCGCCGACGCGTACGACGAAGCGGGCTCGTTCCCGTAACGACCGTCCGACATCGCTGCTATCGTCCATACCCGCTGTCGTTCATATCCGCTGTCATCCATATACACTGTCACTTCTGAGACGTGGCCGGTGTCCGAACCAGGGTGTGAACCTGACGGATCGTCGATGTCTTTCCTTGACTCTCGGTAGCTTTTTGCACGTTGGGTCGAACGAGGGAGACGGATAGATATACGTGAGTCTCCGGGATCGCTTGGGCCACTATCGCGCCACTGCTCGCGCAAAGCTTCGACAGGCGTTCGAAGAAGAGCATACGCCACACCAGGTTGCAGCCAGTTTCGCACTCGGTATCTTCGTCACGGCGATGCCGACTGGCGGACTGGGACTCGGACTCTTCGTCGTCTTCGGTCGCCTCTGGTCGTGGATCTCGACACCGGCACTGTTCGCCTCCGCAGCAGTGCTCAACCCGTTCGTCAAACCGGCAGTGTACGTCTCGAGTATCACGCTTGGCGGGTTCATCCTTGGAACTGATCCGGTTGTCTCGTATGAGACGGCGGCTGAGTCGGCCGGGGTAGCCATCCGTCAGCTACTCGTCGGAAATCTGCTCATCGCAGTGGCCCTCACTGGGGTGAGTTACGTCGTCGTCCGTTGGTTGACGCGTGCCCAGCACGCACGGCAGGGTCGACTGACCAATCTGTCGGTGGGCTCATTGGTTCTTCGCGCGTTCAAACGGAAGTAGCCCGGTTCGTGACCTGTCAGACCCAGCGGAGACCGTTTGTCGATATGCGTATTGGTCCGTTGCGTGACAGTCTCGAATCCAATAAACACTTATGAACCAACGTGAGATTTTCCCTATGGACCTGAATCGTCGAACCATGCTGGGTGGTATCGGTACCGCCAGCCTCGCCGGACTCGCTGGATGTCTCAATCTCGTTGGACTCGCGACGCACGAGGCAGCACCAGCAGGTGTCGACGAATCCGTCCGGTCGGAGACGGAGTACGAACAGACGCGGATCGACGACCTCGTCGTCCGCGAGGAGGTCGGAGCCAGCATCGCGACCGAAGAGGTCGTGGTGACGAACTACATGACCGAACACGAGAAGGCAGTCGATATGGGCCCACTCGGGCGTCAACGCGGTGCCGTCTTCATCGTGCTCTCGACGCCACAGGTTTCGGTTCTGGGCCAGCAAGTCAACCCGGTCTCTGATATGTCGACGGACGAACTCGTCGAACTGGTTGCGAGCAACTACGACGATATCAACAACGTCGAACTCGAGGAGGAGTCCTCGACGACTGTCGCCGACCAGTCCACCACACAGTCTCGCTTCTCGGCCGACGCGTCGTTCGACGGCACCGATGTCGATGTTGCGCTCCATATCACCGAGGCAGTCGAAGCAGGTGAGGACCTGCTCGTGACGATCGGTGTCTATCCGCGGGATCTCGACTGGCAAGAAGAGGAAAACATCTTCGCGCTTATGGAGGGTGTCGTTCCTGCCATCGACGAGGAGACAGGCGACGATGATGGGGAGACCGGTGATGGAGGCGATGATACGGCTGCCGACGGTGACGACGACGACGGCGACGCCGACGATGATGACAGCGACGACGAGACAGACGACGATGAAGACGATACCGAGGATGACGACGATGACGACGGCATTCTCTCCACGATCAGCTAACAACGCACCTCAGACAACCCCACTCGCATACCCGACGAGCACCACTCCGACAACCAGAAAAACCACGCTCGTTCCTTTCGTCACACGAATCCGATCCGTCTCCTCGAGTTGGTCGTCCTCGACCGGTGTCATCCCTTCGCTCGCTTGCGCACGGACGATCGCCGGCGCGTATCGAACGCCGACGACACCGAGTAGGATCAGACAGCATCCGGCGACGAACACACCCCATCGAAATCCGTTGCCGCCACCAGCCAGTCCACTCCCGGCGAATAGGCTACCCCAACTATCTCCACTACCTCTACCCACTCCGTTACCCACTCCGTCACTCGATCCTATTTGACGGACGGGTTCGAGACTGGGCGCGGGCCAGTGGGTACTCGAGTCCAGTCCGATCACCGTGATCTCGAGTGGTGATGGTCCCATCGGCTTTCGAGAGACATCACCGACGGATGAGATAAACGGGATGGCGAGATTGCAGTGGATGAGAGTGGTGTCTGGTGCTCACCAGCCGCGGCCGTCGTCGCCTGCGTTGGCATCGTCGGCATCGTTGGTGTCGTTGGTGTCGCTGGTATCGTTGGTGTCGTCGATGTCGTCGGTTTTGTCACCCGTTCCGTTGTCGCTTCTTTCGGTACTGTCCTCACTGCTCTCCGTATCCGTTTGGTCAGAGTCACTCTCGGCTGGGACGTCCCAGTTGCTGGTTGGTTCGCTGTCGCCCCAGAAGCCGGCATCGTCGGCGGATCTCCCCTCGTTGCTGTCGGGACTGGTGTTCGGATCTTGTAGGCCGCTCGTTTCTGTTTCTGTTTCTGTTCCCGTTCCCGTTTCCATTCCAGTCGTTGTATCCGTACCCGTTCCGGTGTTCGCGCCCGTTTCGTTGCTCGTTCGCTCGCTATCGGTCGCCGAGCCAGTCAGTTCCCATCCGTCGGTTGGGGAGACGGTCTCACCGGCACCGGTAACGCCGTTTTTGCCCGTCCGTGCAACGCGGCGCTGGTCCGGGATAAGATCGAGTTCGGGGTTGGTGTCACCCAGGACGAGCAGCGCGTAGTACTGGAAGTAGGTCCGGATGGGCAACTGGATGAGCGCGAACACGACGACCACTGCCAGGAGTCCGAGGAGACCGACCACGACGGCGAGGTAGACACCGGCACCGCCCAGAACGTACGCGAGCACGGCGAGCACAACGAACGGAATCGCCACGATAAGCGCGCCGATCACGACGACGAAGCCGACGACGATGTTGAGAACGAACTGCAGAACCCACACCAGCGCCAGATAGACGGCGTAGTTCCCCCAGTTCGAGGTGACGGTCGGCCAGAACCGCCGCCAGCCACTCAGTACGCCCCGTTGCTCGAGGAGCATGACGGGCGCGACGAACTCGGATGTAAAACGCATCACGACCGCGTAGACGAGGTACAGCGGAATCGCGAGGACGCCGGCAAGTGCGAGCGAACTTGCGTCCGGAACGCCGCCGAACGTGGCCAGTACTGCGATCCCGAACACACCACTCAACAGAAGCACTGCAACAGCTCTGAAGGCGAACAGCCGCAACCCGCGCCCGACGTTCGCTCGCGTATAGCGCCTGACGTGGACCGCATTCGACCGAAGCGATTCGATGAAGACGAACTCCATGATCGCGCCGACCATCGCGTATGCGATCCAGAGGAGAACGCCAGCTACGATCACCAGCCCGAGGACGGCGATTACCTCGTCCGGAACGGGATCGACATCCGTCTCGACTGCCGGCATCGGCTGATCGAGCAGGGGTTCGACGTCTCCGACCGGCACGCCGCCGCTTGCACCAAGGCCGCCGCCGACGAAGAGGACGACGAGCGCCAGCTTGAGCCAGCGGCCGACCCGAACCGGCACCAACAACTCTCGCGTCACGTCGATCGCATCACCGAGGTCATCCACAGCGTCCATGCTAGGTCTAGGTCGTACTCTCAGAGCAACGATGAAAACAGTACTGCTTAGATTCGCCCGTACGGTGCTCCAGACACCACTCTCGTCGTCCACACGTCTGTGTTTGTGACGGTCGCTCGGTCGAACGGTTAGGGAGCGAACGGTCGAACAGTCGAACGGTTAGGGGGTGAACGGCCGAACGGACGAAGAGCCGAGCGGTTGAACGGTCGGAGTGGCGAACGGACGAAGCACCAAAGAGCCGACGGTTGAACGATCGAACGAGTACCGTCCTAGACACGTCTCGGTAGAGACACTTCGAGACGCATTTAACTCCGAGCCCACACCATCTCTAGTAATGGATCTCCGCCAGCTCGCACGCGGCACGGTCGAGTGGGGACGCATCGAGCGCGTCATCCGCACGCTGGCGGAACGACACGACCGCGACGCCGTCCGTGTCGAGTTCCTCGACGCCGACAACTGGCTTTCGACCCCCTGCGTCATCGACGAGAAGTGGTTCGTCAAAATCGTCACCCGCCAGAACGCGCTCGTCCACGCGCTCCTGACGACCGGCCGCAACGTCGGTGCCGTCTCCTCCGGCACCGAAGGCTTCTTCGACCGTTTCGACACTCCCCGCGAGATGGTCGAACACGAGTACGACGCCACCCAGCGCATGCGCGCCATCGGCATCAACGCCCCCCGCCCAATCGAAGCCTTCGAAGTCAACGGCCTCGGTGTGCTGGTACTCGAGTACCTCCCGGAGTTCGAATCGCTGCGAACGGTTTCGGACCGGGAGGTTGCCGCCCGCGCGCCGGAACTGTTCGAAATGCTCGCGACGCTACACGACCACGGGCTCGCTCACGGCGATCTCCGCGACGAGAACATCCTGCTGTGTGACGGCGACCTGTACTTCATCGATGCGACCAGCGTCCACGAGGACCGTGTTGCGGAGACGACGGCCTACGACCTCGCCTGTGCGCTCGCAATCTTGGAGCCACGAATCGGCGCTCGCGAGGCCGTCCTCGCCGCCTCCTCGGTTTACGAACCGTCGGAGTTGCTCTCGGCCCGGCGCTTCCTCGACTTCGTTCGGCTCCGCCCGGATCACGAGTTCGACTCGACCTTACTCCGGAGCGAACTCGAGAAGGCAGCGGATCTGAGTGGTCAGTAGGGACGCCCCGAACGCGTCATGATCCACAGCCACCATCTCGTCGAAAGTCTTTCACGTTCACCGCTCGAAACACGACCGATGGACAACGGGACGGCAGCCGCCCTCCTCGCACTCGTTCTTGGATTCCCGCTGGTCGTCGTTGCTGCTCTCACTGCAGGCGTTCCTGGTTCACTTGCCGTACTCGGTCTTCTCGGCACGCTCGCCCTCGCGTTCGTCGTGGCTGCGCAATTTGGCGCCACCGATACACAATCGGCGACTGAATCGACTACCACCGCGGCTCTCGACAGTACTGCCAGTGAGGCAGCGACATCGAACGAACCCGAACTCGAGTTCCTGCGCGAACAGTATGCCCGCGGCGAGCTCACCGAGCGTGAACTGGACCGCAAACTCGAGCACGTGTTCGACTCCGAGTCGGCCGAGGAAGGTGGCCCGGTGCGGGAACTCGAACGGAACTGAGTGGGTGGACACACGGAACCGAGTGGGACCAGACACGGAACCCAGCCTCGAACACTCGAAACCGACGCAGAACAGCGCCACTGACTAGCTCCGAGCCGCTACCACCAGCAGCGTTTTCACGTCGCTCGTTGTCATAGTCGAGTATGAGCCAGCAAGCAACAGAGCAGGTGAACCAACACTACATCGGCGGCGAGTGGACCGACGGTAGCGGTTCGGAAACGTTCGAGAGCGTAAATCCCGCGACGGGCGAGACGCTGGCGGAATTCCAGCGCGGCACCGAAGACGACGTCGACGCTGCGCTGGCTGCAGCGAACGACG
>NZ_MASN01000036.1 GCF_001861355.1 Natrialba sp. SSL1
CCGCGACACCGCCTGCGAACGAGGCGGACATGGCGACAACGGAAAGGACCATAAGTGCGGCCAGGAACACTGCGCGTCCCTTTTCGCGGAAGTTCGTTTCGTTTGTCATGTTATGTTGTCTGTTGTTTGGTCGTATAGCTATTCTTGGGGCGGACCACCACAGCGGCCGATCACGCGATCCATACGATCACGTGATTGGAGACCTGTGATGGACTCCCGGTGTAGGGGTATCTGGTTCGTTTTGGGTTGTCTGTAATAAGTCTTCTAGTTTGATACCGGATTCGCGAAACCAAGAGAGTCCACACCACATGGCAAGTCAGTGGACGTTACAACCGTTCAACGCAACATATTAGTGAATCCACAGTGGAAGACCAGCTGTGGGTTGACCCACAGCACATGCACGCGTACTTACGCGGAATGTATATCACGTTGTCTTGTAGAAGCCGCGATGCGGGGAACGAGGCAGCACCCGGGTAGGGACTGAGTGCTTTTTATCCTCCCCCGCCGGGGCTTTTCGAAGTGAACTGCACTCTCGAAGTGAGACACATCTCCCGCGTTCCGCTACTCTGCTTTCCGAATTATTACCACGAAAATCGATTCCGAACTCGGTGCCACTCGGTGAATGCCTCTGACAAACCGGCCCTACTGGAGGGCCGGGGGGCAGATGATGGATCAGGAATCTATCCATCGAATGGCTGTCTGTGGGTGTGCAAGGGACTGGCCTGTGAACAGGCCCGGTCGTTTGTGAACGACCGATGGTGGATGTAATCCCCCGCAGTTGCCCATTTGTCCGATAACCCGTAAGTGTATCGATGAGATTGGTAATCTTCTATAGAATCGCCTTCGAAATAGAACTGTATACAAAAAGAAGAATTATATTAGATGAATACTAGTTTTCCCTATTATTGATGGATATTATTTTTGCGGTTAGTGAGTTGACGTATGTGCATACTACCTGATATACTGGCGAGGTGTCAAGGATTGTTGTTGTCATCAACGGCCGTCTGACGAGACAACTCCCTACTGTCCGATATTTTCGGACGGAGATACACGGTTGTGACTGTCTCTAGGACGTGTTATAAACCCTTCAGTTGCAGCAGTTCTCTTACTGCACTGCTGACAATCACATTCTCTGTGCACGGTTCAAAACTCGCTTGGACCGGTGAAGGGCTCACGGACGGCCGCGAATAGTAATGCAGTAGTAGTGAGGATCTGACATGGTGATAGACAAAGTGTACTCCTGTGGATTTACATGCCTCTCAAGACTATTGAGGTCAAAGTGGACAAAGATTATAATTCCACAGCTGTTGAGGTTACTGTCTTTCGTTGGCCTTAGAGAACAGTCACCTCTCGATCTTCAACGAGTATCTCATAACCACAATACTCAAATTTAACAGCAATACCCTTTGATTCCGCAAGTCTAGTAAGGGCATCCACATCAATTGAGTCGCTTAAAGGCGGTAAATCGGCAATATTGCGAGTCTCTTTCTCACCAATTTCTTCTAAGATACTGAACAGGAGTTGGGTTTCCATAGATAGATTGTCTGAACTTTCCATATGGTGGCCTGACTAACTAGTCAGTTAATGGTTTTGGACAATATCGGAAATGAATAATAACAATTACTTATGGTTGTGATGGTAGTAGGTAAACTCCGAAATCACCCCTAACCTACTAGACCTACTTCTCACGAAGGCAATCAAGTTATGTTTGTTTAGACAATAAATTTGACCAGTATACTGCACCGATGGTGAGTGGTAGTCACCATCAGACAACTCCGTTGTATCTTTCATGTAAAAATCCCCACGGTAGTAGTTGAGTACCGCCGTTGGCCGATATTTCCACCCACTCTATAATATATTTGGTGAGAAATTGGTGAACGTTTGCTCTTGTATTGAACTGTCATCCGGTGTTTCATATCTGGACTCCGTATTCGGGTTCTGGCTTTTGAAATTAAACCGTTGGGAACACATTCACGGATCTCGTCAGACGAACGTCTGCCAAAGGATTATTAGTAATCACCAATAACAACTACCTGCCCATCCAGACGAATTCGTCTGGCGGCATTCCATCCCCCATCCGCTGTCACTCCATCCCCCATCCAGTGAGACACGCGGTTGGATTCGAAATCTGCGAGAGAGACAACCCACTCTCGCGTCTCCCCCCTTCTGCTCCCGTCCAGTGTGTTGTCCGTGACCCGGTTTGGCTAGCAGTCATCTCGGGCGCTCAACCAGGCGACACCATCAGAGCAGTGCCGACACTGCGAGTACGATTGCAATTCCAAGTGCGGGCGCGTCGAGCCGCGAAAACGACAGCCGCGGCAGCGTCGGATTCCAGGCGAAACACCGCGCCTGGAGGGCGAGCGACAGCCGATCCGCCCGGTCGAACGCGCGCTCGAGTCCGAGCAGTGCGATCGTCCCGGCGCGCTCGTGGGTTGCTCGCTCGGTTCCCAGTCGGGCCGCCATCGCGTCGCTGATCGTCTTCACGTCTGCACGAAGGACCGGCAGGAACCGGAAGACCAGCGCGACGCCGATGCCGAGCAACTGTCCCGGTTTTCCGGGAATCGTCCGCTGAATCGCCGCTCGCGAGTCCCGGACCCGCGTCGAACGAACGTAGGCCGCGCTGACGAGTAAGATGAGGAGCACGCGAGAGCTCGCGAGCAGCGAGTCCACACCAGCGGAGAGATCGACCCACGGCGGCCCGAGTGTGATGGACGCCAGCAGGGGTGCACCGCCGAGGAACACGAACGCGAAGCGATACGCGTAGAGCGTCTGCAAGAGTCGCACACGAGCAGTTGCCAGAATCGCGAGCGTGATCAGCGTGAGCACGGCGAGTGCGCGCGGAGCGGTATGCGAGAGCGCCGTCGCTGCGAACCCGATCTGGATCGCGAGCTTCGAGCGCGGATCGAGTCGGTGGGCGAGCGTATCGTCTGGTTCGTAGGTGAGCATGTAGCGGTGGGGATTTGTACTCGTCTCGTGCCGGTACCGTCCGCCAGCCTCAGTCTGCGGGCTGCCGGCGAACCGAATCCGGAACCGCAATCGGCAGCTCTGAAAACGCCTCGAGTGCACGCGCTGGCGCGTCGTCCACGACGACCCGTCCGTCCTGCATCGCGATCAACCGGTCTGCAAGTTCGCAGACGTCGCGCAGGTCGTGCGTTGCGAGACAGATGCCCGTCCCCGAGTCGGAGAGTGACGCGAGTCGGTCGAGTACCGAGCGACGAGCAGGGGCGTCGAGGCCGGTAAAGGGTTCGTCGAGGACGAGGTGTACAGGGTTCATCGCGAGCGCGCCCGCGATGGCGACGCGAGCCTGCTCCCCGCCGGAGAGCGTGTCGATTCGCTCGTCCGTTCGGCCCTCGAGATTCACGGCTGCCAGCGCATCCGTCACGCGCTGGTCGATCTCGTCGCGGTCGAGTCCGAGGTTTTCGGGCCCGAAGGCGACGTCGGCACCGACCGTGGCGGCGACGAACTGATCCCGCGGGTGCTGGAAGACCATGCCGACCCGCGAGCGGGCGGCGATCAGGTTCTCCGAAACGGGTGTCCCATCGACCCGAACGGTGCCGCTGTCGGGCGAGAGCAGTCCGTTGGAGTGGCGCAACAGCGTGGTCTTACCGCTCCCGTTGGCCCCCGCGAGGACGACGAACTCACCGTCGTCGATCGTCAGCGAGAGGTCTTCGAGTACCGGCACCTCGTCGAACCCGTAGGTAACATCGTCGAATTCGATCATCGACTCGGTCACCGACCAGACTGGTGTTCCGGGGTCGGCAGCCGGCCACTTCTGACGATTGCGACCGCCGCGATGATCTTCAGAATCTCACCTGGAATGTACGGAACGACGGCAGCAGTGATCGCCTGCCACGCGGTCAACTCGAGTAGCATCGCCATGTAGGCAGACCCCATCCCGTAGATGAGTGTGGTGCCGGCGACGAGGGCGGCGACGACGAGCGGGAGCGAGGCGGTAGCGGGGTCACGAAGCCCGTGGCTGCGGTAGTCGCGGTGGACGAGGAGTCCGATCAGGGCTGCGGCGAGGGGGTACGACCAGAGGTAGCCGCCGCTCTGGCCGAACAGGATGCCGATTCCGCTCCCGAAGTTGGCGAAGATCGGGACACCGATTGCGCCGGCGGTGAGGTAGAGAATCATCGAAAATGATCCCCAAACCGGCCCGAGGATGAGGCCGGCGAGGAAGACGAACAGCACCTGGAGGGTGATCGGTGGTGATGGGCCCGGGATCGGGATGGCGATCTGTGCGGCCGCGCCGAGCAAGACGGTGAGCAGCGCCGCGCGAGCGAACTGGCTCGCGACGGTGGCGTCGACGAGCTCGACCTGTCGCTGGTCTGTTTCCATGCCAGCCGCTCGTTCGTAAACCGTGATCAAAACTTCGGTTTCCGAAGTGTGTGTTCGGTGGACAGCGTGGTCGACCCACCGACTGAACGGACAACGCGCTGACGAAATCGATCATCACCGGCCGAACGTGTGTCGAAATGAACCGCTTCCTGTCGGCGCTGGTGATCGTTCACACCCGGTTGTGACGGGCCACCTCGAAGCCCGGTCGGCGGGTCATTGTGGGTCAGTAGATCTCGCGTTCTGCCCGTCGTAACAGGTGATTGTGTCAGCACGAGCAGCGAAACGAGCGGCGCGCTTATGCGCCGATTCGGACGGGTGTCGAAAACGAATGGGAGTTAGTATCACGGATGGGGTGAGGAGGGGGTATTGGATCCGAAGTCGGTCCGTCTGGCAGCCACTGGCGCGTAGAGACGGAGAGCGGATACCGGTGGCTGGTGGCGCGCCCGATCCTCGCGGTTGCGTTGCGAGGGGGGCTGACAGTAGTCCTACCGGCACTGGCACTAGCACTGGCTGTGCCGCCAACACTACCACAGACCGTGCCATCGACGCTACCGCTGGCTGTGTCGCCGATACTATCACAGCCCGTGCCAGTGCCACCAATACTACCGCTGGCTGTGTCTACAACCGGGGTCGCCGCGACGGTGGTCGGCGATGACTCGCCGCCACCGACTGGGACCACGCACACGCGGCGCACTCATTGTCGCGCTCGTCGCCGGCGTGCTCGTCACGAGCCTGATTGCACTGCCGCTGCTCAACGGCGGCCTCTCGGGGCTCGGTGACGACTCGACACAGTCGAACCAGTACGGCGAGCAAACAGAGGCGTCACCGCCGGTTGCAGCCGCCGGTGAGACGGGAATGGCTACTCCTGGTGAAATGGGAGCGAACACCGCGCCGCTCGCGCCACTCGAGTACCCGTCTCCAGTCCAAGTCCGATCACCAGCCCCCGCCCAGGCCGATGCGGCGGCGGGGGGTGAAGGTGTGACGGACGGTGCGGCGATGGGTGATACAGAGACAAACGCTGAGTCGCCAGCGCAGGCACAGGCACAGACGCTCCAGGAGCACGAGGACGCGGTCGAAGCGGGCGTCGACCAGGGGATCGAACTCGTGCAGGCCCAGGGCGTCGAGGTGAGTCAGGAACAGCGTGCGGCCGCGGTCGAGGCGGCTAGCGAGTCGGCCGCACAGCATCAGGAAGCCGAGGTTGAACAGGTGCAGGAGGCGACGGCAGGAGCGGTTCACGGGACGCTCATCCAGGAGCAGCGCGTGAACGTGACCCAGATCCAGCACGCCGTCGGTGGCGCGACTGACGGCGCGCTCGCCCAGCACCAGACGGCGACCGCGAGCCAACTCCAGAGTGCGACCTGGGGTGCGACCCACGGTGCGATTGCCCAGGAACAGCGCGTTACCGTCGAACAGTTGCAGGTCGCCACCTTCGGCGCGGCAGCGGGTGCGGCGAGTGAGGCCGCCGAGTACGAGGTCGACGAGCAGCCAAAGATTCAGGAGGCAGCCCAGGGTGCGGCCTACGGCGTCCTGACGCAGTACCAGAAGCTCACTGCCGAACAGCGCCAGACGGTCACGATCGAGCACGTCCAGCACGCGGCCGCGGGTGCCGCCTCGGGTGCACTCGAGGGCAGCTCGGAGCTAGCACTCGAGCAGGAACAGCAGATCGACATCGAGATGGAGCAGCGCCAGGCGGTGACGATCAAGGAGATCCAGACCGCCGCGAAGGGGGCGGCGAAGGGCGCGCTGGTGCAGAAGCAGACGGTGACCGTCGAACAGACCCAGTCCGCGGCGTGGGGAGCGAGCGCGGGTGCGCTCAAACAGGTCCAGTCGGTCCACGTCGAGCAGGTCCAGCAGATTACGACGCCGAAGATCGAGGAGGCCGCGAAAGGGGCGGCGACGGGAGCGATCACGCAGTCCCAGGAGGCGACCGTCGAGCAGATTCAGGCGGCGGCTGACGGCGGCGCGCAGGGTGTGCTCGTCCAGCGCCAGGACGTGTCGGTCACGCAGATCCAGTCGGCCGCGACGGGTGCATCGAAGGGGGCAGTCGCGTCGGCGATCCAGTACCAGGTCGTCGAAATCGAGCAGATTCAGTCCGTCGCGTTCGGCGCTGGCGAGGGCGCGGTGATCCAGAAGCAGGTCGTCGACATCACGCAGGTCCAGCACCTCGCGATGGGCAGCGCAGAGGGCGCGCTCGCCCAACATCAGGAGGCAACCGTTACCCAGCTTCAGGTCGCAGCGTCGACCGCGAGCCAGGAGACCGCGCGGGCGATCCAGTACCAGCGGATCAGCGTCACGCAGCTTCAACTGTTGACCGCAGAGACCGCGGCCGACGCGACGGGGTACGCCGTCGACCAGGGTATCGACGACGGCGCACAGCTCGTCCAGTACGTCGAAATCGAACTCGTCCAGCGCATCGAACTGATCGACGAACTCGAGGGCACCGCCTCGCTCTCGTTCCCCGATCAGAACACGACCGGCGAGACGGTCGAGATAGCGAGCGTCGACCTCTCCGAAGGCGGCTTCGTCGCGGTCTACGACGATACGACCGCGGCGCTCGATCCCGAGGACGTGATCGGCGTCTCCGGCTACCTCGAGCCCGGCGAGCACGGAGACGTGGAAATCGAACTCGAGGAGCCCCTCGAAGACGACCGCTCGCTCGTCGCGGCGGTCCACCACGATACGACCGACGACGAGACGTTCCGGTACGTCGAACGCGACGGCGGCGACGACGAGCCGTACGTCACGGAAGGCGGCGCACCGGTGCTCGACATGGCCTTCGTCACGGTCGACCCCGACGAGCCTGACGAGCCCGAGGCCGACCTCTCGGTGAGCGACCAGAGCGGCGACGGCGAAACGCTTGTAGTCGACGAGGCCTCCGCTACCGTCGACTACGTCGTGAGCGCCGTCTACGACGACCAGCGGGTCGACAGCGACACAATCGAGGCCGGCGAGACTGTCTCAGAACTCGAACTCGATCTCGACCCGCCGATCGAGTCTGACGGACCGGTCTCAGTCGCGGTCCACGCCGCGGCGGACGACGAAGTGCTCGCGAGCGACACCATCGAGTACACGCTCGATGACCCGTTCGATCCCGACTCGACGCTCAGCGTCAGCGACCAGACCGGCGACGGCACCAGCGTCACCATCGACGAAGCCAACGCCTCCGTCGAGTACGCGCTCACCGTGACCGATGGCGACGGCGACGGTGACGGCGACCAGCTCACCGAAACCGAGCCGTTCGCCGCCGGCGAGGGTATCGAAAACGAATCGATCGACCTCGAGACGCCACTCGCAGAGAACGCGCTCCTCGATGTCTCACTCGTCGCCACCGAGGAAAACCAGACGCTCGAGACGGCGTCACTCGAGTACACCGTCGACGAGGAGTTCCAGGTCGAGTTCGTGGGCTGTACGCGCGCGGAGGTAACGGGCTCGTTCGAAGAGGGTGAAACAGTCGCCGCGAGCACGGGCTTCTACGACGGTGCCGGCTTCGGCAATACGATCATCGAAGACTTCGTGACGGTCGGTGATCAGGTCGAGGCACCGTTCACAGGGACGATCGTCTTCGAGATCGGTGCGGAGGACGACTTCGAGGGGGTCGAAGATGGTGAGGGCACCATCACAGTCGGTGTGCCGGATTACGGCACGTTCGGGACCTACATCTCCGGCATCAGCTCGGACGAGGCGATTCCGTTCGCCAGTATCGACCATCCGAATCCGCAGGGTCAGGAGTGCAACGAGGACGCACGGCCCGACGAGCCGTCGATCTCCGTTGCGGAGACGGAGCCGGGTGAGCCCACTGGCGACGACGGCGAGTGGGCGTGGGGCGAGGACACCATCGACGTGACGTTCAGCTCCGAGAATCCGAACGAAGAAGCACTGCCCGGCGTGAGCGAGTTCGTCGCGGGAACGACCGAGGACGAACCAATTGGCGGGCTCGAGCCCGGCAACCAGACGTTCACCGTCGAGTGGACGCCCGTAGACGAGGACGAGCAGCTCGTCTGGGAGTTCGGCCTCGTTCCGTTCGGCTACGAGGAGGCGCTGATCGCCGAGACGGATCCCGCTGGCGAAGTCGTCGACATCCCCGAGCCGGACGACCCTGCCACTTTCGAGGTCGACATCACCGACACCAACTCGCCGGTCACACAGGGTGACGCCCTCGAGGTCGAGGCGTTCGTCGAAAACGTCGGCGACGAACCCGGCGAACAGGAGATTCAACTCGCACTCGACGACACCGCAGTCGACACGGAGACACTCGAACTCGGCACGAACCCGACCGAGACGATCACGCTCGAAGCGGACACCACCGAGTTCGAGCCCGGCGAGTACACCGCGACGGTCGAAAGCGAGAACGACACCGACGAGACGCCGGTCACGATCGAGGAGCCAGCCGATCCCGCCGAGTTCGCCGTCGAAATCACCGGTACGAACTCGCCCGTCGAACAGGGCGACGAACTCGAGGTCGAGGCGCTTATCGAGAACGTCGGCGACGAGGCCGGCGAGCAGGCACTCGAGTTCACCCTCGGCGAAACGGTGGTCGACTCGGAGGCAGTGGCACTCGAGTCCGGCGCGAGCGAGACGGTTGCGTTCAGTACGCCGACCGACGAGTTGGCACCCGGCGAGTACACGGCGGTAGTCGCGAGCGAGAACGAGAGCGACGAGACGATCGTGACGGTGACCGAGCCGGCAGCCGCGGAGTTCTCGCTGGTCGATGTCTCAGCGCCACCCACTGACGTGGCCGGCCAGCAGACGACCGTCGTCGCGACGATTATGAATACGGGCGACGACGGTGGCACGCAGACGGTCACGTACAGCGTGGACGGATCAGTGATCGAAGAGCGAACCATTTCGCTCGAGCCGGGTGACACGACGGTCGAGCAGTTCACGCCGACGGTGCCGGAGGGCGAGTCGACGCATACGATTGCAACCGAGGATGCGGAGCAGACGGTGACGATCGAGGGGCTTGCAGTGCTCCCGGATGAAGCGCCAGACGAGGAGTCCCCCGAGGAGGAGCAGCCAGACGAAACGCCGGACGAACCGGAACCTGACGGCGACTCACCGGATAACGGCTCGCCGAGCGAAGAGACACCCACGGAGTCGCCAGTGAACGGAGACCAGACCGGCGATCAAGATCAGAACGGAGCCGAGACTGACGGAGCTGACAGCGAGGGAGACACCGGTGACGTCACTGCTGACGAAGACGGTGACCTCGCTGGCGATGGACCCGACGATGTCGATGAAGACGACGGAACCGCAGACTCAAATGCCGCCTCAGTTGCCGAATTTGGACTGCTGTAGCGGTGACAGCGTGACAGTAGACTGTTCTGTTGAATAGCAATCAGTCACTGCGTCAGTCCGTTGATGTACACTGGGAACACCCGTTCGCGAGCAGGAACTACCCTTCCCCTGACTGGGATCGTACTCCCCCGGATGAAATGAATACGAGATCGTTTCCACAGTAAAGACCTTCGCGTCGATGGCGTCGGCGGTTTCGGCGGTCTTCGAGGCAGTGTGGATGCGTACAGCTGAGAAATCCGCGTTCATCTGGTTCTCCATCGTCCGCTGGATCGACCGCTCGAGGGGCAGACCGCCGTTCCCGAGCACCTAGTTGGGCTCCTCGTCTTGGGTGGTGTCGGTGCGGTCCAGTGCCCGCTTGATGTGGTTCTCCTGGCCAAAAACGCCGCCGTCGTCTCGGTTAGGCACGAGGTCGTGGGGATCGTAGGCGAGTTTCGAGCCGTGTAGACTCGTCTGGACCTCACGACCACCGGAGTACCGAACCCCGGGTTCGGTCCGCTGGCGTGAGATCACCTCTCGCACTGATTTGGGTACGACCGCAACTCTCGCCCGCGGGGGATTTTGGTTCAATCTGTCGCAAGAAGACACCATGGATCGGTCACTGGAAAACCGGCTTACGAACGGGTCGGACGCCAGTTCGATGGTGATTCGGAGAAGAGATAGTACGTGTCGTACATGTCGTTAATCTGTTTCTTAACGGTCCCTCGATACGTACCAAAGCCCTGGTGCTGGAACGCTTTCGGCGACCCTTCGCCCATCATCAGGAATCGATCGCGAACCTGTGCGCTCAGATTCGTCACCAGCAGGAGTTTGAACAGGTCGAACTGCTCGAGATTCAACGGCGGGAGTTCAATCCGCGCATCCGGTTCTCGATCCAACGGTGCGTCTGGCTCCGTCGTTTGCTCGGAAAATCCGTCAGTGTGAAGGGTGTGCATTTTAGAGACGGCTTCGAGTTCAAACGACGGCAGTTTGGTCTCCAATCGGTCCTCGTGATCGAACAGAGAGAGTATCTGGTGCTCGAGGTCGTCCGATTCGTCGAAGACTGCGCCCAGATCTGTTCGGATCTCCGTCGCGAGGTCGTTGTACTGCTCGGCCAG
This sequence comes from Natrialba sp. SSL1, assembly GCF_001861355.1. Classification (GTDB taxonomy): domain Archaea; phylum Halobacteriota; class Halobacteria; order Halobacteriales; family Natrialbaceae; genus Natrialba. The sequence goes on from NZ_MASN01000036.1 coordinate 10,728, forward strand.
CGGCGGGTCGACAGCAAGTGGATCGGGTGAGAGATAGAGGTCTTTGCGGTAGACGAACACGTCGTCTGAACGGGCGTCCTCGAACGGCAGTTCAAGCGCCGAATCGTCGGAGTGGCTCTCGAGTTGGCTCTCGAGGTCGCCAAAGTGTTCCTCGACAGCGTCGCCAGAGAGTGCCGACACCGCAATCATCGCCGCGACCAAACAGTCCGGATTCTCGTGGCGCGGCATCGTCTCGTAGCCCCGCTCGCGGTAGACGTGCCACTTGGCGTACCGGCGTGCCTGCCGGATGTGCTCATTTTCTTCCTGCGTGCGATCGTTCGGGTGGTCTGGGTAATCGGGTGCTTGGTGGTATACGATTTCTCCGTTATCCTTCGAGAACGATATTTCGTGTTTCACTCCAACATTGTCAATAACATCAACACCTACACCGTCATCATTTTCACCAATGATTTCACCTCGCATCAGTCACCACCTCTGACGCCAGTTGGGTCGTCACCCTCATTGATGAGATAACCATCCTCTTCGAGTTCTTTGGTGAGCTTCTTAAATCGTTCTTCGATATCGCCATCTAAGCTCCCAAACCGATTTTTGAGGCCTGCAATACCGAGTCCAGTGGCTAGCCCTGCAAGCGGACTGAGCACCACTCCCAACACCGTCGAGCCTACAGGCGTCCCGTAGTCGACCCATTCGCCGGTGTCGATACCCTGTTGGAGTTTCTGGCGCTGGTCGTCAGTCAGCGCGACATCCTCGAGTCTGTCCTCCAATTTCTCGTTGAGTTGTTGCAATTGGTCTCCGACTTCGTGTTCGATTCTGTCGACCAGCCCTTGGACTGTGCTCTGGTCGTCGACGGCATCTCTGGCCGACTCCGCTTCTGCGTAGAACTCGTTGATAATCTCTTTGAGGTAGGCAATGCGATTTGCGTTCTGGTTCTGGCGGAAGTCACTGATCCCGTCCTCGTCTTCGTTTTCGAGTTCCAGCATTGCCAGCGTCTCCAGCGCATCGCCTTTTGCTGCCCGCTGGATGTGGACGTCGGTTCCTAATCGATTGACAGTCAGTGGCTCCTCGCCAGACAATGCCTCCTTGGCAGCCTGATCTGCCGCGCGCTCTAACTGCGGATCCGGATCGATCTCGAGATCGGCCCCTTCCTGAGGCATCATGCTGATCGTCGCACCGCCATTCTGCTGTTTGACGTGCGCCAGCTCGTGGGCCAACAGATGCTGGCCCTCCGGACTTTCAGTATCGTACTCACCGGCGTTGAACACGATATCGTTCCCGCACGTGAACGCCTTCGCGTCGATCGCCTCCGCTGCCTGCGAGGCATTCCCGCCCGTGTGAACCCGCACGTTCGAGAAGTCCGCGTCCATGCGCTCCTCGAGTGCCCGTTGAATCGGGCCGTCTAACGGCTCCCCTCCCTGGCCGAGCACGTCGAGGACAGTGTTGGGTACCTCGTCCCGCGTGGTGTCGGTGCCCTCGAGTGCACGTTGAATCTGCGCGTCCGGACCAGTCGGGAGTGGTTCGAAGTCGGGCGTGTTCGACCCGGCCATCGCATCGAACCCCTCTGGTTGGCCGGTTAGGGCGTTGATATCGTTGCCGATCCCCTGATCGACTACCGCGGTTCCGGTCAGTGGGCCGCCCGTCTTCGATCGAGTCGAACTCGAGGAGTGACGCTTTGTCTGTGACTCCGATTCAGACTCGTCGGCGTCGGTCGACTTCAATGCTCGTTTGCGTGTCCGCTTCCGTCCCATCTACCGACTCACCGCGTTTGTGGTCGTGAGTTCCCGGCGTTGAGAACCAGTCCAGCGACTCATTTTGTTAGAATTGAATTCAATGGTGCTTAATAGTTACTCAGGAGATTTTGGAATAGAAGTCTGCACCTCGGCTGAGGACTGGGGCCACATACGCCGTTTACTCGAGTACACCCACAGCTACAGCAAGCCAGTACCAAGGGTCGGACAGTGGCGAATCTATCTCGACAGCGGTTTCTCCAGAGAATGCAGGGTGAACGCTCGGGATCGTTCGGAGAACGGTTCGTCTCTGCGGAACAGCATCACATCCGGTCTGCTGAAACGGTTTAGCGGAGTAACCGCGAGTCGTCCAAGGTACTCCGGAAATGACTTCCAGCAGTCCGTCTCAGTGCTGGTGACCGGTCGCCTCGCCGAACGTGACGCCGAAGCGCTCCTCGAAGAGATCCATGATGCGCGCTTCCTGCGCCTCGAGGTCCTCGTCGGACTCCTGACCGTGGTGGACGATGTGATGAGCGCGGCTGGCGAGAGAAAGCAGCGTCACGTCGCCGACGGTTTCGGCTGCGGTCTGGTCGCCCTCGGCGACGAGGTCGAGGAGGCCGGTCGGAACCGTTACCTCGTCCGTGGTGTCGTCGTCGGCGTTGATCGAGATGGTCGTCGTTTCGACGTCGTTGGAATCTGCCATACCACTACGGTCGTGGAGCGTGCCTAAAGGTGCTGTGGGTTTCGGTGCCGTCTGAGGGGCCGACACGACTATCCGACCGCTAGCCGCCCGCGAGCTTTTATCCCTCAATGTTGTGTGTATACACATGCCACAGATAGAGCTAGACGAGGAAACGATCGAACGACTCGACGGCATTCGCATCGAAGACGAGTCCTACGACGAACTGGTGATGGAACTGATCAACATCTACGAGGCCAGCGAGTTGACGCTGTTTCACGCGGGCGATTGAGCGTTGGTACTCACCGTCCGACAGTTGGGAGAAGCAACGGTCTGGGACAGACCGTCCCGTCGTGACCCGGTCAGTTCGCTGCGTCAGCCTCGTCGTCGGCCGTCTCGGCCGCAGCAGCCTCACGAACCGACTCCCAGCGACCGCTCGACTCGAGATGCGTCTGTAACTCGTCCGCGTACTCCTGAGTGAGCTGTTCAGCCGCCTCGCGCTGTTCCTCGTGGTCGTTTCCACCGCCACCCATGCCGAGTGCGCCCTTGATGGAGTCGACGAGGCCGCCGGAGCCGCCGGAACCCGAACTACCGCCTGCGCCGCCCGCACCCCCCATCGCACCCATGCCCGCGTCGACGTTCTCGAGTTCGGGGATGATCTGCTCGAGTTTCGACGTATCTGCGACCAGTTGCGCCTGCTCCGGTTCGTCGGCGTCTTCGATCTTGAACTCCGTCGCAGTCATGATCAGACTCCACTGCTGGTTCGAGAACTGCGAACTCGCGACTCGCGAGGAGAACTCCTGATCGACGGTCATCCGCTCGCCGACGATCTGGTCCGTCCACGATGACTTGCTCATGCGCGTGGCTTCGGCTGGTGGCTGTATCAGCGTTTCCCTCGTTGTCCCTCGAAACGCCCCCAAAAACTCTCGACGGGCGCACTCAAGTTCGATCCCTACCAGCCATTCACTCGAGTCGGGTCGACGTCTCGGCGTGACGCTGCGAGAGTTCGACGTACCGATCTGCGGTTCCCGCGAGGCGCGCGTCGTCGATTTCGGTCTTGGGCTCCGCAGGTGTGCCGACGACCAGCGTCGAGGGTGGGACCTCCGTTCCCTCGGTGACGACGCTGCCGGCGGCGACGACAGCTCCCTCGCCGATGTGAGCGCCGTCGAGGACCACCGCGTTCATGCCGACCAGCGCGCCCTCGGCGACGGTGGCGTTGTGGACGATGGCGCTGTGACCGACCGTCGCGCCGGACTCGAGCGTCGCGTGCTCGTGGAGGACGGCGTTGTCCTGGACGTTGGCTCGCTCGCCGACGACGATCGTGCCGTGATCGCCGCGGAGGGTGGTGTTCGGCCAGACGCTTGCCTCGGATTCGATTCGGACGTCGCCGATGACGACGGCGGCGTTATCGACGTACGCGGAGTCGGCGACCTGGGGTTCGGTTCCGTCGAACGACCGTAACATGGCTGGTGCTGTCTCGCGAGCGGTATTGAATGTGTCTTCCTCTCACGGTCTCCAACACAATTTGGCACTACGGCTAATACACAAGCGCCGGAATGTGTGAGTACAGCGGGCGAGTTGGCTTCCCCGGCCGGCGTTCCGCTGACGTGTCATCCACCATCCGACTCCACCATCCACATCACATCCACCCCTACCCACCGGGTCCACTTCCACCCACCCCACCCACCCCACTTTCAGCCATCCACTGGAACCAGGGTGTTCCCCCACTGCACCCGACGGTTCCACTCCACTTCCACCCCACCACCCACCTTTCCACCCCGGCACCGCTCACCACTGCGGTGAGCGGGCTTTTCGATTCAGCGTGATAGCTCTCTGTGAGAGCTACTGCCCCGTTCGAACTGACACCACTGAGCGCCGCTCTCAGCAAAACGCCGCTCCCTCGGAACAACACTCTCTACAGAGAAAACAAGGCGAGTGCCTCGGGGCTTGACCCCGAGGGTGAAGCCGACACTTAGACGTGTTCTGTCCGCTCGATGTACCGCTCAATCGTTTCTGTTGAGACTGTTCCTGCCGTTCCGATGTAGTACGACTGTTCCCAGAATCCACCACCCCACAGATACTCCTCCAAGAACGACTCGTGCTGTTCCCACATCTCCCGCGCCGTGATGCTCTTGACAGTTCGTACAATCTCGCTCGGGGCGTGCTTCGGATGAGCTGACAAGAACAGGTGTACGTGGTCGGGTGAGATGTGGAGCGACAGTATCTCGTAATCGTACTCGTCGCACACGTTGCGAAAACCCGCTTCCAGCGAATCCTCGATGGGTTCGAGAATCGAGTGGCGGTATTTCGGACACCACACGAAGTGGTAGTTGACGTTGTACACCGTGTGATTCGACCGCTTCTCGCCCATATCGAACCCACTCCACCAACACAGTTAAGTATATCCAAAATATATACATTGGTGTGGTGAATCGCTTTGAAATCGACGGCGAGGAAGTTCTCGACGGTGAGGTCAAACCGTTCGGGAACAGTGCCCACGTCACCGTTCCTAAACGCTGGCGTGGGGCCGACGTGAAAGTCGTCCGAACCTCAGAACCCGCCAAACAAGACGAAGAATGACAGGCTCACAGGCTCTCGTCAAGACTCTGGACTTCCAACTCAACATCCAGAGTGACAACAAGAGCCTGTTGTACGACGCCACGCTCGAAGCCCGACGAGTGTACAACGAAACCATCCGTCTCGCCAAAGAAGGTGTGGACTGGAATACGATTCCCGACCGCGTGGCAGACGACGCCAACCTTGTGAAGAACACGACTCAGCGCGTTGTCGCCAAGGCTCTCGGAGCGATGAAGAACTACTACGAGTACGACGACTTCGGGCTCCCGAGCCACACCAAGGACGGTGCGTACCCGCTTCGTGCGAACTACGAGGAGGGGTACAATTTGTCGCTCACCGACGATGGCAACGTGGCGTTCCGAATCAGCGCGAAACCGTACAACCACGTCAAGGGCGTCCTCGAAGGGAGTGACGCTCACCTCGATATTCTCAAGACTGCACTCGAAAGTGACGAGTGGAAGATTGGGACGGCGGAGGCCCTGTTCCATAACGACACTCCTGAGTTGCACGTCAACGTCACCAACACCGAACAAACAGTTCGGGACAAGCAGGACTCACGGACGGTTGTCGGCGTGGACGTGAATGAGGACAACGTGGCTCTCACCGCACTCTCCGAGGATGGCGTCGAGGACTCGTTGGTCATCGACTTCCCCGAAATCAAGTTCGAGCGCCACCGCTACTTCACGATGCGGAAGCGCGTGCAGAACGCCGGGAAAGACAGCATCCACGACACGTTGGAAGGGCGCGAAGAACGGTTTGTCCGCGACCGACTCCACAAGGTATCTCGGCACATCGTGGAGTGGAGCCAACAGTTCGAGAAGCCGTGCATCGTCTTTGAAGACCTCAAAGAGATGCGCGACAGTATCGACTACGGCACGCGAATGAACCGACGCTTGCACCACCTCCCGTTCCGCGCCCTACAGTTCTATACGTCGTACAAGGCGTCGTTCGAGGGCATCCCGACCTCGTGGATTGCCCCTGCGTACACGAGCCAGCGGTGTCCGATGTGCGGACATACGGAACGTGCGAACCGTCACAAGAAGCGGTTCAAGTGCAAAGACTGTGGGCATCAAGACCACAGCGACCGTGGTGCAAGCGTTAACATCGCCGTAAAAGGCGTGAAGAAACTCGATTGGAATGTGCCTGCTCTCAACAGCCTTCCCGTTGTTAGGAAGGTGCGACGTTCACAAGAGCGAAGCTCTTGTGCAGCCCGCAAAGTCGCGTAGCGACTTTGAGACGGCAGGCATCGGGGGCTGTGGACGCCCCGACCGTGACCCGCCCGACCGTTCGAGGCTATCAGGCCGATGATCGGATGGGAGTGTCCGACTAAACCACGGGAAGCCTCGGGGCTTGACCCCGAGGCAGTTCACGAAACACCACTCCCAGTGACAACAATTCGCTCTCGCTCCGTTACTGATCCGACAACCGCTCTGACAACTCGTCGAATCGATCCTGTGCCGTTTCGCGTCGCGCTTCCGTCTCGTCCGGTCGGTACGCGAGCGTCTCGAGTGCAGTCACCTCGCCGTCGTCGTCTCGCTCGACGGTCGCCTCGAAGACGGCTCCGTCGTGTCGGCCGTCAGCCGGCACGCGCTCGACGGCGAGTTGTATCTCGTCGCTGAGTCCGCGCTGTGTCTCTTCCCCGGTACCCGCCGTCGCCTCGTCATCGGTACGCTGCTCCTCGCCGTCGTGATCGTCCTCGAGTAGCAACACCGCTGTCTCTCCGTCGACGATTCGATCGAGCACCGCAGTCACTGTCGTCGATGATGTGTCTGCTGTCATGGGTATCCTGCTAGTGTGTCTGCACCTCCTACTGTTGCGTCTGCACCTGCCGTCGGCCCTCCTGGCTGTCCTACCTCAGCCAGATCCGTGTCCAGCCCCACGTCCAGTAGAGACGGAACACCGGGAGTCGAAGCGAGCGACGGCGATGATTGCGCAGTCTCCTCGGCTTCATCTTCATCTTCATCTTCATTTTCGTCTACATCCTCGCTCGCCTCGTGCTTCAACTCGAGTAGGGCCGCCGGATCAGTCGGTGCGTCGGCCGCGGTCGAGACGGAGATGTCCTCGCCGTCAGTCGTCATCACGATATCGCCGTGGGCCGCCGTCCAGTACGTCTCAATCTCGCGTTCGTCGAACGACTCGAGTACCTCGTCGTGTGGATGGCCGTACTGGGACTCGAGTGCACTCGAGATGACCGCAATCTCGGGTTCGACGGCGTCGAGGAACGGCGGGGTCGACGAGGTCGTCGAGCCGTGGTGGCCGGCCTGGTAGACCGTCGACGGCAGGTGGTCGGTCTGTTCGTCGACGAGGCGTTCCTCGGCATCTGCCTCGGCGTCGCCGGTGGTCAGATAGGAGAAGTCGCCGAACTCGACGGCGAGCGTGACGCTGTTGTAGTGGAGGTCGCTACCGGAGTCGCCTGCAGGCGGGCTGAGGAACGTGGCAGTGACGCCCTCGGTTTCGTTCGCAGTCTCGCTTTCCGCCTCACCAAGCGGTAGTTCGTCACCCTCGGCGACTTCGAACAGCGTCACGTCGTACTCCTCGATCGCGTCGAGGTAGTTGTCGTACGTCTGGCTCGTGTGCGCGACACCCGAATCGTAGGCTGCGCCGACGCCCTCGCCGTTCTCCTCGACGTGCTCGATGACGGCCGCGTGGCCGCCGATGTGATCGGCGTGGGCGTGCGTCGCGATCAGGTGGTCGATCCGGTCGATCCCCTGCGAGTCGAGATAGTCGATGACTTGCTGGCCGTCGGGACGCCAGTCGCCGGTGTCGATCAGAATCGTCTCACCGCCGGGCGTAACGAGCAAAGTCGCGTCTGCCTGCCCCACGTCGATGTGGTGTAACTCGAGTTCGCCGTCGGTATCAACGTCGGAACCATTCCCCTCGGAATCGTCAGCGTTCGTCCCGACGTCGAGACCGGCCCCACAGCCGGCGAGGGCCACCATTCCGACGACCGCGACGATCAGGAGCGCTCGCTTCACGAGAGAGACGATGGGGGACAGCGGCATGCATGTTCGGATTTCGGGGGTCAGTAGCACCAGGCTACCGACCGAAACATGACTCTATAGTTACTCGAGTGGGGGACAGACGAGGGCGAGCAGACGCGAGTACTGCGACGACACGAGCGGGCGTTGCCGCCTCATTCTCGGATGACAGGTAGGAAGCCGTTACGCTCGTCACTGATTTACACCGGAATGTGGAACCGCGGGACATGCACCCTGCGTCTTCACCCTCTGGCGATTCCGGTCCATCCTCCTGCAACTCCGAATCTGCCGGATCGAACGCTGGCGGCTCCAGGCGCTCGGAGTCGGCCGCAACGCGGCGCCGATACCTCGAGCTCACTGCGGGCGCCGGTTTCTTCGCAACCGTCGCCGGCTGCGCGTCTACCACCCCCGACGGATCGGCGGCGGAATCCCAACAATCGGAACCGACCGACAGGACGCCGGACGAGCCGGAGACAACCGAGGACGATATGGGGGCCGACGAAGATGAGACGGAGACTGACGAAGACGATCCCGACGCCATGGACGACATCCCGCTGTTCGACGCGCACACGCACGTGATCCCGGCGGAAGCTCGAGGTCACGACCCGCTCTTCGCCGACGACCTCGTCGACTGGATGGATACCCACGGCGTCGACCGTGCGGTCGTCCTCGCGTTCGATTCTCCCGAGGGCTACCCGGTCCAGGCGCCGAGCTGGTGGGTGCTCGACGAAGTCGAGGCGTATCCGGACCGACTCGTTCCCTTCTGTTCGGTCGATCCGCGCACCCTGGTTTACGGGGAGGACACCGCCGACGAACTCCTCGAGCGCTACATCGACCGCGGGGCGCGCGGGTTTGGCGAACTGAAAGTCGGAATGGATATCGACGACGAGCGCCTCGGGACGCTCTACGAACGCTGCGCTGACCACGACTTGCCGATCCTCTTTCACACCGATCGGCAGTCGTTGACAGACGAGGTCGGTCTCCCGCGACTCGAGAGCGTGCTGGCCTCGTATCCGGAGGTCGACTTCGTCGCTCACGCCAACGGCTGGTGGTCGCACATGGCTGCGGACGTGGAGCCGGGTGACCTCGGCAGGATTCCGGAGGGGGCGATCGAGTCCCGCGGCCGCGTCTGGGAACTGCTCGCGGAGTACGACAACATCTACGGCGATATCTCGACACTAGGGGGGTGGAACGCGCTCACCCGCGACGAATCGCTCGGACAGGAGTTTCTCGAGTCCCACCACGACCGGCTCGTGTTCGGGACTGACTACCTCTTCCCCGGTCAGGACGTCCCGCACTTCGACCTGTTCGCCCGGTTCGAACTCGATCTCGAGGCGTGGGCGAACATCCGCCATCGAAATATAGAACGTCTGCTTCGGTGACTCAACGGTCGGTCGAGACTGTTATCGATCGCCGAACGTGACGACCGCGGTCACGCACGCATCGAAGCGAGCAACGCAGAACGCGCCGCACAGTTTAACGCCTCAGAAGGCGCCGCCCTCGATACTCGCGTCCGCGTGCAGACTATCCTTCAGCGCATCGTGGACCTTACACAGCTCAAATGCGCGCTCGATAATCTCCTCGCCCGTCTCGTCGTCTATGTCTTCTTCAACCTGGATGTCGAACGAGATGGACTCGAGTTTGTCGTCGTCGTTGAGTTCTCCATCGGTGTCTATCCGAATCTTGCCGAGGTCGTCAGCGCCGCGCTGTTGCCCGCCAACGCGCAGCGCGGGCACGTAGCACGAGCCGTACGCTGCGAGCAGCGTCTCGAGTGTGTCCGGTCCCTCCTCGCCGTTCGAGTCGATCGTCGTCTCGAAATCGCGGATCTCGTTGGTCGCGCTGAACCCCTCTTCGGAGATAGTGGTCGCCTGTTTCGACATGGCAGTCGTGACGACCACAGCCGGTGCTGTAAACGTTGTTCACGGGAGCAAAAGCGTCCGGGATGGTGATACGAGTCCGTGACCCACCCGGCCGCGACGTTGTGGGACCACCCCAGAGCGGCTGTCGTCGCTCAGGACTCGAGTGTGAACGGTTCGTCTGCGGCGAGCGTGTGCACGTCGGCATCGCTCACGTCGCTCGCGAAGTCGTCGGGATCCTGTTCGATCGGCGGGAACGTATCGTAGTGCTGTGGGAACGCGTGGTCCGCGCCGGTCCAATCGACGGCAACGGCTGCCTGTGTCGGCCCCATCGTGAAGTGATCGCCGATCGGGACGATGGCCGCGTCCGGTTCCAGAATGTCGCCGATGACGTCGCGCATCTCCGAATGCAACGCGGTGTCGCCGGCGTTGTAGAGCGTCGTCGACGCTGCGTCGGTTGGCTCGCCGTCCGAAATCACGAAGCCGGCGGGCATCCCGGCGCTCGTGTCGTTCTCGGTCATGATACCGTTCGTGTGGTCCGCGCGGACCATCGTGACGAAGGCGTTACCGCATTCGACGGTGCCACCGAGGTTCATCCCCATGCCGCCGACGGCGTCCTCGAAGCCGAACTCCGCCTCACAGTAGGAAACGAGTTCGGGCGTCGCGACGAGCGTCGCCTCGGAAAACTCGCCCGCGTGGGCGATGTGATCTGCGTGCCCGTGCGTGAGCAGGACGTAGTCGGGCGTCTCGACGTCCGACGGGTCGAGGTCCGTCTTCGGGTTGTCGAAGAACGGGTCGATCAACAGGTCGGTGTCGCCGACGGTGACGTGCCAGGTCGAGTGGCCGTGCCAGGTGAGTTCCATAGCCATACCACTCGAACTGTTCGTCGTGTAGGACTTAAAATTGGGTGCGACCGACGCGTTTGCGGGAATCGGTGTAAGTGAACACGTGGTGGTAGCCAGGAGATGAGACCCTCTCTTACTCGTCTGTCTCCCCCGACGGCGAGCCGTCGGCCACTAGTCTGCGTTCCGAGCAGACAAGCGTTCCGTCCGGGGAATAAACGATCCTCACTATTTATTCAGCTGCTCTCAAACATATCGACTACCGTCTGCACGCTGACACACCGTGCAACGGTCTGGCCCTCGTTGACCCGGGGTCCGATGCGGTCGACGCCACGCCGCGAATGCCGTGGCGTTTTTTATCCGGCGTCCGTACGAGGCGTATGCTCGCACTGACTCTCGAGGAGTTCATGCTCGAGTTGAACGACGGCGCGATCAAGAACATCGGTCCGAACAACAAGGAGGCGACCGTCAAACTGTTCGACGTCGACGGCGCTGAGGCCCGTGAGTTCGGGGACAAACGCGTCAAACTCGTCTTCGACGACGAGGACGGTAACGAGGTACAGGTCTCGCTGTTCCCGGAAGACGTAGAGAAACTCGTCGGAGACATCGAGGACCTTCAGGAAAACTCCGCAGTGTTCGAGTAACGGCACCACTCCCTGTTTCCGGAGCCTATCGCCAACGACCAGCTACTGTGCCCCCCTCGGGCGAGGGCTAGCAAGCTACAACCGGTCGTGACCGGTCCTACCGTCGCGTTTCCCGGACCGTCTCGGACTGTGACAACCCGAACGCATTTCGACAACCGTTTTAGGACGAAACTGCTTGCTAGGGGTAGATGGGTAATTGTATCATCTGCGGCATACCCGTTGACGGCGAAATCTGCGAGAGCCACGAGGAGGACGCAGTCTTCGAATTCGAGGGCACGTCCGCCTCGCAGCTCTCCCCCGGCCGATACTACCGGGGCACCGTCGACGGCTACGCCGATTTCGGTGTCTTCATCGACATCGGATCACACGTTACAGGCCTGTTGCACAGAAGCGAACTCGACCAACGACTCGAAAGTCTCGACTGGGATGCCGGGGACGACGTCTACGTCCAGGTGCTCGACGTTCGAGACAACGGCAACGTCGACCTCGGATGGTCGATCCGTCAGCGCGAACGCGAGTTCCGCGGCAAGCTAATCGAGACGGCAAACGACGAGTTCCGTCCCGAAGAGTACGGTGAGGACGGATCTGACGACGATTCGTCGTCGGATGCTGGTTCTGATACTGAATCCGGCTCCGGCTCCGACGACAGTTCCAGCGCAGACACCAGCGCAGACACCATCGATTCCGCCGCCAACGAATCAGGCGATTCGAGCGGCAGCCAGCCGTCACCCGACGCACCGGATGCATCGGACACGACCGAAGCCGTCGCGAACGGCAGCGGTTCCGTCGCAACCGAGTCCGCGTCGACTGCTACGTCTGCCGGCGCTACAGAAACAGACGCAAGCGCTGACACTGCCGCCGACGCCGACGAGGAGCCCGCACTCAAGCGCACCACCGTCGACGCTATCGAAAACCAGGTCGGCAGCGTCGTCCGACTCGAGGGCGAGATCACCGGCGTCCGCCAGACCAGCGGCCCCACCGTCTTCGAACTGCGCGACGAGACCGGCACCGTCGAGTGCGCCGCATTCGAGGAAGCCGGCGTCCGCGCCTACCCCGATGTCGATGTCGACGGCGTCGTCGCAATCGAGGGCGAGGTTGAGCGCCACTACGGCGACTTGCAGGTCGAGACCGAAACGCTCGACCAGCTCGAAGACGAGGAGCGCCAGACCGTTGTCGACCGACTCGAGAACGCACTCGAGCGCGAGGCGAGCCCTGACGACGCATCGCTGCTCGCCGAGCACGACGCCGTGGCCGCCGTCGAGGACGGCCTCGTCGACGCCGCGACCGCGATCCGCCGTGCCGTCATGGAAGCACGACCGGTCGTCGTCCGTCACGGCGCGACCGCGGACGGCTACGTCGCTGGCGCTGCCATCGAGCGCGCCGTGCTCCCGCTGATCCGCGAGAAGCACACCCGCGACGACGCCGAGTACCACTACTTCGAGCGCCGACCACTCGACGGCCGCGTCTACGACATGGACGCCGCAACCGACGACGTGACCTCGATGCTCGAGGCACGCGAGCGCCACGGCGAGCAACTACCGCTCGTCGTCCTCGTCGACGCCGGCTCGACCGCCGAGTCCGTCGACGGCTACGACCTGCTCTCGCTGTACGACGCCGACGCACTCGTCGTCGACGACAGCAACGCCGACGAGGAGGTTGTCGACGCAGTCTCCGTCGCCGTCGCACCGTCGCTCGCCGGCGAGGACGTTTCGGACGTTACGTCGACCGCGCTCTCGGCGAACATCGCCGCGCTGGTCAACGACGATGTCCGCGGGGACGTCGAACACCTCCCGGCAATCAGCTACTGGGAGGACACCCCCGAGGCCTACACCGACCTCGCGACCGAGGCCGGCTTCGACGAGACGGCGCTCTCGGAGCGCCGCGAAGCCGTCGCACTCGAGTCCTACTACCAGTCCTACAAGGACAAGCGCGAGCTTATCGCCGACCTGCTGTTCGATCACGACGGCGACCTCGCAGCCCACGTCTCCGAGCAGTTCCGCTCGAAGCTCGACACCGGACTCGAGACGGCACGGGAGAACCTGACGACCGAATCCGTCGACGGGAACACCGTCGCCGTGCTCGACACGGCGGCGTTCACCCACCGCTACAACTTCCCGACGACGACGCTCCTGCTCGATGCGCTGCACCGACGCGAGCGCGAGGACGACTCGTTCGTTACCATCGGCCTCGGTGACGACGAACTGCACGTCCGCGCGACCGAGTCGCTGAACGTTCGCGACCTTGGCGACGCGATCGCCGAGGCAGTCCCCGACGCCGGCGTGCAGGTCGTTGGCGGCCAGGACGGTCACGTCGAGTTCCTCCCCGGCGAGCGCGACGCCGTGCGCCAGGCCGCACTCGAGGCGCTCGACGACACGCTCGCATAGAGCTCTCGCGGCGCGACACAACGCAGCCTCGTTCTCCGACCACCCTGATACTAGATACCCGATTCCGAAGTGGCAACGCTGAGAACTGCCCAGTTTCGGCATGATCCCACACAGCGGTCACGGACCGAAACCGAAGCCCATCGGGCATGTGAGTGCAGAAACAGCTTTCTGGTCGGGAGCATAAACTGTACACCAACCGATGGCCGACGACGCCGTCACCCGTCTGCGAGAACACGTCGTCGAAGTGGTGACGCTGGGGCTTACCGGGCTCTGGTTGTTCGGACTGTTTATCGGTGCGTCGTGGTGGCTTCCCGTGTTGCTCGTGAGCTACACTGCCGTGATTCCGATCGTCGCGCTGCTGTTCGGCGACGACGAGGATCGCGCAGAGTGGTGGGACGAGTCGACAGCGGAGGAGTCAGCGAGGGTCGACAGCACGACAGACCCGACACCGGAAGCTTCTCAGTCCTCACGTCACTCCGCAGCTCATCACTCCGAACCACACACCCACACGACCGCCAGCAACGACACCACCAGCGACACATCGGCCGGCGACGCACTCGAGACACTCCGCCAGCGATACGCCGCCGGCAAACTCACCGACGCCCAGTTCGAGGCAAAACTCGAGCGGCTACTCGAGACGGAGACGATCGAAGCGGCAGACCAATGGCGTAAAGAGCCCAGTAGTGATGGGAGCTACGTGACTGAGGAGCGTCGGCGGTCTGCCGATACTGGGGATGGCCACCGCGACCGCGGTCACGACCACGGCCGCGACCGCAAGCACAATCGCGACACGGAGTGGGAGCAAGAGCGCGAACACAACCGGACGTAGCCACCTACCAGACAGTCCAGTGGGGTGCAGTCGAGTTTCTGATTCTGACTTTCTGGCAGCCGTTTACCCAGCTTCCTGACTACCCGACTACCAGACCTCATGGCTACCGGCTCCCCGAATGCCAGACAATCCCACACCCCAACCAGCCACCCAACCCCTGAGAACACGACTACCCACATCGTTGACAGCCACCCCGCTCACTTATCCTCGGCCGTCTGTTTTGTCACCCATGAGCGTCATCGCCGAGTTCACGATTCCCGCCGACGCCTTCGCTCTCGGAGACACGTTCGACCGCATCGGCGAGGCGACCATCGAGGTCGAGCGACTCGCAACCCACAGCCGCGAGTGGATCATGCCCTTCCTCTGGGTCTCCGACTGTGACATCGATGCGATGGCTGCTGCACTCGAGTCCGACTCGAGCGTCCAGGAGTTTGACCTCCTCGACCAGGAGGGAGCTGTCGGCTATCTCAACATCCACTGGGCCGAACCAGTCCAGCAACTGGTCGACGAAATCGTCAACCAACACGGAATTATGCAGGAGGCACAGGCGACCGACGGTCGCTGGTTTCTCAAACTCAAATTCGTAAATCAGACCGCAGTCAAGGCGTTCCAGCGCTACTTCCAGGAGAAAGAGTACACCTTCGAACTCCAGCGCATCTACGACGGCACCGCTCCGAGAGAACGCGAGTACGACCTGACGAAAGAACAACGCGAGGCACTCGTCGTCGGACTCGATCTGGGCTACTTCGCCGTCCCTCGAGACGCCCAGATTGGCGACCTGGCCGACGAACTCGGCATTTCGACGAACGCCGTCTCACAGCGACTGCGCCGCGCGACGGCGAATCTCACGCAGAATACGCTGGTCGTCTCGGGAGAGCGTGCAGAGACGGCGTCCGTTGAGAGTGATGAGCAAGAGTGAGAGGGAGGGGTGGGATGGCAACCGATACCGGAGGGCTGCGTGGTCTGGCCCGTCCTGACGAACGGAGACGGAGCCGCGAAGTCAGAGCCGACGTGATATAAAGAGACTCACGTTCAAAGGGATAGCCGGATGCCCGTCCAGGCCCCCGCTGTTACTGTGCCATCCAGATCGCCATCGGAGTCCACGTCTGCGTCTGCGTCCGACTCAGACCAACAGGACGCGGAACAGACGAACTCGCAGGAGCGAGCGCGTTCGGCGAAACAGGGTGAGAGCAAGTCACAGGTCAACTCGATGCCTGAAATCGAGGTACAAACGGAGGACCAAACGGAGACGGGAAAGCGGAAAGTTGCGGTCGTCTGTGCTGACTGCCAGACGGCGTACGCGGCCGAGAAGTGGCCCGACGGCAAGACGCGCCTGATCGGCCGACCGGCGGGCTGTCAGTGTGGGTCCACGGAGTTCGACGAAATCTCAGACTGAGCCGCAATTCGAAACAGGGACTGTCAACCGCGAGCGCGTGGTAGGGAGTCCGACACGCTTATTCACGCTGCGGGACGAAGGTCGTGTAGTGAGTACCGAGACGCCCGACCACGAGCCGACCGAAACCGAGGCGTTCCAGCAGGTCTGTGAGACGCTCGTCGAGCGAATTCTCGCCGGCGAGGTCGAACGCGACGAGGTCGAGAAGGCCAAACTCGAGGCCTGTTCGGAACACTCCGCGCCGAAGGTGCCGAAGAACTCGGAGCTGCTTGATCACGCGCCACAGGAACACCGCGAGGACTTAGAGGCGGTGCTCCAGCGCAAGCCCGTTCGCACCGCCTCGGGCGTCTCACCGGTTGCAATCATGACGTCGCCCGAGCGGTGTCCCCACGGGAAGTGTCTCTACTGTCCCGGCGGCCCCGACTCGGAGTTTTCCTCCTCCCAGAGCTACACCGGAAACGAGCCCGCCGCCGCCCGCGGCGTCCAGAACGACTACGACCCGTACGGCCAGGTGACGCTGCGACTCGAGCAACTCCGGGAGATCGGCCACCCGATCGACAAGGTCGAACTCATCCTGATGGGCGGGACGATGACCGCCCGGAGCCACGACTACCAGGAGTGGTTCGTCAAGCGCGCCCTGGAGGCGATGAACGACTACGACGTCGACAAGGAGCCCGAACCGGCGGAGGGCGTTAGCTTCGCGGAGGACCCCGAGGAGTACGAGTGGCAGTACCTCGAGGACGTGATCGCGGAGAATGAAACCGGCACCGTCCGCAACATCGGGACGACGTTCGAGACGAAGCCTGACTGGTGTGACCCCGAGCAGATCGACCGCATGCTCGACCTCGGTGGGACGAAAGTCGAGGTTGGCGTCCAGACCACCTACGAGCGGATCAACCGGGAAATGCACCGCGGCCACGGCGCGCAGGCGTCGATCGACGCCAACCAGCGACTCCGTGACTCGGCGTTCAAGGTCGGCTTCCACATGATGCCCGGCCAACCGGGGATGAGTAAGGAGATGTGTCTGGAGGACTTCCGGCGAATCTTCGAGGAGGAGCAGTGGAAGCCCGACTACCTGAAGATTTACCCGACGCTCATCGTCCGCGGGACGGCGACCTACGACTGGTGGCACAAAGGCGAGTACGATCCCCTGGACAACGACGAAGCCGCCGACCTGGTCGCCGAGATCAAGGACATGATTCCGCGCTATACGCGCCTCCAGCGGGTCCAGCGCGACATCCCGGCGGACTTCATCGATGCCGGCGTCTGGAAGTCGAACCTCCGCCAGCTCGCCCGCAAGCGCATGGACGAACACGACTGGTCCTGCGAGTGCATCCGCTGTCGCGAGGTCGGGATGAACGACGCCGAGCCCAACGAGGTCGAACTCGACGTTATGACCTACGACGCCTGCGGCGGCACGGAGCACTTCATTTCCTTCGAGGACTTCGAGCAGGACCTCCTGATCGGCTTCTGCCGGCTCCGGTTCCCGAACGATCCTGTGCGACCGGAACTCGAGAACGCCGCGCTCATTCGCGAACTCCACGTCTACGGGTCCGAGGTCACGATGGGCGAGGACAGCGAATCAGGGCAGCACCAGCATCAGGGCTACGGCCGCCGCCTGATGGAGCGCGCAGAGGACCTTGCAGCCGACGCGGGCTACGACAAGGTCAGCGTCATCTCGGGTATCGGTGCGCGGGAGTACTACCGGAACAAGCTCGGCTATCATCAGGACGGGCCGTACGTGAGTAAGCGGCTCTGAGTGCGATCAGGCGGACTTCTCCGGACTCGTACCAGTAACTAGTCGTACGGTTTCTGATCCACCATAATGACTGAAGTTGAGTAGGGAAGTTCGCTCAGTACAGACCAAGCACACATCGATCACTACGGATGGTTTTCGCCCTAAGCTCCTGCACCAGATACTCTCTTCCATAATAGATAAAATAGCAAGAGAATAATCTGGGCCACCAGTGGAGTCACAATACTATCAAAAGTAAACACCCCAACTATTCCGAGTGTGAAAATTCCGACGCCAAGTGTGATTGCTCCCACTAGCGATTTTCCATATATTTCATTTATAGCGTAACCAGAAATAGCCGACTGTCCAATCAAGAATGCAGGGGCACCAATTCCAATAGCAACCATACTAATTACATCACCTATTGATATAAATATCTTACTCCCCACTCAGAATTCTATTCTGTAGAGAGAGGCTTGAAAGGTTATTAGGAGGTAAGCGGTCAGCCCGCAGCGCGAATGTGGCACGGAATCTGGTTTGAGTTACATGGGTCGATGATCGCCCAGTGCAAGTGATACTCGAATCAGGAGGTAGATGTCAAGCGATGTCGTTCTCTGGCAGTAAACGACGAAGTGTTTCCAAAGATATGCCAAGAATAGCAGCAATTCCAATAGCCGTTATTGACACCATTAGTTCTCTCCCGAGCTCCCAGTAGTCTGCAGCATGTTGAGCGATAAGTGGAACAAGCGCTCCTGCCGTAAGAACAGATAACACAGTGACTGTAGCGACTTTGATCCTACGGTTAGCAGGCACAGAGTACACTATTCTACCACCAATTAGGGCAACCACACCGAGTCCAAGCGTGAACACAAATATGAGGGGGTCAGACAGTACGTAGAAGGCTAAGAGTACTATTGCAATGATGCACCAGATCGATAACTTGGTTATGGTTGCTCGTGACGAGTCAGAGTGAGTGTACATATTTAATATCTAATACCTAATTGTAAATACTTTTTGACACTACGTTCACACAGGTGTGTTGTGTGGATAGTTCACCGCGTTCGGTGTGGTAAAGATGTGGTCGGTGTGCTGCACCACCTCTCTATATTTAGGCGATGTCGGAATTGCTGTCGTCCACTGCATCCTCGAACGCCGCCAGCGCCTGCTCACTCCCCGCTCGCACGTAACTCACGTCGACACCCGCTACCACAAAATCGAATCCGCGGGCGAGCCAGCGCTCCACATCGTCCCCACCGAGCGCGAGCGTCGACACCGGCTTGTCTTCGGCGTGGCCCGCCTCAAGTACCCGGTCGACCGCGTCGAGGAATCGGTCGGACTCAAGTTCCCCCACGATACCGAGCGCCGCCGAGAGATCCGCCGGGCCGACGAAAAGGCCGTCAAGACCGTCGACGGCGGCGATGTCGGCGACGTTTTCGAGGCTGGCCTCGGTTTCGATCTGGGCGATCGTCACGGGCGCTGTCTCTGGATTCTGGACGGTCTCGGGGAACGTCGCGCCGTACTTCGTTGCGCGACCGAGGCCGATTCCACGCACGCCCTCGGGTGGATAGCGGGTCGCCTCGACGAGGTCACGCGCCTCGGCCGCGGTGTCGACCATCGGTGCCATGACGCCGTCGGCACCGGCATCCAGGACGCGCTTGATTTCGGTGGGGTCGTTCTCGGAGACGCGGACAATCGCACCGGTGTCGGCGGCCGACGACTCCGAAGCGCCACTCGCCGCCTCGACCGCCCGAATCATTTCGGTCACCGTCTCGAGTGACTGTGGCGTGTGTTCGATGTCGATCACGACGGCGTCGAACGCGAGTTGTGCGCTGATCTCTGCAACCGCCGGGTCCCCGAGCGAGAGCCAGTTGCCGACGAGCGGCTCGCGCTTTCGAAGGGAGGGAGCGAACGTCATGGCGTCGAGTTCTGCGATGAGTGAGAAAAAGTCACCGTTGCCGCTGTGTCCAGACGAGCGACAATGATAGTCGCCACTGAACGTCAATGGGCGTGGGCACCCGATCGCACGAAGGAAGTGCGGTTCGGACAAGGATTTGCCTGAATACGACAACGGCCGGCGTAGCGGCCCTCATTTCGCTACAAGCCGCTCTCATCACACCGCGAGCACCGTGTCCACGATCAACATGAGCCCGAAGCCGAGGATGAACGCGGCCGTCGCGGTGTCGGCGTAGCCGTGGCCGTGACTCGAGGGGACGAGTTCGCGGAAGACAACCGCGATCATCGCGCCCGCGGCGAAGCCGGCGGCTACCGGAAAGAGCCCGGAGACGAGCGTAACGAGTGCGAAGCCAGCCGCTGCGGCGAGCGGTTCCGGGACACCACCGGAGAGGGTCGTATAGAGCAGCGTTCGTCCCCGAGAGACGCCCGCCCGAACAGCGGGAACGGCCATCGCGAACCCGTCGGGGACGTTCTGGACTGCGATCGCGGTCGCGATGGCGAACCCGATCGCGGACTCGCCGCTGGCGAACGCGATGCCGACCGCGAGCCCCTCGGGCACGTTGTGGATCGTGACCGCGCTGCCGACGAGAGTGGCACGGCGAAGGTCGTCGCCGGTTGTGCCGCCGTCCTCGCCAGTTCTGCCGCTGTTGTCGTCACCAGTTCCGTCGCTGTTGTCGTCGGTAATGTCGGCTCCAGTGTCGTGATCCCCATTCGAACCACCCTCAGTAAGAGGATCGACCGACGGCTCGACGATCGCCGTTCCCTCGACCCGATCCCCTCGAAAACGGAGGTGAAGATGGGGCAACACCGCGTTCCCGATCAGCAAGAACGCACCGCCCGCGAGCACGCCAGCGACGACCTCGAGTGGCGAACCCAACTCGAGTCCAGGCACGATGAGCGCGAAGACGGCTGCGCCGACCATGATCCCAGCGGCGAGTCCGAGTGCCCCGTCGTAGACGCGGTGGCTGATGCGGTCGGTGAGAAAGAGCGGGAGCGCGCCGAGTCCCGTCACCCCGCCCGCGACCGCGGCGACGAGGACGACCTCCGCGAGCGAGACCATAGCGGTCGTTCACCGACGAAGGGGAAAGGCGTACCTGGCTTTCTCGAATATAACCAAATTATAGCACTAGATTATAATACTGTGCAGTGCCGTCGATACCACATGGCATTCAGCGACCAGCTTCTCGAGGAGGGCTCCCACATCTGGGACGCACAGAAGAATCACCCGTTCGTCACCGAACTCGCCGCCGGCACGCTCGACGAGGCGGCCTTCAAACACTGGGTGAAACAGGACTACCGCTACCTGCTCGACTACGCCCGCCTGTTCTCCATCGCCGGGGCGAAGGCACGCGACGAGGCGACGATGACCCACCTGCTCGGCGTCGCTCACGAGGTACTCGACTACGAGATGGATCTCCACCGCGAGTTCGCCGCCGACTACGGCATTTCGCAGGCCGAACTCGAGTCCACCGAGAAAGCGCCGACCTGTATTGCCTACACCAGCTTTCTGGTGCGAACGGCCCACGAGGGCTCGCTCGCCGAAATTGCGGGTGCGCTCTACCCGTGCATGCAGGGCTACCTCGACGTCGGCGAGCACACGGCCGACCTCGCCACCGACGAGCACCAGTACACCCCGTTCATCGAGATGTACACGAGCGACGAGTTCCGCGAGGCCACAGCGTGGTGTCGTGACTTCGTCGACGACTGCGGCGAGCGCTACCCGGGTGAGCACGATGCAATGCGTGAGGCGTTCCTGACGAGCGCGAAACTCGAGTACCGGTTCTGGGAGATGGCCTACACGCAGGAGGGGTGGGGACTGTGACCAGCGCCAGCGATGGAATAACTGACCTCGACGGGGTGCCCGCGACGTTCGAAGCGTACGCCAGGGCTGTCGACGATGGCGGCGATGGCGGCGATGGTGGCGACGGTGATGACGCGCGGTTCACCGACTGGCTCCGTGCACGATCTGAACCGGCCTGGACCGATGCCGTCACCCATCCGTTCACGCGGGACCTCGGCTCCGGTGAACTCCCCGAAGACGTGTACGCCGAGTACCTCGTCCAGGACTACGCGTTCGTCGACGAACTCGTGGGCGCGTTCGGCCACGCAGTTGGACAGGCTCCGGGGATGGACGCGAAGCGGCCGCTGGTCGAGTTCCTCGACACGCTCACCGACGAGGAGAACGACTACTTCGAGCGGTCGTTCGACGCGCTCGACGTGTCCGAGGACCGGCGACACGATCCCGAACTCAGTGACCCGATCGCCGCGCTGATCGACCTGCTCGGTCGCGCGACCCACGTGGGCGGGTACGCCGAGACGCTGGCAGTCCTCGTTCCCGCCGAATGGATATACGAATCGTGGGCGACGGCGGTTGTCGACGAGTACGCAGACCACGAATCGACGCAGGTGTCCGAAATCGACTCTCTGCCGAGTGCCGGCACCGATCTCCCGTTCTATTACGCCGAGTGGGTCGACCTCCACGCGATCCCCGCCTTCCGTGAGTTCGTGGACTGGTTGCGAACCGAACTCGACGCCATCGGTCCCACGCTCTCGCCGCGACGGCAAGCCCGCGTCGAGCAGCTATTCCGTCGGACGGTCGAACTCGAGGTCGCAGTGTTCGAGTCCGTGACCCCATGAGCGCTCGCCCCGGTTCGGTCGCACTTGTAGCTGTACGTCCGTTGTTCGTTCTTAACTTCTAAGATGTAGCGCTCAGTTGGCTACGTCATGGGTTCTCTTGGCGGCCAAAAGGGTACGCGTCTCACTCTCGGTGCCATCTCGCTAGCGCTCTTCGGGCTCCTTCTCACGATTCCGTTCGAGGCTGTAACCGGCTGGTCGCTCTCCGGCGTCGACGTGGCCGTCTACAAGTGGGTTCTCGCTGGGGGGCTCTGTCTGTTCGTCGTCGGGATCGAGAACCGCTCGCTGTCGTCGATCGGGTTTCGACGGCCCAACCGATGGGATCTCGCCATTACCGTTGGGCTCTGGCTCACCATCATGCTCTCGGTCGGGGTGATGCAAGCGCTGCTCGCCCAGTTCGGGCTACTCGAGACGGCCACCGGCAACGGAACACCCCCTGACGGCACCGAACTGTACTGGACGCTGTTCATCGCCGCCACCGCCGGCGTCACCGAAGAAGTGCTGTATCGGGGATACGCACTCGAGCGACTCGAGGCGGTCACGGCGTCGACGTGGGTCGCCGGCATCGTGACGGCGACCGTGTTCGTCCTCATCCACATCGGAGATGGGGTTGTCGGAATGCTCGTCTTCGTGCCAGCGGCCATCCTGTTGACTGTGGCCTACGTCTGGCGGCGAACCCTCTTCGTGGTCGTGGGTGCACACGTCGCGGTCAACACCGTCCCGCTCGTGTTGTTTGCTCTGAGTGCGTGAGAGTGCGGACCAGATGTCTGCACCCGTCCGCGTATCGATACTCGAGCGCTCTGTCTCAGTCGATCGTCACTTCGAGCTCGAGAAGCCCCAGATACGAGGGCGCGTTGCCGCTCGTCCGGAACTCCGTCGGCGAGGAGTCGACGAGCTGGAAGAACTCCGACTGCGTCGAGGGATGCATCGTCGAGCCGTCCTCGCGCTGGAGGTACGCGGGCGCGTTCGTCCGGCGCATGTACTCGAGTTGCTCCTGCCAGGCGTCGCCGCCGTAGAGGAAGATGCCGAACGAGAACCGGCCGGCGGCGACGGCGTCCTGTTTGGTCTCGAACTGTTCGGCTTCCTCGACGCGGTACTCCTCGTCGCTGATCCAGGCGAGCGCCGCGATGCCGGGCGCTTGCACGAGGTAGACGTCCCAATCGTGGGTTTTGTCGAAGACAGCCCAGGTGTTTCGCGATCCGACGGAATTGACTTCGACGCTGAAGGCGGGCCGGCCGCGCGACCCCGTCGGCTCGTGGACGAAGGTTGCGTCGTAACCGGGCACACGGATCCCGCGGTCGTGATAGGCGACGCCCTCGGCCTCGATTCCGAGGTCGTGTCGCTCCGAGAGCTGTTCGACCAGTTCGAGCACCGGGATGCCGCCGGAGTCCTCGAGTCGCTCCAGGATGGGAGGTAACTCGAGGAGAGCCTGCCAGGAGGCGTTGTCCTGTGGCGCGCTCATGGCTGTCGGTCGCCCCCGTGTGCGGCGGTTCGGGTCGTCGACTCGCTCGCAGCGTTCATACCGGTATGCAGTGGGTCGGGCGGGATTAGCCTTTCCGACTGGCGGGCTGAGCGTCATCCGACGGACTCCGAGTGGCGACCCAAACCAGCGGACGCCGACCGCCACGGAGCGACACGCCTTTTTGACCGCGCGGGGCACTCTGTTGTATGGATCCAAAGCGGGAGCTGACGAGCGTCGATCTCGCCGCCCTCGTCCGCGAGTTCGGCACCTACGAGGGCGCGAAGGTCGACAAAGCCTATCGCTACGGTGACGACCTCGTCCGCCTCAAGATGCGCGACTTCGACCGCGGCCGCATCGAACTCCTACTCGAGGTCGGCGAGGTTAAACGCGCCCACACGGTCGCCCCCGAGCGGGTACCGGACGCCCCCGGCCGACCGCCCCAGTTCGCGATGATGCTTCGCAACCGGCTCTCCGGGGCGGACTTCGCCGGCGTCGAACAGTACGAGTTCGACCGGATACTCGAGTTCACCTTCGAGCGCGACGACGGGACGACCCGGATTATCGTCGAACTGTTCGGGCAGGGGAACGTTGCGGTCACAGATGGCGAGTACGAGGTGATCGACTGTCTGGAGACGGTGCGGCTCAAGTCACGAACGGTCGTGCCGGGCTCGCGCTACGAGTTCCCCGACACGCGGACGAATCCGCTGACGATTTCCCGAGACGTGTTCGGTCACGAGATGGAGGAGTCGGATACGGACGTGGTGCGGACGCTCGCGACGCAGCTCAACTTCGGTGGACTGTACGCCGAGGAGATCTGTACCCGCGCAGGCGTCGAGAAAGCGATGGATATCGGCAATGCCGACGAGGAGACCTACGACAGGCTCTACGAGGCGATCGAACGGCTCGCACTGGATATCCGGAACGGGAACTTCAATTCGCGACTGTATCGCGAGTCGGCGGACGAAAGCGAGGGTGCAGACGACGACAACGACGGGGACCGTACGAACGACGACGCCGACACCGGCCGCGTCGTCGACGCTACGCCGTTCCCACTCGAGGAGCACGACGAAGCCGGCTTCGACGGCGAGCCGTACGACACCTTCCTCGACGCGCTCGATGACTACTTCTTCCAGCTCGAACTCGAGGATGAAGAGGAGCCGGACCCGACGAGCCAGCGCCCCGATTTCGAGGAGGAGATTGCCAAGCACGAACGGATCATCGAGCAACAGCAGGGTGCGATCGAGGGCTTCGAGCAGGAAGCTGAGAACCTGCGCGAGAACGCCGAGTTGCTCTACGCCGAGTACGGCCTCGTCGACGACATTCTCTCGACGATTCAGGAGGCTCGCGCGCAGGACCGACCCTGGGACGAGATCGAGGCACGATTCGAGGAAGGTGCCGAGCAGGGCATCGAGGCAGCCGAGGCGGTCATCGACGTCGACGGCAGCGAGGGAATCGTCACCGTCGATGTCGACGGCGAGTACATCGAACTCGTCGCACACGACGGCGTCGAGCAGAACGCGGATCGCCTCTACACCGAGGCAAAGCGGGTCGCGGAGAAGAAAGAGGGTGCGCTCGCGGCCATCGAGGATACCCGCGAGGACCTAGAAGACGCGAAGCGCCGTCGCGACGAGTGGGAGGAAAGCGACGGCGAATCGGGTGCAGGCAGCGGAGGCGGTGACGAAGATGAGGGGGAGGGCGAGGACCGCAACTGGCTTGCCGAGTCCTCCATCCCCATCCGGGAGAACGAGCCCTGGTTCGACCGGTTCCGCTGGTTCCACACCAGCGACGGCTACCTCGTGATCGGCGGCCGGGACGCAGACCAGAACGAGGAATTGGTGAAGAAGTATCTCGAACCCGGCGACAAGGTGCTTCACACTCAGGCACACGGCGGCCCGGTCACGGTACTGAAAGCGACCGACCCGAGCGAGGCCTCCTCCTCGGACATCGAACTGCCGGAGTCGAGCATCGAGGAGGCCGCCCAGTTTGCGGTCTCCTATTCGTCGGTCTGGAAAGACGGCCGCTACGCCGGCGACGTCTATGCCGTCGACTCCGATCAGGTGACCAAGACCCCGGAGAGCGGCGAGTACCTGGAGAAAGGCGGCTTCGCCGTCCGTGGCGACCGAACCTACTACCGCGATACGCCCGTCGGTGCCGCGGTCGGCATTCAGTGTGAGCCCTACACCCGGGTCATCGGCGGCCCGCCAGCAGCCATCGAGGGCACCGCGGAGACGACGATCGAACTCGAGCCGGGTCGGTACGCGCAGGCCGACGCGGCCAAGCGACTCTACCGTCGCTTCCGCGAGCGCTTCGAGGACGAGACGTTCGTGCGGAAGATTGCCAGCCCGGACCGCATCCAGCACTTCATGCCGCCGGGCGGGAGTCGGATTGCGGAAGAGTAGACCAGTAGACCGGTCTGGCCGCCGTTCGAGACATAGAGGCACAAGACGGCCCTGAACTGTCTTGGATGCTGGTTTTGATGAGGTTGTTGCGTCGCTGCCAGTTAGTTTCGGTGTGACTACGACCTGTAGGCGGCTGGCCAGTGATCTGTTCGACCAGTCGTAGTGGAGTGCCTGCGTGTAGTGGCGGCCTCCCATCCTCCTCTTGCCTCCTGTTTCTCCGCCTGTGTCGGTAGCCGTGATCGAAATCCGTTACCACAATATCCAATAGTTATTAGTGTAAGCGTCGCATGACTGTCATTCTATGTGCCTTGATTGCACTGCACACGATACAGACCGAGAACAGCACTCGAGTACCGACGACCGAGAGACGACCGGCCATAGCAACTGGAAACGACGGTCGTTCCTCCAGGCGACCGGCGTTGCCGCCGGAACCGGGACGATACTCGGAACGCAGGTAGACCGCGCGGCAGCGTCACACACCGAATGCGACGCCGCGGACCGCTGGGTCGAAGCGGCGAATCATAGTTCGCGCGACTTCGGCATTGACTGGATCGTCATCCACGTCACGGCGGGTGCCTATCAGGGCGCACTCAACACGCTCACCAGTTCGGACTCGGGCGTCAGTTCTCACTACCTTGTGAAGAACTACGACTGGACAGACGGGCCGTCAGCGGGTCACGTCGATCAACTGGTCCACCACGACCGCGCTGCCTGGCACGCCCGCTACATCGCCAACCACCGTTCGATCGGCATCGAACACGAGTGGTTCGACGACAACGGCATCTCCGACGCCTGCTACGAGTCCTCGGCCGAACTCGTCCGTTGTATTGCGGACATGCACAACATTCCACTCGAGTTCTACACGAGCAATACCTGCATCCAGAACGAGTCGGGCGGGATTATTGGGCATACACACGTGCCGGATGGCGACTGTAGCAGTTTCCACCACGGTGGTCGAACCTGTCCGTATCCGGACTGGGATATGGACCACTTCGAGAGTCTGGTGAAAGAGGAGGATGGCGGCGGTGGCGGTGGCGGTGACCAGTTCCAGGACGGCGACCAGGTCGTCACGACGACGGATCTGAACGGGCGCGAGCAGCCGTGTCTCAACGACGATGTCGTGCTGACCTTACCCGAGGGAACCCAGGGGGAGGTCATGAACGGCCCCGAGGAGTGTGACGGCATCACCTGGTGGGGGCTGCACGTCCCGGCGTACAACGAGTGGGTCTGGTGCTCGGAGAACTATCTGGCTCACGCCTGAGCCCACAGTGCCCTCCAGTTGCCAATCGCCGATTCCTGAATAACAGCACCTTTTACCGACCCTCCCGGACTGACAGGTATGCAAATCAAAGACCGGGAACCGCTCGACGGCGGGTGCGAGCGGGTTACCGTCGTCCCCGAGAGCGTCGACGACCTCTGGCACCTCCAGTACGTGCTAGAGCCCGGCGATCGCGTCGCTGGCGATACGACCCGGCGCATCCAGCGTAACGACGACCAGATGCGCGACACCGGCGGCGAGCGCGAGCACATGTGGGTCGCCATCGCCGTCGAAGATATCGAGTTCCACAAGTTCGCCAACCGATTGCGCGTCGGCGGCGAGATCGTCGCCTGCTCGCGCGAGGACCAACTCGGCTTCCATCACACGCTGAACGTCGAGGAACGCGAAGAGCTCTCGATCGAGAAGCGCTTCAAACCCGACCAGGAGGCCCGTCTCGAAGAAGCCGAGGAGGCCACCGAGAACCCGGACGTCGCCATCGCCACCGTCGAGGAAGGACAGGCCCACGTCCACACGGTCGCCCAGTACGGCACCGAGGAGCGAGCGACGATCACCGGCCCCACCGGCAAGGGCGAGTACGCCCGCGAGCGCTCGGAACTGTTCGCCGAACTCGGCGACGTGCTCAAACGACAGGACGCGGACGCGATCATCCTCGCCGGGCCGGGCTTTACGAAACAGGACGCCAGAAAGTACCTCGACGACAACGAGCCCGCGGTCGCCGAGAAAATTACGATGGTCGACACGGCGAGCGTCGGCGACCGGGGCGTCCACGAGGTCCTGAAGCGCGGTGCCGTCGCAGACGTCCAGCAGGAGACGCGCATCGAGAGCGAGGCCGAGTACATCGACGAACTCACCGAGCGCATCGCCCAGGGCGCGAAAGCAGCCTACGGCCCCGAAGCAGTCCAGCAGGCCGCCGAGTTCGGTGCGATTGAACGGCTGCTGATCCTCGACGACCGCCTCCGCAAGGAACGCGGCCCCGATGGTGAGTGGGCCATCGACGTCGACCAGGTCGTCCGCACGGCCGAACAGAAAGGCGGCGAAGTGACGGTCTTCTCGAGTGAGTTCCCGCCAGGCCAACAGCTGTCGAACCTCGGCGGCATTGCGGCACTGTTGCGGTACCGACTCGAGTAGGACCAACTCTAACTCTCACCGTCTCACCCGATGGCTCTCAGTTCGACGCTCTGGCTTGCCGCCGTGCTCACCTACGGCGTCGGCGATCTCGTGACGACCGCGGTCGGCCTCAGACACGCCCAGATCGAGGAAGGGATGCCGTTCGCACGGCAGCTACTCGGTGAGCCGCCGTCGGCGTGGGGGGTCGTCCGCTTCGGGCTATTCAAGATCGCGCTGTTCGCGGTATTCTATCTCGGCGCAGTGGCGATGACTCGCACAGCGCCGGGTACTCGAGTCGACCTGCTCGTGCCGGTGGCGATCACGGTGGTCGGCGCGGCTGCGGTGGTGAACAATGTGCGGGTGATTCGGCAGGTTCGTGGTCGCCGTCGTCGTCGCCGCCGCTGAGGCACATTCTGGTGTTCCCGGCGCGTCAGCGGATCTCCTCGCTCGCCTCGATCAGTTGAATCAACACCGACGCGAACAGCGAGCCCGAACTCCAGATCGCGGTTTCGCCGCCGCTGTCGTCGACGACGCTCAGCAACAGTGCGTCGTCGTCGACGATGAGGATGCGTCCCGATCGCTCGTCGTCCTCGCGGTGTGTCGGCGGGAGTTCCGCGGTGACTCCCTCGAGCGAGCCGAGTCTGTCTCGGACGCCCTCGTCGCGGCTGACGACGGTGACGGCCACGTTCTCGGCAGCGCGGCTCTCGAGTGCCTCGCCCAGCGCGGGGGTGACGAGGTCGGGGAGCCGGGTACCGAACAGGATGCGTTCCTCGGCGTTCGAGACCAGATCGACGACGCGGTCGTCGACGCGTTCGCGGCCGCGAATCGTCCAGATGTCCTCCTGGGTTTCCTCCTCGACGGAGTCGCGTTTGACCTGCTCGACGTAGTCGAACGCCCGTTCCTGTTCGCGTTCGAAGCGGTTTCGAAGGGTTGTCTGGGCTTCCTCGATGCTGACCGGCCGGTAGCGGATCGGGCTCGCTTGCTGGACGGCGAGGAGACCACGTTCCTCCAGGCTCTCGGCGACGCTGTAGACCTGCGAGCGCGGGACATCAGTGGTTCGGGCGACATCCCGGGCCGTACCGGAGCCGAGTTGCTGGAGGGCGATGAAGACCTTGGCCTCGTAGCTGGTGAGGCCGAGGCGTTCGAAGGCGTCGATGGCGGCACTCTCGTCGCCGGTCATCGGTCGTCACCTGCGGGCGGCGTTCGGTCGTCTGTTTCGGGTTCGGTTGTCGTCTCGCCGGTGTCTGTTTCGGTTTGCGTATCTCCACCTGCATCGACGGCTGCGGCCGAGTCCGCATCCCCGTCCCCGTCCCTATCCAGCGTCTGCCCACCATCACTCGCCGTCGGCGTCGGCTGCCGGGCCTGCTCGATGTCGAACGACACGTCCGGGCCGAAGTACCGCGTCCACAGCGCGAGCAGCGTCGGCAACACGACGACGCTCGCGAGGAACGCGTACGTGATCGTCAGTCCCGTGATGATCCCGAACTGGCGGAGGACGGGCAGGATGGCGAACGCGAGCGTCCCGAAGCCGCCGACGGTGGTCACCGCGCTGCCGAGCAGCGCGCCGCCGGTGCCGGTGACGGTGGTGTGCATCGCCGCCCAGACGTTGCCCTGGCGCTCGAGTTCGAGCGTATAGCGCGAGCTAATGTGGATGCTGTAGGCCACGCCGAGCCCGATCGTAAGGCTGGTGATCATCCCCGTCAGGACGTTGAAGGGCATCCCGATGAGGTACATCGTGCCGAGAATCCAGCTGACGGCGAACGCGACCGGCAGCAGGGTGACGGCACCGAGACTCGCGCTGTTCCCGGTCAGCCAGTAGGCCACCGAGAGGAACGTGAAGACGGCCACCAGCGTGATCAGCAGGCTCTGTAGGACGGTATCGAGCAGGTCCTGTTCGACGAGGTAGTTGACGATCGGATCGCCGGTCGCGATGGCGCTGACGGCGAGTTCGTCGTCGGTGTCAGCGTCGGCTTCAGCGCCGGAGCCGTCACCGACCTCCGTTTCGACCGTTCGTTCGTCACCAGCACCCTCGCTGTCGATGCCCGCTGCGATGGCGCGCATCTCGTCGGTCGCGTCGCCGAAGTCGGCGTCGCCCTGGATGGCGACGATCAGCCGGACGGACTCGTACTCGCCGTCGTCGGTCTGGTGGATGACCTCGCTCGCGCCCGCGTCGTTCGCCTCGAAGAGTTCGTCGTACAGCTCCGGGATGTCTTCGTCGGGTACGCCGTCACCGGTCGTATCCGCCGCAGTGTAGGTCTCGTTGAACGACTCGTTCTGTGCCGCGGTGTCTTCCATCACCGAGAGTGGGCCCTCAACGTCCGCCTCGCCGGTCGCCAGCGTGTAGGTGACCGGACTCTCAGCGGCCGCCTCCTCGGCGGCGTCGAGACGTTCTAACGTCTCCGCATCGGTTACATCACCTTCCACGAGTATCTGGGCCTGCGTGTCCTCGCGCTGGAAGTTCTCGTTGACGAAATCGAGGTCGTCGGCCGCCTGGTACTCACCGGGGCTCATTCCGCCGGGCAGATTCTCGGTCCACGCCGGCGGACTCTCCGCGAGGAACTCCTCCTCGTCGAAGCTGGTGTCGACCTGGCTCGCGCCGTAGACGCCGCCGGCGGTCAACAGCAGGACCGCGATCAGGACTACGAGCGGAATGCGCCGCGCGGCAGTCGAACCGATCGTGAGCACGCTACTGAAGCGTCCGCCACCCGTCCCGAAGGCGCGCCGGTGGCGGTCGTAGCCGCGGGACTCGAGTACCGAGTCCAACTCGACTTTGGCGGCCGGGATCAGGCCGCCGAAGACGATCAGCGCGGCGATGATCCCGACGGAGCTGACGACCCCGAACTCCTGAATGGGGGCGATCGGACTGACGAGGTTCGCGAGGAAGCCGATGGCGGTCGTCGCGGTCACCCAGACGAGCGCGACGCCGACGCCGGCGAGGGCGATGGACATCGAGCCGCGAACGGTGTCTGCCTCGCCCGTCTCCCGGTCGGTGTCGGCGGAGCGGACCGCCTCGCGTTGCTCGCGGTGGCGCATGAAGACGTGAATTGCGTAGTCGATCGAGAGCCCGATCAACAGCACCGGGACGGCGATCATCATCTGGTTGAACGCGATTCCGGCCCAGCCCATGAAGCCGAACGTCCAGAGCAAGACTGTGCCGATGCCGACGACGCCGAGCGCGATGTCGAGCGGGTCGCGGTAGGCGAGTATCAGCGCGGCGACGACGAACGTCAGTGCGAGCGGCCCGACGATCGAGAGGCTGTCACCCATCGAGCGATCGATCTCGTCGGTGATGACGCCGACACCGAAGACGACGTACTCGTGCTCGTGCTCGCCCGCGAGGTCGCGCAGATCGAGCTGTGCGTCGATCACGGCGTCGTCGCCAGCGCCCATCTCCATCTCGCCTGCCGCCTCTTGGGAGAGTATCGTCATCCGCGCGTCCGCCTCAGCGGTGCCGGGTTCGTACTCCGACGGCATGAACGCGAGTGCTGCACCGTCGTTCTCGTCGTCGTCGGAGAGCGTGTCCGTGAGGATGTCTTCGAACTCGTCCTCGTCGAGCTCCTCGAGTGCTTCGATCTGTTCGTCGAGCGTTGGATCAGGTTCGCCCTCCTCGAGTTCGGCCTGGTCTTCTTCTAGCTGGTCACCATCCTCCTCGAGTTGCTCGTACTCGTCTTCGAGGACGCCCATCGTCGCACCGGTGTAGACGTCTTCGAGATTCTCAGATGCCTCCTGGTACTCGGGAACCTCCTCGGGGTTCTCAGCCTGCTGTTCGATCTGGAACAGCTGCGACTCGAGTAGCCGCGCCTGGTCGGCGAACTCCTCGTACTCGTCAGCTTGCTCGTCGTCGAGCTCGGCTGTCACCTCGTCCAGCAGGGTGTCGTACTCGCTCTCGAGTTCTGCTGCACCCTCCTGGTACTCTGGGTCGTCCTCGTCGTACGTGGCACTCAGTTGCTCGTACTCGCGCTGAATCTCGCGCGCGTCGTCGATGCCCGCTTCGAGCTGTGCGCTCGTCTCCTCGAGTTCACCTTCGCGCTGTTCGAGTTCCGCGCCGCGCTCTTCGAGGTCTGCGGCCTGTTCGGTGGTGATCGCCGTGATCGCGACGATGTTCTCGACACCGGTGATCGGGTCACCGTCGCCGTCGTGGGCGAGCGTCGCGTTGATCGACTCGTTGTTACGGATTTCCTGCTGGAACTCGAGTGATGCGATGAGTGAGTCCTGAGAGAGGACGTTGTCAGCGGTTGCGTTGGTGTCTACGCCGTCATCACCGCCGCCACCGCCATCACCGCGGTGGATCAACTGCACGCTCGTCGTGTCTTCTTGATCTTCCGCGACGAATCGCTCGTCGATGTCCTCGAGCGCCTCGGCTTCGGGCGAGTCGGTTTCGAACTGGTCGAGCGAGGAGTCGTCGTCGACCATGGGGACGCCCGCGCCGACGAGGGCAGTCAGCACGAGAAGGACGACGAGAACGAGTCGCGAGTGGGTGGTCAAAAGGTCTGCGACTCGTTCCGGCGCGCTCATTTGGCTGCCTCCGTGCGGAAGGGGATCGGTGTCATACGGTTCCCTCGGCCGGTCAGATGGGTGTTACGCGTGTCTGTGATCGTTCGTATGCGTGTCGCTGGTCGGTCCGTTGCGGTCGAGGGCGGTGATGTGTCGCTGGGGACCATGCTGTTGTTATGATCCTACAAACGGGCCGCTTATACGTGTTTGGAGAGTTACATATTCGTGACTGTCACGAAAGCAGGTGTATTGAACAAGCGCGAAAAGAACCACAGAACGTGTTCGGCTATCTCACTCGATTGAAATCGTTTTGAGGTCTTCGGCGAATCGAACGTCGCCGTCGTACTGCCGGCCGATCGACTCGAGCATCTCCTCGTGGCGGCCGTCGGTGTGGGGATAGAGGTGTGTCAGGTAGACGCGGCCGATTTCCCGACCAGCGAGTTCACGCCCGAGCGTTTCTGGTGTCGGGTGGTTCGATACGTCGACGTCGTCGGGGAACGAGCAATCGTGAGCCAGGATGGCAGCGCCTTCGGCGAAGTTCGCCAGTCCGGCAAAGGCCTCGCTGTCGCCGCTGAAGACGAACCGATCGTCGAACCGATAGGCCAGACACGGCAGCGAGTGGCGCGTCTCGTAAGCCGAGACGTCGAAGCCTGCGACGGTGAACTCACCGGGGACGACCTCCCGAACCTGCAGGTCGATCTTTCCCTGCATATACTCGTGGACGTCGAGGAGGTCGTCGAGCAACCCCTTGGTTCCCTGCGGGCCGACGACCTCCAGATGCTCCTCGCCGGCGAGCCAGCGGGCTTTCATCAGCGGGAGGAGGTCGGCGACGTGGTCTAAGTGATGGTGGGTGAGCAACACCGTCGAGACGTTCTCGTAGCCGACGCCGGACTGCTGGAGGCGGTGGAGCACACCGGAGCCGCAGTCGATCAGTAGCTGTCGGCCGTCGTTCTGGACGAGAATGCCGGTCTGGAAGCGTTCACCGGTCGGCATCGCGCTCCCGGTTCCGAGGAACGTGACGTGCATACGCGAGTGTGTGACGGCCCGCCCGATAAGGGTAGTCCCTTTGAACCGGTAATCAGCGGTCGCGTGCGGTTCCGATCCGGTGGCCGGGAGTGCCGAATACCGACGACTTTAGTCAGCACCGCCGGTAGACGCGGGTAGATACCAATGCCCACCGACTGCCACGTTCCCGAGCGCCTGCGCATGACGCCGGGGCCGACCGAAATCCCACCCGCAGTTCGAGAGCGCCTCGCCGAACCGGTTCCCAACCCGGACCTCGAACCAGAGTTCTTCGAGTGCTACCGCGCGTTGGCCGACAAACTCACGCGAATTCATACGGCGGATGCGGACGGCTCCACCGCCACGGACGGCAGAGACACCGCCGTCCTCGCCGGTGAGGGTATCCTCGGTCTCGAGGCCGCCATCGACTCGCTCGTCTCTCCCGGGGATCGCGTTCTGTGTCTCTCGAACGGCCGCTACGGCGACGGCTTCGCCGACTTCGTCACCCAGTACGACGGCGACCCGGTCACGTGCGCGGTCCCCTGGGACGAAACCCTCGACCGCGACACCGTCGAGACATCCATCGAGGACGCCGACGAGCCGTTCGACGTGGCAACGATGGTCCACTGTGAAACGCCGACCGGCACGCTGAACGACCTCGGGCCGATTCTGGACGTGCTCAACGACCACGGGATCATCAGCGTCGTCGACGCCGTCTCCTCGCTCGCCGGCACGCCCGTCCCAACGGATCGGATCGATGTCTGTCTCGGCGCGAGCCAGAAGTGCTTCAGCGCACCACCCGGCCTCTCGACCGCAACGATCAGCGAGCGCGCCTGGGACCGCATCGAGACCGTCGAAAACCGCGCCCACTACACCAACCTCACGCCCTGGCGCACCGCCGCCGACGAGGACGAGGAGTGGTTCCCCTACACCCACATGGCCGCGAACATCCGCGCACTCGACGCCGCCGCCGACCAGATCCTCGAGGAAGGCCCCGCACAGGTCTTCGAACGCCACCGCGAGGTCGCCGCCCACTGTCGCGACCGCGCCGCCGACCTCGGCCTCGAGCCCTACCCGACCGCAACCGACGACTGCTCGCCGACGGTGACCGCACTCGAGTACGACGGCAGCGCAACCGACCTACAGGAAACCCTGCGGGAGGAGCACGATATCGTCCTCGCGACGGGGCTCGGCGATCTCGAGGACGACATCATCCGCGTCGGTCACATGGGCTACAACGCGCGGCGCGAACTGGTCGACGAGACGATGGACGCGCTGGCGACGGTACTCGAGTAGCGCTGGGTCCAGCGCCCAGAGCGCACGGCGCTGCCTGCGCACTTCAACCGCGGCCGGAACCTGCAGGTAGAACCGTTTCCCGTGATCCCGTTCTACTGGTTGATATGTCCGACCGCGACTCCAATCTGGATCCTGACGCCGGCACCGATCAGGATCCAACCGAGAAACCGACGCACGACGCGGAGGAAGCCCAGCAGGAGGGTGCGCAGATGGCTCGCAACTGGATCGCGATCGCCGTCGTCTCGATCCTCGTGTTGCTGTTGCTCGTCATTGGCATGATGCAGGCGACCGGGCTGGTCGACGTGTTCGCACCGATCGCGGACACGCAGACCCAGCAGTGGGGTGCCTTTGCCGTTCTTGCGCTGATCGTGCTGGCGATTGCGGGCTGGAGTTGGACGACGCTGGCCCGGTAACTCGTCTCGAGCGGCCGAACTGAGCGGTTGTGCGTCGAATTTTCTTCGCAGTCGAGTGTGTGCTGGTTGTGTACCGATTGTGTGTCAGTTGTGTGGCACTCAGGTACCGATTGTGTACCAGGCGTGTGCTAGGGCCAGCCATAGCACGTCGACGGCAGACAGAAACCCGTTTAGGGCTGGTTCGCCAGACTCTGATAATGAGTACGAGTTACCGAATCGGACTGGTTGGTAAACCGTCCGTCGGGAAATCTTCTTTCTTCAACGCTGCGACGATGAACGACGTGCCCGAGGGGGCGTACCCGTTCACGACCATCGATCCGAGCGTCGGCGAGGCCTACGTCCGCGTCGACTGTGCGGCCCCGGAGTTCGACGAGGAGTGTACGCCGAACGTCGGCTACTGCGACCACGGCACCCGCTTCGTGCCGACGAAACTCGTCGACGTTGCAGGCCTCATTCCCGGCGCACACGAGGGCAACGGCCTCGGCAACCAGTTCCTGAGCGACCTGAACGAGACGGACGTACTCGTCCACGTCGTCGACTTCTCGGGGGAGACCGATCTCGAGGGTGAGCCGACCGAGGGCCACGACCCCCGCGAGGACATCGCCTTCCTGGAGGAGGAACTCGACCAGTGGTACCTCGACATCCTCGAAAAAGGAATCAAGCGGTACGAATCGGGATACACCACCGAGGACGACGCTATCGAGGAAGAACTCGCCGAGCAGATGAGCGCGTTCAAAACCAACGAGGACGAGATCAAACGCCTGATCCGCCGCACCGACATCGGTTTCGATCTCGACGACTGGGAGGACGAGGACCAACTCGAGTTGGCCCGCGAAATCCGCAAGGAGACCAAGCCGATGGTCATCGCGGCGAACAAGATGGACACGCCGGAGGCGCAGGCGAACTACGAGGAGATAACGTCCGATCCCGAGTACGAACACCTGACGATCGTTCCCTGCAGCGCACACGCCGAGAAGGCCCTCAAGTCGGCGGACAAGGCCGGCGTCCTCGACTACCGGCCGGGTGACGACGGCTTCGAAATCACGGGCGATGTCTCCGGCGAGCAAGAACAGGGTCTCGAACAGATCCGCGACTTTCTCGACGAGTACGGCGCAACCGGCGTTCAGGCGGCCCTGGAAACCGCGCTGTTCGACGTACTCGGCGTGACGCCGGTGTTCCCCGGCGGCGCGAACGGCCTCGGAAACGAACGCGGCGAGGTGCTGCCCGACTGCTACCTGATCCCACCGAACTCGACCGCCGAGGACTTCGCCTACAGTCTCCACTCGGACATCGGCGACGGCTTCCTCCATGCGATCGACTGCCGGTCGAACCGCCAGCTCGGAAAGAGCTACGAGGTCGAGCCGCGGGACGTCATCGAGATTATCACGACGAACTGAGCGGGTGTCGGTTCGCTGGCTCTCTTCTCTTCTTTCTCAGCACCCAATCTCTTAGCACCAAGCGCCTCAGTTCCCCCAGGTGAGCTGCCGAACGCGCTCGCTTACTCGAGTCGAAACGCCAGAGAGCCAGCCGTCGGGTGAGAGTCGCCGGAGCGTCGACTCCTCGACTTCGATGCGGGCGTCGCCGTAGGGATCTTGTGTCGCTCGGTCAGTGTCGGACTGTTCGGTCTGTGCGGCCTCAACTGCGACGGACATCGAGCAGCGGCCACACGCCTCGCGTTTTCGTGCCATATGTGATGGGGTCGGTTACTACTCGTCGTTGGACGCTATGGTATGTAAACACACGGGTCGTCCCGACGGCTTTTTGGTCTCCTCGTGGCATTCACCCACATGGAACGAACGGCGGACAGCCACACCGAAACTGGCGTGAGTCCCCAGGACGACGGCTCGCCGGCCGACGGTGACCTCGCGGACGTCCCCGACTGGGACGACGAGTACATCGATAGAGTGAGCGACCGGCTCATGCACAACTACGACCTGGAGAAGGACTACCAGGTTGCGGGTGAGTCGTTCACGCTCTACGGCGAGCTCTCGCTGGTAAGTCAGAAACATTTCCTCCACCCATCACTCTCGTTCGCCGAACACGAGTCGAACGAACACCTGTTCGTCAGTCGTGTCGACCGCGTCGACGACGACACGCTCGATCGGTTCGCGGCTCTCGGCGACGACCTCGCAGACGAGTGGATCGAGGCGACCGAGGAACACTTCTGTACGGAGTTTACGTTCGTGCTCATCACAGACAGCATCCCAGACACCGTCCGGAGTCGTGTCGCCTCCTACGACGGACGAACACTGTTGAAGTACGGCTATCACGGCCACTACGAGACGAACGTCGTCGTTGTCGCACCGGACGAATCGGAACTGGTTGCAAGCGAGAACGCAGACGTTGCAACGGCGTTTCGGCTCTGGGAACCGATCGAACACGAGGAGCCGGGACTACTGGGGTTGCTCTCGCGACGGCTTCAGTTGTAGTTACAGCCAGTCGACGGATTCTCCAGACTGGTGCTGTCGGTACTCGACACACTCGGTCTGCAGCGGTCAAAAATGAACCACACCACCGAGCCGCGAGTGCGGCTCGACTAGTCGTCGTCCTGACTTACGTCGGCTGCGACACCCGTTCCGCTGTCGCGAGCCGTCTGTAAGTTGTCGTAGCCGATCTTGAACAGCGACAGTGCCAGGTATAGCAGTGTCGCGATGATCAGGACCTGAGCGATTGCCGAGCCGATGCCGATGATGCCGGTCTCGGCCTCCGCGGTAATCCCGAGGAGGCGACCACCAATGATCTGGTAGCCACCGACCCATACCAGGCCACAGACCGTGATGAAGCCCATCAGGGCCATCGGCCCACCGGTCGAGACGAGTTGCTTCGTCTTGCTCCAGTTGGCCAGCCAGATCGTTCCCGTGAGGAGTGCAAGCGACGCCAGCAGCTGGTTTGCGCCGCCGAACAGCGTCCAGAGGTCCTCCCAGCGACCGCTGCCGAGCAGGAAGAACGCCACGATGGCGATCACGGACGTGTTGACGTAGCGGTTGGCCGCGTACGCCTCGACCTCGGTTTCGGGCGTGCCGATGAGTTCCTCGAGCATGTACCGACCCAGCCGGACGGCCGTGTCCATACTCGTCAGCAGGAAGCTCGCGAGGACGAGCGCCATGAACGGCGCACCGTACGCCATCGGAATACCGAACGCCGTCAGGATCGCACCGCCACCAGTTGCAAAGTTCGGCAGTGCGAGGCCGATTCCGCCGTCGGCGGCGGGAATCGCGATGATCGTCACGGTGACCAGCGCGACTGCAGCGAGCAGTCCCTCCGCGAGCATGCCACCGTAGCCGATCAGCTTGGCGTCAGTCTCCTTGTTCAGTTGCTTCGCCGTCGTTCCCGAGGAAACCAGCGAGTGGAACCCGCTGACGGTTCCGCATGCGATAGTGAGGAACAACAGCGGGAACAGCGGCATGAGCGGGATTAGCCCCTCCTGTGCGATGGGACCGGCCTCGCCGAAGAAGCCGTACCAGGCACCCGTCTCGATCTGGAAGCTCAGTGCGTCTCCGGTGTCTGGATGCACTGCATCGCTTCCCATTCCGGTGATGAACGTCCCGACGATGACTGCGAGCAGCCCCCCACCGACACCCGTGTACAGCAGGAACGACGAGAGGTAGTCACGCGGTTGTAGCAGCATCCACACCGGCAGGATACTCGCAAGCGCCCCGTAAACGAGGATGACGAGCACCCACGCACCGATGTTGACGCTCTGGAGTAACTCCGGAATGAAGAACGGTGTCGACTCCAACAACACGATTGTCCCCTCAGGGTACTCTCCTGGAACGAGTGCGAGCGGGTACTGGATACCAGCCCAGACCGAGCCGAACACGCCGCCCACGAAGACGACCGTTCCGACGGAAAACGGCAGGCCAAGCTGGTAGAGCCAGACCCCGAACAGGAGCGCGAGCGTGATGTAAATCAGGCTCGCCGTTGCTGCCTGCGGATACGCGTCCAGGACGACCCCGATGACGAGTGCGAACACCGCCACGACCAGAATCGTCAGCAAGAACGCGAACCACAGCAGCATGTTCTTGCCGCGTTCACCGACGTACTCGCCGATGATGTAGCCGATCGACTTCCCCTCGTGTCGAAGGCTGCTCGACAGCGAGACGAAGTCGTGAACCGCGCCGATGAGCGGGTTGCCGATCGCAACCCACAGCACGGCTGGCACCCAGCCCCAGACCAACGCCGCCGTAATCGGTCCGACGACCGGTGCGCCGCCCGCGATACTCGAGTAGTGATGCCCCAATAGGACCGGCTTTTTCGCCGGTACGTACTCCTGACCGTCCTGATACTTGTGCGCCGGTGTCTCACGACTGTCGTCTAAGTTGACGAACTGCGAGAGATACCGACCGTACGTGATGTACGCGACGGTAAACGTCGTCAGTATCAGTGCAACGATCCAGATCACACCTGCCATGTTATTGTCTCCCGCACCAACCGTTGAACGGCAACACCATAAATATAATTTATTTAGATTCGACAAGCCGGCGATAGAAGGGATTATTCGCCGCCAAAATAGGAGATATTTCCGACACGGTCAGATCGAATCGACAGATGGTCAGAGTGTTTCGGGTGAACAACCCACATTCAGGCGGGTTATGGGATAAACGGGCACAAAACCTCGCGCTGCAGCGCGGGGAGGATGTCAAAGCTGCTCACTCGGTGGATCCGCGCTCGAGCCAGCGATATCGAGTTCGGCCGCGACATCGTCGAGAATACTGCCTCGAACTTCCTCGACGCGTGTTTCGATCGTCGCCACGACCGGGACGTCGAACTCCTCGTCAATCTGCTCTAGACGGTCGCGCTCCGTCGCAACACGGTCACGAAGGTAGCGTGCGCCACGGCCCTCCTCGTCCGGGTCAGGTTCGGGAGTCAGCCGATTGACGACGAGTCCGCGAACGGGTAACTCGGCCTCCGTGAGCGTCTCGACCGAACGGTGTGTTTCGCGAATCGATAGTTCGTCCGGGTTCAAGACGAGGTAGAAGGCAGCCTGCTCCCGCAGCACGTCCCCAGCAAATTCGAACCGTTCCTTGCGTCCCTGTAATCGCGCGAGCACCGGGTCGCCGTCCATCACGCGCCGGGGCTCCTGATTGCCGATCGCAGCTTTCTCGTAGAGGTCGATACTCCGCCGACGCTTCGCCATCAGCCGGTCGATCCACTGCTCCAGGAGTTCCGGTAGCGCGAGCAATCGCAGCGTCGAGCCAGTCGGCGAGGTATCGAAGACGACTCTGTCGTACGCCTCGGCGTTCTGCATCACGTCGACGAACCGATCGAACAACGCGGCCTCGTACGCCCCCGGCGTCTGGTGGGCCATCTCGAGTTGGATGTCCACCTCGTTGACCATCGCCGCCGACAGCTGTGCGTTCAACTGTCGCTTGAGATCGAGCAGGTGCTCCTGTACGACCTCGTCCGGATCGATCTCCATCGCAGAGAGCCCCTCGTACCCGTCGACCGACTGGGGCTCGTCGCTAAACTGCTGGCCGAACACGTCAGTCGTGCTGTGGGCCGGATCCGTCGACACGACGAGCGTCTCCTCGTCCGCCCCAGTGCACTCGAGTGCGTACGCGCTGGAGACGGTCGTCTTGCCGACACCACCCTTCCCGCCGAAGAAGACAAAGTCGGTCATCGGCAGTTAGAAGTGGTACTGGTGGCCCTTGCGTTCGACGAGTGATTGGCGGTCCCACATGCGCCGTTCCCAGGCGCTGAACTCGTCTTCGAGGTAGGGGAGCAGTTCGGCGGTGTAGTACGAGACCGGACTCGGAATGCCGAAGGCGTCGGGGAAGCACGCGAGCATGAACGCGTCCTCGGTGTCCTCGGCTTCCTGCTCGATTTTCTCGTAGGCCGGGTGCGTGAACAGTCCGTGGTAGAGCCCCCTGAGCCACTCCTCGAGCGTGGTCCGGAACGACTCGATACGATCGGCAAGTGTCATCGTCGGTCATGCTCGGTGCTGGAGACTAAAATGTATCGCCCTCGCGGACTCGCGGACTCGCGGACTCGCAGACTTGGGAGCTTGCGGACCGACTCAAAAACAGTTACCCCAAGACTGAGAGCACGTTCGAACCCGACAGTGAGCGTCGCTTACCGGTCGGGAATCGCAAACCCGACACGGTGGCTATCGTACCGAAGCGAGACTTCCCGGACCGTTCCGAACTCGCGGTCGTCGTCCGCAGCCTCATCCTCGCTAACCGCATCGGCATCGACGGCGAACGTCTCACCCTCTACGAACTCGCCGTCGATCTCGTCAGCCAGTTCGATCTCGAACCGATCTCCATCCGTCCACACATCCGCGGTGAGTTCGGATGCCGGGAGTGCCTCGCCACCGACGTGTTCGACCGTTCCATCGTCGTACTCGAGTTGAACCGACGGCCGAACGCGCGTCCAGCCGATCCGAGCATCCGTCCCAGCCCAGACGACTTCGATCTCGGTGCCGACGTCGACGTCGTCGATGTCGATCGTCGTCCCGGAGGTGACGGTGTCGTACTCTTCCGCCCACTGGGTCGTCGCCCGTTCGCCGTCGACCAGCAACTCGTACTCGTCTGCCGAGCGTTCGGTGTCGTCGGTGTCGGTTTCGTCGTCCGTAGCCGCAGCCGTTTCTTCGGCCGCTGCCGTATTTGCCGCCGCATACTGCTGGCGGTCACCGAACTCGATCGTCGCCTCGACCGTCTCGCTCTCGTAGTCGTACTCGAAGCTCACTGAGCCTGGCGGCTGGGCCTGAAGTGATCTGATGCTGTCGCTGTTTTCGATGCCGTCCCAGCCGACGAGAATTCGGTCGCTGGGTTCGACGCCCTCGAGCGTCGCCGTCGCACCTTCCGAGAGGGTCTCATCCGTCCACGGCTGTGCGGACGCCTTCGGCTCCGGTGCGTCCTCGGTCGGTCGGTAGTACGGACGCTCGTCGTAGGCGGCGAGATGAAGCCGGTCACCGTCGAGCGGGAAGTCGTCTGCGTAGCTGACAGTGAACTCGCCGGTATCGACATCGAACTCACCTCTGAACCCGAAGTTCGAGAGGACGGTCGTTCCGCTACTCGAGCCGCCGAGCTCGTGGTCGTGGCGCAGCCTGACGGACAGGTTCGGCTCGACGTCGTCCATGTCCAGCACGATCGTATCGCCTTCCTCGAGTTTACCGTGGCCATCGGCCCAGATGTCGCGGTCGTACTCCTCGTCGCCGACCTCGAAGG
Organism: Natrialba sp. SSL1; assembly: GCF_001861355.1. Lineage (GTDB taxonomy): Archaea > Halobacteriota > Halobacteria > Halobacteriales > Natrialbaceae > Natrialba. The sequence continues at coordinate 53,577 of NZ_MASN01000036.1, forward strand.
TGAGGTCCTCGATCGGTGTCGGATCGCCGCGGCCGAGTTCGATCTCGAGGTAGTCGTCGTCGAGGTCGATATCCCGGTCGACGCGAAGAAACCCAGGACTGTCGTGCTCTCTGATGGCGCGTTCGGCGGCGAGGTCGCGTTCGACGGTCGTGCTGACGAACGTCTCATCGACATCAACCGAGGGCTCCTCGGTCGCGGCGTAGGCGAACTCCGCCTCGAGCGATTCGATCAGTTCGTCGCTGATGTCCGACTCGTCCTCGAACTCCAATCCGATCGACTGTTCCATCGTATCCGCGTCGATGACGGTCTGGGCGTGCGTGAAGTACGTCGGTACGGCGTCCGTCTCGCCCGGCGTCAGCAGCTGTTCGTCACCGGTGCGCACCAGACGCATGTGGCTGTCGCCAAAGGCCGACATACCCGCTTCGAGTGTCGATTCTTCATCCAGTAGGCGGGTTGCTTCTGCCGCGTTTGCGTCGACAGCCGCATCGAGCGTCTCGAGTTCGTTGGCGACGATAAGTACGTCGCCGTCAGAACCGAGGACAGCATCCTCGTCGTCGAGTTCAGTGTACTCGTACTCGAGTCCGGCGTCGGTTTCGCGGGACGAGGTGGACTCCTCTAGCTCGACGCCAGACAGGACCGTCAGTGGCTGTGTGGACGCATCGGAGTAGGATGTAACGAGTACGCTTTTCGAGATGTCTTCGGCGTCGAGGTCGAGGACGTTGACGTTCGGATGTGGGTCGTTGGGCTGGTTGGCCTCGAGCAATCGATCGTAGTTCGTGGCCATCAGGACCATCGAGTCCTGTGCGATCTCGGAGGGGAGATACGCGAGCAGGTCGTCGAACGTCGCTTCGGCGGTCGTGGAGGCGGTCGCGGTGTCGGTGCTGGTGTCGGTATGCTCGTCCGTCGCGGCGACGGTCGAACCCGCAACGGCGGCAGCCATCGTCGCACCGATTCCACCGAGGACCGAACGGCGGGGACACTGTTGCATGTAGCAACATTTTAATTCCATCGGTACAAGTAGGTTATCATTACTTTCTACCCCAGAAATACGTCATCGTGACTGTGGTGGTGCCTGGAGAGATCGCATCGCAGCACCCAGCTATTCAGCTATTGGCTTGTCGGAGCGCCGTCGAGACGACGGGTCTTAATCCGTGCAATACAATGACTCCCGATATGACCGCGACGATTCCAGTGACGATTCTTGCTGGCAGCCTGGGTGCGGGAAAGACCACACTCCTCAATCACTTGCTACAGAACGCTGGAGACCGTGATCTTGCCGTCCTCATCAACGATATGGGCGAGGTGAACGTCGATGCCGAACTCGTCGCCGAGGGGTCCGACCTCGACGTCGACAACGGGATCGCCGAACTCTCGAACGGCTGTCTCTGCTGTGAACTGCAGGACGATCTCGAGACGGCCGTCGTCCGGTTGGCTCGAAACCGGGAGTTCGACCACCTGATCGTCGAATCCTCCGGCATCTCTGAACCGGCACCGGTCGCTCGCCTCTTTACGACGACGTCGCGCGTGGCCGCCCGCTACGAGGTCGATTCGATCGTCACGGTGCTCGATACACGGCTGTTCGTCGACACCTTCGGCGGGGAGGCGGTCCCGCAACGAGAGACGGATCCCGCTGCGGAGTCGGACCGCCCGCTGTCGGATCTGTTGATCGAACAGTTGGAGGTCGCCGATGTCGTTCTCTGTAACAAGGCAGACCGCTGTTCGCCGGCGGAACTCGCGGAGGCGACGGCACTCGTCGAAGCGCTCCAGCCCGACGTGCAGACGATTCAGACCGAGTTCAGTGCGGTCGATCCGAATCAGTTGCTCGGTGTCGATCTATTCGATCCGGCCCAACTCGACGAACGCGAGAGTCTGGACCGAGTGGCTGCGGCGGCCGATGATGGCCAGTATCAACACCAGGACCACAACCAGGGCAACGACCACCACCAACACCGACACCCCAACGACGTCTACGGCGTCGACTCCTTTGTCTACCGCTCGCGTCGTCCCTTCCACCCCGAGCGATTCGCTTCTTTCCTCCGGACGCTTCCAGAGTCCGTCGTCAGATCCAAGGGAACCGTCTGGGTCGCGACCACCGACATGCAGCTCACCCTCTCCCAGGCCGGCCCCTCGAGTCGTCTCACCGCAACCGGCCCCTGGATCGCCGATCTCCCCGACCTCGAGCGCGACCTCTATCGCTCGAACCGACCGGCACTCGAGTGGGACGACGAGGTCGGCGACCGGCAGACGGAACTCGTCTTCATCGGGACGGGGTTCGACGACGGTGGAGAGACTGTAGACACTTCCACGGCTGACAACGGTTGCGAGCGCGAAACAGCAGGACTCGAACAGCGACTGCGCGCGCGCCTCGCAGCGTGCCTGGTGTCGGATGCTGAATGGGAACAACAGACAGCTGGTCAAGAGACGAAGTTTCCCGATGATACGGGGGAAGAAGCCGTCTTCCGGACGAATACGTCGTAGCTATCAACTGGTCAGAACGGCCACGACAACCGAGACTCAGAATCACACGAATGTCCTATCTTCCTTGGTCTTAGCTTCTGTACTGTACCACCTTATGAAGATGTTAGATTCGCCAATACACCACTAACAACCGCTTTAGGACACTAATACGTGATTAACAGCGACAGTCTGGTTTTTGAAACGTATTGCAACTTTTACTGTTTTTCTCGACACGACGTACAATAACGTTTAGGTAGGCGCAGTTCGCCCGACCGAAGTAGGTAGTATGAGCATCACCGACCGCCCAACCCCCGCCGATCCTGAAACGGAGTCGGCATCCCCGTCGGACGACACGACAGCGGAATCGACAGCCCTCTCCGACGACGACGTGTTCCACATCCTCCAGACGTCGCGCAGGCGAGAGGCGATTCGGTACGTGTTACAGAGCGACGACACCGTCAAGATGGGTGCACTCGCAGAGCACGTCGCCGCCCGCGAGCACGATACCACCGTCGCCAAACTGACCTCGACGCAGCGCCAGCGCGTCTACATCCCACTGTACCAGTCCCACCTCCCCAAACTCGACAAGGCGGGTGTCATCGAGTACAACAAATCACGCGGCATTATCCGCCCTGGTGAGCACCTCGAAACGTTCAGGCCGTATCTCGAGGTTGCAACACCGGACACACCAGCAGACGACGCCCAATCGCTGCGGACGCGTCTCGACGGGCAGATCGACACCGACGAGACCTACTACGTGGCCACCGCGGCAGCGAGCGTCGGCCTGCTTCTCGCCGCCGCGTTCGGCCTGCTCCCCATCTCCGGACTCACCCTCGGGACGATCATCACGACGCTGTTCGTTCTCACGACGGTCGCGTGTGCGGATGACCACCGACTGATCCTCACTCAGGTCGCCGGTCGCCGTCGCAGCTAACCGAACGGAACGTCACCCGTCAGAATCAGGACTCGACTCGGAACCGGACCTCGATGTCGTCCGGTCCCGTAACAGCGACCCCGTCGTCCAGTTCAGTGGCCGTATACTGACCGGCTGCGAGTCGATCTCGAATCGTCTCGAGTGCCGCTGCGTCTGAGACCACAACCTCGAACCAGGATAGGCCGCGCCCGCTGGCTGGTTCGGCACGGTGATTCCACGTGTTCCCGGCAACGTGGTGGTGGTAGCCACCAGCACCCACGAACACCGCGTCCGGCACCGTCGCCTGAATTTCGAACCCGACAGTGTCGACGTAGAAGTCCCGGAACGCGTCCAGTGACGACACTTCGAGGTGAACGTGCCCGACATCCGTACCGGCGGGGAGTTCCGATGCACCCGTGGCAGCCGCCTCGATCGGACCGAGGTCGAGGGGCCGCGTATACATCTGCACGCCCCCATCGGAGCCCGCGGGCCACTCCGAACGCGGGAAGTCCCGATAGATCTCGATGCCGTTTCCCTCCGGATCAGTGCTGTACAGCGCCTCGCTGACGCCGTGGTCGGACGCACCACTGAGTTGCCACCGGTCCTGGAGTCGAGCCAGTGCATCGCCCAGCGCCTCGCGCGAGGGGACTCTGAACGCGTTGTGGAACAGCCCGACAGCCGATCGGTGTCGGTCGGCTGCATCCTCATCTCGCTCCAGTACGAGAAGCGGCGTCTCACTGACACCGAGAACGGCGGTCGTCTCCGACTGCCGGAGCACAGTGAGTCCGACGACGGTCCGGTAGAACTCGGTCATCTCCGCGAGGTCGGTGACACGAAGTGCAGTTCGGCCGATCCGTGCGTCCTGGGGGAGCGCACCCGAATCAGGTTGTGTGGCCATCTTAGTATCCTGTGCCCCCCATAGTCATGTCGCTAGCGATCGTACCGAGTACGAGCACCACCGAGTGTCGTCGCGGCATCTCAGTACCTAATTTGGTTGCAGACGCATATATACCGCGGGCAACACGTATGTTACCAGATTGTCCCGACACAACTGCTCTGTCTCAGTGGCGTCTCGCGACCTACTCGAGTTCCGCGGCGAACGTCTCGAGTGCGCGTTGCAGTTCGCCTTTGCGTTTCCAGGCGGCGATTCGGTCACCGAAGGGAAAGGGAGCGGCGAGGGAGACGGCGGAGCGGAGGGTAAGGTGGGTTTGGGAGTGCTGTTGCTGGTGGTCATGGTGTTGCTGGCCCTGTTGCTGCTCCTGTCCCTGTCCTCGCTCAGCCGCAGACTCGAACTCGACCCACGTCTCCATATGTGAAAACGGTCCCCGCTCACCCGCCTGCGTATAGTAGATCGTTCCCTCGCGTTCTTCGAACTCCAGCGGAAGTTGCATTCCGGGGCCGCTGGCGACGACTGTCGTGGTACCCGCCGACTCGTCCTCGTCGATATCGACGACGGTGAAACTCCCCTCCGCCTCGACGATCGCCGCCGGATCGAGGTGCTTCTGGAGTGCCGCCGGCGAGACGTCGATCGTTCGGGACACGGTAACCTCACGCATACGTCTGCGGTTCGAGCGAGGCGTTATAAAGCCCGCTGCTTGTGCGTATCTGGGCCATGAGTTGTCCAGTACGAACGCACTCACAGCGCCAACGACGGAAACGGCTAAGTGACTGACGCTCTCCTATCGCGCTATGGCTGGCGATTCCGGCACGGACGGCGACCGCGGCGGCTTTCGTGAGGGACTGGAATCCTCTGCAGGCGATCCGCGACTGCTCATCGTCCTCAACGCAATCCTCTCTGCACTGTTCGCCTGGTGGCTCGTCTGGGGCGCAGCGCTCATCGGTGCAGTGGAGTACAGTCTGGCGACGGTCGCCGTCGTCGCGGTCGGACTGTTCTTGCTGACGCACGTGATGACGCGGCCATCGTAGGGCTGCTGCAGAACAGCCCACCGACGCTGACGCGCCGAGGCGACAGGTACTCACGGCCGGACCGTCACATTCCGGACGATGGCCCTCCAGCAGGTCGCTGCGTATCGCCCGACGAAACCCGAACTCGCCGTCTTCGTCTCGGGGGTCACGAGCATGGGACTCGAGATCCTCGCCGTGCGGGTGATCGCCCCGCAGTTCGGGAATCATATCTACACCGTCGGCGGCATTCTCACCGTCCTCCTCGCTGCACTGAGCCTCGGCTACTGGCAAGGTGGCAAGCGGGCGGCGACCGCGAGCACCCGCGAAATGAGCTGGCTCATGCTCGGGACCGCGGTCTACGTCGCCGTGGTGATCTTCGCGAGCGACCTGCTTCTTACGTACACCTCGACGCTCGCACTGCCGCCGCGCTATGCCTCACTGCCTGCGGTTATCATCCTCTTTGGGCCGCCGACCTACCTGCTCGGCTTCATCAGTCCCTACGCGGCCGAACTCTCTCGAAAGCGCGGGACTGGCGAAGCGTCGGGCCACGTTTACGCGCTCGGCACCATCGGCAGCATCGTCGGCTCGGGTGCGACGACGTTCATCCTGATTCCCTCCATGGGTATCGACGCGATCGGCCTCCTGTTCGGGCTCATGCTCGTCGCCACCGCACTCGTCCTCGTCGCGCCGAGTCTGCCCCGCAGACCAACCGTCGCGAGCGTTTTCATCGCACTCATCCTCGTCCTCGCCGCGGCTGGCGGCCCCGCGATCTTCGACGTCGATCACCGCGGCGAAATCGTCCACGAAACCCAGACGCCACACCAGCAACTCGAGATCGTCGACGACGACAACGTCCGAACGATGTACTTGGACGGCGCACGACACAGCGCGCTCAACAAAGACGACCCAGACGAGCACGTCTTCACCTACACGAAGTACTTCCACCTGCCGATGTTGATGACCGACGACATCGACGACGTCGACCGGGTTCTGTTCGTCGGTGGCGGCGGCTACACCGGCCCGACGGACTTCGCGGAGCAGTACGACGCGACCGTCGATGTCGTCGAAATCGATCCGTCCGTTACCGACGCCGCAGAGGAGTACTTCACACTCGAGGACCACGACGAACGCGACGATCTGAACGTTTACGCGACCGACGGTCGGCAGTTCCTCCAGAACACCGACGAGACCTACGACGTGATCGTTCTCGACGCCTACAAAAAGGATCAGGTCCCGTTCCACCTGACGACCGTGGAGTTCATGGAACTCGCCTCGGACCGACTGGCCGACGACGGCATCCTCCACGCGAACGTCATCGCCGCACCCAGTGGTCCGGCAGCCGAGTTCTACCACGCCCAGTACGAAACGATCGACGAGGTCTTCCCCGAGGCCTACAGCTTCCGCACCTCGGACGCGAACGCGATTCAGAACATCCAGGTCGTCGCGACCAACGACGACAGCGCACCCGTGTTCGACGAGGCGGTACTCGAGTCCCGAAACGACGAGCGAGCCGCGGCGATGGGGGTCGACCTCAGCGGTGCCATCGACAACAAACTCGACGAGCCAGACACGGACGACGCGCCGGTGTTGCGAGACGACCGCGGCGAGGTGGACAGCCTGCTCGATCCGATGTTCGGCCAGCGGTACGTGATCGAGGAGTCGGACGGTGGTGATGTCGAGGCCGGAGCGGAGCCGAGTGAGCCGGCTGCGTCGCTCGTCGGCTAATGCTGTCCGAATCCGAATCGTGCTGATCGCTGCCGTCAGCGATAGATCTGCTGATACCGCTCGCGATACTCCCGGAGTGCGATCCGTGCGCGTCGACGAGACTGAAAGCCGAAGCCGACGGCCGGACACTCCTCGTCCGGACAGGCCCAGACGAACGTCTCCGAGCGCGGATCTCTCGTCACCGAGACGTCCCGCTCACAACGCGGACAGCACCATCCCCAGCGGATGTCGCCGGCGTACTCGTTTGCGTGCGAATCAGAGCCAGAGCCAGCGCCAGCATCAAAACCGGAACCAGAACCAGAACCAGATCCTCCCATTCGATACCGACCAGAATGCCGCCAGCCAGAAAGGGACTCGAGTACACCTGTGTACGCTTCAAGTGCGATTGGCACGGCGGGTGTCCCGCCGCACGGCAAGATAGAGGCCGACGAGGAGGAGGCCGAACAGGACGGCACCGCGCAGGCCGGTCATGACTGTGGCGAGGAGGAGGACGGCGAACAGCGTCAGCCCCCATGCCGGCGGATTCGCCACACGGTGGTGTCTTGCGTTCAGCGTGACACTCCCGCCTACGACCGCAAATGCGATGAGCGCAAGCAGTGAGGCCAGCAGGACATCCGCACTGTTGACCAGTTGGACCAGAGACATTGCCCGGACAGTACGCTGCAGGTGTATAAATACACTGAGCTGTTGGGTTGCTGGTGCGCTGCCGGGCTACGCGGAGACGGCGGTGTGCCCGCTCACCCGGTCGCCGCTTCGGGGCCGAGGAAGGCGAACGGCTCGCGCGGCTCTAGCTGGCCGGAGACATCACCGGCGAACGCGTTCGACTGGTTGGGTCCGAGTTGGAGGGTCCGCGCCCCGGAGCCAGCCGAGAAATCGAGTTCGTCGAGTTCGACCCAGAAGGCGTTGGGCATGAGTGCCGACTCGAAGTAATAGATGCCGTCCTTGTGGTCCGCGACGGTTCGCCAGCGCGTCGAGGAAATGTGGGGTTCGTCCGGCGTGCTGATGCCGTACGGCACCGAGGCGTTTCGAATTACGCCGAACGCGCTGGCGGTCGCGGTACGACGGTCCTCGACGCTCGGCACGGCGTCGACGTAGAACCGCGCCCGCACGAATCGGTCTGCCGGACGGTTCGTGCCGGGCAGCATGACCGTGCCGCCGATCTCGTTCCAGTACTCGGACAGCGCGAGTTGCTTGTCGAACGTCGGCGAGTTCGTCATCACCTGATACTTCCGACCGTGGTGAATGGTGAGTTCGCCGTCGACGTACTCCATGATCGCGCTGTCGCCGGTCGCGTCCGAGAGGGAGAGATGCAGCGCCGCCAGTCTGTCCTGTCCGGGGACCTGCTCGGTGACGACGACGAACTCCTCCTGTTGGGCGTGCTCGACGGCGTCCGAGACGGTTTCGAAGTTGTCGAGCATGTACTGTGCCCACAGCGAGATCGCCATGGCATCTTCCTCGCCGTCCCAGTCAGGATACTCCGATTCAGGGAGCCACAGCAGGTTGGCGACCAGGCCGGCCTCGTTCATGCCATCAGTGGTGGCGATATCGTAGGCGGTCGTGACGACGCTGCCGTACTCTGCTGTCCACTCCATCGGGGTCGGGCCGACCTGACCGGTCCGCTCCATGTCGCGCGGGAGCGTCCAGATGTTGCTCTCGATATCTTCGCCCCAGTCCATCGATCGAGCCGTGAGAACGCGCCCCTCCTCGCCGAGATACACCAGTCGCGTGCACATCTATCGCCGCCCTCCTGAAACCGCGCCACACCGTTCGTCGATTGAACCCATAGGAGAGTTGCCACCTCCTGTAGAAATAATGAACGCACCTGCATTGGCAATGTCGTCCGCAAACGGTACCGATACACCCCAATTCGACGGGTTACTCGTTCGACCGGCTATACTCCGGATCGAACAACTGCGCCGACCCGGGCGCTGGATCGCCCTCGGTGAGGTTGTACCGCGAGAAGTCCTCGACGCCGGCCTCCTGCAGGAGTTCCTCGTCGTACACCGCGTTCCCGGTGAACGAGGCCGGATCACGAGAGAGGATCTCGAGTACCGTATCCGATACGATCTCGGGCGTCCGCCAGTCGTCCTCCGTCCCGAGTCCGAAGTAGCGCGTCGCGCGCGTATCGATCGCCGTCACGGGCCAGAAGGTGTTACAACCGACGTCGTCGTCGCCGAGTTCGCTCGCCATCGAGAGCGTCAGGAACGACATCCCCAGCTTGGACCACGCGTAGGGCGCTTCGCCTGGCGCACGGTCGATCTTGACCGGCGGCGCGTTGGTCAACAACCAGGCGTTCTCGACCTCGCGAAGGTGGCCGGCGAAGGCCCGCGAGACGAGGTAGGTGCCGCGAATGTTGACGTCAGTCATGAGATCGAACCGGTTCGGCGGCAGATCCTCCACCGTCAACAACTGAATCGCGCTCGCGTTGTTGATGACGATGTTGACCTCGCCGAACTCCTCGATAGCGCGCTCGGCTGCAGCGTTGACGGCGTCCTCGCTTCGAACGTCGAGCTGGATCGGGAGCGCCTCGACGCCGTGTTCGCGTGCCTCGCGGGCCGTCTGCTCGATCGAGCCCTCGAGGTCCGGGCCGCTTCCGTCTTCGCTCTCGTCTGCGTCCGCCTCGCTCGTCTTCCCCGTCGACACGATGTTGCAGCCCTGCTCGGCCAGCGCGAGGGCGATTTCCTTGCCGATGCCGCGAGTCGTCCCGGTGATAAACGCCGTCTGTCCGGCGAGGTCCGGCTTCTCGAGTGCCATACCCGACCATCTGTCGGCACCAGTATAAACTTACGCCACGGGGAGAGTTCAGAGCCCAGCTGGGACCGGTCAGAACGGGATGCAGTTGGGGTAACTCGAGTGCCCGTTCAATACGCCCCAGAATAGCTCTCCCCTTACCCTCCCATTCCGGCAGCTGCGCTCCCAGCCTAGTCGCGAAGCGAGCGCCGCCGAATCTTGCCGGTCGTGGTAGTCGGGAGTTCGTCGACGAAGTCAATCTCCTGTGGGTACTCGTACTCCGCGAGGCGTTCGCGGACGAGGGTGCGAATTTCCTCGCGGAGCTGCGCCGCGTCCGTCACCGCAGTGGCGGGCTGGACGAACGCCTTGATCGCTTCGCCGCGGGTTTCGTCCGGCACGCCGACGACGCCGACCTGTTCGACGGCGTCGTGGTGGAGAATCGCCTCCTCGACTTCCATCGGGCCGACGCGATAGCCGCTGGTGAGGATCACGTCGTCGGTCCGCGAGACGAACCACAGGTAGCCGTCGTCGTCGCGTTCGACGAGGTCGCCGGTTCGGAACCATCCCCCGTCGGTCTGCTTGGCCGCCGTCTTCTCCGGCAGTCCCCAGTACTCGTTGAAGAACACCCGCCGATCGTCCGGCTTGACGGCTAACTCGCCCACCTCGCCGTCCGCTACCCGTTCCTCGGCGTCGGGATCGAGAATCGCCACCTCGTATCCCGGGAACGGCTTGCCCATGCTCCCCGGCCGCGTCTCGAACCACGAGGAGTTGCCGACGACCAGATTGAGCTCCGTCTGTCCGTAGAAGTCGTTGATCCCCACGTCGGCGAACGTCTCCTGCACCCAGTCGACCACCTCCGGCGTCAGCGGCTCGCCTGCAGACGCGAACGTCTCGAGTGCCAGATCAAACTGCCCCTCGGGGTCGTCGACGCCCATTAGCATCCGGAGCGCGGTCGGTGGCATGAACGCCTGGGTTACTTCGTGGCGTTCCAGCAGGTCGTAGGCCGCCTCGGGGTCGAACCCCTCCCGCGGCCAGCCGACGATCGTACAGCCGTGGTGCCACGCGGCGAAGAGCGTCCCGCCGAGTGCAGCGCCCCAGGCCCAGTCCGCGGGCGTCCACAGCGTCGCCTCGCCCTCCGCGAGCCCCTGCTCGAAATAGTTGTACGCCGCCGCGGCGCGGCCGAGCCACAGCGCGTGACTGTGGAGGACACCCTTCGGCGGCCCCGTCGACCCGCTCGTGTACATAATCGCGGACGGCGTCTCCGGCGTCGCATTGTAGACCTCGATTCCCGGCTCGTGCGAAGCGAGCAATTCGTCGAAGGCGTACGCATCGCCGTCGACCGAGTCGGCGGTGCCGAGTTCGATCACGGACTCGAGTGCCGGACACGCATCACGAATTTCCTCGATAGTTTCGCGGACACTCGGATCGACGACGACGGCGGTGGCCTCGCTGTCCTCGAGGCGGTACTGGAGCGCGTCCCGACCGAAGAGGACGGTGAGGGGCACCGACACCGCACCGAGTTTCCAGTTTGCGAGGTGGGTGATTGGGTTCTGGGGTTTCTGGGGAACGACGACGCCCACGCGGTCACCTGCCTCGACGCCGAGGTCGGCGAGTGCGGCGGCGAGGCGGTCAGAGCGGTCGTCGAGGTCGTCGAAGGTGTACGTCTCGATGGTGTCCTCGTTGGACACCGTTTCGCCGTCGCCGTTTCCGTTGTTCTCGTCGTTTTCGTCGGGTCGCTCGTATCGGAGCGCGACGCGGCTCGTATCGTCGTGTTTGCGAAGGAAGTCGACGGCCGGGTTGAATTCGTCTGGGAGGTCCCACTCGAACTCCTCGCGAGCACGGTCGTAGTCGTCGAACGTCGGCATCACCGTCCAGCTCATGAATGTGTTCTCACATCACACGGAACCCACATAGCGTTTGCCGACCGCGTGAGTGTCGCAGTTACTGCGAAGCGAGAGCAAGTGAGTGCCACATTTCTGATGAGGGGGAGAGCAGGCGATGAGGCATAAAGGATACAGCGAGACAGGCAAAGACCTACCCGCTAGTCGTCCTCACCACCGATAGATGCAACTCGAACAGTCACCCCAGGAGGCCGTCTGGAGCGGAACGGTCCCCAGCGCACTCGACGCACGCGTGCTCGGTTTGATCGTCGTGATCGCTGGCCTCGCGGCGTCGGTGAACGTCCCCTACGGTGGCGTTCCGCTCGCGGTCGCCGCGTTCGTGCTCCTCACCGGTGTCGGAATCGCCGTGCACGTCCTCGGTGAGCGAAAACTGCGCCGTATCACCGACGGACTCGTCGACCGCTGGATCGAGGCCGGCGGTGCAATCGAAGACGTCACGAAGTCGTCCGACGGCATGCGGACGGAGTGGACCGTCCACACCCCAGATGGAACGATCACGATCGGCGGCATTGCCCTCGTCCCGCTGTCTCGACTCTCGGTGGAGTGGCAGGGCGTCGGCGACTCGATGGACGCCAGCGAGGCCGCGGACAACATGGACCAGCTCGCAGCGACGCTGTACGAGGAAATCTTCGAAATTGGCTCGGCGTCGCAGCGATCGTAACGCTAGTGACGTACTCCCCCACGGCTGTTCTCCCCTCCGTGAAAACCACTCCTTCGGAGTTGTTATCAGTTTCTGAAGGATCTGTATTTTAATACTCGGACAGAATACCGTGGTACATGGTAACAGAATACACGCCGACCGAGCTGATGGATCGGGACTCCCGGTCGAACCGGTACTATCGGAACGCGGTCGAACGCCACTGGGATCCGGGTGAGATCGAACTCGAGGAGGATGTCGAGAACCTGCTCGCACACATCGAGGCATCGGACGAGTACGACCGATCCTACTGGGACCGGACGCTCAACGGCATCGCGAAGTTCGGGGCGGGCGAGGACGCCGTGACGGAAGACCTCGCGCCGCTCGCGACAGTGCTCGACGACATCGACGACCAGCTGTTTCTGACGACACAGCTGTACGAGGAGGCCAAACACGCCGACTTCTTCGACCGCTACTGGCGCGAGGTTATCTGGACCGTCGAGGACGAACTCGGCTGGGAGCGTTCGAACCCGCGCAACGACAAGTGGTTCAACGAGCCCTACGTCGACCTGTTCGACCGTAACCGGAAGGCACAGTACCGCCTCCTCGAGGAGGACACGCTCGACAACCGTGCGAAAGCCTACTGTCACTACCACCTCACGGTCGAAGGCATCCTGGCCCAGACGGGCTACTACGGGATGCAGACCTCCTACGGCGGCGAGTTCGAGGAGCTCCCCCACCTCCCCGGCCTCGTCGAGGGCTTTACGAAGATTCGCAGCGACGAGGGTCGCCACGTCGGCTTCGGGATGAACCAACTCAAGAAACTGATCGCGGAGGGCGTCGATCCTGCGCTCATCGAAGACACCGTTCACGACCTTCTCCCGCTCGTCCAGGGGATTACCGAAGACGAGCGGTTCCAACCCGACGACGAGGCAGAGCGCGTCGGACTCGAGGACGGCGCGCTCGCGGCCTACGCAGTCGAGAAGCATACGGACAGAATGCAACAGATCACGGACGCTGCAGCCGAGATCCCGGATGTTGACGAACTGGTTCGGCTAGAGGGCGACGACTAAGGCGGTCTCGCGAGTCCAACTTTCGGCTTTGGCAACCACAGGCCCCGTCTGCGAGTATACTTCGCGATTGACTGTCGTAGATCAGGAACTCGTAAACTGGAAGTTCGTCCCGTCACAGTTCGGACAGGCGGTCTGATTCCTCGGTGCAGGAGTCACGGTATCCTCAGACAGGTAGACGAAGTCACAGCCAGCACACTCGACGTAATTCTTCACCTCCCCACCTCTGCGAGCCAGTGGGATCCCGACTCTCCACTCCCGTCGCCACGCCACATCCCTTGAGCCACCCAGAGAGCGGAGGTGCTTCTACCGGCGGGTGCGACGGTCGTTACTGTTCGAGTTGGCAACTGAGCCGTTCCCGCGGGTCGATCAGTTCCACACACGAATTAGTCTATGGGAAGCAGACGGGTAGTCCTGACTTTTGCTTGTGTAATGCCTTTATATGCTACTCGGACGGTCGGACCAATGTGCTCGCAATCAGTCGTCTCGTCCCTCGCTGGAGGCGCGAAGCGAACGCCTGCCTCGTAATATCGAGCTCCGCAGCGATAGCTTGCTGGCTCGCCTGTCGCGGCGAATCGAAGTAGCCCCGCGCGTAGGCGAGCGTCAGCGCCTCGCGCTGGGCGTCAGTGAGGTCGTACTCCTGGCCGGAGTGCAACGGAGAGAGGGCGTGGAGTTCAGTCAGTTCGACGGGGATGTCGTGGTCCCGGCAGTACGTCTGGAAGTCGGAGACGTCGGCCTGACTCTCGCCGCGAATTTCGAACGTCCACTTGTCCTCCCGTCCGATTGCAGAAACTAGTGCCACGTCCGTCTCGAGTATTGCCGACAGAACGCTCTCGTAGTCGAAATCCCAGTCGATTCGCACGAACAGTTCGCCGTCGACGTCGTCGATGATCCGAAGGTCGTCGATTCCAGGATGAGAGATTCCCTCGAGGTCGATCTCCTCTGAATCGACGTCCTGCAACCAGAAGTACGGGATCAACACCTGCGTCGCCGGGACGACTCGATCCAGTTCGATCTGTGCTGCGGGGAATTTTGCAAAGACCCCCGCGAGGGGGAAGGTCCCCTCCGTCGCAGCGAACGAGGCTTCGATGGCCATAGCGCGGATACGACGGGACCAGTAAAGTGTCCGTGGGGCGATCGCCTCCGTCGTGGCTCACCCTTCGCTCAGAAGCTAAAGAGATCGACGCCGCCCGTAACGCCGATCACCTGCCCCGTCACGTACGAGGCCTGCTCCGAACAGAGGTAGGCGACCATATTGGCCACGTCCTCTTCCGTGCCGAGGTGGCGCATCGGCGTCGCCTCCGCGATTCGCGCGTAGTACTCGTCGACGTGCTCGCTGAGTTCCTCCGGCCCCATCTCGGCCCACGCGCCGACGACGATGTTCGGCGCGACCACGTTCGACGTGACGCCGGACTGGGCCCCCTCGAGTGCCATCGTTCGTCCGAGACCGATCATGGCAGCCTTCGTCGCCGAGTAGGAGAGTTGTCCGAAGCCGCCGTACCAGCCGGCCATCGAGGACATGGTGACGACACGGCCCCAGCCGCGCTCGCACATCCGCGGGAAGACCTCCTTGCTCACGTTGTACGTCCCCGTCAGGTTGATTTCCACGTCGCGCTCCCACACGTCGTCGTCGTAGCCGTCGACTCGCGAGCGTGCGTCGACCATCGCCGCGTTGTTCACGAGGATATCCACCCCGCCGAAGGCGTCGCGAACGTCCGCTATCGAGGCCGCGACGTCGTCGCGGTCGGTCAAGTCGCACTCGAGTGCCATCGCTGCGCCGCTGTCTGCGTCGCCCTCCTCGTTGATCTCGCTAGCTACGCGGTCGGCACCATCCGCGTCCACGTCCAGAACCACGACGTTCGCGCCCTCGTTTGCGAGAATTCGACAGTCTGCGCTTCCGATTCGTCCGGCACCGCCGGTGGCGACGGCCGTCCGTCCCTCGAGTCCGAAATCCATCTCCTCGCTGACTACTTCGAACGGTTATTTAAATTTGTGTGCCATTCACACACAGTTGCACCAACCCGTTCGCCGCGCTGACCAACGACAGTATCACCCTCGCCCCCGTCAGGACCACCAGACACATGCTCGTCCTCGGCGACGCCCACGCCTCCGACCCGGCCCGACGCGAGGCGCTACTCGAGTGCTATCGCACGGTCGACCCCGAACACGTCCTGCAGGCCGGGGACCTCGAACTGTACGATCTGCCAGCGCCGACCTGGTTCATCGCCGGCAACAACGAAGACCTCGATGTCATCGACGCGCTCCGCGCGGGCGAGGATCCGCCGGAAACGGCCACCGTTCACCTCCTCGCGAGCACCGCTGCAACGGTCGACGGCCTCCGCGTCGCCGGCCTCTCCGGGAATTTCGCACCGACGCAGTACGACCGCTCGCGGGACGAACTCGAGGGCGACCGGCGGCGACACTTTACCCACGAAGACGTCGAACGAGCCGCCGAGCTCTCCGATATCGACGTCCTTCTCACTCACGAAGCCCCAACCGGGCTGCTCTCCTACGGCTACGACCCAGGCTGCGAGCACGTGACGGCCCTTCTCGAGACGCTCTCACCCGACCTCTGCCTCGTCGGGCATCACCACACCCACCGCGAAGGCGAGATTGCGAACACCAGGGTGGTGAGTCTCGCGCCAGCCTGGGAGCGGTACTATACGCTGGATCCTGCTGGGCTGGTACTCGAGTCCCACGAGCACGAGTTTGGTCCCGACTCCGAACCATGATCGTATCGTGTCACGTTTCCCCGAAAGTGCTATTTCAAACCTCTTTCTTGATAGTTATGTCGTTTAAACAGTATACTAGTTAAGATATCATAATCACAGCTGTAACGCGGTTTTTCAGGAACCCGACCGTTAGTACTCGAGAGAAAAGCAGACCAGCGGTCGAAATTCGGGATCGGTGTTCGATAACGCAGATATTCGCCCATTCCGGTTTCGTTCGACCTTCCCCTGCTGTACCGATTCACAGCGCAGCTACACCATATTATAGAATACTGATGGAAAAATAGAACCCTCATACCCCGTATAATAATAGTTGTGCCCACACAGACACTTTTCGTTCCAAACAATTACTCGTGTATCGGTACCCGTATTTCCGTCCAGTCGGGAAACGTTTACGTCGGTCGCCATCGCCTCACTGTGCATGGATAGCACACCCTCGATCTTCTACAAGTGGGGCGGCGGGATCGGTCCCGATCACCTCACCATCGAGACGGCACACGACGAATTTCTGGTAACCGACGACGGCCGCGAAATCATCGACGCGGCGTCGGGCGCTGCCGTCGTCAACCTCGGCCACTCCGCTCCCGGCCTGGAGGACGCAGTCAGCGACCAGCTCGCGGATGTCTCCTACCTCAGCCTCTCGCACTTTACGAACGAGGAACCCGAACGCCTCGCCGACCAGCTCACCGAACGCGCACCCGGAAACCTGAACAGCGCCTTCTTCGTCACCTCCGGCAGCGAGGCCAACGAGTCCGCGTTCAAGCTGGCTCGCGCCTACCACCGCGAGCGCGGGAACGACCGCAAGCACAAGGTCATCGGTCGATGGCAGTCCTACCACGGCGCGACCCTCGGTGCACTGTCGGCGTCGGGCAACACTTCCCGGCGCGACGGCTACGAATCCCAACTCCAGGGCTGGCCGCACGTTCCGCCCGCCTACCCCTACCGCTGGGAGTACGACGGCACCCCCGAAGAGCAGGCGGTCGCCGCCGCCCGTGAACTCGAGACGACGATCAAACAGGAAGGGGCCGAAACGATCGCAGCGTTCATCGCTGAGCCGGTCTCCGGCGCGAGCATCCCCGCGGCACACCCCCATTCGGCCTACTTCGAGGAGATCCGACGGATCTGCGACGAGTACGACGTGCTGTTCATCGCCGACGAGATCATGACCGGCTTCGGTCGCACGGGGCCGCTGTTCGCGATGGAACGCTTCGACGTGGTGCCTGACATCCTAACGGTCGGCAAGGGACTCTCGGCGGGCTACACGCCCATCAGTGCGGCGCTCGTCAGCGACGAGATTTCGGCCGAGTTCGACGCGAGCGACCCCGACGGCGGTTCCTTCGCGCACGGCCACACCTTCGCCGGTAACCCCCTCTCGGCGGCCATCGCCTCCCACGTCGTCGCCCAGTACACAGACGACGTACTCGAGACGGGCCGCGAGCGCGGCGAGCAACTCGTCGACGCGCTCGAGCCGCTGCGAGATCACCCGATCGTTGGCGACGTTCGCCACGCCGGCGCGATGATCGGACTCGAGTTCGTCGCGGACCGAGAAACCAAACAGCCGTTCGACCCAGACCTGGACGTGAACGGACGGGTGTACGAGCGCGCGATGGAACAGGACGTCTACACCTATCCGGGTTCGGGCTCCGTCGACGGCGTCGCGGGCGACCACCTCATGCTCGCGCCGCCGCTGACGGTGAGCGAGGCGTCGGTCGAAGCGATCGGCGAGGCCGTCGTGACCGCGGTCGAGGACGTGGCCGCCGACCTCGAGCGCGAGGGGGTACTCGAGACCGGTGCAGATTCCCAGATCGAGACCGAACCCGATCCGGCCGACTGATTGCGATTTCGTACGCCTGCGACCAGCGAACCTCAGTCCTCAGGACCCAACGACCGACGCGAGCTCGTGTTCGAGGTCGGCGAGGTCGATGTGGCGGCTCTGCGGTTCCGTCTCGACTGACTCCTTGTAACCGGAGCCGGTCAAGATCGTGACGACCGACTCGTCTGCTGCGATCTCGCCACGGTCCGAGAGCTTTCGAACTCCCGCAAGTGCGACGGCGCTGGACGGCTCGACGGCGAGACCGACATCCGTCGCCAGCCGGTCCATCGCCTCGCGTGTTGCCTCGTCGGGGACGGCAACGACCGCCCCCTCGGTATCGCGAGCGGCTGTGAGCGCGCGAGTACCACTCGGCGGGTCGCTGTTCGCGATGGAGACGGCAATCGTCTCGTCGGCGTCGATTGGCGTCACCTCTTCCCGGCCCTCCCGGAAGGCCGTCGCGATCGGATCGCATGGCCCTGCCTGCACGAAGTAGAGCCGCGGAACGTCGTCGGCTGCGAGCACGCCACTCCGGGTCAGTTCTCGGAGCGCTTTCCAGACGCCGCTAGCCTGGCCGCCGCTGCTGACCGGGAGGACGATCGCGTCCGGTGCGATCGACGCGGTCGACGAGGACGGCGCGTTCGGAGACTCCAGTCGAAACTGCTCGAGTAACTCGTAGGCAATCGTCTTCTGACCGGCCACCCGCAGCGGCGTATCGGAGTTGACGAACGTGATACCGGCGTCGCCGTCAGTATCGAGCGCGAGCGTCTCCTCGTAGAGCCTGCCGTAGTCGCCTTCAACGCGGAAAATATGCGGATCGTGCCGAGCGAGCAAATCGAGTCGTTCCGGCGGAATATCCGCCGGGACGAAGACGGCGCACTCGAGTCCGGCCGCCGCGGCGTAGGCGCTGGTGCTCAGGGCCATGTTCCCGTGGGAGACGGTGCCGATCCAGTCCGCGCCGGTGTCGAGGGTGTGAGCGACGCCGACGGCGGTGCCGCGGTCTTTGAAGCTGCCGGTGGGGTTCTGCCCCTCTGGCTTGAGGTGTAGCTCGCAGCCGGCGAACGAGTCGAGCGCACCTGCGCGGACGAGTGGTGTCGAACCGGGCGGCAGCGTGGTCGTGTCGGGTGCAGAAACCGGAAGAACGGTGTCGTACCGCCAGATTCCGGTTGTCGTTTGATCACGTCCCGTTGCTCGGGCTGTCTCTGTGGGCCACTCGAATCCACTCGTGTCAAGATCGAACCAGAGTGGTTCCCCGCACGAACATCGCGTGCGGTCGCCGTGGTCGTACGTACAGCCACAGTCGTAACATCGAAGCGGGACCTGCGAACTCGTCGTCATCGTTCTCGTCAGTGCCCTCTCGTGCGGGCACCAAAACGTTTGTCTCGATAGCGATCCCAGCCTTGTTCTCACACCTGACACACAGACACTCTGACAGGACATTTAAGATGATGGTCGCACAGTGATAGCACATGTACCGGGTTTTGTTACCAGTGGACCAGGACGAACGACGAACCAAACAGGCAACCTCGATCATCACCTCGTTGCCCGGCAATCCCGAAGATATCGAGGTCGTTGCGCTCAACGTATTCAAGGAGTTCGAGGTCACCGGTGAGGGCGGTCGTGTCAAATCTGAGGACGTCTACGACGAAACAGACTTTCCCGACAGCGCTGCGGCCGCACTCGAGAACCTCGAAGCGCAGGGGATCGCCGTCGAAGCCCGGCGGGAGCACGGTGACCCCGCGGAAACGATTCTCGAGACCGCGACGGAGATCGACGCGGACGCCATCGTGATGTCCGGCCGCGACCGGAGTCCGACCGGAAAGGTGCTGTTCGGCAGCGTCACCCAGTCGGTGTTGCTCTCGGCGGACCGACCGGTGATCACGATGATGGACGACGACGAGTGAGACCCCTCTCAACGAATGTAGAGTACGTACACCATAATGGACAGTCCGAAGACGATGCTCCCGACGACGGCGGCGACGAGGCCGATCGTCTGGTCGAGCTGGAGCAAGTAGACGATCGCGAGCGTAAACGCCGCGTACAGGAAGGCGATGTAGACGCCGAAGCGAAACCACTCCTCGTCGATCGCGAACGCCGTCTCGTCGCTTCCCTTCGAGCTCATGGGAGTCGTACCGGTTGGTGAGTGATTGGATCCGGAGACACCTGTAGGTTTCCCGCCTCGGCGTGTGTCTAAAAGCGACCGACGGTTTCGTCCGGTTGGCCGGTGTCGACCGGGTTCGAACGGCTCGAACGAGTCAGCGAACGACCGGAGCCTCTACAGAGCCGATCGACTCCACGCTCGCCTCGACGTGGTCACCCGGCTCGAGTGGCTCCGCGCCGGGCGTCCCCGTGCTGAACAGGTCGCCCGGCTCGAGCGTCATCACGTCCGAGTGGAAGGAGACGATCTCTCGCGGCGGGAACAGCATGTTTCGGATCTCGTTCTCGGCCGTCACCTCGCCGTTGACGATCGTCTGGACGGTCAGCTCCTCGAGTGCGAGCGGTTCCTCGGGGACGGCGATCGCGGGCCCGACGACGATGAACGAGTCGAAGCTCTTGGCGCGCGTCAGGAAGCGCGGGTTGCGCTGGAGGATGTCCTCCGCGGTCATGTCGATGACCGGCAGATAGCCGGCGATCACGTCGTCGGCGTCGGTTTCGGCGACGTTACGACACTGGCGGCCCATGATGACTGCGAGTTCGGCTTCCGCGGTGACGCCGTCGGTCTGTTCGACCGGAGGGAGTCTAATCGGACCGCCGGGGCCGGTGAGCGCGCTGGCTGGCTTCATGAAACTCGCCGGTTCCTCGGGGCGCTGTTCGTCCAGATCGCCGGCGTGTTCCTCGTAATTCAGGCCGATTCCCCAGAGCTTGCCGAACTGGGCGAGCGGTGGGCCGAACTGGATGTGTTCCGGATCGATTCGCTCGGCGGGGACGTCGTCGAGGTCGGGCAGCGTGCCGGCCGCGGCGCGTGGGAGTGCGTCGGAGACGCTTTCCAGTTCGGGCGCGGCTGCCGGAAGCGGGACGTAGGCCTCGTCGTCGCCGAGGAGTGGCTTTCCGTCGAGAGTGCGTGCGAGATACTTCATCAGTAGGGGTAAGTCGAATTGAGCCGCTGTTCAGTCGTCTCGGTCCGTCCAGAAGTCGAACGAGCGGCCGGGTGCGAACACGTCGAGGCCGACTGCCAGTTCGTCGCCGGTGTTCTCGACGCGGTGGCTCTCCCAGGCGTCGAGCCAGACGGAGTCGTACTGCTCGAGTGTGACCTCGTCGTCCTCCGTGGCGATCGTCAGCTCGCCCTGTAGGCAGAGACAGACCTGCTCGTTCTCGTGGTCGTGCATCGGCGAGCTGTGGCCCGGTGGCTTCTCGAACCACTCGAAAGAGAACTCGTCGCTGCCGGCCATCGAGACCCGTCGCCAGCCCTCGTCCGGCTCGTAGGTCTCAGCGTCGTCGAACTCGACCGGTTTCATAGGTTCGCACCGGTCGAACCGCCGTCGATCAGGACGCTCTCACCGTTGATGTACCCCGACAGCGGCGAGGAGAGGAACGCGACGGTGTTGCCCAGTTCCATCGGGTCGCCGACGCGCTCGAGTGGGTTGCTCGCCCAGTCGTCGAGCCCTTCGTCGTAGGAGTCGTAGTCGCCGCGGTCGACGGCCTGGTTGACGAGGTCCTCGATGCGCTCGGTCTCGTGGGGACCGGGGAGGACCGCGTTCGTTCGCACGTCCGGCGCGAACTCCTTCGAGAGGGTCTTCTCGAGTCCGATGACGCTCATGCGGACCGAATTCGACAGCACGAGGCTGTCGATCGCTTCCTTGACGCTTCGGGAGGTGATGTTGACGATGGTCCCTTCGTCGCTCTCGCGGAGATGCGGCTCAGCCTCGCGGGCGAGTCGAACGACGCTCATTACGAGCAGATCGTAGGCGTGATACCAGTCGTCGTCGTCGGTATCGAGGAACGGACCGGACGGTGGGCCACCAGCGCTCGTTACGAGGTGGTCGATACCCCCGAACTCGTCGACAGTCGTCTCAACCAGTGTCTCGATGTCGTCCTCGTCGGTCAGGTCGCCGACCTGGGCGACGACCTCGCCGGTCGCCTCCGCCTCGATCTCTTCTTTCGCGTCCGCGAGTCGGTCCTCGTCGCGACCGTTGATCACGACGTTCGCGCCCTCGCGGGCGAGCGCCTTCGCAGACGCCTTTCCGAGTCCACTCGAGGACGCCGTGACGAGTGCCGCGTTGCCGTCGATCTGTAGATCCATATCGTCCGTAAGGCCAGAGGAAAGCGGCAAAAAGGTTCGCGTTGCGGTAAGGTTGTACATGCCACGAGAGACGCAACCAATTCCGTTCCACGGAAAGTACGGGCAGAGCCGACAGTGGGGCTCTTCTCACCATCTTGCACAGCCAACAGGCATCAATTTCCGGTCGTGTCAGTACTACACATGCTGTGAATTACAACTGTACGTGTGTAATAATTTGAGTGATCTCCCTTTGCACCCACGCACAGTGGAGTAACAGATTCCGCCCTGAAGAACGGATCTGTGCTCTCTGCTGAGGAACTGAGCCTGTCTTTGTTGTCGAAACCGGCGTTACTCAGTAACTCACTCCCCCTGCTGTCACCACCCGCCGTTGTCGTACTGCCGTCATGAATTCCGTTATGCGGAACTGATAAGTACCGGTCCGTCAGAGTAGGAGTATGGTGGAACGGAACGAGGAAACAATTCAAGCCACGAAAACTAGCTTCGAGATCGTTCACACACTCCAGGAGGTCGGACCTGCTCGCCTCTCCGAGATTGCGGCCGAACTCGAGTTGGCCGAGAGCACGACCCACCGGCATCTCCAGACGCTCCACGATATGCGATACGTCTCACGGGACGGCGAACGCTACCAGCTCGGGTTGCGCTTTGCGCGACTCGGCCGTGCTGCCCAGACGCGCGACCCGGCCTACGAGATGACCCAGCGCCACGTCGAGGCGCTCGCCGAGGAGACCGGCGAGCGGGCCCAGTTCGTCGTCGAGGACCACGGCCTCGGGATCTACCTGCACGTCGAGACCGGCAGCCAGGCCGTCCGCGTCGGCTTCGGCGTCGGTCGGCAGATTCACCTCCACTCCTCCTCGGCTGGAAAGGCGATTCTCGCCCACTACCCGCGCGAGCGCGTCGACGAGATTCTCGACCAGTGGGGGCTGCCCGCACACGCGGCCAACACGATCACCGACCGGGAGGAACTCTACGAGGAACTCGAGACGGTCCGCGAGCGCGGCGTTGCCTTCAACCGCGAAGAGCACGTCGACGGACTCAACGGGACGGCCGTTCCGGTCAAGCGCGACGGCCGAGCGATCGGCGCGCTGGCCGTTGCCGGTCCCTCTCACCGACTGACGGGCGAGTGGCTCGACGAAGAGATTCCGAATATGATGCTCGCCGCAGCGAACGAACTCGAGTTGAACGCGACCTACGCGTCGGATGCGGGCTCGCGGGATCACATCGTGGAATAGCAATCGGTCCGCCACTGCTGAGTTCTTCTGCAGCGCGCTTTCACCGGGTATTAGGCCTCAAAAACTGCTGATCCGTCCTCGAACTGCAGGCTCGCTCGCTCGATAATCGTAAGTTCCCCGCGTTCGGCGAGGTCGTCCGCCAGTGCCTCGGAGACGTAGAACTCGCCGAGGTCGGTCGTGTTCTCGATCCAGGCGACCCGAACCGTGTCGGGATCGTAGCCGCCGAGCGCGTTCAGCGCGACCCGAAGTGCAATCTCGTCGTCCGGCGCGACCGGCGGCAGCTTCGCCTTGGCGAGCGACCCGCTCGTGAGCGCGTTCGCGTAAACCTTCTGGATATCGAGTTGTTCGAGGGCCTGCTTGCGGGTGATATCCGCGAGGCCGATGCCGTTGCCGTTCCCCTTCGTCTTCTCCGTGAGCCCGCGTGCGTAGATAAGGTCGATCGAGGGATTTGCCGGGTCGGGCGCGTTGATCACCCGATAGCGGCCGATGACGTTCGTATCCATCCCCGCACCCGAGATCTCCTTCCCGAGTTCGTCCACCACGAGCAGGTCGATTTCGTCCGTCGGCAGCGTCGCCATCTCGTCGTACGCGCGCTCAAGAAGTGCTGGTTCGCGCGACTCGAGTTCGTCTGCCGGAATCGCCTCGATATGGCCGGTCTCCTCGTGGAAGTTCTCGACGAGTGCGAGGCCGCCGAGCAGCGGGACGGCATCGCGAATCGCGTCGGTCAGTCCCTCGATCGTCGGCACGTAGCCCTCCGAGAGCGCCGTCGAGTGAAACGCCTGCGCGCCACGCTGTTTGCCGAGGCCGACGGTGAGCATCTTGCAACAGCCGCTCTCGATCCGTCCGGTGAAGTTGGTGTGGGGCTTGACCCGGTTGATCACGAGCACGGCGTCGGCCTCGAGTGCAGCCGTGGAGAAGTAGACGGGTGTCGTCACGTCGCCGATCTCGATCTCGTCGATCTGTTCGACGGCCATCGTGGCCTCGATCGGTGCGTCGAGTCGGTCCTCGGTAATTCCGAGCGCCTCGAGCACCTCGCGCTGGCCCTCGGGCGTCGCGCCGCCGTGACTCCCCATCGCGGGAACCACGATTGGGTCGAACCCCTGCTCGTCGAGGTACGAGACCGTCTCGGCCGCGATATCGCCGATTCCATGTATTCCTCTGCTGCCGACGCCGACCGCAACGGTCGCACCCGACTCGAGTTCGTCGAGTGCGAGCGTGGGCAGTTCCGAGCGGACCGTTTCGAGCGGGTCCTCGAGCGTCTCCGTGTCGGGTTCGTACTGTACGCGCGCGAACGTCGGCGTCGCTTGCGGTTCGATCAGCTCTCCGAGGTCGCGCCGATCGGGGAACTCCATGGCTGGTTGTTTCAATGCCTGGCATATATACTATCGGCTCGTAGCACTGTACCATCCCGCGTCATCGAGCCGAACAGTATCTCCAGGGAATACTTGCCGGATGGTGCGCGGTTTTTGGTATCGTTTCACGTGTGCTCGACTGTGGAGATCACAGCAATCGAGAGCGTCCCCGTAGAGATACCGCTGGCGTCGCCGGTGTCGTTCTCCAACCGGACGCTGACGTACCGCGATCACGCGATCACCTACGTTCGGACGGCAGACGGCCGCGAGGGCGTGGGGTACTCCCTCGGCTACGAGGGCGCGCATCTCATCTCGGAAGCGGTCGAATCGCTCCTCGAACCGATGTTGCTCGGCGAGGATCCCCGAAACACCGAACGCCTCTGGCGCGAGATGTACGACGGCACCGTCCAGATCGGACGCTCCGGCATCCTGCTGCGTGCGATCTCGAGCGTCGATATCGCGCTGTGGGATCTGAAGGCCAAGGCCGCCGGCCAGCCGCTGTACAAGTTACTCGGTGGCTACGCCGACGAAGTCCCATCGTACGCGAGCGGTGGCTACTACCGTGACGACAAGGGCCACGAGGGGCTGCGCGAGGAAATGCAGCGCTACCTCGACGAAGGGCACGACGTCGTCAAGATGAAGGTCGGTCGCCGCTCCGTGGAGGAGGAGACCGAGCGCGTCGCCGCCGTCCGCGAGGAGATCGGCGACGAGCGCACGCTGTTGCTCGACGCCAACGGCGGCTGGTCGAACGCGACCGAGGCGATCCGCAACTGCCGCGCGTTCGAACCCTACGACCCGTACTTCATCGAAGAACCCGTGATGATCGACAGCACGGAGTCGATGACCGCGGTCAACGAGGCGATCTCCTACCCCGTCGCGACGGGGGAACTCGAGGGCCCGCGCTACGATTTCGAACGCCTCTACAGCGACGGTGCGGCGACGGTGCTGCAGCCGGACGCGACGGTCTGTGGCGGGATCACGGAGTGGCTCAAGATTGCCCACCACGCCGCCGCACTGGACGTTCAGATCGCGCCACACTACAACTGGAACCTCCACGCGTCCCTCGTGGGGTCGATCGAGAACGCGCTCTGGGTGGAGTACTTCTACCGCGATATGGACGTGAAGGTTTTCGACGATATCGTCGCAGAGCCGCTCGCGCCGGACGACGACGGCATGATCGCGCTCCCCGACCAGCCGGGTCACGGCGTCGAGATCGACAGAGATGCGGTCGATGAGTTTCGACGGGAGGCATAAGAGCTATAACCGAAACGCAACCGGTCAGACCCACACGGCGACTCGCTCGATTACGGGACCGACGGTGACCCGAGAGAGCCAGCCGGCACCATCATAGAGACTCACAGTCGGCAGCGACACAGAGACGAACCGACCGCGGCACAGAGAATCACAGCCGACAACACTACAAGACAGCGGACAATCAACACGACAGCAGACAACCAACACGACAGCCAACACAAGAGACACAATGAAAGACTTCTCCAACCAGATCACGAACCGAGCAGAATCGCGCGACGTCGAAATCACCGACATCAAATCCTGCGTCGTCGAGGGCAACTTCGAGTGGAACCTCATCAAGATCGAAACCGACGCCGGCGTCACCGGCATCGGTGAATCCTACCGCGGCGGCGGCGTCCCCGAACTCGTCGAGTACACCAAGCGCTTCCTGATCGGCGAGAACCCACTCGACGTTCAGCGCCTCTACCGGCGCATCATCCAGGAGATGTCCGGCCACGGCGGCACAACCGGCAAGGTCATCACCGCCGCCTCCGGCATCGAAATCGCTCTCTGGGACGCCGCCGGCAAGATCTTAGACGTCCCGGTCTACCAGCTCCTCGGCGGCAAACTCCGCGACGAGGTTCGCATCTACTGTGACTGCCACGCCGGCGAGGCCTACGCCGTCGACGACGGCTACACCGAGTACGCCGACGCCGACGCCTACTCGCCCCAGGCCTACGCCGACGAGGCCCGCCGCGTCGTCGACATGGGCTTTACCGCCCTCAAATTCGACCTCGACGTCGAGATGGATAACGACCCGGACCCGTACAACGGCCGGCTCAGCAACGCCGCAATCGAGCACAAACGACAGATCGTCGAGGCCGTCCGCGAGGAAATCGGCTACGAAATCGACCTCGCCTTCGACTGTCACTGGGACTACTCCGTCGAGAGCGCGAAGCGCCTCGCCTACGAACTCGAGGAGTACGATCTGATGTGGCTCGAGGACGCCGTCCCGCCGGAGAACATGGAGGCCCAGAAGGAAGTCACCAAGGCCACCCGCACCCCCGTCGCTACCGGCGAGAACCGCTTCCGCGTCTTCGAACTCTCCGATCTCATCTACGACCACGGCGTCGACATCGTCACCCCCGACCCGACCACCGTCGGCGGCCTCGGCGAAACCATGCGCATCGCCGACCGCGCCGAGGAGAACTACATCCCACTCTCGCCACACAACGTCTGCAGCCCCGTCGGCACGATGGCCTGCGTCCACCTCGGCGCAGCGATTCCGAACTTCGACGTACTCGAGTACCACGCACTCGAAGTCGACTGGTGGGACGACCTGATCCAGCGCGACGAGCCGCTGATCCAGGACGGCTACATCGAGGTGCCGGAGACGCCGGGTATCGGTGTCGAGCTCGACGAGGATGTCGTCGAGGAGCATACACTCGAGGGAACGTCGGGGTTCTAGAGACGAGGATCGGAACTCGAGCGGGCGGAAATTCGAACGGCACGCTGAGCGACCGCGGACTGTATGACAGAGCCACCACACGGACACGACGACTCGGCCGACGAGACGCCCACGACCGCAGCGCCAGCGACGGCTACCGAGCACTGCGAGCGAGGTGAGCAAACCGGTGAAACCGATAGAACCGATGGAGCGAAGTCGACACAGCCGCCGCGTTCGTATTTGCTCGGTGCCACCTCGGCTGGCTTCGGGACGGTTGCACTTGGGCTGCTCGTCATGTCGCCGCTGTTACCGGCGATCATCAACGACCTCTCGATCACGCCGTTTCAGGCGGGCGCGGGGCTGTCGATCATGTGGGGACTGAACGCACTCGGCCAATATCTCGGTGGTCGGGTGTCGGACGTACTCGGACGGCACCCGGTGCTCGTGTTCGGCCTCCTCGGCCTCGTCGCGGGCGTGCTCGTCGTCACCGCGTCGGCGACGTTCCTCGGCTACCTCGTGGGTGTCGCGTTCCTCGGGCTGTTCTCGGGGACCTATCCAGCGACAGGGTTTACGCACCTCTCGGAACTCTACGCCGGCGAGCAGGGGAAAGCGTTCGGCATCTACACCAGTTTTTGGGACATCGGCGGCGGGCTCTCTGCGGGGCTCGCGACCGTTGCACTCGCGACCGGAAACTGGCGACTGGCGTTTCCGCCGATCATCGTGCTTGCGGTGGCGGTTGCGCTGGTGCTTCACTCCTGGCGCGACGAATCGTACAGCATAGAGCGCGTGCAGTTCGACTTCCGCGCGACCGTTTCGCGGGCGCTCGTCGGCCCGGAACAGAAGTTGCTCGTCCTGTCGTTCTGCCTGTTCATGCTCACCTGGCAAGGCGCGGTGAGCTTCCTCCCGACGTTTCTGCAGGTCGAGAAGGGACTTCCCGCCGGCGTCGCGGCGAGCGCGTTCGCCTCGCTGTTCGTCATCGGCATGCTCGTCAAACCGGTGTCGGGAAACCTCGGCGATCGCTTCGGACGGCTCAGGGCTGCACTGTGTTCGGTCGCGATCGGAACCGTCGGCCTGCTCGCCCTCTCCGTCGTGGAATCGACGGCCTGGATCCTCGTCGGCGTCGCCATCTTCGCGGTCGGCCTGATGTCGTTTACCCCGCCGATGCTCGCGTACGTGATGGCTCGCCTGCCCGATGCGAACGCCGGCGGTGATATCGGTGGCTTTCGGACGGTCTACATGGGCGTCGGAAGCGTCGGCCCTGCGTACGTGGGGCTACTGGCCGACGTGGCGACTTACGGCGTCGCGTTCGTCGGCCTGATGCTCGCGTTGCTCGCGAGCGCCGCGACGATTCTGGCCGCGTTCCGATACTGACACGTGCTACGGACACAACCGTGTGGTGTGCTCGCAAAACGAATGGATTTAACATTGCCCGCACTATAGCTCACGTATGGCCTCAGACGAGACGATCGGAACCCGGCTTGTCAACACACTCGACGATCTTCATCAGCGCTACGATAACGCAGCCGATGGCGTCCGAACGTACATTCCGACCCTCGTCACGATCAGCGAACTCATCCTCGCCGTCGGTCTGTTCGCGATGCTCGCCTACTGGTTGCTTCTGTACTTCGGATAACCGCCTCAGCCGGACGGTTCGTTCTTCGCTCTTTGTATCTCGTGGTTTTCCAGCGCGGTCAACTCCTGGAGTCCGCATACGACCACCCTCCCTCGTCGCGTCAGCTGAGCGTTGTCTGGGCTACCACCGTACAACACATACCGCATAACGCACCA
The DNA here is from genome assembly GCF_001861355.1 of Natrialba sp. SSL1. Classification (GTDB taxonomy): domain Archaea; phylum Halobacteriota; class Halobacteria; order Halobacteriales; family Natrialbaceae; genus Natrialba. The sequence continues at coordinate 82,743 of NZ_MASN01000036.1, forward strand.
CAGACAACACGCCTTCCGAGAACGGAGCGCTCATTACGTGTGAGAACACCATCCAAGACGATGGCACCCCCGACGTCGACACCGACCGCGGCACCGAACGCGAACACGCCACTCGAGGGCGTCCGCGTCATCGACTGTACGCAGATGCTCTCGGGTCCGTTCGCGACCCAGCTACTGGCAGATATGGGCGCAGAGGTCATCAAAATCGAACGACCCACACGCGGCGACATCACACGAAGCGTCGGCCCCGAGATCGGTGACTCGGGGATCACCGCCTACTTCGCCTCGCTCAACCGGGGCAAACAGAGCATCGAACTCAACATGGCCTCCGAGGAGGGCGCGGCCGCACTCGAGTCCCTCGCGGAGAGCGCGGACGTGCTCATCGAGAACTACCGGCCGGGCACGATGGACAAGTGGGGCCTCGGCTACGAAGACCTCCGCGAGGTCAACGAGAATCTGGTCTACTGTTCGATCTCGGGCTTTCTCGAGGGGCCGTACCGCGATATGCCGGCGTTCGACATGGTCGTGCAGGCGCTCGGGGGCAGCATGAGTATCACCGGGCAGGCGGACGGCCCGCCGGCCCGACCGGGGATTCCGATCGGCGACATCTGCGCCGGCATGTACGCCGTCATCGGCATCACGACGGCACTGTACAACGACGAGGGCCAGTACATCGACGTCCCGATGTTCGAGGGGCTGGTCTCCTGGCTGACAGAGCGCGCCGGTCGCACGTTCGTCACCGAGGAGCCCTACCCACGCCAGGGAACCGTCCACCCCTCGCTGGCACCGTATCGCACGTTCGAGACCGCAGACGGCTGGTTCGCCGTCGCGATCGGCAGCGACGACACCTGGGTAGGGTTCTGTGAGGCGATTGACCGGCCTGATCTCGCGGACGACGACCGGTTTACCGTCAACAACGACCGCGTCGCCAACCGGGACGCGCTGACGAGCGAACTCGAACCCATTTTTGCGAACCGAACGAACGACGAGTGGTTCGACCTGTTCCGCGACCAGGGCCTCCCGGGTGCACCCGTCCAGAACACCGTCGATGTCTTCGAAGACGAGCACCTCAAAGAGAGCGGCACGCTCGACGATCTCACGATCGACGGCGTCGACCTCCCGTTCCCGCTCTGTCCGATCGAGTTCTCCGGATCGACGACCCGCTCGGGCCATGAGCCACCACAGCTCGGCGAGCACACTGAGTCAGTGCTCTCGAGTGTCCTCTCTGCTGATGCACTCGCAGCCGTTCGCAGCGGGTCCGAGAACTAATTTCCTCCACACTCAACTGCTAGAGCGAACGCACGCGGTGGCGTTCGATTGTTCAGCAATTCTGGTTCGAACGCCGTGACCGGAGCCCAACGACCGTTCGCCGCGGGGTGTGTTCTCTACCGAGTGAATCGATGGGTACGGGATCGTCCGTGGGACAAATAGTCACGCCACCACAATACTGAATAATGGTTATATACAACGCCACGTATAAAATCCGTCAATAGCGAACAAGGATTTAAAATATCGACATTCATCGGATAAGATGTAGATAGCCTCCGACAGCGTGTTAAATCAAGAATTTTCCGACCGAATCCGATATTTCTATATCCATATTATGATACGTTATATACTACCAAAGATTATATACGATGTAAGATCTATGGTTGAGTTACCATGTCTACTGGTAACACCAGCCGGCGGCGTGTCCTACAGAGTGGTGCAGCGATCGGGGCACTCGCCTTGGCGGGTTGTATGGGTGATGACGACGGAAACACAGTTCGGATGGGTACCTCTGCTGGCGGGACGATGGACGTCGGCCTTGGATTCGAACAGGCCGTTTCCGACCACGGCGAGGATGTCGAGTACTCGACGGTCGAGAGTCCGGGCTACGTCGGGACGACCTACCGGATGAACGAAGGACAGGTCGACGGCGGAATCGTCGACACCAACACCATGTCGAAGGCAATGGGGAGTGACGACATGTTCGCCGACGATCCGGTGGATACGATTCCGTGGCAGGGCTTTCTGGCGTTCCCCTACAGCATCTACGTCGTCGCTCGCGAAGACACCGATATCGAAACATTCGACGACCTCGCGGGCGCAAGTGTCTATCCTGCCGAGCCGGGCTATTCGACCCGTGCGACGACGCTCGACGTTTGGTCGATGCCACAGGTCGAAGATGTCTACGAGGAGATGGACATCGTCGACATGGACGTCGACGACGCACCCGGTGCGATGGAGGAAGGGAACATCGACGCCGCGATCGCCTACGGGACGCCGGGCGTCGGCAACACCGGCTTCGTCGTCGAGTACGACGCGCGAACTGACGTCCGCTACGTCGAGCACACGGACGCACTCGTCGAAGCGATCGAGGAGTACCCCGGTGCCGGCCTCTCGCGATACGACGACGTCGAAGATGACTTCAACTGGGATCAGGACATCGGCGCCGACGAGGTCGCCTCCTGGGACCTCGAAGTGACGTTTACGTTCCACCACGACACGCCTGCAGAGCAGGTCTACGAACTCACCCGAATCGCCCACGAGCACGGTGATACGGCACGTGACGCCGAACCACGATTCGTTCCGGAAGATCTCGACGCGATGACGTCGGCGGCTATCGACGACTACCCATGGCACCCTGGTGCAGCCGAGTACTACCAGGACAACGATGCCTGGAACGACGACTGGGTCGTCGGCGACCCCGACGAAGCCGGTAACTACAACTAACGCCGTTCTCGAGACGGTTTTTATACCGAATAAACGCAGAACTTACAGAAAGAATGAGTACAAATACGAAATCGCTAACCGACTTCCAGGACACCACGATACGCTCTATCAACAACGCGATTACCGTTGGTGCAGTCATATTCTGGGTGGCGATCCTCGTCTGGGCGTACACGCAATCGATGACTCGCGCCCGGTTCGCCGTCGTCTTCCTCGGTGGGATCCTCTTCCTCTACATCCTCAACGAAGCCACGGAGTCGATCGCAGACGAGGATTACGTGGACCTCCTGATACTGGCGGCCTGTGCGAGCGTGATGATCGTCGCCTGTGCGTACCTGTTCGCCAACTTCGAAGACGTCTACATCAACCGACAGGGCTGGGCGCTCGAACACGAGTACCATCTCGCCTGGATGGTCGTCGCGGTCATCCTCTATCTGACCTGGCGATCCTACGGGAAGGTCTTCCTCGGGCTCGTCGGTGGTGCAATGCTGTACGCTCTGTTCGGCCAGGTCACGCCGGGCATCTTCAGCCACGCCGGCATCAACTCGGAGTACATGCTCCAGGTGTTGATCACCGACCTCGCCGGCTTCTTCGGCTCGCTGACCCAGCTCACCGCCGCACTGATCGCCCCGTTCCTCCTCTATGCCGGCCTCCTGTTCGCCTATGGTGCGTTCGATCTCATCCTCCGGATGGCGATCGTGAGCGCAAAGTACATCGAATCCGGCGTCGCACAGACCGCCGTCCTCGCCAGCGCGATTATCGGCTCGGTCAACGGGAGCTACGCCGCAAACGCCGGGATGACGGGATCGTTCACCATCCCGACGATGATGGACAGCGGCCTCCGTCCGCGAACCGCCGCGGCGATCGAAGGCACTGCCTCGACCTCCGGGCAGGTCCTCCCGCCAGTGATGGGCGCGTCCGCGTTCGTCATGGCCTCCTTCCTCGGTATCGCCTACGTCGACGTCATCGTTGCCGGCCTCCTCCCCGCCGCGATTCTCGTCGCCAGTATCGTCGTCGCCGTCCACTACACCTCGATCCGCGAGGTTAGTAGCCAGGACCTCGAGTTCGACGACCTGTTCGAGGAGCGCCTCTCCCGGACGGACAAGATCGTCGAAGGAATCCGCTTTGGGATTCCGTTCGCAGTCCTGATCACTATGCTCGGCGTCCTGCAGTGGACCGTGCCGACGTCTGCGTTCTGGACCGTCATCTCGATGGTCGTCCTCGGCATCGGGACGCCTGTCCTACAGTCGCTCTACCTGACCGCAACGGGCAAGGAGTCCACAAAGGTCCAACTCGACGACTCGTGGTCGACGGGGTCCATTCGACCCGCGTTCCGCTCGGTTCGCGAGTACCGCGTCGTCGACGCGTTTGTCACCGAGTTCTGGAACACCGTCGGTGGCTTCCGCCGCGGTGCGATCATCCTCGCACCGATCGCAATCATCCTGGCCGCCGTCAACGGCGTCGTCGACCTGCTGATGGTCACCGGCGTCCCCTCGAAGATCGCGCTGATGCTGATGGACATCTCCGGCGGCGTCCTGTTGATCGCCGTCATCCTCGGCATGCTCGTCTGCGTCGTGATGGGCGTCGGCATGCCGACGGTCGCCGCGTACGTCATCACCTCGACGCTCGTGGCACCGGCGTTCGTCAACGACTTCGGCGTTCCCGAACTCGCAGCCCACTACATGGTGTTCTACGCGGCCGTCATGGCCGGCGTCACACCACCGGTCGCGATTGCAGTTGTCGTTGCCTCCGGGATCGCGGAGTCGAACTTCTGGGAGACCTGCGCGACGGCGATGACTATCGCCGCACCGCTGTTCGTCCTCCCGCTGTCGTTCATCTACCACCCGGAGATCGTCTCGACCGAGATCGGGACCCAGTCGTTGATCGCGGCGAGTGCCATCCTGCTCGGCGCGATCACCATGATCTACGGTCTCAACTACCCGTTCCGGCTCGACCGCCGGTACAAGATCCCGATACGCTTCGGGCTGTTCTGGCTCGGCGCGTTCATCATGGTCTACCCGGACCTGATCGGCCAGCTCGCCGGCATCGCGATCTTCGTCGCGATCTTCTTCACTGAGAAGTACGTCTCGAGTGACCAGCCAGTTCCGGGCGGCTCGAGTACCAGTCGGTAACGCCACGCCTCTCTCTTCGCCTTCTCGCGTCTCGATTACTTCATCACCTTCTCGTGCGACTGATATGCGGTAGTACGTACGCGTACGCGGTGTACGATCACCGCTTCTTTTCGAGCATCCATATCCGAGACGACACAGTAGCTCGCGCCACGTGTTTGCACCGACCACATGCTATTTCTGCCTGAGCAAACCACACTGTCGTATGCCGGAGTCAGACCCAAACGCAGCTGTAGCCGACGGTGAACCTGCAGAAACAGACGAACAATCGCAGTGGCACGTCCTCCTCCCCGCAACGATCGATCCCGCTGGGCCGGAGCGACTCGAGTCGTTCGCGACGACCACCCACATCGACGAGTTCGACGACCGCGAGCACCTTCTCGCCAACGCCGACCAGTTCGATGCCGTCATCACCCGTATCGAACGGCTCGATGCCGAGTTCATCGACCGCGCCTCGAACCTGAAACACATCTCCAAACACGGCGTCGGCTACGACAACATCGACGTCGACGCTGCCAGCGACAACGACGTCGTCGTCACCAACACACCCGGCGTCAACTCCCGCGCAGTCGCCGAACACGCCATCACGCTCATGCTCGCTGTCCGTCGTCGCCTCCTCGACGCCGACCGCCGCCTCCGAAACGGCGAGTGGGAGGGCCACGGCACCACTGACGAACTGCGCGGCGACACCATCGGCCTCTTCGGCTGCGGTGATATCGCCCGCATCGTCGCCGACCTCGCTACCGGCCTCGGCATGACCTGTCTCACCTACGATCCCTACGTCGACGAGGAGACACTACCCGACTCTATCTCAGCGGTCGACTCACTCGAGTCCCTGCTCGATCGCGCGGACGTGCTCTCGATCCACACCCCGCTCACACCCGAAACGCGACACGCCATCTCGCACGACGAACTCGAGTACCTCTCGCCGTCGGGCATCCTGATAAACACCGCCCGCGCCGAGGTCGTCGACCGCGACGCGCTGGCGGCCGCACTCGAGTCCGATACTATCGCCGGAGCAGGACTAGATGTCTTCGAAGCGGAGCCGCCGACGCCGGAGGGACCGCTGTTCGAGCACGAGAACGTGATTCTCACGCCGCATATCGGCGCGCAGACGACGGAGTCGTTGCGAGATATGAGCGTGGAGTCGGCGACAAACGTCAAGTCTGTCTTCGAGGGTGAGCTCCCGGCGACGACGATCAACGACGTGTCGCTGTGACTGTCGGGGTATGGTCGCCTGTAGCGTGTGTCGGCAACGCTGCAACTGACGTAGCTAGACTCGGCACCGGAATCACGCGCGGACCGAACCGGTGACTCGACGATGAATCGGGGTGTACTCGAGTAGCCACCCAGCGGTCAGTTCCGGAGTGTAAGAAAACACAGAGGTATCTGAATAGATAACAAAAGTGATTTTATAATCGTCAACCGTCGCTAAAATCACAATAACTACCATACATTCGACTTTGGAACGTTGTGGTCGCGTTCTCTCTGATCACCCTCGGATTCCACGCGGTATGTGGTTCCAGAAGTGGAAAAAGACAGAGACGGTCACTGAATTCCTCTTAACGCCCATTTCGTGAGATGGCTGCGTAGAAGAGTGGAATGGTGCTTGATAGAATATGTCTGAAGAGTATCTATCATCTAAAGGTGAAACTAGACCGGACTCAGCTCTTCCTGATACGCTCCGTGATGGTCTTCGAACACCTGCATGATCTCACCCATCGTCGCGTAGGCTTTCACCGCGTCGACGATATACGGCATCACGTTCTCGTCGCTCTCGATCGCGTCGGAGAGCGCCTCGAGTGTGGCGTCGACTGCCTCGTCGTCGCGTTCGTCTTTGACCTCCTCGAGCCGGTTGAGTTGACGGTCGCGGGTCGTCTCGTCGATTTTGAGAATCTCGGGCGAGGTATCCTCCTCGATGGTGTACTCGTTGACGCCGACGACGACCTCCTCGCCGCGCTCGACGCGCTTTTGATACTCGTAGCTCGACTCCTGAATCTCACGCTGGAAGTAGCCCTGATCGATGCCGTCGAGGACGCCGTCGCGGACGGAGCCGTCGCCCATCTCCTTGATGTCCTCGATATAGCCCATGATCTCGGCTTCCATCTCGTGGGTCAACTTCTCGATCGCGTAACTCCCGCCCATCGGGTCGACGATGTCGGCTGCGCCGGATTCGTCGGCGATGATCTGCTGCGTTCGCAGGGCGACGCGGACCGCCTTCTCGCTCGGGAGCGCCAGGGCCTCGTCGAAGCTGTTAGTGTGTAGTGACTGCGTGCCGCCGAGAACGCCGGCCAGGGCCTGAATGGTGACGCGGGTGATGTTGTTCAGCGGCTGCTGGGCGGTCAACGACTGGCCGGCGGTCTGGGTGTGGAACTTCAGGCGCTTGGACTCGTCGCGCTCGGCGTCGTACCACTCGTCCATCACGCGGGCGTAGATCCGGCGCGAGGCGCGGAACTTCGCGACCTCCTCGAAGATCGAGTTGTGCGAGTTGAAGAAAAACGAGAGCAGCGGGGCGAACTCGTCGACGCCGAGTCCACGGTCGAGACAGTCCTCCACGTAGGCGAAGCCGTCCGCGAGCGTGAACGCGGCCTCCTGAGCCGCCGTCGAGCCAGCCTCGCGGATGTGGTAGCCGGAGATGGAGACCGGGTGGAACTTCGGCGTCTCCTCGACGGCGAACTCGATCGTGTCGGTGACGACCTCGAGCGACGGCTTCGGCGGAACGACCCACTCCTTCTGGGCGATGAACTCCTTCAGCATGTCGTTCTGGAGGGTCCCCCGGATCTCCTCGCGTGGCACGTCCTGCTGGTCGGCCAGTGCGATGTACATCGCGTAGATGACCGCCGCGGACGGGTTGATCGTGAAGGAGGTCGAGACCTCGCTGATGTCGATCCCGTCGAAGAGGATCTCCATATCCCGTAGGGTGTCGACTGCGACCCCCTCCTTTCCGACCTCACCCTCACTCATCGGGTGATCCGAGTCGATCCCCATCAACGACGGCATGTCAAACGCCGTCGAGAGCCCCGTCTGCCCCTGGTCGATCAGGTAGTGGAATCGCTCGTTCGTCTCCTCTGCCGTCCCGAACCCGGCGAACTGGCGCATCGTCCACGTCCGCCCGCGGTACATCGTCGGGTACGGGCCGCGCGTGTACGGCGGTTCGCCGGGAAATCCGAGATCCTCGTCGTACTCGAGATCCGCGATATCTTCGGGGGTGTAGAGTCGGTCGACCTCGTGGTTCGAGACCGTCGCGAATCGGTCCTGGCGCTCACCGTGGGACTCGAGTGTCGGCTCGAGTGTGTCCTCGGCCCACCGTTCCCGTTGTTCGCGAATCTGGTCTATCTCTTCCTGGTCGAACATTAGTGTGGACATCTCTGGCAAGAATCTAAAGTCTTGTTGTTACTCTCTGAACGGTCGTCCGGTGTTGGGTGCCGATCCGGCACACTTATACTGATCGTGACAGCACAGCAGCGTATGACACAGGACCACCGAAGCCTGGATTCGATCGATAGCGTCGGCGTCGTCGGCGCCGGAACGATGGGCAGCGGCATTGCACAGGTCGCCGCAACGCACGGCTACGACGTCATCGTCCGCGACATCGAACAGGAGTACGTCGAGAGCGGCTTCGACACCATCGAGAACAGCCTCGGTCGCCTCGACGACCGCGATTCACTCCCGGACGGCGAGGACACCGAGACGATCCGGAACCGAATCGAGGGCACGACCAACCTCGCGGACCTCGCCGAGTGCGACTTCGTCGTGGAGGCCGCACTCGAGGACCTCGACGTCAAGCGCGACATCTTCGCTGATCTCGACGACATCGTCGGCGACGAGGCCGTGCTGGCGACGAACACGAGCACGATTTCGATCACGTCGATCGCAAGCGCGACCGAACGCCCCGAGCGCGTCGTCGGCCTGCACTTCATGAATCCTGTCCCAATCATGGAGGGCGTCGAGGTCGTCGTCGGCGAGAAGACGACCGACGAGATCACCGCGCTGGCCCACGAGTTCGCCGAGGCACTCGAGAAGACCACCTGGGAGTCCGACGACAAACCTGGCTTCGTCACGAACCGAATTCTGATGCCCTGGATCAACGAGGGGATTCGGGCCTACGACGAGGGCGTGGCCACGAAGGAAGATATCGACGCGGGGATGGAACTCGGCACGAACGTCCCGATGGGGCCGCTCACGCTGGCCGACCACATCGGTCTCGACATCTGTCTGCACGCCTCCGAGACGCTGCACGAGGAACTCGGGGATCGCTACCAGCCGGCCTACCTGCTGAAGCGGAAGGTCGAGGCGGGCGAGTTGGGTAAGAAGACGGGGAAGGGGTTCTACGAGTACGAGTAAGCCGGAGGCCAATACGGGTGTCCGGACCTCAATTCGACTTCAGATCGCGCGCGATAATCTTCTTCTGGATCTCGCTGGTTCCCTCGTAGATCGTCGTGATCTTCGCGTCGCGGTAGTAGCGCTCGACGTCGAAGTCCTTCGTGTAGCCGTAGCCGCCGTGGACCTGCACCGCCTCGTTTGCCACGTCGACGGCCGCCTCGCTCGCGAAGTACTTCGCCATGGCTGCCGCCGTCGGGTCGACGCCGTCCTCGTTCTTGCGCGCGGCGTCGCGGGTGAGCAGGCGGGCCGCTTGCACGTCGGTCTGCATGTCCGCGAGTTTGTGCCCAATCGCTTGGTGCTCGATGATCGGCTGGCCGAACTGCTCGCGCTCGTTCGCGTACGCGGTTGCAGCGTCGAGCGCCGCCTGTGCCACGCCGACGGCCTGACTCGCGATGGCGATCCGGCCACCCGTGAGGATCGAAAACGCTGCTTTGAGCCCCGACCCAACCTCAGTCAAGCGGTTTTCCGCTGGGATCCGGACATCGTCGAAGATGAGTGTCGTCGTGTCGCTCGCGCGCAGCCCCAGTTTGTCCTCCTTCTTGCCGACCTCGACGCCGTCGGTGTCCTTCGGGACGAGGAACTGGGTAACAGTATTCGGGTCGTCGCGGTCCGTCTTCGCGAACAGCACGACGACGCCCGCGCGCTCGCCGTTCGTGATCCACTGCTTCTTCCCGTTGATGACGTACTCGCCGGCGTCGTCGTCGAGTCGGGCTTCCGTCGTCATCTCGGCCGGGTTCGAGCCGGCGTCGGGTTCTGAGAGCGCGAACGCGCCGACGGGGCGTCCCGAGACCATCTCCGGGAGCCATTCCTCGCGGTGGTCGTCGGTACCGAACTCGCGGATACACGACGTTGCCAGACAGTGAACCGACAGCGCCGTCGCCACCGCGAGGTGACCGTAGGCGAGTTCTTCGTTGACGATACTGTACGTGATCTCGTCGACATCCATCCCGCCGTACTCCTCGGGAACGGTGAGTCCGGTCAAGTCGAGTTCGGCGAGTTCGTCCCAGACGTCCTCGGGAAACGTCTGCGACTCGTCGGCTTCGTGAACACCCTCTCGAACCTCGTTTTCGACGACTTCCCGGACCGTCTGCTGAATAAGCTCCTGTTCGCTCGTCAGTTCCATGGACGAATATTCGTGAGGGACCTACTAAAGTGTCCGATTCACGGAGAACGTGCACAAGCACGGAATGGTTTACCGAGACCGAACGCAAGCACAGAGTGGTTTCCCGAGACCGAACACAAGCACGGACTAGTTTCCGACGATGCCGGAACAGTGCTCAACGCTGTTCGCGTCTCAGACTGGAACACAGCGAAACCACCGGCACAGCCGACGATAACAGTTAACCAACACCGCCACGAATCCCAGCCCGACATGACGGACTACGAGAACCTCACCGTCGATCACGACGACGGCATCGCCACCGTGACGCTCGACAGCACCGCCGGCCGTAACTCGCTCACACTCGAGATGGCCGACGAACTGATCGCGGTCGCGGCCGAGCTCGGCGAAGACCAGGAGACGCGCTGTATCGTCCTCACCCACGAGGGCCAGTTCTTCGGCTCCGGCGCGGATCTCTCCCAACTCGAGGGCGACGATTCTGACGCGGCGCGGCTGCGCCAGCTCGCCGGGCGCGCACACGAGGCGGTTATCCAGTTCCAACAGACCGAAACGCCCGTCGTCGGCGCTGTCAACGGCATCGCCGCCGGGATCGGTTTCAGCCTCGCGCTGATGCCCGACCTGCTCGTCCTCGGCGAGGACACGACTCTGCGATTCGCCTACCCTGGAATCGGGCTCACCGGCGACGGCGGCTCGACGTTCTTCCTGCCGCGCCTCGTCGGCCTCCGGAACGCGAAGGAGATCGTCCTTCGAGACGAGCCAATCGGCCCCGAGAAGGCCGTCAACCTCGGACTCGCAACCGAGGTCGTTCCGTCCGAGGAGTTCGACGACCACGTCGCTGCCCTCGCAGCCGACCTCGCCAGCGGCCCGACGCACGCACTCGGTACCGCCAGCCGACTGCTGACCGAGAGCTACGAGCGGGGACTCGAGTCCCACCTGGCTGCGGAGACCGACGCCATCGCGAAGGCAGCCCGAACGGAGGACTACGAGCGCGGGCTCGGTGCGTTCTTCGGTGAGGACGATCCGGAGTTCGTCGGCTACTAAGACTAGACGTAGTCCAGATTCACCTGCGTCACGTTCGCCGCCCGCTTCACGACATCCGCAATCTCTGCCCGTCTCGCCTCATCGAGCCGGCTTTCCGGTCCACAGACACAGATTGCACCCCGGAGTTCGGCGCGCTTATCGAGCACCGGCGCGGCGATACAGACCATTCCCGCGATCCGCTCGCCCTCGTCGACTGCGTATCCTCGTTCACGGACTAACTCGAGTTGCTCCAGCAGAACCTCGGAATCGGTAATCGTCTGAGAAGTGATTTCGACGAGGCCACGGTCGAGGATCGACTCGACTCGTTCGGGGTCCATGTGGGCGAGCATCGCCTTCCCCGGTGCGGTGACGTGCAGGGGCATCCGTGCGCCGGGGTAGGCGAACAACGTGATCGCCTCCGAGCCCTCCTGCACGGCGAGGATGACCGCTTGATCGTTCTCCTCGATTAGGAGCGTCACGTGCTCGCCGGTTTCCTCGGCGACGGCCGCGAGTTCGTCCCGAACCGCTTTCACGACCTCAAATCGGTGGCGCTGCCGGTGGCCGACCTCGAGAAATCGCGTGGAGGGGCGGTACACCTTGTCTTCGACGGTGACATAACCGGTGTCGACGAGCGCCTGCAGGTAGTCGTGGACGGTGCTCACCGGCATCTCGAGTCGCGTTGCAAGCTCCGAGGCGCGGCCGCCGCCGTTCTCCGAGAGTTCGTCGACGATCGTGAACGCCCGCGCGACGGAACGATTCGGTGTGTCTGTCATTATCGCCCTTTCTCCGGCCACCGACAGAATCTTTTCGACTCTCCCGGAAGTACCTACGACAAAATCGGTACTGACGCGCAGATAATTGACCCCGTAGTTCATCACAGCATTCACTGGCAGTGTACTCGTTCGAGTCCGCCACCTGCGTGTCGCAGTTCAGTTGTGGCTAGTGGGTGGTACTCAAGCTACCCACTCTCTCGTCCCACCAGCGTCGTTCGTCTGATGTCATGGTCGAAACACGGTACAGGTAATATCCGGTACCATCGGAATTTAGTCTGGTCAAGTCGGATTAGAGAACGGCAGCCGTGCCGCAATCAGCCTTTACAGGAGTACTCATGTATTCGCTGGTGGGCAGAATAGTGCGGTGATGGTTTTGCTGGCGGATCGTGCCGTAGACCACGATAGCGGGCCACAGAACGCGGCACCGAATTTCAGGGAGTAATGGTATGAACCTAATACTGCTATAGGAAATTCGAACTCATCGGCTTCTCGCAGATGAGTAGAAGGGCCTGACACAGCGCAGCCGCTGTACTGGTCGACAAAATTATGTGACTGTTTACCGTGGCCTCGGCTATGGACCACGACACCGAGTTCGACACCACGCTCGCCTCGTTCGACGACGACACCGGCGTCGGCCACGTCACACTGAACCGACCGGACTCGCTGAACGCGCTCAACACCCAGCTTCGCGAGGATCTCGTCGGGAGTCTCGAGTGGCTCGAGTCCAAGAACGACGAGGCCGACGGCATCGCGCTCCGCGCAGTCATCGTCGAGGGCGCGGGCGGCACGTTCTGCGCTGGTGCCGACGTCACCGAGTTCAGCGACTCGAGTCCCGGCACGCAGTCCGGGCAGAGCCACTACGAGTTCATCGCGGAGTTCCCCGCCCCGGTCATCGCGAAGGTTCGGGGCTACTGTCTGGGCGGCGGCCTCGAAACGGCGCTCGCCTGTGACTTCCGATTCGCACACGAGGAGAGTTCGTTCGGCTTCCCCGAGGTGAACCTCGGGCTCCTGCCCGGCGCTGGTGGGGTGCAGTACCTCGCCGAACTCGCAGACCCCTCGACCGCCAAGGAACTCGCGATGACCGGCGAGCACATCTCCGCCGAGCGCGCGGCCGAAATCGGCCTTGCAAACCGCGTCTACGGCGACGATCTCGACGAGGAAACGCAGGCGTTCGCCGAACAACTCGCCTCGCAGCCGCCGCTAGCCATCCAATCGATCAAGGAGTCCGCAGCGATCTCAACGCAGACCGGACTCGAGGAGGGGCGGGCCTACGACGGCCGGCTTTTCCGGAGTCTACTCGAGACGGACGATCACAAAGAGGGGGCGCGGGCGTTCGCTGAGGACGAGTACGAACCGGAGTTCAAGGGCCGGTAAGCGGTCTCTACGGCGACCCCGCGACAGTGCTGTGGCTCTACTACTGGTCGACTGTACTGGCGATCTGCTGGTGATCAGATCCGACAGCGACAGCGCGAGTGCGAGCCGAGTCGTCTCCCCTAGTTCGCCACCGTGGCTGGCTCGACCGCGGCGATCGAGTCCTCGAGGAGATCGGTTGCGATCTCGAGTTCCCGGTCGCGTACGTCGAGTGGCGGGAGCAGTCGCAGCGTTTTCTTCCCACAGCCGAGGGTGAGCAGGCCGCGCTGGAGCGCAGCCTCTACGACCTCGTCGCGCCGCTCGGCGGTGTCGAACTCGATCGCACCCATAAGCCCGAGGCCGCGAACGTCGTCGACGACGTCCTCGTGGCTCTCTTTGACATCGGTGAGGAGGTCGACGAGCAGCGTGCCCTGCTTTGCAGCGTGGGCAATCAGGTCGTGTTCCTCGATTGCGGCGAGGGTGAGCGTCCCTTGCATCGAGGCGATGATATCGCCGGCACCCCAGGTCGAGGAGAGTCGGGCCTCCTCGTCGGGGAAGAGTTCCTCGCGCGAAATCGTTGCACCGACGCGGAGCGCCTTGGCGCTGGTGATCACGTCCGGTTCGAACTCGTAGTGGTCCGATGCCCACATCTCACCGGTGCGGCCGACGCCGGTCTGGATCTCGTCGGCGATCAACGGAATGTCGTGTTCTGTACAGAGGGCGGACACCTCGCGCATGAACTCGTCGTCGGGGACGCGGTAGCCGCCTTCGCCCTGGACCGGTTCGAGGATGAGGAACGCGACCTGCTCCGGCGGGATGTGGCCGCTCTTGGGGTCGAGTTTCTCGCGCAGGCGCTCGATGCCGTCGATGCTGGGAGGGACGTCGTGAATCCCGCTGATCTCGGGGAAGTCGCGCCGGTGAACCGACTTCGAGCGGTTCAACGAGAGCGCGCCGAGGGTCCGGCCGTGGAAGGCCCCCTCGAACGTCAGCCCGTACTTCGGCTGCTCGCAGTTGTCGTAACAGAGTTTGATCGCGTTCTCGACCGCTTCCGCCCCGGAGTTCGAGAGGAAGACGGTGTCCATGTCGTAGTGGTCCGTGATGTCCGTCAGTGTGTTCATCAGCTGGGCAGGCCCGGGCAGTTCGGCGTCGTCTGGCGAACCGCCAGTGCTGACGTAGAAGTCCTGGCCGGCGATTTTGAGCGGGTCGACGAGGTCGAACTCCTCGAACTTCTCCATCAGGAGCGGGTTGTTGTACCCGAGTGGTGCCGCGGCCACGTGACTCGTGAAATCGAGCAGGACGTTGCCGTCGGGGTCCGTACAGAACGGCCCCTCCGCGTCGGCAGTAATATCCCAGACGAAATCGTAGACGTACGTGCTCGTGGCTGCCGCTTGCTGGTGATACTCGACCCACTCAGATGCAGCCGGACCTGGCAGTTGCGATACACTCGGCTCTGCTGTCTCGCGTCGCATGCATGGTGGTTGTCACCGGGGGGCTTAAAATAGGTGGATTTTCCGGACTGACTGCAATCAAACACAAATCGATAGCAGAACAGCCAGCCAGCACACACGCCTACAGAATTCGCTTCCCGAACGCACTGGCCGCAAGTTCCGCTGCAACCTCCGCCGTCTGATTATCTCGGTCGAGGATCGGGTTCACCTCGACCACATCCATCGACCGGAGGATGTCTGCCTCGCGGTCGCGCTCGGCGACTAACTCGAGTGCGGCGTGAGCTTCGCGGTAGTCGACGCCGCCGCGGACGGGGGTGCCGACGCCCGGGACGACCGTCGGGTCGAGCCAGTCCAGATCGAGGCTTACGTGGATTCCGTCGACGCCGTCGGTGGCGATTTCGAGTGCGTCTTCGACGACCGCAGTGATGCCGCGCTCGTCGATCTCGCGCATGGTGAAGACGGTCGCCTCGCTCTCACGCAGTGCTGCTCGTTCTTCCTCGTCGAGACGACGGATGCCGACGAGGACCGTGTTTTCCTCGCTGACGGCGTCCGTGTCGGCCCAGTCGAGATCGGCGAACGAGCCGCGGCCGTGGGCGGCCGCGAGGGGCATGCCGTGGACGTTTCCGCTTGGCGAGGTCGCGGGCGTGTTGTAGTCGCCGTGGGCGTCGAACCAGATGACGCCGATCCCGTCGTCCGCGTGGCGGCCGGCACCGAACATCGATCCCATCGCGACTGCGTGGTCGCCGCCGAGGACGAGCGGTGTTGCGCCGTCGTCGATCGTCGTCGCGACGGCGTCCGCGAGCGTGGCCGTTACCTCGCCGATCTCGTCGAGGTATTTCGCGTTCGACGCTGCCCCGGAGTCGTCCGCGTTGGACGCGGGCGAACTCGTCTCGAGTCGCGGGACCTCGAGGTCGCCATCGTCGACACAGCCGACGCCGGCGGTATCGAGTTCGGCGGAGATATCCGCGTAGCGGATCGCCGAGGGCCCCATGTCGACGCCGCGGCGGTTCGCTCCCAGATCGAGCGGCACGCCGAGCAGTCGTGCGGTGTGGGTCGTGTCCTGGTCGCCGTTTGTTCCCGAAGCAGCGCCGGTGTCATCTTCAGCGCTCATCCAAGCTCACCCACCGTTCGTGGCCGGTCTCGTGCTGGTCGCAGGTCCGTTGGCTGTCTCTGCTCGAACATAGCTACTGTCAGAATTTCCGGGCGAGGGTCATATATCTCTTTGCAAATTCGGGACGAGTCGGCTATCAGGTAGGGTCGGACCCACCCGCTTCAACTGTCGAATCGTGCCGTTTCGAGGTTGACCTCGATCAGATTCGCCGTTTCCATCACCCGCTCGGGCATCGCCGTTCGGAACCGGTCGTCCTTCAGCCGACTCGTCGGTGCCGTCACGCTGACCGCGCCGACGACGGTCTCGTCCGGACCAAGCACGGGCGCACCAACCGCACGCATCCCGCGAATTTCTTCCTCGTCGTTGAGCGCGTAGCCCCGCTCGCGAATATCAGCGAGCGTCTCACGGAGTTCGGCCGCGTCCGTAATCGTGTTCGCTGTCTGGCGTTCGAACTCCTGGTTCGCGATGATCTCGTCGCGCCGATTTGCGGGCACGTGCGCGAGAATTGCCTTTCCTGCCGCCGTGTCGTGGAGATGCTGGGGCGTCTCGCGCATCCGGAGATGGTAATCCATCGCGACCGCGAACTCCCCGCGACTCTCGTAGAGCACCGTCTCACGGCCTCGCTCCTCGCCGATCAGGTGGGCGTACTCGCCCGTCCGCTCTGCGAGTTCGTCGACCTCGCTGTGGCCGGCCATGTAGAGGTCGGTCTCGTTCCGAACGTGCTCGCCGAGCGCGATAAACTGAAAGCTCAGCCGGTACTCTCCGTCCTCTCTCGTGACGAACCCACACTCGACCAGCGTCTGCAGATAGGTGTGGACCGTTCCCTTGGTCAACTCGAGTTCCCGCGAGATTTCGGCGAGACTGCCACCCTGGTGTTGTTTGATAACGTCGATAACCGTCGCTGCTGTGCGCACCGATTTGATCTGGCGCGGTCCGTCGCGTTCGTCCTCGGCCCCGTTCCCGGGCGACCCGGCTGTCATATCCATCACTACGCGAGGATCGCCTTAAAGTTTGCAGATATCAAATACCAGAGCGGGTCGCCCGAGGTGGTTGGTGACCTCAGTCGTCTCGGGTGACGATGTCAGCCGAGAGGCCCTGTGCCATCTCGATCTCTTTCGAGTTGTTCATCGTCCACGCAGTTCGCTCGGTAACGGCCTCGATGGCCTCACGAGCCGATGGGTAGCCGTTGCCAGACTTCTTGACGCCTCCGAATGGCAGCTGGACCTCTGCGC
>NZ_MASN01000037.1 GCF_001861355.1 Natrialba sp. SSL1
TTGCCGCACCTTGATTTTCTTTCGACCGCTACACCAACCAGCGACAGCTGTAGCGCTCGCAAAAGAAGTCGGAAATAGAGAAAAGCGTTATCGCTTCTCTCGAGTGAGATCACGCTGCGTGGATCCAAGCCGATCGACGAGCATCGCTCGACTGTCGAAGTCCAGCAGTGCGTTGCCGCCGCCGAACTGATCTGAATACCGCAGTTCCTCGAGGTCGACCCATGCATCCCACGTGTCGACGTAGTAGCGGGGTCCGGGCAAGATCAGCGTCGGCGCGGCCTCAATCGTGCCTGTGATCTCTGCCTGGTCAACGGCCTCGAGCAACTTCTGGGTCGCGACGGTCGCCCGGTCAGCCTCAGTCTCGAGATCGTTCCGGATGTCTGTGTACTCGAGGCGCTCGTTCACGCGGTCGATTTCGTCGGCATCCCCCCGCGTTGTCACCGGCCGCTCACCGGTCTCCTCATCACGGGGGCCTTTGATCGTGACCGCGTTCCAGTAGTTCTCTGTCGTCACATTCCGGTCCCGATCGATCGCGTGCCAGTCGGCCTCAAGTTCCCACGTGCCGCGCTGGTACGACCGCACCTGTATCGGCCCGTCCTCCGATGGAATCAATGTGAACCGATAGTCTCCGCGTGAGTGGAGTTCTTGCAGGTTCGCAAGATCGTTGTCCTCGAAGCGGTCGTCTTCGATCACTCCGAGGCTCGAGAGGTCGACCTTGAGGATCCAGTCGGTCACGTCCTGGCCGGCGTAGCCGTAGCGTGGCGTCGCATCCTGCAGTCCATCCGGTTCGTGGGGGGACAACCGGACCCGGCCCTGAACGGTCGTCGTCGCGACGTTGTCGTTCGCGACGGCGATCGAGGTGGTGTTGTTTTCACTGCCGTCAGCTGGCAGCCAGGTCTCGCCGTCGAAACTGATCTGGATGCGCTGATCCCTGCTCATGCCGCTCATCGAGACGGTGAGTTTGCCCGAGTCCACGTGGCTTCCGGCGTCGATCGCCCCGGTCTCGAGCTCGATCGGCGCGTACTCGCGAGGGTAGTTGAAGTAGCCGCCTGGCTCGTGGACCTCGCTGCTGAAGTTCGCGATGTCGTGGAACCGCTGGTCGTAGACCACGACGTCGTCAATGACGTAATCGCTGTCCCCGTCAGAACTCGTTTCCTGAAAGACGACGCCGCCTCCGTCGAAGTCGCCAGAATAGTTCGATGCGACGAGGGAGCTGTAGTCGGCCCACTGCGGTTCCGTATTCTCTGAGAGACTCCACTCGACGATCTCTGTTCCGTCAAATTCCACTCGGAACGTGTGGGTCCCTCCGGCCCAGACCCCTTCTCGGACAGCAAATCCGATGTGTTCGTTCGGTATTGAATAGGACAACGAGAACGACGCGTTCGTATTTACTGCTGCTGCCTCGCCACCTGAATAGCGATCGTCGGTATCGTCTCCCGAGAGATCCGCGTGCTGGCAGGTGGGGAGATGCTTAATTCCCTTCTCTGTGAGCTCGATCGGGAGGTTCTGGAGATCTATCTCCGTATCGTCGTCCTCGAGGTCGTACCCACCAACGACTACGAATAGGTCGTCGAAGTGCTCGGCATCGGTTGGAGACTGGACGACCACGTCCTCCGCGATGATTCGCGGCTCGGCATCGTCGACTTGCGCTTCGAAACCATCGACGCGGGACCAGTAGTCGTAGAGGGCGTCTGGTACGCTTATGTTCTGGTAGTGGACGTCGCTGCTACCGACCATAAGGTAGTAGCCGGCGTCCTCACCCTCGAGGGAGAGCTCTCCCGTGTTCTCGGTATAGGACGTGTTATGGAGGGGGCCTGGAGCGAGCGCGAGGTCCTCGTGGCCGTAGTGCTCGTCGGAGACGTAGATCTTCGTCTTTGCCTTCGCCTGCGCGAACTGCTCAATCGCCTGGGCTTGCTCGTCGGTCACGCCGGCCGTATCAACTGACCAGAGGCCAACTGCAGTGTGACGGGGCTCGATATTGATCGGATCGACGGCCTGGATCGCGAGGTGGTCAGTCTCGCCGAGGGGCGTATCCAGCGGCTCCTCGGTCTCGAGAATGAGCAGGTAGGATGGCATCTATTCCCCGTCTTCGTTTTTCGCTTTCAGTTCCTCGTACCGGTCTTTAACGGCATCACGGTCGTCGTACTCCTCTAGATTGTCGTCGCTATGAACGTTGATATACCCCAGCCAGTGGTAGCACTCGCGGACTCGTCGGGCTACGTCAGTCTCAACAGGGACGTTTGCATCCTCTGGCAACTCGAAGTGCTCCGGAACTCCTGTCTCTGGCGTGAGATGCATCGCTTGCAGTGCAATGTCTCCATCTGACGGGTTCCATTCGACCTTCTGACCCGCGTTTGATTCTCGATCGTACATCACTCTCACTCGCTCACCACAAACCCACCGAGATGCAGGTAGGAATTCGTATCATCGACACCGATCTCAACACCGTCTCCAAATACCACCTCTGCCCCGTGACCAGTAGAGCCTCTCCCCACCGATTCACCGTCAATCTCTAAATCGTCGGTAGACCCGATTAGCGTCACCCGCCATACCTCGCCGGCAGGGACTGTGACACTCTCACTATCAGTCAGCGTCTCGCTGATTGCTGTGTTCCCAACCCCCTCGTCAAATTTCCACCCTCCCAAGTAAATATGTTGGCCGGTAGTGAATCCATCATTTTCAATCACATCGCCACCTGTAAAAACAGTCTGCGCACCCGTATCGTCCTCCTGCCCGGATGTCTCACCATTCAACACCATATCACCGGTCCTCCCCAGTAGCGTCACCCGCCACACTTCTCCACTGGGCACCGTAGTTGATTCTTCTCCGCCGATTGATACACTGACTGTCTCTGTCGGTATTTGGATATTTGGATTCATTTTACACACCCCGAATGAAATACGCAGATAGCGCTATCTCTTCGACAGTCTCCTCGGTAACATCTCCTGGCGATCCATAGCCTATACCATCTCCAGACACTTCCAGGACTTGCCCATCGTCGCCATCTGACGCCGACAGGTCGACCGCCTCCAGTGTGTCCGGACCACCGGCGTGATGTCGCTCAGCGTGGTCCTCGTCGTGATGAGCGGCCGACTCTGAGGCGTGATCATTAATCGCCTGTGATACATCGTTCTTGCCTTGGATGGCCCCGTCTGCACCGTGTGTTTCCGACGTCTCGATGTGACTGCCGAGCGCGTCCTCGAGCGCATCGATCTCGGCCTTCCGAGCGACATCCGTATCGCTCTCGGGCGCACTCGCCACCGACGCCTCCTCGAACGCCGCCGAGACAACCGACAGCGTATGGACGTCTAACTCGGAGGTCAGCCGCCGATCGGTCACATCGCCGTCTTCGAGCGATGTCGTGTACTGATCGACCCAGACCTCAGCGATCGGCGCCCCGGGCACCGCGACCAACGCCACCGGCGCGGGCATTCGGGCCCGCCGCCCTTCGCCGCCAATCGCTTCGTTCTCGGTGCCTTGCGCGACCTGGACCACTCCGTCGCCGTCGACGTAGATGACGTCCTTCCGCGGGAGTTCCTTTCCGATATCCAACTCCACGGTCTGCGCGTCGACATCGACCGTCGCGCCGGCGACGAACGCTTCGCCGGAGTCAATCTCGAGTTCCATCCCGTCGCCGACGCTGACCTCGAGGCCGTCGACGTGGCCGTAGCCATGCAACAGCGCGGTCAACTGGTTGTAATCAACGGCGTGCGTTGCATCGCCGAGTTCAATGGTGAAGCGTTCAGTCATTGGTTTCCTCCGGGTACTGGATTCCGACGGGGCTCAACCCGTCGAGCAATTCCTCGCGCGTTTCGTATTCGTGTAACTTGCTGAGCATGGTTATCTCAAAGTCGATCTGAAAGACGCTGTCCTTGCCGACGTTGACCGTCTCATCCTCGCCGCCGGTGATGAGCGCCCACATGCCGGGGTTGTAGTGGATGGTCTCACCCGGCTCGAGCGGTACGATATGGCTCTCGACCGGCCACTCCTCGAGTGGGTTTTCGTGGACCGCGATTGCGTTGCCGATCAGCTGGTAGCTCGAGCCTTCACCGGCGTACTCGAGGTAGTCTCGGAGTCGTTCGTAGCGGGTGACGCGGCCGGTGAGGTCTTCGTCGCCCCACGAGCCGCCGTTGGTCTCGCCCCAGAGGGTGCCCTCATCTCCCCATTGACCGCCGACGTCACTGCCCCACTCCCAGTCGCCGCGGATGACGACTTCGAGCGTCTGCTCGCCGCCACGGGCGTAGGTCGGTTGTCCTTCGATCCAGTCGACGGGGATCCCGTCGATAAACCACGGGACATCGGTCATCTATCGCCCACCCCGATTCCGGCGGGCGTCAGTTCGGAGGCGGGCTTCGACATCGTCCAGCGTTGCGACGTCGCCCTCAATCTCGAGCGGGCCGGAGAGTTCGAGCGACATCCCCTCAAGCGCATCGCGTAGCGCACTTGCGGAGATACCACCGCCCGATCCCCCAGATCCGTTGGACGCAGACGTCGTTTCATCCATCCCAGATTGCAACGCACCGGCGTTATCGACCATACTGCTGGCCATCGTCTCGGGGACGGCCGCCCCAGCGGCAGTGAGTTCGCTAAACCGGCCACGGTCGGCGTCCGAACTGGGGAGGTACTCGCCGGCTGCGCCAGTCATGTCGTCAAGCGCGCCGCGAACGTCCGGGATTTTGTCCCGGACACCGCCAACAAAACCGTCGACAACATCCTCGCCGCGGTCGGTGAAGTCACTGACCGACGGGAGCGCGTCCATCATCTCGTCGCGCTTGTCACTGATGATGTTGCCAGGATTCCAGCGGTCGAGGGTGTTCGATGCCATCTCTCGCGCTTCGCCGAGACCGCTCGGGATTGCGTCGCGGACATCGTCGACCGGACCGAGCATCGCATCGCGCTTGTCCGAAAGCGTGTCGCCCGGACTCCAATCTGTGAGGATGTAATCGGCGGTGTCGATCACCCACTCGATCCCGTCGGCGAGCGTCTCGAGTCCGCCCATGATCATCTCGACACCCGTCTCGGTCCGTTCCTGGATGCCACCGATATCGCGCTCCCAGGCCGCGTAGAGCAACGCACTGGCTGCGGCGATACCGAGGACTGCTGCAGTGACCGGCAGGGCCGCAGCGGAGACGGTCGCGAACGATGGAGCAACCGCAGAGACGTTGACCGTCGACATCGTCATCAGGCCGATACCAGCTGCCTGTGCTGCCGGAGCGATCGCATCCAGCGGACCGAGGTAACCTGAGGCAGCCAGTCGGGCGTCATCGAACCGCGCCCGGAGACGGTCCATCGTCGAGACGTTATCGGAGACGGCAGCAGCGTGATCGTCGGTGATACCTTCAGCATCTTCGACTTGCGCATTCCAATCGTCGACCGCGTCTTCGCCGAGGCCAAGCTCTTCCTGCAGCGCTTCGAGATTACCGTCTGCAGCGTCGACTGCCTGATTAAAGTTCGATTCGAGCTGTTGGCCAGAATAGCCAGTTTCGTCCGCGAACTGCGACATCAGGCCCGCGACCTCCGAGGACTGCAGCCCCATCTCCTCGAGTTCGCCGAAGTCAAGCCTCGAGAGTGTGCTTCCGATGTCCTCGATGGACATGTTCGTCTCGCGGGCAGCGAGCGTGAACGCGTCCTGCTCTTCGACAAGCGCATCGAGATCGCCGTCAAGTGCGTTGATCGAGGGGGCGAGGTTCTCGGTGATGGACGAGGCACTCGAGTCGGTCGCGTCGCCGACGTTGTCAGCAGCTGTCGCAACCTCTTCCATCCGCTCGGGCGTGTCGACCATGCCCGAGAGGTTGTCCATCGACTGTGTGACATCCTCGAGTGGCGATGTCGCATCAGACATGCTCGTCGCGAGGTCGCGGGTCTCATCGCTCGTCATCCCCATTGTTTCAGCCGTCCGGTCGAGGCTCTCTCGCGTTTCTCGCGTGTCGTCGAGGATGCCTTGCGCAGCCGTTCCGAGGCCGGCCAGCGCACCACCGGCCGCGACACCGGCAGGTTCGACGTTGAGCAGTGAATCAGACATCGTATCGGTCGATCCCGCGACGTCCTCGCTGGCATCGGCTGCGTCGTCGGCTTCGGAGACGTAGCTGCTCGCGTCGAGCGCCATCCGACTGGTCAGATGTTCAAATGTCATGCGTATCGCTCACTCGTCCGTTGGCGTCTCTGCTCGAGTTTCTCGCATTGTTTTCGGTACCAAAACTGCCACCAGCGCTGCTCCTGCTCGTCGAGCCGCGCCCAATCCTCGAGCGTCCAGTTCTGGAGATTGCAGATCTCCCCGATCTCTTGGCCGACCGGGGACTGTGCTACTTTTTTGTCTCGTTCACCGTGAGTGACCGACCCTCGTGGTTGACGAGATCGAGGATTGCGATCATGCGTGCGACCGAGAAGTGTCGCTCCCACCAGTCGACATCGGCGAACTCAGGTTTACTGTACTCGGCAGCGGTCGCGTAGATCCGGTCGAGTGCCTCGTCGAACTCCTCCTCGACGTTCTCCTCGTCGATGTTCTCGAGGTGCTCGCGGCAGAGCGTCGCGAACTGCGAGGCCTCGCGATTGAACGGGCGGAACGGCATTGTCTCCTTGCCGATCGGAACCTCGATCGATTCCTCGGCCAGCTGGCGCTCGAGGCGCTGCTGGAGTGAGCCAATCTCTTGGAGTTCTTCGCGACGTTCGGCTTCCTGCTCGTCGCGTTGCTCGACCGAGTCAGCGACGGCGCTGGCGTTCGCGAGCGTTGCCCCCATGATCACTCATCTCCGTTGTCGGGGTAGTAGTCGATGTAGATCGGATCACCCTCGACCCACCACGTCCAAGACACCTGCGGCGGCGTCTCACTGGGATCGATCTCGGGGCTGGTGAGTTCGAGGTCGTCAAGCCGGTGGCAGAGTTCGCTGTCCTCGAGGAGATCGATTTCGTCGCCGGCTTTCAGCCGCTTGAGGACGTCGTCCTTGAAGTAGGCCATTCCGACCCACTCGTCGTTGCCGTAGCCGATGCGGCGATCCTCGGTCTTGAACGTGATCGCCATTCCGTTCTCATCCTCAACGGCGACCCCGATCTTCTCGAGACCGCTGAGGTCGGTTGCGATCGCCGACGAGACCTCCGCATCGACGGTGTTGTTCGTCCGGTAGCGGCGCGTTCTGCGCGTAGCGCCGGGGTTGAAGTCCTCGTCATCCTCGTCGATCGGGATGGAGAGGTCGTCTTTATCTGCGAGCGCGAGCCCGGTGTACTCGGGATCTGTTCCACTTTCGTCTGCATGGAAGACGAGGACCTGTGAGCCCTCGACTTCCAGATCGCTGGTGATGTCGGTTGCCATATGTGATGTTGTTGTAGTAGTTATCAGGCGATACGCCGAATCTCGAACGTCTTCCCGGCGACAAACCGGTTGATCGTATCGTCGAATGTTGGATCGGTCCCACCGGTTTCGCCATCCCAGTACCAGCCGGCGACGCGGTCGTTGCCGACCGCGGCGATCGCGTCGAGGACGTCGTCGGGCCACGTCGTCAGCTGTGACCGGCCGATCGATGGCCGGTACTCGAAGCCGATCTGGACGTTGAAGCTGGCCTCCGTTCGCAGGTTTCGCGGCTCTTCGGTCTCGGTTCGGACCATCACGTGGACGACGACGTCGGGTGGATCCGGTGCGCCGTCGTCTTCGTGCCAGGCCCGCGAGACGAATGCCGGCACGATCACGTCGCCACCATCATCGATCCCGTCGACGGCCTCAAGGAGGTCGGTCAGCTGGTCGTTGGTCGCAAGCCGAGTGAGGATCTCTCCGCGGAGTTCACGGATTCGCGGCCGATGGTCGCTCACTGCTCCATCACCTCTTCGTGGATCGCCTCGAGTGCGTCACGGATCGTTCCGCGTTCCTCTCGAAGTGAGGGAGCGAGAAACGGCTGCGTGAATTCGACAATCCCGGCGTACTCGGCCTCGTCGTTGCCCCACATGATGATGACTGTCGACTCGTCGACCTGCTCGACCTCGACATCCATCGTAGCCGACAGCAGCCCGGTGTCTTTCGGGGCGTTCTCGGTGATCGTGCCGAGGACCTCAACACCGGCGACGGCAGCGTACTGCTCCATCGCGCTTTCGAGGCGTGGCTCCATCGAACGGAACCACTCGACCTGTGTCGCGGGCGTCACATCGGACGTCCACTCGAATTCGGCGTGCATCTTAGGCGGTCTCCAGTTCGACGTGCGTTGCAGTCGGTCGCGACCGCCGCCCGTACGCGGGCAGCGGAGAGCCGACGATCTCGAGGTTGTCGTAGGTCTGGTACCCCTCTGCGATCGGTTCGAGCGTGACGGTGTCTCCTGCCTGCAGATCACTCAGCAGGTCGGCCCGTCCCTCGATCGCCGGGTTGTCGACGACGTCGGTGCCTGACTCCGAGCGCGTGAGTTCCGTGCCGTTGGCGTGATACCGGACAGGACGGTCCTCAACGACGGTGTAGTCGTCTTCGACGGGCTGGCCGTAGCCGTCGACGCAGACGCCATCCTCACAGGTCGTTCCCTCCGGACAGTCGCCGTCGCTACCGCACTCGATGGAGCCGAATCTCTCGGCAGTCAGTCGGTGCGTTGGTCGGAGTCGAGACATAGTCGTTACCGGGTTGGACCGCGAGCGTCTGGCGTTCGGATCACTGCAGGCGGTTTGTTCGCGTTCGCGAGCGTGCCACTCTCGTCGAGTGCGACCGCCTTCTGTCCGGCCGACGTCGACCGATAGTCCGCATAGTCGCGGTCGCCCGCGAACGAGGTCGACGAGCCGTCCGATCGGGACTCGCTGTCTGCCTGTCGGAGTTCGTCAACGCCCGAGGAGAGAACAAAGTGTGCCGCGAGGTAGCGCTCGAGGAGTTCGAGACGGTCATTAGACATCCCGGTCGCTTCGAGATCCTCGTCGACGACCAGCGCCGCAGGGACGATCCCGACCGTGCCGACTTGTGTATCGGTCAGTTCGGGGATGGGGAGCTCCTCGGCCTCGAGTTCCTGGCGAACGTCCTCGACGGTGGTTCGGTGCTCGGAGTCGTCGAAGCCGTTGCCGTTACTCATCGTCAAGTTCGTCGTGGCGTACTTCGACAGCGTCGATCACCTTCTCCGAGCGCTCGGTCGCTTTGATCTTGTCGAGGACATCGTCGACGACACCAGACTCGACCGTCTCGATGCGGTCCTGGTAGCCGTCATGGTCTTCGAACCAGGCGTCCTTGTCGAACGCGACCGAGCCGTCTTCATCCGCGGACGTCTCGGGGTCGGGATCTTCGCCGAAGTGTCCGGCGACCTCCCGTTCGCGTTCGGTCAACTCGGCTGGTTCGGTGTTTTCTTCGACGCGTTCGATCTGGTTGCCGTACGCGCGGAGTTCCGAGTCGGTCGGTTCGAACTCCTCACCCGGCGCGATCGTCTCGCCAGTGTCGTGACGCTTCAGTCGCGTCGACGACGTCCAGCGGTGTGTCGTCACGAGTGATCACCCGTCGATGCCGGTACCGACGGCGATGCCGTAGATCTCGTCGTACGTCGCCTTGATGCGAGGAACGCGCATCCCGAGGTGCTTGTACTTCGTCGCCAGTCCCATGTCGATCTCGCCGGACATCGTCGTCGGTGCCTGCCCGTCTGCGAGGTCGACGACATCGGAGTTCTGTACGACCATCACGCACTGGTCGGGATCGAGCGCGCCGGACATCCGGAAGTCGATCCACGGGAAGTCCTGCTGTAGGCGCTGCAGGAGGTTCATGTTGCCGTCGCCCTGCGGATCGGGCTGGAGCGTGAGGTTGCCCCACTGCGCGGTCGGGTAGTACAGCCAGACGCCCTCCTGCTGTGCGTTGTAGCCGCGGTTGCGGTCCTCGGTTTGAGCGTTGAGCTCTCCCTGCAGATCCTGGACGGTCTCGACGACGTTCGACGCTTCGGACCACGGACCGAAGCCACTCTCCTCAAGCTTGTAGTCGGTCGTGAGGTAGCCGTCGACGGAGTAGAGGCCACCCTGGATCTCGAGTTCGGTGTTCCAGCCGCGGAAGACGAGATCCTCCATCGAGTCGGCGAGTTGCTCGCCGGCCTCTTCCGCACCTTCGGCCTCGGCATCCTCGCCGAAGTTCTGCGAGTTCATGAGCTCGCGTTCGTCGATCTCCCAGTCGACGTAGTCGTAGGGCAGCGCGACGCCCTCACGGAACTTGACCGGCTGGTCGTCGTTGCCCTGCGACCGGAGGTTCATGCCACGCTCGGATTCGTAGGCGTCCGAGCGGACCTGGTAGAGACTGACCAGGCGCGCCGGCGAGACGTCACGGTCAAGGCCGGCGTCGATCAGGTCCTCGACGGCTGTCTTCGCGATGCGGGCCTCGGTGACCTGGAGGTCATCCCGATCTTCCCACTCGTCGTAGTCGAGGCGCTGGGCGTTCGCAGAGATGCCACCCATCGCGCCCTTCCGGTAGCCCTTCTGGAGGCCGTTCGCTGCGGCCTGCCAGAGTGCCTTCTGCTGCTCGACGCCCTCCGGGCCGTACTCCTGCTTGGCTGCCTGGAGGGACTTCTGGTACATCCGCTGCTGGAGTCGGCTCTTCTGCTCTTCCCGGTTCTCGAAGAGGATGCGCTTCTGGAGGCCAGTCAGCCCATCGCTGTCGCTGTCGGGGACGGTTCGGTTCGCCGCGATACCTGCTGCTACCATCTTAGATCACCTCGTATTCGAAGCGGTCACCGGCCTCAGCGGTATCCTCGAGTGCGATCGCGAGCTTTGCGCCCTCATCTTCGTCGACGTGAGCGGCGAACGTGCCGTCTCCCGCCGAGACGACGTGGTCGCCCTCGCTGACGGTGCCGTCGGAGACACCGTTCTCGTCGCCCTCACCGGGTCGGAGGACGTACGCACGAACCTCGTCACCAGCCTCAGTGTAGTCGATGTCCTTGGGCTGTTCGCGACCGTCGCTGCTCCCAGTCTTCTTTTCCTGTGCGATCCGGACGGAGACGTTCTCGCCGGCGGCCGTCTGTGAGCCGACGAGCGGGACGCCGTCGTCGTCGACGCCCTGGATCTCGAGAAGTTCGCCCGGTGTGACGGTCTCGCCCTCTGCGAGACGGTAGGTTCGTTGGATCGCCGAGCCGAGTTCGCGCCGGCTGCCGATCTTGGTGGAGCGGGACATCTTAGTTCACCTCCAGATCCGGCATGTCATCGCCGTCGACGCTGTCCTCGTTGCCCGTTGCGCCGAAGCTGGGCGATCCTGCCGCCGGGAGACCGCCGGACTGGGTCGCGCCGCGTTCCTTGCGCTCGAGTTCCTTCTCGGGGAGCCCGGCGATCCAGTCGACGTCGTCCTCGTCGTACTCGTCGGAGTTCGCGACGATCTTCTTGGCGCGTTCTTCGGCCTCGAGCTGGTTGGCTGCGGTCTCGACGTGTTGATCGATCGAGTCCTCGGTGACCATCCGGTCTTCGAGGTCATCGAGTCGGTTCATGACGGCGTCGAGGCCGTCATCGGTATTGTCGACGCCGTCACCCTCGCCGTCGCCACCATCGGCATCGGAGACATCATCGTCGTCTGTACCATCGTCGTCATCGCCACCGTCAGCGTCCGGTCCGTCGGAGCCGTCGTTGGCAGCGTTCGCGACGACCATCTCGTGCGTGTTCTTGAGACAAGTATCGCCCATGTGCTCGAGCGAGTCCTCGTTGAGCTCGCTGTTGGCAGTGATGAAGCGAATCAGCTCCTCTCGCTTGTCGTCTTTCATAGTTGAGTTACCAGTAGTGTCCGCGCCGGATTCCGCCGGTTCGTTAGAGTTCTGTTCGCCAGCCTCCCCGTCACCGCCGCGGGGGTCATCGTCCGGTGTGTCCGCAGTCTGCGACTTCGTCGTCCCGTCCGTCGGGCCAGCGGCCGAGCCCACCAGCGACGCGATGCCGCTGAAGAGCTGTCGGACGCCGGCCATCTGTGATCCGTTGTCCATCGTCCGCTGGCCCTCGCCCTGCCCAGTCTGGGGGCTTACGGGGTCATCGGTGCCGGCGGAAATCGCACCGACATCGGGGTAGTCGGCTACGTTCGCGGCCACGCCAGGCGCGATCCCACAGCCATCCACGACCGAACAGACGCCTCGACCATTGGGGATCAGCGCAACCGAGTCCGGCGCGGCAATCGCCTTCGCGTCCTCTCGGTAGGATCCATCGTACTCGCCTGGCGGAAGCTCGGCGTGAAGGTACTGTGAGGAAACCTCGAGGCCGCGGCCGGCTTCGACGTCATCGACGATGTCGGCCGCCTCGCCGCCCATCTCTCGAGCCTCGTCTGCATTGATCGCGATGTCAGCACGGACGTACTCGCCGTCGAAGCGATCGTTCTCGACGGTGCCGACACCAAGCGTCTCCTGGACATCTTCGTTCGCAGCGAGGACGATGTCGTCTTCCGGCCGGTCAGGGTCGTGCCAAGAAAACTCGGAGCGGTTGCGCGGGTGGTTGACTGTCGGCGTCGTGCCGTCCCAACCCGTGCCACCGTGCGTGTTCTCCATCTCAGTACTGGCGGCGATCCACTCGCGGGGGACGTAACCCGTCGCGAGGTCCATCGGCTTGACGATGGGGACGCCCGTGGCGACGTAGTACCGGTCGCCGTTGCGGGTCTCCTCGACGATCTCAACGTCTTCGCCGTTTGCGGTGATGTATCTCGTCATGCTTACAGATCCTCCAGGGTGCGGACGTCGGTCACTTCCCACCGGCACCGGCAGTGGGGATGCGTATCCCGCGGGATGTGGAAGTCCTGGGCGTCCTCAAGTGTCCAGTCTCGCTGGGCGAGTTCCTGGCACTGCTCGCAGACGCGGTCGTCTTGTGCCGTTCGGAACTCGGGCTCGACATTGAGCTCGACTTCGACCTCGTCCGGGACCCGCTCGTAACTCGAGAGCTGGCCCGTCGTGTTGTACTGGTTGACGACCTCCGCTGCGGTGTCGGCCGTGACCTCGGACTTGTAGACCTGGCCGCGCTCGACGATGTCCGATGCCAGCTGCGTTCGAGAGACCTCCAAGCCGCCGTCGGTGATGATCTCCCGAGCGTCACCTCGGAAGTCGTCCATCTCCGAGCGGACGCGGCCGGCCAGCGCGATCACACCGAGGCCGATCGCCTCCTGGACGTTGTCCTGGGCGAGCGTCTCGTCAGGATCGCCGATATCGACGCCGGCATCACGGAGTTCGCGATGGGCGTCGGTCGCGCCCCGCTCGACAGCGTGTTCGAGATGTCGTTCGGCTTTGTCCTCGAACTCAGACGTGAGTATTGTCGACTCGATCTGTCGTTCGAGCCAGTCGTCGAAGCGGCGAGCCTTCTCAGCGTCGGAGAGCCCAGACCACTCCGAAAACGCGTTGTCGTCCATCCCGAAGGCGTCATCCTCGAGGATCTTCTCGCGGATCGCAGCGTCGACCTCGCCGATCCGGCCGCGAATCCAGCGACTGAGCGCTCTTTGGTCAGTGGTCGTCTGCGTGGGATCCGCGCGGCCGCGATCTTCGATCGCGTACTCGTTGGCCGTCGCGTGAGCGTGAGAACAGCTACTCATCGTCGGCCACCTCCAATGTGTCAGTCAGTTCGACGGCCCGGCGAAGCGTCGGCTCGTTAACACCGGCCTGTGATGCAAGCAGAAGGACCTCGTCAGGCATGTCGTCATCGGACCACCCATCTGCCTCCTCGAGCATCCGAGACAGGAGTTGTGCGTGGGTTTTGTTTACCAATCCACAGAGGTCACTCATCGCAATCACCTGCCAGGGAAAGTGGCACCATCGGGCAGCCGTGATACACGTAGCCACCGGGACTGATCCAGTAGTACTCGCCGTCGTCGGTGAACGGCATCACTCATCGCCCCCGTAGTTGGCCGTTATCTCCTCAACCGACCGAGCGTTCGCCGCTGCCTCGGAGTCCGCCTCGAGCTCACCGACCATGTCCTCGACGCCGTCGACGTCCTCAGGGAGGTCACCAGTCCGAGCGTAGTCCATCACGACCTGGTGGCCGAAGTCCGTGATCGGGTCTTGGCTGACCTGGCCCAGCGCTTCGAAGCGAGTCTTCTCGAGTTCGGCCTGTTCCTTCTCGGAGAGCACGCGGAGTGCGTCCCATTCCCAGCCGAACGTGCCACCGATCGGCGAGGCGATCAAGCCGTTGTCGACGAACCACTGGACGTGTGGCGTCGCGATCAGCGGGTCGCCGTACTCGGTCCGGCGCTCTTTGATCAGCCCGAAGTAGGCCTGTGTGTCTTCCTCTGCAGAAGCGAGTGCACCCGCGGGATCACCCTCGAAGACGCGTTTCGGGATGCCGGTATCGGTCGCGAGCGCCGAGAGTTGCGGCTCGAAGATGTTCGAGACGTCGGCGATCCGGCCGCCGAGTTCCTTGACGGTCCCGACGGACTCGAAGAGTGGTTTCAGCCCCTGGTTCCACTCCTGCATCTCTTCGTCGTTCTGTTCCCAGAAGTCGTCGTTCGTGACGTTGACCTTCTCAGGGTCGTACTCGACGGCGAGGCCTTTGTCGGCACCGCGATAGGCCATTTCGGCGACCGATCCCAGCGTCTTGAGGATGTCACGCAGGATGTTGAACGTCCCCTCGAGGCGCGGCGGCGCGAAGAAGTCGTGATCAAGCCGACGGCCGGCAGGGACAGCGACCGTCCTCGAGTGGTGGACGTCCCAGACGCGCTCGGATTGGGAAACGTCGCGATCGCCCTCGCTCGCGAAGTCGATCGAGTACTGAACTGGGAGCCCCCAGCGCCCTTCGCCGGCGTGTTCTTCGGTGCCCCACTCGATCCCGTCGACGGAGACCTCGGAGAACTGCCTGATCTGAACGACGTTGTCCAGACCGTCCGCGGTGAACTGCATCGGATCGATCGGTTGGGCGAGGCGATCGGCGTCGACGGTGCCGTCCTCGTCGAGCGCGTCGGTCGTCACGAACACCGTCAGCCCGTAGCGCCCGATGCCGGCAAGCCGGTCGACGCGCTCGAACGTCGAGTCCAGGTTGAGATTCTGGAAGAGTCGGTCGACATCCTGCTCGAAGTCGGTC
The DNA here is from genome assembly GCF_001861355.1 of Natrialba sp. SSL1. Lineage (GTDB taxonomy): Archaea > Halobacteriota > Halobacteria > Halobacteriales > Natrialbaceae > Natrialba. Next base: position 14,941 of record NZ_MASN01000037.1, read on the forward strand.
TCGTTGTCGGGGTCGTCGACGACGGCCGGGGTGTCTCGCCACGTCGTGAACGCGGGACGGTCGACGATCGGGCCGGCGAAGGGATGCGTTCGGTAGAGTGCGTAGTACTGCTCGACTCGAGGGCGGCGCTTCCAGTCGAACGTCTCGTAGATATCGCGCTCCTGGAAGTTGGAGTCGCTCACAAGAGCAGCGATCTGGGCACGCATCGCCGTCGACGCTTGAACCGTCTGCTCAGCGTTGGCCGTCACGCCGGACTCGTCGCTGGTGCTCGAGACGTCGCCGTCGGATGTGTTGTCTGTCATGAAAAGTTAGGACCTCCAGGGCAGCGAGTCGAGTTTGCCGTCCTCCTCTTCGGGGATCAGCCCCTCCGCGGCGAGGATCGCCATCACGGCCGCGTCGAGGTGGTCCGGCGAGTGCCCGAGTCGCTCTTTGACGACGTCCTTCGAGTCGGCGACGTAGACCTGCTCCCCCCGGCTCTTGATGTATCGCTCGGAGAGCGTGATCTCCCGAGCGGCGATCTTCAGCTCGTTGCGGAGGCGGGTATCGGCGAACTCCCCGCCACGCTCGAGCCACTTGCCGAGCTCGCACAACCCCTCCGTCCACCGGTTCTTGTACTCGTCGGACTGGGCGGCGACGGCGTCGGCCTTGAACCGGTCGACATCAGGGTAGCGTTTCGCCGTGTCGTCGAGGCCTTTCGACCCCTCGCCGACAGCGTCGCCGGAGATCTGCGCGTCCGGTTCCTCGTCAAGATTCGCCCAGATCCGGTTGAACTGAACCGTGTGGTCGGTGCCTGGTTCGGAGTACTCGACGGTGAGGCAGCCACCGCGCTCGTCGATCTGGACGGTGCGATCGCCGCTGCGGGCGACGTCGATCCCGGTGCCGCGGCGAGCGCCGGCGTCGAGATCGCGTTCGTTCTCGACGTAACCTGCTTTGACGAGGTCGAGATCGAACGGCCGGTTCTGTGCAGCCCCGGCCGGTGGCATGATCCCGGCGAAGCGCCGGTACCATCGCGAGGAGAGATCCTTTCGGAACGACTCGGTTCCGCGGGTGGACATCGCTCGAGCCTCGTCGTAGCCGGGCCACGACTCGCCATTGAGTGCCTCCCACTTCTTTTTCAGCTTGTTGAGCCCGGTTAGGCCGGCGATCCACTCGCCATCGCGACGGCCGACCTCCGTCTGAACATTGTGCGAGTCGAACGTCGAGTACTGCAGTTTCTCGGCCTCGATCCCGACCTCACCCATGTTCGCGACCGCGTTGGTCTCGTCTTCGGGCGGGTTCGAGATGACGACCATGCGGTCGTTGTCGTCGGAGATCAGCGAGTCCATCGAGTCCAACGTGTCCAGGTCGACGTCTTTCTTGTCGGCCTCGTCGACGATCACTAGGACGTGATCGTTGTGGACACCCTCGAGTTCGCCGGGATCTTCGGGACTGATCACTTCGAACTGCCATGTCGGTTCACCGTCGACGTCGATGTGGGGATTCGGCGACCACTTCCAGGTCGCCGCCGGCCAGTAGGGCGTCTGCTCGTTGAACGGCGACGACTCGTGGAGTTCCTCGGCGTCGGCGCAGAACGTCCGCTTGAGCTTTCCGTACGTTCCAGACGTCACGACGACGCTCGAGGGGTAGTGGCGGCGGTTGAACGTCAGGGAGAGTGCGACGATACCGAATGTCTTCCCGAAACCGTTGCCACCCTCGAGGTGCGTGTACTGATGCTCGGCGACGTGCTCGAGGATCTCCCGCTGCTCGGGGGAGAGCGTGATCCCGAACCAGTCCTCGGCCGCCCGCCAGTACTTCTCGGGTCCGGTGTAGTTCTCGGGAAGATGCTCCCGAACGTAGTCGGGTGTCGTGGTGCTCATTCGCTATCTCCCTCAGCTGAACTCTTCCAGAGATCGATCGACCCACCGTGGTTGACGTCGATCTCCTCGTTCGGGAAGATCCCCGCTTTGTCGCAGATCGATTCGTAACGGCGCATGAACCGTTCGTCACCGGTCCGGTCGAACTGAATCAAGCAAAGCCCTGCCGCGGTCTGGGCCACCTGCTTCGCGTCTTTCGGATCGCCGAGCGCGCGTCTGGCCTCGTCGAATGCCTCCTGCTCCCCGTCGGTCAGATGACGCGTGAAATGCTTCCGGTAGCCACCGTGATCGACTGCGTTGTCGTTACCCTCAGTCCCACCCTGGCCCTTGTCGCCAGAGTTGTCGCCGCCGTGGGTCTTGCATCGGCGACCGTCACCAGGACCGGCATCGGTCCCCTTCCCTGCTCGAGCGCGGCAGTATCCTGCGAACACTTTCTCGTCCGTGGGACCCTCCGTCTTTTTCGCTCGACACTTCGAATCCGCCGAGATCTTCGGAACGTTCTCGAGGTCCTCACCGATCAGCTCGTCTTCGTCGACGTCGTCGATGGTCGGTAGCTGATTCATGGGCTCGGCCCTCCAACCGATGGACTCGGTTCGTCGACACCGTAGGGGGACGGCGCCTCGAGGCGCGAGGGGAGACGTCGGTTCCCGTGCTGGCCCTCCTGGTGGCAGTCCCGACAGAACCCGATCAGGTTGTTCGGATCGTTGTTGTGCCGGCGGCGATCTCGATGGTGGAGTTCGATCCCGTCGACGGCCTCGCGAGGGCGACCGCATCCGGGACAGCGATAACTCGAGCCATCACGATCACGCCAGTAGAGGTCTCGGCCCGGTTGGCGTTCGTCCATTACTCGAGCACCCCCAACGTGCATTCTCCGCAGAGCGTCACGGTGTCACCCTCGTCGAAGCCCATGTCCGCAAGGTGTCCGCCGAGCGACGATGTCCGAAAGAACTCTGGGGAGAACTGACAGAGCAGCGCCGGCGCTGGACGACATGTCGAATCGCAGCCGTCGCAGGTGGCAGTATATCCCATCTGTTACTCCTCGCGGTTGCCGTCAGCCTCCGCATCCAGAAGGATCGCCTCGATCGCCTCGGGACCGAGCACGATTGCGCCGATGATCAGGCCAGCCGTCCCGGCGTCCATGCCTGATTCCATAGCGAAAACCATCGCGACGACGCCGACGAGTTGCGTCGTCGCCTTGATCGCTTTGTAGGTTTGGACGTTCATTCCGTATCGGCTCCGGAGGATGCAGTCGAGACGAGCGTTACAGTCGGCGATTGATTCGAATATCGTTGGTGGGGGTTGTGACGTTGCCATGGCATCTCTCACGTCTCCAGATGCTCGACGTCGATCCCACAGCCCTCGAGGAGGACTCGGAGCTCGTGTTCGTCGAGCCAGATCAACCCCTCCTCGTGCACGTGATCCGTCTTCGTTTCCCACCGATTCGCCTCGACGTGAGTATTGATCTCGAGGTCGCCGTCGACGGGACGGACGCGAAGATGGTCCTCGACGGGGCGTCCACTTGCAACACCGCTGGGGCGGCGCATGTTGAGGACCTCGCCTTCGTACTTGAGCGACCAACCGCTGGCGTCCTCGAAGTGGTGGCGTCGGAGCTGTTCCTCGAGGACGTCGACGTCCATCGCGAGCGTGATCGTGGCGTGGTGATCAGGCCACTCGGCGGTCGCGTAGTTGTCACGAAACCACCGCTTGGCCGCCTTCCAGAGGCCGAACGGAACGCGCTGGAGAATCTCGAGCATCGCTCAGACCCTCCACATTGCCATCTTCACCGCACACCGGAAGATTTCGGTGTCGTAGCCGGCGTACTTGTCCAACCCTTTTGCGATCCGGACGAACTCCCGGAGTGTGTACCGGTCGAACTCGAGGCCGGCCTCCTCAAGGCGATTCGCGAGTGGCGTCGTCAGCCGCAGCGCCTGGACCTTCGACAGCGTGTCGTCGTCAGCCCAGCAGCCGATCCGCGAGCAGCTGCGGCAGGTCGTCCGAGCGATGGACGTCCGCTGCGGGCCGGGGCGCGACTGGGCGTCGCCGGGATCTCCTCGAGTGGTTGACCCGGCCGCCCCGTTGACGTCGGAGAGGATTCGGTCGTCCGGCTCGAGGGTCGCGGCCGGCGTCCGGTGGTGCTCCTGGACGTCGTGATCATCGACGCCACCGCTGAAGGTGGCTTCCTCGATCTCTTTGACGAGCTCGAAGCAGCCGTTACAGCACCGACTGTTCTGCCAGACGATACGGTCGAACGCCCGCTGTGGGGAGACGTGGTCGTCTCCGCTCGGTGATTCCGTTGTTGACATGGCTGGAGAAAAGCATCGCTACAGGGCGGACGTGATCATCGTCGACGACGTCGGCGGTCGTCAACTCGACGCCCCTGTAGCGATTGTGTTGCTTTCGAGAAGGTAGGGTGAGTTGATAAGGGTACGCGCGTGCGCCGATCTGGCGCACGTTTGTCTGAGAGGCTTGGTTTTGAACTGCTCAGGATCTTTCAGTGATTTCGACTCGAACAAAACGGAGGTCGTCGTCACCATCGCGATCGCGACGAACGATGTCGGCGTCCTCGAGTCGAGTGAGTGCCCGATCCAATGTTCGGCGTGGCATCTCGGTTTCCTCTTGGAGCTCGTCCCGACGGATCGATCCGCCGACGTCCTCGAGGATCCACAGGACATGCTTCGCACTCCATGGCAGGTCGTCGACATCGGCGGTGTGTTCGGGGAGGCTCATGGGCTTTGTTTCGTGGAGAGTGCCGCGGCTGGTCGTAAGCGGGCGAGCGCGGGGTCGAGACGCCGGTTTCGGGCGTCAGTCACTCGGATCAGGACCGGCTTCCCAGTCCCAAACATCAGCCGGCTGATTACTCGAGCCGTCTTGAGGTCCTAGATCACCGTTGTCCGGGGTAGTCGGGTCGCGAATCGCCAACGCCCACCTACTAGAGTCTACGTAGGTGTCAGTTGGCGATTCCTGAATGTCAGCAACGCCTGTGTGTGGTAGTCCAGACTCGGAATACAGCGTCGCACCGTTCGATCCCAGCCCTTCAGCAGCCTGGACAGCGTCGACGTTGACGAGTCGCTCGAGTGTCTGCCGGACGTGCTCTTTCGAACAGTCGACGGCGTCGGCGAGCTCCCGCGCTGTTCGCGAGCGATGACTCGAACGAAGTTCGTCGACGATCGCCTCCTGGAGGTCAGAGTAAACCCACTCGACACCGGGCGTCTGGACGTCGGCGAAGCCAGCGGGCATCGCATCCGTTCGAACGAATACCGTCGCAGTGACATCGGGATCGGTCGGGTCGCGAGCGTAGCGACCGGCGGCCTGAGCGATGTGGTTCTCGCGAACGCTCGCGAGGATCTCTTGAGCGGTATCGGCGTCCGCGCCCTCGAAGCCACGGCCGCGGGCACGATACTCTTCACCGGCGTCGTCGACAGCGGTCTCGACTTCAGCCTCGAGATCGAGCTCTGCGAGCAGGTCCAGGACGTAGTCGTCGCCGGGATCCATGCAGCCGTTGACGAGACCGACGCGTTCGTGTTCGAAGTCGTTCCGTGACTTCTCCTCGCCGAAGTGCATCAACTCAGGGCGGTGGCAGCCGGCCTCCTCCATCAGCTCCTCGAGTCGATCCTCCACCTGCCCCGTCGTGATCGCCGTCCGGAACTGGGTGCCGTACTCGTCGACGAGCTGGTCGAGCAGCACCTCGAGTTTGTCCTCGTTGAGCCACTCGAGCGCCTTGTCACCCGATAGCGGTCGGGTTGCGTCACCAACCTGGACGACGCGAAGCCCGCGCTCGTAGCGCCGCCACAGTTGCCGTGCTTCGGATTCGAGGACGTCGGTGGTCTTGATCCACGGGACGGTGTTGGCTTGCCAGAGCGGCACTGCGGGGTGTGCGTCGAGGCCAACAACAGATCGCGCAGCGCCGAAGTCCGGAACCGTGCGAACAGTCTGGACATCGTTGTTCTCGTCGAGGACGACAGAGACCCACTCGCGGTTCCAGTCGTCGTCATCGCGAACACCGGCCTCGAGCCGCGGCGGTTCGTGGCCGGTCTTCCCGAATCGGCGACCGTTGGCCCGGTCTTCGGCACGGAAGATCGCTCTCGCGAGCGCTGGTGCGAGTGTGTGTGCATCCGGACACTCGAAGTACCAGTCCCGATCGGGCTCGGTCCAGAGGACATCCTCGAGAGCATCGCGCTCTCGAGCGGCGTCGCCCTGGTAGTCGTCGTGGAGCGAGAGTTGGATGAAGGCTTCCCAGGTCGTGACAGGGGCGTCGATCTCGCGAAGGTACGCGCCGATGGCGTCGCGAATACGGCTCGTCGAGAGATCGTCCTGTTCGTAGCTGGGCTCTTCGTCGACAACGACGTTGTTGTGCGAGCGAAGCCCGGGTGCGAACGCAAAGTTGTGCGTCGCGATGACGAGCGGCCAGTAGTCGAGTTCCCCGTCGGGTCCCTCGCGATACTTCTCCCACTGCGTGATCGCCGTACACCGATCACCGCCGCAGGGGAGTTCCACACCCTGGTCGTTGTGCTCTTCGAGGTAGCGATGCGCAGCGCTGAACGGCATTCCCTTACCTTCGCACTGGGCATCGAGCCAGTCGCTGGCGGGGTCACCGTTGATCGTGATCTCGTCGTCGTGCTCGCCGGCGCAGACCGGGCAGGCTTCATGGCGACCGAGCAGGACGTGATACTTCCCGCCGTGTTCTTCGGCGACGTCGACGGCCTCGTCGCGAGCGTCGCGTGTTTCGAGCAGGTGGACGACCGGCCGGTCACCAGTGATGTCTTCGCGAGCGCCCCAGCGCGTCGACGCGATTGTGTAGGACTTGCCGAGCGATGTCGGGGCATCGACGATCCGCTCGTCTTCGTTCCGGATCACGTCGGCAATCGTCTCGAACAACTCTTCGCGAGCGTCGTCCGTCGACGGCCACTCGAGACCACGCTTTTTGGCGTAGCGCCGGCGTTCATCCGGCTCGAGGGCGTCGAGGAGTCCAATCGGGAGCGCCGAGACAGCACGGCCGTCGCCTGATCCGTCGCTGGGGGGCTCGTATTTCGGGATTGGCGCACCAGCGTTTCGTGCCCGTTCGACAGCATCCCGGAACTTGCTCTTTTTAAGGTCATCCCACGGGTCGGAGATGATGTTCTGTTCGGCGGCGAACAGCCGGAGCACACCAAAGGCGGTGTGCATCTTTTTCATGTCGATGAACTGGCCGTCTCCGACGTGTTTCAGCGACCGTCCGCTGCTCGAGTTGCGGTAACCGGGATCCCACGACTCGAAGTCGTTGTTCTCGTCGGCAACGTACGTCGACGAAAGCGGGAGGTCGCTCGGCTTGAGCTGATTCACCGCGTCAATAACATCGTCGTAGTCGTGCGTGATCTCGATGCCGGCGAGTTCCTTTCGAGACTTCGCTGGTGTGTAGTCGTGGTGAACACCATCACTCGAACTCTCTTCCTCGACGGCGTCGGGATGTTCGTCGACGAGCGCATCGATCACTACCTGGACGTCCTCAATGTCGTCGGCGGAACCGGGGATCTTGTCACCGGTGACCGTCGTGTAGCGCCGTCCGGGGTAGACTTCGATCTCCGCGTCGGGCCACTCGTCGTCGGAAACGTCGATGTGGAGTTCCTTCGCGTCCTCTGGGAGTGTGAACGACCCAAGTGCGTGTGCACCAGTTCCGGAAGGTGACCACTCACAGAAGGTGACTCCGAATCGCTCGAGCCATGGGACGGCTTTCGGCGCAATCTCGCCAGTGTCCGGATCGCGGATGTTATCGAAGTCGGCGAGTCCGACGTGGCGCGTGTTGGGGACGTCTTCGTCGACGTCAACCCAGTCGTACTTCTCATCATCATCCCAGTCGTCGCGATCGGGAGCGACGAGGTAGTACGCGAGTCCAAGCAACTCATCGTGGTCGGTCCAGCGCTCCGCACCACTGAATTCGAACCACGCTCGAGGGTCTTTCGCACCGGCGAGTGACCACTCACGCGCCGTCGCCTCGTCGTCTTCGGAGTGTCCCCAGCGTGGGTTTCGCGGGATCTTCCGGTCGTCGCGGTACTGCCAGAGCAGCCAGCGCTGCCCGTCTTCGCGAAGGCTCGTCGGATACCCCTCGCTGCTCGAGGAGAGTTCAAGGTCAACACGCTCGAGATCGTCACTCGAGGTGGACGAAGACGACCGGTCGTCGGTAGAATCGCCGTCGATATCGCCTGTAGAGGGACCATCGTCCGTCTCGACGGTATCGTTGGTGCCGACGAACTGCAGGCCGCTGCCGACTCCATTCGCGAACTCGACAGCATCGGTTCCACTCAGCGCTTGGCGGAATTCGCTTTCACTCCAGCCATTGGCCTTTGCCGTCTCGAGGAGTTCCGTTCGTGAAATGGGCTCGTCGTCCTCGAGGCCGAGGAAGCCACGTGTCTCCCAGAAGATCGACTCCCAGTCGATGCCAGGACTCACGCCGTCTCACCTCGGACAGCGCCGCGGACTTTGCGAGAGTCCGCTTTCGAGCAGTCAAAGCAGAGTGTATTGTGCGGGTGATCGGAGTCCCGACCGACCGCATAGAGGTCGCGGTCGACGCTCTCGGGGTTGAAGGTCTTGCCGCAGTACGTGACACCGACCAGGCTCTCGAAGCAGTAGCCGTTGTGGCCGTTATCGAGATTGACCACGTAGCCGGTCGTCACTGAGACCACCCCCAGTCCTCAAGCGTCGTCTGGCCATCGACATCGGGACGTTCGACCGTCTCAGGTTCGTCAGGGACCGGAACGTTCTCGGTTCGTTCCTCGCCGACATCCTCGGGATCGGTCGCGTACTCGACCTGTTCAGCCTGTTTCTCGAGCTCGGGGCGCTCGGTGATCGACTGGTAGGTGGCGTCGATCGAAACACCGCTGGCCTCGCGGCGGCCAGCTACCATGCTGGCACACCTCCGTTAGTCGAAGGTATCGCTGTATGTAGTGTACTCTTACCACCGCCCCTCTCAGAATGATAATCCGCTGTTTTCTCTGGTGTTAGGCCTTCATCTGTTCGTTCTGAGTTCGTGGAAGACGTACGTCTGTGCATAGCCCGCGTACTCGCCGCCGAACTCCTCGCGGAGCGCTCGCGACGTTTCGGTGTACGAACCGCAGTCACAGTGAGGATAGTGCTCCTCGATCGCCGTCTTGAGCCACGTATCGAGGGGCACCGCCTCGTCGAACTCGAGTGCAAAGAGCAACACGCAGTCGGCCACCTTGTCGCCGACGCCGACGAACTGACACAGGTGCTCGCGGGCGGCTTCGTACTCGAGTGCCCGCGCGTCGTCGGGGTGGGCCTCGCCGCCGGCGACCATCTCGGCGGTGCGGACGACGTAGGGGGCGCGGTAGCCGAGGCCAAGGTCGCGGAGTTCGGCTTCGGTTGCGCTCGCGAGCTGGGCTGGTGTCGGGAAGGCGTGGTAGGTGTCGCCGTTCAGGAAGACCTCGTCACCGTACTCCCGTGCGAGCGTCGAGACCATCGAGTGGATGCGGCTGACGCGCATCTGTGCCGAGCAGATGAACGAGATGAGCGTCCCAAAGGCCGGGTCCGTGACGAGGCGCATCCCGCGGTGAGCCTCGTAGGCCTCGTCTAACAGCGGATCGTCGGGTGCGGCGTCGACGATCGCCTCCAGATCGTCGTCCAGCCGAAGGAGGCGACGGACGGTCGACTCAGCGTCCGTCGTAGACTGCCACTCGAGTACCCCATCGACTGTCCGCGCGCGGATCACCTCGCCGTCGACGACGGTGACGTACCACTCGCGGGGGGCGGGCGTCCCGCTGTACATTTCGCCGTCTGCGCGCCGCCAGAGGTAGGTCTGACCGCTTTCGAGCGTCCGATACAGATCGAGTCCGCCGGAGAGGTCCTCGAGGCGGATCGTCCCCGTTTCCATTCGGTGAGTCCTACGGGGGCGTCGGCTTGGGCCTTTCGGACTGGTGGCTCAGCCCACCGCAGGCCGCCTCGCGCTGTGTGTTACCGGGGCGAACCTTCATACTGCAGGCGATACAATGTGTGTGTATGAACTGCAGGGTTGTCGTCGAAGCTGCAGTGCCGGTATTCGACGTCGAGACAGAAGACGAGGCGATTCGCATCGCCATCTCGAAGACGGGCGAGATGCTGAACCCTGACTTAAACTACGTCGAGATCAACATGGGCGAACGGACGTCCCCGTCAGGTGAGGAGTTACCACCTGCGTTCATCGCAGCCGACGAGGCGCTCGTCGCACTCGAACTCGAGATGACCGTCTTCAACGTCGAGCGCGAGGAGCACGCCTCCCGGATCGCCCGCAAGGAGATCGGACAGCGACTCGAGAACATTCCACTCGAGGTCGAGGAGGTGGAAGTTATCGAAGACGAGGACGACGATGACGCCGCAGATGACGAAGGCGACAAGGAGGCGACAGACGAGACGGCGAATGCTGGCACTGACGATACTGCGACCGACGGTGACGACACGGACGGAAGTGGCGAGGACCGTTCGGAAACGGACACAGAGCCGGCGTCGGAATCGGACTCGTCGAGTACGGGCAGTGGCGATGAAGGCGACGAAAGCAACGAAAGCAACGAAGACGACGGTGGCGAAAACAGGCGAGCCAACGACGGGACGGACGAGCAGACGGACGAAGAGATTCTCCCCGAGTTCGAAGATCTAGTCGAGTGATCCGAGCCGCCGGGCGACGACAGCGGATCCGGCAACTTTTCGATCGAGGCTGACAGCAGACACCTCGATGAGCCTGTCGTCGGTGTCCCTGATCGACCGTTGCTGACGGGGTCTGTGTCACCAGTGGCTGCTGGCCGTGTTAGCGCGAGGAACACCGAAGGCCCGTCCCGAACAGGTTCGGTGTTTGTTTCCCACAGGACACGGTAAGCATCCCCTATCGCGACAGTCGACCACAGTTTAGGGCACTTTTCTGTCCCTCCGGCTAGCAGAAGTGAGTGTTCGGAAAGATCCTGCAATCAGCGTACAGGCGTTGAGTGGGCACTCTGTAGAAGTCGCACTCGGCTCTCACCGGCTGACTGTTCGTTCAGCCGAGTTCAAACAGGAGCGACGAGAACACGACGGCCGAGAGATCGAGAGCAGCCAATCTCGACACGTATGCCCATAATCGGCATCACAAGGTCTCATTAGAGACCGCCACACGACATAGGCGGGAACTCGAGTCTCACACCAGCGGAGGGCAATTGGCCCGGAGTCCAGTCTCGCCAGTAGCATGCTTGTGTACCGAAGGAGACTCCGTGCGACTTAGTCTGCGGTAGCGGCGACGGCTTCCTGCTCGCCCTCGCGCATGTTCATCGTGATTCCGCCAGCGAGTGCAAAAACAGCGGCCTTGTGATCGGTTTTCGATTTGTGAATTGATGTCGGTCGAATACCAAGGGATTCGTATTCGTCGAGGTCAATCTGACAGTTGTCCCACTCTGCACACTGGTTCGATACCTCCGCAAGAAGGCCGTGAAGGTGAATGAGCTCCTGTTTCTTCATAACCATGCACTCCTATCCACTGCAGGGTTATATTATTATCTTGAGTCGCGTTACCATGGGAACAGACGAAACGTGTGTGAAAATCCGGTAGAAAAACTGATCGAAAACGGCTGCTAGCCGGGTGAAACAGTTCACAAGGACGTATTGTCTCGGTCGTGTGAACGGCTGAATTCGTCTCGATTCGCGGTTGAACGGGCCTGAAGCGGCCCATACCGCGTTCAGGTGTTGCCTAAATTCGGTGTCAGCCTAGCTGCTTGAGATTCTGGAGATCGCGGTCGGTTCGCATGAACTCGGCCGTGCGTCGGGAGGCATGACAGTTGGGACAGTGAAACATTTCCGTCGACGATGGAAGAGTTCCGGGAGAGCGCTGCCAATCTTTCGCACACTCAGGACACAACAGTTGCACGGTCGTCTCGTCCATGGCACGCTATTACACACCATGTGTGAAAAAGGTTATCGCGGCTGTCTCACAGCGGTGCACTCGAGTCGGACGTGGAAAGACAGAACAGAATGTGAGAGGACAGAGCAAGATCGCTATAGAAGCGCGATCGGAGAGAACCTGCGACAGAACACGTTCTGCTCGTCGACATCAGGAGTCGGGAACGTAGTGTGGCCATCGCTCAGCGGGTGTGGACGGACAGTGAACAGAACGGGGCAGTTACACGCGAGAAGTGAGATCGACAGAAAGCAACGCGCCGATAGCGCCAGTGTCACAGCAGATGTACGTTGTTTAAGCTGGTGCAGCCGTGTCGGAGGCTTCGAGCAGTTCCTTGTAGCGGTTGCGGATCGTGACCTCGGAGATGCTCGCAACCTCGCTGACCTCGTTCTGGGTTACCTTCTCGTTGGTCAACAGCGCGGCCGCGTAGACCCCTGCTGCGGCGAGGCCGACCGGCGACTTGCCGCTGTGGACGCCCTCCTGTCGAGCCGACTCGAGCAGTTCGCGGGCCATCCGTTCGGTCTCGTCCGAGAGATCGAGGTCGCTGACGAACCGGGGAACGTAGTGTTCCGGATCGGCGGGCTTGACCTCGAGGCCGAGTTCACGGATGATGTAGCGGTACGTGCGGGTGAGCTCCATCTTGTCGACGCGGCTGACGGCCGAAATCTCGTCGAGGCTGCGCGGCGTGCCGGCCTGACGGGCCGACGCGTACAGCGACGACGTCGCGACGCCCTCGATGGATCGTCCTGGGAGCAGATCCTCCTCGAGTGCGCGGCGGTAGATGACCGACGCGGTTTCGCGGACGTTCTCGGGGAGACCGAGCGCGGAGGCCATCCGGTCGATTTCACCGAGGGCCTGCTTCAGGTTGCGCTCCTTGGAGTCGCGAGTGCGGAAGCGCTCGTTCCAGGTGCGAAGCCGCTGCATCTTCTGGCGCTGGCGGCTGGAGAGGGACTTGCCGTAGGCGTCCTTGTCCTGCCAGCCGATGTTCGTCGAGAGCCCCTGGTCGTGCATCATGTTCGTCGTCGGGGCACCGACGCGGGACTTCTGGTCCTTCTCGGCGGCGTCGAATGCGCGCCACTCGGGGCCGCGGTCGATCTCGTCCTCTTCGACGACAAGGCCACAGTCCTGACAGACCGTCTCTGCGTGTTCGTCGTCCGAGATGAGCCGACCACCACACTCCGGGCACTGCTCGCGCTCCTCGGAGCGGGCCGTCTCCTCCTCCTCGGTTCGTGTTCGCTCCTCGGTACGCTCGTTCGAGTAGGTTCGAATGTTTGTATCAGTCATGGTGTATCGGGTTGGTTACTCGGGGCTCCCGGGTGGGGTAACCAGAAGAAACCCGGTCGCCTCGGCTAACATAGAGTTAGGCCGTAAGCCATATAAATGTTTCGTCCAGTTTATAAACTAATCGGGTTTCTGTTTATATGCGTTTCGGATATATACTCATTAATCATGTCTGTCAACCGTGGTCAGCTAGCGTGTAAACGACAGCTACCTGTCGAACATCTGTATCCGTTCACAGTGACGCCAACGGTGAGTCACGGGCCGACGTAGGGAGGAGTTACACAGACGAATACTTTTCGACGGTCCGCGTAAATGATCGGCTATGACCGTTCACTTCGGCGCACTTGCTGTCGACTGGCTCGGCCTCGCGACCGTTCGCCTCGAGGGACAGACGGGAACCGTGATCTACACCGATCCGGGCCCCGAACACTACGGCGACCTCGACAGCGAGCCGAGAGACGGCGACCTCGTCCTCGTCTCCCACGGCGACCACTACGATCCCGACTCGATTCGCCGCGTCGCCCACGAGGATGCGATCGTCATCGTCCACGAGTCCGTCGACGCAGGGGCACTCGAGTGGACCGACGAGCAGCCGGAAGCGCTGCCCTACGAGGTCGAGCGCGTGCGGGCGAACGAGTCGTTCATTCTGGGGCCGCTCGATCTCTCGACGACGCCGGCGTACAACGAGCCAGCGGGACCACACACGGACGAACAGGGTCAGCCCTATCACCCCGAGGGCGAGGGGTGTGGCTTTCTCGTCACTGTCGACGGCGTGACGGTCTTCTGGCCGGGCGATACCGACGCGTTGGCGGCGCACGACGACCTCGTCGTCGATCTCTTCTTGCCGCCGATCGGTGGCGGCACCACGATGGATCGCCACGAGGCTGCGGCGCTCGCCGAGCGACTCGAACCGGATCTGGTCCTGCCGGTGCACTACGACACGTTCGACGCGATCGCGGCCGACGCGGAGGCGTTCGTCGTCGACGTTGCGTCCCGTGGGGTTCCGGTCGTCCTCGACGCAAAGTAGTAGCCACTTCTGTACATTCGGGGACAGATCCGTACCTATAAGTAACGAGTCGCGAATTCTCCGACGAGAACCTATGATGGGCATTGACAATCGTACATTGTGGGGTGAGTGGCGGTGACACCAGACACGGCACAGCAACACCGGAGTATGACGCGTGGTGGGTGGTGTGAGTACTGAGACTGGACCGGGGACGGGTCCTGGTTCTGGCTCTGGAGCCGAGTTCGACGCGGACGAACTGTCCTATCCCTCGCGCAACTGGCGGGACTTCTTCACGGATCACTTCGGTCCGTCGATGCTCTGGGCGCTGATCAGCATTGGCGGCAGCCACATCGTCCTCGCACCGACGCTCGGCGGGACGTTCGGCCTCTTTGCCATCTGGATGTTCGCGATCATCTACCTCGCGAAGTACGGCGGCTGGGAGCTGGGTATCCGGTACAACTACGGCGTCGGCGGCAACCCGGTCGAGGCCTACGACCAGTTGCCAGGGCCGAAGAACTGGATGCAGTGGTTCACTGTCGGCGTGTTTACCGTCATGTACACCGGTATCACCGCCGCAGTCGGGATGAGCACCGCCTCGTTCGTCCAAGCGATGACACCGCTGTCGTTCCAGCAGTCGTTCGTCCTCTTCGTCGGCTTCGCGGGCGTGCTCGTCTTGCTGACGCGCTACAGCCTCCTCGAGAAGATCCTGATCGGCTTCACGGTCGCGCTGGGATTCCTCATCGTTCTCGGCGTGCTCGTCGGCCCACCGTCGGGTGAGGTCGTCGCCGCGACGACGTTCACCGCACCGGACATCACCGGACCGCTGTTCATCGGCCTGTTCGCCGCGGCGGCCGGCTTCGCGCCGACCGGCTTCAGTACTAGCGTCCTCATCGGGAGCTGGAGCATGGCCAAGGGCGAGGGTGCGGGCGAACTCCGAGACCGTGACCTCGACCCGAACGACGAGCGCTACCACGACTACATCCGCGCGTGGATCCAGACCGGTCGTCGTGACTTCAACATCGGCTACGCGTTCAGCTTCGCGCTGATCGTCGCGATGGTGATCCTCGCCTCGAACGTCCTCTACCCGAACCCGCCCGAGGACGCCGATCTCGCCGTCACGATCGGGAACATCCTGAGCCAGTCCTTCGGCGAATGGTCTTACTACGCGATGATCCTTGGCGCGTTCGCCGCGCTGTACTCGACCGTCATCACCCTCCTCGACGGCGCGGCCCGTGCGACGGGCGACGTGCTCCCGATGGCACTCGAGCGTGACGACCTCGACAGCGAGCGGATTCGAAAGCTCGTCGTGGTCGGCATCGTCGCTGTGAGCTGCGGGATCGTGCTCACGCTCGGTGCCGTTCCGGTCACGTTCCTCATCTGGATTTCGGCGATTCTGGCGGTCACCGAGATCCTGTTCTACCCGGCGAACTGGTACGTCGTCAAGGAGAACCTGCCCGAGCAGTTCCAGCCGTCCCGTACGTGGGTCGTCTACTACGTGATTAGCCTCGTCGCCGTCACCATCTTCGGCCTCATGGGTGCTGCCTACGAGTTCGGCTACATCTAGACGCAGTTAGCCCGGAGTAGACGCGATTTCCTCACTTCTCGCACTCTTCTCCCGCAACCGCGCAAGCCGACGCCCGAGCGGCGGCCGACTCTTGAACACGACCCAGCGACCGCCGTCGACGAGTTCGAGGTTCTGTTCGTCGGCGGCGTACTCGAGTGCGCGGACGAGTTCGTCCCGCCCGACCACAGCTGCGGCGTAGTCGTCAGCGCGGTAGAACGCCCGACGGGCGGCCCAGAGCGTGGGCAGGGCGAGCACCGCGACGAAGGCGATAAAGATGGTAACGAGCGTCCCGGAGCCGAAGAGTAACACACCGACGCCGAGTGCGAGATAACCGAGTAGCGAGTACACTGTGTAGCCGCGGTAGTGAGCCCGTAGCTTGCCGGCGTGAACCGCGAAGATAGCCTCGAGTGTCTCGTCGTCGAACGCCTCCAGCACGCGTTCGGTGACGAATAGCTGTCGGCGGCCGGGGACGCCGTAGACGTGGATTCCTGCCACCTCGGGCATGTCGTCGAGGATCACGATGGACGAGACCGAGAGGCCGCTGTGGGCACACCGTTCGCGGAGACGCTCACGCTCGGCCGATGTCGGTTCGCGGGTGTCTCGAAAGACGCGGGCCAGTACCGGGTTGGCGAGTGCGAGCGCGATCATCGCCCCGAGCAGGAGCAGCCAGTAGATCGCGGGGCCGCCCTCGGCGAGCGCCCGGATGAGGAGGGCGAACACGGTCGCGAACAGGACGCTGAGCGCGAGGGCGTACCGACCGAGGCTTCGAAGCGCGGTTCTCATCGGGAGGTCGATTTCCTGGATGTCTCGGATCGCCGGCACGAGCGTCGCGTAGACGGCGAGCGTCACGGTCGCAGTAATGAACGCAGCTGTAAGCTGGACGACGAACTCGGCGGCGAGTGAACTGTCTGAGATTGGCGTTATCGCTGCGAGTGTCGTTCGTACGAACAGCCCGTGGCCAAGCGTGAACAGGACGGCGTACGTGAGCCCGGCGACGCCCCACAGTGCGACGAGCAGTCGTCGGAGCCAGCATGTCGGAGTCGACGAGCGCAACGCGCGGCGAGATGCGAACCAGAACGTCGGAACGAACACCAGCAGGAGGACGAGTACGGCGTTGGCGATGGTTATAGGTGACACATTCACGACGTATTCAGACGTTCTACATATACGCCGTGGTCTTATCGGTACTCGAATCCGCCATTTCCCGTTCCCGGGTTGTTGGCAGACAGTACAACGCGCCCATCCTGACTGACTAATCAGTCAGCTTAAGGCTGCGCGGCTGCTACCCTTGCCCGAAAGGATGGAAACACAACGACCAACGCTGCGAGAAGACCTTGGACGAGCGAGAGAAGAGAGCGCGGTTCACCTCTGGGGAGCGATCGGGTCTGCAATCGTTTCGATCGTCGTTCCGATTCTCGGGCTGATCACGGCCTACAGCGGCTACCAACTGACCGATGTAATGAACCGACGCTGGTTTGGGCTTCTCCTCGCAGCCTTCGGATTGGCGAACGTGGTTTCGTGGATTCTGTGGCTCGCGATGCTCGCCGACTACATCTAAGCGTCAGATGAGGCCGGCGAGCGGTTCGAACCAGACAGCGGCGACTAACACCGCCAGAAAGACGTACGAGCCGCGAATGAGCAACATCGTCGCGAGATCTGGCGGTGCTCGCACGGCGATTATGGCGACCACAGCGAACGCGAGCGCCGCGAGCAACGCCGTCGGTGGAAATTGCTGTCCGATGACGAAGCCGGTGACGACGAGTAATGCTATCGCCATCAACCCGTAGGCGACCGTGTACGCCCGATGGGGGCCGACGGTCACCGCGACGGTCCGTTTCTCGATCGACCGATCGTAGTCGTAGTCCTGCGCGTCGTCGATCACCTTGATCCCCGAGAGCAACAGGAGAAAGACGAGCGCAAAGCCGAGCGGCACGGCCGCAATCGTCGTCGTCTGGACGTAGAAGCCGCCGAGCAACGACAGCGCGATGCCGAGCGGGTAGCCCGTCGTCGCAGTCACCGGATTCATATCCAACTGGGGCGCGTGATGGTAGGCGATGAGCCACGTCGGCAGCGTCAGGGCGACGGCGACCCAGTTGACCAGCAGCGCCAGCAAGAGACAGCAGAGTGCAAAAACCGCGGTCGAGAAAACGAGGCCGAGTCGACAGCCCTGCTCGGTGAGCGGGTGATCGTCGTCCTCGTCACGAACGTAGAAATCGACGTAGCCGTCCTTGATGTGGGCCGTGTAGACTGCGGCGAACATCGCGACGACGTGGATCGCTGCGAGCACCGGGTTCACGGTCGTCGCGAGCAGCGCACCGAACAGGGACGCAGCCAGCGGCGGCAGCATAAACACCGGATGCACCTGCGACAGGTACGCCCGCGTCGTCGCCTCAGTGCCAGCGCCGCGTCTCGCGAGGGCCATGGCAAAAGGGACACCGAACGGTCCTATAATACCCGGCCCGGCGTCACAGGCTGTGAGCGCACGCGTGGGATGAGCTACATTGGCTGCGTAGAACGACGGAGGATGGGCAGGCAGGATGGGGAGACTGGAAAGTAGCGATAGATCGACTGGTCTGCACTGTCGGAATCGTCAACTGCAATGTGCGGCACCGCGAGGCCGGAACAACCGGAACACACAGTTTGATGTGTCGTCCCGTACCACGAGCGACCATGACAGACACAGCCGACTACACCGGTTCCGATCTCTTCGTCGACGCCCTCGAGCAGTACGGCGTCGACTACCTCTTTGGCAACCCCGGCACGACCGAACTCCCGCTCATGGACGCCGTCAGTCAGAGCGAACTCGAGTACATCCTCGGATTGCACGAGGACGTCGCTGTGGGAATGGCCGGCGGCTACGCCCAGACGCGGCGATACCATTCCCATCATGACGAGTCTATCCTGCCGGTTGGCGTGGTGAACCTGCATATCGCGCCCGGGCTGGCCCACGGGCTGGGGAACCTCTATGCCGCGAGCATCACCGGCGCGCCGCTGGTCGTGACGGCGGGCAACCACAGCACGGACTTCCGCCACGAGGAGCCGATTCTGTCGGGCGACCTGACCGAGATGGCCGACCAGTTCTGCAAGTGGTCCGACGAGGTGCTTGACGTAGAAGCGCTGCCGACGATGCTCCGGCGGGCGTTCCGCGTCGCGATGACGCCGCCGACCGGCCCCGTCTTCCTCGGGCTGCCACTCGACGTGATGCTCGCCGAGACGGACGCCGAGCCGGAACGGCTGGGGCCGATTCCGAACGGCGGGAGCGGCGACCCGGCGCAACTCGAGCACGCCGCCGAGTTGCTGGCCGAGGCGGACGACCCGGTGCTGGTCGTCGGCGATCACGTTGCGCGCTCGGGGTCGGATGCGGTTGCGGCGGCGGTCGACCTCGCGGAGACGACCGGGGCGCGCGTCCACGGCGAAATTCTGGCCTGCGAGGTCGACTTCCCGACGGATCACGAGCAGTGGGTGTCCTACATCCCGCCGAACGACAGTCTGGCGTCGATGCTGATGGATACGGACACGATCGCGTTCGTGGGCTGTTCGACGAACACGACGCTGACGCGCTACGAGGAGACGCTGGTCGATCCGGAGACGACGTGCATCCACGTCGGTGACGACGCCTGGCAGCTCGGGAAGAACCAGACAGCGGACGCGGCGGTTATCGGCGATCCCGGGCTGGCGCTGCAGGAACTCGACGAGCGCGTCTCGTCGAAGGTTTCTGATGAGACCGTTACGGAGCGACTCGAGACGGTCGCTGCAGTGAAGGAGATGGTCGACGCCAAGATGGCTCAGATGGGCGACGGCGACGCGGAGGACGACCCGCGGGCGTCGAAGGCCGAACTGGTCGACGAGCTAGAGCGGGCGGCCGGCGACGCCTACATCGTCGACGAGGGGGTGACCTCGAAGTACGCCATGCTGACCCGCTGGGAGCTCGCGCCGGAGCAGTACATCTCGAACAAGGGCGGCGGCCTGGGCTACGGGCTGCCTGCGGCCGTCGGAGCCGCTGTGGCGGAGGGCCAGCGCGATGAGCCGCGGGAGGTCGTGGGCTTCATCGGCGACGGCTCGTACCTCTACTACCCGCACTCGATCTACAGCGCGGCGAGACACGACCTCGATCTGACGGTAGTGGTCTCGGACAACCGCAACTACCGGATTCTCAAGGACAACACGCTGGGGCTGCTCGGCGGCGAAGAGGGGGAGTACGACTTCGTCGGGATGGACTTCGAGCCGCCGGTGGATATCGTCCAGAACGCACAGAGCCACGGGGCGCGGGCAGAACTCGTGGAGACGCCCGACGAGATCGAGGACGCGGTGTCGGCGGCGATGGAGCGCGAGGGGCCGGACGTGCTAGACGTGCTGGTACACGACTGAGAGATGACCGTTTAATATCCGTGCACAAGTTGAGAATCTCGACCTCTTATAGGCATCTATTTATCGATGACACTCTTATTTAATAGCTATTCAGATTAAAATATATTATTCGATGCTGGTTTTAAATGAGCCTATTTGAAATCCAAGATAGATTGTGGACCGTTCCTATGTGCCGCATCAACAACAATTAATAGAATTGGATCACGACCGAACATATGAGATTATCTGAGAGTTTAAATCTCGAACTTGCCTGGGATAAGAGTAAAAGGAATATTGATGACAACCAGAAGGTGTTTGTCAACAACCCACACATAACTGATATAATAGATAATGATGAAAATAAACAGGATTTTATACGGAGTTTATATTACTCTATTGAGGATGGGTACTTTCCGTCAGATGCACGTGTCATAAATGTTCCAAAAAGGAATTGGAATATACGGCCTGGAAGGTACTTGGAAATTAAAGATGCCACTCTATATTCTGCAATTGTGATTGATATGTACGATGACATAAGGAAGAGGATTAAGTGGTCTAGCAATGATTGTAGATATTCTCGAATATTATTAGATGACATTGATGGTACAAAATGGATGGAAAAACCTGTTCAGTCGTGGAAGAAGTATAATAAGAAAACACGAAAGTTAGCGGAAGAATATGATTATGTAGTTCTAACAGATGTAAATTCATATTTTGAAAATATTGATCATAGATTATTAGATTCGAAAATACGAACAATCTATGATAACGACAATATTAGATCTCTATTAAGAAACTGTCTACGTCGATGGCATCGCCCCAAATCGCGTGGACTACCACAAGGATATTACCCCTCGAACGTACTTTCTGAGTTATATTTTGACAGTATTGACCGTGGGCTAAAATCTAAAGGAATACACCATGTTCGGTACAGTGATGATTTGATCCTGTTTTGTGAAGACAAAGAAGAAGCCATCAACTCACTAAGATATTTGATAAAGATCTATCGTGAAAGCGGTTTGTATTTGAATAGAAAGAAAACAAGGGTTCTCTCATCTGAAGAAGCATTAGAAGAATTCAAAAACCCAAAAGATGTGATCTCTGAGATAAATAAGAAGGTTGGTGACCGAATTGAACGTGAGAAAGAACAAAAACGGAAGGAAATAAAAGAGAAGAAAAGGAAAACGGGGGGTGTTACCGTTGATGATGTGAAAACAGAGGTGAAATTACCATATACGGATGGGGGTGTTGTTTCATATTCCAAACTAAGTGATGACGAAAAAGCCAAGGTTGTAGAGAAAGCTTTTGATAAGCACATACAGGATAAGGAGTCAGTAGATGGCACTCTCTTTAGATTCCTAATTAGGAGAATGGGTTATCTCAACAGTTACTATGCAGTCCCATACTGCATGAAAAGGATAGAAAACGGAGGACCAGACATTAGGAGAATTCTTGATAAATATTTCTCCAACCTCGACAATAAGGAAAGCCTGGCTGGGAAAATGATGGAGATGATCCTGTCGGGAGATGTACCCTATGAGTATCATGAGTTTGCTATTGTTCGTTGGATCTTTCAAGCAGGTATCAGGAGCAAGGAAATAATAGGAGGTATGAGAGAATTGCTGAATAGAGATTATGAAATCAGAGAGATAAAAAATTACATTATATCCTATTTGGGTGAACATGGAGAGGCAATTGACATAAAAGCCATATTTGATAGATATCCTAGGACAAGCAATGATGTTCGGAAGTCAATTATCTTAATGGGTATCCGGAATATGGAAAGTGGTATGAGGGCTACTATTTATAATCAGGCGAAAACCGACCATCAATATTGTGAGTTTTCAATAGACCTTGCCAAAGAAAAAGCATAACCAATCCTTCTAAGAGATACACAGATGTGAATTCAGAGCGAGTAAAGCCAGGTCAACCAGTTTCTTAAGCTCAATAGTTATTTATCTAACCTATAATAGAAAGAATCAACCTGATATCGAGTAAGTAAACTGAAACCGGTATACGTCCTCTTTCCCTCAAACTAGCGGTAGTTATAAGTCACTACAAGTCAACAATTAGAACGGAAGCCACAACGTGGGTACGAAAGTGCCCCGGGTGCTGGCACACCCGAGACGTGGCTTCCAAGCCGCTCCGGCTTGTAGCCATGATTCCATACAGCCGACCGGGATATAAACGTCCCGCACGACATCCGACGCGAAGCACTCAACTACCCGCTGGACCGCGATTCTCACACTCACTCGGAGCTGATCACCGTGAGTGACGACGATTCAGTCGCCGAGCCTGAGACTGCTGGTGATCAGGACGCCGACGCTGTTTCCACCTCCGAGACAGCCACCACCAACGGCGACCCGGCTACCGGCGACGCCAACGACGATGGCGAAGCCAGCAACGGCGACACAGTCAACAACAGCGACGGGGCCGGCAACGCTGACGCCACAGCCGACACAGCTACCGACAACTCACCAGCCACCAGCAACCAACGTAACACCACTCGCGATTTCAGAGCCACCCTCGGCCTCGACCCCGACTACACCCCTGACCCAGACACCACCTCGCTGCCCAACTGCCCCCGCTGTGACCACCCCGTCACGCGAACCAGTATGACCAGCCCCACCGAAGCCATCGCCGGCCCCTGCGGCTGTCAGGTCTCTCCCGGCTTCGCTCGCCGAGCCCGAGCCCGGCGACGCAACACTCGAGAAGGCTCGCAGTCCGATTCTGGCTCTGACACCGATCACAGTTCGACCTGATCTGGTACGATTCAACGTCGGGTAACTCGAGTCGGGTCGATTTGTGCAGACTAACTTGATTTGAGTCGAGTCAAGTCGAGTCGAATCGGACTCGAGTTGCGGCGAACCACTGGGTGGGTGTGGGCGTGAGTGCTGAGGTGGGTCGGTGGCGACGTGCTGTCTGTGTGGCAGTATCGATGTCGGCAGTATCGGGGTGGCGACACCTGGCTGTCCCGCTCTGACTGTTATCGCCATCGCTATCACCATCATCATCGCCACTCACTGCCGCGTTGTTCGTGGGAGTGCACTACACTACACCACACTTTACTCCCGACCCACCGCACAGCACGCCGGTAGACACCGCTACATCCACACGGGACGATCACCCGTTTGCCACACGATTAACTGGATGCGTGATATTCACTGCCTATGCACACACCCGAGTCAGTCTGGGAATTTTCGATCACAGACCGGATCAAATTCGGCACGGGAGCGCTCGACGAACTTGGTGCCGAACTGGAAGCGAGAGCGATCGACAGCCTCGTCGTCGTCACCGACACGGCGCTCCGAGACGCCGGTATCGTCGACGACGCACTCGAGTCGGTGCCCGACACAATCACAGTCACCGTCTTCGATGGCGTCGAGCCCGACCCCGACGCCGACGTCTACCGAGCCGCGAGAGCGGCCGTTGCCAGCCACGATCCCGATGCCGTGATCGGGCTTGGTGGCGGAAGCTCAATCGACGTCGCGAAAGCGGCCGGTGCACTCGCCGGCTCGGAGCAGGACGTACTCGAGTACGTTGCCCCACCAATCGGTGAGGGCGAACCAGTTCCCGAGTCCGAGACGGTCGTCGTTGCCGTTCCGACGACCGCGGGAACCGGTTCCGAGAGTTCGCCGGCGGCTGTCGTCTCGCTCCCGGACCGGAAACTGAAGGTCGGCATCTCGAGTCAGCAGCTCTACCCGGAGCTAGCAATCGTCGATCCGCTGGTGACCGTCTCACTCCCGCCGGCGATCACCGCGGCCTCGGGAATGGATGCACTTACACACGCGATTGAGGCCTACACGACGCGGCGCTACGACGCAAAAGCCGAACCCGACAGTGCTTCGCAGCGGCCCGATTACGGCGGCCGGACGCCAGTGACCGACCTCTACGCCGAGAAAGCGATCGATCTGATCGGACAGAACCTGCGCCGGGCGGTCGACAACGGTGCCGACGTGGAGGCGCGACGGGCGCTGTCGCTCGGCAGTCTCCTCGCCGGCATCGCGTTCACCAACGCAGGTCTCGGGGCGACTCACGCGATGGCGTACCCCGTCGCCGGGGAGAATCACACGCCGCACGGCGTCACCGTCGCCGTCTTGCTCCCACACGTGATGCGCCACAACGCCTCGAGTGCGTTCGGCCGCTACGCACATATCGCCGAACTGCTCGGTGAGAACACCGACGGGATGAGTGACCGGAGCGCTGCCGACCAGGCCGGGGCTGCCGTCGAAGCGCTCGGTTCCGATATCGGCCTTCCCGACGGGCTCTCGGAACTCGGAGTAACGGAAGACGACATCTCGCGCCTGGCCGAGAAGACGACCGACATCGAACGATTACTCGTCGGGAACCCGCGCCGTGTCGATCAGACTGCTCTCGAGGAGATTTTCGCAGCCGCCCTCTGAGCCAGTCACAGCTACCACCAGTTGCTACTCCGAGGTGTGTCTGGGGAAGAGGCCGAACTCGAGTACGGTCTGAACCGAACCAGGCCAGATCCACACCGAACGACACTCCGACGCCAGTCCTATCGTTCGTACGATTGGCAAAGGAGCAGTGACTGAGCGAGAGCGAACTCCCACTCAGCGGCCGCCGTACTCCGCGTGAAACTGCGCCACGAGCGTCTTCGTCGCTCGCTTCTTCTCACCGTCGGGAACGAACACGAACGGAATCGGCGTGTCGAACGCCCGCTCCCCGTACAGTCCCCAGTCACCGACCGAACGGGTTGTCCCGCCGTAGGCGATCGGAATATCCCGCAGCTCGCCCGGCTCGTACTCCGGCACGTACGAGCGCTCGATCCACACCTCGTGGGTCGGCACGTCCAGCTCCGACGCGAGCAGGTCCTCGAGCCGGTCCGCGTTGCCGACGAGCCACTGGCCGAACGCCTCCCGGTCTGCATCCACGCGGTCCGCGTAGGCGATCCGGTGCTTCCAGCAGGTTTTGTGAAACCGCCGCGTTCGGAAGCGGTCGTACAGCGCCGCGAGCGTCGACTCCGGCTGCTCGCGAGCCGTCTTTCGGAGGCGCTCCATCAGCGTGTTGTCGTCGATTTCATCGCCGATCACCTGGTCGATCGTCACCGGCCGCACCGCGGTGAGCGAATCCAGTTCCTCCAGCATCGCCCGGAGCAACACGTTCGCGTACACCGACTTGTGGTGCTGGGTGACCCACATGTACAGCGCGATCCGCCCCTCGAGATAGTTCCCGATGGTGCTCAGGGCCTTCTCCGAGAGCGCGAGCCCCTCCTCCGGGTGGGCGGTGTAGGCGTCGACCATTCGACTCGTATCGAAGCTCAACACGTCTGCGCCGGTCATCCGGTTGTCCCGCGTGATGTAGTCCAGCCGGTCGACGTCGATCGGCGAGTGCAGCAGTTGCGCCCCGAGGCCGTACTGCCAGGGGCCGCCGCGTTCGAAGACGAGACTGTAGCCGAGCACGTAGCCACAGACCTCGTACGGATCCACGCCGAGCGCCTGCAGCGCCTCGCCGAACTCCTGGATGATGATGAGACAGCCGAGCAGTTCGTGCGAACTCGCCGTTCGAATCGCTCCATCGTCGAGCCCCGCCTCTGCAAACGCACCGACGAGTCCCGCGTCCTCGAGCCGGCCGTACAGCTCCTCCCGATCGAGGAACTGCTCCGCCAGATGGGAAAACGGCGGGTGTCCGACGTCGTGGAGCAGGCAGGCGCACTCGAGTGTCCGCTGGATTTCGTCCAGACTGTCGCCGTCGGTATTTCGGGTGAAGTACGACTGTCCGCGGAGTTTTTCGAAGACGGTGCGTCCGAGGTGGTAGACGCCGAGGCTGTGCTCGAAGCGGGTGTGGTTCGCGCCGGGGTAGACGAGGTGGGTTGCCGAGAGCTGGCGGACGTAGCGCAGGCGCTGGAAGGCGCGGGTGTCGACGATGCGGTCGACCAGCGGTTGGTCGAGTTCGATGTAGCCGTGGACTGGGTCTTTGATCTGTGTGGACATAGGTGATGAGCGTGCCGCTGGCGGGACAACGGCGAGAGATGTGGAGACAACGTGGGCACCCTTTCTGGCACTTTCGGTCTGTGTCAGTACTGCGGTGGTGGTGTGGTGTGGCGGTGTGGTGGTGGTGTGGTGGTGTGGTAGTGTCGTGGTGTGGTGGTATTGTGGTGTGGTGTGATGTCGTGATATCGTGACCGGGCGTTACCGGTTGCGCTGTCGCCCCAGATGGTGGACTGTGGGAAGACTCCAGCTGTACGTCACCGCAGCCAGCCGAGTCACGACGGTCACTGCCGCACAGACTACGGCGGCGAGCCCTTCGGCACCGCCGACCGTTCCGACGAGCCAGTAGGCGCTGCCGCCCAGAACCGCACAGCTCGCGTAGAAGTCCTCGAAGAGGATGAACGGGGCGCGATCGAGGAGGATATCCGCGAACGCGCCGCCGCCGACGGCGTTGATCGTTGCGATCGCGACGACGCCGAAGGCGGACACGCCGACCTCTGTCGCGACGATCGCGCCAGTCGTCGCGAAGGCGGCCAGCCCGATCGCGTCGGAGACGATTGTGATTGGATGCTGTTCGGGAGACGATAGAACGACACTCAGTCCGATGGCCAGCCCAACGCCGAGCAGTCCCAGACTGATTTCGATCGGTGACTGGAGCGCCAGCGGCACGCGCGTGACGAGCAGGTCGCGAGTGACGCCACCGGCGAACGCCATCGCCAGGCCGACAATCGCGATCCCAAACACGTCGAACTCCTCGCGGATCGCCTTCGACGAGCCGACGAGGGCGAACGCGACGAGGCCGATCGTGTTCATGACGGCGAACGGATCGCCGAACAGTACCGTGATGGCGTCCTGACTCACTGCGCTGGCCTACGGGTGAGAGTGTCTTGAGTGCTCCGTCTCCTGGTTTCACCGCGAGCAGGTGTGGCCTCCAGCAACGCCTACCGACCCGCGTCCTCGTCGCTCTCCGCTGGGAAAATCTTGGCCGGGTTCAGCGTTCCCGTCGGATCGAGTGCTCGCTTGACCCGACGCATTGCGTCTACCCCACCAGCTCCGTGCTCGGGCTCGAGATACGCCTGCTTGCCCTGGCCGATACCGTGCTCACCGGTCGCCGTACCACCCATGTCCAGCGCGAGTTCCACGAGTTCCCGGTACGCCTCCTCCCCACGTTCGACAAACTCGGGATCCTCGGGGTCGACGAGGACGGTGTAGTGGAGATTCCCGTCGCCCGCGTGGCCGAAGCACGGAATCAGGAGGTCCGTCTCTCCCGCGATCCGCTTGGCTTCGCGGACGATTTCGGGATAGGAACTGATCGGCACCGTCACGTCACCCGGATGGATCGGCGTCAGCTCCGGATCGTAGTTCGCCTCCGCGTAGGCCAACTCCCGGCGCACCTTCCAGAGTTCGGCCATCTCCGCGTCGTCCGAACTCAGCTCGAACTGCGCCACGTCGTGGTCCTCGAAGATCGTCCGACAGAGGTCGATCTCCTCCTCGATGCCGTGATTCGCGTGGAACTCGAGAAAGACCATCGGCGCGTCGGGTAACTCCGAGCCGAGGTACTCGTTCGCCATGTGGGCGCTCAACTCGTCGACGAGTTCGATCCGCGCCACGTCGACGTCCGTCCG
Organism: Natrialba sp. SSL1; assembly: GCF_001861355.1. Lineage (GTDB taxonomy): Archaea > Halobacteriota > Halobacteria > Halobacteriales > Natrialbaceae > Natrialba. The sequence continues at coordinate 42,454 of NZ_MASN01000037.1, forward strand.
AATCGCGTCGAAAATGGCTTCGGCCGCGTCGTCAAGGCTATCGAAGATCGCTCGCCCCCCGCGGATCTGCTGTGGCCGGCCGGCCAACTCGAGTGTTGCCTCGGTGATGACGGCCAGGGTACCCTCGCTGCCGACGAGCAGGTCGGTGAGGTTGTAGCCGCTCGAGGTCTTGCTCGCCCGCGAGCCGGTCCGGATCACGGTGCCGTCGGCGAGGACGGCCTCGAGTGCGAGCACCCAGTCGGCTACTTCACCGTACTTGACGGTCTGCATGCCGCTCGCGTCGGTCGCGATCATGCCGCCGATCGTCGAGATGTCGCCCGAGGAGGGCAGCGGCGGGAACCAGAGGCCGTCGCCCGCGACGTGTTCGTCGACCGCGTCGCCGATGATCCCCGGCCCGACGTCGATCTGGAAGTCGTCCGGCCGGTAGTCGATCACGTCGTCCATTCGCGTCAGATCGAGGCTGATACCACCCTCGGCCGGAACGGCGTTGCCCTCGAGCCCCGTCCCTGCCGCGTAGGGTGTGACCGGGACGCCGTGTTCGGTGGCCGACTCGAGTACGGCAGCCACGTCTGCGGTCTCCTCCACCCAGACGACCGCGTCTGGAACGACGCCCTCGTCGGTCTGCTGTGCGCCCCAGTCGGCTGCGTGGGTCTCTCGTCGTCCCGTCGCGAACGAAACCTGGTCGTCAGCGAGAGGGAGGTCCGAGAGAAACGAACAGTCGTGAGTCATACGCTCGCATTAGTGACGAGCCGTATCAACGTTTCTTCCGCGGTGGCGCTTACGGAGAGCCGCGGCGACCCTGTCGGGAACGCTGAATTTTATGCCAATCGGTCACGCGGTAGATGGTGATGAGCGTACTCGTGCCACACGAGCCGACAGAACCGACCGAGCGACGAGCGCAGAGGAAAGTACCGTGTCCGAAAGTGAGAGCATGAACGCCGAACTGGACCTCCTGATCGGGCTCAACGACTACGAGCGCCCGCAGGACGTGGCCGACCGCGCCGTCCAGGCCGAAGAACTCGGCTTCGACCGGATCACGACGGGCGAGACGACGGGTTGGAACATCGTCCCGCCGTTGACGCTCGCAGCGGACCGCACGGACGAGCTCGGCCTCTCGAACGACGTGGTCTCGCCGTACGGGCGTTCGCCCGCGATGCTCGCCCAGACGGCGCTCACGCTCCACGACGCCTCCGACGGTCGCTTCCGCCTCGGGATCGGACCGAGCTCACCTGCGATCACCGAGCGCTGGCACGGGGCCGAGTTCGACCGCCCGCTGCGTCGTACTCGAGAGACCATCGAGATCATCCGCAACGTCTTCGAGACCGGCTCGACCGCCTACGAGGGCGACATCTTCGACATTCCCGGACTCGACTACGAGCGCGACGTTCCCGACACGCCACCGGCGATCGACGTCGCTACCCTCGGCCCGAAGGCAACCGAGATGGCCGGTCGCTTCGGCGACGGCTGGGCACCGCAGCTGTTCACCGCGGACGGCCTGCGCGACCGTCTCGAAGACCTAGAGCGCGGCGCGGAACTCGCGGACACGGGGAAGAGTCTCGACGACCTCCGTGTTGCACCGATCGTCCGCGGGGTCGCCTCCGAGGACCGCGAGCGGGCACGAGAACTCGCCCGCAGCACGACGGCGTTCATGCTCGGGGCGTACGGCCCCTATTACGGCGATTCCGTCGCCGAACAGGGCTACGAAGATGTCGTAAGCGAGATCCGAGCCGCCTGGGAGGACCGCGACACGGACGCGATGGCCGCAGCGCTCCCAGACGACGTACTCGACGATCTCGCACCCGCGGGCACCCCCGAGGAGGTCCGCGAGTGGGTCGAAGCGTACGCCGACATCGACGGCGTCGACGCGGTCCGCGTCGGCTTTGTCAGGGGCGTCTCCGAGGAGGACAAGGTGACGACGATGGAGGCCGTCACCGGCGCACTGTAGTTGCAGTTGTTACTATAGACGCCAATCCGAACGTTGATTGCCCACTGGTCGGAACCACGCCGCCATGGACATCTACTTCGCCGGCTCCATCCGCGGCGGCCGCGACGACGCCGCCCTCTATCGCGAACTCATTGCACTGCTGGAGTCTCACGGCACCGTCCTCACCGAACACGTCGGGACCGACGATGTCGAAGCGACCGAAGCGCAAGCCGATCTCACCGACACCGACATCTACGAACAGGACCTCGAATGGCTGCGTCAGGCCGACGTGGTCGTCGCCGAAGTCACCACTCCCAGTCTCGGCGTCGGCTACGAACTCGGTCGCGCCGTTGCCTTCGAGAAACCGATCTGCTGTCTCTACCGCCCGGACTCGCCCCACGAGCTCTCGGCCATGATCCGCGGCAACGACAGCGTCCGGGTACTCGAGTACGACTCCCCCGACACGATCCGAGCGGAACTCGAGGCGTTTCTGGAGCGCCAGCGCTGACGGGAGCTGCGGTGGTCCGGACCCGGAGTTTTATTCGCCGCGCACGCGCAGTCAGAGCAGATGCGATTCGTCGAAGTGACCGTTGCTGGAGACGACTGGGGCGAGGAGGTTGCTGATGAAGGAGACAACGAAAGCGAAGCCAGCGACGGCAACGAAACAGCTCCCACAGACACCCGCTCGTTCGACGCGCGGATCGCCGCCGAAGACGCTATCGTCCGGGAGGAACTGCTCAACTGGCGAATGAGCTGGAACGACGTGCTCAACCAGCTCCTGTTCGTCGTCGGCGACCGGACAGTGTACGAGGCGGCACTCGAGTCGGCACCGGAAATCGTCGGCTACGAACTCAAACCGGTCGACGACGAGCGGTTCTACGCGTACGTACAGGAGGACTCGCCCGACGCCGACCAGTCGTGGTGGGCCGCCTTCTTCAGCCACGACTTCATCCACGTGCCGCCCGTCGTTGTCGAAGACGGCGTCGTTCGGCTGACGCTGCTCGGCGAGTTCGAGGCGCTTCGCGAGGTCGTCGACGACCTCTCGTCGACAGTCACCGTCGAAATCGAGGAGATCGGTGACTACCGTGGCCGCGGGCCGCGGGTTACGGACCAACTGACCGCCAGACAGTACCGAGCGCTCCGGCAGGCCGTCGACTGTGGCTACTACGAGATTCCGCGCGAGGGGAGTCTCGCCGATATCGCGGCGGCACTCGACTGTACCGAGAGTACGGCCTCGGACCTGCTTCGACGCGCGGAGCGAGCGGTGATGCAGTCGGTGCTGTCGTAGCGCTACCGAGCGGTCGACGATAGCAGGGCGACAGCCGACACCATCTTAACAGCCCCTCAGCTCGCGAGGACAGCGATCACGACGTAAGCGTACAGATTATTGAGCAGGTGCAACAGCCACGCCCCTGCAAGATTGTCGAACCGGAAGCGAAGAATCGTCGGGAAAATCGCCCAGCCTGCGATGGCGAAGACGCCCGCGACGCCAAGTGCAAACACGTGGTAACCCGCGAAGAGGCCGACCGACACTGCTCCAGCGAACACGACGGAGCGACGGGACTCGAGTACCGCGCCGACGAGCGCACCCCGAAAGAGCAGTTCTTCGGCGAGCGGTGCGACGAGAACGGCACCAAGGACGACACCCAGTGCGGTCGCGGGATCAGTCAGATCGTACGCGTAGAACGCGGGGAGGTCGAAGCCGAGCAGCGCCGCGACCTGCTCGCCGGCGAGAAAGCCGCCGATGCCGAGCGGAAGGAAGACGAACGTCCAGCCGAGTTCGGTCCGACTGGGTCGCGAGAGCGGGAACGCCGCCCGCCGTTCGGACTCGTCGAACCGCCACCAGCAGAGGCCCACCCCCGCAAGCAAGCCGACCGCGCTCGCGCCGTAGATCAGACCCGGGGACGGTTCAGCGGCCGGCCCACCTGACATACCCAGCGCGAGGGCGGTCGCGATCAGCATCGATGTACACACCACGACGAGCGCGCTCGCACCGAGAACGAGCCCCAGTCGCTCGTCGAGTCCGGCCGTGGGCACGCGGACATCCCATCTGGTTGCTGCGCTACTCGAGTGACTGTCAGTGTCGGTGGCCATCAGTAGCACGGACGGGCCAGCCGTCGATGGCCGTTCGTACTGCACAGTTGGATTGCTTATATACTCTCGAAAAGTGGACCGAACCGAACGGCAGCGGGCGTGTCGCTACTGCACTGCGGTCGTCACGTCGTCCATGATCTCGAGTGCCTCCTTCAGGTCTTCCATGCCGGTCGCGTACGAGAGGCGGGCGTAGCCGGCACCGTTCGCGCCGAAGGCGTCGCCGGGCACGACAACGACACCGCGGTCTAGTAGCTCCTCACACCAGCCCTCGGGAACCTTCGGCATGGCGTAGAACGCACCCGACGGCGTCGGAACCTCGAGACCGGCGTCCACGAGGCCGTCGACGACGATGTCACGCCGTTCCTCGAACGCGGCGACCATCTCATCCACTGGGTCCTGCGGGCCTGTCAGCGCCGCCTCAGCGGCGAACTGCGCCGGTGCGGAGGCGCAGGCCTGGGCGTACTGGTGGACTCGAACCATGCGTTCGATGCGGTCGCCGGAGCCGACGAGCCAGCCGAGTCGCCAACCGGTCATCGAGTACGTCTTCGAGCAGGCGCTGACGACGATCACGTTGTCCGTCTCGGCGAACTTCAGCGGCGAGTGGTGCTCGCCCTCGAAGACGATGTGTTCGTAGACCTCGTCGGAAATACAGAGCACGTCGTGTTCGTCGGCGATCCGCGCGAACTCGCGCATGTCGGCTTCGCTCTGGACCGCCCCGGTCGGGTTCGACGGGCTGTTGACGATGAACGCCGCCGTCTCGTCGGTGATGGCCTCCTCGACGGCCGCCGGATCGAGGGTGAGATCCTCGCGCAGCGAGAGCGGCTTCGGCGTGCCGCCGGCGAACCGCGTCAGCGCGTCGTAAGAGACGAAGCCGGGGTCGGGGAAGATGACCTCCTGACCCGGATCGACGTGGGCCTCGAGCGCGAGGTGGAGCGCTTCACTGCCGCCCGAGGTAGCGATCGCGTGTTCGGGGTCGACCTCGATGCCGTAGTCGCGGTCGTACTTCGTCGCGATGGCTTCCCGAAGCTGGCGGATGCCCTTGTTCGACGTGTAGGCGTCCACCTGGCCCGATTCGATGGCCTCGATCGCCGCCCGGCGGGCGTGGCCCGGCGTCGGGAAGTCCGGCTGGCCGATGCCGAGGTTGATCGCGTCCTCGCCCGCGGCCTCGAACACTTCGCGGATGCCACTGATCGACACGTCCTCGACCCGGGTTGCAAACTCGGTCATACCTACATGGGTGCGGGCAATCCCGATAACTCTTGATGTGTCTCTCGCTCACACACGATGGCCGTCTTCTGACCAGAGCCAGTACCGGCTTCCATCAGACATTTCTCTGAATCATTCGAAACACCGACTGAACGGTGAGTCAGACCCTCAGACCGGACCACAACGACTATGGTGTTGGTTTCGAACACTGTGATGATGGCTGATTCGTCACCGAATCGTGACAGTCACACCTCCAGTGGGGACGTGGCTCGCGATTCTACGCGCGCTCATGACATGACAGCGGCGTCAGTACGAACGGAATCGACGAGTACCACCTCACGGCGTTCGCTACTCGCCGCAGGTGCCACCGCCTCGCTCGCACTGACCGCCGGCTGTCTCGACTTCGCGCTCGGCAACGGCCCACTCGAGTTCAGCGCCGACAGAGTCGCCCCCCACGACGACGCACTCGAGGAGACCGGCTACGCTGAGGAGTCCGTGGAGGAGCAGGCACTCGAGGAGTCCGTCGACGTCGGTGCGGGAATCGAGCGCGAGATCAAGGCCGGCTTCTGGCAGTCGTCGTACGTGAAAGATGTCGACCTCGCTCCCGTCGGTGAGGAAGAAGCCGCGCTGTTCACGGCGCTTTCGATGCCGGCGGTCGAGATTCTGGGGCGGTCGTTCAACCCGCTCGAGGATCTCGGAAACCACGACCTTGTCGAGCGCCTCCTCGAGGAGGTCGACAGCGAGGCGGGCCAGATCGAGGACATCGAGCACCGGGAGTCGTTCGGGCTGGAGATTCTCGGCGACGGCCGCGACGTGGATACGTTCGTCGGGCAGTCCACGTTCGACGGCGAGGAGATCGAGATCGAACTGACACTGACCTCGTTCGTCAACGAGGACGACCTGCTCGTCCTCCTGGGAACGCACCCCGAAATGCTGGCCGAGGAGTCGGCGAATATCGAGGAGCTACTCGAGTCAGTCGAGCACCCGGTCTGAGTTGTTTGTGGGTGGGTAGGAGTGTCGGAACGCACATGACTAAGATGAGACCGATGTGAGCAGTCAGCATCGTCTCAATTGATTCGGCGCCACACGTCGTTACTTCTCGAGTTTTGATGCTCGGATACACAGGAATGTTGGGTATGTTAGTCGTTTTTCGTAGGACTCGGGGTTCTTCTCTTTGAACGTCGCTCTCGGCTTCGGTTCGACCAGTTCGTCCAGTTGGAACCCCGTTTCGATGAGTGGGTTGATAACCTCAGCAAAAGGCCGGCGATAGAAGGGAACATCGACGTCTGCTCCGGAAGCCGACCACGTCATCCGCTCTTGTTCGATTTCGAAGTAGTTCTCAGCCTCGAACGCGATGTACTCATCAACAGGATGTTGCGCCGAAAAAACGAGAAAGCCACCCGGCCGGAGGATACGAGCGAACTCCGTGAAGGCCTCTCGCCAGTCTTCGACGTAATGAAGCGAAAGGCCGCAAATGACACCGTCGAACGCACCGTCATCGGCGAACTCGAGGGGGTCCGTGATATCAGCCTGGCGAATTTCTGCTCGGTCGCCGATTCGTTCTCTCGCCTGTTCGAGCATGTTACTGTTCTCATCAACGGCAAGGACCTCCGCTCCCCTCTCGATCAACCACGCTGCGTATCGACCGTGTCCACAACCCGCATCGAGCACTCGTTTGCCCTCGACGTTCGGGATGAGTTCCGTCATCGCAGGAAATTCTAGGTCCGCGCAGTACGGGTCCTCCTCTTGCGTCTTGTAGGTTTGTGCTAATTTATCGTATGCGTCCTCTACGGTAGGATTCTCATCAGGCGCCATGAACGCAGTCATGCGTCCCCCTCCGGATTAGTTGTTTCTTTTCCGACTTTTGGTCATACTCATTTGTAACTCATACTGGAATCGTCTCACCAACGGCTGATTACGATAATAACGCAAACTGTGATGAAACAAGACAAGTGAGTGGCGTGAATAATACACGGCAACCGCCGTGAGGCGGATGGCGGATGCCTGTGACCGCAGTCGCAGTTAGTAGAACTCGCGAACGAGGTCCATCGCGTCCTCAGGAGCGCCGTCCGGAATCTCGGACATGTCCTCGGTGACGCCGTGCTGTTCGTGGTACGGCACCGAGTTTTCGTCCTGGTACATGACTCCCTGATACTCCTTGTCGCCGTCGAGGATGACTTCCTTGGCGTCCTCGTAGTCGTGGCGGTCGTGGTCTTCGTCTTCCTGCAGGTCGACCAGCGAGTCGCGGAAGTAGTCGTAGGTGTCGACGTCGTTGAACGTGACGCACGGACTGAAGACGTTGACGAAGCCGAAGCCGTCGTGCTCGATGGCCTCCTGGATGATCTCCTGGTGGCGCAGCGCGTCCGAGGCAAAGGACTGCGCGATGAAGGTCGCACCCGAGGCGAGTGCGAGCGCGAGCGGGTTGACCGGCGGCTGCTGTGGTCCCTCCGGCGTCGTCGAGGTCTCGAAGTCAGAGCGCGAGGTCGGGGAGGCCTGGCCCTTCGTCAGGCCGTAGATGCGGTTGTCCATGACGACGTAGGACATGTCGACGTTCCGGCGAACGGCGTGGACGAAGTGACCGGCACCGATCGAGTAGCCGTCACCGTCACCGCCGGCGGCCATCACTTCGATGTCCGGGCGCGCCATCTTGACGCCGGTCGCGACCGGCAGTGCGCGGCCGTGGACCCCGTGCAGCGCGTAGCTGTGCATGTAGGTCCCGATCTTGCCGGAACAGCCGATCCCGGCGACCACGAACGTGTTGTCGGGGTCGTTGCCGGTCTCGGCGAGGGCTTTCATCATGCCGTTCATCGTCCCGAAGTCACCGCATCCGGGACACCAGGTTGGCTGCTTATCGGACTTGAAGTCAGTGAATCGAACGTCGGATTGAGAGCTCATTATGCTGGAACCTCCTGGGAGAGTTTTTCGGTAATTTCCTCGGCGAGTTCGTCCGCCTTGAAGCGAACGCCCGTGTACTTGTTGATGCGCTTGACGCGTTCGAGCACGTCGTGTTCGATCACGTCGGCGAACTGTCCGGTGGCGTTACACTCGACAACGATCGTCTCCTCGGCGGCGGCGATCTCGTCGCTCAGGTCGGGTCGTGGGAAGATGTACGGCACCGAGATGACGCGCACGTCAACACCCTCGTCCTCGAGATAGTCGAGTGCTTCGACGAGGGCACCTTCGTTCGAACCCCACGAGATGATGAGGTTGTCGGCGTCTTCGTCGCCGAATTCGCGGTAGTCCCACTCTTCCTGTTCCTTTGCGGTCTCGACCTTGCGGTTTCGCTTGTCGACTTGCTGGACGCGGACGTCCTGCTCTTCGGTTCGGCGACCGAGTTCGTTGTGCTCGAGTCCGGTCGACATGTGTGCACCGTCGGCCGTCCCCGGGATCGCGCGGGGGCTGACACCGTCCTCGGTGTTGGCGTGGGCGCGGAAGCGGCCCTGCGAGTCGAGCCACTCGTCGACCTCGTCTTCGTCGACGAGTTTGCCACGGTCGATCTCGACGTCGTCCATGTCGAACGCGTCTGGCTCGAAGGTCTGCTCGGTGACCGACATCGCGAGGTCGGAGACCAGGAAGACCGGCGTCTGGTACTTCTCGGCCAGGTTGAACGCCTCGATCGTCTTCCAGAAACACTCGTCGATCGACGTCGGGGTGACGACGAAGCGTGGAATCTCGCCGTGACCACCGTAGAGGGCCATGTTGAGGTCGCCCTGTTCTTGCTTGGTCGGCATCCCGGTCGAGGGGCCAGAGCGCTGGACGTCGGTGATGACGAGCGGCGTCTCGCTCGTTGCGACCAGACCGAACGTCTCGGTCATCAGGTCGATCCCGGCACCGGAGGTTGCGGTCATCGCTCGCGCACCGGCGCGTGCCCCGCCGAGGGCCATATTGATCGCCGAGAGTTCGTCCTCGGCTTGCACGACGTGCCCGCCGTACTCCTCGATACGGCCCGTCAGGTACTCCATGATAGACGTCGCGGGCGTGATCGGGTAGCCAGCGTAGAAGCGACAGCCAGCAGCGATTGCCCCCATCCCGATCGCTTCGTTGCCGTTGAGCAGGACGTAGTCGTTGTCAGTCGTTTCGAGATTGTAGTCGAGATCGAGATCGTAGTTCTCCTGGACGTATTCCTGACCCAGACGGGCAGCTTCCTTGTTGTTCTCGACGATCTTCGAGCCCTTTCCACCGAAGCGCTTCTCGAGTGCTTCGTCGAGATACTCGACGTCGAAGCCGGTAATCTCACACGCGGCACCGAGTGCGACGATGTTGCGCATGATTGCGCCACCGGCGTCCTCGGCGAGGGATTTCAGAGGGACGTCGACGGCGGACATCTCCTCGGGGATATCGGCTTCCCAGGAGCGTTCGCCGTCGTAGATGATTGCACTCCCCTCGTGGAGTTCGTCGAGATTCTCGTCGATAGTGCGCTGGGTGAGCGCGACGAGAATGTCGAGGCGGTCGACGACGCTCTGGATGTTGTCGACCGACGTGCGAATCTTGTAAGCTGTGTAGCCGCCGCGGATTCGCGACGCGAAGTCTTTCGACGTGAATACATGCCGTCCGGCTCGGGATAACGCCTGGGCGAAGATCTTCCCAGTGGAGTCGATGCCATCGCCAGCCTCGCCTCCGACCGCCCAGTTGAGGTCCTCAGCCATGTTAAGGCGAACCTTGCTGCCAGCCAATAAAAAGGCTTCTGAAAGCATAATCCGGCCGTTCGAGGGGTGGGCAAATCTGTACGTTTGGTCGGTGTTTGGCGACTCCAGAGTTGGAACGGAACGCCTTTTCGACGGCCGGCCGAACGTCCCGGTATGGAAGGCACGCCAGTCACTGTCGAATCGGTACGTGAGGTTGGACCAGATACCGTTGCACTCGAGTTGGAAACGCCCGATGAATTCGACGCGCTCCCCGGCCAGTTCGTGCTCGTCCGCGCCGAACCCGACGGCGTCGACGAGGAACTCGCCCGCCACTACACGCTCTCCTCGCCGTCGGTCGGCGACACCTTCGAGATCACCGTCGGTATCGATCCCGACGGCGACCTCTCGCCGTGGCTCGCCGATCTCGAGTCCGGCGCGACGATCCACATCGACGGCCCGTTCGGCAACATCACCTACGAGGGCGAGCAGGACGTCGTCGCCGTCGCCGGCGGACCTGGTGTCGGTCCTGCGATTTCGATCGCCGAAGCCGCCCACGCGGCGGATCAGGACGCCGTCGTCATCTATCAGGACGACGCGCCCGCCCACCGCGAGCGACTGGAGGTACTCGAGGAGGACGGCGCGCCAGTCACAATCGTCGAGGATGGCGCGGACGAGGAGTTGGCGGCTGCCATCGAGGCACATTCGAACGAAGGACAGATCTATGCCTTCGGCTTCGCGGAGTTCGTGACACTCGTCTCTGAGACGATCGAAGAGGCGGGCGGCGATTCGGACGAGGCGCTGATCGAGAACTTCGGATAAGCGGTCTGAATCGGAACCTACTGTTGCCCTCCGTCGTCGGTCCGTTCTGCCTCCTCGGATTCAGCCTCAGTAATCAGTGCTGCCGGATCGTCGGACTCCTCGAGTGTTGTGTCCGCTGGGTCTGATTCGGAGTTGGAGTCGGACGCGGCCACTGGATCCAGTTCGGATTCGGGTTCTGGTTCGGAATCACCTTCAGAGTCAGAGGCAGAGGCAGCGTCAGCGTCAGCGTTGTGATCTGTGTCAGGATCGGCTTCGACTTCGGCCTCTGAATCGGATTCGGACGCACTGTCTTCCTCGGACGCTGCCACGTCCTTTCGCACCGCGAGCTGGTCGCTTCCACACGCGGGACACGTCTTCTGTGCCTGATGGAAGCGTTCGCCACAGTCCCGACACAGATACGGCGCTGTATCGTCTCGTGCGGCTTCGGCCTCCTGTTTGAACTCTTCAACTCTCTCCCCGAGGCGCTCGAACAGGCTCATACGCCACCTACTCGAACGATTCTGATAAGCATTTGTTACAGTTGCGAGCATGTGAGTCCCAACTCACCGTTGCGTCGCTCGCGGTCACCAAAAAACGTGAAAAGCGGGACCGTTAGTTGTGCCAGCGAGCCAGTCCCAGTGCTGAGAGCATCGCGACCAGCGCGGCGGCGACACCGAAGCCTGGCAGGCCGTCGTCGTCAGACTCCGTCTCGGAATCCGTCGCGTCGGTGCCGAGGAACTCAGTCACCTGGCCCATGTCGAGTCGTGGGTGCTCTTCGTCCCACTCGCCGGGCATGTGGACGGTCGTCGCGTCGTCGACGATCGCGTGCTCACGCACGTCATCCTCGCTTGCATCAGTGTCGACCATTCCGGCCGCGTAGACGTACGCCGCTTCGTCGTCGGTGTCGGCGTAGATATGCTCGACGGTGAGCCCGTGGTACGCATCGGAGAGGTGGGATTCGAACGCGCTAATGTCGTCGAACGTCGCTCCGGCTTCCACAGTAACCGTGCCGTCATCCATATCGAGGTCGAACTTCGCGAGTTCGAGTTCCGCCTCTTCGAACGCCGTTGCGAGCGCAACCGCCTCGTCATCCATCATCGGATCGTTCTGGAGGTCCTGCACCATCGCGCTGATCGCGGTCTCGAGGAACTCCTCCTGCGTGAACTCGAGTGCCATCTCGACGCTGATCTCGTCGTCGTCAGTCGTCGCCGTGGCGTCGATGACGTACTCAGGCGAGTCGATATCGCGCTCTGCGAGTTCGTCCGTGTACGCATCCCAGTTCTCTGCGTCGGAGGCGTAGTCGAAGGTGAGCGTCGCTTCGTTCGCGCCGGTGCCTTCGTATCGGAGGTCCCAGGTCGAAGTCTGCGTGAGGTCCGCCTCGACCTGTGCCTCGTACATCTCTGCGTAGTCGTCGAACTCGTCATCGAACTCCTCGTCCATCTCGTCGACCGCTTCGGCGAGATCGAGGACTGCCATTGCGGTCGTCTCGAAGTTACTGAACGCGATGTCCCACTCCGCGTCGACCGTGTTCTCACCGACGGTGTAGGAGAACTCGAACGCGTCGAGTTCGGCGGCGAGGATGTCAGCCGCGACCGCTTCGGCGTCGGACTGGCTGATGTCGAGTTCGGGGTCGTTCGTGAGTTCGTCCGCGATCAGCTGCTCGAGTCCGTCTTTGACGTTCTCGAGTTCGATCGTGTACTCGATGTCGATGTAGCCGCCACCGGTCGTGTCGGCCTCGAACTCGTGGTCGTGGATGGTGACCGTTGCGTCGCCGCCGAGTTCCTGTGCGATTGCGCCGTACTCGGCTTCGAGCGCTGCCTTCGCGTCGGCTTCAGTCTCCCACTGGTCAACCTCGAACGGCTGGAGGGTGTCCTGCTGACTGACGTCGACTGCGTAACTGCCGTCAGTCTCGGTGATCGTCAGGTCGAGGCCAGTCTCGGGACCCTCGGCGGGCATGATGTGCGAGACGCTGAGGTCGCCTTCCATGGCGAACTCGTCTGCACTCGAGACCATCTCACCGGAGGAGGTTGCCGACTGGACGAAGTCCGCTTCGGGGAACTCCTGGGTGTCGAGAACGAGTTCGAGATCCGCATCGAGTTCGTTCGTCTCCTCGGTCTGTTCGCCGTCGACGTTCATCGAGAAGTCGTTGATCGCGTCCGGACGGTCGGCGGCGAACGAGCCGTCGGATTCCATGCCGTCCTCACCGAGGGCGAACGAGAACGCCGCGTCGATGTCCTCTTCGATGTCGTCGGAGATGAGCGCGTAGACGACCGATTCGCTCGCGTCGAGACCAAACTCGGCGCTGCCGTCGAAGTCGTCGTCAGCGTCGTCCTCGTAAAGGAGGACGGCGTCACCGTCGTCGGTGACGAACACCTCGTCTGCCGGGTCTGCCTGGTCGATACCCGTCTCAGAGCCGGCAACGGCCGTGCCAGCCACGGCCGAGGTAATCAGTACAACTGCCATCACAAGTGCCGCGAACCGTTGGAGGGACAGTCCGCGTGGAGGTTTCCTTCCCATCGTTCACGTATATTGAAGTCTCCATCTTATGTAGGTTTCGAGAACTTATTCTGTCCGCTAGACGAGAGTCACGCGGCTGTCGTTCGAGGGTGTGTCTCACCGGCACTTTACAGGCACAACACGGGCCCGCGTACACACTGATCCGTAGAGGTGGCGTGTGCGGGCCGTTGAGGCGCCTAGGCTGGCGATTGCTGTTCTATCTGATCGGTCAGGCCAACAGATGGGGACGCCGTGCCTTACGGAACGCTTATCAGTGTGACGCGCATCTCTTGAAAAGCAATGGCGAAAGGAACTGTCGATTTCTTTAACGACACAGGCGGCTACGGATTCATCGAAACTGAGGATGCGGACGACGACGTGTTCTTCCACATGGAAGACGTTGGCGGCCCGGACCTCGAAGAGGGACAGGAGCTCGAGTTTGACATCGAGCAGGCCGACAAGGGCCCACGAGCAACCAACGTCACCCGACTGTAATACGGCTGACCGCGGCGTATTTCGACTTTTTCGGACGTTACCTACTGAGTGACGACTGTCTGCTGTGATCCCGACAATCCCTTCGGAGCGACAGCACCCCAGAGCCGCACACAGACACAGTGATCTACTACACACTGACGGTCAGCCAGACACACTGCCAGCAGGACAGCAGGACAGCCAAACACACTGCCAGCAGGACAGCCTTAGTGCTCGACGAGCTCCAGCAAAATACCACCAGTATCCGACGGATGCAGGAACGCCACCGTATGCCCCCACGCACCCGGCCGCGGCTCCTCGTCGATCAGGCGCACGTCGTGTTCGCGGGCCGTCTCGAGTGCCCCCTCGATGTCGTCGGTCCGGAGCGCGAGATGGTGGATACCCGGCCCGTTTTGTTCGAGGTACTGAGCGATAGTGCCGTCCTCGAACGGCTCGAGGAGTTCGAAGTAGCCGTTCCCACAGTCGAGGAAGATGATTCGCATGCCGTCGAACTCCTCCTCGTGGACGTTTTCGATGCCGAAGAGGTCGGTATACAGGTCGGCGAGTTCGCGCGCGTTCTCGGTTGCGATGCCGGCGTGTTCGAAGTGCATACGCGGAGTGGTCGGCCGGCAACGGCAAATATAGCGGGGGTTCGGGTGAATCTCTCGCCGTGACGTGTCGCTCGCGCTCGTCGCACCCGACAGCTCAGTGAAGTCCGAGCGCCGTCGCCAGCTGTGACCAGACGCCGTCGCCAACGTCGGTCACCGCTTCCATGTCGTCCTCGGAGAGCTCGAAGTCGAAAATAGCCGCGTTGGCTGCGATGTGCTCGTGACTCGCCGCCTTCGGAATCGCTGCGACGGCCGGCTGCTGGACCAGCCACCGCAAGGCAACCTGTGCGGCCGACTTGCCGTAGGGCTCGCCGACCGCCGCGAGCCGGTCGTCACCCGGCACCGCACCCTCCGCGAGCGGGCTGTACGCAGTCAGACAGATGTCGTGGTCGACGCAGTACTCCAGCAACTCCCCCTGGTGATGATACGGGTGGTACTTCACCTGATTCGTCACGATCGGTGTCTCCGAGTGTTCACGAGCGGACTCGAGTTGCCCCACCGAAAAGTTGCTGACGCCGATGTGGTCGACGACGCCCTCGTCCTGGAGCTCGTTCATCGCGCCGAGCGTTGCCGACAGCGGTGCCTCGTCGCTCGGTGCGTGAAGTAAGAGCAGGTCGACGGCGTCGAGGCCGAGTCGGTCGAGACTCGCCCGCGTCGTCTCGTGGACGTCCGCGGGTGCGGCGTTGTCGGGGTGGACCTTGGTGACGACGAAGATGTCGTTGCGGTCGACCCCGCTTTCCTCGATTGCCGCGCCGACGGCTGCCTCGTTGTCGTACATCTGTGCGGTGTCGATGTGCCGGTAGCCAGCGTCGAGTGCGGCGTCGACGGCTCGCTGGCACTCCTCGCCGGTCATCCGTGCGGTGCCGAAGCCGAGGACGGGGATTTCGGCGCCGCCTGCGCGAATTGTCTCGGTTGGATGTTCGGGGCCCATGCGTCTGGCGTCATCAGCAACTGTCTTCAATCTCCTCCCGGCTTGGTGTGCACCGTCCGTTCTCACTTTCTCACTGTGCGTTCCCGCGCTACTCGCCTCGCTCGCATCCGACAAGCAGGGCTGTGACGTGATGCGCTGTCGCGGGATGGTACTCGAGTACCAACGCCTATGTACCGACCGCGGGATGGTCGTGGTATGTCCCCGTCACGACGACGCTTCCTCCTCGGCGCGACCGGGCTCACCGGTGCGACTGCAGGCTGTCTCTCGTACGTCAGGCGCGTCAGTCCGGGTCTCTCTATCGCCAGTAGTTATCCCGACGAAATAGACCTCGAGATTGAAATCGCGCCCGACTACGGAGAGGACCCCGTCTTCACGGACCGAATCGTGATCGACGGCGAAGAGAGCCGAATCGAACGGGACGAGGTCGTCACCGGCTGGTATGGCGATGAGTTCTTCGTTACCGTCGAGCCGGAACCGGCACCTGAGTTGCTCGACGACGTGTTTCACACGTACTGGGAACTGACGTGTGCTGGAAACGACCGCGTCGAGGATCACCTTGCGATTCTCGTCACCGAGTGGAAGGAGATTCGGCTCCGTCCGAATCGCTGTAACTAAGCGAAACGGACGTCCGACCGCTCAGACCGCACTCCCCGGCTGATACTCCCCGAACTCGTCGCGCAACACGTTACAGATCTCGCCGACCGTCGCGTACGTCTTCACCGCCTCGATGATGTGGGGCATGAGATTCTCGTTGCCCCGGGCGGCCTCGCGGAGGGACTCGAGTGCGTCCTCCACGGCCGCCTCGTCGCGGTCGTCGCGGACGGCCTGGACGTTCTCGACCTGGCGTCGTTCGTCCTCCTCGGTGACCTCCTGAACGTCCATCTCGGGATCTTCGTCGACCTCGAACTCGTTGACGCCGACGATGATGCGCTCTTTGTCCTCGATTTCCTTCTGGCGGTCGAAGGCGGTGTCCTGGATCTGGCGCTGGACCCATTGCTGCTCCACCGCTTCGAGCATGCCGCCGCGGCTGTCGACCGCCTCTATGATCTCGTAGGCCTCTTCCTCGACGTCGTCGGTGAGCGATTCGACGTAGTAGCTGCCGGCGAGCGGGTCGATGGTGTCGGCCGCGCCGGACTCGTGGGCGAGGATCTGCTGGGTTCGCAGGGCGGTGCGGACGGACTCCTCCGTGGGGAGGGCAAGCGCCTCGTCTTTGCCGTTGGTGTGGAGGCTCTGGGTGCCCCCGAGGACGGCGGCGAGCGCCTGGTAGGCCACGCGGACCACGTTGTTCTCGATCTGCTGGGCGGTGAGCATCGAGCCCGCGGTCTGGGTGTGGAACTTGAGCTGTTTCGACTTGGGATCGTCCGGGTCGAAGCGCTCGTCCATGATGTCGTGCCACATCCGACGGGCCGCGCGGAACTTGGCGACCTCCTCGAAGATGTTGTTGTGGCCGTTGAAGAAGAACGAAAGCTGCGGGGCGAAGTCGTCGACATCGAGTCCGGCCTCGATGGCGGCTTCGACGTACTCGATGCCGTTCCCCAGCGTGAAGGCGAGTTCCTGTGCCGCCGTGGAGCCGGCCTCGCGGATATGGTAGCCCGAGATGGAGATGGTGTTGAACTTCGGCGTTTCCTCGGCACAGAACTCGAAGATGTCCGTGATGATCCGCATCGACGGCTCGGGCGGGTAGATGTAGGTATTGCGCGCGATGTACTCCTTCAGCAGGTCGTTCTGGATCGTCCCGCGCAACTCGGCGCGGTCGACGCCCTGCTGGTCACCCACGGCAATGTACATCGCGAGCAGGACCGAGGCGGGCGCGTTGATCGTCATCGAGGTCGAAACCTCGTCTAACGGGATGCCGTCGAAGACTATCTCCATGTCCGCCAGCGAGTCGATGGCGACGCCAGCCTTCCCAACCTCACCGGCGGCCATGTCGGCGTCGGAGTCGTACCCCATCTGCGTCGGCAGGTCGAACGCCATCGAGAGCCCGGTCTGACCCTGATCGAGCAGGTAGTGGTAGCGCTCGTTCGTATCTGCGGGCGTCGAGAAGCCAGCGTACTGGCGCATGGTCCACAGGCGGCCCCGGTAGCCGGTGGAGTAGACCCCGCGCGTGTACGGCGGCTCACCGGGATAGCCCAGATCCTCCTGATAGTCGAGAGTCGCTACATCGTCCGGCGTGTAGAGTCGGTCGACCTCCTGGCCACCCGTATCGGTCGTGAACGTCTCCTGGCGCTCACCGAACCGATCGAGGACCGGTTCGACGTCGTCGTCGTGCCAGTCCTCCCGACCGGCACGGATCTCCTCGAGTTCCTCGGGGTCGAACATTACGAATACCGACAACCGGCCGGGGCTTGAAGGTTGATGAACGTGCCCGTGTTGCCACCGGCTCTCACTAGTACGTCCTGCGGTCGTCCGGTGACTCTCCGCCATCGGAGATGATCAACCACCCTCCATCGGAGGCGACCCCGCATTCCACCATCCACGTATCCCACCATCAAGCGATCAAATCGCGTCGTCCGGATCGTGACGCGCCGCTACTCGAGTTGCCTCGGTCGCGTACTGGTCCCGCGTCTCGCGGTCGTCGACCGTGCCGAGGTCGTTGCGCGAAACGGTCAGGCTCGCTTTCGTCTCGCGTTCCGGGCCTGTAAAGCTCGTGAGCGCGCGTTCGCGACGGTGGTAGTAGCGACCGTCCGGTGTCGCGTACACGAGGATTATTAGGTTCAGTTCGTCGTCGCCGTACGTTCGTTCGACGAGCCAGACGCGGGTTTCGGCTTCATCGTCATCACCATCGTCGCCACCACTATCACTACCATCACCAGCCGTCCGATCAGCTAGCTCGTCGGATGAACTCGAGTCACGGGCATCGTGAGCGTCGAGATCGTCGGTAGTCATTGGCACAGGTGGGTGCTGAGAGACGCGCTGACTCGCTGATGGACACAGCGCTTAGCGACCGGTATCGTACTTGTACGTCGCCGATTCGGTGTCGATGCCGAAATCCTCGGGACTGTCCTCGTCGGCCACCTCCGCGTCGCGCTCGGATGCCTGTTTGAACGCCTCCCTGAGACGATCCGGCATCCGGAACCGATCGATCTCGAGTGCATGAGCGACGGCGTCGGGGTCGGTTTGCTCTCGCTTCGCCTCGAGCCGGCGCTGAAGCGCTGGGGGAAGTTTCGATTCCTCGATTCGGCGGAAGCCAAACTGTGCGAGGTACTCACCTTCGCTCGTCAGCGAGTAGACGGTGTCGAAGCCCTCGTCGCTGGCGTACTCGATGAGTCGTTCGATGACGTGTGCGCCGACACCCTGGCCGCGCCAGTTATCGAGGACGCCGATGCTCGTGAGTTCACAGACGTCGGTTCGTCGGTCGTCCGCGTCGTCAGCGCTGTCGTCGCCACCAGTCGCTCCCTCATCACTGCTTCCGCCATCCCTATGGATACGGATCCGACCGAATCCACCCTTCTCGCCCGACTGCTCATCGACCGCGATGACGTAGTCACGGGACCGGAACGCCGTCTCGTCGAGCCCCATCGACTCGATGTGGTCGAGCAACCAGACCTCTTCCCGGTTTTTCGCGTCCCGTACGTACATGATTCGATATTCGGCCTGAACGGCCAAAAGGGTTTGCGGGGCAGTAGCGCCGGCGTCACGAAGATCGTCCGATGTTCGCCTTCCCGAATACCTATACCATAGCCATGCGACACGTCTCCAATGGCCACGACAGACGACCTCGACACCGAGACAGCGGACGTACTCGAGTCCCTCGCATCGCTCCCGACGATCGCGCATCCGACCATCTCGCCCGACGGCTCGGAGATCGCGTTCTACTACGACGAGACGGGGCGCAACGAACTCCACGTGCTCGACGCAGAGACGGGGGCACTCAAGCAGTGGTCCGACGGCGACGTGCCGCGAAACGCGCGCTGGTTCCTCCGCTGGGGAGCGGACGGAGAACGCGTGTTCTTCCACCAGGACGAGGGCGGCGACGAGCAGAACGATATCTACGCACTCTCGCGAGCGGGAGAAGTCGAATCCGTCGTCGAAATCGACGGCCAGGCGGTTCTGAACGACGTGAGCGACGACGGGGAGTCGCTGCTGTTCACCTCGAACCGCGACGGCCAGATGAACGCGTATCGGTACGACTGCGCGACCGAGGAGGTGACCAAACTCACCGACTACGAGCGCGCCGTCGGCGCGCTGTCGTTCTCGCCGGACGGGGACCGGATCGCCTACGCGACGAACGAGACGGACGACTTCGACAACGTCGACGTCTACGTCGCGAACGCCGACGGCTCCGAGCCGCGAAATCTGTCGCTCGGCGACGTGGGTGCGGAGTCGGCACCGATGGACTGGGGACCCGACGGAGAGCGGTTACTGGTCACGGACAATACGACGGACCTCAGCCGCGCAGGTGTCGTCGATCTCGCTGCGCTGGACGAGGTTGCGCTCGAGGCCGATGACGACACCGAAAGCGACGCTGGCGACACCGACGCCCGGACAGCAGCCGACGACGCCGTCACCTGGTACAGCGACAGCGATTTCGAGGAGTCCCCCACTGGATTCCTCCCCGATGGCGATCGCTTCTTTGCACTGCGCGACCGCGCGGCCCAGTCCATCCCTGTCGTCTACGATATCGAAACCGGCGAGAGCCGCGAACTCGACGTTCCCGAGGGAATGACCTCCGTCGGCCGAATGGGACCGAGCGATGTCGCCATCGACGAGAATCGCCTCCTGCTTCAGCACACGAGTCCGACGAGCCGGCCGGAACTGCTCGTCTACGACCTCGCAACCGACGAGTACGAGACGCTCCTCGAGGCCGAGTACGGTCCCTTCTCGCCTGAGGACTTCGCCGACGCGGAGTACCTCACAGTACAGTCCGACGGTGTTCCGGAGACGCCCGCCGAAGCAGTCGAGCACGAACCAGCCGACGAACTCGAGATCGGTGCGCTGCTGTACGACTCCGGCGAGCGGCCGTCGCCGCTGCTCGTCAAAGTCCACGGCGGCCCGCGCGCCCGGGACACCAAGGGATTCAACCTCTACACGCAGATGCTGGTTATGCAGGGCTTTTCCGTCCTCGAGGTCAACTACCGCGGCTCGACCGGCCGCGGCCGGGAGTTCGTCGAAGAACTTCTCGAGGACTGGGGCGGTGCCGAGCAGGGTGACGTGGCGACGGCCGCCGAGCACGTCCTCGAAACGCGCGACTGGCTCGACGAGGACCGCGTCGTCGTCTTCGGCGGTTCCTACGGCGGCTACTCGGCCTACTGGCAGACGGTGCAGTACCCTGACCTGTACGACGCTGGCATCGCCTGGATCGGCCTCACGGACCTCGAAGAGCAGTACGAGACGACGATGCCCCACTACCGGATCGAACTCATGGAGAAGTACCTCGGCACGCCCGAGGAGAACCCGGCCCTCTACGAGGAGCGCTCGCCGATCACGCACGCCGAGAACCTCGCCGCGCCGCTGCTCATGGTCCACGGCGTCAACGACACCCGCGTCCCCGTCTCGCAGGCCCGGCGCTATCGCGAGGCACTCGAGTCCCTCGGCTACGAGTTCGGCCCCGGCGGCGACGTCGAGTACGAGGAACTCGGGGAGGAGGGCCACGCGTCGACCGACCAGCGCCAGCAGCTACGGACGTTCGAGTTGCTCGCGGACTTCCTTCAGCGTCGGGCTGGTAACGAGCCTGCGGACGCTGCCGAGCACGCGGCAGAGGACTGAGGCGCTAGCCGCTCGCCAGGGCCGCCTCGAGGCGCGATTCGATCTCGTCGAGTTCGTTTCGCAGTGCCTCTCCTTCCTCGCCCTCCAGCGCGTCGATCCGCTCGACGAGTCCCTGCAGCCGCGAGTACTTCTCGTCTTCGTCGACGCTCGTCTTCTGGACGTAGACGCTCTCGCCCGTCTCGTACACCTCAGATTCCGAGAGGTCCGTCACCGAGATGACGAGATCCAGTTTCTCCGGGTCGACGCCGAGGACCCACTCGCGGGGCACGTCGTGCTCGTCGAGCGCCTCGAAAATCGCCTCCTCGTCCATCGGTCGCCGCCGTTCGCGAACCGTCCGCCGAACGGTGCCGTACCGGCCGTGTAGCTCCTGGTCCGGGCCGAGACGGTCGAGTAGCGCGTTCCGCGCCGACTGACGAAGCCGGTCCGCGCCGTGCTGGACGTCCGAGGCGAGGACGTAGAGGTCTGTGAGGGCATCCGTCTCGAGTACCCCTGGTTCGTTCGCGTTCTCGAGTCCGTCGAGCAATGCGGCGAGCAACAGTCCGTCGTCGTGGACGCGTTCGGGCTGGGTGCGCGCCTCGGCTGCGGAGACGAGGTAGGGACTCTCACCGGCCACGGCCTCGTCATCGCGACGGATGGTGTCGTCCGTGACTGTGTACGTTCCCGAGAGCGTCAGTAGCACTGCGTAGGGCTCGACGCCCGGCTGCAGAGTTTCGATAGCGAGTCCGTTCTGATCGCCGTCCGCCAGTTGCGCTGTGAGTACGTCGAACTGCTCGCGCCAGAGGGTGTGCGTCTCCCCGCTGTCCCCGAACCGGACGACGATCCGATCGTCCGCGGACCGTACGATATCGAATCGCCGTTCGGAGACCGGCGTCTCGAGGACGGCCCCGGACTCGAGTTCGGTACACGCTGTACGGAGGTCGCTCCAGCGGTCGTCGTTCATGCCGGCCACTCCACCTGCGGCGGGCAAAAAGCGGCGGCAAGCAGGTGCGCGGATCGTCTCACTGTTTGCCACTGTTGCCTGCCGTTCCTCGCCGCTATTTTCTCCAAAATTATATTGTGAAATCAACAAATTCATACTCGCGGTGACAGACTACCGCGTATGGAACGGCGAGCCCTCCTCACGTCGCTCTGTTTCCCACTGTTCGCTTCTGTCTCCGGCTGTCTGGCACGAGAGCAGTCCCCACGCCTGTCTCGGTTGGCCGTCGCCAACTTCACTGCCGAACCGGTCCGCGTCGAAGTGCGCCTCACAGACGGCAGCGAAACCGCGTACGAAGACACCGCCAGTCTCGACGCAAACACCGACGACAGGATCGTTCCATCGACGGTGATTGAGGACGACCTTCCCGAGGATCACGGCGCGTCCGTACTCGAGTACGGCCTGGCTGGATCGCCACTCGAGACGCTGGAGCTGTCGGACCACGTCGAGTCCGATTGCGGGAAAGTCAATCTCAACGTTCGGGAGGAGACGGTCGAGGCGTTCGTCTCTTCGGGGTGTTGATCGCTCGGCACTCGAGGTGACTGTGTGATGAGTGACGGCGTTGTGCAACCGTCGTTCGGGACACAGGAGAGCCGACGTTACGAGTCACTCGGATACGCGATCGTCGAGAGCAGCGCGTTCTCGGCCTGTCGTGAATCCAGCCGGGTGTGCTGGCAGACGACCGGCACGTCGGATTCGATCACGCTGGCGAACGGCGTTCCCGTCGGGATTTCCTCTGGCTCTTCGAACTCATTGAACCGCAGGTGCTTGGTCCGTTCGGCGGGAATAGTCTTCTCGAACGGTCCCACTGGTCCGCGGTCAGTGAAGTAGACCGTGATTTCGATGCTGGCGTCCTCATCACTCGTATTCAAAATGCAGACGGATTCGTGACTCAGCATCTCGGGTTCGGGACCGTTGCTCCCTTCAGGGATGTACCCCTCGGGAATCGTCCAGGTCGTCTTCCCTGTGGCCATCGTGTCTTCTTCTGTGCCACGAATCGGCCTGAAACGAGGGCCTGTATGGGCAGGTGTGTCCTCTCAATGGGGCCAAACGAGAGAGTGGACTCGAATTGGACTCGGTCTGTACTCGAGTACCCAGACGAACTGACTCGGTGGCCTACAGCTAAGGCCCCGGCCGAACAACTGTGGGCTATGCTTCACGCGAAAGGGCCCCTGCTGACCGTCGACGTCGGTGAGCGAACGGCCACCGAGGCCGAAATCGACGACCTGCTCGCCGAAACAGTCGGCGGGCGGGCGACCGCGACCGCACTGGCACACGAGCGAATTCCGTTCGACGCGGAGCCGTTCGGACCCGAGAACCGCGCCTACCTCTCGACGGGGCCGCTCCAGCAGTCCCAGATGTCCTTTACGGGCCGGATGAACATGACCGGCCTCTCGCCGCTGACGGAGGGGCTCGTCTCGACGAACGCCGGCGGCTATCTCTCGCGCAACTTCGTCGAAGCCGGTATCAGCGTTTTCGAGGTCATCGGTGAGAGCGACGAGCTGCTCGCAATCCACGTCACCGATAGCGGTGTCGAGTTCGAAGAAGTACCCGAACTCGAGGGCGCGACGGTTCCGGAGACCTCTGACTACATGGCCGCCCACCACGACCTCGGTCCCGAACACTGCATCGCCATCGGCCCGGCGGGCGAGAACCTCGTCCGCTTCGCGTCGGTGATGACGTTCGACTCGCGGGCGTTCGGCCGCGGCGGTCTCGGCGCGGTTCTCGGCTCGAAGAACGTCAAGTGCGTCACCTTCGAGGGTGACGCCGACGCAGCACCCGAGGTCGACGTCGAGATTCCGAACCCACCGGAGATGGACATCCACCGCGAGGCGGCCACCTCGGACGACCGGATGCGCCGCCAGGGGACCACCGGCGGGACGGAGTTCATCAACGACAACTTCTCGCTGCCGACGCGGTACTTCGAGGGGTACGAGTTCGAGGACGCGGACCAGATCGGCGGTAATGCCGTCGAGGAGAAGAAGTACAAGAAGGGAGCCTGTTCGGCCTGCGCCTACGCCTGCAAACTGCCGACGCGGGACGAAGAGCGCGGCGTCGAGACGGAGGGCCCGGAGTTCGAGACCGTCTACGCCTTCGGCTCGATGCACGGCGTCGGCGACATCGTCGACGTGATGCAGGCGAACGAACTCTGTGACAACTACGGGATGGACACCATCTCCGCGGGCGTCACCGTCGCGGCCTACCTCGCGAGCGAAGACGAGTTCGGGAACGCGGAACTCGCCCAGGAGATCACCGAGAAGATCGCCCGCCGCGAGGGCGTCGGCGATACGCTCGCGGAGGGGGTCGCCCGCTGTCACGACGACCTCGGCGTCGAGAACCTCACCGTGAAGGGCATGGAGTTCGCCGCCCACGACGGCCGCGTCCTCCACGGACAGGGCCTGTCCTACGCCGTCGCGAACCGCGGCGCGGACCACATGTACGCCGGCATGTTGAGTCTCGAGTACGCCGGGGAACTTGACCCGGAGGGAACCCTCGGCAAGGCCGACGTGCTGGTCGACCAGGAGAATCACAACGCCTTCCGCGACACGGGCATCGTTTGCGCCTTCGGCGGCGATTACGTCACCGAGGAGCGTCTGGAGACGCTGTTCGACGCCGACTACGAAGACATCCTCGAGGTCGGCAAGCGGACGATCGAACGCGAGCGCCACTTCAACAACCAGCGCGGCCTCGACCGCGCAGACGACGTGCTCCCCTACGAGATTCCGGATCTCGAGGACGCGGTCGCGGAGTACTACGATGCTCGCGGCTGGAACGACGACGGGACGGTGCCGGAGACGACGGACGCAGTCGCCTCAAGCGAGACGGCGGTTCCCTCGGACGACTGAGCTGGCTGGATACGCGCTTCTCGGTTTCTTCGATTAGGCCAATACGAGTAGCGAGATCGCAATCACAAGTGCGACTGCCGGGAAAATCGCGAGAATCGCGAACAGGACGCCCATCCCGCCGTAGGTGAGCGCAATGCCGGCGATCGAGGCCCCCGCAGCACCGATTCCGAAGACGCCGAGGTAGGTGTAGCCGAACGAGAGACCGTGCACATCCGCCGCGACGTACTTGCCGATCAGCGCCTGGTGAATCGGCGCTTCCATGTAGACGAAAAAGCCGAGCGCAGCACAAACCGCAAGCGTCGCCGCCAGACCGGCGGAGGCCCCGATCGGGAACAGTATCGAGACGACGACCAGCGCGGCGAGCGCGACGATGATCGCCCGCTCGGGCGAGCGGATATCGCTCAGTTTGCCGCCCGTGTACTGGCCGACCGCACCGATTAACAGTAAGCCGGCGTAGGCGTACTGGCTCGGATTGACCGTCTCGCCGGCGATCTCGACCGGTTCGAACACCGCCAGTCCGGCGAGCACGTCCGGTAGGAAGGTGAAGACGCCCCGGTAGTAAGTCCCCGCGAGCATCGCGATGGCGAACACGAGGACGAAGCTTCCGGTAAACAGCAGTCTGGACTGTGCTGCGAACGCGGCGACGTGCTCTCGCAGCGACTGTTTTGGCGGTGCCGACGGTGTGTCGACAGCGGGTTGGTGGTCTGGATTCATACCGGACCCAGTGCCCGAGCCGTCGGCCGCTGGTTGCGTGACAGTTCCTGTGCCGGCAGCTGTCTCAGCCATCGCCGCCCTCTCGTCGAACTCGAGTCGGGTCGCTGCGGCGACGCCCACGAGCGCGGGCACGACGAACAGCGCGGCGACGACACGCCAGTCGAGGACAGTCAGCATGATGGCCGCGACGAGCGGGCCGAGCGCGGTGCCGACGTTGCCGGCGACGCCGTGGTAGGCCAACACGGTTCCCTGCATGTCTGCACCGCGGGTGATCAGCGAGAGGCCAGCCGGGTGGTACAGGCTGGCTGCGGCCCCCCAGATGACGAGTGCTGCGGCGAGCAGCCAGACGTTCGCGGCGAGGCTAATGAGTGCGAAGCCGCCGCCCATGCCGAGCATCGAGACGACAACGAGACGCGTCGAGCCGTACCGATCTGCGAGGATACCACTGGGGAGCGCGCCGACACCGATGAGGGCGTAGCCGACTGCGACGACCGTTCCGAGAACCGCAGGCGACACGTCGAACGCGTCGAGCCAGAGCACGACGAACAGCGGAATCGTCAGCTCGTAGATGTGGAACGTCGCGTGGCCGAGCATCGTGAACTCGGCGATGTCGCGGTCGTTCCCCTCCATCGTGTCGTTCAGCCCCCGTAGACTGACGGAACGAGGCGGATCACGGCGTCCTCGCGGAGTTCAGTTACCAGTCCGTCGATATGAGTCACGTTTTTCTTATCCATCGTGACAACCGTATCGCCGGCCAGCGTCGCCGCGTCCTCGTCGACCAGATCCCCCGACAGCGCGGGGTACTCGTCCTCGAACGCCCGGAGCAGGTCGCCGACCGTCTCGGCGTCGGTCTCGTACTGAATCGTCTTCTCGCCGACGGCGTCCCGAAATGGGCCAAAGAACACGCACTCGAGTTGCACGATGTGCGAGTGTTTCTCGTGCGGTCTCTTGTAGGCGACGGTCGCGGTGATTGTGGTTGTGATCGACGGTATCGAAAAACGAACGAGACGGCGACGAGGGCGGCCGCTACGACGACGGCGACAACCGATCCCACAGCGCCTTCAACTCAGAGGCAGACTGCATCGTGTTGAGTTCCCGGTACGCCGACTTCTCCTCGTCGTAATTCGACTCCAGGGGCGCGATGACGTCGTCGGGGTACTCGAGTCGCTCGCCCATCGTCGAGAGTCCCTCGTAGGCAGTCATCTCGATGCGTTCGGTCATCAGCCCGGCGTTCAGGTAGACCATGTTCAGCAGGTCGTCGTCTTCGATCCTGTCTTCGAGGCTGTGCCGTTCCTGCTCGAGTGCGTCGAGAACCGGGTCGTCTGCCGGCTCCGCCGGTCGATCGAGCCCCGCGAAGACGTCCTCGATCCGCTCGACCTGCGTCCGGGTTTCGTTGCGGTGAGTCGCGAAGCTGTCGCTCAGTCGATCGTTCGTCGCGTTGATCGCCATCTCATCGAGTGTGCCGACGAGTTCCTGTTCGACGTAGTACTGCTGGGCGAGTTTGTGGATGAACAGGGTCTCGAGGTCGGTGATCTTTGTCGCCATACGCATGCACGCGTCAGGCAGGTCGATAGTCGTCTCGCACGAACGTGCAGGCAGCAGTTCCCGGCGGTTGTTGCGATAATTCGAATCCAATTCAGAACTGTATCGCGACCCTCACTCCGAGCGGAGATCCGGCACGTCCGCGGGCGTATCGAAGTCGTGGAAGTGTTCACCTTTCTCCTTGCTTAGAATGTTGAGCGCGGCCGATGCGCCGTCCCCAGCCGCGATGACGGCCTGCCACTCCTCCGCGCGGACCATCGCACCGGTTGCGTAGAGGTTCTCGACGCTCGTCTCCATATCGATATCGACATCGATGGCCCCCTCGTCGTCGAACGCGATATCCAGTTCCGCGTCCTCGGCGAGCGACCGATCCGCACCCGTCGCGAGGACGACGTACGTCGCCTCGTAGGACTCGTCCTCCGTCTCGACACGGAAGCCGTCGTCCGCCGACTCGACCGCCGTGACCGGCTCGCCGAGGTGGATGTCTGCACCGCGATCCTCGACCTGTCCGCGGGCGATTTTCATGTACTCGTCGCCGCCGAGGCTGCGGACGCCGAGATAGTTGAACAGGTGGGCCTTGTGCATCCACGTCTTGTCAGTGTCGAAGACAGCGGTCTCGAGACCGTTCTTCGCCGTAAACAGTGCTGCACTCAGGCCGGCGGGGCCGCCGCCGACAATGATCACATCAGTCATACGCTACTCCGACCACGGAGCAGCCGATAAACGATTTTGTCGTCAGCAGAGACGGTGTTCGGCGAGTGACTGTGCGTAACGCCGACACTCGGCTCGCAGGCGTACTACTCGAGTCCCCGTCGACGTGTCCACCACGGCCGGCACTCGAGTTCGACCGCTGTCGAGTTCATTACATCGAGAGCGGTGCCCACCTCTCCTACGGAATGGCGACGGGGACGGCGTGAACCCGCCTCAGCTGGTTCGATCCGAGAGCGACAGTTCCGTTGGATCGATCTGGGTTGCCGACTCCCCTGCCGTTGCGTCCGAGATCGTGTACAGGGTGGCGTGTTCGTCCATCTCGATCTGTTCTCGTACATCGCCTTCGTTCCCGTCTTCACCTCTGTTTCCGTCTTCACCTCTGTTTCCGTCTTCACCTCTGTCTCCGTCTTCGCCTTCGTCTCCGTCGGTGTCGGTGTCGGCGGCCCCCTCCAGCACTGTCACTGCTCCCACGAGCAGCGGCGCGAACACACCTGCTACCGTAACTTCGACATCCGAGAGCGACTCTCGAACCACAACGCGGTCACCCGCCTCAATCTCGTACTCGTCGATCAGATTCCGGGCGGACTCGAGTGCCCGTGCGTGCGAGACGGTGTGGCTCCCGTCGGTGAGCAGGCCGGTCTCGGGTGAAAGCGACTGCGGCGGGAACGAGGGGTTCTCACTCCAGAGGCCGGCGTCGAAGTGCTTGATCCCCGGCGTCTCCGGCTTCTCACCGTAGCCGAGCATGCTGGTTCCACGGGGAAGCTCGTAGCGATCGGACTCGAGTTCGTCGACGGGTGCGACGATCGCCTGCAGGTTGGTCTCGTCGGCAAGATCCGCTGGCGGGTTTGGGCGGGTTGTGGCCCCGAGGAGTGTCGCGCCGAAGCAGGCGAGCAGGGCTACCGGGCCGTTGCCGGCGACACCGACGGTGACACCCTCGCGGACGCCGGCGTGACGCAGGAAGTTGCCGGCCTTCCAGGCCGAGGTACAGAGCCAGTGGGCGTCGTAGTCCCGGCCCGTCGCGTCGACGAGGACGGTCCGTTCGTCGCGGCGCTCCCGGGTGAACAGTTCGTCGACGGTGGCGACGTGCGCGGTCATACTGGTTCCTGTGTGCCGCGGTGAAAAAAGCGCGCTGAAACGGACGGCTGGCGTGACAGGCGTAAAGTACCACGGGTCAGGTGACCCGTGGCGTTCCCAGAGGCGCGTCACGCCCAGAACCGGGCGGTAAAGCGTGTGAATCTTTAATTCCCTTCGCGCTCCCGTTCGGTCGCGTGGAACCAGTAACACCCAAACACGCCGTTCGTGTCCGTGAAGGTCAGCCACTTTACGATGGCTCGACACCACCAGTCTCACCACGTCTTACCATGTTTCAGTGCGTGGGTTTTGAGAGGTTGTTAACGGTGAGTTCCAATATAATTCAATTATCTCATCCGTAATAAAACCGCAGATTATGACGAGGGGCGTACGCGATTCACCCACGGGTCAGGTAACCCGTGGAACTCTCGCTGTACTCTTTAGAACGCCCGCTTGATCTTCTCGAAGAAGCCCTCGTTGATGTCGATCTCGTCGCCGCCGGCCTCGGCGAACGCCTCGAGCGCCTCGCGCTGTTCTTCGTTGAGCGAATCGGGGGTGACGACCTGGACCTTCACGAAGAGGTCTCCCTGCCCTCGGCCGCGCAGACGGGGCATCCCCTTGCCCCGGATACGGAAGGTTTCGCCGCTCTGAGTCGCTCGCGGGATGTCGAACTCGACGGCCCCGTCGAGCGTCGGCACTTCGACGGTGTCGCCGAAGGTCGCCTGCGGGAACGAGATCGGTAGCCGGTAGCGCAGGTCGTCGCCGTCGCGTTCGAACTCCTCGTGTTCGCGGATCGCGATGTCAATCAGCAGGTCACCGTGACGACCGCCGTCCGGGCTGGGTGCACCCTCGCCTTCCATCCGGAGGGTTTGGCCCTCCTGAATGCCCGCTGGCACCTCGACGGTGAGCGTCGCCTCGTTACGGACGTAGCCCTCGCCGCGACAGGAACTACAGGTTTCGGAGTAGAGCGTTCCCTCGCCCTCACACTGCGGGCACGTCGTCGTCTGCTGGACGCGACCGAGCGGCGTCTGCTGGACCTGGGTCACCTGGCCTCGGCCCTGACACTCCGAACAGGTCCGGGAGTCGGCGTCGGGCGGGTGACCCTCGCCGCCGCAGTCGTCACACTCCTCGGGACGCTCGACGGTGAACTGTTTCTCGACGCCCTCGAAGGCTTCGTCGAGATCGATCTCGAGTTCCGTGCGCAGGTCGCGGCCCTTCTGTGGTCGGCGACGACCACGGCCGCGGCCGCCGCCACCGCCGAAAACCTGCTCGAAGATATCGCCGAGGCCGCCACCACCCATGCCGCCACCCATTCCGCCGAATGGGTCGCCGCCCATGCCACCCATCCCACCGCCCATGCCGCCCTCGCTGGCGTCGTAGCCGTGCTTTTCGGCCTGCTCGTAGCGGTCGTGGCCCATGCGGTCGTAGGCCTCGCGCTTGTCCTCGTCGGTGAGCACCTGCTTTGCCTTCTGGATCCGCTTGAACTTCTCCTCGGCGTCCGGGTCATCGCTGACGTCCGGATGGTACTCCGTGGCCTTCTTCCGGTACGCCTGTTTGATCTCCTCGGCGGACGCATCGCGGCTCACGCCGAGTGCGTCGTAGAAGTCCTCGCTCATTCGTTGTCGAACCGATACTCGGTTGAGACACTTGAAACGACCGTTCCCGCGGCACGGTGCTGATGAGAGGGACCGCTCGTGATCACAGTGGTTACAGCACAGGTGTGGGTGCCACCAGGTGCTGGTCGTTGGGAGACAGCAGTGATTCTCCGCCGGCTAAAAACAAAAAACAGCCGTCACTCGAGTGGCCGGCTGCTCGAGACACACTCGAGTACGACACGGATCGCTGTTCACTCCCGTGTTCCCGCGCTGCTAAGTCAGCAGCGCGAGCAGCGGTTGGGGGATTACTGCTCGTCGTCTTCCTCGTCGACGTCGAAGTCGACGTCCTCGAAGTCGGCGTCGACGAACTCCTCGTCGTCGCCGCCGGCTGCGCCGCTTGGGCCTGGGTTCGGGCCGCCGCCCATACCGCCCATGTCGCCCATGCCGGCGCCGGCTGCGCCCGCTCCTGCACCTGCGCCGCCTGCTGCACCAGCACCGCCAGCGCCCGCTGCACCGGCGTCCTGGTACATCTGCTTGCCAATTTCCTGCAGTTCGGTGCTCAGGTGCTCGGTCGCGGCCTCGATATCCTCAGCGGTCGCCTCGCCGTCGTCGATGGTGGCCTCGAGGTCCTCGATGGCGGTCTCGATGTCACCGCGAAGGGCGTCATCGACTGCCTCCTCGTTCTCCTCGAGGAGGGTCTCGGCGCGCTGAATCGTGGCTTCCGCGGTGTTGCGGGCTTCGATTCGCTGGCGCTTTTTCTCGTCCTCTTCGGCGTGCTTCTCGGCTTCCTGCTGCATCTCGTCGATCTCGGCGTCGGAGAGGCCAGCGCCGCCCTCGATGGTGATCTCCTCGGACTCGCCGCTGCCCTTGTCCTCGGCAGAGACGTTGACGATACCGTTCTCGTCGATCGAGAAGGTGACTTCGATCTGTGGGGTGCCCGCGGGTGCCGGCGGGATGCCGGTCAGGTGGAACTCGCCGAGCATCTCGTTCTTCTCGGCGAGTTCGCGCTCACCCTGGAAGACACGGACCTGAACCGTCGTCTGGTTGTCCGCGGCGGTGGTGAAGATCTTCGACTCCTCGGTCGGGATCGTCGTGTTCTTCTCGATGAGGCGCTCGAAGAGGCCGCCCTTGACCTCGATCCCGAGGCTGAGCGGGGTCACGTCGAGCAGGACGATGTCGTCGACCTCGCCGCCGAGGACGCCGCCCTGAATCGCCGCGCCGAGTGCGACGGCTTCGTCGGGGTTGACGTTCTTCTGGGGTTCCTTGCCGGTGAGTTCCTCGACCTTCTCGCCGACCTGTGGCATGCGGGTCGAACCGCCGACGAGGAGCACTTCGTCGATGTCGTCCTTGCTGTAGCCGGCGTCTTCGAGCGCTTGCTCGGTCGGCTCGACGGTGCGGTCGATCAGGTCCTGCGTGAGCGATTCAAATTTCGCACGCGTGAGAGATTCTTCGAGGTGGATCGGGCCGTCGTCGGTGGCCGTGATGAACGGCAGGTTGATCTCCGTCTCTTTCCGGCTGCTGAGTTCGATCTTGGCCTCCTCGGCGGCGTCCTTGAGCCGCTGGAGGGCCTGACGGTCCTCGCGGAGGTCAATGCCGTGGTCGGCCTCGAACTCCTCGGCGAGGAAGTCGATGATGGCCTCGTCCCAGTCGTCACCACCGAGGTCGTTGTCCCCGTTGGTCGCGACGACCTCGTAGACACCGCCGCCGAGGTCGAGGATGGACACGTCGAAGGTACCGCCCCCAAGGTCGTAGACGAGGACGGTCTGGTCGGAGTCGTCGTCGAGCCCGTAGGCCATCGAGGCGGCCGTCGGCTCGTTGATGATGCGCTCGACTTCGAAGCCGGCGATTTCGCCGGCGTCCTTGGTCGCCTGGCGCTGTCGGTCCGAGAAGTACGCGGGGACGGTGATGACGGCCTTCTCTACTTCGTCGCCGAGGTACTCTTCCGCGTCGCGCTTGATCTTCTGGAGGATCATCGCGGAGATTTCCTCGGGCGTGTACTCTTCGCCCTCGATATCGACGGTGTAGTCGTCGTCGCCGATGTGGCGCTTGATGGAAGCGATCGTCTTTTCGGGGTTCTGGATCGCCTGGTTCTTCGCGGGTTTGCCGACGAGCCGCTCGTCGTCGTCGGTGAACGCGACGACGGAGGGCGTCGTCCGTTCGCCTTCGGCGTTGACGATAATCTCCGGATCGCCGCCTTCCATGACGGCGAACGCGCTGTTCGTCGTACCGAGGTCGATTCCGAGAATCTTGTTGCTCGCCATTGTGGAGGGTATTGTGCGCACTTTGTTTTAAGCGTTACTAGCCAGCGTCACGAGTCGAATAAAATTCTAGATGGGCGGCTGTCACTGTGGAGTCGGGCGATTTTGTACAACAATCCGGTCGAATCGGCTCGATTGAGTCGGTGGGCACGACTGCACAGTCGCTACGGAGCAAGAATCTGAAGCCCCTCTCCGCGAGCCAGAAGCAAAGCGGACCCGGCGCTGGCAAACGGTGCAGGCGAACTCGGGTAGAAGTCGATCGTCCACCGCTGCTCGCCGGTGGCGGTGTCGACTCCGTGGATGTTGAGGTCGGGTCCAGCGTACCAGACCGTCTCGCCGACGACGATCGGACTTCGTTCGGCCCAGCCGTCCGCGTTGAAATCGATATCCGAGCCGTACGTCCACCGGGTATCCAGTTCGGTGTCGAGACAGTGGAGGACGCCGCTCGCGTCGACAGCGTATATTTTATCTTCGGCGTACGCGAGTGCGTGTTCGATCGGTTCGTCGAAGCGGTGGCTGTCGATGGTGTCTCCATCTGCTGGATCAAGCCGTTCGATGACTCCCTGTTCGTCGGCCGCCCCGCTCACGAGGATGCCGTCGCCGATTACCGGTGGGCCGGACGGTGACATGTCGGTCTCCGCCGACCAGCGCTCATCGCCCGTTTCGAGCTCGAATCCCGAACACTGTCCATGCAGATCGACGTGAACACATAGCTCGTCCGTACAGGCTGGTTGGACGGGCGAAACGTCTACATCGTGGATGTTCCACTCTGTCTCGCCAGTTACCGCGTTCGTCGCGACCACCTGTCCGGTGCCGGACTCCTGGCCAGTGAGTACGAGCCCATCAGCGTACACCGGCGGTGTCGAGACTGGCAGCCCGTCCGCTTCCCACTGTGTTCCGTCGTCGTCCAGCGGCCGCCGGTACAGTTCGTTGCCTGCAGTTACGAAGATTGCCTCACTCGAGGCTGTGATGTGTTTCAGTAGGTGCTGCGGGGAGTCAATGGAGCGCGTCCACACCTCCTCGAACGTCTCGAGGTCGAAGCCGACGATGCCCCCTGCTTCGTTGTCGACGAAAATGGCGACACCATCGACCGTAAGAATCGGGCCGAGAAAATCCGGGCCATCCGCGTGATGATCGATTTCTCGGCGGACCTGTGGTCGATCGGTAATATCGCCCTCCTCGACGTACGCCCGATTCTGTGCATCCCGTCTGGGCTGTGTCCAGTCTGTGAGTTCGCCGGACTCGAGTGCAACGCCTTCCAGTTCGGTTTCGCCGTCACTGTTGCTGGGGGCACGTAGGTAAGAGCTACAGCCGCCAACCAGTGTCGCGCCGGCTGTTGCGAGGACCAATCGCCGTTTCATAGCCCTGTATTCTTCCCGACTATGGATATGTTTTACCGATATATTGAACGAATATAGGGGTGTTCGAATTGTTGACTACCGCTATTTCTGTGGCCTCGTCGATAGATATAAGTTATCACCAGTCAACAATTAGAACGGAAGCCATCACTGGACGCGAAAGTGTCCCGGGTGCTAGAGACACCCGAAACGTGGCTTCCAAGCCGATGAGGCTTTGCAGCCATGATTGCGTACATTCTCACGGGATATAAACATCCCGCACGACTGACGCATTGCCCAATACAACCAGCAGCAGCGCTCTCCTGCCGAGCCACGAACTCGCGGCGGTGCCACCCCGCATGAGCCACGACAGTGATCCAGAGCCAGCGTCTGCGACTGGTTCCACTGGCGACCCCGCACTCGAGTTAACCCCGTGCCCGCGCTGTGACACCCCGGTCACCCGCACCACCGTCATCGGCCCCACCGACGCTATCGCCGGCCCCTGTGGGTGTCGCGTCGCACCTGGGATTACCAAGCGGGACCGAGATCACAACCACGGCCCAGGTCGCGACCGTGAGCACGAGTACGAACACAGACATGAGCACGACACCAGCGACAGCGGGGATACCAGCACCTGACTGGGGCAACAGGAGAGTGAGTGAGTCACACACCGAACTGTTTTTGACAACTCGAACACACGGTTAGTGCATGTCAGAAGGGTCCGCGGCAGAGCGTATCAAGGAGCGTCGACGGAACGCGATCGATCCCGAAGCGTTTCTCCTCGAGATCGACGCGATCGAACCGACCGACGAGGAGGAAGGACTCCAGTTTACACCTTCGTTCACCGACCGCGTCGAGAAGTATCTCGAGGAGCTCCAGACCGACGGTGTCGAACCAACCGATATCGGTGCCATCTTCGCTGTTTCAGACGATAACGTTTCCAAAGCCGACCGCTCGTACCCCGCCTACAAGACAGGCAGCACCGTCCGAAGCTGGCCCTCCGAGGGGGCAGTCCAGCTCGACGTCGCCGTTGACAAGAGCATCCGTGAGGTGACCGACGAGTGGGACGCTGTTCCCTCCAGACAGCGCTACCGTATCCTCCAATCGCTTCGGTCCTTCCAGGAGGCGTGTCTGTTCTGTTCGGGAGCGATTTCGATCAGCGACCAGACGGTCGAGTCATGCTGTAGCAACGTCGAAGTCGTAACGGTCTCGTGTACCGACTGTGAGCGACGATTCCTGGAGTTCACGCCGGACTCGGTTCCGGGGATGTGACTGTGACTCGTTGGTGTGACAGTTATCGGGTGGCCAGGGACCCAGACATCCAGACTCCCAGACTCCCAGGTGAACAACACTCTTGTCGATTCAACCACAATTCGTGAGCAATGGCGTTTCCTGGGCCGATCGACCGTCTTCACCAACCCGAGTACACCGGCGAAAACCGCTGTCTCCCGTGTACTGCCGTCAACATCGTCCTCGCAGTTCTTCTCAGCGCCGCAGCGGCCACACTGGCCTGGGTCGGGACAGGACCGGTTGTCGCACTGGCTGTTGGGGCCATCGTCTTCTGGTGTGCTGTCAGTCTGATTGCCGTCCGCGGCTACCTCGTTCCGGGGACGCCCGAACTCACGAACCGATACCTCCCGGATCGGCTTCGACGGCGGTTCCACGACCGCGAGCCAGGAGTCGACGACGGTGCGGATCTCGACCTGGCGATGAAAGGAATCGCGGCCAACCCACCGCAAACTGAAGCACGCAGCGACGGTGACGACGCCGAAAC
The DNA here is from genome assembly GCF_001861355.1 of Natrialba sp. SSL1. GTDB lineage: Archaea > Halobacteriota > Halobacteria > Halobacteriales > Natrialbaceae > Natrialba. The sequence continues at coordinate 78,137 of NZ_MASN01000037.1, forward strand.
AGCGACCGAAACTGAAACTGAAACGAACCAGTCACCTTCGAACGCAAACACCACCAAAACTGACGGCTGAAGATCGGAGTGTGGGAGATTACTCCTGAACGACGGTCCCGTTGTACTCGTCGCTGGCCTGGGTCGACTCGAGTGCCCCTTCAGCGTAGCGGTCGTCGTGCAACAGACACGCGATTTCGTGTGTCGGCGAGTGCTCGACGTAGTCCGGCACTGTCGACTCACACGGTGAGACGAACGCGTTCTCGAGCAGTGCTGCACACGCCTCTGGTCCTCGCTCGCGGAGTTCAGCAATCGCGTCAGTGACCACTGATTCGGCTGTCGCATCCGACAGTTCGGGTGGGAGACCGAACTCGTCGCGAACGAGTCCGTCTAATCGCTCGTGTGAGAGCCGCGATTGGTCCTCGCGAATGTCCTTGTCCGATTTGGTCAGCGTCAGGAGCTGTGTTACCTCTTCTGCCTCGTGTACCTGTAGCTTGAACGTCAACAGCGAGCGCCACTCGGGCTGTTCGAGATCGAACTCCGCCGGCGGGATCACGCGGGGACACCGCGTGTGGAACTGACAGCCCGATGGCGGATCGATCGGCGACGGGACCTGTCCCTCGAGGAAGATTTGGTCACCCTCCCAGAGCGGATCCGGCTCCGGAATCGCCGAGAGCAACGCCTCGGTGTAGGGGTGGTGTGGCTCGGCGAAAATCTCCTCGGTCGTCCCGACCTCGGCGAACTCGCCGAGGTACATCACGGCGATCCGATCCGAGATGTGTTCGACGACGCTCAGGTCGTGTGCGATAAAGATGTAGGCCAGATCGAACTCCTCCTGGAGATCCTCGAGTAGGTTGAGAATCTGGGCCTGCACGCTCACGTCGAGTGCCGACACCGGCTCGTCACAGACGATCACTTCCGGATCGACCGCCAGCGCCCTGGCGATACCGATACGCTGGCGCTGGCCGCCGGAGAACTCGTGTGGATAGCGGTGAGCGTGGCTCGGGTTGAGACCAACGGTGTCGAGCAGTTCGTGCACCCGATCGATGCGTTCCTCGCCGTCGGCGATACCGTGGATATCGAGCGGTTCGCCGATGATATCGCCGACGGTAAGCCGCGGGTTCAGACTCGAGAACGGATCCTGAAAGATGTACTGCAGGTCCGTTCGGAGGTCACGTAGCCGACTACTCGAGAGCCCTGTTAGCTCGATCGCTTCGCGCTCGGCGTTCGGGCTGTCGTCTCGTTGCTGTCTGTAGTAGGCGCTCCCATCGGTCGGTTCGATGAGCCGCAAGAGCGCCCGGCCGAGCGTCGTCTTCCCGCACCCGCTCTCACCGACGACGCCGAGCGTTTCGCCCGGGTACAGTTCGAGGTCGATATCGTTGACCGCTTTCACGGTCTGCTTTCGACCGAGGAGGTTATCGATGAACCCGCCTTCCGTCGTGTAGTGTTTCGTCAGGTCGTCGGTCCAGAGGATGGGCTCGTCGTGGTTACTCATGCCGCTCACCTCGTACTCGCTCGCTCAGATCGTCGTCAATCGTGACGTCGAAGCCAAGTCCGTGTTGCAGATCGTTGGTGTACTCGAGACACCGCGCTGACTGTTGGGGGCCGTTTGCTCCGTTGCCGGTGGTGATCATGTCGGGCTCTGTCCGGGTACAGGCTTCCTCTGCGTACGGGCAGCGCGGGTGGAAGCGACACCCGGTCGGTGTGTCGATCAGGTCCGGCATTGCACCCGGAATCGTTCGTAGCCGGTCGCTGTCGTCCCCGACGCGTGGGATCGAACTCATGAGCCCGACGGTGTAGGGATGTTTTGGATCGTAGTACAACTCCTCGACCGGTGCTTTTTCGACGGCCTGGCCGGCGTACATGACCATCACGCGGTCACAGAGTTCGGCGACGACGCCGAGGTCGTGGGTGATGAGTTGGATCGCCGTATCGAACTCATCGGTGAGGTCCTCGAGTAGGTCGAGGATCTTTGCCTCGGTGGTCACGTCGAGTGCGGTTGTCGGCTCGTCTGCGATCAGCACGTCGGGGTCACAGGACAGCGCCATCGCGATCACCGCACGCTGTTGCATCCCGCCGGAGAACTCGTGTGGGTAGTCGGAGTACCGGTTTTCGGCGTCGGGGATACCGACCTGATCGAGCAGTTCGATGCTGCGCTCTCTGGCCTCGTCGCTGTCGTACTCGAGGTGGTGTCTGATCGCTTCGGAGATCTGTTCGCCGACCGTGTAGACGGGGTTGAGCGCGGTTTGTGCGTCCTGGAAGATCATCCCGATCCGGTTCCCCCGGATCTGGCGGATCTCTTCGGTGGTCATCTCCAGGAGGTCGTCACCGTCGAGCAGAATCTCGCCGCTCTCGATTTCGCCCGGACTCTCGATGAGTCGCAGTAGCGAGAGGGCAGTGACGCTCTTTCCAGCACCGCTCTCTCCGACGACGCCGAACTTCTCACCGCGTTCGATGGTGTAGGAGAGGTCATCAACTGCGGTGACGACACCCTCCTGGGTGTAGAACGACACCGTCAGGTCGTTGACTTCGAGCAGTGCCATCATCCACCACCTCCGATGTCGTCGACCTGTGCATCGAGTGCGTCGTTGACTGCGTCACCGATGATGTTCATCGACATGACGAACAGGAAGATCATCAGGCCAGGGAAGACGGTTGCCCACCAGTCCCACGTGCCACCAGCCCCCGTCGCGAGCGTATCAGATTCGGCGTCGAGGATCGTTCCCCACTCGGGTGTTCCGGGGTCGAAGCCGAGCCCGAGGAAGCCGAGCGCTGCAACGCCGATGACGACGGTCCCGATACTGAGTGTCGCCTGCACGATAACTGGAGCGATGGCGTTCGGGATCACGTGGCGGAAGATCACCGACCGGTCTCGCGCACCGAGGGCCTTCGCCGCCATCACGTACTCGTTTTGTTTCACCTTCAGGATCTCACCGCGGATGATACGGGCGTAGGTCGCCCAGCCGACGAGCGCGAACGCGCCGACCAGCGGCCAGAAGCCGCCGCCGAAGAGGGCGACGAGGATCAGTGCCAGCACGAGCCCGGGGAACGCGAAGACGACGTCGAGAATCCGCATGAGCACTTCGTCGACACGCCCACCGAAGTAGCCCGAAATGCTGCCGTAGATCACGCCGAACGATGCCGCGAGTGCGGTAACGATGAGTCCGATCGAAATACTGTAACGGCCGCCGGTGACGACGCGAGAGAACAGATCCCGCCCGAGTCGGTCGGTCCCCATCGGATGTGACAGCGACGGCGCGGCGTATCGAGCGCCGACCCCGGTCTGCGTCGGATCGTACGGGACGATCGAAAAGGGCTGAACCGTGAACCCGCCTACCGAAATCGGCTGTGAAAGCAACGCAGCGATTGACATCACGGCAACGACCGCAAAGCCACCTAACGCGAGCCGATCCCGGACGATGCTCGACACGATTTTTCGCCACCGGCTCTCTAGCTCGTCAGCCTCCGATTCGCTCCAGGCATCCAGTGAGTCCTGGTCTTCGATACCGTCAGTATCGAAGCCCGAAATCTGTATTCGTCCTCTTTCTGTTGACATAGTTGTGATCAGTATTCGTCTCTAATTCGTGGGTCGAGCAGTGCGTAGACGATGTCCGCGAGCAGGTTTGCGAGCACGATGAAGAAGCCGGTAAACAGGGTGATCGCCAGAATGAGATTGATCTCCCTGAGGTGGACTGCATCGATAAGCTCTCGTCCGAGACCGGGCCATCCGAACACCGTCTCGACGACGACCGAACCGGCGACGATACTCGCAGTCAGGAACGCGGCGACCGTCGTGACCGAGATGAGCGAGTTCCGCAGCACGTGTTTGAGGATAACGGTCCGCTCCGGGAGTCCCTTTGCACGCGCGGCGGTTACGTACTCTTTGTTCAGCTCTTCGGCCATCGAGGTACGCATGATCCGCATCATGTTTGCCGCGGCTGCCGTCCCGATCGTAACACCGGGCAGAATCAGCCACCAGAGCATCGATGGAGAGAGCAACGATGTCTGTGGGTCGAGCGTCGGGAACCAATCCAGCTGAACGGCGAACACCGCCATCAGCATCAGTCCCAGCCAGAAGTTCGGGATCGAGATGCCCGAAAGGGCGACGAATCGGCTCACGGTGTCACCGAGCTGGTCCTTGTTGACCGCGGCGTAGATCCCGCCTGGGATCGCGATCAGAATTGCAAACACCCAGCCGAACAGGCCAAGTGCAATCGTTTCGGGCAGTCGAGCCAACACGACGGCACTGACATCGCGGCTGCTCGAGTACACCTCTCCGAAGTCGCCTGTCAATACCCCCTGCATCCAATCGAGATACTGCACCCAGACCGGTTGGTCGAGACCGAACTCGCGTCGAAGTCGAGCCGCCTCGTGTGATGGAACGTTGGGATTCGCCGCGACCAACTGGTCTACGATGTCTCCCGGTGTGATGTGCATAAGCGCGAACGTAACGACTGAAACACCGAACAGTACCGGGACTGAGGCCAGTATCCGTTTAAGAATGAATTTTTGTAAACTCATGCCTTGTACGTGTGGAAATGGGTGACGGTAGTCGGGTGGTTAGTCGCGATCGAGGTACATGATCTGCTCGTCAGCAGGGGCGTACACCGCATAGCTCAAGATCGCCTGTGTCTGTGGGTGAACGTTGAATCCGACTACGTCGTTGCTAGCCGTCCCAGTGTTCAGCGAGTAGTCGACGATGGTGTTTGCCGACAGATCAGTCAGTTCGGGCCACAGTTCGTCGTACCGCTCTCTGCGAGTGTCTTCGTCCTCAGCAACGTCCGTTTCGAAGCGACAGCTTCGGAGCAGGTCGACGAAGTCCTCCGGCAGTGCCCCTTCCGGGAAGAAGAAGTTACAACAGCCGTTCCAGTTGTCCGGATCGTGAATCGTTTCCGGGAACCCGTGTGGCTCCGGCGTACCGGCGAGACCGATCACGGCCGCCGCGTTGTTTTCTGCAGCCTCGTGACGAGCGCCGTCAGTGTAGAGTTCGGGCGTCCAGTCACCGAGTGCCGCCGGTGTCTCGAGTTCGGCCTCGAAGAGACCGCTCTGGTTCAACTGGTCGACGGCGAGTTGCATCTTGTCGATCCGCTCGTCGTCGTCGGCGTTCGTTTGAATAGTGATCTCGACCGGTGCCTCCAGGCTCGACTCTTCGATGAGCTGTTCGGCCTGTTCGACATCCGGTTCGACCGGATAGGCCCACTCCTCGTCGAACAAGTCCTCGTAGTCGTCTTCGGTCGTTGCAAGATCTGCGGCGGGTGCCGGGAACGGAACCCGTGCCGGGTCACCCCAGCCCTGTTCGATGAGGTCGACGATCTGCTGGCGCGGAATCAGCGCGCTGACCGCCTGACGGATCTCTCGTTCGGCGAATGCGCCGCCGGTGTCGGTCTCCTCGACCGGGAACTGCATAAACTTGAAGCCGAAGGCTTCCGTCGCGGAGACGACGTAGTCATCCGACTCGTAGAAACTGTTTCGTGCGTCAGACGGCAGTTCGTAGGCGATGTCGACATCGCCGTCCTCGAGTGCAGCACTCCGCTGGACGGACTCGTCGACGAATCGGATATTGATCTCGTCGATGACCGGGCTCTCGGGGAACTCGTCGGGGCCATCCCACCACGGGATATTCTCGAGACCGACGTCTTCGACCCAGTAGTTTTCGTTCCGAGAGAGGAGGAGCTGCGATCCCTCTTCGAACTCTTCGACCTGGTACGGACCAGTACCGATTGGGACCAGATCCTCGTCGTCCCGCGGGTCGAGTTCTCCCGCCGGAACGTCGGCGTGCTCGGCTGGGAAGACGTACGGGTTCATCTCCACGAACGCTGCGGCGTCAGGCTCCTGCGAGTACAGCGCGTACGTGTAGCCGTCGTCGCCGTCGAGGGCTTCTGCGTACATGAACGTGTCGAACATCTGACCCTCGTTGTCAGAGCCGACGTATCTGTCGTAGGATCGGACGATGTCTTCGGCCGTCAGTTCGTCGCCGTTGTGGAACTCGATGCCTTCGTGCAGACGCCCCTCGACTCTGGTTCCGTAGACGCCGTCAGCGACGGCGTCGCCGGCTTCCTCCCGGGTCAACACTCGAACTGTGTCGCCCTCCTCAGCCGGCAAGTCGTCAGGGTGTTGCATGAGGACGAGATTGTTGTCGTCTTCCAGATCGAAGAACGGGAAGCCGTCGTCTGCGTCGTCGGCTTCCATCTCGACCATATAGTCCTCGTAGTCCGTGACGGAGACATCGTTTGCTTCCTCGGCCTCGTGTTCTGCGGCCATCCACGGCAGGTATTCTCCTTCGCTGTCGACCGTCGTCAGCCCGTCGTAGACCGCCTCGAACACCACCGAGTCCTCAGCGGCGGTACTCTGTGATTGGTCGTAGTCGGAGATACTGTTTCGTGGAATCGCGAACTCAAGTCTGCCGCCCTCCTGTATCTCGTCGAGGTTGACTTCGTTTCGCTCTAACGCTGCGCTAACGTCGAGGATCTCGTCTTCCTCATCGTCACCATTGCCCATACAACCGGCAACACCGATTGCACCGGCAGCTGCGATACCCTGCAGCAATCGACGGCGATCAAGACTCGAACTTCGTGATTTCGTTGATTTCGACATTGTATTTAAACCACCATTACGTTGGATATGGTCGCTTCCCGGCTTCGGCGTCGACAAAGCTCATCGACGGACCCAGCTATCATTGGGGAGAGTGACCACATCGCATTTGCCAACACTACAACCTGTCCATCTAAGTGAGGCCATAAATAGGTTTTGATCATGTATTATAATGGCACGGTTGAGCGAGTGATAATTGGGGGATTAGTATTGTATTGCGTTGAATTGTCCAACGATTGATTAAAAGTATGTCCAACAATGAACGGTTCTACACACTAGGGTCGACTCACGAGGGGTGACCGTCTCGCGGAAAATTGCCTCGGCCCAAAGACCACTGCTAACCGATCGGATCGGATCAGGTCCTAGCGGTGCTGGCGACTGACCGCACCCGAACGTTTTAGGCGAGTCAGCACCTCCCGACGGCTATGCGTCGGATCTACGAGTCGGACGCCATCGAGCGCGACGAGAAGCCGTTTACCCCACACGAGCGAGAGTCGTCGACGACGGTTCAGTCCTTTCGCTCCGTAAACTCGTCGACGCTGAGCAATCTCTTCGTTCCGAAAGGCCTCCGCCAGCGGGCGATTTCGGTCGACATCGTCACGCCCAAAACGACGTTTTCGGAGGACGAACCGATACCGTTCACCGTTATAATGCGCAACTCGCTCCCGGTTCCGATCACGCTGTCGACGGCGTCACCGCTGTTGTGGACCTGGGATATCGACGGCATCACGGAGGCGACACACGTTGCGCGCTATGATCCACCGGACGAGAGCGGCGATTTCACCTTTCAGCGCGGCGAGCGAAAGCGGTTCCGAAAGGTGTGGCGCCAGCTGTTCAAGGTATCTGACAACGAGTGGGAAGCGGCTGAGACCGGCGAACACACGATCAGCGTCCAGATCAACGTCCCCGACGCCGAGGAGAAGGGGCTAACGGCCGAAACAACCGTTCAGATCAGTCCGGACGAGTAAGTCAGTAGGCAATTCATCTACACGGCTGCCACAGACCTGCCACAACGGACACCGCCCCTTCGACACTGTTCCGTGAAGTGCACAGGGAGACAACCAGTCGTGAGTTATTGGCTCGGATTTACCTGTCCCGGCGATGGCACTGACTGTGCTTGCTCCGGGCCTACATCGGAGAGATCGACGATTGCACCCACGATCGAGAGCGGTTCCGTCCCGTCGAACAGCGGCATTCCGATCTCGAGAACCCACTTTTCGGTACTGTTTGCCGTCTGGAGTCGGTACATAACCGAAAACGGCGTTTCGTTCTCGATCGATTGGTCGACCGCCGCATCGACCCGCTCGCAATCGTCAGGGTGGATGAGGTCGAACCCGAAGTTGATGCCACCGATGATGAACGCGTTTGGCTCGTACCCGGTCAACTCGTGGCAGTTGCCGCTGATGAACTCGATCGGCCACCCCTCCTCGTTGCGCGACTGATACACCGTACAGGGAAGGTTCGTGAAAAACCGCTGTAGCTGCAGTTGGTCCGGCGTCTCCTGCTCTCCACCGACGGTCCAGTCGCTGGTCGACACCGGTGATCGCCGACCTGTGCCGTACTCGACGCCGTCGATGAACACCTCGGCGTCGGCGGTTACCGTCACCTCGTGGCCCGGAACCTGAAACGATAGTTCCGACGCGGTGTTACTCGCAACGAGACGCTCGATTATCGTCGGGTCGACGTAATCCGCCAGCGTGTATCCCAGCGAACCCGGATCGGACCCATCTGCGGCAGCGAGCGCTGCGACGACCTCATAGATGATATCGTTACGACGATTCATGCGCCTCAACGAGTCCATCCCGCGCTAATGTGTCCGGGAACTGACCAGCCGACTCCTGGAGAACCCGGATCACCGCCGCGGGCTCGTCAAACCGCGGACCGCGGCGAACACAGAACGGGTCTCGCTCCCAGCGGATATACTCGACGCTCGCCAGTGCGGGAAGATGCTGGTGTCGGAGTTCGATTGCGATTCGGTCGTGGTCACCCGCTTCCGCCTGCGGTGACGACACTGCTGCCGACGGCAGTGGTAGGCGCTGATCAGCGGGTGCATCGAGCAGGGAACTGATGAGTTGTCGACGTGGCCGCGCTGCCAGCAGTTGTAGCAACTGATCCCACCGGTCCTGGACGCCACCTCCATCCGGTGTCTCCATCATACGGTATCGAACACCTGTAGGATAGTAAGTCTACCCCCGCATTCGTTGTCTCTGTACCCTCTGGTCGCCTGTACACTCGATTCAGCGAACCGGTCACCGCGACGAGCGACGGGCTGCTCTCACCCACAACCCTCACTGCACGCGGCGGGATCTGTCCCGATCAGTACGAGTTACCGTTCCGAAATCGCCGCCACGAGTCGCTCGAGTTCGCGGTGGCCGTGATACCGAACCGTATTCGATCTCGAATCGTACTCGAGTACCCCTGCCTCCGAGAGGCGTGGCAGCGTCGAGTGGTGGAGGTGTAACGCGAGGTTGGATCGGTCGAGAGCGGGTGAGGTCGCTGGTTCCTGGTGGGGAGACGAAGCCAGCAGCGAGTCGATGAGAGTTGCAAGCGAGACGGTCGTTTCTGACGTGTGCCTGAAGTATGTGAGGACGCCGCGGCAGTGTCTGTGTGCACAGAGTGTAAGCAGTTCGTCGAGCGTCTCCGAGCGATCCGCGTCCGTGTTGTCCATGGTGGATGGTGGGAAGCAACCGTGGGGCCGTGGTTCGATGTCCGGGGTGGACGTATCCCGGCCGTAGTGACGGATGGGGTCGTCGACCTGGGACAGCCGAGCGTGGCTGTTCGGCATCGTCATCGTGGGTCGCGACATCGAGTTTCGAACGAGAGCGTCGTCGCGACGGGTTGCTCTCAACCGATGTGTATCACGATGATAAGAGTATGGGTACGGGTGATAGTGGTCTGTCGTAGTGTGGTCTGTCGTAGTGTGGTCAGAGTCGTGTCCGAGTTCGAGTCCGAGACCGGGGCCAGGGTCGGGTCAGGACCCGGCGATGGTTCGTATCAGAACCCTTCGACCCGGAGCGGACTGCGAGTGAGTCGGCGCGGTCAGGAACGGCGATCAGTCAGAAGTAGATGCGGCCAGGAACGGCGGTACGTCAAAAGTCAGAGCGAGTAAGCGACGACGCGTCAGAACTCGGCGCGGTCAGAAACGGCGACGCCTCACGAGTCGTCGCGCTCTGCAGCAGCGTCGGAATCGGACTCCCGATTCCGGAGTCGCTCGAGTACCTCGCGAGCGTTCTCGAGTGCCTGTTCTTTTTTCGCGGGGTAGGCCTCGACCTTCGCACGGAGCATGATGCCGTCGCCGACGCGAATCGTCTCCTCGAAGGCGGCCTGTTTGTCCAGGCTGAGGAAGAGTTCGGTGTTCTCGGTTACGCGGTCGTCGAGTTCATCGAGCAGCGTGTCGAACGACTCGAGGTCGGTGAGTCGCGAGAGCACGTGGCGAACGTCGTCTGCGTTCTCGACACGGGCCGAGAGGACGAGGATGCGGTCGCCGTAGTGGCCCTCGCTTTCGACGCGGTCGATCTCGAACTCCTCGGGGAGGAAGGTCCGAAGGGCCTCCTCGACGCGTTTTTCGTCCTCTGTGGCGTAGCAGAACGTTCGAATGTCGACGTAGTGAAGCGGAATCTGTGGCATCTGTGGTATCGTATGCGGCCGCCGAACTCTCACGTGGGTGGCGTTGCCGGTGGGGCGTTGGGAGGCCGGTGTGGGGTAGGGTCTCGGTCGTTGTGGGTGTGAGTACGGGCGTGAGTGTCGCTGTCGTTAGTTTTCGTCTTCGCTGTCTTCGTCGTCTGCGCCCTCGACATCGTCAGCCGCCTCGAGATCCTCTTCCGGAATGCCCGTCTCCTGCCCGTCCTCGAAGCTCACGGTGTACGTTACGTCGCCGAACATCGATTCCATCGTCTGGGTAACCGTCCCGACTTCGCCGTTGAAATCGCTGTGCTTGTCCGTCAGGACAACGGTGTCGTCTTTCTCGAAGCTCATAGTCGCAGTTCCCCGCCGTCGCGTAAAAAGGGACTGATTCACCGCCCTCTCGAGTACTGTCGTGTTCGCGCAAGGTGGTTGCGTTGCCGTCTGGTCGCCGCCCGGGTACCGTTTCACCCTCGACGAGTCACTCGCAACGACGCTGTCCACCTCAGTCGTCCGAGTTACCGGGTGGACTGTGTGAGCGGTTTGCTTCCGTTCCGTCGTCGCCAGCATCGCGACGAGCGCGAACCCACTCGTACACGGTGCCGACGCCGACCGCAATACCGTAACAGCCCCCGACGAACGGCACCCAGTACACCCAGAACTCGAACCGCGGCGCGATGGCGTTGCCGATCGCCGTCCCGATACTGTAGATGACGTACCCCGGCAGCGCCAGCGGTGAGAACAGTTCCGTCCGAAGCCACCCCAGTGCGAACGGCACGATCAGCACGATTGCAGTCGCGACCGTCGCCGGACTCGTGAGCGCTCGGCGTCCAATCTCGAGTCCGCCTGCGTGCCCGATCGACGGCTCCGATCCTCTCCCCGACTCCGGTCCAGGAGAGTCTCCGCTCATGCGCTTGTCCCTCCGTCTGGTTCCGTTTCGGACTCCTGTTCTGGCTCCCCGGTACCCGCCACACCGATTCCCGTGTCGTACTCGAGTCCCCCGTGCGCCGCGAGGACGTGGGCGGTCACGAGCCGGGACTGTTCGGTCATGGTCGCGTGGTTGAGGAGGAACGCGGTCGTCTCGAAGAGATAGGCGGTCGCGTCGAGTTCGGCGGCGGCCTTCTGAAAGAGGAGCGGGCCGCCGGCGGTGCTCTCCTGCGGGGTAAAGCGGTGGAACGGCAGGTACCAGGGGATGGCGTCCGCGGTGAGCGCGTCGGCGATGGCGCGGCCGTGGGCGTGGGCGTCTGCGGAGTGAAAGAGCGCCTGGCCGACGTACTCCCGGTGGAAACCGTAGATTCCCAGCGAGCGGTGGAGGTCGAGAACGACGTCGGGATCGTACCGTTCGACGGCGTCCCAGATGCCGCGTGCGAGGTCGCTGGTTGGCTCCTCGCCGGCCGGGAAGTGGCGGTTCAGGTCGCCGTCGATTCCGCCGCGTTCGTCGTTTTCGACCGCGACGCGGTCGGTTTCGGGGACGACGACGAGTTGGCCAGCATCCGGCCCCCATTCAGTGGCGTCGTGGGCGGCCTCGATACCGTTGCGTTCGTCGCCGTGGATGCCACCGAAGACCATCACCGTCGGCCCCGGGTCGGGTGCCGTGAGTTCGTACAGCGTCGTCTCGTGGACGGTCTCGGGAAGCAGTTGTGTCGTCTCAGTCGTGACGTCGTCGCTGCCTTCCCGCGCCGCTGCAAGCAGTCGATCGTTGCCGCCGGGGCGACTCACGACACCTGCGATGGCTGTGCCTGCGAGCGTTGTCACCGCGGCGAGCGCACTCCGACGCCTCATCAGTAGCTGTGAGCAGATCCGCCCTCAAGCACCTTCTCATTGACGATGTGAGTGTGATCAGAACGTACTATTCTCGTGGTCTAGCCGAATTTCCGGCGTAAACCGGATCAAACGACGATACCGGTGTGTGAGATCCGGTGCCTGGTGAGAGAATACCGTGCCCTAGTTACTCAATAACGATTGTTACTTTTGGATAGAGAAAGAATAGTTCCGAATGCGTAAATACGTGCGGTGCGTACTACTCGTATGGAACGCAGAGATCCGATTACGAACGTCCCGACCGACGACGGGGATGTCCCCGTCTACCTGCCCGGAACGCCGACGCTTTCGTTCGTCCGAACCATCGAACGAGCGATCGACATGCTCCGGCGATAACACAGCGTAGCCACCAAAACGAACGGTTGCTGTTCTCTTCCACTTTCTCTTCCTCTTCTGCTTACTCTTCCGCTTCCGTTGCCGACACTCCAAGCTCGTCGAGCAGCGTCTCCGCCGCCGCACTCGAGGACTCGGGTCCACGAGCGGTGAGGAGATCGCCATCCACGGTGACGCTCGTGTCCTGATCGAGTTCGGCGTCCCAGTTGCCACCGGCGGCCTCGACCTCGTCTTCGACCCAGTAGGGTAGCTTGCGCCCGGTCGGCATGACGTCGTTCTCGTCGACGATCTCCTCTTCCCACTCGTTCGGGAAGCCGGTCACGTCGCGGCCCCCGACGATGAAGCCGCCGTCGCTGTCACGGGCGAACGCGAGCAGGCCGACGGCGTGACAGACGACCAGCGCCTTCCCCTCGCCCTCGACCGCGTCCCGAAGGAGTCGGCGTGCGTCGCTGTCCTGATTGACGTCCCACTCGGTGCCGTGGCCACCGGGGAAGACGACGGTGTCGTACTCGCTCGCGTCGGCCTCGGCCGTCGGAATCGGGTCGTTGAGCCGCTCGTCGTTCTCGTGAACCTCGCGGACGTGCTCGGCGGTCTCCTCGCCGACCTCGTCCGGATCTACCGACGTCTCGTCGAGTTCCGGTGGCCCGCCCGACGGCGTCGCGACCGTGATCTCGACGCCCGCATCCGAGAGCGTCTCGAGTGGCTCGACGCATTCTTCTCCCCAGTAGCCTTCCTCGCTAACGACGAATAGTGCGCGCGTCATGGAGACGGTCCTACGCCGAGCAGCCTCAAAACTCCCCCACCACCCGAGGGTGCTGCCGGGACCGTGTCGCCTTTTGCCGTTTCGGTAGGCGATGCTGTCGCCGGTACCGGTCTGTGTGATCGCTGCTGTCCTGTTACTGTGGCTATTGGTGGTGCAGTCGCTGGTACTGTATCGACTCCGAACTCGAGTCCCCCCCGTCTTCCCTCCATGACTGAAGCTATCATGTCACAACACGTTGTCGTCACTGACGGTCAGACAGACCTGAAGTGGCCTTTTTCGGCGTCGATAGCGTACGATATGGTGACTATGGCAGACAGATCGAGTCCCTTCGACGGCATCGAGGAACTGCTCGACAAACTCAACCGCCAGCTCGAGACAGCCGCCCGATCCTGGGAACAGAGTATTGAGGACCAAAGCCAGCGGCGGCTCGATCTTTCGACGAATGTCGGAAGCGGGTCGACCAGCCTCGACATCGCAGACGAGGACGACGAGTTCGTCGTCACCGTCGACGTGCCCGGCTACGAAGCCGACGACCTCGACATTCGACTGGCTGGTGAGTTACTCACCATCGAGGGCGAACGCGAGCGCGCTGAGGGCCACGATGGCGAGGAGGATCGTGGCGTCTACATCCGCCGGGAACGCGAGGTTCAGTCGTTTAGCCGCAAGGTCACGCTTCCGGCCGCCGTCGATCCAGACGGTGTCGACGCGACGATCAACAACGGGATTCTGACGATCCGGCTGCCAAAGCGTGAGCCGGACAGCGAGTCCCATCGGATCGATATCGACTGAGACGGGCCGTTGGTGCGTTTTACCGGTGATTGCTCCGTTGCTCCGTCGCTCCGTCGCTCCCACGGGGCAACGATCACCGGCAAAGAACTACAACCGACCGCCTGAGGACCGTACAACAGGCCGCATGAGGGCCTTACAACGGATGCATGAGGTCCAGTCATCTGGCCGACCGAGTCCGCCGCCGCTTGCCGTCAGTCGTCCAGATTCAGCGCCTCGAAGAAACGACTCGAGATCCGGCCACTGACGAAGTCCAGAAGCTGTTCGGCGTCGCCTGCGTCGTCTGCAAAAATACCGAGTTCGATGTAGCCGCCCGCCATATCGTGATGGCCGCCCGCCGATCCCAGGTCGCCGAACCCGTCGTCGAGTGTCTCACCCATGTTGATCCGCGGGTCGATCGACCGGCCACTGATTCGGATCGCGTCACCGACGATGCCGTAGACGAGTACCGTATCGACTCCCTCGAGATTGAGCAGGTAGTCCGCCGCCTGTGGTAGTGCGTCCGTCTCGCCAGTTTTCCCGACGTTCGCGACCAGCGAGGAACCCCGACGCTCACGGGTATCGATCGCCCGGCCGATCGCGTCGAGCGTTCCCGGCGAGAACGCGCTTCCGTAGAGCTGTTCGAGCACCTCGAGTTCGGCGTCGGGATAGACCGCGAGCGCAGCCTCGTACTCCCGTCGCGTCGGCTCGCGAACGAAGTCCAGGCGCTCGCGGTGGAGTGCAAACAACAGTGCCGAGGCGAGTCGACTCGTCAACTCGACAGCTAGCTCCTCGAGATACTCGACGAAGATGGTCGCCGTCGCACCGTACTCGGTCCGAATATCGGCGAACTCGGCGTCACCACCGCCGTTAGGGTGGTGGTCGACGACAATATCCGGTTCGAGGGCCGCATCGAGCGACGTGTTCTGCCCGCTCGTGTGATCGACGAACGCGAGACAGTCGAACTCCTCAAACGCTACGTCCTCGAGTGGAACGACAGTGAGGGCGAGCATGTTGACGAACGCTCGATTCTGCTGGTGTGAAATCTCGCCGCCGTACGTGATCACCACCTCTGCAACGTCGTGTTCGTCAGCAATCGTCTCGAGTGCGAGCGCGCTGGCCAGGCAGTCGGGGTCCGGATTGTCGTGACAGACGACGACGAGCGAGGAGGCGGACTCGAGAACCGAGACGAGATCGGCCGCGCGTGACATGTCGTCACTCAGTACGAGAAACAGCCGTTTGAACCCAGTGACGGTACGGAGACCCATCCGTGACCGTCTCGCGACCCAATGGCTCGTTGACTGGGGGTACTCGAGTCGGGTGGTGTCGGTGAGCTGTGGTATGGGGCTGGTATATGCTGATATGGTGCTGATATGGTGCTAGTATGGTGCCGTACGGTATCGGTACGTCACAAGAGAACAACGAGAAAGTCCGTACGGTGTCGGTACGGATCGGTACAGTGGGCGTACAGACGGTCGAATCGACAGCCACAGTTCACCGGTGCAGGCCGACACGCCCCGTCCCGAGCACCGCGACAGCCACCGGGAAATCGCCGCGAGACGTGTCAGTACTGTCACCATGCGAATCGTTGACGAAATCTATTTCATACCGGGCACTCCGTTCACGAGTATGCGAGATGTCTACCTCGTCGGTGCGGGACAGTCGGCCTACGGGGCGTTTCCATCCGAGAGCTACCGGTCGTTGTTCCGAACGGCGTTCGAAGACGCAGTCGAGAGTGTTCCGAACGGACTCGAGACGGACGACGTCGACGAAGCCTTCATCGGCACGCTCGGCGTCGGTGGTCGCCAGCTCGGCCTCTCGGGGCCGGCAGTAACCGAACACGTCGGGCTCGATGGCGTACCGTGCACGCGCGTCGAAAACGCTTGCGCAGCGAGTGGGTTTGCAACCCGCCAGGCCGTCCAGGCGGTCAAGTCCGGCATGGCCGACGTCGCTCTCGCGGGCGGCTTCGAGATTATGACGGACATGAGCTCGGACGCGACGAAGTACTGGCTCGGCGTTTCCGGTGAAACCGAGTGGGAGCGCCTCTCCGGCACCACCTTCTCGGGCGTCTACGCTCAGATGGCAAGCGCCCACATGGAGGAGTACGGCACCACGCGCGAACAGCTCTCACGCGTCGCCGTGAAGAACCACGCCAATGGCGCGAAGAACCCGCACGCCCAGTTGGGATTCGAGTGTTCACTCGAGGACGCCCAGTCGGCACCCGTCGTCGCGGATCCGCTCAATCTCTATCACTGCTGTCCAACTTCTGACGGCGCGGCCTGCGCGCTAATCGTCAGCGAGGACGTCGTCGACGACTATACGGACGATCCGATCCGCGTCGCCGGCGTCGGTGCCGGCAGCGACAGCGTCGGACTGTTCCAGCGTGACTCCTACACGGGCGTCCCAGCGAGCCAGCACGCCGCCGAGACGGCCTACGAGATGGCCGACATCAGCCCCGAGGACCTGGACTTCGCGGAGGTTCACGACTGCTTTGCGATCGCCGAACTGCTGGCCTACGAGGATCTCGGCTTCTGTGAGAAGGGTGAGGCAGGTCAGTTCATCGAGTCCGGTGCGACCGAACTCGGCGGTGAGCTCCCGGTCAACACGTCGGGCGGCCTCAAGTCGAAGGGCCACCCGATCGGCGCAACCGGTGCCGGCCAGGTCGTCGAAGCGTTCAAACAGCTCTCGGGCAAGGCCGGCGAGCGACAGGTCGAGAACCCCACTCGTGGGCTCACCCACAACGTCGGCGGTAGCGGCGGTGCATCCGTGATTCACGTATTTGAGAAGGAAACGGAGGTGAGCGCCTGATGGCCGCCATCACCGCAGTCGGCGCGTACGCACCACGGTTCCGGATCACGGCCGAAGCCTTCGCAGATGCCTGGGGTCACTTCCAGGCGTCTGGTATCTCCGAGAAGGCCGTCCCCGCAGCCGACGAGGACGCGCTCACGATGGGCTACGAGGCCGCGACGCGCGCACTCGAGGCAGCGGATCTCACAGGCGACGCCATCGACTGGCTCGGCTTCGCATCCTCTCGCCCACCGGTCGCAGAGGAGGATCTGACAGCCCGTCTGGGCGCGATGCTCGCCGTCAACGAGGCGACCACCCGTCACGTCTTCACCGGCAGCACCCGAGCCGGTACACGCGCGCTCTGGGCCGGCATTGACGCCGTCGACACCGATGAGACCACGACGGGACTCGTCGTCGCTGCCGACGCACCGCGTGGCGAACCGGACAGCGAACTCGACCACGCCGCCGGCGCGGCTGGCGCTGCGTTCGTCCTCGAAGCAAGCGGTCCAGCCGACATCGCCGACCGCGCCGAGTACTCCCTCCCCTACCCCGGCACCCGCTTCCGGAACACCGGTGAGGAAGAGACTCAGGGCCTCGGCGTCACCCAGTACGACCGCCAGGCGTTCACCGAAACCATCGGCGGCGCTGTGGCTGCACTCGAGTCCGACTCCAGCGACGACCTCGAGCCAGCGGCCGCCGCTATCCAGGCACCGAACGGGAAACTCCCCTACCGTGCCGCCGGCGCAGCTGGTGTCGGCACCGACGAGATCCAGGCCGCTGCAACCGTTCACAAGCTTGGCGACCTCGGTGCTGCGAGCGTCCCGGTCTCGCTCGCCAGCGCGCTTGCGGACGGTCACGAATCGATTCTGGCAGTCTCGTTCGGTAGTGGGGCCGGTGCTGACGCGCTGGTACTCGAGTCCGATGGGAGCGTTCCGACACAGATCGATCTGGACGCGAACACAGATACGAACGGTGAAGACGACGAACAGACGCTCTCGTACGCCGAGTACCTCCGCCAGCGCGGTGTCGTCACCGCGGGACCACCATCTGGAGGCGGTGCGTACGTCAGCGTTCCGTCGTGGCGGCGGTCGATTCCACAGCGGTACCGACTCGAGGCGGGGCGCTGTCCCGAGTGTGGTGCGCTCGCGTTCCCGCCGGAGGGTGCGTGTGATGACTGTGGATCGCTCGTCGAGTACGAGACAGTCACCCTCGCGAACAGGGGTCGGATCGAGGCTGTGACGACGATTTCACAGGGCGGTGCGCCGCCGGAGTTCGCCCCACAGCAGTCACAGGCAGGAGATTACGCGGCGGCGATCGTCGAACTCCCGGTTGCGGACAGTGCGGGGACGGAGGCCGGGGATGAGACCGTGAGCCTCCCGGCGATGGGGACCGACGCCGCACCCGACGCCTTCGCAGTGGACGACGAAATCGAGACGACGATTCGGCGGATCTACACGCAGGAGGGTGTGACACGGTACGGGTTCAAGGTTCGACCGACCGCGTAACGGCTTCCTTGGGAGCAGCGTCTCGTCTTTGCCAGAACGTCCGTTCGGAGGGAGTAGTAGCCGTTGTCCGTCCGCTGTTGCCACCTGTGGCTAGCTACGGGTGAGACTGACGACTCACAGTGTGGGACAACGGCGGTGGTCGAGAGCGACTGTAACTCGAGGAGAGAACGGAAGGGAGAGAGGGAGAAGGAGGTGGGGAGAGGGGAGAGAAAGTGACTGGAGTGAAACGACTAGTCCGCGTTGAGCGGTGGCTTGGCGGAACGGGCCTCGTCGGAGGCGTCAGCGGGTGTATTGACGAACATCGCATGGCCGATGATCCCCATCGCGGTGAACGCGCCGATCGGGACGGCTGCGGTCAGCGAGACGCCAACGAACGTCAGGGCTGCGGTGATTCCAAGCAGTGCGACTGGGATAAGGCCAAGAACAATGTCGTAATATCCAGTCATAATCTATCCAATAGTACGTGAAATGTGTATATAAGTGTTTCCCATAATCGCCTGATATTGGACTCATTTCTAATCCGTATTTTGGGTGGTGGATAGCCATAACTTATGAGTTGCTTATCGATGGGTTGATTTGGATAAGAATAATCATGGGATGGGAGAGAGATTCACCGATGGAACGTCGAACCGCGGACTTGAGTCGAAAAACCGCACGAGGGAAACACTATGTCAAATGTTGACAGTAGTCATTTTGTAATTGCGGGAGACCATCCAGAATATGATACCGCTGTCAGCCCCACTATCGTCTTTTTAGATGGTGATATGTCTGGAGACAGATATGGTGGGTAGCCGAAGCGTTACCGCCGGGCGATTGTGGTGTACCCGATACGCCAGCCGACGAGGGCAACCAGCCCGAAGCCGGTGATGACGAGGCCGAACGGCCAGGCAGCAGCCCCGTCGAGGTACGGGGAGACGCGAAGCGAGAGTCCGATATTGGCCGCTGCGATCCAGGTCAGCGCCGTCAGTCGCACCGTTCCGATCACCGACGCCGTGCTGTTGCGGGTGTACAGCCCCGACAGTGCCGCCATCGCGATCCAACCGAGCAGGAACGGTGCCAGCGCCTCGAGCAAGGCAGGAACGCCGTCGACCAGCCCGTGAGAGAACTGACCGTACAGAATTAACGCTGTCAACAGCGCGATGTCGACGGTGCCGACGAGCAGCGTTTCGCGATCGAAGGCTGACGTGTGCTCATCCGCCTGCACTGCAGTGTCCATACGCGCTGCTCAGGGCTGTGTCCCTATTGATGTCCCGATTTTAGTGACGAGGGTGGCTGGTCACGTCCATGAAGCGACTGCGCAAAACAATCACACGAAGTGACAGGGGAGGAGGAACCCGGCGACTGGCATCGCCGAGTTGCCGCATGTCGTCCCAACGGACGAAGCGTCTCCGTGCGAGGGCGTCCTCGCACGTCCCTTCGAACGAACGGGAGCGGCTTTGTTATCGGACCCCTTCACCACGCAGGCGAGATCAAGCGGTGTCACCGGACCAGCGTAAGACGTGCATACCGACTCGAGTACCCGGCGTATGGCGTCCCAAACTAAAGCCTCGCTGGGTAGTGTCGCTGTGGGCAAGCGATCAGCGCGCGCTCGTCTCAGCACTGTCGTCCTCCCGACGAAGATACCCGATCGTTCCCGGATCGAAATAATAGCGCGAGCCACAGTTTCGACAGTCCGCCGACAGTGCCTGGCCGTGCTGGTGGAGCTTCCAGAGCTTCGTCTGATTGCGCTCGATCTCGAGTGTCACCGGCTGATCGCAGTTCGGCACGGTACACGGGAACCGGACGTACCAGTTCGGCACCGAAAGCGCACCAAGCGGGGCGAGTTCGCTTCGCAGTCGGCACAGCAGGTTGAAAATCGTCACCGAGGGGTTCTCGCGGTCGATGACGACGCCCTCGACGTCGCTAATGAAGCCGCCACGGCGGCGCTCGTCGTCGTACAGCGGTAACACGGGAATGCCCTTCGCGAGCGCGTAGCCGACCTCCTGATTGATCCACTGGCTCGTCGTCGCTCGCTCGGTGAGCACCGCGACAACAACGTCGCTGTTCGCCAGCCGTCCCTCGAGACGCGCCCGTGACCCGCCCGATTCGACCTCCTCGAGCACGATGTGGACGCCAAAGGGGAAGTTCTTCACCGTCGAGAACAGGTCCTGAACGAGTTCGAGATCACCTGGTGCGTGCGAGACGAAGACCTGTTCTCCGGACATACTCTCTCGTCGAGATGATGGTTCGTGAGCTATTATTAAGGTACCTACTCTCGACAGGTGCACACAGCGGCCGTTCCAGACGCTATGCCTGCGAAATCGTCTCCAGCACCCGCTGTGAGAACTCCACCTGCGAGAGCTCGTTTGAGAGCCCCTCGAACCACGCAGCTTCGACGTGCCAGCTTCCCCGTCGGTCTCCATCGGTCGTCAGCGACGTGGCCTCGAGTCGTCCCGGCTGCCACTCGCGCTCCTCGGCGACCGCCAGCAGCGACCGAAGCACCGCACCGACCTCGTTGCTCGTCACACCCGGCGCCTCCGAGACGGTTTCGTACTCGAGTACGATCGGAGCGGGCTGCTCGTCGCCGGTTGTCTCGTGTCCGTTTTGGTTTTCGTCCACGTTCGCGTCTCCGTTCCCATCCTCATTCCCATTCCCATCCCCATCTCTGTCCCCCTGTTCGAACGCCGTCACGTAGATGCCGTGGCTCATGAGCCGGTTCTCGAGTGCGACAGCCACGGGCCGCTCGTCACTCATACGAGACGTGTTGTCGTGTTGTGAGAAAAGGTGTTTGGTCGGGTGTGTACTGTGCCGGCATTGTGGACACCCGTGGTGGAAAACCGCGGGAACGACCGAGCGAAAGCCCGCTCAGAGCGGGTCGACCAGATCCTCGAGTGCAGCCATCGGATCGTCGGCCTTCGCGACGCCGCTTGCGAGCAGGACACCCTCGGAGCCGAGGTCACCGGCAGCGACCACGTCGTCACCGGTGCTGATACCCGCACCGCAGAGTACGGCCACGTCGTCGTCGACACTCTCAGCTGCTTCTACCGCGTCCTCGACGATATCCGGGTCGGCCTGGCTGACCGGCGTTCCCGTCCCGATGAGTTCCGGCGGTTCGACGGCGACGGCATCCGGCCCGAGGGCCGCGGCCGCGCCGATCTGAGCCGGGTTGTTCGCACAGATGACCGTCTCGAGCCCGGCACGCTCCGCTGCCTGCACCGAGCCGTCGATATCGGCGAGCTTCAGGCGCTGTTCGGAGTGATTGATCAGGGTCCCGACGGCACCCGCGTCGGCGACCGACTCGGCGAGCGTGTGGCCGGTGTTGCTCCCGTGTTCGATCGGATCGACGTGCTGTGCCCAGGTCTCTGCGCCGGTGTCGGCGACGCGCTCGAGGTGTGCTGCCTGCGGCGCGACGGCGAGGCGCGCGTCGGTGGTCTCGTTGACATCGCGGACGGCCTCCGCGACGGCGACTGGATCACACGGATACGTCTTCAGGTTGACGAGGACGAACATCGCTATAGGAGAGAGGCCCGTCCCGCGGAAGAAATAGCTTGCGAGTCAGCACGCCACGTCGCGCCACGACCGCCACGTGGGATACGGGGGCAGACAGCGGCTCGCACTCGAGTGGCATAGACAACGCGCCCGCATCGCAATTGGGTACGTCTCCCGTTGCTATCAGCTCACGTCGACACGAACTGCGCTCAGTCCTTGCGCTTGACGACGTCACCGAGTGTGTAACTGCCCGACGAGGAGCCGCCGGACCACTCGGAGTCGTCGCCCGAGCTTCCTTCTGCGTTCAGGTTGATCTCGAGGAAGCGCTCGAGTTTCGTCTGGACGCGGTCGCTCGGCAGCGTATCACCGCGCTCGATCTTCCGGATGAGACTCGACTTCTCGTTGAGCTCGTTGGCCAGATCGGACTGGCTGAGACCCTTGTCTTCGCGTGCGGATCGCACGAGATCGTCGTAATCGGGTGCGAGCTGGTCCATATCGTCGAACATGTCTGACCGACGTTGGGAACTCGAACTGGAGCTAGAACTCGACGACGAGCCACTCGTCCCGCCCGAGCCGGCCGACTGGCCGCCGGAACTCGAGGACGAGGAGCCGGTCGAGTACTTGGTGGACGTGCTCGAACTCGAAGTCTGTCTGACTTCGGTACCGAAGTCGGTACAGTTCGAACACACGTCTAACTTCGCGCCCTCGACCTTGATGGTCTTCGGAGACGACGTCTCGGCGCCACACATCTCGCACTGAACCATGGACGAACCTATATCGCGGCGAGTCATAAACCATGCGGCGCGTTGCTGCGCCGAAGACAGTCGCACCCACAGCCCGATGCCGGGTACTCGAGTCGTGCTACTCGAGTGCCGTCCAGGAGTAGAAAAAGCGCTGGAGCGCCGTCAGGTGGCCGACGACGGCGAGGAAGACCAGCAGCCAGCCGATCAGCGTCAGGCCGGCGACTTCGCCCGAGACTGGGTAGGCGAGGAAGCCGACGACGCCGATGATGGCCAGCCGGTCCGCTCGACCGACGAGACCGCCGTACACTCGGTCGAGGCCAACGGCCTGGGCTTGCGTCCCGAGATAGGAGGTCATCACGACGCCCGTGACAGCGAGGAAGCCGAGCAGATAATCGCCGATGCCGGCCGCCAGTCCGGCGATGATGATGATGTCGGCGTATCGATCGAGCACGTGGTCGAGCAGGTCGCCGCCCGCCGATGCAACCTCCTGTTCACGCGCGAGCGCGCCGTCAACGATGTCGAGCCAGCCGTTCAGGAAGACTAGTGCGGCGGCAGCGGCGTACCAGACGGGCGCTGCTCGCCCGCCGAGGAAGAACGCCGCAGCAGCCAGGATCGCCATCCCGAACGCGACAACACTCACGCCGTCGGGCGTCATCCCGACGCGATCGAACCCTTTGACGAACGGGTCCAGAAAGCGCGAGATGTACGGTCTGAACTTGTCGAGTGTCATGTGAGGTACCCCATGAAGTCGACCTCGCCAGCGCTCGGCTCGCGCTCGCCCGCGACGACGGCTGCGAGTTCGTCCGCGACGGCCGCCGGCTCGCGGTCGGTCGTATCGATTTCGTAGACGGACTCGAGTCCGTGCTGGTCGACGGCTTCCGAGAGGATTACGTCGAGGGCCTCGCTCTCGGCGTTCTCAGCCGCTTTCCCTTCGGTTTCGCCGCGTTCGCGGAGTCGATCCGCAAGGTCGTCGGGGGCACACCGGAGGACGGCGACGCGGTCGGCGTCGAAGTGGTGGGCGAGGTGGGAGTCGACGACGAGAGTGTCGGCGTCGCGGTCGTCGAGCCACTCGGATAGCCCGTCCAGGTCGGCGACCTTGCTCTCGCGGTCGGGGTCGACCTCGGTGTAGAGCCCCTCCTCGGCGAGTACGTCGTTGAGGTGGACGACTTCAACCTCACCGAGGTCGCTGACTCCGCCGTCCTCGGTCCCATCTTCACTGTCGATTTCAGCCTCCCCGGCGAGCCGATCAGCCAGCAGTTCTGTCACGGTCGTCTTCCCCGTTCCAGGGGTTCCGGTGACGGCGATTCTCACGTGTCGGACACCTCGCGTTCGCGGGCGGCTGCGGAATCGGAATCAGACTCGGGATTGGAACCGGAATCGGGGTCCAGGCCGAGGTCCGCGAGCACCTCGTTGAGCGTCTCGATCGCCCGCTCGGTTTCAGCCTCGGTGCCGCAGGTGATGCGGATGCAGCCTGGCAGCCCGAAGCTCGTACAGTCGCGGACGATGACCCCGCGTTCCTGCATCGCGTCTGCTACCGCCGAGGCGTCGCCCACAGCTGCGAGAGCGAAGTTCCCCTCGCTCTCCCAGACGTGCGCGTCAATCTCCTCGCGCATGGCCGTGCGGGACTTGCGTGCCGTCTCGACGGTACGCTCGACGTGTTCGTCGTCGCCGAAGGCGGCCAGCCCGGCTCGGCAGGCGAGTTCGCTCGCGGCAAACGGGGTGTTCACGCGCGTGTAGGCGCCCGCCCACTCGTCGGGGACTACGGCGTAGCCGAGTCGGAGCCCGGCGAGGCCGTAGGCCTTCGAGAACGTTCGCAAGACGGCGATATCGTCGCGCGCGTCGAAGCCGTCCCGGCCCTCGATGAGCGCGATGGCGCTGTCGACATCGGCGAACTCGCCGTAGGCCTCGTCGACAACGACGAGCGTTTCCTCGTCGGTTTCCTCGGCGAGCCGCTCGATTTCGGCGAGATCGATCGTCGACCCCGACGGGTTATGCGGGCTGGTGAGATAGACGATCCGTTCACCGCCGTAGTCCTCGAGGACGGCTGCTGCGGTCTGGGCGAATCCATCCTCGCGGTTGAGGCTGTACTCGCTGACCTCGCCGTGGTGAAAGCGGGCGCTCATGCCGTAGTAGGCGAAGCCGGGCGTCGGAACGAGCACCTCGTCGCCGGGTTCGATGACGGCCCGTGAGAGGTAATCAAGCGCCCCGTCACCGCCGTTTGCCAGCCAGACCTGTGCGGGTGAGACATCCCAGTGGTTGGCGACGGCTTCGGTAAGGTCTGTGTGTGTGGATTTCGGATACGAACTGACACTCGAGGCGGCCTCGCGGATAGTCTCGACGGCGGCCGGCGAGGGTCCGTGCGGGTTCTCGTTCGAGGCGAGTTTGACAAATTCCGAGGGGTCGCGCCCGAGTTCGCGGGCGACTTCCTCGATGCCCCGACCCGCCTCGTAGGCGACGTGATCGGACAGATCGCGCGGTTGCATACGCGAAGCCTGTTCGCCGTGGCTCTTAAGCGTGCTCACCTACCGTCGCCATATCGTAGTGCGGGGCGCTGTTCGTCGCTGGTCGTCCGTCATGGGAGCCAGCACCTGTTCACTCGACGAGATCGAACCCGACCGCGATCGTCCTCCGTCCGGCAGTCCCCCAGTAGGAAAATCGATACCGGCCAGCGCTGAGTTCGGGACAGACTGTCAGTCGGTCTTCGTGGATGTAGCCCTCGAGAATCCCGTCTTCAGTGAGTTCGAACGTCCACTCGAACGCCTCTCCCGGCGGATGCAACACCCCTTCGTCGGTATACGTGAACGCCACGTCGTCGGATCCGACACGAACATCCTGCCAGCCATCGTTCGTCAACTTCTCGAAATTGTACTTCGCTGCGTTCCCCGTCATCACCGTCTCGGAGGAAACGTTCCAGAGCCGAACGTGAACCTCGTCACCGCGTTCGAACTCGAGTGCGGCTGCGGCGTCGTCACCCTCAGCTTCCCTATCATTACCACCACGACCCACACTACCCCCACTATCATCACCCACATCGAACTGCGGATTCTCGACCCGCAGCGCGAGTTGCGGGACACCGGACTCGTCGTCGCTGTCACCCCATACGACATCATCGTCGTCACTGCTCGGATGCCGGTCAACCTCATCGTCGGGGCACTCGAGTACACCGGCTGGCTGCGGATCGTGAGTCGGCTGGACGAAGCCGGGTAACTCAGCCGAGTCGAGCAGTCCGCTGGTAGTGTCGACCTCGCTCGTTTCGCCCCAGCCGTCCGTGATCGCGACGGTAGCCACCGAGGGGAGGTCGTCGCCGGTGATCCGAACGAGCGCGGCAGGATAGGTGATCATCTCACCACAGGCCTCGCGCTCCTCGCTCGTGTCGACTGCGTGGATGCTGGCGGTGATGGCTGTCTGGGGCTCGGACTCGTTCTCCAGCACATCGTCAGTAACTGCGACATCCGAAACGGCGAGTTCGTTGACGCAGGTGTTCGGTCCAACGGTCTGAGCGCACAGCACGACCGCGTCGTCGAAGTCAGTTTCCGACAGCCATGCTCTAAGCCCATCGACGCGTTCCGGATCATCGACTAACCACGCGATATCCTGTGGGGACTCGGCGACGGAGACGAGTCCGGTTCGGTCGTCAATCTGGATCCACTCCGGTCGGGAAAGTGATCCACCGAGTTGAAACGTTTCGACCGTCTCGACGTGCGAATTAACGTTTGTTCCGTCTGCCTGGGTGCCGGTGGAACCGTTCGGCTCATCTGCGTCATCGTCGCTCAGACAGCCGGCGACGGCGAGTGTACTTACGGTTCCCGTCGCGACGAGGGCGTCGCGTCGGGTGTACTGAGTCATACGCACACCTACAACGGTCGTGTATAAATTCCCTCAGCTAGCTCAAAGAACGATTGTATGTTTTCGGACGTGAGGGTCATCTTTCCGTGTCGTTCAGTTGGAACCAAGGCACCAGCTGCATACGTTAAAACGACATTGTAGTTATCCTGACTTTCACTATCAGTGGGTGCTTCTGTGCTGGTGATGCCTGACGATTCCCTCCAGATGGTATCGAACGCCCTTCGGGCGAATTATTCCCGCCTCGCGGTGCTCGCGGCGCTCGCCGTCGCGCTCAGTACCGTCGTGCTTGCGGCCCCCGTTGCGGCCGACGGTACATCGACAAGCACCGACAACAACGGCCACATCGACTTCGACGACCTGCCGTCAGAAGTCGAGCCACCGGAAACTGTCGAGTTCGAGGTTGTCAACACCAGTGGTGGCCAGTTCGACTTCCAAATCAGTTCACCCGACAACAGCTTCTCTCTCGAAGCGACACTCGAGGGTGACGACGACGATGTCACGATCGAACTCGATACTGGAGCCGTCGGTGCTGACGACCCAGACGAGTACTTCACGGTAACCGATGGTGAGGTACACGACGTTACCGTTCATTCGAACGATGTCGGTGACGAACTTCCCGGCGGTGACTACTCTGTACATATCATGACTGATTCATCAATTGTCATGGATACTCTCACCGTAGCGCCAAGCATTGAGTTCCACGACGGACTCGAGTTGGACTGGTCGGAACTGGACGATGACCCGTCACACACGATCGCGGGAACGACTGGGTTCGACTCGGGTGACTCGTTCGAGATCCGCTTCGAGACGAGCGATGACGAATCCTTCCTGCTCGAAGAGGAGGTCGTCGTCGACGAGGACGGTCAGTTCGAGACGACAGTCGATCTGACGACGCTTCCAGAGACGAACCGGATCGATGTGACGGCTGAACACAACAACCTGACGAGAGTCTCAACGACGTTCTGGGTCGACGGTGTCGATCCTCGCGACGACGATAGCGACGACGACGATGACGCTGGGGATGAGGACGATAGCCAGACCGAAAGCAACGGCATCGTCATCGTTCACGACGGTGACGAACTCGAACTCGAGGCGGCTTTCGATCAGCAAATCACCGGTGAGTCTGACCTCGACGCTGGCGAACACATCGATGTACAGCTGGTCTCCAGCGGGACATTCTTCATTCAAGAGGAAGTCGAGGTTGACGAGCACGGAACGTTCGAACTGAGCGTCGACTTCGATTACGTCGAGCCTGACACAGCGTTCACCGTCGATGCGGAATCGGCCGCCGACCCCGCAGTGAACGCATCGGTTTCGGGAACCATCGTCGAACCGGGTGCAACCGACGGGGCTGACGAGAACGGATCCGTCGAGCACGACGAAACCGAACTCGCCGACGGCACCGATGCGGACGACGCACTGTTTGCTGGCGTCTCCACCTGGGGACTTGGCCTCCTTGCTGTTGGGACGGTGCTTTCGGTCGTCGGTATTAGCGTCATGCTCGGTATCGGCCGTTCAGGATCGCTTCGAGAGACGTAACTCGCGTCTCAAGCACGCAAGATGTAGTCGTGAGTACGCCTCCTCGTTTCTGGCCCTGTTTTGGCCGACAATTTGGTACCGTGACATTAAATAGTGGCTGACAGAAAATACGGTCAACGAAGACCAAACGAGCCACTGGATGACGATCTTCACTTGCCTCTCGTCCGGTCGGCTGGTTGCTAGTAGTCGATGGCTTACACTCTACCGACATCATTGATGGATCGAACTGAAGTAGTGGTTGTCCTGTGTGTACTCCTCCTCGTCTCCGCGTTCGCCGGCGGTCTCGGCTATCTCGCTCTCGCCGTCGGCGACGGAGCGCCCACCTCGAACGGACCCACTGCGGGAACGATCGATGTCGACGAAACGATCGAACCGATTCACACCGCCGGAACGACCGGGGAGAACGTGTCTGTCGGCGTCCTCGACGTGACCGGCTTCGATCGCGAGTACCCGCTACTCGAGGATCGGGTTGTCGCCGCGGCCGGATTCGGAGACGATATCGCCGTCGACGACAGCAGCGGTGGGAGTCACGGCACCGCAGTCGCTGCGACGATCGCTCGCATCGCGCCGGACGCTGATCTGCATCTGGCCACGTTCGAAACCCCTGAGGACTACGAGGACGGACTCGAGTGGCTGGTCGATCGCGACGTCGACGTGATCGTCGCGCCGGTCGCGGACGCGGGGACACTCGGCGATGGGAGCTCGAAACTCGCGCGGGCGACGGCTGCGGCAACCGAGCAGAGTGTCGTCGTCGCACCAGCGGGCAATCTCGGGACCGGTCACTGGACGGGGACGTACTCACCCGACGAAAGCGGCGCGCGCGGCTTTGAGGGTGGACCGCTCAACGAGGTACGGGGACCAAACGGGCACGCAGAGTTCCACCTCTCCTGGGACGATCCAGACGAAACATATCAGCTCGAACTCTACCGACTCGAAGACGACGGGAGCACGACACGCGTTGCCCAGTCCTTGCCCCGCGAGTACGGCGATGTTCCGGGCGAACGATTGACGGCACAACTCGATGACGATACCTACGGGCTTGCAGTTCGCGGCCCGGGAGCGGACACAGAAATTACTACTAATACCCGCATTCGGGTCACGTCGTCAACGCATTCGCTAGCGGACGGGCGGTCGAGTGGCAGTATCGCTGCACCTGCCGCCGCGCCCGATGTGCTCTCTGTGGGTGCGATCAATGAGGGGGCAGACGAGGTCGCACCGTACAGTTCCCGCGGTCCGACTACCGACGGACGACTCGGTGTTGATGTCGTCGCCCCGGACAGCCATCCAACGGGCGCTGATCCCACCTTTGACGGAACATCTGCTTCTGCCGCGTACGTCGGCGGGGTCGCAGCGCTCGTCGTCGATGCAGGCCCCGAACTCAGTCCGGAAGACGTGCGCCGGACGCTCGCATCGACCGCCGAGCCGACCGACGGCGTTGATACGGAGAGTGGGCGTGGGCAAGTCGATCCCCGTGCAGCCGTCGCGGCCGTCGATGACACATTCGAGGCGACAGTTGCAGTCGAGAACGAGGAAGACGCCAGGTAACATTCATCCCGTTCGGACCGTGAGAGTGTATCGCTCAAATCGCCGTTTAACGTATAGTAAGCTATGTCCTGGTGTAGGCCCGACTCGAGAACTAATGTCGACACTAACGAATATTCTCCCTTCCACATCGGCAACTGCGGACGCCTCCCTCAGAATTGTCGACGTGGACGACGACGAGGCCGACGAACTCTTCGATGTGTTCTCGAGTGAGACGCGTCGAAACGTGTACCGCAGCCTGTTCGAGGAACCGGCGACGGCATCAGAGTTGGCGGCTAGCGTCGACACCTCCGTTCAGAACGTCTCGCATCACATCTCGGTTCTCGAGTCGGCGGCGCTCATCGAACCCGTCGGTCAGCGGTACTCGGAGAAGGGGAACGAGATGGTCGTCTACGGTCCGGCGAGCGATCCGCTCGTCTTCGTCGGGGAGGAAGAGACACGCTCGCAACTCGAGCGGTCGCTCTCCGAAGTCGTCGCCGGACTCGCGGTTCTCGGTGCTGGCGCGCTGTTCGTTCAGTGGGGCGTCTACAGCCTGTTCTCACCGACCGGAACCGATTCGACCGGGATCGATCCGGCGAGTCACACGAGCAGCGTAAACGAAACGCAGGGGCTACTCACCTGGCTCGTCTTCGATGCGGGAGAACCGGGTATCATTTTCTTCTTTGGCGCGCTACTCGTCGCCGGTCTCGCGTCGCTGGCGCTTCGGCGGTAGCGCCACCCAGACGTCACTCGTCTCTGAGCGTCTCGAGCCGCTCGAGCGTCTCCGCTCCCGCAGTATCCTTGTCGTATCGCACACCCAGGAATCGGGGGAATCGAAGCGCATAGCCCGACGAGTACGTCGGCGACGTCTGGATCTCCTCGTAGCCGACCTCGAAAACGACGGCCGGCTCGAGTTCGACTGCCGTTCCATCCTCCGCGACGATGTGTGGCTCCAGCAACTCCGTCAACTCTTCGAGCTTCTCGTCCGTGATCCCCGTCGCGACCTTGCCGACCGTCTCCAGGTCGTCGCCGTCACGAACCGAGAGTTCGAACGTCCCGAGGAACGTCGCTCGACGGCCCTCGCCCCACTCCGCGCCGGTGACGACGCAGTCGAGCGTCTCCACGTCCGGTTTACGCTTCTGCCAGTTCTTTCCGCGCCGGCCCGGCGAGTACGCCGAATCGGGGTTCTTGAGCATGATTCCCTCGTGGCCCGCCTCGAGTGCATCCGCGTCGACGGCCTCGATTTCGTCGGGGTCGTCGGTGACCCATAGCAGTGAGAAGCCCTCAATGTCCGTTGGCGCTTGCTCGGAGTCCGAGTCCTGCGCGAGCACCGACTCGAGTTGGTCGTGTCGTTCGACCAGTGGCTCCTCGAGGAGGTCGTCGCCGTCGGCGTGCAGACAGTCGAAGAAAACCGGGCGAACAGAGACGTTTTCGCGGGCCTTCGCCACGTCGTGCTTGCGCCGGAAGCGCTTGAGCACCTCCTGGAACGGGAGGGGGCTGCCATCGTCGTCGATCGCGACGACCTCGCCGTCCAGGATCGCGGGGCCATCGAGGTGTTCGTCGGCGAACTCGACGACCTCCGGGAGTGCGTCGGTGACCTCCTCCATGTTCCGGGAGAAAACGTGCGTCTCGCCGTTGCTGTCGCCGTCTGGGTTGCCGGGGCCTGCTGGATCGTAGTGCAACTGAATTCGCGCCCCGTCGTACTTCCACTCGACCGCAGCCTCGTCCCACTCCTCGAGTGCATCCGTAACCGTCCCCGCCTGTGCGAGCATGGCCTGGACTGGGCGGCCGATCTCGAGTTCGATTTCGTCGAGTCCGCTGACACCGTCCTCGCGGGCGGTTTCGGCGACCTGGCCGTAGTCGTTCGAGACCTGTAGTGCGCGTTCGACCGTCTCCTGGGGAACGTCGAAAGCTTCGGCGATGGCGTCCCGAACGGTGCCCTCGCCGACGCCGATGCGCATCTCCGAGAGGACGAGGCGGGCGAGGTAGCGCGCTTCGTCGCTCGAGCAGCGGTTGAACAGCCCGAAGAGGAGGTCGACCTTCCGGTCCTGGCTGCCCGAGCCTTCGGCGGCCGCGAGGTCGGTGAGGGTGTCGTTTATTTCGCTGACGGTGAGGTCGCCAGTGCCGTTGTTGCCGTTGCCGCCGTTGTTGTGGTCGTCTCGGTCGTCATTGTCGTCGCCAGCGCCACTGCCACCGCCGCCTATGAACGCACCCAACCCCTGCTGGCCGCCGAAGTCGTAGCTCGCCGCCACCGCACCGATTTCGCCGCGCTCGGCGAGGCGCTCCTCCACGTCGTTTGCGTCGACGTTCGTTCCCGCCGCGCGGGCGATGGCCTCGTAGCAGGTGTTCGGCCCGATATCGAGCGTGGTCGAGTCCCAGGCGGGAAAGACCCGGCCCTGGACGAACCGGGCGACGATCGGGAGGTCGTCGCCGGCCTCGGCGAGCAGGTCGCGGACGTGGGTAACGATCTCGAGATCCGCAGATTCAGCCTCGATCGTGGCGGCGCGGTCGGCGAACGTGGCGAACTCCATCGGCGGTGTCTATCGCCGGGGAGGCTAAAACGGTTCTGAGACCGGGTGACGTGACACTGTCGACTACCCCTCAACCGACGAGCAGGCAGACGGAATTCGGCTCTTCCCATCACTTCGAGGATGTGCATTTAAACCAGTCGCGCACCCACACCGACGTATGCCATCAGGGGACCTCGCAGCGCGGGTCACAGACGTGTTGTCGGTCGACGCCGACGGCTACCGCGAGCACGCCGAGGCCGACGCCGAAGTCATCAAGGACGCGATCGAAGACGGCGTCTTCGACAACCCACAGGCCATCGTCGGACTCGAGTACGAGTTCTACGCGATCAAGGACGACGACGCCACGCTGCGGCGAGTGCCGCGGCGGCTACTCGAGTTGATCGGTTTCGAGAAGGAACTCGGCCTGCACAATGCGGAGATGACGACGAGTCCGCAGCCGCTGAACGGCCACGGGCTGGCGGCCCAGGAGTCGGAGGTCAAAGCGCGCCTGCAGACGGCGCTGAAGGTGACCGAATCAGAGCGCATGCGACTGGTCAGCGACGGGCTCTGGACGATTCCGCCGGAGGGCGAGGACGCGACGACGTACCTTACCGACAGCGTCGAGCGCACTGTCGAGGACGAGGCTGCGGAGGGCGGCGAGCGGTCCGTTCGCGTCGCGACGAACATGAGCGACTCGGCGCGCTATCACGCGATGGCCAACACGGACCAGGCCGACGTGGCCGGCATGCGAATCGAGGCACCGAACGTCTCCTTGCAGGCCGATACGGTCATGCCCGAGAGTCTGATCACGTCGATTCAGCCCCACTATCAGGTGGCCCACGCGCCCGATCTGCCGACGTACTTCAACTACGCCGTCCGGACCGCCGCCCCATTGCTCGCGCTCGGGGTGAACTCGCCGTTCTTCCCCGCCGACCTCTACGACGACGCGACGGCCGAGGACGTGCTCGCGGACGGCTGGATGGAGCACCGGATCAGCGTCTTCGAAACCGTGCTGAACGACCCGAACACGGGCGAGGGGAAGGTTCGGTTCCCGCAGGATCTCGACTCCGTCGAGGAGGCCGTCGATCGCATCGCCACCGACGATACGATGGTTCCGATGCCCGTCGAGGCGGGCGAGCGATTCGACGACCAGTTCCCCCACTTCCGGCGCAAGCACGGCACCTACTGGCGGTGGGTTCGGCCCGTGTTCGGCGGGCCGACGCGCTCGGCTGCGAACGCGCGCATCGAGTTCCGGCCGATTCCCGCCCAGCCGACCGTCCGGGACTCCGTCTCGTTCCTCGCGGCGTTCGCCGGCCTCCTCGAGAGCCTGGTTCGGCTCGAACACCCTGTCCACGAACTCGACTGGCAGACTGCCCGCGAGAACTTCTACGCGGCCATGCGCGGCGGCCTCGAGGCAGATATCGTCTGGATCACCAACGACGGCAAGGAGACGACGGACACGCTGGCGCTCTACGAGGACCTGCTGGCCCACGCCGAGGACGGACTGACGAGTCGTGGTCTGACCGAGGAGCAGGCTGCGAAGTATCTCTACCCGTTGCGCCGACGTGTGCGCCAGCAACTGACACCGGCCCGCTGGAAGCACGATCAGGTTCGTTCGGCGGTCGACGACGGCGCAGACCTGGAAACGGCGATCGAAACCATGCAACGAGCGTACGTGCGCCGCCAGCGCGAGACGCTGCTGGAAGGGAGTTTCGCTGACTGGATCGGCGACTGAGTCGGTGACAGCAGTCAGAAACACGGTTGTAATTCTTCTGCCAAGGAATCGGCCAGAACGGGAGTCAGCGCTGGATTTTACGACTAAAGCCTCCGGTATCTCAACCCTGCTCACAGCACATTCTGACCACCACAGTATCAGCGTCGCAGTCACCGATAAGGACTAATACAGTGCGATACAAACTGATACACAATGCCGATCACAGAGGACGAATTCCGGACGATCAACGAAGATAGCCCGGTCATCGACCTCGCGGCCGACACGACGCAGGGAATGATCTATCGGCACCTCCTCGAGAACGCCGATAAGGCGTTTCGCCAGCGTGAGATCGTTGATGCGGTCGACGTGCCTCAAGGAAGTGTCGGGCCGACACTCAAGCGCCTCGAGCGGCGCGGACTGGTTGAGCACCGCGGCCGGTACTGGAAGATCGCTGACGCCGAACACGCCACCGCCTCCGCTGGGTTGCTCGGTGCTGCAGCAGTCGACGAGATCGACGGCGGCTTCTCGGACGATGCGGTCGACGAGTGGATGGAAACCGCCCTTGATCCGATCGACGGACGCCACGAGAGCGATAACAAGGGAGCATAAGCGATGGCCGAACGAGGAGATGTCGTGTGGGCGCCCGACCCGTTCAAATCGGGTACCGGGAACCCGCGACCGTGGCTGGTCGTTTCGGCGGATCGACTTCCGTATCCAAATAAAGAGTCGATCGCAGTTGCGTTCACTACGCAGTCGCATCATCCGGGGAGTTTCGCAGTACCGAGCAAGGCGTGGGTTCGAGGTGAACCACAGACGCAAGCTACGTTCTCCCGTGGACAGTGGCGACGTTAAAAGACGAGACGCATATCGTTGGAGTCCAGGGCACAATTTCGGACGAATTCGCGGATCACGTCACAACGACTCTCAGTTCGTATCTCAGTCCGTCTACCGATGTGGAAGATACGTGAGGTTGTCGTAGTACAGCCCCGAGAGTTCGTCCCTCCCAACTCCCGAAAAACAGAGAAGCAGTCGTCGCTGTTTACCGGCCATTCGGCAGCGCAGGTGGGATGAACGACCGGTACTAGCGTCCACCCGATACGTTGACAGCAACCAACAGGTTCTGCCACCCGTCATCTGACCTCCTCCGCTACCACCGTCTCGCTTGCCGCTTCCCCCACGTCCGTGTACCGTCTCCCCGTAGCCCGTCCTATGTCGTCACAGTCACCACCACAACTCCCGCAACCGGGTCTCGGCACCTCCGGCCACGAAGGGGAGTCGTGCACCGACGCCGTCGTCACCGCACTCGAGTCCGGCTACCGTCACATCGACACCGCGCAGATGTACGACAACGAGGAAGCCGTCGGCCGCGCGCTCGAACAGGCCGACGTTGCCCGCGAGGAGGTCTTCCTCGCGACGAAGGTTCACCCGTCGAATCTGGCTGCAGCGGACGTACTCGAGTCCACCCGCGAGAGTCTCGACCGACTCGGCGTCGACACGGTCGACCTGCTGTACGTTCACTGGCCGATGGGGGAGTACGACGCCGAGGAGACGCTGCCGGCGTTCGACGAGGCTGTCGAGGCGGGACTGACGCGCCACGTTGGCGTGAGTAACTTCACACCGAACCTTCTCGAGGAGGCGGTCTCCATACTCGACGCGTCGGTTGTCGCTCACCAGATCGAGCTCCACCCCGAACTCCAGCAGGACGAACTCGTCTCGCTCGGCCGCGAACACGACATCCAGACGGTCGCGTACTGTCCGATCGCCAAGGCCGAGGTCACAGAGATCGACGTTCTGCAGGAGATTGCCGACGACCACGACGCGACGCCGATTCAGGTCGCGCTGGCGTGGCACTACGACCGCGAGAGTGTCGTTCCGATTCCGAAGGGGACGGGCGAGCACATCCGCGAGAACTACGAGGCGCGCGAGATCGAGTTGACGGACGACGAACGCGACCGAATTGACGACCTCGATGCGGGTGAGCGACTGGTCGATCCGGACGACGCAGCCTGGAATCGGTAGCGGGCGGCAAGGGCCACAGTTTTGCTGCAGCGACGCCCTGATCGTGTGATGTGGTACCATCCTCGGGGCCACAAGTGATTAAGTATTCACAGGCGAGAGTCTGGAATATGGTTACCTTCCTCTCCGGGGGCACCGGAACGCCGAAGCTGTTAGACGGTGCTGGCGCCGCGTTCTCACCGGAGGAGACCACGATCGTCGCCAACACGGGCGACGATATCGAACTCGGCGGACTGTTTGTCTCGCCGGACGTTGATACGGTACTCTTTCAGGGTGGTGGGATCCTCGATCGCGACACGTGGTGGGGCATCGCAGGCGACACGCACCGAACGAATTCGGCGCTGATGGACATCGCCGACGCGGCTGATCTCCCCGAGGGACCACAGTACCTCCCCGCGGAGAAACAGACCGCCGGCCGCGACCTCGCCAACTGGCGTCGCTTTTCGGGCGTCGCCGAGTTCATGACGATCGGCGACCGGGATCGGGCGGTCCACCTCACGCGAACCAGCCTCCTCGATCAGGGCGAGACATTGAGCGAAGCGACCGCCACACTCGCGGACGCGTTCGGGCTCTCGGTCGACCTCCTTCCGATGAGCGACGACCCAGTCGCGAGCCTGATCCACACGCCGGAGGGAATGATGCACTTCCAGGAGTACTGGGTCGGCCACCGGGGTGAGCCGACCGTCGAAACCGTCGAGTTCCGCGGGTCCTCGATGGCACAGCCGGCTCCCGGCGTGCTCGAGGCACTCGAGGACACCGTCGTCATCGGGCCCTCGAATCCGGTCACCAGTATCGGTCCGATGCTCGCGCTGCCGGGCTTTGCCGACGCGCTCGCCCAGACGACGGTCGTCGCCGTCTCGCCGTTCCTCGGCGACGAGGCGTTCTCCGGCCCTGCGGGCGATCTGATGGAAGCGGTGAACGCCGAGCCGAGCACTGAGGGGCTCGCAGCAGCCTACCCGTTCGCAGACGCCTACGTCATCGACACGGACGACGACGCGGAGTTCGACCGGCCGACGATCCAGACGGATATCCGGATCGACGACGAGGCCGATG
The DNA here is from genome assembly GCF_001861355.1 of Natrialba sp. SSL1. Lineage (GTDB taxonomy): Archaea > Halobacteriota > Halobacteria > Halobacteriales > Natrialbaceae > Natrialba. The sequence goes on from NZ_MASN01000037.1 coordinate 114,721, forward strand.
CCGAACGAGTTATCCGCGCGATCGCCGAAGCAATCGATATCGTCAGCTAGGATGTTCTCCCCACCGCTCGCCCTTGCCAGTTTGAGCGGCGAATCCGACGCCGACTGGGCCCGCGCCGGTGCCGACTACGCCGGTTGTGCTTTCCTCGGCGGGATCGCCATCGATGACCAGTCGAGAGCCGCCGCGCGCGAACTCATCGCCCGCGACCGAACCGAGTTCCTGCCCGACGACCCCCTCGCGTTCGTCGATCGTCAACTTCAGGCGCTCGAACTCGAGTCCACCCCGATTCAGCCGGCGGTCAACGTCCGCAGCGCGACTCGAGAGCCGGTCCGCGACGTAGCCAAGATCTGTCGCGAGCACGATGCCTTCCTCGAGATCAACGCCCACTGCCGGCAGGACGAGTTGTGCGCGGTGGGTTGCGGTGAGACGCTGCTCGCCGACACGGATCGCCTCGCGGGCTACGTTGAAGCGGCAACCAGCACCGGCGCAACCGTCGGCGTGAAGGTCCGCGCCGAGGTTCCCGGTGTCGAGTTACCTGTGTTGGCAGGGGTACTCGAGTCCGCCGGCGCAACCTTCCTCCACGTCGACGCGATGGATACAGAGTCGGTTATCGCCGACATTGCGGACGCGACGGATCTCTTCGTGATCGCGAACAACGGCGTTCGAGACGCGGAGACGGTTCGAGAGTACGTCGAGTACGGTGCGGACGCGGTGAGCGTGGGTCGGCCGAGCGATAATCCAGTTGTACTCGAGCGGGTCCACGGTGCGGTGGTGGCGCAGTTGGAGTCGTGACGGAACTGGGGTCTATCTGGAGATAAGCACACAGGTCCCGGCTCCGCCCGTGTCCTGTCCTGACCTGTCTCTGTTTTATCTTGGCTGTGTTCTATCGACCAGCCACACTCGCAGCAAAACCACGAAAGGACTTTCCAGCAGGCACGCCTCCACCCCGCTATGACCCTCGACGAACTCTCCGAGGAGATGCAGGAATCGTACAGCGAGGTTGGGGAGGAACTCACCGTCTCGCTCGACCGCGAGACGCGAAACGAACTCGCCATGCTCGAGACGGCACTCGAGCCGGAGGAGACAGACGAACTCGTCCGCCGGGCAATCCACATGCTCTTTCAGTCGACCGTCGAGACAGGAACGATGGACTTCCACCTGCGCTCGGGCTTCGACGTAACTTACGACGAGTATCTCTCGGGGATGACGTTCGACGAGATGACGGGTGCAAATCAGTATCCGACGATGGACGACGAGCGTCGGTACCAGTTCTGAGGGGTTCGCTGTTCCGTCGCTGACGGCTGTTGCTGTTCTGTTGGCGGCTGTCGCTGTTCCGCCCCTGACGGCCGTCACTGCCCCGCCTGTCGCCGCAACTCACACGGTGGCTAGTACGACTCGACGTTCCACGCCAGGAGAGAGACGAGTGGGATTGACTATCGTATGTGTTATAATGTCACCTTATTCTTAGATCTGGATAATAGGTGCGCTTATTGCCCTCGATCACTCGACTGTAGACATGGCAATCAGTCAGAACGCAACCGAAACGACGTACCGCTGTCCCACGTGTGCGGGCGATCTCGCCGTCCGATACGACTCCTTCGAATGTACGGACTGCGGGTTCACGCCGCGTCACGGCTCGGACTAACTCGTCGTATCACGGTACTCGTACCGACTCCCGACCACCTTCCAAAACCTGTCACGGGTGAGACTGTGGTTTTCCTCTGCAGAACGCCCGCAGGACCGTCTTTCTATAGAATCAGTCTGAATTGAGCCGATATGTCACAATCGGCCGGTCAACCCTCGGTAACGATCGAGTATAAGACTGTTAGGAGTGGGCGCACAGACAGTATATATGGGGCTAACTGCTGAATTTCGACTATTCTCAGAACACGACCCGTTGATTCAACTCGTCCGTGCAGTACCAGAGTGTACGATCACTGTCGAACACGACGAACAGACCGCTGCCGGACCGATCGTATTCGTCCTCCGCGTGGTATGTCGGTCGTTCGAGACGTTCGAGGAAACTCTTGAAAGTAAGCCTGCGGTCCTAGAATTTACGCCCATCAGCGAGGAGAGTTCGGTGCGTATCTATCACACAGTTTTCGAGGACCGATATCCCGAGGAGATGGACGAACTGCTGTTCAACAAGACGCTCGTCGAACGATGGTGGGTCACGAGCGATGGGGAACATCTCAAACAGCAGTTCGCCGACCGTGACGAACTCGCTGCCTATCGTGACAGCTGCCGGAAGATGGACATCAGTTTTCGACTCGACCGGCTGTACGAGTCGAGCGGCGACGACGATCGTATCCCTGGTGTCTCCGAAAAGCAACACGAAGCCCTCCGTGCAGTCTACGAGGCAGGCTACTTCGATGTTCCTCGACAGGCATCGCTCAGAGACGTTGCCGACTCGCTCGATATTTCCCGATCAGCGCTTGCCGAACGACTCCATCGTGGCCAGGCACACGTTCTTGAGCACTATTTCTCGGACAATCCAATTTAAAACCCGGACTATGTGGGGCTCCAGTGATCTGCGCCCGCACCTCAGTATAGGTATACTCGATGGAGGAATCAACGACGAATGAGCCTGTCTCGCAAGACGTCACGGCAACGGGTACCCCCTCACAGAATCAGTCGATCAACGTAACCGATGGCCAGTTATTCAAGCCGCTGTTAGTCCTCTCAGCACCGATCGTTCTCGCAGAGGGGCTCGATATCGTCTACTTCCTGGTTGACCTCTACTGGATTGGCCATCTCGGAACCAATGCGGTGACGGCGATGTCCTACTCGTGGCCGATTGTCTACCTCGGGATGAGCATCGGGCTCGGTGTGGTAACGGCAGGGACAGTCCTCGTCGCACGGCACAAAGGCGGTGGTCAATTACCCGCGATTCAATCAGTAGCCGGGGGGACCATCTCGTTCGTAACGGTCCTCTCTCTTGTGCTCGCGATCATCGGATACATCCTCGCACCGTGGTTGCTCACGCTCGTCGGTGCAACTCCCGGTACGGAACCACACACGCAGGCCGTCGGATACACGCGTATCACGTTCCTCGGTCTGGTCCCTATGTTCTGGTTCTTCGTCTTCAACGCACTCTCTCGCGGCTGGGGCGATACGAAAACCCCACTCAAACTGATGGGAATCAGCGCATTTGTCAACATCCTCATTGATCCGTTCGTGATTCACGGATTCTCGGCTAATCCGATCTTCGAGTGGGCTGGACGCCACTCACTCGAGTACTCGCTGTACGCCTGGACCGGGTTCGCTGGCTACGGCATCGAGGGCGCTGCGATCGCAACGATCGTTGCCCGATCGATCGCCGCTGCACTCGGTCTGTACGTGCTCTTTTCCGGACGGATCGGGTTCGAGCTGACAATTGGTTCGCTTCGGCCACGTCGCTCGACACTCGTCGAAATCGTCACGATCGCATCTCCCACAGCAGTCGAGATGGGCGTTCGCGCAGGCGGCGTCGCGATCCTGACAGCAGTTCTCGCCATCGAAGGGGACGCTGCCGTCGCGGCGTACGGCATCTCCGAGTACCTGGTTGGGATCCTGTTCGTTATCTCACTCGGACTTGCCCGCGGGGTGGAGACGACCGTCGGGCAGAATCTCGGTGCCGGCCAGCAATTCCGTGCCAAACGCGCAGTATACCTCTCTGCGGGGATGGCAGGTGTCCTGTTCGTCTGCATCGTCGCCGCTGCCTACCCGTTCGCCGAATCGATCGTGAGCGTGTTTCTGGGCGTCGAAGGTGGTGACGTGGCTGCTGGTGCGATTAGAGAGAACGGTGCCTCCTTTGTCCGGATTGTCGGACCAGCACTGGTCTTCTTCGCCGTGTTCCAGGTAACCCTCGGCGCGTTTCGTGGGAGCGGAAACACGACACTCGCGATGCTCCTGGCCACGCTGGAACTGGTGGTGTTCCGTATTCCGTTGAGTTACGCCGCACTCGTCTGGTTTGGGGCCGGTATCACTGGCGTGTGGTATGCGATTGCGCTGTCTTACATCATCTCGTCGGTGATCGCCGTCGTGTGGCTCGTCCGCGGGACGTGGATCCTGCCGTCCTCGCTGCCAACACAGCACTGACGCTATCATCCACGAGTTCCTGCCCATCAAAACAATCGCCCTCGCTGTGCCAGTGTCTTTGTGCCAGTGTGACTGCGCAACTTCCGGAACGACACAACGACGCAAAAGATAGTATCAACCGCTGTCTCGGCTTCTTTCGAGTGGCGACCGCTCAGTCAGTCGTCGATCGGCGCTGCACTCGAGAGCGCCTCGTCGATTTCGGCCTCTTCCATCTTGTCGACCAGGGCGTCGATGACCTCCTCGCGCTTGCCCTTCACGAACTTGATCGAGCCGACGACGAGGTGGCCGCCGCCGGAGACACCGCCACCTGGCACTTCCTCCTCGAGTTCCGAGACCATCTGCGGGATGTCGAGGCGAACGCCGTCGGAGCGGAGCACGGCGAAGTCAGGGCCGTAGCCGACCGTGATGACGGGATCCCCGGTCTCCTCGATTTTCCGGTCGTGGATTTCGCCGGTCGTCTTGCCCGGTGCGGGGTAGGTAAAGCGGTGGGCGTAGTTCTCGACGTCGATCCGGTAGAGGTGTGCGCCGTTGTCCAGATCCTCGTGTTCGAGGTGGGCCATCGCGGCGTCGAGTTGCTCGTCGACCTCCTCGCCGGCACGGTCGGCGAAGAACGAAACGAGGTCGCGGTGGCGCTCCTCCTCGTCGCTGTCGATCTGGAGCAGGTCCTGGATGAGCTGGTCGCCGGAGTTGTAGCGCAGCCAGAAGGCCGCGTAGTCGAGCGCCTCGCTCACGTCCTGCAGTCGATCCTCGTCGTAGCCCTCCTCGACGGCGAGGTCGATGTAGTCGTCCATCGCGTCGGCCTTCGAACGGTCCGAAATGCCGGCGACGGCGGGGACGTGGCGGAGTTCGTCCGTAATCTCCGGGAAGATCATCCGCGCGAGTTCGACACACAGCATTCCCGTCGTGATCCGGTAGTCCTCGTCGTGGAGGTACGGGTTGACGTGGGCGTCGAGCAAGTCACCGACAGCGTCCGGGTCAGGGTGGTGGTGATCCACCGCGACAATCGGGATGTCGTAGTGTGCCAGCGTCTCGTAGGCCGGCACGTCCTCGGCCGTCGATCCGTTGTCGAGCATGAGCAAGAGGGGAAGCTGCTGGCCGTGTTTCTCGCGGTCCTCGAGTGCGAAGTTCAGGTCACGGGTCGCGTCCTCCATCTCGTAGAACGGGGCCTTGGCGGGCAGGCGCTTGATGAGGTGCTGTGGCGCGTTCTCGTCCTCGTGTACCTCGGCGATGAAGCGCTCGAGTGCGATCTGGACCGGCACCGCGGCGCACATCCCGTCGCCGTCTGCGTGGTGGCGAACGCGAATCGGGCGGCCCTCGAGTACCGTCCGGCGCAGCAGGGTGGCGACCTCACGCAGATCATCTCGGAGTTTTTCGAACGCGGGCCAGTCGATCAGCGGCTCGATGTCGTGTGGTTCGGCGCGCGCTTCGAGCGCGTCCTCGAGTCGCTCGCGGGCCTCCTCGGCGGTCTCGCCCTCGAGTTTCGAGAGGCCGTCGACTTCGATCTGGACGGAGCCCTCGCGGTGTTCGGGCGTCCCGGTGACGCGGACGATGTCGCCGACCTCGACCTGCGGGTAGGCGCGGACGCCGGCCTCTTCGAAGGCGGCACAGGGGACGACGCCGGATTCGTCGGTGACGTGGAAGATCGTCGGGCCGCCGGTCTGTTTGACCTGCACGACCTCGCCTTCAAGGTGGATCTGTTCGCCGATGGTTCCCTCGAGACGGTCGGTGCCGGTCAGGGTGTAGTCGTGGGTGACGGATTCGACAGTCGTCTCGTCGTCGAGTTCGACCCCGGCTGGCTCGAACGCCATATCGCCGTTGTCGCGAACGGTCTCGAGTTCGACGACGAGCTCGTCGCCGACGGCAAAGGTGCCGTCGAGAACGGACTCGTGGACGAGGCCGGAGACGGATTCGGAGAGATCGACGAAGACGCCGTAGTCGACGATACCGTTGATTTCAGCGAGGTAGGGTTGGTTCTGCTCGACATCCTCTGCGGTACAATCTGCATCGAGATCGTAGACGACGGAATCCCCGTCGTCTTCGCCGGGGACCCCGGCGGACTCACGTGTCATCTATGAGTGTTCGGTTAGTGACGGTCGCGTATAACCCTTGTCAAGAAGGGATCTCAGCCGTCGATCCGAAAACTGCAGGCAGTAGCGGGGGTGTCGTCGTGATGGCTCTGTCGGCTGGTTCGAGTTGATCAACGATACCCGCCGGCTGGGTCGATGAGACAACGAACACGTGGACACACGGATACACGGACACACCACCCGCCACGCGACCATCGGAACGTTTAGCAACCGCACCCTCCGATGATGGTGTATGGGGCTGCTCGACGCGCTGTTTCGCTCGAACGAAATCCTCGGCATCGCCGAGGAGACACTGGAGTTCGCGATCGAATCCTCGGAAGCCTCCCATCCCAACGAGTACATGGGCTTTCTACGAGGCACCGAGGCGACGCAGCTGGGACTCGAGCAAGACGGCCTCGTCATCACGGACGTGCTGGTGGTGCCGGGAACGGAGGCAAACAGCGTGAGCGCGACGGTCAAGACGAGCCAGATTCCGAACGACGTGAAGGCTCTCGGGAGCGTTCACTCCCATCCAAACGGTGTGATCAGCCCGAGCAGCGCGGATCTGGAGACGTTCGGCCGCGGGAGCGTGCACATCATTATCGGCGCACCGTACCGACGCAGCGACTGGAAGGCGTTCGACTCGCAGGGCAAGCGGACGACCCTGAACGTGATCGACGTCAATCTCCCCGAGACGGAGGACTTCTTCGATTTCACGCAGGCGGATATCGACGAAGAACTGTATTGAGATGGCAGACTGCGTGAGCGTGAGATGGACACTGGCACCGAAACCGAACGCGAGGCCGGCACCGACACCGATACCGGTATCCACATGATGATCCAGCAGACGAACACGAAACGCCAGCGACAACGGCGACAGATCTTGATTTCGAGAACGGGACTGAGGACGAATCTATGACGAACGATACTCCACGGACGGTGATCGCGCAGGGAACCTTCGATCTGTTACACCCCGGCCACGTCCACTATCTCGAGGAAGCTGCCGCGATGGGCGACGAACTGTACGTGATCGTCGCGCGGCAATCGAACGTCGATCACAAGGAAGCACCCATCTGTTCGGCCGCCCAGCGACGGGACGTCGTCAATGCACTCGAGGTCGTCGACGACGCGCTCCTCGGCCACGAGGAGGACATTTTCGTGCCGATCGAACGGATCGATCCTGACGTGATCGCGCTCGGTCACGACCAGCACCACGACGGGGCAGCCATCGAGGACGAACTCGAGCGCCGCGGCATCGACTGCACTGTCGAGCGTGCAAGCGGCCGCGAGTCGACGCGCGAGGACGAACTGCTCTCGACGCGCTTGATTATCGATCGGATTCTCGACCGACGCGGATAGTGAGAATCCCTCTCTACGGCAACGGTCTCCTCTCCGGAGACGGCTCACACCTGTCTGCCAGCGTAACAGTCACACGTGGATATCGAATCGCTGACTTAGAAACAAGCAATGATTGCCGTTGTCGACGACAATCCTGTCGGCGACCAGTGGTTTGACGCTCGAACGCGACCGACGGTGATGACACCCGTTTGAACCCGCGTCAATTCTTTCCCCTATCTCACCAAAACTGCCATAATTGCCGGGTAGAGGCGCTGAATCCGCAAACTTTTGAAGGTGGAGCGCAGACAAATTGACCATGCAGACCGATCCAACTCGCAGGACGTTTCTGGCGGGCAGCGCGACTGCAGGTATCGTTGCAGTCGCCGGCTGTGCCAGCGACGGGGATGGCAATGGTGGCGAAAACGGCGATGAGAACGGCGCTGAAAACGGCGACGAGAACGGAGACGCCGAAGAGTTCGACTACACCGTCGACGCCGAACTCGAGGAGGGAGACGGTTCCTACGAACTCTGGGCGCTCGACCAGGGCCGCGACGACATCTTCACGTACGAACCAGCCCCGGAGGGAGACGACGAGTTCGCACTGACGAACCACATCAACCTGAACGAACTCGATGGCCTCCCGGAGGAGGGCATCGTTCCGCACATGATCGACTTCAGTTCGGACTACGAGTACGCCGCCATCGCCTGTACGGCCGGCGCGCGGACGCTCGTCTTCCGAACCGAGGATCACGAACTCGTCGCAGACATCGACACCGGCCAGGGCTCGCACATGGCTGCGTTCTCGCCCGAAGACGACTACATTCACGTCGACGCCATCGACGAGGGTGCGATTGTCCGCGTCGACGCGGACCTCGAGAGCGAGGCGTTCGAGGTCGTCGACGAAATCGTCGTTCTGGAGGACGACACCGTTCAGGACGCCGGTATCGAGAGCGGTTCGCCGATCTGTCACCAGTACGCCCACGACGGGCGCTCGCTGCACACGCTCGGACCGAGCTACCACGACGGCGCGCTCGTGATCGTCGACCACGAGGAGTTCACCGTCGATAGGGCGATTTCCGGCGACACGCTGCCGACGAACTGTGGCACGATGCCACACCCGACCGAGGAGAAGTTCTACCTCACCGCTGGCCTGCCATCGAGCGACAGTGGGGGCGTCGGTGACTTCTACGTCTACGACACCGCCGAGGACGAGGTCATCGTCGACGGCGAGTCCACCGAGGGCATCGACGCACACGGCTTCTGGTTCACGCCGGACGGCGAGGAGCTGTGGGTGCTGAACCGCGAGACCAACGACGGCGTCATCGTCGACCCCGAGACCGACGAAGTCAAAGAGACGATCGACGCCTACGGTCCGGATCAGTCTGACGACCCTGGAGAAAGGGACGCACCTGACATTATGTGGACCTCGCCCGACGGCGAGTACATGTTCGTCACCCTTCGCGGCCCTGCACCACTCTCTGGCGACCCGCACGCCTCGACCGGTGTGACGCCTGGCGTCTCGGTTATCAGCGTCGAGGACCGCGAGCACGTCGACGTCCTCGAGCCGTTCCCGATCGAGGAGTTCGACGACGAGCACGTCGAACTCGCACAGGACGAGGAAGAAGAGGGGCCACGAACGCCTGACTTCCACGGCCTCGGTGTTCGCCCGATCGAGCAGTTCGATACCGCAATTTCGAACTCGCCGCCGTTCTAACGCGGGCACAGACGAGCCGGTGTCTCGGTTCGATATCTCGCTTTTGACGCTGCTTCGGTGTGAGTGACGTTACCGGAACAGATAGTGGCCGAGTGCGACGAGGAGTCGTAGTACCATCCGCACGACCACGGACAGGAGTCGCAGCGAACCGATCAACAATAGCGCGACTAGTGCGATCACCAGGCCCGCTCCTACGGCAAACAGGACGAACGGGAGCCACACCAGCAAGGTGCCGAGCAGTCCGACCGCCGACCGATCAGTCTCGAACGCGTCATCGTCGAACACGAGTTCGGCCCGCTCTGTGTCTGCATCTCCCGTCCACCGGAGGGTTTGCCCGCCACGGTCGACAAAGGCATCATCCGCATTGTGGTGGGCCGCCTGCCCGGGTGCCTCCACGGTCAGTGACGCATCCGTCCCAAATTCGTCGTGGAGTGCTTCGACGGGCGGTTCGTGTCGCGTCGGGACATTCGTCAGGACCGCCTCGTGGCGGACACGAACTTCACGTCCGACGTCACCCACCTCACTCCCAGCAGTTGTGTTCGCCGACGTGAGCGTGACAACCGGGTCGCCGTGGTACTCGAGTCCCGTCCCAGTTTCCGCCTGCAGGTCGAACGCGTGTTCGAGTCGGTCGGCACTGTCGTGCCACTCGTGCGTGATGGTGTCGTTTGCGGCTCGTTGTGCTGTCGTGTGGTTCTGGATGAGGTACTGCTCGTGGACGGTGAGCGAGAGCTGACTCCCTGGTGGGTCACCAGCCAGTTCCACCTCCAGTTCGTACGTTGCGTTGCTGAACGCGGAACTGTTGTTCCCCGACTGGTCTGCGAGGGTTGCGCTGCTTCCGGTGCTTCCCGCGCTTGCGCTGCTTGCGGTACTCAACTGTACCGTCCCTTCAGCCACCCCATCGGTGAAGATATCTCGACCGTCTGCTGGGTCGTCGGCCGCATGCACCGGTGCTGCCTGGAGTGAGAGGAGGAGAACGGCCGCGAACAGACCGATTCCAGTCAGATACCCAACTGTCCGTCTGGTTGACCGACTCGGGACACGTTTCTCCAGCCGGACAGTCATTATCCCAGAACGTTCTTGTCGGTAGAAATAGCTTCTGGGGGAACTGACACTGGCTCGTGTGAATAGCGAGAAGAGACCACAGCGTGCCCTGTGAGACGTTGAGACGACGCTAAACGAGGAGGAGTACTGTATCAGTTCAGTCGAATAATCGGCGGCGGCAACCGGAACGAATCCACAGTATGGCCAGTTTCGACGAAGTGTTCGATCGCTTGTTTCGAAACGTCTGCTTCGGTTCGTCCGTCAGCAGTGCTGCACTGCCACTCACACTCCAGACAGTATTTGTGCATTTACATCGTTCTCGGTTGCACCACTAAGAAAGTCTCGTGCAGGACATAGAAGGCGCGCGTCAATCGGGAAGACAGTCAGGCAGTCAGCCAGCTACCCACCCAGCCGGTCAGGTCGCCAGCCACGCAGTACCTACTCAGTACCCACTCGAGTCCGAATCGCGAGTGACACCGGGGTTCGTCACCGCACCGTTTGCAGCCGAGTCGAAGTCGCGGCCGTACTTCGCCAGCACACCGCTGTCGTACGCCGGCGCGGGCTGGTCCCACTCCTCGCGGCGGGCGTCGAGGTCGGCATCGTCGAGGCCGACTTCGAGTTCGCGTTCCGGAATATCGACCGTGATCTCGTCGCCATCCTCCAGCAGTCCAATGGGGCCGCCGACGAACGCCTCGGGGGCAACGTGGCCGATCATCGGTCCGCGGGTACCGCCGGAGAACCGGCCGTCCGTAATGAGCGCCACGTCGTCCTCGTGACCCGCTCCGACGACCGCGGCGGTGACGCCGAGCATCTCGCGCATGCCGGGGCCACCCTTCGGTCCCTCGTTGCGGATGACGATCACGTCGCCGCTCTCGATGTGACCCTCCTGGACGTACTGCATGGCAGCCTCCTCGTCCTCGAAGACACGGGCAGGCCCCTGGTGGTAGAACTCGTCATCGCCGGTGACCTTGAGCACCGCGCCGTCGGGCGCGAGGTTGCCTGAGAGGATCTTGATCGCGCCCTCGTCCTCCTTGGGGTCGTCGACGGGGTAAAGGAAGTCCGCCTCGATCTCGTCGTCCGCTGGCAGGTCGAGCCGCTCGAGTTCCTCCGCCACAGTTCGGCCGGTGACGGTCATCGCATCGCCGTGGTAGAGATCGGACTCGAGTAGCCGACGGATGACGACCGGGACGCCGCCGAGCTCGTGAAGATCATTCATCACGCTGTCGCCGCCGGGCGCGAGGTCGGCGATCTTCGGCGTCCGCTGTGAGATTTCGTCGAAGTCCTCGATCTCGAGGTCGACGCCGGCCTCGCGGGCGAGTGCGAGCAGGTGCAGCACGCCGTTGGTCGAGCCGCCGATCGCGGTCTGGAGGGCGATGGCGTTCTCGAAGGACTTGCGGGTGAGGATGTCCGAAGGGCGGCGATCCTCCTCGACGACTTCGACGGCGAGTTCGCCGGCGCGGCGGGCGACCTCGTACCGTTCTTCGTCCTCTGCGGGCGGGGAGGCGCTGCCGAGGGGTGCCAGACCGAGCGCTTCGGAGATGGAAGCCATCGTGTTCGCGGTGAACATGCCGCCACAGGAGCCTGCACCGGGGCAGGCACTGCGCTCTAGGTCGTCCAGTTCCTCGGCGTCCATCTCGCCGGTGCCATAGGTGCCGACGCCCTCGAAGACGCTGACGATGGTCACGTCCCGACCCTCGTGCTGGCCCGGCATGATCGAGCCGCCGTAGAGGAAGACCGAGGGCAGATCCGTCCGGATCGCGGCCATCATCATTCCGGGTAGGTTCTTGTCACAGCCCGCGACGGTGACGAGACCGTCGATGCGCTCGCCGAACGACACGAGTTCGACGCTGTCGGCGATGAGTTCTCGCGAGATGAGTGAGGCTTTCATCCCCTCGGTCCCCATCGAAATCGCATCCGAGATGGTGATCGTGCCGAACTCGATCGGCATCCCGCCGGCTTCGTCCGCGCCCTCGAGTGCGGACTCGGCGACGTCGTCGAGGTGGACGTTACAGGGGGTGATGTCGGCCGCCGGATTCGGCACGCCGATCATCGGCGAGGAGAGATCGTCGTCGTCGAATCCCATTGCGCGGAACATCGCCCGGTGGGGTGCCTTCTCCGCCCCTTCGGTAACCTCGCGGCTCCGGAGGCGTTCGTCTTTGCCGTAGTCGAACTCGTCGCTGCTCATGCTCGGACCTTGCGTCGGGAGACCATAAGTCACCGTTTGTCGGTCGTTCTTTCCACGGATTGAGCGGACCGGGCACAGGCGTGTCACCGTTCGGTCATCGTTTGTCCACTCGGGTGACCGTCACAGATTCTTACTGATTCTGGAGGAAGAAAGTTTATACCGTCCCATTTATCTCATCGAAGCATGGCACGCGACGATCCGGTACAACAGGATTCGGACGCACAGTCAGCCAACCAACTTCCCAATCTCGTGACGATCGTTGGTCGCGGGGTTCCCTCGATGTTCGAAATCGCCGTCGACGGCGAGATCGAGATGGTCGCAGACGACCCCGTTTCCGAGGGTGTCGTGGTTTCTGAGAAGGTCGCAGAGGGGACGATCGATGTGGGTGTCCAGCGGTTCCGATTCGCCGGCGAGATGGCGAACGTTCACGTGGTCGACTGGAACGGTGTCCCCGCGCCAGAGTCCGCGAGTACGCCGACGGTCCACGTCGAGTACGGCGCACCGAGTCGGTAATCGCTGCGTATAGCGCCCCTATTCTGCTATCTACTTCTGTCGTCTACTGTTACGTCTACTACTCACAGCGACTGTCTCACAGTGACTGTCGTCAGGCGTTGCCAGCGTCGAAACCTCCTTTCCAAGACCGACCGATAGTGCGTACACATGCCGAACGCGAGCGACCCGAGCGCTGGGCCCCCCTCACAGGCCGACAGAGAACACGGCGTCACCGTCACCGTCAGCGCCGGCGCTCGCCTCCACGTCGGCTTCCAGAACCTCTCGCTCGCACGCGAACGGCTCTACGGCGGCATTGGCATCGGACTCGAGTCGCCCCGCGTCACCGTCACAGCCACCCGCGCCGACGAACTGGTCACCGACGGTCCGCTCGTGCGCGAGTACGCCAAACGAGCCACCGATGTACTCGATGTCCCCGGCGTTGAGATCGGTCTCGAGAAGCCACTGCCACGACACGTCGGTCTCGGGAGCGGGACCCAGCTCGCCCTCTCGGTGCTCGCAGCGACGGCCCACGCCTACGGCCTGGACCCACAGGTCAGGACGAACGCGCCCGCACTGGGACGGGGCGGCCGCAGCGGCGTCGGCGTCGCCACCTTCGAGAACGGCGGCTTCGTCGTCGACGCCGGCCACCCGACGAATCGGTTTACGACCGCGCCGCCCGACGAAGGCGACTGGACAGTCCCACCCGTTGTCGCGCGCCACGATCTGCCCGAGGACTGGCGCTTCCTCGTGGTCGTCCCCGACGCAGACCCCGGCCGCAGCGGCGAGAACGAGGATGCCAGTATGCGCACCGTCGTCGAACGCGCCGACCCCGCCATCGCGGACGAACTCGCCGGCGTCGTCACCCGGAAACTGCTGCCCGCCGCTGCCGCGGGCCGACTCGAGGCCTTCGGCGAAGCCATCCGCGAAATCGGCCGGAAGAACGGCGCGTGGTACGCCGACGCCCAGGGCGGCGTCTTCCGCCCGCCCGCCGGTGAACTGGTGGAGGCACTCGAGTCCTGTCCGGTTCTCTCGGGGATCGGGCAGTCCTCGTGGGGACCAGTCGTCTACGGCGTAACGGACCGCGGCCACGCCGAGGAAGCGGTCGCCGCGGCCGAGGACGCACTCGCAGAACGCGGACTGTCGGGTGAGGTGCTGATCTCGCGTGCGTCGACGACTGGGGCACCGGTCGAGAAGCCTTCCTGAGACAGATATCGAGAAGCATCACTGAGGCTGATAGTACCAGCCAGCGCGATAGTCGCGGCGATCGCGGAGACGGTTCTAAGCCGCTCCTGGGTGGGGGCCTACTATGCGTCGACGACGTTACCTTGCGGCGGGTCTGGGGTTCGGTGGCATGGCACTGGCGGGAAGCACACTGTACTCGAGTGCCAGTGCACGGCAGGATACCGACCAGACAACGGAATCGGAGCCGATCATGTTCAGCGATACTGGGTCGATAGTCACTGACGAGTTTGAACTCGAAGATGGCGTCACGATCGTCGAAAGTGTCCACGACGGCGACTCGAATTTTATCGTGAACCTCGTTCCAGTGACCGGCGATCGGGCGGAGTTGCTCGTCAATTCGATCGGTGCGTACACCGGTGCAACGGGGCTCATCGCCGCGGCAGGACAGTATCTGCTGGATGTTGATGCCGATGGGAGCTGGGGGATCGAAATCCAGCAGCCACAGGCGACGGACGACGATGCCGAGTCGTTGCCTGCTTCACTTGCAGGCGACACTCCGGACTGGGCGGGGCCGTTTCAGTTCGAGGGACTCAGTGAGGCTCGTGGCGTCCACGAGGGACAGGGGAACTTCATCGTTGAAATTCTCCCGCAAGAAGAGTCCGTCTTCGGCCTCACGTTTCCCGAACTCGTATTCAACGAACTCGATCACTTCGAGGGCGAGACGACGTTTTCACTCGAAGGAATTGGATACCTCGTCGTCGACGCTGCGGGTCCCTGGGAGGTCGAGCTACTGTCGCACTGACAGCACCACACACGAACGGTGATGACGACGTATTTTTTGCACAGCCGACCGTACAGTCGGGGTATGCAGTTCTGTGACGACTGCGGCTCGATGATGATGGCTGAGGACGACCGGATGGTCTGTACGAACTGTGGCGCCGCGAGCGAGCGCGACCGCGAGCGCGAAGACGAGTTCGTCACGACCGAGTCCCAGACCGACGATGAGGTCATCGAATCCGACGAGAACGCGAACTTCGAAGGTAAGCCGAAGGCGACCGATGTCGTCTGCGACGAGTGTGGGACCCAGGAAGCCTGGTACACGCTGAAGCAGACCGCCTCGGCGGACGAGCCGCCGACGCGATTCTTCAAGTGCACGGAGTGTGGCCATCGCTGGCGGGGTTACAACTGAGTCGGGCCGGGAACTCACTTGACACCACCACATCACCACACCGCCACACCGCCACACCGGACGCAACGTTCACAACGCCCCTCCCGTACCTCTAGACGAACACATACACAACCAATGCCCAACGGGCCACAACTACCCGGCGTCGAAACCGAGGACACCGCAGACCGCATCGTCCTCCACGTCGACGCCGACTGCTTCTACGCCGCCTGCGAGCGACTCCGCGAGCCCGACCTCCGCGGCGAGCCCGTCGTCGTCGGCATGGGCTACGAACCCGGCGACACCGTCGGCGCCGTCGCCACCGCCAGCTACGAAGCCCGCGAGTTCGGCGTCGAAAGCGCCCAGGCGATCTCGACCGCACTCGAGTCCCTGCCGCGGCGCGCCGCCCTTTCACCAGACGCAGACGACCACGATCCGGAACTGAGCGAGGATGAAACCGGCTACTACCGCCCCGTCGACATGGACTTCTACGAGTCCGTCGCGGCCGAGGTTCGGGAGATTCTCCACGACTGTGCGGACATCGTCCGTGAGGTGAGCATCGACGAGGCCTACCTCGACGTGACCGAGCGCACCGCCTGGGAGGTCGCGGACGGCTTCGCCCGGCACGTCAAGGACCGCATTCGTCGCGAGGTCGGCGTCGTCGTCAGCATCGGCGTTGCGCCAACGATGAGCGCCGCGAAGATTGCGAGCGACTTCGACAAGCCGGACGGGTTGACCGTCGTCGAGCCCGGAGAGGTGCGGGAGTTTCTCGCCCCGCTGGACGTCGAGTTGCTTCACGGTGTCGGTCCCGTGACGGCTCGCGAACTCCGGCAAATGGGACTCGAGACGGCCGCCGACGTGGCCGCGGCCGATCCCGACCCGCTGGTCGAGCGCTTTGGCGAGCGCGGCCGGGAACTCTACGACCGCGCCCGCGGCGACGACGACCGGCGCGTCGAACCGAAAGGAGACCCCAAGAGCTTCTCTCGGGAGTCGGCCTTCGCCGAACCTGTATCCGACCCAGAACCCAAATACGAACAGATCGAGACCCTCGCGGCGGCCGTCGCCGACCGCGCCCAGCGCGAGGGCGCGCTGTACAGAACCGTCGGTGTCAAGGCCGTCCTGCCGCCGTTCGACGTCAACACCAGAGCCCGGTCGCTTCCCGGCCCGGTCGACGACCCCGACCTCGTCGAGCGGATCACCCGCGACCTGTTCACCGAGTTCGAGACGGAACCGGTTCGAAAGCTCGGCGTTCGCGTCGCCAATCTCGAGTTCGCGACGGCGGATCAGACGAGTCTCGACGGCTGGGACGGCGCGGAGACGGCGTCCGATGGGTCTGACGAAGAGGCAGTGGAGATGAGAGACGAGAGGAAGGAAGGGGAGGAAACAGAGGTACTCGAGTCCAGCACGGATTCAGAATCGGACCCGGATTCGAATTCGGGCTCGGAACTAGAATCCGACACGGGCCTTCAATCGAACTCCAGTACCAGGCCGGAACTGGACTCCGAAACAGATGCCGTTGCCCTCTACGAGTTTGAAGCCAAGGCCGAGTCAGAATCCGAGGCGGAATCCGAACCCGAACCCGAACCAGAACCAGGACCCGAACCAGAACCCGAACCTGCGCCCCACGCCGAAACCGAATCCGGCTCGGTTACGAGCGCTGACGGACAGGAAGCACTGACGGCGTTTACCGGTAGTGTCGAACACGACCGTACCACAGAAGACGCAACCACCGGCGACGATAGCACACCAGTCGAGACCAGCGATGAAGCCAAGCCCGAATCTACCCGGTCCGAAACTGAGTCGCCTCGGTCAGCCCATCGGATCCCCGAGGACCAAACAGTACTGGCTGATTTTACATAGCCCCAGAAGCGCAGTATTACCGACTCCCCGTCTCGAGCGTCCGGGTAACGGCCGTTCTCGTGCCAATCAACGTTCCAACTGGTCGGAACGACGAGAACACTGATATTATAACAGTTCCCGCACAACGGCAGCGTAGACAGTACGCTCTCGATCGTCTATGACTGAGGATTTCTACGACCTTCTCGAGCTTCCATCCGACGCCTCCCAGGAGGATATCAAAGACGCATACCGCGAGAAGGTTCGCATCTACCACCCGGATCTGAACGACGATGACCGCGCGCAAGCGCAGTTCGTCGCCGTCAAGAAAGCCTACGAAATCCTCAGCGAACCGGTCGAGCGCCAGGCCTACGACCGTCTCGGGCACAAGGATTACGTCGCCAAGCGAACCAGCGGCATCCCCGACCCGGAAGTCTGGGCGAGTTCGGACGACGACTCGAGTACGAGCGCGGACTCGAGTACGGGCACGAGTTCGAGTTCGAGTTCGCGCTCCAGTTCCGGTTCCAGTTCGGGCACCAGTTCAGACTCACGCTCGAACAGCAGGCGGACGACAAAGACGACGGCTGGGCGCTCGTCGACATCGACATCGACATCGACGTCGACGTCACAGTCAGGATCGACGAGTGGGGCAAAAAGCGGAGAAAGCGGGCGGAGTGGTAGCAGCCGAAACCGAACGAAGCGCGACTCGTCCAGTTCCAGTCGGAACTCGAGTTCGTCGTCGAGTTCTCGGTCCCGGTCTCGTTCACGCTCTCGTTCCAGCACCAGTTCGGCCGGTTCCAGTTCCAACTCGAGTTCGAGTGGCACCTCGTCCAGTTCACGCCGCCGGTCGAGTGGGTCAGAGTCGGATTCGAGTTCGAGTTCGAGTTCGCGTTCCCGGACGAAGACAGAGACGGCATCAGCCAGCACCTCGAGCGAGACAGCGACCACCCGGAACTCGAGAACACGCACGCAGCAGACGTCGAGTACAGCCGCTGGGAGGAGCGGGGGGACCGGCGGAACGGCGAGCGCTCCTGGCACCGCCGACTCGAGTACAGCCGCCGATTCCGGCACCGACACTGACTCCGACACCGACGACTCGAACACCCGCTTCACCTGGCTCCGTACCAACCCACTCGCACGCTGGTGGCGTCGCCAGCGCTTCGGCCTTGCCTTGCTCTGGCTCTCGGTGCTCGTCTATCTCGCCGGTCTCGCCGACTTCGCGCTCGGCAACGAGACGGGACTCGAGTCACTTCGCACCGAACTGGCCGCCGTCGGAACCGACCCCGCCGCGATCTGGGGGGTACTCGAGAGCGGCCGGTACGGCATCGACACCGGCGCGGTGTTCGTCCAGCGCTCGGAGATCGTGACACCACCGGTCGCGCCGATGGAATGGTACGCTGCGCTGGGCGGGTTCGTCGCACTCGTACTCGGCGCGATACTGGTCGTTCGACTCGGCTGGCGCGAGGAGACCTGGCGGCCGCTCTCGATCGACGAGACCATCCTGCTCGCAATCGCGCTCGGGATTTCGACGACGCTGGTCGGCGGACTGCTGCTCGCCGGTGCGGTGTTGATGCCGTTCCTGTTCACGGTCATCGTCGCGCACACGCGCCGCGGTCCGGGTTGGACGCCGTCGTACGCGTACGTGTTGCCGGTGTTGGCTCCGTTGTGTGGATTCGCCGCCGGGCTCGCTGGCTACGCGACGCTGCCGGCCGATCTGGTGGTGTTCGTCGTCCTGCCGCTGCTCGGCGCACTCGGGCTCCCGTTGCGGGCAACGATCAGAAAGCACCTCGGCCGCTGAGAAGCTGTCGACAGACACAACGAGACGGACCGCAGCAGCAGTACGTCTACCCGATCCGCGTCGCCACGCCCTTCGTCTGCCGATAATCACTCGCCAGAATCCCACGTAGCGTCTCGGTTATCGCCTCGCTGTCACCGTCCTCCCACTCGGTTGGATTCCGAATCGGGACGACCATGAACCCCCGGCCGCGAAGTTCCGTCGCGTGGAGGTCGGCCATATTCAGGTCGATCCGACGGCGTTGGGTCGTATACTCCCGGAGGACGTGATCCGTCGCCTGTTCGCCAACCGGCAGCAGAATGTGGGCGTTGATCGCCCGGAGTTCGGCGTCGAAGTACCGCTCGAGTTCCGCGTAGTCGCTCGCGGTCGGCTGGTGGCCGTCCGGGAGGCTGCACATGTGGACGTAGCTGAGATAACAGTTCTCGAGTACGGGCTGGTCGCGGGGGCCGCTCACGAAGTCGATGTCGGGGTCGCGGAGAACGTCCTGAATCGCGTTTCCATTCGCGGTTTCGGTGAATGGGACGCCGGTTCGCTTCCCGCCGTGGAGGCCGGGATGGTCGCCGATGACGTGGAAGTCGGCGTTGGCGTCACCGTAGCCGAAGACGGCGGTCCGTTCGTCGGGGCCGCTCCGGTCGAACGGTGGTCTGAGTCCGAACGGGTTGCTCGTCCTGTCGGTGACGTTTTGCACGGTCGTCCGAAGGAGTGGCTGGCCCATAACGGCCGCGGTTGTGGTCCAGTGCGTCTGTGTATCAGTTGTGCTGCTATAGTGACAACTGCAACTATGTACACACTGGTCACACAGCCCACTCACGGGTCACGCTGTTCCCCGCTCGTTATCCGCGGTTCTCACTCACTTCGTTCACTC
>NZ_MASN01000038.1 GCF_001861355.1 Natrialba sp. SSL1
GTTGAACGCTTCCTACGAGAGAGTACCGAAATCAGCCCGGGCTAAACACATACGAAAAAAGCACGAGCGCACTTGCCGCGTTGACTGAAAGGCGCGGTGAGGAGTTCGAGCGGTACGTATACGAGTTCTTGGCTGAAACGACGTGTGATGCGTATCACAGCTGCAAAACCTCGAAACAGAGCGGGAAAGAGATTGATACAGTCTTCAGGAAAGATGGGACCGTGTATTTCGTCGAATCGAAGTTCATGCTTCCGAAACTCAATATGCAATCGCAGAAAGGGATTAAGAACGTAGATCGGGCGTTCAACAAGAAAATTTTCAAGGAAGGAACTGATCGTGGTGGAAAGCCATTCCCCGAAAAGGTCGAGGCTTGGCGTGAATTAGATGCCAGTGCTGAAATTTCCCACCAAGTATCCCGGGATGAGTCCGACCGGAGGCTGATTCGGGTTCCGGAAGAATGGTTGGATGATGAATTTGAGATGCTTGTTGTGTCGAATTTCACACCATCATACTTGGAAAAGCGGGGGGTACGATTCCTTACTGACTTAGAATTATATCAATGGATCGAGAACGAAGAAGACGTGTTCTATGACGTTCTGATAGATGGTATATAAGTATGGTAGGGTTGACAGGATTATTATGGTTTAGCCGTTACCATGGCACAAGACTTAGCCCCTCTATTCAGAAGGAGACTTTTGCCATATTTCAGATAGATCGATAGTCGCTTCGATAACTGCTTGTCCTGTACTGACCGACCACTACTCCTCGGAATCGAGCTTCAGCCCGTGCTGCATTCGCGCTCTGTATTCATCACGACTCTTCGAAGAGATACGCTGATTGGTATAAATCCCAGCAGTCAATAATACGTCCACAGACCGACTAGTTCAGCTACATCCGTCTGATATAATTCCCATGTAGGTCGTTATATACAAGCTCCCAAAATTTGGCCTAAAGTTATATATTCCATAAACTAACCGCCACGGTACAAAATCTACACATCACTTTGGGAACTGTGGCTTCCCATGGGAACTCTCAGTTCCCATTCTGTCGGGGAGGATGAGGTTGAGTCGCTGTGCTCACTAGCCAAGACACTATCTTCGAAATGAATTGCCTTAAAGAATCATTAGCTGTCCGTCTCAGAGGAGTAGGTTTCACCGGGAATGAATGCCGGGAGGTCTCTATCTCGGGTTTGCCGGTCAAGGCTATCGAACCAGTTGCGGACTTTTTCGTGGAGGTCACTTTTTGTAGAGAACGAGTCGTATTGAATGTCGTAGCCTTTCGGGAGTTCGTCGATAGTGGCGCTGCTAAAACTCTCATCCAGATAGAGACCAACTCGCTGACCGGGCTTGTGTGTAAGGGCTGGATTCCCTCGACGGAGATGACATTCACCAAGGATTCCACCGGTTTCAGCACTAACGCCGGTTGTAAGGCCGCCTCGTGTGAACAGGAATATGACTGCGTCACTATGGGCAGCGAATGCAACTGATTGGGCGAGTGGGTCCATCCCTTCTACAGCAGGCTCATCATCGCTACGGATTTCGTTCTGTTTCTCGGCCTGTTCGTGTGTTGGGATGTCGATATCAGTAGCGATGAATGCGCGACAATTGAGGTTCTCGCGGAGGTTCGTACAGAAGTCTCGAAGGGCTTGTTCCATGTCGCCCTTGCTGTCGTTGGTGATGTGCTTGTCTGGATCGAAGAGTGGATCGTTCTGAAACGGAGTTCGGAGTGTGTCGGCATCATCATAGGCAACTTCGGCATTGAATGCGGTGTATGGGCCCATGACGTAGACGGTGAAGTCGTTGTGGGTGCTGAATTTTGGAGGTGCAGGGGCTTGTTCTGCAAGAATATCAGAGATGGGGCGTTCGTTGTACTGGAAATTCGTTTCGCCGTCAAACATACATTCTGCACTGTTTGGGACATCAAAGAGGTGTCCATCGACTGTGAAAAGGACACTCAGAAGTAACAATAAAAAACAAAGAAAATGTTCTTTGCAACCACCAGTCTCATATGGATGCCGACCGTACATCGACATAACGATGGCCGCTGAAACCGCCCACACGACGCCAGATCCGGATGAGAAGGATCTCGAACAGTATGTTGACCAGCGACTGTTCAACGACAGTATGGGCACGCTCGCGGACCACACTGCACGCAAGGCAGCGCTTGGTGACGAGCGACGATACGCGATCCTGTTCCTCCTTTGGGAACGAGAGGAAGTGGCTCGCAAAGAGCTCGCTGCTGCTATCGACGATGACAGCTTTGACCTCAGTCATCATCTTGGAGAGCTCGTCGATGTAGGTCTGGTCGCCCGGGTAGGTGCGCCTGAAGACGGTGATGGACGACAGACGTTCTACAAAATCACGCATCTCGGATGCCAGGAGGTCGACGCAGACTTTCGAAACATCACCGGTTCAGACCCGTCACAGTAGACGAGACGTAACTATGGGAAGAGTCCGAGGCCATTCTCTGATGTCAATAGTTCTCTCGGCTTTGTCGGTCAGTATACGCTGCCGGAGGCGGTTCCACAAAGCTGTTGTTTAGCCCTGTTCGATTTCGAGGTGTACCGCTAACTCGTCTTCGTGTTCTACAGCAAAGTCGACCAATTCTTCCATGAAATCTGCGTGCTTTTTGATCCCACTCACAAGCGAGACCATTTCCATTCTCAGCTGTCGGAGACCCTCTGATTCCTTACTGACACCGAATTCTTGGATCGAATCAAGCGATTATTGCCACCAACAATCAAGTAAGTGGAATATCTTGGTAGAGAGTAATCGATGGATCCAACGCTCTTTACCGGCCCACAACACGCTCGTCTTGAACAACGGGCGTTTCAACGGGCAGATAATCTTTCCGGCGATTCGCTGGGGAGTATTCTCTATATTACCCGCAACGATGCACGTCGTAGCGACGTCGAGGATCAGTGGACCAACTCCCACAACCCACTCCGTCTTCGTTCCGAGACGCTCGATTCGGTCGTTCGCAACTGGTACGAAAATCTGTACGGCCCTGTCGAAACGCTGTCTGGACAGCTAAACCGCCGACTCACCGAGTACGCGCTCGACGAAACGACAGCGGAGACAGCAGGCGCTCTCGCAGGCGAACCGGCCTCTGGCGCGCTTACGGATTCGTTTAGTAGTCGCTTTTCGCTCTTCGATGAGGCGGGGGTCGGGACTGCCGATACACTCGAGACTGAATTCGAGAACTCATCGCTCGATAAGCGCATCACAACAGCTACCGTCGACGCCTATCACCACTACCGCGAACTGTACGCCGATCACGTCGACGACTGGGTCTGTACCCGCGGTGAACTATTCCACGGCGTCGCGACGGTAGACCAGTCGCTGTCAACACTCTCACCAGAGATCGACGTCGTAATTCTCTCAGGATACTACGAGTTCCGTCCCGTCGAACGCCACATTATCGAGCGTATCGTCGAGGAGTTCCCGACGATTGCACTCCTGCCACTCCATCAGAATGGCCGAACGGGCGTCGATGCCGTTACGAGCGACGCCCTGGATGTCTACGAGTCGCTGGATTTCGAGACGGTGAATATCGAGTCAAAAGACGAGTCCGAAAGCGCATTTGGGGCGGTCACCAACGCTCTCTATCGCCCGGATCCTGAGACGGCGGCGGTTCCGGAGGGACTCCACTGGCGTGAACTGCCGACGCCGGAACGCGAGATCCGCTTCGTCGCCCGCGAACTTCGAAGCAAGTTGGCGAACGGACGGGACCCAGACGACTTCGCGGTCGTTATTCCAGGCACAAATGCGTATTCGAGTACCGTCGAGGACACGTTCGAGACGTTCGATATTCCACACGTTTCGGCTGCCACATCGCAGCTGACACAGACGTTCACCGGTAGCGTCGTCCACGATCTCCTGAGCCTTGCTGAGTCCGACCCACGGGCTGAAGATCTCACGTCGCTGCTAGCGAATCCCCTGGTCGATATCGTCGACAATGAGCAGGCTACAACTATCACGGCTGCTGCCCGTCGACGTGATACGATCTCAGCAGCACCGCTTCTCGAGGCGACAAACACCGAGACGAAAGCACTCCTCGAGGAGCTGTTAGCGAGTCTGGAGACGCTTCGAACGGGAGCCATCGACGACGCAACCGAGACGGTCCGCCGGCTGCTGGACGACCAGCTTGACCTCGAGGCAGCTGTCAAAGATTACGCCAGCGGTGCCGAGCAGGCACTCGAACGCCGAGCCTACGAGGTCGTTGACGAGGTGCTCACCTCCTTCGAAACTCTTGAGAAAGTCAGTACCGACCAATCTCCACTCGCGTTGTTCACTCGAGCCTTTGATGGCATCCCGATTCAAACACCCCAAACCGCTGCTGGGGGCCACGTCGACGTGATGGGGCTGCTCGATGCTCGGATGCGATCGTTCGAGACGGTCTTTCTCGTTGGCCTGACGAGCGAACACTTCCCAACTACGCCGGAACGACCGGCCTTTTTCGAGGAGATGACCGAAGCCCATCCCCGGTTCGATACCGCCGACGAACGCCTCCGTAGTCGGTATCTGTTTGCAACTCTGCTCGCGAACGTCGATACACTCACGATCACCACACCAGAGACAGGTGGGAGTGAGTCCGCCGTCGTCCGCTCTCCTGTCCTCGACGAACTACAACGTGTCACCGGGATCGAACCCGAAACCGGCGTTGACGACCGCATTGGCTCTCGCGAGGACCTCCAGCGCCACGTCGCGACTGTCTCTGATCGTCGTGTTGTAGTCAGTCATGCCGGCGACCGGGGCGATCTTTCGCCTGAACAAACGAAACGCACTGACCGTGGCCTCCAGTGTGCGGCCAACAGAGCAACGGCAACCCTTTCCGAACACGATGGTCTGTTGGATCCCGAAACGGTTGATGCGGTCTATCCACCGTCGGAGCGAGAACCCTACAGTGCGAGTCGAATCGAGCAGTACGTCGAGTGCGGGTTCAAATTCTACGCCGACAACGTTCTCGAAATCGAGGATCCTGACGACGTTGAAGTCGTGCCAACGGCTCTCGAGACCGGGTCCTACGTACACGACGTGCTCGAGCGCTTCTACGCAGACCTGCAGGACGACCCCGAATCGAGCATCGATCTCACTGACTCCGACCGAGATGCCCTTGCCGACCATCTCCGTGCGATTGCCGTCGAAGAACTTCGCGACGCCGACTTCGAATATGACGGGCTATTCTACGAGCGCTGGAAGGCAGAACTCTTTGCGGGCCTGGGTGACGATGACGCTGTCCCGTTCGAAACCGGCGTGCAACCCCACGATGCGCCCGAACAAGGGCTGTTTGCTGCGTTCCTCGAGAACGAACTTGCTAGAGGTGGCGCTCCGTACTTGTTCGAGCCCCCCTTCGGCGACGGGCTGCCGGAAGACGCCGCGCCGTTTTCGGTCGAACGGCCGGATGGATCGACGGTTGCGATTCGGGGCTATATCGACCGTATTGACGTGAATCGTGACGCCGAACAACCGGAAATCACTCTCTACGACTACAAGACCGGCAACGCACCATACATGACGAAAACGACTGGTGGAACGACGTTCCAGCTCCCCATTTATCTGCTCGCCGCAAACGAGGTCATCGATGGTGATCTGTTCGACCAGGGGACCCTCTCAGCGACGTACTACCAGGTGCGACCGCCGAACGATCTCAAGGTCCCCAGGGGGATCGAATCAAAGTTTGACTCGCAGACTGAACTCCGGCGTTTCCTCGAGGATGTCGTTCCCGAGTGGCTCGGACAGATCGACGGCGCAATCGCCACCGGGCGGTTCCACACGACGTTACACTCCTCTCGAGGGGCGAACTGCCGCTTCTGTGACTACCGCCGGGCGTGTGACGTCCGCCACCATCGCAAGCGTGAGTTCGTCGACACCGCTCGCGAGGACGAGGCCGCATACGCACCACTCCGCGTTCGAGACGGCGAGGATCTGCAGACGGTGATGAGGGATGACTGAGGAACTCGAGCACAAGATCGAAACGATCCAACTAACGGACGAACAGCAGGACGCACTGATTCAGGACCGAAACGTCGCGATCACCGCCGGTGCTGGCACTGGCAAGACGACGACGCTAGCCGAACGGTACGTGACGATACTCGACGAGAATCCCGATCTCACACCCGAGAATATTGCCACGATCACCTTCACCCGCAAAGCAGCCGCGGAACTGACCGAACGGGTCCGGGAGGAAGTATACGAGAAACTCGAGAACGTCGACTCGGCCGAGGAGTATCACCGCTGGCGAGACGTGCTCGATGATCTCGAGGACGGGTACGTCCACACGATTCATGCGTTTTGTACACGCCTGTTGCGAGAACAGGCCGTCGAAGCCCCAGTTCCGCTCGGATTCGACGTCGTTGATGAGGACGGGGCTGCGACCCTTCAGCGAGAGGTCGTGACCGAGTTCCTCGAACAGAACCAAGACGTCGACGACGTTGCACTCCTCGCTCAACTGTGGAGTCGTGACCAGTTGATCGATGTTCTCGCGTCGCTGCTCGATGAGCGCCCACAGAGCGAGGCCATACTGACGACCTGGCAGGATGCCGATGTCGACGACTACATCGATGTGCTCTGGGAGACTGTCTGTGACTTAGACGCTGCAGCCGCTCGCGAAACCCTCTACGATGACGGGCTCTTAGACGAACTGGAACCGATTGCTGGTCAGGCCGACGACCAGACGACGATCACCGACGAAGGTGGACTACAGGCCTATCAGACGCTCGAGAGCGTCGTCGAACAGCTTCCCGCGGATCCAGACGCGAGTGATCCGCGTGCCTGTCAACGAGCCGTCCTCGACCTCTATGACGTCTGTGAAAAGAGCAACGGTGGCCTGTACAGCAGCTCTGGCTGGGTCATCGGCGACAAAGACGACTGGGGAGACTACAGTGCCGTCCACGATGACCTGAAAGACGTCCTCAACACCGTTATCGACGCGGTCGAGCCGCATGCAGAAGCGGTGGAAACCACGCCCGGTACCCTCGAGGAAAATAGCGCTCACTATGCCCTCGCGTTGATGCGGGTATTCGGGGATGTTCTGGCGGCATACACCGCAGAAAAGGAGCGTCGGGACACACTGGATTTCCCCGACGTGATCGAGACCACCTTGGCATTCCTTCGCACCAATGAGACCGTCCGAGAGCGACTTCAAGATCAGTTCAACGCGGTAATGGTCGACGAGTTCCAGGACACAGATCCTCGGCAGTGGGAACTGGTAAAACTCCTCAGCGGCGTCGACGACGGAACGGCATCGAACGTCTTCCTCGTCGGTGACGAAAAACAGAGCATCTACGGGTTCCGTGGCGCAGACGTCACGACCTTCGCTGATGCGCGAGCCGATCTCCAGTCGGTCAATGCCACCCGTGGCGTCGACGATGTTCTAGGCAGCAAAACAACACAGCCGACTGCCCTCGAGCTCTCGGGGAACTTCCGGACGCTAGAGGAGCCACTGTCGTTTCTCAACGAGCTTTTCGAGCACCTCTTCCAGCCAGAAGGCGACGAGCACGAACCGTTCGAAGCACCGCCACAGGACCTGACGACGGAGCGTGATCGCGTTGAGGATATCGAGGGGCTGACGGGAAGCGTCGAATATCTCGCCGTGCCAGACGATGCAGAGACTGCAGAAACGATCTTCGGCCCGGATCATCCAGTTGCAGCCGGCGCACTGGATCACACGATCGAAGCCGAAGCACAAGGGCTCGCCGCCCGATTAACACACCTCTTCGATGATCCCCCAGAAATCCAGGATCTCGATACGGGTATCCACCGGGAGGCAACGCCTGACGACGTTGCAATCCTCCTTCGGCGACGGACCCATCTGGATCGGTATCAACGGACCCTCGAGGAATACGATATACCCTACACCGTCATCGGTGGCGTCGGATTCTACGACACGCCCGAGGTGCAGGCACTGACAAATCTCTTCCGGGTACTCGGCGACCCAGGAGACGACGTCTCACTCTACGGCGTGCTTCGATCGCCACTGTTCGGATTCACCGACGACCGCCTCGCTCCTGCGGTTGCCGATGCTGACTCGGTCTGGGACGCTCTCGCCGAAACGGACGACCCACAGCTTGCAGATGCGTTCGACTGTCTCTCGACATGGCGGACACTCAGTGGTTGTGCAACGCCGACCGATGATGGGGTGCTCCCGTGGGATCAACTCCTGACCCAAGTGATCGACGACACGGGATATATCGCTAGCATTAGTGCCGACGAACGCGGTCAGCAGGCCGTCGCAAACGTCGAGAAGTTCCGAGATCAGGTCCGGACCTGGAGCGAGAACGGCGTTCACACGGCGGCCGGCTTGCTCCATCGGATCGACCGCCAGACCGAACTTGACCCACGCGAAGGGGAGGCAGATATCCCAGGTGACACCGAAGGCGTACGGATACTAACGATCCACTCCGCCAAAGGCCTCGAGTTCCCAATCGTCGCCGTCCCAGACCTAGGTAGTGATCTCAACTTCGGGCGCTCCGTCGACGATTACGGATACGTACGGCTCGTCGACGGTACCGATGATGCACCGCCGATCCCAGCGGTTGGTGGCCCGAATCCGAACGACGCCTTCGCGATCGAAAAAACGGCCGTACACGAGTACGCCGATCGGCAATCACGACCCCAGGAACGAGCCGAGGCAAAGCGACTCCTCTACGTCGCCTGTACGCGGACACGGGATCACCTGCTCCTCTGTGGTACCCAGGATCTCGAAATCGACGAATCAGGGAGTGTCGAACTCGGTGACCCAGCCGACTTTGCTGAGGCCGATCGATGGCGAGACTGGCTCCAGCCGCTCCTCCTCGAGAACGGTGAGCTACTCGAACAGACGCTCCAAAGTGGGCGGGCACAGAGCCAGATCGGTGACGCGAGCTACACCGTGCGTACTCCACCCCGTCCTGTAGACTGGCAACCTGCTGAATCCGACGAGAAAGCGTTGCCAGAGATATCCATTCCGTCACCACCTGCCCACACACCGGGGTCTCGAGTCGCTGCGACAACGCTCGTGAACGAGGTTGCAGCAGCTTCAGAAACAGACCACAGCTACGGCGATAGCGATAGCGACGAGTCGACAGGCTTGAGCCCGACTACCTTTGGAACGG
Organism: Natrialba sp. SSL1; assembly: GCF_001861355.1. Taxonomy (GTDB): domain Archaea; phylum Halobacteriota; class Halobacteria; order Halobacteriales; family Natrialbaceae; genus Natrialba. Next base: position 9,095 of record NZ_MASN01000038.1, read on the forward strand.
TTGTTCACCGTCTTACCGAACTTCGCCCACCGAGAGATGACTGGACGGGGTTAATCCGCCGGCTGAGCCAAATGGCTGGTGAAGAGCCTACGGAAGCGGACCTCCGGGATGCCGTCGAACACGCCGCTGACGCAGTCGAATTTGTGGATCGAGTTGAAGCGGAGAGCTCACTCGAGGCGACGTACGACGAATACTCGGTCGTTGCTCGGATCGACGGAACACGGATCGTCGGTGATATTGATCGACTGCTCGTCACCCCCGATGCTTACCATATCATCGACTACAAAACGAACGACCTCTCGTCGACAACGTCAACCGAACTTGCAGCACACTATCGTCCCCAAATGCTCGCATACGCATTGGCTCTGTTCCAACATGATCTCGACCGTGATGTTCGGGCGTCACTGCGGTTCACCGATGCCGGGATCGAAGAACGCTTCGAATGGGAGACGGGAGAGTACGCTGCGGCCGAATCAGAACTCCGGTCCATGACAGAGATGCTTTCCTGAAACCCAAACACGAAGGAGTGTTTCAGTTTCACTGTGGTTGGGTTGCTTATATCACGCTCTGGGTTCGATACTGATTGTAGAGGGGGCGGACACACCATACCCTGTCGCAGTCACACGCGCTCCCCCCTTCCACACCACTTTCAGTAACTCATGTCCACGGCGAACCCACCATCTCTCGGTATATGCCCGTTCTGCAACACCGAGATCATGACGACCGACGTGATCCTCGAGTACGAAACAGAAACGGGACCGGCAGTATACGCTGAGTGTCCGGAGTGCCGAGACGTCGTGACCCCACAATAACAGCGCTTCTATGCTATTTGACGATATGAATCGGTTGCTGGCCCGGACATCCCAGACAGAGGTCGTGTACGAGTGCCGGCGCTGCGGAACCACTGTCGATAGCGATACTGAGACCTGTCCAGCATGCGAATCAGACGCGATCGTCCAGCATCGAATCTCCTGACACATGCCAGCAGAATACGACCGAATTCTGGACGTTGTGGCGGAGAACCCGGGAGCCACCCTCGAGGAGATCACGGACCTAGCACATGATTGCGGCATCACCGACACAGGGATCCCGGATCTCCTCTCAAAAGCGGAGAGCAACGACGATCTTCTCGAGTTTGACGGACGGTACTGGGTGATGCAGACAGGCAAGTATCGATTCCATCGCTACGATCACCCGGAAACCTGACTCCACTACCACGCCTAGATGTATATAAAGTAGTATAAGACGCTATGTCCTGAGGAACATAGAGTATGAGTTCAATACCGTGATTGCGTCCTATTCAGGCCGATCTCACTAAAAAATTCGTTAGGATCTCGTTGCCCTTGCACCGTCTACAGAGGCTCAATCGCTGCTAGCGACGCTAACATCCTCGGGTTCCGAAATCTGTAGTAATCCCGAGACACCGAGTACATCCTCGATGATTTCATACACGACATCAATGTGTTCTCTGTTGGTAAGATGCGAATCCACAGCAACGAGTGTCGAGATTGAATGCTGGTGAGATATCTCGACAGCATCGACGAGAATCTCGCAATCATGGCCAACATCAAGATCCCGCCTGAACCGACGTAACAACTGATCGTTGCTCTGCTGTGGGAAACATCGATCAATCAGTTCTTCCGGAAGTTGTATCTGATACAGTTCTATATCCTGAAGACAGCGACGTAGTGTCGACAACTGCTCTCGTTTATCCATGTCATACCAGCTCATCTGGATATCGTCCCGGAAATGACTCCGGTCGTTCGAACTGACATGAATATCCCGCTCACGCGGCTCATAGTCGAAAATCTCGTTGTCAGTATCGCGAAGGTAGGCAATCACGTCATCGTAGAGGTCATATCGGCGTTCACAGAGTGCATCGAACTCGCCGTTGGCCTTCCCGCCAGTCACCGTATAGAACGATTCATCATCGATGAGTCGTTGACAGCCTCGATCCTCCTCAAGATCCCCCGGAAGGTGGGTATATACGTAATTAACCATCACCGAAGTATCCAAGTTGAGTTGGGAGGCTTCGCTCATTCAGTCCCCTCCAGAACCTCTCTTGCCATCTCGTGCAGATGCGCCATCTGCTCTTCGTCAACTCGCTGGGAGTGGTGGCCAGCTCGCGGAAATAGATCCGCATCAGCACATTGTTCCCTCATCCGATTTCGTCGAGACAGTAGGTCTTCGTGGAAGCCCGTAAACCGGTCTGCGTGCTCTTCGACCAAGTGGTGTCGGTTCGGGCCCTCCGCGGTTTGTGTGGAAATGTACAGCGCCGGATATCGCCAGACATCGTAATAAAAGTACGGCGCGAGATCCTGTAACACGCTTTCTTGCTCGTTCGATACTGACTCGAGGGTCGTGAGTTGCGCAAACACTTGCTCAATTACATCCGTTCCTCGAGTGACTAAGTCCACTATCTCGGACAGCTCGTCGATTTCCGCAAGCTCAAGATGAAGGTCAGAAATGAGCAATCGGAACTCTCGTTCGTCCGATTCAGACAGCAGTCCTTCCTGTGAGCCTCCGCCGAAATCCGCTAGCGAATGATTCGTTGTTTCCTGCTCAATCGTCTCATCCAAGGTTTCGAGGTGCTTTCGGATGTCCGTCGACGTGAGATACAGGTCGGTGTACTCGTCAGGAGCGTATTCCCGGTAGAAGTCGCGAAGGAAGTCGAATTTCCCGGTATACCAAACTTCCTGTAGGTCGTAATCGTCGAAGAAAACCTCGGACGCGAAGTAGTCCCGATACTGTTGGACTTCCTCACTTTCCCCGTGATCGCGTCGAATCCCAGCCGTGTTGGTGGTCATCCGGCCTGGGGCGTTGTCAGGCTCGCCGGCGACCTTCGTATAGGCGCCAGCAAGGTACCAACTATAGGTAACGGGGAGGTCAAACTCCTTAATCGCGAAGTAGCACAGCTTCTCTTGCTCCGTTCGCGTGATGTTTCGACCAGGATCGTCGAACACGTCCTCTACTGCAAGCTCAATACCGCGTAGAAGTGCGTCTGCATAGGGTTCCTCCTCACTATATGGGTTGTTCGCGTCCGGTGTGGGAGGAGTCATGATTAGGGTATTCCCGCCATGGTGCGGATAGCTCTTGTGATACTGCTTCGGCAGTCCGATACCTGCTGGTGAGTGCTGTTCCTAGTATCGTATTCAACAGGGATAGTCAAAGATGGTGGCCTCGGACTGAAAGTGAAGATCGACAGTCACCTTCTGTCTCTACCGGTTTGAACAGCTCCAATCACGATCTTAGTCGGTGGTCGGTTTGCGCTGTCTATTCATTATGGATTGTCCACCAGTTATCGGACAGGTGCACTGTTTCACTATAGGAGCAAGAACAGAGATGGCCTCGGCGAGACCGCCGATAATTCCGGTAGTGCCAGATCCAACGACTTACAGGGGGGAAGTGGTCTCGAGATCAGTTCTCAACTGCTGGTGCGTCTGAAGCCCTGTGTGGAACCGCTGAACGATCTTTGACTGATGCTCCGGACATGCCATCGGGATGAGAGCCCCATCCTGGACCGGGATCATGGGATGCGACGAATTGTACGGGGCGAGACGGCAACCAGGACACGATACTCCGCCGGCTGGTCGATGATGCAGGAGATCGGCTGTGTCCTCGGACGTCAATCCACAGACCGACGAGAACTGCTCGAGGTGTTCGTCACAGCTGAGAACAGGAATCGTCAGCTGATCCAGGAGGAGAAACGCTACGTCTTGCTGTCCGTCAGACTGGACGACAGACTGGCACGCATCACATCCAATCACGGACAGCGGCTGGTGGACATCTGGTTCTGTCATCGTGTATCCGCATGCCGGCACACAGGTAAGTCATAGGGTACTACACCTCCCTGCAATCGCTGGTGGGGAAAACTTCCTCGAGTCCAGCAGAGCGCTCCGACAGTTGACCAGATGGTTGTGCGACATTGGCCTGTCTCTTCTCAATGAGGCCCTTGTCGACGAGCGAGTCGAGATTCGGGTAGAGTCGGCCGTGCTGGATCGCCGTCTCATAGTAGTCCTTGAGGACCGTTTCGCGGATGACTTTCAGGTCCTCGATGGGTCGGTTTTGGTTGCTTGTTCTCTCCCCTGCCACTCATCCTCAGGTACGACGGAAACGTAGAGTGGGTGTCGTCCCAGTCGAACTCATTCGTCCGGGTTGACCGGCCCCTTGTACTTCGAAGTCACCGTGTCCCCTTCTCTCCACTGCCAGTAGTAGCGGTTGTCGTTGATTTCCTTGATCGTGATACATACGTACGAGTGCATACCAGCGTCTTCAGGCGCGGGAGGGGGTCAATGTGCCCATATCATCAAGAAGAGAGTGAATTATTTGAGTCTCGGCGATGTATGTATCCTAATGCCCTCACAACCCGGATCGTGGAAGGAAAAAACGAGTCGACGTGAGCGCGTCCGCATGGTGATTGATACGCTCAACGATCCAGCGACTATCAATACTATCGTAGAACAAGCGGAGGTTGCGTGGGAGACCGCCGATAGCGAGGTTGAACGGCTTCAGACGGAAAACAAAGTCCGCGAAAGAGACGATGGGCTCTATGAACCGAATCCGGTCCAACAGTTCCTCGACCAGATTCTCCAACTCATCGAAGACCACGCAAAGTCGGAGCTTGAATCACAGCTCCAAGAGTACCAAGAGCAAGTAGAGGATCTCTCGGCGGAGTACGGCGTAACTTCTGCCCAAGAGTTACGAGAGCAACTGACCAACGATGATGTCTCTGTCGAACAAATGCGAGAGATGCGGAACGTCAGCGATACGTGGGCGGCACTCGAGTTGGAGATTCGACTCCTGAAAAACGCTCTACAACTCTATGATGATCTCTCCCAACTGTCTCAATCAAACAGAGAAACGGCACTTACTGTATGACCGGTATTGGCTGCTATGTGACGGTATGAATCGGTTGTTGTTCCCGACATCATAGAATGAGGTGGGGTTGCCGAACTCTTATCCACCCGCTCCGTGTATACGAATCTAATGAGTACCGACACTGATCGGAATGACGCCCCAGAAATCCGAACGAGGATCACACTCACTGAGGAAGAGGAGTGGTGGGTCGCAACCGACGAAGAAACAGGTGTCACCAGCCAGGGGGGTACGCGCGTAGAGGCATTGGAAAACCTCGACGAAGCCGTTGAACTCCATAAAGGAGACGGTCGGGAGCCAACCAACGAAGAACTCCGTGAGATTGGGATCAACCCAGAAAACAACAAGTCGGGAGACACACTCCCAGACGCCCTTAAGTAAGTGCACTCAGAATGGCGAGGGGTACGTATTCTGGCGACGATGTGATGACCGTCTTAGTCAACCACGGTCCGTTCTACGTCGATCGCGTTAATGGCGACCACTTCATTCTTCGCTGGAACCCTCCCGAAGATCATGATTCAGATGCACGATCGGTTATCGTGCCCCGTCACGACGAGATCAGTACGGGAACGCTCAAGCGAATCGGTGATCAAGCTGGGATGGAAGATTTTCAGCAATTTCTGTACTGGCTCGATCGAAACCTGTAGGAACAGCCGTCCTCGAGCGACTGCTTCGCGGACGACCTGAGGATCCTCGATGCGTCGATTCTGATTGCTTGTTCTCTCCCCTGTCACTCATCTTCAGTTGCGACGGAAACGAAGAGTGGTGTTATCCCAGTCGAACTCATTCGTCCGGGTTGACCGGGCCCTTGTACTTCGAGGTCACCGTGTCCCCGTCTCTCCACTGCCAGTAGTAGTACCGATTGTCGTTGATCTCTTTGATCGTGACCGTGGCCTTTGCCGGGACGTCGTCCGGAAGATCGTCTGGTCGATCCTCGACGTCGTCTTCTGATTCTTCCTCGAGACGAACTTCGCGCTCCTTGTATTCGGCCAATGCTTCGGCGTAGCGAGCAATGTCCTGAAGCCGGTCTGGGGAGGACTCGTTGAGACTGTTGACGAACTCCGTGGAGAGGTTAGCCGGTGGGTTTGGTGGTTCGTAGGACATCAGCGACCCTCGTGTTAACCAACACATTCTCTTGATCCAAACCTCTGTTGGTTAAGTCGTCTGGCACCAACTTTTGTAACACCACTTGAAACTGGTTTATAAACTGATTTCGCACTATGTTGCTGCGGCGCACCGAACTCGACGTCCTAGCAATCGTCGAACGTGGCGACACAGAACTGTGTCTAGGCATCCCGCACAATGGTATCCAAATCGAACAAACGGACGTCATCACGCTCTGACACAGCCTCCTGGACAGACTGCGTTGTACCACTTCGTGTGAATAATGCGTATTTTTTCTCTTTCCCACCAGTATCCGGCGTCCAGCGGATTTCAGCAGCATGATCCTCGAGTGAGGCAAGGGCTCCGTAGTCAAGCGGCGCATTGGTGAACTTGCACTCCCCCACGACCATCGTCCCATCTGTGGTACATCCGACGACATCGACTTCATGCTCTTTGTACCACCAGCGGCCGATATCGAGAAACGTTTTCTCTGGGTAGAGGTTTGGGAGGGCATCTTGGCACAGTTTCTCGAACTCTGGGCTCACGAAATTCGGAAGCTCTGGTTCGATAATCGCCTCGTATGCATCTTCACCTAAGCGTTCGTACCGGTCTTCGTTCCCGTAGACGAAGCGGAACCAGAACCGGAACAAGGGATCCAAGAGCCGATACCGTCCACGGCGTGACTTTGCTTTCTCTTCAGTGATTGGGACCTCTCGTTCGATAAGCCGTAGCCGTTCTAACTTTTGAGTATACGTCGAAATCTGCTTTCCATCGATACCCACTGTTTGGGCGATTTCGTTTGCCGTCGTCTTCCCCGCCGCAATCGCGGTGAGGATCGCGAAGTATCGGTTTGGATCTGTAAGTTCGGTCCGGAGCACATATTCTGGTTCGTTGTGGAGATACCCCTTCTGGGAGAGTACTTCTTCAGCGAGGACTGATCCAAGGTCTTGGTCAAGATTGACGCCGTCGAGATAGTATGGCACACCGCCGAAGATACCCCATGTGAAGATTTGCTCCTCGGGAGTGTAGTCGTCTGGAATAAACTCCTGAGCAGCAGCGAAGTCGAGGGGGCGGAGGTCGATTTTTTCCGTGAACCGTCCATACAGGGGACTGTTCCCCAGAAGGGTCGCTTCTTCCATCATACTAATCGATGAGCCGACCAGAATGAGTGTTCCCGAGGTGTGCTGGAGTCGCTGGTCCCACAGCCGCTGGATGACCGATGGAAGGCTCTCGTCGGCGTCGATGAGGTAGGGGAATTCATCGAGAACGACGACTCCGTCTTGGTCACCGATGTATCCGAGCAGTGCTTCCCAGTTCTGTTTAATTTGCGTGATGCCAGGAAAGGTCTCAGACGCAACATCCACGAACTCATCGAGTTGTATCTGGGAGGTCGTTTCTGTGGCCTGATAGACGACGGCGTCATCCCGGTCTGAGAGTGAGTGCTGGACGAGTTGGGTCTTCCCGAGGCGTCGCCGGCCGAAGATGACGACCATTTCACCGTCATCGGACTCATAGCACCCACGTAATCGAGAGAGTTCGTCCTCTCGGTCCACGAAGTGGTTCATAGGTGTACTCTGACACAGTGGAGAATAATACTTTTGGATAGGCTATCTGAAAATAGGCTAACTGAGGCTTGGCTATTTTCACATTTGCCATTGATCGCTAACTCTAGCCACAATGAAGACAGGACAGTCTTTAGAGCTGTAAAATGCGCTCATCACATGGCAGCCGATGCCATTCACGAGGGATACGTCAGCGAGATCTAATGAGCGAACGATTCCAGTATGTGAGTGGTCTTAACCAACACTCCACGAACTACTGCTCTCGTGTTGGTTAATAGCTGGTTTGTTGTTGTCGGTATTCTCTCACTGAGTAAAATAGCAGTAGATAGTAGCGCGATTTCTTTATTCAGGACGGTAGTTGAAACTGACGTAGACGATTCGGTAACTACAGATGTGTACTTACCGCTATACATTCTACCAGTTACAATAGATGTTCTCGCTGCCGTGCAAGATACAGGGCACAAGTCTTGCACACACGAAAGAGCGGATTCAACTGTCCTTTTCTATCGGAAGAACCCGCCCATCTTCCGTAACACGGAGATCCTCAAAGTCTAAAGCTCTATTCAACTTCTCAACCACTTCTTGGTGTTTCTCCTGCTCGCCGATATACTGCTTAAAATCCGCGACCTTCTGAACCACCTGCACCACATATCGGTAATCCTCACTGTTCAACTCTTGTAGTTTCTCTTTAGCAATATAAACGCGATTACTATGGCCCTCAGCCTTACTCCGCAACGGATCATCGTAGCTCAAATTGTGCCTCATTTCATCCGCGTCAAATTCAAGTATCTCGAAGAAATTAGCTATCTCATCCGTACTACGTCCGTCAGCGATAACCTCCGCCACTTCATCCAGCACCTCGTCACTAAACTGCTTCTTTTCCTTCAACTCCTCCAACCACTCTCCGCCTGCCAGATTTATCTCCTCCACTCTCTCTGACTCAGCGTATATACTCATTACCTCCTCCCACTTCGGCGTCCAAACATACTCATCCCCGTTACTATCCTGGAAGATGACATCCATCTTGATCCGGTTATCTGGAAATGTCCCCACAGAATCTATCTTGTCGAAGAACACTCGTTTCATGCTAGAAATAATTGGATGCAATAGTGAAAATACTTTTGTAGGTCGCCAGTTGGGAAGTGTCGTACATCTGTTCTTACACGGAATCCTCCTTGATGCATAGAACCTCTGAGTGGGTCACGCCACTCCTGACAGAAGCCGAGTAGTTCACACGAGCTGTGCTGAGCTCACAGCGCGAGTGTCCCACGAACTCGAAGAGACTACTATCTCGAAGAAGGACACTGATTGACTTCTCAAATCTAGTCACCTGCTAATAGCTTCGAACGCGATATTCTCCTCGTAGATCTCCACTTCTAGCCTGTTGTTTTGTTCCCAGCTATAGGTTGCAGATGGGCCATCAGTCACAATGATTTCAATCTCCCACTCTTCGCCATCTGAATCGGGTATATTGAAATCGCCTTCTTCGTTTGGGGGAATTGTTCGCTGTTCGTTCAGTATTTCTTCATCAAAGAATTGGTCAGTTGTTTCAATACTGACCGCCACTTCTTTTTCACTATTTGTTCTATTATACACGTGAAAAATAGCGGCAATGGGTGTACCAACACATCCAGCAACAGTTATCAATGGAAGGGCCGCTAACATCTTCCTGCGTCTTATCCGGTTTGTGTGCATATACCATCTGATCTCTGATCCACCAAAACCTTTCGGTCAATAATCATATAGCGGACGGAAACTTCACTTCTTTTTGGATTGATACAGACAAGGTTGTCGTGCTGCATCTATCCTCTATACTGAACGCGAGCTTCACACCCCACACTGAATAAAGAAACCATACTACCAACTACTGATAGAGAGTCAGTTCCAACGAATCCAACGAATCCAAAGAATTACAACTTTGGAGACATGAGTATAAGCCAAGTACGCCCCCGGTAGCGTGGAGAAGCCGTCTGTCCGATGTGGCAGGCGGAACGCAGAAAGGTTGCAGCCTACGTAGGCCACCGCAAGGAGGTCAGGCCGTCATCGTGATGCAATCAACCGCAAGCGATCCCCCGTGGTTGGTTGTTCCGATCGGCTGCCAAAGAAACTGGAGTACGTGGTCTCCATGGGCCCAGGTCGCCCAACGGAGATGTCGATGGGGAAAGCCCATCGATAGTGTGCAACACTGCAGCTGCCAATCGCAGCCGTGCGACTATCATTTGCTCTTCGAATTTTGCTGGCGACGGGAGTCTCACTTGAAACCTGTTGGGTGACCAGTTGGTAGAAGGGGAAGGAGGCACCAGAAGGGGTTATTTGTATCACACGAGGGGAGTGGATGTATTGAACAGTTGATGGAGCCACCGTTGAGAGGCATCGTAACCGTCGATTCGATACATCCACGCTCAATAATGGTTACTCGAGATGTACCACCCGTCCAGACGCATCGCTCGCCAACAATCCCCCTCGAGACGACCCAGATCGATGACTGAGCCACGAACAGTTGCCGCGGGCCAGACCAACCGCGAAGCACTTGAAATGCATCTGGTCCAGGCACTGACTCGCTGTGAGTCAGACGCCGTCGAAGCTCATCTCCAGGCGGCATTGGAGCACTGCAGGCAGCTCCCACCGACGCCGCTTATCGAATGTCCAGTCTGTGGAAAAGCCGGGCTGCCCGAACGAATCTGGATGCACGACTGCGAATAGGAGCCTACCAGCCCCTCCTCACCTCTGGCCCAGATTGACTCCTTACGCGACCTTGCTGTGGAGGGCTGTCGTACTCGTTCTCTCGGACGAACCAACACGTCACTCACTCTCTGAATCCTGTGACCATTGCCTCCCCAATGTACTTTTGATGGGTGACTGAAAAGTCAAGAACTAGAACGAGACTTCTCCAATCGCCGAGATGTTCTACTAGTGCAATCTCGGTGAGACGGTCACTGACGATGCGAGCCCAGAAATGTTTGGCGTTTAGGAGTGAGTACCGGATCAAATCCCGTTTTGGAATATACTCATCCCGAAGGTTCTGTTCCCACCCACCGCCTGTGCTAAGGTAATCTCCGTAGTCTTCAGCATATTTCTGGTATCCGTTCCAGTCAAGCCCAACAATATTGGCAGGAGGCGTCTCTGTAATGTAGGTTTTCGTTAATTCCGTGATGTGCTCGAGTGTTGATAGCGGTGTTCCACCGAGTATATGGAGGTCGTGTGGAAGCTCCCGCCATTCACGATGGCTGGCAATATCGGTTGCCTGAATAGGCGAATTCCCGTTTGGATACCCCAACACGAACCTCTCGGGGATTTCTCCGAGAATGCGACGACACTTCGGCACGAGAATGAGATTCATCTCGGGGAAACTCCCCCACACCTCTTCGGCAGCGTCAATATGCTCGTCAAGAGTGTCCGGGTCGGTAATATCCCCGATAACAGCGATTTCTGGCTCGAGTTCGAAAACCCGGTCAACAAACCGATCTAGGTCTGCGTCCTCGTAGTCATTGTCGAGAAAATGAATAGGGAGATCGACCTCGGCTGGAGTCCACTGATATGAAGAGTCCTCGCGATGCCCGATCCCGAATCCGAGCCGGGCAGCATCGAACACGTGAGGATAACGTCCAGTGTAAACAACCCAGTTAGTCTCGCGAGCAGCGGAAACGTCGTCTGAAAGTGCTGGCTGGGTTGGAGTTGATTCAAAGCCCAGCTGAGGCCTAGTGGTAGTCTCCGTTTGGTTCCTGTCCTCGGGTTGCCCCGTTGAACCGGCTACCGAGACCCCATACCCACCAAGGTCTGTTTGACTAGAACTCATCCGAGAAACTCCTTACCTACCCCCGAGTGGGAAAAACGACTACCCAATTAAGGCGATTGGTCGTCCCAGTCGACGTCTGGGTAGTCAAACGTCACGACGGTATTACTGTACTCACCAACGTTGTCGATATGGGTGTCGCGGATGGTGGCACCCGCTTCCTTCTCTTTCCCTTTGAACTCCTCGTAGTCGTCTTCTGAAGCCGGCGTGCATTCGGCCATCTCGATCCAGCTGTGGTCGGGTCCAGACCCGACGATCGGCGCAAACAACCCGCATGAGCCATGTAGCGACCAGATACACTGCTCATCGTAGTTGATGTCGACACAGACTTCTGACCGAGCGATTTTGATGACCGTCTCGGCTGGCGTGTCAAAGACGAGTCTGTCCATGCCGATATCGCTGCGGAGGTCCAACCCGAGTTCGTCTAGTTGCTCTTTGTGCCGGTCGAGGAACGCACCACAGTTGGCGATGTTCTGAGCGACCGGGGTCAGCTCATCGTGGTCGATATCGGCCTGTTCCGGGAGCGGGAGCGAACTCATTCGTTTGCCGTGTCGTTCGTTTCGACAGTTGTCTGTTCGACTTCGATCTGTGTCTCTTCGTCGAGGTCGTGCTCAGCGACGACGTCGTCACCGTCCTTGATCACGAGCGTTGTCGTCACATCGCCTTCGACTACTTCGATGTCGTCGCCGCCTTCTGCAAGATCTTCATCGTCGAGGATTTCATCTTCGCCTTCGACGAAGTCTGTGATCGCGTCTTCGTTGTCGGCGTCGACGTACCACACGTCGTTGGTGTCGCTGGCGTTGACGATCGCGTAACTGTTAATGCCAGTGCCTTCCTCGGGAAGAATTCGAACCATCCAGAACAGGTCGTCCTCGTGGAAGACTGGCAGCGGCTCGAGAGCTCGGAATTCGTCCCAAGTCGTGACGCCCTGTGGTGTATCTTGCTGGACGTAATTGGCCATATTGGTGCTGCCGACCTGTGAGGTATCTTCTGGCGGTTCATATACTGTGATGTCGCCCGTCTGTCCGTCGACGAGGAAGATACGGTAGATCGCTTCACCGCTTCCCTGTGGGGATGTTGGGAAGGCATAGTGGATTTCGTATTGGTTGCCGTAGCCCAATCCTGCGGTGGTCAACTTGCTATTCCACCAGAACCAGTTGTATATTATGGGAAATCGTTCGATCCACAGACTGTTTCAGATGCAATGGCTGATCGCGGGCAATATGGATCAATAGCCTCGTATCTCCACAAATAAACATATGTGAGTGGACAATATTCATACACATAATGGTCCCCGATATTAGCCGCCGGTCTATTATATCCGGGTTGGTTGGATCATTAGCAACTGGTGCACTGGGTGTGAGTACATACAATTGGTTCCGATACTCTCGGCTATACTCAACACGCCATCACATTCAAATAAGACGGTTATGGGGCACCAATCAATCTGAGGAAGAAGTTGCACTAGACATAACGGCATACGATGACAACGAACAAATCTACAACCGAACATACGAGTTAGAACCAAGTAACGGCCAAGAGGAGAATAATCAAAAAGCAATGAATGGCCCATGGGTAGCATATTCTGGGGAATATTCGATTCAAATTGAGTTAGATGACCAGGAGCTGTTTCTGAGCCATGAAGACATCGTTAACGAACTACCAGGGCTCTGTTGTGAGGACCACAATGCGAATATAGTAGTGACCGTTACCCAGGAGAGAAACCTCGAGTACCAGATCTCATTATCGGACTAACTCGTTAAAGCACCCTGCTAAGTTTGCAGTGATAGACGTCGTGGTGTTGTAGATTTGTGGTACATCTGAATGACCTGTTTAGAATTCTAAACTTCAATCAATCATGTAACCGGGGTTTCAAGATAAGTCCAATAACTTCCCAGCAGAGAGCGTGTCATAGAATCGTTCGCAACGATCAGTAGAGATGTGAACTGAACATCGAAGAATTATCCACGATTATCCTCTTATACGTTCTTGTGAGAAGACGAGAGTTCGTTGTGGTGGGTTGCTGTTCTGTTTGTGGAATAAGTGCCGGCTGTCTCGGTGAGGACGACCCTGAGCCTGTATCCGAGATTGACAGTTTGGAAATTCGAAACGATCAACGAGAGGAGAGTCACGAGTTCTTGATTCAAATTGAAGACGAAGAAGGAACCGTGTTTGAAGAGACAAATTACCTTGAAGCGGCCGGCTCGGACGAATCTGCCGTCGCGCTTGAAGATCCCGTCGAACCGGGGGCGTATACCGTCCGGGTCGAGGCTGACGAACACTCCGCGACTGTGGATGCGCAAGACCGGATCACAGATGACCAAACGTGTGTTCGTTTGCAATTCTACCTGAGCTCTGAAACCCTCCATAGCGAATATCAGTTGTACGATCGATGTGAGTGACACTCCAAAAGTAGACGAACTCACGGGGCATTACCGTTCATCAAAACGTTAGGTGTACCCCTGTACTGAGCGGTAACTACATGTGCTAATCGACCGCTCAGAGATTATGCGCAATTCGCTCGATTGCCAGCACTAACCGATAGAAGAGATACAAGAACGCGAGCATCAGCCCGATCGAAATCGAAGCGAATACTGACCACGCTAGAACAGTGAGATCCGGTCCGAAGAGTAAACTAAGGAAAAGAGCAATAAGCAGTATTAAAACTACGCCGAGACCGTATCGAACGAGATCAGTGCTGTTACTGTGGGCGAAGGACATGGATAGACAACCTAATTGAAAATGCAAATGATTTGTGGTGGCTAGTACGTCGCTCCTCTGTACTGATTATTTTGAGATCGGTGCGAAGCCTTCTATGACACGCTATCCCAGCAGAAGCTAACATATACACCATCAGACCAAGAATTAGAGAAATTAGCAGCACAACACCTAATGAAATTACTGATGGGGGCCTTGTTTAGACGCCTAGGTTAAGCCGTTTCAGGTCCTCTTTCCGGACCGACATAATATTATCATACTCCTCCAGGGCGAAAATATGCTGGCCGGTCCCGACTTCAGCCGAGGTTTTTCGCTAAATGGCTTGTTTGATCCCAGTAGAGCGAGTGGGGTGACAGTAGTCACTACTCCATCAAACTCGCCTTCGGTCCTTAAGCGCCCGATTTCGAGCGTCTAAACACGGCCCTGATGGGAAAAACGGGAAGCCGTGTTGAAGCGACTCCTTCAGAAAAAACTAACCCAAATCCCGAAAAGTGGAGATACGATCATACTGACAGTATGCAATCTTCCTTGGGAGGTATATGTTATCCACAGTTTGTTGAGTCGAGGTGGGTAATGTAACTTGACGTTACAGAATTCAGTACCTATAAGTATCTACCAGTAGTAACCAGTAACATCAGAATGCCG
>NZ_MASN01000039.1 GCF_001861355.1 Natrialba sp. SSL1
TGTAACCTGAACCTCCCCGACGAAGAAGACGGGTATCAACACGAATACCTCACCGGTGACGAGTGGGAAGTAACGGAGTCTACGTTGTCAAAGCGTGATGGCGACTACTACCTCCACCTCGGGTTTCGCAAACCGAAGCCCGAGAAACAGGTCGAAATACAGGATGACGACGAGGACAGGACAGTTCTCGGCGTTGACCTCGGCATCGTTAACATCGCCACCACCAGCACAGCGTACTTTGCGTCGGGAAGGAAACTCAGGCACCGCCACCGGGAGTTCGAGCGGATCCGTGGAACCCTTCAGCAGACCGGGACACAATCTGCTCATCGGACGATTCAGCAGATGAGCGGGAGAGAATCACGGTATCTCCGTGACCAGCTTCATCAAGTCGCTAATCAGATTCTCGAAGAAGCACGCACACACGACTGCGAATACATCGCCTTCGAGAACCTGAAGCACATCCGAGAGCGTGCGCCACCTGTCAAGGAGTTCCACCAGTGGGCACACCGGCAACTCGTTGATCTTGTGGAGTACAAGGCTGAAGCCCACGGGATTAGTGTCGAGTTTGTAAGTCCGAAGAACACGAGTCGGCGGTGTCCCGACTGTGGGCATACGAGCGACGGGAATCGGTTGCAACAGGCGGAGTTTGAGTGTGAGTCCTGCGGTGCAACACAGAATGCGGATTACGTGGGTGCAAAGAATATTGGGTGGCGGTTTGTCCGTCGGGGCCTACAGTCGTCTCGGCGGACGGGCGACAGTCAACTCGCCCTGAAGTCAGGAACGGTGACGCCGAACCGGGGATTTGTCCCGTCCGACTAACTACGGTCGGCAGAGGCCGAGTTCACTGACAAGCCCCGCGCCACCGTGCGCGGGGCAGTTGACTCCGCCTTGTGTTCATGCCTGTGTTCTCCTCTGGTAGTGCTGTCTCGCGCTCTCGTTGCCGCTGGTCGCAGAGACCATCCCGCGTTACCGTCCGGCCGAGAGCAGTCGTCGTAGCCGGGTATGGCTGCTTCAGATCACTGCGTCACTCACCGCAACCGCGTCGATTTTCAGTCTCCGCTCCTCACACCGGGTATGAACAGTGTCGACGCGGCCGGGCTCGGAATCGGCGACGAGCACCCGCCGCGGATCATGGGCGTGTTGAACGTCAGCGAGGAATCACCCTACGATCCGAGCGTCTACGACGACCCCGGCGAGGCCGCCCAGTACGTCGACGACGAACTGATCGACGAGGGCGCGGACATCGTCGACATCGGCCTCGAGTCCGCGAACAAACGCTTCGACGTACTCTCGGCCGAGGAGGAACTCGAGCGCCTCCACGTTGCACTCGATACCATCGAGAGCGTCTCCGGGGATGCCGTCTTCTCAATCGAGACACGCTACCACGAGGTCGCCGAGGAAGCGCTCTCCCAGGGCTTCGACATGGTCAACGACATCGCGGGCTTTGCCGACCCAGAGATGCCGACCGTCTGTGCGGAATACGACGCCGCCGTCGCGAAAATGGGGAGTCCGCCGGATCTCGAGCGCCCGGGCGCGGTCGAGGAAACCGACTGGGCTGCCCGAAAATCGCCCGAGTGGGCCGCCGAGGCTGACTACGTCGATCAGGTCTACGAGGCGCTGAAACAGAACGGACTCACCGAGAAGACGATCATCGACCCCGCCTTCGGCGGCTGGAGCGAAGCACAGACTCTCGAGGACGACCAGGAGACGTTCCGCCGGCTTCGGGAGTTCCGTGCACTCGGTCAGCCGATGCTGGTTTCGATCAACCGGAAGAACTTCCTCGGCGCGATTGCGGATCGCGAGACCGAGGAGCGACTCCCCGTCAGCCTCGCGGCGACCTCGATGGCGGTCGAACGCGGTGCGCACATTATCCGGACTCACGACGTGGCTGAGACGCGTGACGCAGCGCTCATCGGCTCGGCGTTTTCGGAGCGCACGAGCGTCTCTACCGGCTCGATCACTGTCTCACGTCTCGACACCCACACGTCGCGAACGTTCGAACGCCAGCTCCGAGAGCGCGGCGTCGACCCCGACATCGTAGACTCGGTACAGCCACAGGTACTCGAGTTCACCGGGCTCACACGGACCCAATTCGATGAGCTTACGTCGGCAGTGACGGCAGTTCGTGAGGGTACTACTCCCACTGGTCGGCGTGGTGACAGTGGGGGGCGTAATAGCACCGACGGCGGCGGTGTCGAGGGCGGTGCCGAAGAGAACATTTCGGTTCATCGAACAGTTGCAGAGGAGACGCTGTTGATCGGTTCCCGGCGTGGGATTATTGCCGTTTCAGCACGTTTGGGGGCGTCAGACGGCGAAATTTCGACGGTTGGGAACGAACTCGACAACGTACTGCAGTAAGAGAAAGCTTATACCGAAGGCTTCGAAATGAGAGAGTGGACGCCGGGCGGCCTCCCGGGTAGGGGTACTTTGGAGGCGACTCCCCGGCCCACAACTCGAATTATTGGGTCACTACGTTGCACAGTGGTGACGCTGTGGTGTACTGGAGCGGCGTCGTTACGGCTGTTGCTACTGACCGGCTACGACAGGGTAGTCACCGCTTCTATCTCGTACCGCCGCAACTGGGCAGCACAAACCACCAACCAACCACTACAACGGGATAGCACAAACTGCCAGTCCACCACTGCAACCGAATAGCACAAACCACCAATACACCGCCGCAACGGGACAGCACAAACCGCCAGTCCACCACTACAACCGAACAGCACAAACCACTGGCCCACCACTCACAAACATGGAGTTCGAGACCTGGGAACCCGTCTACGAGGCTATCTGCCGGGACTTCGGCTACCCTCGAACCGACGACGAGGAGGCTCGCGACGTACTCGCCTCGCTGACCACACCGTTCGACCTCGCACAGCTCTCCGCGGTCGACGGCGCGACCGTCGCCATCGCCGGTGCCGGTCCCTCACTCGAGACGGACGGGGCACTCGAGTCCGCCCGCGATGCCGACGTCGTCATCGCAGCGTCGACGGCGGCCGACGTGCTCGCTGCACACGATATTTCGGTCGACTGCATGGTGACTGATCTGGATAAGAATCCGGAGACAGTGCAGCGACTCACGGCGGCCGGCGTCCCGGTGGCAGTGCACGCCCACGGCGACAACGTCCCCGACATTCGGCGCGTCGTACCCGACTGCGAGGACAAGTACGTCCTCCCGACGACGCAGGCCGCCCCGAGCGGACCAGTGCGAAATTTCGGCGGCTTCACGGACGGTGATCGGGCCGCGTTTCTCGCGGATCACCTCGGTGCCGACCGTCTCGTCTTCGTTGGGTGGGACTTCGACGACGAGTCCGTGGATGCGATGAAGGCGACCAAACTCGAGTGGGCCGAGCGATTGCTGTACTGGCTCGAACAGCGCCGCGATGAGCGGTTTGCAGTGCTCGACGGTCGACGGTCACCGATCGAGACGGGCGCGCCAGGTGTACTCGGAGGGAAGTCGAGTTCGAGTTCAAGTTCGAGTGAGTGAACCGAGATGACTCTCCACTGGCAGTGCTGAACGCCACAACCGACAGAGAACTTTTTCGAGTCCCCTTTCACTCGATCCGATACGTCACGACGTCCGTAGAGCCACAGGTCGGGCACTCGGTGTCCGGCGACTCGGTCGTCCGACCACACCGACGACACTCTTCAATCGTTGTGGGCCCATCGGACCCGAGCAGGACGGATTTGACCGCCGCCCGCACTGATGTGCCTGCACTCGACCCCGCGTTTGATCCCCGCTGGTGCTGTCTCGGCATATCTCGTAGATCAGGCATATCATAGTTCGTTATTGTCTGACTAGGCTGACTGACACGGATAGAAACCAGTCGTCGACCTCGAAAACAGATGTGATGGCGACTTCGGGCGTTTGCTGACGCGCTGTCCCACAAAACCGCGACAGGTAGTGATTGCGTATGGACCGCGTACCGCGGCCGAACGGTGGTCAAACAGTCGTTTCACTGTTGTCCGGTACGTCCGTACGGCTCACCGCACGAAGCACGAACTGTGATCGGCTGGAGGAAATCAGGATCGCGAAGCGAAATCGGTTGCGACGCAACGCGGACTCGTCACCGTCTGGTCGTGGTCGGTTCAGAACAGCGCATCGAGTTCGCCGCCGGTGTCGACCAGCGAGGCGAAGTCGTCCTGTGCCCGTGCGCGGACGTTCTCCGTGGTCTCTTGGGCCTCGATGGCGACTTGCTGGAGCTGGTCGATTCGTGGCACGTCGGTGACGCCCGAGAGGAGGACGATCGCGCCGACCTCGTCCTCGCCGGGCAGTGGGTAGTCGCCGCCGCGAATTTCCATGCTTCCAGTTTCATCCTCGAGCCACTGGCGGCCGCGTTCGACCCCCTTGCGGTTCAGGTGTTCTGGCGGGCCGGTCGCGACGACGAGGCCGCGGTCGGCGCTTGCGGCGTCCGCTGGGAGGGTGAGTCGGCCGAGGGTCGACTTGCGGACGAGGCTCGTCATGCGATTCGTCGCAGTCCCTTCGTCGAACTCCGTCTCGGAGCGGAACGACGAGAGGAGACCGCTCGAGTCGTCCTCGACGACCTCGCTGGCGTAGCCAATGGTCGAGATACCGTTTCCGTTTCCGTTGCCGAGCGTGTTGATGATCTCCGAGGAGTCGACGACGCTCTCGGCGACGTGGTCGCCGTGGCCGACCTCGCCGGCGGCGAACAGCAAGCCGAAGCGCTCGACGATTTCGCGGTTGATTCGGTCGTAGCCGCTGCCGACCGATTCGCCGGCGCTCCGCCAGGCGTCGTTGTCGAAGACGAGCAGGTTGTCGACTTCGTGGACGAAGGTTTTGAACGACCGCGCGGCGTTGAGGGTGTAGATGCCGCCCTCGTCAGTGCCGGGGAGGATGCCGAGCCCGTAGACGGGCTCGGTGTAGATGCGTTGTAAGTGTTGTGCGAGTACGGGTGCGCCGCCCGAGCCGGTGCCGCCGCCCATGCCGGAGACGATCAGGAACGCGTCGATCTCGTGGACCTGAATGCGATCGATCGCACCCTGAATTTCGTCGATGTCTGCCTCGGTGACCTCCGCACCGAGTTCGTTATCCGCCCCAACGCCGTGACCTTTCACGCGCGCCTGGCCGATGAGAACGCGATTCTTCTGTGGAACGCGATCGAGTCCCTGTAGATCCGTCGTCGCGGAGTTGACCGCGATTGCCGCCTCGACGAAGCTGTTATCGATGGCGCTGTCGTACGCCAGGAACTCGTCGACGATCTTTCCGCCTGCTTGCCCAAAGCCGATGAGTGCGAGCTTCATGATTGTCTCTCGTGGCCGTCCTCCGCTCGCGGAGCCCACCGCGATTGGTCCCACGAATGAGAACGGGTGCCACAGAACGACAGTGACCAGAGTCAGCTATTGTTATGGCTGCCATACGAATGGAGGAAAGAGAGTCAGCAACAGAATACACTCACGAACTCGTGATAGTCACCGATTAACGACCGTTTGATCCGGGTATATTCACGGCAACTCGAGTTGGGTGTCCGTGATGGCCGTCGATTCTGCGAGTAGTCAATCCCCACGTGACACAGAACTGTCGTTGTGAAGGGAAGTCCTATACATCGTGGTTGCGTATCGGTCGTGATATGAAACGGGTCGCTCCGTCGGTGACACGACGGTCCCTCCTTGCCGGCGCAAGCGGTGTCGGGTTGAGCGCACTCGCTGGCTGTTCGGAGCGATTCTGGTCGCGAGCGGAGAATACCAGCCCTGAGCAGGTCGAACTCACGATCAAGACGGTCCCCGCCGACGATGATGCGATTGCGGCGATGATCATGAGTCAACTTCGTGAGAATCTGCAGGCTGCCGGGATCGATGCGACCCACGAACCGATTACCGAGGCGGAACTGTATCGTGACGTGTTGATCGACGGCGACTACGACGTGTTCGTCGTCAAACACCCCGGCATCGACGAGTACGATGCCCTCCACGGACTGCTTCACTCTCAGTTCGTCGCGGAACGGGGCTGGCAGAATCCCTTTCACTTCTCCGACGTTGGCGTCGACGAGTTACTCGAGCGCCAACGGACGACCGACGGCGACGCGCGTGAGGAGTCGCTGACGGAACTGTTCGACTACCTGCTCGAAACGGCACCGTTTACGACTGTCGCGTACCCTGATCGCATCGGTGGCGCTCAGGACCACCTCTCGCTCTCGCGCCCGCCACGTCAGGCGATCGAGTTCGTCGATATCCTGTCCCAGGAGTTCGACGACGGTCCGTTCGACCGCCCGCTGGAAATCGGCGTCTACGGCGAGGCACTGACCGACCGACTGAACCCCCTCGTCGTCGACCGTAATCGCATCCAGGGACTGCTCGGACTGCTGTACGATCCACTCGCGCACCGATCGACCACCGATACGCACGAGCCGGGCGAGCCAGCGGCGTACGAACCGTGGCTGGCGGAGCAAATCGACTGGGACGACGACGGCGGCCTCACCGCGACGGTGACGCTTCGCGAGGGACTGCGCTGGCACGACGACGAACGTCTCGATGCCGACGATGTCGACTTCACGTTCCGGTTCATCGAGGATACCTCGCTCGGCGACGTCGATGGAACGGTCCCCGCCCCGCGATACCGGGACCGACAGACACTCCTCGAGGACACCAACCGAATCGAGGTCATCGACGATCGGACACTCGAGTTACCGTTCGGATCGACCGCACGCCCTGCGGCGGTGCGCGCGCTCTCGGTACCGATTCTGCCGGAGCATATCTGGGAGCCACGGTCCGAAGTCATCGCCGAACGCCAGACCCGAGCGCTCGTTGCGGACAACGACGAACCGGTTGGCTCCGGGCTGTTCGAGTTCGGCGAGACGTCGATGGACGAACTCGTCCTCGAGCCGTTCGAAGACCACGTGCTCCGGTCGACTACTGTCCCCAACAGGCCGAACGTACTCGAGAACTTCCCGCAGTTCGAGGGGATCAGGTACCAGATCGAGCCGAACGTCGGTGCGATGCTCGATTCGCTCGCCGATGGCGCCGTCGACGTGACAGCCAATGCGGTCCCGCCCGACGAGGTTGCAACGATCACCGGTGCGAGCGGCGTCTCGACGACGACGACGTCGACGACGTCGTTCTACATGGTCGGCTACAATATCCACCACCCGGAACTTGGCAATCCGAACGTTCGACAGATCCTCTCGCAGTTGATCGACCGCGAGTACGTCGTCTCCGAGTTCTTCAACGGGTTCGCGGAGGAGCCAGCGCGGAGCAACGAACTGTTCGGTTCGCGGGGGCAAACTCAGCTCGACGGCACGGAGTCGACGATGCCACTCTCGGTGTTCCCGGGTTCGGACGGCGAAATCGACCCCGAACGCGTTCGTCAATTGTTCGTCGAGGTGGGCTACCAGTACGACGACGGAGCCCTCCTCAAGTAGCCGGGGAGAGCCAGTCCGGTTGCTCCGTGAGGACGCTGCGCTCTGCTATCGCCCAGTCCAGGGGTCACGCGTCACGCAGGACCGGACGCTATTAATGCTCGGCAACCGTAGTTTGCGTTCCCGGATGACTCTCGTCAGCGTCGTATTTGATCTTGCCCTCGTGGTCGCGACGATGCTCGCCACGGCGACACTGGTCATTGTCGGTCCACGGCAGATTGCGGCGGCGATTCGCGATGCCCGCTGGCGACTCGAGGTGTGTCTGCTCCCGCTTGCAGTGTTAGCGCTCGTGCTGTTCATACGTTGGTCGACGGTCGACGTCGTCATCAGACTCGAGCGCCGAGTCCTTGGCAACAACATCACGCCACAGCTGTTCGAACTCGAACAGCTACTGTTCCCGCAGAACCCCGTAACCGTCCTGCAGACGTTCGCATCGCCGGCTCTCACCGAGTTCTTCGTCTTCGTCTACATCTACGGCTACGCGTTCTTGCTCCTGTTCCCGTTTATCGCGTACTTCGCACTCTCGAACATGGACGATCTCTCGACGCTGATTCTTGCGTTCACCGCGAACTACGCAATCGGGCTTTCCTTCTACATCCTGTTCATCGCCTACGGTCCGCGGAACTTCGATCCACTCCTGTTCGAACCGCTGCTCTACGATGTCTTCCCGCAGTCGCGGTCACTGACGAACCAGGTCAACCAGAACACCAACGTCTTCCCGTCACTGCATACGTCGCTGTCGATGACGGTGTTCTTCCTGGCGTGGCTCACACGCGAGAAGTACCCGCTGTGGGTCCCCGTCTCGGGCGTGCTGGCGATCAGCGTCGTCGTCTCGACGATGTATCTCGGTATTCACTGGTTCTCGGACGTCGTCGCCGGAACAGTGCTCGCCCTGATCAGCGTCTACATCGGTCGAAACTACACGGTCCGTGGCATCAACCGCTCGATTCGCAGCTATCTCGATTCCCGATTTGGCGATCGTGGGTCGGCAGGCCAACAGTGATTCACCGGTAAATGCACCAGTGACTGCAATCGTCGCCACCCTTCGATCGCCACCCTTCGATCGCCACCCTTCGATCGCCACCCTTCGATGATCAACCCTATTGGGTGCAAACGGGGCCTAAGAGACACGCTCAGTGCTGTCCCGCACTGATGATTGCCAGTATCCTTATCCCTTGGAGCCTCCTAGCCATCGATATGTCCTCTCCCGACGATACGTCGCCGCCCGGATCTGGGCTCGAGGGAGCGGTCTCACCGAGCCAGGCGATCATCGAAGCCGTCGCCGCTCGCGAGGGGGTCGACCCAACCGAGATCGAGCCGCCGGCGTACGAGCCGCTGTACTCTGTTATCAATCCGGAAGCCCTCGACTCGCTGTTCAGAGATACCACTCACGGTTCTCACAGTCACTCCCCATCTCATTCCCACTCCCACTCTCAGGAGACACAGGTCGACTCACTCACCGAGACCCCGTCGCAGTCCGGGACTGGAGTTGAGACTGAGGTCGAGGACGAAGATGAGGCTGAAACAGGAACTGAGGCTGAGACTAAGACTAAGCCTGAAGCAGGGGCTGGAACCGGAACCGACACTGAAACCGGAACTAAATCTACGTCTCAACCTGGGAGCCACGGCCACGTCGAACTCGAGTACGAGGGTTACGTGGTCACCGTCTACAGCGATGGTCGAGTCGCCCTCGAGGACTCGACACCGGACGATTCTGTCGGCGCTGTTGACACGTAACACCAGTAAATCGCGAGAGTCCGGTTTTCGGACCTCTCTCGTCGTCCCCAGTTGTATCTCGGTTGGCCCAGCGTTGCTTGCTCGTACCTACTCTGCCCAGTAGGCCTCCCCAGGTTCCGTCTCGAAGAGTGCGCGCTGGAGGAGATCGATCGCCTTCTCGAGTCCCTCGCGGGAACTGGTGAGCGAATCCTCGTGTTCGATGCTGAGGGTGCCGTCGTAGCCGACCATCCGCAGGGTCGAGACGATGTCTTTCCAGTGGGCTTCCCCGTGGCCGTAGCCGACCGACCGGAACAGCCACGAGCGGTTCGGTTCGTCGCCGTAGGGCGTCGTATCGAGGACGCCCTTCTCGCGGGCCTGTGCGTCGTAGAGTTTGGTGTCCTTCGCGTGGGCGTGGTAGATCGCATCGCGTTCGCCCAGGTAGCGAATCGCGTCGGTGATCGTGATCCCCTGCCAGTAGAGGTGCGAGGGATCGAAGTTTGCCCCGATTCGCTCGCCGGCCTCCTCGCGCAGGCGGGCCATTCCGTGGGGTTCGTAGACCAGCATGTTGGGGTGCATCTCGATGGCGACGTCGACGTCGTGCTCATCGGCGTGGTCGGCGAGATCCGTCCAGTAGTCGACGGCCACGTTCCACTGGTAGGACAGCGCCTCGTCGTGTTCGGGCGGCCACGGTGCCGTGATCCAGTTCGGGACCTCGTCGTTCGGCCCACCCGCGGGCAGACCCGAGAAGCAGGTCACGACGCCGACATCGAGTTGGTCGGCCAGTTCGATCGCCTCGCGGAGTTCGGTGTCCGCGGTCGCCGCCCGCTCGTCGTCCGGATGGAGCGGGTTGTTGTGCGCCGCGAGCGCACTGATCTCGAGTTCATACTCCTCGAGGAGGTCGTGCAACTCCTCCTGTGCATCCGCGTCGTTGAGATACTCTGTGCGGGGAAGATGGTCCTGCCCGGGGTGGCCACCGACGCCCGGCTCGAGTGCGTCGACGCCCTGTTCGGCGAGATACGAGAGCGCGCCCTCGAGTGACTCATCAGCCAGCGGTGGGGTGTGAACGCCGAGTTGCATACGGAGTGACGAACGAGCGACGGTGAAATAAAACGGGGGTACGGCGGGCGACTGTACGGCTATTCGTCGAACGAAACCGTCGCGTCTGCATCGCTCGAGCGGTAGATTCCGTCGATGACCTCCTGGACCAACAGCGCCTGCTCGACGCTTTCGTTCCCGCTGTCCTCGCTGTTTCCACCGTTCCCACCGTTCTCACCGCTCTCATCACTCCCGTCGGTTTCGTCGGTTTCCTCGTCCGCCCTGCGAACCCGGTCGAAGAACGCCCGCTGTTCGGCCGTGTGTGTATCGTTCTGTCGAACGTCGATCGACGTATTCTCGAGGTGTGAGGACCCCTTGGTGCTCGCAGAGTGAATCGTCAACCCGCCCTCGAGCAGGTCGAATCGGGCCGCAGCATCCGACCCACGGACGACGAATTCGTGGTTCGCCGGCCGATTCGTCGCCCAGGCAACCTCCAGACTGACCGTCCGCCCCTCGGCACAGCGAACGAACGCAGTCGCCGAATCGTCCACGTCGAACCCCCGCGGGCCGGCGTCCTCGCCCCACATCTCCAGATAGGCGTACTCCTCACGTGAGCCGAACTCGCTTCGCGCAATGCCCGACACCTCCGTGACTCGGGGGTACTCGAGTAGGTAGAGCGCGAGGTCGACGGCGTGGACGCCGAGGTCGATGAGCGCGCCGCCGCCGGCGATCTGGCGGCGGGTGAACCACGAGCCGCGGCCGGGGATGCCGCGCCGACGGACGTAGTTGGCTTCGACGTGGGTGATATCGCCGAGTTCGCCGCGGTCGATCCGGTTTTTGAGGATTTGGACGGTGTTTGCAAAGCGGTTGTTGAAGCCGACCATGCAGACGCTTTCTGTCTCGCGCGCGGCGGCTGCGATCCGTGCGGCGCTCTCGTAGTCGTGAGCGAGGGGCTTCTCGAGAAGGACGTGGATCCCTTGTTCGAAGGCATCGACGGCGTACTCCTCGTGGTACTTGTTCGGCGTCGTGATGACGACGGCGTCGACCGTCTCGTACAGTTCCTGGTGGTCCTCGTAGACGTCGACGTTGTATCGTCTGGCGAACCGCCGTCTGGCCTCTGCGGCGACGTCCATTCCACCGACGAGCGGAACCTCTAGCTCGCGGAGGCGCTCGGCGTGGTACTGTCCGATGTTACCGAGGCCCACAATTCCGGTCTCGATGTTGGAGCGGTCGTCTGTCATGGCAGGAGTCTGGATGCCGATTTCGGACGTGTATATCCTCTATCGCTATACTAAATCTTGGGCGCGAACCACCTTTTGTCCGTTGGTGGGTGGTGGTCGGCGGTCAGCTGTCGGCCTCCGTTGCCGTTGGCCCGGAATCACCGTCTGAGCGTTCCGTTAGTCCGTGTCGGAGTGCGTTGCCCGTCGCCGTCTCGAAGAGATGGATCTTCGACCGATCGAGGACGACGGCGACCTCTTTCCCCTCGTGGATGTCCGTATCCGGTGTCACGCTCATTAGCAATTGATTCGGCGCAGTCGCAGGCTCTTGCTCCATCGACCGGTCTGCATCCTCCGAGAGGAGCAGGTAGACGAACACCTCGTCGCCCATCGGCTCCAGCACGTCAGCCGTCGCGTGTAGTTCGCCCGTCGGCTCGGTGACGCCGTCGGCCGTTTCGACCAGATGCACGTCCTCCGGTCGGACGCCGAGCGTTAGTGTCTCACCGCGCTCGACTGACGGAACCAGAGCCGGTTCGAACGCCACATCGACGTTGTCCGACTCGAATCCCGTCGCCGTGAACTCTCCCTCCACGAAGTTCATCGACGGCGACCCGATGAACCCCGCGACGAACAGATTCGCCGGCTCGTTGTAGCACTCGAGTGGCGGCGCGAGTTGCTGGAGTTTGCCCTCGTTGAGGACGGCGATCCGGTTCGACATGGTCATCGCCTCGGCCTGGTCGTGGGTGACGTAGATGATGGTCGTCCCTAGTTCGCGGTGGAGGCGCTGGAGTTCGGTTCGCATGTGGACGCGCAGTTTGGCGTCCAAGTTGGCGAGCGGCTCGTCCATGAGGAAGACGTCGGGGTTGCGGACGATGGCGCGAGCGATGGCGACGCGCTGGCGCTGCCCGCCGGACATCTCGTCGGGCATCCGGTCGAGCATCCCCTCGAGTTGGACGATGTCGGCGGCCTGCTCGACGCGACGTCTGACCTCGTCGTCGTCGTACTTTCGCAGTCGAAGCCCGAAGGAGATGTTTTCGAAGACGTCCATGTGGGGGAACAGCGCGATGTTCTGGAAGACCATCGCGACGCCGCGGTCCTTCGGGGCCAGGTTCGTCACCTCGCGGTCGCCGATGTAGACCTTCCCGTCGGACGGTTTCGTGAGCCCCGCCACGGTCTCCATGGTCGTGGATTTCCCACAGCCAGAGGGGCCGACGAACGTGACGAACTCGCCGTCTTCGATCTCCATCGAGACGTCGTCGACCGCGGTGACGTCTTCGTAGCGTTTCGTGATGTGTTCGAGTTGAACGCGTGCCATAGTGTGGTTTCCTCCGTTTCTCACTCCTTGAGCGCGCCTGCGGTCAGGCCGCTAACGATCTTCTCTTGGGCGATGATGACGAGAATCGCGACGGGAATCACCCCGATGATGCTCGCTGCCGCCATCAGGTGGTACATCACCTCGTACTGGCCCTGGTAGCCGAGGATGCCCTCGAGTATCGGGGCCCAGTTTTCCGGTTGGCCGTCGGTCATCAGGAACGAGAAGAAGAACTCGTTGTAGACGGCGATGAACGTCAACACGCCGGCGGTCGCGACGCCGGGGGCCGACAGGGGGATGATGACCCGGAACAGTGCGCCGAGTCGCGTGGTTCCTTCGACGCGGGCCGCGTCCTCCAGACCGTCCGGAATCTGCGAGTAGAACGTCGTGAGGATGAAGATGGCGAGCGGCATGAAGATCGCCGACAGGGGCAACACCATCGCGCCGGGCGTGTTGTAGAGGCTGCCGTCGCCGGTGATCGGTTCCAGGATCGCGAACTGCGTGTTGAACAGGTCGTTCAGCGGGATGAAAAAGGCGGCCGGTGGGAAGAAGGAGATCACCAGCACGAGCAGCATGAGCGGGATCTTCCCGGGGAACTGGAGTCGGCCGAAGGCGTAGCCTGCGAGGCTGGCGATGACCAGCACGACGATGGTCGAGGCCGTCGCGATCACGAAGCTGTTGAAGACGTACCAGTGGAACGGCAGCACCTGGAAGACCTCGACGAACGCGCCGGGATTGAAGCCGTTCGGTGTGAGGATGATGTCCTGTTGCTGTCCTTCCGGCGTCAGCGCGACCATGAGCAGCCAGTAGAACGGGAACAGCGTCGTGAACAGGAAGAAGATTGTCGCCGTGTAGAACATCGCGCGGTAGGCGCGATCCGGGTTAGAAATCGAACTCGAAACCCATCGTTGGAACGGGCCGCGGTCGAGTTCGGCGTCCTCGCCCTCCACGAGGACGTTGCTCTGCTGTTGGTCCGCTTCGGCTGATTGGCCGCCGTCCGCTACCATCGGTCCGCTGTTCGCCGCTGTCGCACCGTCATCCGTCGCCGTCGCAGCCTGTTTGCGGGCGTAGGCCCAGTGTTCGGGAATACCGCCGTCGTCATCGGTGCTTGCTGGGTCGTCCGTTTCGGTGTCGATCGGCGTCTCATCGGGTTCTGTGCCGGTCGGCGTCTCGTCGGTTTCGGTATCGTTCGGCATCTCGTCGGTTTCGGTATCGTTCGGCATCTCGTCGGTTTCGGTGTCGTCCGTCCTCTCGTCGGTCATCAGTAGAGCCCTCCCTCGGTGTCGCGGAAGAAGAACACGTACACCGAAATGATCAGTCCGATCACGAGTGCGGTCGTGAACGCCACAGCAGCGGCAGTCGCGAAGATCCGCGTCCCGCCGAACATAGCCTCGACGACGAGACACGTGAGCGACGGGACGGTCGTACAGCCCGCAGTCGACTCGATCAGCCCGTAGACGCGCATTGCGTCCATCGTCCGGAACAACATCGCGACGAGCAGGGCCGGCAGGACGAGCGGCAGCGTGATCATCTTGAACCGCTGCCACGGCGAGGCTCCCGCAACCCGCGCCACGTCGTACAGGCTCCGGTCGACACTCTGGAGACCGGCCAGAATCAGGAGTGCCATGAACGCCGCTGACTTCCAGATGTCCGCGATGAGGATAATGATGAACGAGTCGCGACTGTCTGCCAGCGGGTCGGCACCGAAGACGCCGAGCCACTGCATGAGGTCGCTGCCGAAGCCAACCTCAGGCTGGAACAGCAGGAAGAAGATCATCCCCTGAATCACGATCGGGACCGCCCACGGAAGGATGATCGCGACCCGGACCCAGCGCCGTCCGCGGAAATCCTGATCGAGCACGTACGCCTGGCCGAAGCCGATGACCGTCTCGAAGAAGACGCTGAGCACTGCGAACGCGAGCGTGACGAACAGCGCCTGCTGCAGGAACGGGACGCCGAGTTCGACGAACGGGAACGAGGAAGTGACGCCGACGTCGAGGAACTGCCTGGCAAGTCGCGCGTTCCCCGTCAGGATGTCGACGTAGTTTTCGATGCCGACGAACTCGCCGAGTGGCTCCGCCCCGCGCGTCTCGTCCGCCCGCAGGGACATGATGAACGTCATGATGAGCGGGTAGAACGCGATCAGCGCGAGCAGGGCGAAGGCCGGGATCAGGAGAAGATAGGCGTAAGCCGCCTCGCTCAAATTCTCCATCCAGTTGACGACGGGGTTGCCGGTTCGATCCTGCTCGGTATCGAGTTCGGTCTGCGTTCCGATTCCGCCCTCAATATCCCCGGTCTCTGTGCCGCCGTCGGGCTCACTCGCCATTTTGCGCTGCCACCTCCGATTCGCTGCGCTCGAGACGCCCGGCCAGGTCCTCCATGGCCTCGCTCGGCGACTTCGCGCCGCGATAGGCTGCGTTCACTTCCTGGAAAATGAGCGCGGACTGTTCGGGCCAGACGTCCGTCACGGGACGTGGTACGGCGTTCTCCCCCGCCAGCTGAATCTGGTCGACGTAGCGTGCGATTGGGCCGATCTCGTCGGGATCGGCCTCCTCGACCAGATCGATGTTCGGCGGGAGAAAGCCCTGTAACTCGAAGATGGTGAGCATGACCTCGTCGTGGGTAAACGCCTCGAGTACCTGCAACACCTCGTCGGTCCGGTCGGTGTACGGACTGACGGTGAGGTTCCAGCCCCCGAGGGCGGCGGCCGTGCCGCCAACACCCTCGAACTCAGCCTCGTCTTCGGGAACCGCGTACGGCTGTGTGATGACGCCGAGATCCTCGCCGAAGGCGTCGTCCGCTCCCGTCGCGGCGATCGCGAACGGCCAGTTCCGGTTCGCGACCGCGTCGCCGCCCTCGAACGGGCTGAGTGACTCCTCCTCCGTCCACTGGACGATCGCTGACGGACAGATCTGTGGGTAGCCCTCGAGTGCGTGCTCGTCGTCGTCCCCGTGGATGAACGCCCGCATCATGCGAATCGCGTCGAGGACGGTGTCGTCGGTGACGGTGATCGGACGGTCGCCAGCGGTGAACAGATCTTCCGTGCCGCCGAAGTAGCCGCCACCCCAGGTCGACATGACCTCGTTGAACGTACAACAGGCGAGCCCCTCGAACGCGGCCGCCTGCGTCGTGAGGCCGTAGTTAAGCCCGGCCCCGGATTGTGCGTCGGCGACCGCCTGCGAGAACGTCTCCCAGTCCGGTGGTTCAGTCGCCCAGTCGCTCGTGTCGTGGCCGGCATCCTCGACGAGATCCTGGCGGTACAGCATCATCCCGAAGTCGGGAAACAGCGGGAGGCCGTGGATGTCGCCGGTCTCCGGATGGCGGGCCGTCTCGAGTACCTCGTCGAGATAGACGTCCTCGATCCGGTCGACTACGTCGTCTGGGAGTTCTTCGGTGAGGTTCGTCGTCTGCTCGCGCAGGATGAAGGGAATCGTCCAGCCGGTGTCCATCATGTGAATATCCGGCGGCGCGCGACCGGCCTGCAGGGTCGATTGGGCTTCCTGCATCCGCTGTGCGGAGTCGCTGACGACCGTCTGAACCTCGACCCTGATGTCCTCGTCGAGTCCGGCGTCCCACAGCGCCTGCTGGACGTCGGGTTCGTCACCCTCGGTGTGCAGAATGCCCTCGAAGTCCGTCGCCCCGGTCATAATCACCGTGTTCGGACCGTGCCCACGGCCGAGACAGCCGGCGAGAGCCGTCGCCCCGACTGCCGTCGTCGCCGAGGCTGCGGCCACGAACGAACGACGGGAGACGTGGGTACCCTGTGTTCCTCGTGACCGGGACTGTGACCGAGAGTGTGACTGGGTCTGGGGCTGAGGTTGGGACTGGGACCGGTCGACATCATCGGCGGAACCAGCAGTAGGTCTTGGTTCCATCGAACATAACGTCACACCGCATACCGCCTTAGTGGTTGGCTTGCATACGAGCCCTTACTTTGAACAGTCACGTCTCGTAACCAGAGCAATCGGTGATTACAAACATCTCAACGAGGAGAGTGGATTTTGCTCCGGGTGTCCGAAGTAGCGTCACTCGAGCGGCGTGGACTCCGTGAAGAGCCGACGTTCGAACACCGGTACTCGAGTACCAGAGACGGAACACAATGTGCAACCAGAGACGACACGGTGGTCACCGTCCACGGCATCGGACACACCGACAATTGAAACTGAAATCGAAATCTGGCCCGAACGAAAACCAGCGTCTATCGCATCAGCCGTCCGAATCGGTACTCACTCGGTGGCCAACAATTCGGCCGAGACAGTCCGTCTAGTCGTCGATCGACGGCGGTTTGTTGCGTCCGATATGGATCTCGTGACCTTCGACGTCCTCGAGTGCGGCGACGCGGCCGCCGACGGTAACCTCCTCGCCCGCTTCGGTCTCGACGGTGAGGCTCGCGACTTCCTCGCTGACTTCGAAGGAGATATCGAGGACGCGCCCGCGGACGATTCGAGTGCCGCCGACCTCGACGTCACGACCTTCGATGGTGGCGTAAAACTCGCCACCCTCCTCGATGAGGTCTTTCACGCAGCGTCGGATCGAGGCGTACTTGCGGGGGTAGGAGCGCTTCGAGCCGTCCTCGCTCAGCGTCTCTTCGGCGGTCGTCCAGAGGACCGTGCCGAAGAAGCCGGAGACGAGGAAGCCGAGCGAAGAGCGGTTGAAGATGACGCCGTAGCGGTCCTGGTCGTCGCGGAGGGCGTCCTGGGTCGCGTACACGGAGTAGTTTCCGTCCGCGACGGCGATGACCGGCGTCGTGATCCCGCGGCGGGCGCGAACTGTCGTCGCAACGTCCTGATAGTCGAACTCGTCCGGTGCCGGCGCGTCCGATGCGGGCGTGACGATCAGGTCTACGCTGACGCCGTCGTCGACGACGCTACGGAGTTCGTCCTCGAACCGCGTCAACAGGCCCGGCGTCAGCGACAGCGAGAGTTCGTACTCCGCGGCGTCGATGACCTCCTCCAGGTACCGGAGGATAGTCGACCGCGACTTGACCAGCGAGACGGCCTCGGTATCGCGGGCGGGCGCGGTGTACCGCGCCTCGAGCTCGTCGATCATCTGCTCGAGCGAACTCTGGACGTCGTCGAAGGCCTCGCCGGGATCGATCGCGACGACCTTCATCGGGCGTGATTCGCGCAGTTCGACCAGGCCACGGTCGCTGAGGCTGCGGACGGTGTCGTAGACGCGGGGCTGGGGGATATCGGTACGATCGGCGATCTCGCTCGCCGTGAGCTGGCCGTGCTCTAACACGGTGAGGTAGGCGTCGATCTCGTACTCGCCGAGGTTGAATCGATCCCCGACGCGCTCGACCGTCGAGCGCAGTTCGTCTGATGCCATACACACACCTACGATCCCGATGGATAAATGATTTATTATGCATCGAGTAGCACCTCTTTTCGAAATCAGGTTGTTTTGGGTAGATTCCGCAGAAGCGGACGCTACACGGAGGGACGCATCGATACGACTGCTCCTCATCGCAGCTGGTGCCGGATGTCTGTAGATCGCTTCGCACGCAGACTCCACACGCCGTCGTACTCGAGTACCCCGGCCCCGCGGACAGAACCCTTAACCACTGCCGCCGTGAGTGTGCTCCCATGCTAGAGGACTTTCTGGGGGGGACACGCTCACCCGTGGAGGTGCTACAAGACAACGTTCCCTTCGGTGTCAGCGAGATCATCGTTGCGCTCGTCGTCGTGGTGATCGGCTGGTACCTCTCGAACATCGTCGTCCGCCTCACCGGCCGGACCGTCGCTCGCCGAATCGAGCGACCGAGCGTTACCCGGACGGTTCTCCGTGGGGTGCGAATCTCCGTGCTCGTCGTGGCGTTCGCCGTCGCGGCCGGCGTGCTCGGTGTCAGTGGTACCGAGGTTCTCCTCTCCGTTACCGTCATTTCGGCCGTCATTGCTGTCGTCCTCGCACCACTCGTGAGCAGTTTCATTACCGGGATCTTCGTGCTCGCAGACCGACCGTACGAGATCGGTGATATGATCGAAATCACCGACGAGGGCCACACCGGCTTCGTCGAGGACATTACGATCCGCTACACGAAAATCTTCACACTCGAGAACACCTTCATCGTCATCCCGAACTCGGAGATTTACACGCGCGACGTGATCAACTACTCCGCGGAGGACGAGCGGACACGAATTTCGGTCGAGTTCGAGGTGACCTACGAGAGTGATCTCGAGGCCGCTCGCCGACACGCAGAGCGCGCAGCGCGCAGCGTCGACATGGTTATCGGCGGCGGGCCGGATATCCGGATCGGGAGCGCCCGGTACGCGGCCGCGCCAGTCTGTACGATCGACTCCTACGCAGACAACGGAATCATGCTCACGCTGGCGTTCTGGGTCCAACACCCCTACAAACAGCGGATCGCTCGCTCCCAGGTGCAGTCGGCGGTCCGGTCGCGCTTTGCGGATCTCGATATCGAGTTCGCGTACCCACATCGTCACCACGTCTTCGACGAGACGACGGGTGTTGCCCGCGTCGCGGTCGGTGATGGAGACGATGACAGCCCCGCTCCCGGCTACGAGCACAGAAACGCACACGACGCCGAGCGTGACGGGGAAGCGATGCAGATAGACTCCGATGCGGAGTCAGGGGACTCCTGACGGTAGCAGGCCAGATCACGAAACTGACCGTAGCAGGCCAGCAGACGAAAGAATCAGCGCCCGGTCCTGTTTGCCGCTAACCGTATCACCGGTTACGCGCGGGCACTCTCGACCGTAATAACCTCGCAGTCCAGGTGCGTCCGCAGATAACGGTCGATGTCCGGATTATCCGTCAGGCGACGGAAGAGACGACGCAGTCGACTCGCCTGCTGATTACCGATGACGACGATGTCGGCGTTCTCGGCTGCAACCTCGTCGAGAATACTCTCCTCAACGAGGAATCCTGTTCGAACGACGTAACGGGCGTTCTCGACCGGTCCAACCGCGCGTTCGACCGCGTTTTTCAGATCAATTCTTGTTACTTTCTTCCCGTTCTGATAGAGGTCAACATGGAGAACCGTCAGTGCCGCATCACGCTCGCGGGCGATCTCGACCGCCTCCTCGAGCGTCCGCCGCGAGTGCTTCGTCAGCGGATATCGAACGGGAACCACGACAAGCGCCATTATACCACCGAACGATTTCCGCGCGGGTAAAGGTTTCAGTTAGTGCCACTCTCGTATGGGTAAGACCATCATACTCATGCGCTACCTCTGCTCGTCCGGTGTTGCTGAGACAGACAGTCATTTACCGGGCGCGTGAGTACCATCTCGGTATGCGATCGATCGCTACCGAGGACGGCGACACCGTCTTCGTCTCGCAAACCGACGGCGACAGAGGATCGAAGGGTCCCTTCCTCGTCGTCTACGAAACGAGCGACGCCGACACTCGCTACGGCTGGTTCTGTACGAACTGCGAGGACATCGATAACGCGATGGACTCTATGGGCCGGATCAAGTGCAACCAGTGTGGGAATTTCCGAAAGCCGACGGAGTGGGACGCGGCACACGAATAATCGACACGATTTTCCGGCGAGGTCCCACTTCGCTTCCCTCCCTCTCCGTGCGTCGATGAGTGCTCCCCGCTAATTGAATATTACCACCGTGTGACTCCGTGAACCGGGACTGTTTGTCTACATAACGCGGTTTTGTGCTGGACGTTATCCAGAGGAATCCCTGGTCTGGCGTTCGTACCAACATTTATGCTACTGGGTGTCGTACTCAGATGTGAATGGGTCCTGTTAACATGCGACTCGTCGAGCAGGCCAGGTCGATCTTCGCCGAGCTTGGATACACCGTCGAAGGGTCCGGCCCCGCGTTCCGGGCCGAACGTGCGTGGAAAGTCGTCCACGTAAACACCGTCTTCGAGAAGGCCGAACTTCCATCCTCGTCGGCAGAACAGTTCCACTGTTTTGTCGCCGAACCAGGGGACGCAGCCGATCTCGAAAACCAGCTTCGCAGTACAAACCCCAGCTACGAGTGGGCTATTATCGTCGTCGACGGAGACGACTATCAGGTCGAACGCGCCCCACCGGGACCGCGAGCCTCCGCCTAACTCGTTGTCTCATCAGTTGCAACCCGCCCGCGCTGTAATCGTATTCGACCCATTTTCCCATTTTCCAGCACGTAGCCGTGGCCAGCAGCCGTCGGTCGTACACGGTACTCTCACCCCAAATCGGTAGTCGGTAGCCGCTCCCGTCAGTCACCACCCACCAGTCGTCGATCAGCACCCCTCACTCGGACAGCGCCCGTCGCACCGCCGACACACCCGCACCCGGCTCCACCGACGCACCGAGGGACTCGAGTACGTCGCCGAGTGCCGTCACAACGTAGATCACGTTTTCGGGCCGGGCGGAGTACCCCATACAGCCGATTCGGAAGATCTCACCGTCGAGATCGCCGAGCCCGCTTGCGATCTCGAGATCGTAGCGTTCGATGAGTTCGGCACAGACCTCGCCGTCGTCGATTCCGTCCGGGACGCGGACCGCGTTGAGGCTCGGGAGCCAGAACTCGTCGGGCGCGTTCATCTCGAGGCCCATCCCCTCGACGCCAGCCTTTAACGCGCCGGCAAGGCGCTCGTGGCGCGCCCAGCGGTCTTCGATGCCTTCCTCCGCGACGAGTCGCAGCGCCTCTCGAATGGCGTAGACGTTCGTGATCGGTGCGGTGTGGTGGTAGGCGCGTTCGTCGCCCCAGTAGCCCTCGAGCAGGGAGAGGTCGAGGTACCACGAGCGCGGGTCCTCCTCGCGCGAGAGGACCTTCTTCATCGCCTCGTCCGAGAGCGTGAGCGGGCTGGCACCCGGCGGACAGGAGAGACATTTCTGGGGTCCCGCGTAGGCGACGTCGATGCCCCACTCGTCGACGCGGAGTTCGACGCCGCCGATCGAGGTGACGGTGTCGGCGATGACGAGCGCATCGTGGTCGTGCGCCGTCGCGGTGAGTTCCGGGACGTTCGGCTGGAGGACGCCAGTGCTGGTCTCCGCGTGAACGAACCCGAACACGTCGGGATCGTGTTCGGCCATCGCGTCGGACACGTCGGCCGGGTCGAGCGGTTCGCCCCACGGCGCATCGACCTCGACCACCTCGCCGCCGGCGCGCTGTGCCATCGACGCCATTCGTCCGCCGAAGTAGCCGTTCGTCGGGACGAGCATGGTGTCGCCCGGTTCGACCACGTTGCCGATTGCGGCCTCCATCGCGGCCGAACCGGTCCCCGAAACGGGAATCGTCCACTGGTTGTCAGTCCGGAAGGTGTACCGAAGCAGTTCCTGCACTTCGTTCATGATCTCGACGAACGATGGATCGAGATGACCGACCAGTGGCGTGCTCATCGCCTGTAGCACGCGCGGGTGCACGTCACTCGGTCCTGGTCCCATCAGCGTCCGGTCCGGCGGCGTCAGTTCGTCGATTTCCGACACGTCGATCGCGCTTTTCGGCTCGTCAGCGGTTGGCATGGATAGACGTGGTATCGGCGTCCTCAAAAACGTTCACGCCTCGTGACCGCCGTTCCCGATTTCTCTCGTTACTCTCTGACGCTGAGCCGGTGTCAAAACCGTTCACTGACCGGGTATCTTTATACTTCCATGTCAGGTAGTGACTGCCGCGATGGTTTTCAAGAAGATCACCCTCATCGGCACCAGCACGGAAAGCTTCGACGACGCAGCGGACAACGCAATCGACCGCGCAGAAGAGACCCTCCAGAACGTCCAGTGGGCGGAGGTCGATGAACTCGGCGTCGAAGTCGCGACAGCAGACGACCGCGAGTACCAGGCGGAGGTCACCGTCGCGTTCCAACTCGAGGAGTAGTCCAGGAACGGTCACCGAGCGCTGGCCACCAACGGCAGCCAGTCGCTCATCGCGACGTCGCTACTGGCGCGTTGTGATCGGTACGTAGCAAATCGACGGTCGCGAATGGCGACTGGCAAGCAATGGGTTGCGAGTAGCGAATAAACGAATACACGAATACACGAATACGGATAGCAGCTAGTGCGGACGACGCGTGCAGTCAAGTCGGGACAAGTCGGTGTAGCCGGGACAGCTAGTACAGCGTTGTCTCGGTCTCGCCGATCTACGTTCGGAACGACTCACCACAGCCGCACTCGCTGACAACGTTCGGGTTTTCGACGTGGAACCCTTCCGCCTGCAGCCCGCTCTCGTAGTCGAGGATGCTGCCCTCGATGTACTTCAAACTCGCCGGGTCGACGAACACGCGCAGGTCGTGATGGTTGTAGATCGTGTCGTCTTCATCCGGCGAATCGTCGAAACGCATTCCGTAGGAAAGTCCAGCACAGCCTCCCTGCTGGACGAACAGCCGCAACCCTGCCTCGGTCGCATCCATCCCTTCGCCGTCGAGCAGCGACAGCGCCTGCTCTGCTGCGGTCTCGGTCACTTCGATCTCGGGCCGTGTCTCAGCCTGTCCGCCGTCCATACTGTCCGTGCTCATAGTCTCTTATTCCTGGCCAACGATGTTAACCTTGACGCCCTCGGAACGCCGTCCGCGGTGACGAACCTGCCGGCCGATTTCTAACTCGAGCCTGTCTCTCGAATACGTTCGTCTCCCTCATCCACCGAACAGTGGCGGGCTCGCTCTCGGACATGCTCACTTCGCTCTTGATTCGGTCACGTTCGACGCTCTCCGCACCGACCGGTAATACGACCCAAACTCCAACCGGTCGTTTCGCGACAGTTCGATCCCGTGTTCCGCCAGTAACTCGAGTACCCGTTCGACATCACACTCGTACCACATCGCGAGGAGTCGAACGTTTCGCTGTGCGTAATCGTAGTTCCGCTCGAGAACCCGCCCATCGGTCGGATCGACCTCACGCGGTTGCATCATGACCACCTCCGTCACGCAGTGACGTAAAACCAGGCTGCGGAGTATCCGGGTTCGGACGGGCTGTACGGAGGCGTTATATGTCCTTCTCTGTGACTGGTCGTCGACGGTCAGGGCAGGTGGGGGCTACTGCAATCCGGCGAAGCGTTCGTCTGCCCCGCCTGTTTCTGCTCTCTGGCTTTGGCTTCTGTCTCTTGGCGCTCTCCTCCTACTTTTGCTCCTGTTCCGCTTCTCGATCCGTCGCGAGCCGAATACGAACACTCTCCGCGTGCGCGTCGAGCCCTTCAGCCTCGGCGAGCGTCGTCACCGTCTCGCCGAGATCTGCTAACCCGTCAGACGAGAGTCGCTGCACCGTCGTCGACCGAACGAACGTCTCAACCGACAGGCCGCCGGTGACGCGCGCACCACCGTTCGTCGGCAACACGTGGTTCGTCCCACTGGCGTAGTCTCCCGCTGCAACCGGCGTTTCGGGACCCAGAAAGACACTGCCCGCACTGTCAATCCGATCGAGCACTGCCTCGTCGTCCGACACAAGAATCGACAGGTGCTCCGGTGCGTACTCCTCCGTAAAGAGAATCGCCTCACTCATCGACCGCGCGAGGAGCACGCCACTGGCATCGGACTCGAGCACCTCGCGGATCACATCTTCGCGCGCACGCTCGCTCGCCTGCGAATCTGCAGCAGCTGCGATTGCTGTTGCCGTCTCCTCGTCATCAGTCACTGCCACGACCGACGCGTTCGGATCGTGCTCTGCCTGTGCGACGAGTTCGGATGCGACGAGTTCCGGATCGGCAGTGTCGTCTGCCACGACGACGACTTCGCTGGGGCCTGCCAGAAAGTCGATTTCGACATCGCCGCGAACCTCGGCTTTGGCAGCGGTAACCCACTTGTTCCCGGGACCGACGATCTTCTGTACGCGCGTGATACTCTCGGTTCCATAGGCGAGGGCTGCAACAGCCTGCGCGCCGCCGACGCTGTAGACCGCGTCCGCACCCGCGACGTGGATTGCCGCGAGCGTCGCGGGATTCAGTTCCTCTGCAGGTGGCGTCACTACTGAGACGTGTTCGACGCCCGCAACGACTGCCGGGATGATTCCCATGAGTGCACTCGATGGATAGGCTGCTTCGCCACCGGGGACGTAGACACCGACGCGATCGATCGGTCGGAATCTGCGTCCCAGTTCGCGGCCGTCGCTGAACTCGTGTCGCCAATCTT
Organism: Natrialba sp. SSL1; assembly: GCF_001861355.1. Taxonomy (GTDB): domain Archaea; phylum Halobacteriota; class Halobacteria; order Halobacteriales; family Natrialbaceae; genus Natrialba. Next base: position 24,674 of record NZ_MASN01000039.1, read on the forward strand.
CCGGCACTTGCGCCGCGTGGAACTCCCTGACGTTCGCCGCTGCAGATTCGATCGCATCGCGAAGTTCCTGTTCGAGGTCATCGTACGCACGCTCACACGCATCCGTAATCTCGAGATTACCGACTTCCACGTCGTCGAAGTCGCTGGTAAACTCCCGTACTGCGACGTCGCCTTCCTCGCGGACGCGGTCAACGATCTCTCGTACGTCTCCACGGACGCCTTCTATCCCGGCATCCCGGTCGAAAAATGCGACGCGATCGTCCGGGCCGAGGTCCGAAATTTCGCGAACGTCGATTGTCATGGCTCCGAATTCGGTCGGGAAGCGAAAAACCGTTTCCTTCCGTCTCCTTCTTTCTTCCTCGTTCTACGCGTCCTGCTCTGGATCTGGGTTCTTGACTGTCCAAACACCGGTCGCGTCGAGCGTCGCGCGTACGAACAGATAGACGAGCAGTGCGAATCCGACGATTGCGAACGGTGCCTGCAGCAACTCTGCAACGTCGCGTCCCAGGGCGAGCTGACTGAACCCGCGCACGAAGAAGCTCAGGATGACGAGGCCGAACGCGATGAGCGAGAGTTTGACGAATCCTGATCGGTCCATACGTCACGCTACGGTTCTGGCCGCTAAATCGTATCGGTAACGTTTCTCACCCGACATACCTGGTAGGCGACGATCATACAGCAAACACAAGCAACAGCGCTGTTCGAACCCGATTAGTAGACTATCACGGGAAACGTGACTCTGGCTATCGCGAGAATGACCAACGTGGATCAGACGCCGACCGAGACGACGGCCTTATGTATGCACCCTCTCCTCGTCATTAATGCGAACGACGTGGCGCACGCCGCCACGTTCCCTCTGGCCGGATTCCGGCACGGAGGCAGGAACTGTATCCGCTTCCCGTTACGACTACTCTTCAGGTGGTTGATTGGGGGCACTCGTCTGTTCGGCTGCCGAACTCGGCACCGGAAGACGACGCCCTTAAGTATATACGGGGGTTCGGATACGGTTGCAAAGAACGCGTGACTGGCGAAGTGTTCATTCACTTCGTCGTCGGACGGTTCTGGTCCGAAGGGGTTAAGTACCCCAGGCGGACTACGAATACGTCCGAAGGAAATGAGGATCCTACCCCTGCGGTCCGCCGTACAGATGGGATCTGATGTTAGCCTTGGTAGTTCGGTGACGCCCGATCGGTTCACGATCGTGGCTGGTCACCGAACGTGGACCC
>NZ_MASN01000040.1 GCF_001861355.1 Natrialba sp. SSL1
CGGGTCACGCTGTTCCCCGCTCGTTATCCGCGGTTCTCACTCACTTCGTTCGCTCCGAACCGCGCTCGCTCCGAACCGCGCTCGCTCCGAACCGCGCTCGCTCCAAACCGCGCGTTCGTCGTGCGAGCAGGTGTGCACTGACCTGCAGTGGCTACTATAATTCATCGACACTGTCTTCCCCCTCAGCTGTCGGTGTCGATTCGTCGCTATACTCGTATTCGTACTGCTCTGTGTCCCCCTCGTCCGACGATACTCCGGGCTCGGTGTCATCACTGACAGCAGTGTCCGGACTCACGGCGGTGGGACTCGAGTACCCCGAGTCGTCGCTCTCGGTGTAGTGGGGGTCGATGGCAAGCGTCGAGCCGATGAGTGTCGACAGGCCGCGCCGGAGCCGTTGGGAGACTGCGGAGTCGGAGATTCCGAGTTCGTGGCCGAGTTCGACGAGTGTGGTCTCGCGGGGGACGTCGAAGTACCCCGATTCGTAGGCGGCGATGATCAACTCGCGTTGGGCGGCCGTAAGACCGAAGCGCTGGTCGTCGCTCGCACCGACGGCCTCGTGAAGCTGGAGGAGTTCGATCGGAATCTCGCGGTCGACACAGGCAGTGTAGAACGCAGACAGGGAGTCATAAGAGGGGAATCGAAGCCGAAACGTCCACTGGTCGGCGGTTCCCATGGCGTTCGTTACGAGTGCGTCACTCTCCTGGATCGATGCGAGAATTCCGTTGACGCTCGTCGCCCACTCGATTTCGACGAGGGCGGTGCCGTCGAACTCGTCGATGATCGAGACGCCGGCAACCGTCGACCGGGACTCGAGCGTCGTGACGACGGCGTCGGCGATGTCACCGGGGACCCAGAGGTAGGGAATCACCCCTTCGTTCGTTGGAATTGTCGTTTCGATAGAGACTGTGGCATCGCCTGTGCCGGCGGTATCCAGTACAGAGCCAAGCGGAAATGCCGTTGCCGGAACGGCGACGGTGGCGATAACACTCATCTGTCGGCGGTGGTGCCGATAGCGGTCGGCTGGAGGTGTGGTCTGGCGGTCACGGGGGGATCTCTCGGCTGGGGTTGGTCGACTCTCCCTCGGCTATGCATACTGACTATCTTCGCTGATATATTCCCACGGACTTACAAGTAAGTCCTCGTTAGATATCGAAGTCGTTTATGACAGCCGTGGCAGTCACCTCGAGTAGAGATTCCGTTCGCCGTGCTGTTCTATCCGTCCGCTGTATCCCGACACCAGCGCGTTCCTGCCGGCGGTTCGTATCCAGTAGCGGCGACCCGCACTCGTTTCGCGGAGGATTTATATTTGGTCGCTGTCTCTCCGGTTACAAATGTATCAGGTCGGCCATTACGGGGCTGCCCTGCTGGTGTATGCACCGCTTGGGACTGCGGTCGCAGTTGGGGGGTACGAAGGGCTCGCGCTCATCGGTGGAGTCGTCACTGTTGCACTTTCGACACTGCCGGATTTCGACCAGCAAGTGCCGATAATCGACCATCGTGGACCCACGCACACGGTCGGGTTTGCGCTGCTCGTTGGGATCCTCGTTGCGACGGCCGCTGCCCTTCTGGTCGGCCAGTCGTCACCGTTCGTGGGACTCGGGCTGATTGTGTTTGCGTTCACTGTTGGGACGCTCGCAATCGTCTCACACCTTCTTGCAGACGCACTCACCCCGATGGGGATCCGCCCGTTCTGGCCGCTTTCGGACCGACACTACACGCTTGACCTGACACGGGCAGCGAATCCGGTCGCGAACTACGTGTTGTTCGGGCTCGGCGTCGGTGCCATCGTCTGTGCGGTCGGTGTCGTGACGACGATTGGGTGATGGAGTTGGATTTCGAGAACAGCAACGAGTTGGGCCGAGAGTAGTGACTGGGCCTCTGGAATCGGTGAGCCGACAACCAAAGTCTCCGCTTACTGTCGACTTCGATAGATCACGACACCGAACGCGAGTAAGAGCACGCCGGCAAGGATGAGATAGAGCTGATCGAGTGCCGGATTGAGCGTCATTACTGCACGACGGCCAAGGTAGGTCACAGCGAGCGTGAGGGCGGTCGTCCCGGCGAGCAAACCGAGGAGTGGCCGATCCTGTTTTCGCCAGCTGGTCACCATGGTGGCAACGATGACGGACGCGAGCAGCGAGAGGGTGACGCCGTACTGGAGCAACTGTACCGTCGGGGAGTAGTCCGAGACGAGCCCCAGATCAGTCGGACTGAGCGCGACGTGGAGCGGCAGTGAGACCAATCCAAGCGCGAGCACTGCAGGGATGTGAGCGGACCGAAGACGCGGTTTCCAGACGAGTGCCGTCGCGACGACGAACATCGCGAAGATGAGGATTGCGGTCCAGAAATGCAGCGAGAGGATCTCCATCTCGTAGCTCAGAACCGTCTCTCGGCCGAGGTAGACCTGAATCGGCGTCAGTACCATTCCGAGGACGACGAGCGTTGCGACGCGGCGGTCGATGTCGGGGCTGCGCCACGCCGAGACGGCGGAGCCGACGATGGCAAAGCCGGCGAACATGGCGACGAAGCGGTGGAACCACTCGTAGAAACTCGGCAGATTGGCCGGGAGCAGGTTGAACGGCCCGGCGTCACACTGGGGCCAGTTCGCTTCACAGGCAAGTCCCGACCCGGTCGCCTTCGCGGCGACACCGAGCAAAATTGTCCCGGCGACGAGCACGAGCGTCGTCGCGAGCAGGTGCGGCACACCGAACCTGGCGATCAGCGAGCGAAGTCCCCTATCGGTGGTCTGGCTATCGGACGACACGAATACGCGGGGGTTAGGACCAGCCGTACTTACATTGCCCGAGTCGTGGCCAGTCAAAGGTCACCGAACACGTACACGACTCGCTCTCAGGACGGTGCCACCGAGTCAGCGGTCCGTCGGATTCAAGACGCCGCCACGCCAGCACCCGGCATGGACAAACGCGCGCGACTGGACGACTACCTCGAGCGCAACGAACTCGAGTCGGTCTGGTTCGCCCGGCCGAACGCCTTCGCCTGGCTGACCGGCGGGAACAGCGTCGTCGACCGGGAAACGCCGACCGGCGTGGCCGTTGCCGGCTACGACGGTGACGACGTGCGGATCGTGACGACGAACAACGAAGCGAAGCGAATCGAGGACGAGGAGCTCCCGGACCTCGACGCAGACGCCGTCTCCGTCGAGCAATTCGGCTGGCACACCGACTCACTCGCCGAGGTGATCGCTGCCCGCGTCGGCGAGGACGAGCGCGCCGCTGCCGACGTCGATATCCCCGGTCTCGAGCGAGTCGATCCGACGCCGCTCCGGCAACCGCTAACCGAACAGGACCGAGAGCGATACCGGCGACTCGGTCAGGAGACCGCCGCTGCCGTCGAATCCGTCTGCCGAGAGCTGCGGTCGGGGGACAGCGAACACGAGGTCGCCTCTGCACTGCGGGTTGCGCTCTCAGCACGGAATATCGAAGCCCCGGTCATCCTCGTCGGCGGCTCCGAGCGCGCACAGCGCTATCGCCACTACACGCCGACCGACGCCGAACTCGGCGACTACGCGCTTGTCTCTGTGACGACCGAACGGGCCGGTCTCCACGCGAGTTGTACCCGGACCGTCGCGTTCGACGCACCCGAGTGGCTGACCGAGCGCCACGAGGCTGCTGCACGTGTCGAGACAACCGCGCTCGCCGCGACGCGACAAGCCGCCGAAACCGACGGCACGGCTGGCGACGTGTTCACCGCGATTCAGGACGCTTACGATGCGGTCGGCTATTCCGATGAATGGATGGACCATCACCAGGGCGGTGCTGCCGGCTTCTCCGGCCGCGAGTGGATCGCGACACCCGACCACGAGGCGAGCGTCGTCGCACCGATGGCCTACGCCTGGAATCCGACGATTGAGGGCGCGAAAAGCGAGGATACCGTGTTGCTCGCCGACGGCGAGTTCGAGGTACTGACCACGACCGATCGCTGGCCGACGACGACGGCCGCAGCTATCGGATCCGCTGGTGAAGCGTCGCTCAAGAATGAAGCCGATGAGGAATACACTCTCGAACTTGAACTCGAGCGCCCAGCCGTACTCGAGTTAGACTGACTGAACACCCACTCCTCAAATCGGAGTCACGAGACGGAGCCGACTGTCGGCAGATAGCGGGCTCTGGATGTCTTACTGATCGTGGGTGTCGGACCCGTTGGGTGAATCGGTGTTGGGAGTACTGTCTGCGTCAGCGGCGGGGGTGGGGTCAGTGTTTGTGTCCGTTCCTGTACTCGTGTTGCTGTCCACGGCTTCGTTCGCGTTCGAGTTCGCATCTGTGTTTGTGTCTGTGTCTGTGTCTGCATCTGCATCTGCGTCGGTGTCAATACCGATGCAGGTGTCGTCACTGTCGACCGTAATCGTCACTGGGTCGGAGCCGTCGGTCTGGGACTCACCGGTGGCGTCTGCGGAGCGATCGAGGACGCGGTCGAGGGTAAAGATGGTGTTCAGTTCCTGCTGGACCTGATCGACGACGCCGCCGACGAGGTCGCTCGGCTGGATCGCGGTGTACTCGTAGGGGTTGTTCCCCGCGCCCTCGCTGGCGCGTTTTTGACGCGTGACGCGCTCTTCGTCGTGGAGTTCGGCGAGGGCTTCCCGGACGGTGCTCGGATAGAGGCCGGTCCCCTTCGCGACCTCTTCCGAGGTACTCGCGGGGTGTGCGAGCAGGTGGACGTAGATTTTCGCGCGGGTTTCGGTGTCGAGGATCCACGAGAGCAGGTCGACGATACGCTGGTCGACTTCTTCGACGGCGGCTGTTCGCATGCCGTCGCTGGTCTCGTCGTTATTGGTGGCCTCGCTGGGTTCGATCGTCTCGCTGGACTTGCTGGTACCGTCAGCCCCACGGTCGGCTTCATCCCGAGCGTCAGCAGTAGCATCAGCGTCGACGTCACCGTCGGTGTCACCAGTGGCGTCGGCCGCTGTCGAATCGGGGATGCTCCGACCGTCGGCTCCCGTCTCGTCGGTAGACTGGGCAGACGGTCGGCTGTCACCCGTGGTGTCGTCCACCTGTCGCTCGGTTGTATCGTCTGGATCCATGTGTCCTCTTGCCCGGGACAAAGTCTCGCTGCTGGTTAAACCTTTGTGAGCGCCTGTAGCCGGAGAATCACGACAGATCTGCGGGTCGAAACCACTCGGGATACCAACTCCCCGATCAGAATTACCCATACCAGTATCACTTTCACTCCGGTAGCACACACCTTTTAGCCTCCCCGTTAGTACAAGGGGATGATGACGTCGTTCCAGTCGACACTCGGTGAGGAATCGGGGATCGCCGAGGAGCTGGCAGAGAGCCAGCAAGCGATCTCCATCGCCGAGTTCTTCGAGAAGAACAAGCATATGCTCGGCTTCGACAGCGGTGCTCGAGGCCTCGTCACGGCCGTCAAAGAGGCCGTCGACAACGCGCTTGACGCCGCCGAGGAAGCCGGTATTCTCCCGGATATCTACGTCGAAATACAGGAGGAAGGCGACTACTACCGCCTGATCGTCGAGGACAACGGACCGGGACTCACCAAGGAATCGCTGCCGAAGGTCTTTGGGAAGCTCCTCTACGGCTCTCGCTTCCACGCCCGCGAACAGTCCCGCGGACAGCAGGGGATCGGTATCTCCGCCGCCGTGCTCTACTCGCAGCTCACGAGCGGCAAACCCGCGAAGATCACCAGCCGGACCGAAGGCACAGACGAGGCACAGTACTTCGAACTCATCGTCGACACGGACGACAACGAACCCGAGATCAGCGTCGAGGAGACGACGACCTGGGATCGCCCACACGGGACGCGCATCGAACTCGAGATGGAGGCGAACATGCGCGCCCGCCAGCAGCTTCACAACTACATCAAGCACACGGCGGTCGTCAACCCACACGCCCGACTCGAGCTTCGCGAACCCAAGGCACACTTCAAGTTCGAGCGGGCGACGGATCAGCTACCGAAGGAGACCGAGGAGATCCGCCCGCACCCACACGGCGTCGAACTCGGGACCGTGATCAAGATGCTCGCGGCGACCGACTCCCAGACCGTCTCCGGCTTCTTACAAGAGGAGTTCACCCGCGTCGGCAAGAAGACCGCCGAGTCGGTCATCAACGCGTTCCGTGACCGTCACTACGGCCGTGAGATGCGCTGGCAGCCGCCTGCGAGCCACGAGTCGGTCGACCTCGACGCAGCGGTCACCGACGCCACCGCGAACAAGGGAGCCGACGCGACGGCTGCGTTCGCCGGAGCGATCGAAGACGAGGTCGCCGACTTCGACCGAATCGCTCACTACGAACTGCGCGAGGTCGTCGATTCCGCGGCTGACGATGTCGAAGACGAACACGGGACGACGTTTGGCGACACCGTCCGCGAGAACGCCGTCAACGCGGTCTGGCTCGAACTCATCGACGCCGCACCGGCGGACGATGACGACGCGGCCGACCCAGCGGCCGACGACGCTATCGAGAGCGAATCCCGCCTCGTTACCGACCTCTACAACCTCGCCGACGACGCCACGAGCACCCGCAAGGACGACGAGGTCATCCAGGCCTTCGCCGTCCGGCTCGGCGGCACCTTCGAAGACGAGACCGACGACGACCCGCGCCACCGGCTCACCCACACGACGCTGCGAGAGTACGTCGACCGCGCGGCCGAACTCACCGAGGAGTACGACGATGTCGCATTCGGCGACACCGCCCGTGAGAACGTCGTCGAGGCGATCTGGGGCGTGATGGCCACCGTCCCAGACGACCCGCCGCTCGTGCGCGAACTCGAGGGCGACCGCGACGCGACGAGCGATCTGGTCGACGGAATGCGCGCGACCGACATCATGGCTCCGCCGACGCGGTGTCTCTCACCCATTTCCGACGACCTCATCCAGGCCGGTCTGGAGAAGGAGTTCGACGCGGAGTTCTACTCCTCGGCCACGCGAGACGCCGAGGTCCACGGCGGCGATCCGTTCGTCGTCGAAGCCGGTATCGCCTACGGCGGCGAACTGCCGGCCGAGGGCAGCGCGAACGTGATGCGATTCGCCAACCGCGTCCCGCTGGTCTACCAGCGCGGCGCATGTGCGACGACCGACGTAGTCAAATCCATCGGCTGGCGCAACTATGGACTCGACCAGCCCGGCGGCTCCGGCCTGCCGAACGGCCCTGTCGTCATCATGGTCCACGTCGCCTCGACGAACGTGCCGTTCACCAGCGAGTCGAAAGACGCCGTCGCGAACGTCCCCGAAATCGAAGACGAGATCGAACTCGCCATCCGGGAAGCCGCCCGCGACCTCAAAAGCTTCCTCAACAAGCGTCGCTCGATGCAAAAGCGCCGGAAGAAACAGAACGTTCTCGGCACCATCCTGCCCGAAATGGCAACGAAGGTCGCCGAAGTCACCGGCCGCGACGAACCCGACATCGACGACGCCATCGCCCGTATCATGAACAACGTGCTCGTCGAGCGCGAACTCGAACAGAACGGCGACGGCCAGGCCGTCTCCGTCGTCGTCGAGAACAACTCGAGTACGAACGAGACGCTCGAGATTACCGACATCGTCTCGGCCGAACCGGCCGGCCTCTCCGACGGCGCGACCGTCGTCGAGATGGACGGCGAGTGGTTCATCAAGTGGGAGGCCGACGTGTCGAGCGGCGACGACGCGGTACTCGAGTACGAGGTCGCAGACGACGCGAGCTTCGATCTGGACGTGAAGGGTGTCGAAACCGAGAAACTGACGGTGAAACAGTAATATGAGCGCAGACAACGAGCAAGCCAGAGCGCAGTTGATCGATCTAGCGGCACAGTTCTACGATCAGTTCGAACTGGGCGAGATCCCGCACATGTCCGTGCCGACGCGGACGAAGAACAACATCGAGTACGACGAGGAGATGGACGTCTGGGTGTACGGCGACCGCGAGTCGACCCGCTCGGCCAACTCCGTCCGCGGCGCACGCAAACTGTTGAAGGCCGTCTACACCATCGAGTTCCTCGCAGACCAGTTAGAGGAGGATCGCTCCTCGACCCTGCGTGAACTCTACTACCTCTCCGAAAGCTGGGACAACAAGGAAGCCCAGTTCAACGACCAGGACGAGTCCAACGGTCTGATCGAGGATCTGGAGATCGTCTCCGGCGTCACCCGTGAGGATTTCCACATGCGTCCGGAGGAATCCGGTGCGACACTCATGGGGCCGCTACACCTGCGCGAGCAGACCCGGCGCGGCGAACGCGAGATCCACTGCCAGGAAGACGTCGGCGAGGGTGGCTACCAGATTCCGAACAACCCGGACACGATCGAGTTCCTGGATACCGACGCGGACTTCATCCTCGCGGTGGAGACCGGTGGTATGCGCGACCGTCTCGTCGAGAACGGCTTCGACGAGGAGTACAACGCGCTGATCGTCCACCTGAAGGGCCAACCCGCCCGTGCGACCCGGCGAATCACGAAGCGCCTGCACGACGAACTCGACCTGCCGGTCACGGTCTTCGCCGACGGTGACCCGTGGTCGTACCGCATCTACGGCTCGGTCGCCTACGGTTCGATCAAGTCGGCACACCTCTCGGAGTACCTCGCGACGCCCGAGGCCGAGTACATTGGCATCCAGCCCGCCGACATCGTCGAGTACGACCTGCCGACCGACCCGCTGTCGGATTCGGACATCAACGCGCTGGAGAGTGAACTCGAGGACCCGCGCTTCCAGACGGAGTACTGGGAGGAACAGATCGAGTTGCAGTTAGAGATCGAGAAGAAGTCCGAACAGCAGTCGCTCGCGTCCCACGGTCTGGACTTCGTGACGGATACGTATCTGCCGGAGCGTCTCGACGCGATGGGCATCATCTAACCACTAAACGAGTAACTGCTACCGGAATCAGAGGCAAACCATGACAACCGGGGAAGATTCAGAGTCCAGTACCCTGCCCAATGAAATGATGGACGACATCCGACGAGAACTCATCCAGCAGGTGGCAGCGGCTGACCGTGACGCGAACCGAGATATCTACGACGCGCTTGCAGACGAGTAACGAACTACGGTATTAGTAGTTCGCACTCATCACCTGAGCTAGGCCTATGAGTGCCGCCAGTGCACTCGACATACAAACCCCGTTCTCGACTTCATGATCACTACAGATGCATACCGAACTTTTGCGCTGCGGGCGCGACTCCGTCGCGCCCTCGGCAAAACTTCGATGAAAAGCACTCCTCCCTCCCCTACGGGTCGGTCGTCGGCCCGCTCGCTCACTCCGTTCGCTCGCGGTGAGTGCACACTGCTTGCCCTGTACTGATCACCGCGCCCGCCTAAAACGCAGAGTCTTATTTGTTACAATATGATCAGTTAGTAGACACGATTTTGATAACGTCCCCTTCTGTAAGCTCGTAGTCTTCACCAACGTCTCGGCCCGACTTCGCGTCGACCGCGTGGAGATAGCCGTCGCCAATATCGGAGTGAACGGCGTACGCGAGATCGACCGGCGTCGCCCCGTCTGGGAGCAAGAAGGCATCCGGAAGCACGTTCCCGCTCCCGTCAGACCACTTCGACGCATCCTCGACCGGATAGGCGGTGAGATGTTCGAGCAGATCGTACACCGCGTAATCCAGTGCCGACTGGACACCCGTCCCATCCCACTCACCCATCGTATCGGCGAGGTCCTCGAGTGCACCTCGCTGTGCATCGCTCACTCCGTCGCCGATCTCGAGTGTCTCGTCGCCGGGGTCGTAGTCGACGAGGTCGTTGTCGGCGGCGCGGCGGAGTGCGAGTTCACCTTCGGCCGTGGTCGGGATGACGGGCTTGTCGAGTTCGAGCAGTCGCTCGACGTTTTCCTGGGGAGCCACGTCGATCTTGTTCGCCGCGACGACGATCGGCTTGGTTCGCTGGCGGACATCGCGGGCGAGCGCCTCGCGGTGCTCGTCCTCCCACTGAATTGGGTCTTCGGGGTAGTCCAGATCCCGGAGGACGGTCGCGATCTGTGTGGGCGAGGCACCGAAGCCCGAGAGCATGTCCGCCAGCACGTCGTCGATGTCGAAGTCGGGCGAGCGAGATTTTCGCTCGACGGACTCCCAGTTTCGGGCGACGATATCCGCGAGCCAGAGGTCCATCTCCTCCTCGACGAAGTCGATGTCCTCGAGTGGGTCGTGCTCGCCGATGTCGACGGGTTCGCCCTTTGCGTTGGTGCCGCCGGAGGCGTCGATCACGTTGATGATCACGTCGGCGTTCGTGAGTTCGTCGAGGAACTGGTTCCCGAGTCCCTTGCCCTCGTGTGCGCCGGGAACGAGACCGGCGACATCGATGAGTTCGATCGGGACGTAGCGTTTGCCGTCCTCACAGTCGTCAGCGTTGCAGCGCTCGTCGCGCTCGAGGCAGGGGCAGTCGGTGCGGACGTAACTCACACCACGGTTGGCGTCGATGGTGGTGAACGGATAGTTGGCGACGTCGACTTCGGCCATCGTCGCCGCGGTGTAGAACGTGGACTTGCCGGCGTTTGGCTTTCCGGCAAGTGCGATCGAAAGCATGGGAACCAGTAGCTCCGTCCGCTCAAATTGTCTTTCGGTTCTGGGACATGGTTCTGCAGGGACGGCTCGATGAAACGAGCTACCGGCTGGAGACACTATACGACGCAAACGGGGCGTATAGCGCGCCATGCCGCCGATTTGTAATTCGTCCCACCCACCTTTCAGCTGAAGGGCTCAGTCTCAACTGCAGTGGACCGGAAGGGCCGACTATGCAGTACGACGACTTCATCGGGGAGGTTCAACACGGCGCACAGCTCGACTCACGAGAGGCCGCACTGAGCATCTCACGGGCGACGCTGACGACGCTCTCAGAGCGCATCCAGCCGGGCGAGGCCCAGAACCTGGGCGCACAGCTGCCCGAAGAACTCAGCCGGTTCCTCGAGGACGTCGACGACGTCGAACGCTTCGAGTTCGAGGAGTTCATCGACCGGGTCAGCGAGCGCTCGGAAGTTGGCGAGGACGACCGGGCTGACGCTGCGTTCCACACCCAGATCGTCATGGAAGTCGTGACAGAGGCCGTCGAACCGGGCGCGATCGACGACGTCCGTGACCAGTTGCCGACGGACGAGGGGTACGACGATCTGTTCGATTTGGCCGAACAGGAGGAGAGTCCGCGCTGACTGTTGACCACGAGCCGCGATCCGCGAGCCGCGATCCGCGAACTGCTACCCGGTAGCCGCTGGCACTACTCGCTCAGTCTCGGTTTTTCGGCCGCTACTCGAGAAGCGTAGCCGACATCCGAAATCGAGATCGCAGCCGAGGGTACAGCTGAGACCGAGATCGGGCTGAACTGCGACTGGTTTCCGACTGTCGTACCGACAGTGGCGACACTACAGCTCGATCGCCATCATCACCTCGTCCACGTAGTGGCCGTTGAGCTTGTAGTGGTCCTCGCGCACCGCTTCCGTCTCCCAGTCGTGTTCCTCGAGGAACGCGATCGCCTCCTCGTTGCTGGAGGGGACGCTCTGGTAGACCTTTTCGTACTCGTTCGAGCCAGCCCACTCGAGTCCACGCGCGAGCAGGTGCGAACCGATGCCGTGACCGCGGTATCCCTCGACGACGCCGACGGTGAGTTCGGCCGTGTGACTCAGCTTCTCGAGTTCCGGCGCGTAGAGGTGGACCCAGCCGACGACCTCGTCTTCGACGGTCGCGACGAAGAACATCCGGGACTCGAGTTCGTTGTGTCTGAGCAGGGCCTGTTCGTGGTCGATTTCGTCGGCGACGCTCTCGCCCTCGATGTACGTTTTCTCCTCTGCGACCTGTCGAATCGCGCCGACGATGCCCGCGAGGTCTTCCTGTCTGGCCGGCCGGATGTGGAACGAGACCTCGCCGGCGGCGTACTCCTCTTCGGCTCCGGCGTCGATCGTGACGTGCAGCTCGCTATCGGTCTCCTCGAGTTGCCCGTCGCGTTTGAGGATCGCGACGTGGTGGCGAAAGCCGCCGGGATCGATCCCGAGTCGCTCCTGGACCTCCTCGGGTGAGACGGTGCCGTGGCGTTCGACGTACTCGTAGATGGCCTTCCGATCGGCGTGGCCGAACTCGAGTGTATCTCGTAGTGCCATGGTATACCACACCACTCGATACCACTTAACCGTTGGCGCGCTGTGGTCGGCCGGACTTAAAGCACTCATCGATACAGGCGGGGGGCTTTGCCGGTCGACGCTAACCACTTTGGTGGTGGGATGGCTGGACGAACGATATCACGGCGATGGGATGTCTCTACCGGGTGGTCCCCGTCTGAACGATGAGTGCAAGTATGGCAACGGTGGCTCTGAGTGGTGGGGCGCTGGCGGTTGCGGTCGTCGTCGGCCTGCTGGCACACGAGTGGATGCACGCGGTCGTCCTTCGCATTGGGCGAATTGACTACACGATTGCGTACTTCCCAGGGAGCGCTGCGGGATTCGCAGGCATACTCGCTGGGCGTCCGTGGGCGGTCGTACATCCACGACCGCGCGGACACGAACCCGCGTGGATACTTCGGGCCGCGGCGCTCGCACCGCTTTCACTTGCAGTTCCCGTCTTCGCCGCTGGTGCTGGATTCGTCTCGCCCGTTGCGGTTCCCGTTGACATCGACACGACGATTGTGACGGCGTTTGTAATCGGCTGGCTCGCGTGTGCGATTCCGAGTCCGCAGGATTTCTCGGTCGCGTTCTACGCACACCGTGCACTCGAGCCGGTAGCCGACTCCCCATCGGTGGGCACTCGTTCCCGCGCTGATTGACGGTCGCCGGGAACCCACCGCCGGGATGGCTGTTGTGTCCGTATTCGCGTTTCCGCTTTCGTCTTCTCGATTGTAGTGAGGAGTCTGTTCGTATTCGTGGTTGTGTTCGTACTCGTAGTCTTGCACAGGTATCGCACAGCCCACTCACGGGTCACGTCGTTCCCCGTTCGTTATTCCGCGGTTCTCACTCACTTCGTTCGCTCCGAACCGCGCTCGCTCCGAACCGAGCTCACTCCGAACCGCGCGCTCGTCGTGCGAGCAGGTGCGCAGTGACTTGCAGCGGCTACTATAGCACCTCGACCGAACGCAGAACACAGGTCACCATCTCGAGTGATCAATTACCTACAAAAGGTGTGTCTGGAAGATGACGACAGGCACACAGCCACGAATGCCTGCCGCCGGGATTGAGCAGAGTGTTCCACCGGCACTCGCAGTTGTCAGTCGGTAGCCAATGCGTCTCGGGGTCGGCGGGTAGCCGACATGAGAAGTAACTATCCGTCCACTAATCAATCTAATTGTTGTGGCCAATATACCACTATGGCCTGCGATATTGAACAATTTCGTCCCCAGTTTCGTTTTGGAGTTCGAATGTTTGATTCTTGGTGGACGTCCGCCGTATAACTACTCGTTCGTCGCGTTTCCTGCCGATACACGGCTGCCAACCAGTGGTTCTCACAGCACGCGAGGCAGAGGTGATTATACGTACGGTATCGTGATAGTCATGGGTGCCGGACATAGTCCGGTATACAGGGACGAAATACGGGACCGACCAGTAATCGTCGCCGCTGTGGTGCACCGACGACGGGATCTCGGCGTGTGACGTCCCCGTCTACGTGTGCCGGTTCGTACCGCTGCAGTCGATTGCGTTCGCCAGTGTGGTCGTGGCATCGTCCCCGCATGTACACGACCGCGTGCCGTCACAGTGGCCAATCGATCGCGTGCCGCACGCGCCTATCCACCTCCCTCCCCCACTTCCCCTCACCACTCCCCCTCACATCCGCCGTTTTTTCGCCCACCCGTGTTGCATCGAACGGCGCTCAGAGCGAGCGCCGATAGTTACAGTGCGGGCAGAACAACAGACCGTCTGCGGCCATCAGATAGCTGCGCTCGCAGTGGGCACACGGTGCACCAATCGAGATGTTCGCCGCATGTGCGACAGCGACGAGCGTATTCTGGAGTTGAACGAGCTGTTGCTCTGGAACGGTAACCATCCGATCCGTGTTGTCCGCCCGCCGAGTAGCGTCCGAATTATCCTCGGACCGAGACCCACCGCGTTCGGCGTTCTTGGCATCCTCATCCTTACTCTCGTTGTGGTCATCACCAGCATCCCGACTCGTCCGCCGACCGGTTGCTGACCGGCCACCACGGCCACGTCGCTCGAGTGGGACACTTGGGGCGGGCCGTTGCGAACGGACGATACTGGAACGAGCGTTCCGGGCATGCCGCTGTCGCCCGTCACGCGGTTGCGACCGATACAGCCGCTGCTCGTTGTCCACCGGTACTGGGGGTGTCATTGCTACACATAGGTGCCGCCCTGCTAAAACGGTCGCGCCCCTCACTGCCAGCGACGGTCCGTTCGGCTGATAGAAGAACGCTTCACTCTATTATGGTATGGGTTGGCAAGGCTTGCCCGCAGATAATGGATTATTACCGTGTACTCTCAACGTCGGAGTGGTCTCGTAGCCGGAGTACTCCCCCTACTGCGAGGCTAGCATTCCAACACGTCTGCAACACGTGTATTTCGTCTGTCAGGGATGACTACCCTGACACTCTTCAAACTGCGCTCTCGCTACCGACCGGTTCCCACCCACTACCCGTCGGTCTCCTGCCGTGTCACGTCTGTTGTTGGGTGGGACGATCTAGTTAGCGATACCGCTCGTACTCGAGTTCCCTGCAAAAAGAGCCCGCGCTCATGTCGTTGTTTGCGGTGAGGAAATGGGGTCGGAGGGATTTGAACCCCCGATCGACTGATATCTCCGGTGCGCCTCGGAACTCCAGAGGGTCATCACACGGACACTGATCAGGTGTCCGATCAGTATATCAGTCTGGAGTGTCGTCCCGGGCGCGGTGCCTCTGGAGTCAGTCGCCATCCCTGGCTTGGCCACGACCCCTCGATATCTCGTTGGGGGATGGTGCCTAAAGTGGTTTCGATTCGGACTACAGCCAGGGGGCGCGTCCTTCGGTTTCGGTGGTGTCGTCACCGGGGTAGGCTCCGTTGTCGTCGTCATCCTGGCTCGTCGACTGGTCGTGGCCGTGACGTTGGGCCTGAACGGATGCCTGTTCGTGTTCGTGTTTGTGTTTCCGCTCACGTTCGTTTTCGCTTTCGGCTGCCGTCGCATCTGCAGCCGCTGTCGAACTCGAGTCGGCAGCCGCAGCAGATCCGCTGGACGATGGCGTCTCCGAGGTATCCTCTCCACCATCTGCGAGTGGCCCGGTTCCGACAGCCGGGACGAACGACGACGGCGTCGGCGTTGCGTTCGACGACGTCGTCGGACTCCGTGACGGCGTACTGGTGTTCGCGGGTGCCGACGCAGTCGTGGAAACCGGTGCTGGGCCGTCAGATGGACCGTCCGAACTGGCAGACTCCGAGTCGCGTTCGAACGGGAACTCGATCGCGAACAGTGCGGCCACGACGAGCGCAGCCAGCGGTGCCTGTCCGAATGCCATGCCGAGCAGCGACAGTGGCAACAGTCCGAGTGCGACGGCGCTTCCGAAACGGAAGCGATCAATGTCCATGTACTCGCGCAGGTACGGACCGCTGATTGCAATCGCGAGTGCGAACGCGACGCCGGACACTGCGGCGAGCGTCGCGTTCATCACGAGTGCGGGGTCGTCCATCATCGTGAACGCAGCGCCGTTCGGATCGATACTCGCGACTAACCCGAGGCCGATGATGACGCCCGGACTGGGCAGATACTCGCCGATAGTCGCACTCGCAGTCTTCGCAGCGATTGCGAGGATGACGACCGCAGCGAAGCGCGTGATGGTCTCTTCGTTCAGGACCGTCTCGATTGCCGGGGCGAGCGCGGCTTGCACGGCGGCAAGCAGTATGAGCGGGATGCCGACGAGCAGGACGATCGCGACCTGTTCACGGGGCGTCCCGTTCATTTCGGCGAGCATAACGGCGACGGTTGCACTGCCGCCGAAGATGAGGAGACCGACCTGAATGGCGCTCCACGGGTCGTCGATCGCACCCGCCAGGATGAGCGCCGGGAAGACGCCATCGATCAGCGGGAGCATCATCACGAGCGCCAACAGCTTGGCGTCACCACCGACTAACCGCTCGAGACGGAGTGCGACCGGGTGCTGAGATGCGCTCATCGCTTAGGAACGATGGCCATGACCCGAGGCCGATGGGTGATATGATAACCGGTCACGCACAGACAGGTTCGATACCCGCCAGTTCGTCCGGATACGGCCTCGTGCTGTGAGTTTGAAAGGAAGTGTAAATTTCCCGAACATATTTTTGGCGACGGAGACGGCGTTCGTCCGGCCAACGGTTCGGGTCTCGCTGGAACTCACAGCGTTCATACACGAGTGGAACACCGGGCTATCAATAAACGTTGCGTGAGATACGGTTACACAACTCGGCATATTTCCGCCGTCAACGCGCAGATTCTGACGAAGGTGCACTTATCTGCCCGACAGGTGGTATCCCTCAACCTGGACCGCATAAACAGTGGACGCCGGACCAGCCAGTTCGGGACGTATACGAGCGCGCTATGTGCGTGTTGTACTCCTCGGTTGTTTCTCTCGTTGTCTGAACTCAACACACCCGCCAGCAGTTCGCATTCGGTATGTATCTCGCAACGCTTTTTGCCCGGGCGTTCGGACAGTTTACATGGCGAACGACGTTCCTGAGCACGAGCCGTACTCGTCGAAACTCACTGTACCAGAGGCGCTTACGTTCGACGACGTCCTCCTTCGACCCAAGGAGAGCCGCGTCGAACCAGATGACGCAGACCTCACATCGAACGTATCGGCCTCTGTCAAGCTCTCTGTCCCGATTCTCTCCGCCGCGATGGACACCGTTACCGAGAGCGACATGGCAATCGCGATGGCCCGCCACGGCGGCCTCGGTGTCCTCCATCGCAACATGAACATTGACGAGATGGTCGAGGAAATCGAGCGCGTCAAGAGCGCAGACGAGCTCGTCATTCCCTTCGACTCTGTCGTCACCGCAGATCCCGAGATGTCCGTCCGCGAAGTCGACGACCTGATGGCCCGGCAGGGCGTCGGTGGCGCACCTGTCGTCAACACCAACGGCGAGGTGCTCGGGATCATCTCGAGTACCGACATCCGGCCACACCTCGAGGTCAACGAGGACGACCCGGTGACGGAAGCGATGACCGACGAGGTCATCACGGCACCAGAAGATATCAACGCCCGCGATGCGTTCGATCTGATGTACGAGCACAAAATCGAGCGCATTCCGGTGGTCGACGACGAGAACCTCCTCGTCGGACTGGTGACGATGCAGGGCATTCTTCAGCGCCGCGAATACAAGGAGGCCGTTCGCGACGAGGACGGTCGTCTGCGCTGTGGGGTCGCAGTCAGCCCGTTCGAGCAGGAACGCGCCGAAGCCGCAGACGAAGCCGGCGCGGACATCCTCTTTATCGACACCGCACACGCGCACAATTTGAACGTCATCGACGGCGCCCGCGAGATCAAAGAGAGCGTCAACGCCGATGTCGTGGTGGGCAACATCGGGACCCGTGAGGCGGCCGAAGAGCTCGTCGAGTTCGCAGACGGGCTCAAGGTCGGCATCGGACCCGGTTCGATCTGTACGACCCGCGTCGTCTCGGGATCGGGTATGCCACAGATCACGGCCGTCGCACAGGTCGCAGACGTTGCGAGCGAGCACGATGTTCCCGTCATCGCAGACGGCGGCATTCGGTACTCCGGCGACGCGATCAAGGCGATCGCCGCCGGTGCAGACGCCGTCATGCTCGGTTCCTACTTCGCCGGCACCGACGAGGCCCCCGGCCGCGTCGTCACGATGAACGGCAAGAAGTACAAGCAGTACCGCGGCATGGGCAGCGTCGGCGCGATGAAATCCGGCGACAGCGACCGGTACCTCAAGGAGGAGCCAGACGAGGAGGAAGACTACGTCCCGGAGGGCGTCGAGGCAGCGACGCCGTACAAGGGTTCGCTCCAGTCTGAACTCCACCAGCTCGCCGGCGGGATGCAGTCCGGTATGGGCTACGTCGGTGCAGAAACGATTCCGGCGTTCAAGGAACGTTCCGAGTTCGTTCGCGTTTCCTCGGCCGGCCAGGCCGAGAGCCACGCGCACGACGTGGTTATCACGGACGAAGCGCCGAACTACTCGCCGAACGACAGCTAATCTGTTCCCGTCCCCGGTCTCTCCTCTCCCCCGTCTCGTCTTCCTGCTACCACATCCGGCCTCTCCGCAACCGCGTCTCGAGTACCACTCAGCCAAGCACGAACGAGTTCTCACAGTCCGTGCAGGTGAGTTCGAACGCACCGTCATCGGTAATCGTGAGCCCGTGGCCTCGTTCGTCCTCGCAGACCCGACAGTGAACCAGTGACTCGATCTGGTCCCACTCGTGCTGTGCGCCCGGTGCACCGAACGCGAAGCCAACAACCCGTTCGTCGGCGTCTTCAGGGTTGTACCCCTGCTGGAACTCACCCGGTGCGAAGCGGATCACATCGCCAGACTCGACCGTCACCGTTCCGTCTTCGGTATCGAACGCTGCCGTTCCAGCCTCTACGTAGAAAACCTCCTCCTGGTCGTGGTGGGTATGATAGCCGCCCGAAAAGGATTCGCCGGGCTCGAGTTCGAAATAGTTCATCGCGAAATCCGTGAAGCCGAGCGCCGCCGAGATCGGTCGTCGAACCGAGTGGACGCCCATCGGATTCGTTTCGTTGTCGACCTCGTCGATCGAGACTTTCTCCATAGCCTGCTATTCGCGCTCGGTGGTAAAATGGTTGGGTGGGGTTCACACGCGGCGGTGGCTCGCGAAAGGTAACACATACGTTTGCTCGGTCCCGAATCGCGTGTGTGAACCGCCGTACGGCACTCCGATCCGCAGGCGTCCTCGCCACCGTCGGTCTCGCGGGCTGTGTCGATGCCGTCGAGGAGCACTTTCAGGGGAGTTTCCAGGGCATCATCCCCATCGAGATTCACAGCGAGGCCGAACGGTCGCACAATATCGAGATCGAAGCGTACGACCAGCAAGCGGGTCGTCAAACCTACGACCAGAGCTACACCGTCACGCCGGACCAGACAGTGAGCCCGCCCCACCTCGAGGCGACCACCCAGAGCGTTCGGTTCGTGCGATACGACGGCACGGACGAAGAACAGGCGGACGTCAGGGAAGTCTCTGTTACCCCAGAGACGATGCTGGTCTCCGTCCGAATTCACGACGACGACCTCGTGATCGAGGTCCAGCGGGGCGATTCCGATGGAGAGCCAACGGAGAACGAAACGATCGACAACGAGACAGCAGGGGAACTCGAGGACGAGTCGGAACTCCCGGACAATCAGACAGAATCCGACTCCGACACTAATTCTGACTCTGGCTCCGACGCTAATTCTGGCTCCGACACCAGTTCTGACTCCGATTCTGACTCGTAACTGCCCTCGCAAAGCCTACCACCAGCCACGGAGCTACTTGCTGGATCTCCGTCGGCACCGCAGTATCGATCCCGAACGCTCCGCTCGGGTCGAAAGCGACAGCGTCAGTGTCAGACGACTCGCGTAGTCACGGGTACGGATGATACGCTCGGTCGAGCTGCGGCTCGAACCCCATCTCCGCTGGAACACGCCGCGCTCGTTCACCGAAGAACGGCTCACCAGTAAACAGCGGTTGTGCACCCGGAACCACGACGCGAACTCCCTCGAAGCCCGCCGCAGCCACGTCTCGCGTCGTGAGCCGCGCGGCGTACGGCGTCAGCCCCGCATCCTGCACTCGGTCGACGACCAACTCGAGTTGGTCGCGTCCGCTGGGCAGATCCTCGCCCTCGCTGTCATCCTCTCCACCGTCGGTCAAGCCGACACTGGCTGCAGGCACCGTCTGTTCGACATCGATGAACGAGCGCGCGGCGTCTGACAGTGGCGCGGCGGCGTACTCGCCGATCGCACCCGACGCCGTGGCCGCCTCGTCCGGGCCGATATTGCGCAACTCCATCCAGTTCTGGAGGGCCTCCTCGAGTGCCGAGACGGCAGTGGCGCTCGCATCGAGGCCAGCGGCGGAACCGGTAGCGAAGACGGGCCAGGCATCGTCTTTGGACTCGTCGCCTCCGTCGTCTCGATGCACTGCGACCGCGACGACTGGCACGTCAATGTCCTGGGTGACAAGGAGCGGCGTCACGGTGAGCCCCTCGCTTCGCGCGCGGCGCTCGAGCACGTCGAACGTCGGGTCGTCGACCGAGAGCCCGAGCGGGTCGAACGTCGAGTACCACGCGAGCATGGTCGCGTCGCGCTCGATGACCTCTGTCAGGCCGGACAGGAGCGCGTCGACGGTTGAAGAACCCAGGCCAAGGCCGGTCGTAATGCCGGGAACCAGCGACTCGCCAGGCTGTGGGAACTGGACCGCGGCGGCAGGGAGATGTACCTGTTCGCCGGTCGCGAGGTTCTCGCCGGGCACCCAGCGGTGCTCAGCCGACGGGTCGTACGTGGGCGCATCGTTCGGCCGCACGAGTTCCGTCGGCGCTACTGCGTCGTCGAGGTCCGCCTCGCTCGCGTGGACGAACTCGTCGTCCCGGTAGACGCCGGCGCAGTAGCGCTCGAGTCCCTCGCCGACGGCCTTCATCAGCGCCGCGTTCCAGTCGTCTGCGACGCCCGCAGCCTGTGCTGGCGCGCTCGCATCGCTGAAGCCGCGCGTCTCCGCGCTCGTCGCGAGATAGTAGGGGACGGGGAAGGATTCGATCTCGCCGATCGACTTGACGATCCCGACCCGGTCGTCGATCGCCTGCTCTGCGTGTTCGACCGCCGCATCGAGTCCGAGCGCGTCGTCGTCCCGCGAGAGCGCCCGGTCGCGTTCGCCCGACGCACACACACAGCCCGGGACCGGCAGCACCCGCCGACGGACGTGGGGTAACTCGAGTACGTGGCCGATCACGGACTGCTCCTCACCCGAGAAGATGCGGATGCACTCTCGGCCGGCGAGCGCGCCGGCGAGGCGGGCAGTGGAGCGGTCGGTGCTTGGGCGGCCGCCGGCTGTGTCGGTCGCGTTCGTGTCGGCGTCCGACTCGAGTCCGGCTGCGACGCGGGTCCGGAGACAGTCGTAGCAGCCGACGCCGGGGCCGGACGCCGGTGCGAAGCCGGCAACTGCGGCGTCGACGGCGGGGAGGGGACGGCCGCCAACGCCGCCGATTTCGACGGCGACCCAGGGCGTGTTGCCAGCGAGGGCTGCCTCGTTGGCCTGCTCGAACGTCTGTGCGCCGGCAACGTCGCTAACGATGGCGAATCGGGCATCGTCGAGGTCTGCGGGCTCGGCGTTCTCGACGGTGATGTCGACATCTCCGAGCGCGGCGACGAGCGCCGCGCGGACCGGATCGTCGGCGACGACGTGTACGTGCATACCTGCATCTCACAGGCGGCGGGCAAAAGTGTCGTGCTCATCGTCGACGCGCGCTGCTATCGTCGTTCTTGGAAGTGTTTCCATATCCGACGGCCAGATGACGGTGTGATCGGTGTGGAAATCGTTTCAAGAGCGGCGATAGTACGGTTCGCCCCGGACACAATGCGAAGGAGGCTGTGGTACCCGGTGCTACGGATCACGTAACTCCGCGGAGGATGTGACCACACCCGATTCAGCCTTTCTGACTAGTTCGCCCGCAGTGCTCCGAGAACACTCGAGTTCGGCGGCAACATCCGCGATAGAACCAGTTCGCGGGACATCGTAATAGCCGGCATCGATGGCGGCTTCCAGAGCGGCACGCTGTCGCGCCGTCAGCTCAGCCTGTGATGCCCGTCTGACGAACGGACGGACTCGAACGATGTCGCACTCGAGTACGTCGCAAAGTTCAGCGTAGAAGTCGCTGAGGCAGGTCGGTTTGCCGACGGCTTCGAACCGAACGACGCCCGTATCACGAAAGACGACCGGCGGAAGAAACACGACGCGGGAATCGGCAAGCACCTCGAGGACGGCCGGGTCGAGTTCGAACTCGGTCTGTGAGACGAAAGCGTACGTGCCGTCGTCACCGGGGACGAGGTCTGACACGGAGATACTCTCGACTGGTGCAAGCAGGTTGGCGACCGCTTCCGGCTTCCCGTCGTACCAGGCGAGTGTGGTTGCGGTTCCCATCGGCCCCCACATGAGGAGGTCTGCGCGAGACACCTCGTTCGCGTCCGCAAGGCGACGGTGGATTGGGTGCGCCATCGATTCGGGATACCGACTGTGTATGGTGGCGCGTTTCATACGCTACTGATTCGATAGGATCCATATAAAAAACCGGACCAGTGCGGGAAAACGATCTCACAGCCACGGCGATAGTCGAGTCCTAGTGAGCGAACGATGTTCTGCGTCATCGGCGGTCGATCTCCCCGGAGAACCAGGCCGGCAGCGAACAGTCTCGGTCGATGACGGACGTACCCTCTCCTACGCAGAGTACGGGTCGGTCGACGGACGGCCAGTCCTGTTCCTCCACGGCACGCCAGGCTCGCGGTGCTTCGGGAGACTGTTCGACACGGCAGCGCGAAACCGTGGCGTACGCCTTCTGGCTCCAGACCGACCGGGATACGGGAACTCGAGTCCCTGGCCAGAGCGCACGCTAGTCGATACGGGAGCCGTGCTCGAAGTCGTTCTCGAGGACGCCGGCATCTCTCGGGCAGACATCGTCGGGTTCTCCGGTGGTGGTCCGCACGCGCTCGCCCTCGCTGCAACCCACAGTGATCTCGTCGGCGAGGTCGACATCGTTTCCGGCACGGCACCGCCGTCGTTCTCCCCGTCACCGCCCTGGACGCACCGTCTCCTCGGGGCGCTCGCGATGAGCACGCCGACGATCCTGTCCGGGCTATTCAGACTTCAGTCATGGCTCGTCAGTCGGAGTGCGCCGTCGCTCGTCGTCTCGCAGTATACGACGGCAGACGAACGTGAAGCGCTCACCGCCGGCGAGGCCGAACTCATCAAACAGGACTTCCTCGAGGCCGTCATCCCGCCCCGCGGCGTGATCACAGAATCGGCGCTGTTCACAACGGACTGGGACATCCCGCTCGCGGATGTCGATCGTTCAATCCGCCTGTGGCACGGGGCCGAAGACGAGAACGTTCCGATCGATGCCGCTCGCCAATTGGTCGACAGCATCCCTAATGCGAGGCTCGAGATTGATGCCACCGGTGGTCACCTCACGACGCTTCTCCGGCGACGAGGCCGGCTCCTCGACTGAGTCGAACGTCGAAGCACGACGCACAGTCCCGGTTCTGAACGGACCGTCTTTGAAAAGGCAGCGACGCGACGAGCGAGGTCAGGACTGATCCGGTTCCGAATCTGAATCTTGACGCGTCTCTGCAATGTCGATCGTCTCACCCGTCTCAGCGCCCATATCCTCCCCCTCTTTGATCGCCTGGGCTTCCTGCTCCATCGCTTCGACGTCCATCTCGGCTTCCTCGTCGATCTCACCAATGATCTCGCTAATATCGTCGAGGCCGATCAGTTCGCGGGTCTCGTCGTCAAACGAGAGGCTCTCGAGTTGGCCGTCCTGTTGTTCGATGTCGCTTCCCGAGAGATGCTTGCCGTAGCGTCCGACCAACGAGGAGAGTTCCTGCGGGAGAACGAAGGTCGTGGACTCACCCTGGCCGATCTCGGCGAGCGTTTCCATCCCCTTGTCGATAACGGCGCGTTCGCCCATCGATTCGGCGGAGCGAGCACGGAGGACGGTCGAGATAGAGTCTCCCTGTGCTTCGAGGATCTGGCTCTGCTTTTCACCCTGTGCGCGGATGATGTTGGATTGCTTGTCTCCCTCTGCCTTCTCGACGGCGCTGCGGCGCTCACCTTGCGCCTCGAGAATCATGGCGCGGCGTTTGCGCTCTGCGGAGGTCTGTTGCTCCATCGCGCGCTGGACATCCGGCGAGGGATTGACCTCGCGGACTTCGACGCTCTCGACGCGGATCCCCCACTCGTCAGTCGGTTCGTCGAGTTCCTGGCGGATTCGCTCGTTGATCATCTCGCGGCGGCTGAGCGTGTCGTCCAGTTCCATGTCGCCGATGACGGCGCGCAGCGTCGTCTGGGCGAGGTTGGAGACCGCCTTCTCGTAGTTGTCGACTTCGAGAAACGCTCGCGTGGCGTCCATCACCCTGATGTAGATCACCGCGTCGGCCGTGACGGGCGAGTTGTCGCGGGTGATCGCCTCCTGACTCGGCACGTCGATCGTCTGCGTTCGCATGTCGAACATGTAGACACGCGAGACGAACGGCGGAACGATGTTCAGCCCCGGTTCCAGGAGTTTGCGGTACTCGCCGAAGATCGTGAGCGCACCCCTGTCGTATGCGTCGACGATCTCGACCATCGACCAGACGGTGACCACGACGAGGACGAGGAGGAGCGCCCCCGCCAGCACCAGCGGGTCCTCGAGTTGCACCTGGAGCGGCGCAGCGACCGTCGCGTTTTGTATTATGTTACCGATTGACAACATGACTAGTAGTCATCCTAGGGACGCTGGTCGAATAACTCTTGGCGTGGTGATGGGACCGCGCCAATGCTGGAGCCGGCACTAGAACGGGTTGGCAGTGCTGAAAGTAACTGAAGCAAAATGGAACAGCACCCCATCACAGCGTGGGCAAAAACGACTGGGTAGTCAGTGGGTGATCAGTGGGTGATCAGTAGGTAGTCAGTGGGTAGTCGGAATCCCGAGACTACGCGGACTGGCTGTCGGCCGTGTCGTCACCGCTTCCAGCGTCGTCACCATCACCACTGTCGTCAGTGTCGGAGTCGGTTTCTCCGCCCTCGTCAGTCGCTAACTCGCCGTTCGAGACCGTCACCTGCGCGTTCTGGATAACCTTCTCACCCATTTCGTAGCCTGGTGTGTAGACGTCCGCAATGGTTCCTTCCGGCTGGTCGCTGTCGACCTGCATCATCACCTCGTGGCGCTGCGGATCGGTTTCCGTCCCGGGATCCGGATCGATCTCGGACACGTTCTCGTCCTCGAGAATGCGGTCGAACTCGCGCAGCGTCATTTCGACGCCGTCCCGGAGACCGTCGACATCGTCGCTACCTTCCTCCAGCGCGCGCTTCAGATTGTCTCGAACGCCGATCAGGCGCTCGACGAGATCCTCCGTCGCACGGTCTTTGATCTGGTCCTGGCGCTTTTTCGCGCGTTTCTTGTAGTTCTGGAAGTCCGCCTGCTTGCGCTTGAGGCGACTCGTTAGGTCCTCGACTTCCTCCTCTTTCGCCGCGAGTTCCTCCTCGCGCGCGTCGAGTTCGTCCTGCAACTCGCCGATCGTCTCGGCCTGGGCCTCGACGCGTTCGGTCAAGTCCTCGAGTTCGGCGCGCTGATGCTCGACGGTGCTCGAGAGCTCTTGTGCCTGGCTGACGACGGTGTCGATGGTCTGTGCGAGGTCCTCGTCGTATTCTGCGAGGCGGTCGACGAGTTGCTGGGCGTCAGAGGGTGGGTCTTGGTCTGTGTCCGTGTCCGTACCTGTCTCTGCCTCTGAACCAGAGTCAGAGGCAGAGTCAGCGTCAGGTCCGGGTTCGGATCCAGGCTCGGGCTTGGATTCGGGTCCGGATTCTAGTTCCGATTGGGAGTCCACCTCCTGTTCGGCCACAGCGTCCGTCCCGTCTGTCGACGTTTCGTTAGCAGTCGACTCGGCTGGTTCGGCTGACTCGGTCGACTCCGATTCGCCTGACTCGTGGTCCGATGCTGGTGCGTCCGAGTTGCAGTCGTCGGCCGCGTCGTCTGCGTCCGTCTCCGCGGCAGACTCCGTCGGTGCAGTCTCGTCTGCAGTATCGGCAGTCTCTGTGTCCGGTTCCGACTCCGTCTCCGCCGATTCGGATTCGGCTTCCGCGACGGCCGACGCAACGTCTTCGTCAGCCGCCGTCTCGGCGGATTCGTCCTCGGACGGGACACCCTGGGCTGGCGTGTTCGTGCCCTCGTCGTCACTCATATTCGGGTCAACGAACAGCGATACTAAAAGGGTTGAGGTCGCCGCCTGACTCGATAGGTTATTGGGTTGTGATGTGGCGCGGTCCCCACTACACACCCCGAACAGCGCTGGTCGGCCGCGCAAGCAGCCTCTCCCCATCCAACAGTATATGTACCTCTCTCCCCGAACACCGTCCGTGAGTCGAACCTCGGACTCCACACCGATCGAACTCCGATACGAGGACGGAACGATTCGACTCGAAGCACGCGAGAACACGTTCGTCGAGTCGCTTCGAGATGATGTCGCGGAGCGCGCGCTCAACTTGGACCTCGAACTCGAGTACGATCGACGAACGGACACCGTCCGTACACCAGCATTTCGGTACGCCGCAATCCGACGGGCACTATGTGCTGTCTCGGCTGCGGATGAGGCCGCTGCTGTCGATGGTGGTGGTGATGGCGATGTCCATGATAATTCCGACACCGGTGTCGACATCGACGACCGAGTTCTCGACATTCCGGACCTCCCCGCTGGCCTCCACTCGGCGTACGAACTCCGGCCGTACCAGCGCGAGGCACTCGAGTCCTGGCTGGAGACAGACCGGTGGGCCGACCTGGCTGAGCCAACTCCCGCCGTCAAGCGCGCACCCGCCGGCGTTCTCGAACTCCCCACCGGCAGCGGCAAGACCGTCATCGCGCTGAAGGCGATCGAACGTCTCGCCGTCCCGACGCTCGTCGTCGTCCCCACCATCGACTTACTCGAGCAGTGGCAGCGCGAACTCGAGTCCGAGTTCGACTGTGCGGTCGGTCGCTTCGGCGGCGGCGAGCAGCGCCGCGAGCCGATCACGGTCTCGACGTACGATTCGGCGTATCTGAAGGCCGATTCGGTCGGTGACCGGTTCGGCCTCGTCGTCTTCGACGAAGTCCACCACCTCGGCGGCGAGGGCTACCGCGAGATTGCTCGCTTACTCGCCGCACCCGCCCGCCTCGGACTGACTGCGACGTTCGAACGGCCGGACGAGGCCCACGAAATCATCGAGGAAATCGTAGGCCCGCTCGTCCACCGCGTCGATGTCGACGAACTGGCGGGCGACCATCTCGCAGCCTACGACGTCAAGCGACTCGAGGTGTCGCTCACACCAGCCGAGCGCGAGGAATACGAGGAGAAGCAGAACGTATTCTCGAACTATCTCGCTCGCTCAAACATCCGCATGCAAAGCGGTTCTGACTACCAGGAACTCGTCAAACGATCCGGGAACGACCCCGCGGCTCGCGAGGCGCTACTGGCCCGCCAGCGCGCCCGCGAACTCGCCCGCGGCAGCGAGGCGAAACTCGACGCCCTGCAGGACATTCTCGATCGCCACCGCAACGATCGGATCATCGTTTTCACCGCGTCCAACGACCTCGCGTACGACGTGAGCGAACGCTTCCTGATCCCGACGATCACCCACCAGACCGGTGCCGCCGAGCGCCGAGCGCTACTCGAGTCCTTCCGCGATGGGACCTACACGCGTATCGCGACTTCAAACGTCCTCGACGAAGGTGTTGACGTTCCCGACGCCAACGTGGCGGTCGTTCTCTCGGGCAGCGGCAGCGAACGGGAGTTTACCCAGCGACTTGGTCGGATTTTGCGGCCGAAAACTGGTGGCTCGGAGGAGGCCGGTGACACTGGTGACGAATTGGACTCGAGTACGGACCAATCTCCAGCGGAAATTTCTGCGGCCCGTGCCGGCCGTGCGATTCTCTACGAGGTCATCAGTGCAAATACCTCGGAAGAAAACGCCGCCGAACGCCGGTCCTGATGGTTTCACCCGGTTTTGACGAACGTGGCAGTTGCATCCTGTTCGACCGTAATCCGGTATGACTTGTAGCTAAACTCGACTGCCATCTGTGCCTCCGCCGAGGGCGGCTGTGAAAAAAGATTGTCGAGCATTCCGTCTACGCAGTCGTACATCGTCGGGAGGCGTGTGGGTTCGGTGTTCTCGAGTTCAGCAACGATTTCTGCGATCTGAACCGCAGGATTGGGGGCGGAGTGATCCAGTTCTCGGCGAACGATCTCTCGTTCGGTTTGGTCGGACATTGCACCACTGACTGATGCGAACGGATGGTATAGGTATTAGTCACATCTGGACTGAGAGACATCGATACTGACCAGTTTGATTGTGAACAGTTGTGCGCCCAGTCAGATTGAAAACTCCCACCGATCTCGCTCCGGGAGACACTGTTTCACTCCGGGCTACGTGCAGTTATGCGTCCGCCCGATTCGCGCATGAATACCGCATCCGGTACCGCGACGACGTCTCTGTTCCCGTCCGTCTCGAGACTCCATCGTGGTTCGCCGTCCGTTCGTGCGAGCGCCGTTAGCGTTCCGTCCTCAGAAATGAGCACCTCGTCACTGGTGACGGTCGGCGGACCGCCACTCCGCTCAGAGAGGTCGTACTCCCATCCGCGCTCGCCATCTCGGGTAATCGCGTAGAGTGTGTCGACGGTCGAGACGTAGATGTGCTCATCGTCCATCGCAAGCGGGGTTTCCCAGTAGTCATCAACCACGTTGAACGTCCAGCGCTCAGTTCCATTCGGTTCGAACGCTGTGAGGACGCTCTCTGCCTGGACGACGACCAAGTCGTCATCGACGACTGGGCCTGCGATCACAGGAGCAGTAGAACGTGCCCAGCGCTCGTTCCCAGTCGCAGCATCGACGGCAAGAACACCGGTACGGCCCGAGCGAGCGCCCGCAAACAACGCTTCGTCGTGAACGGCAACCGGCTTGGAAAACGTTCGACTGGACTCGTCATCACCGAGCTGACGAGACCACTGAACAGAACCATCGGCTACCGAAAGCGCGTGAACGGAGCCGCTCCAGTCGGGTAGATAGACGGTCCCGCCGTCGACCATCGGCGAGGCGGTCACCCGTGCATCGATATCGTAGAGCCAGCGTTCGTCGCCGTCGCGCCGTTCGAACCCGACGAGTCGTCCCGCTTCGAGC
This sequence comes from Natrialba sp. SSL1, assembly GCF_001861355.1. Taxonomy (GTDB): domain Archaea; phylum Halobacteriota; class Halobacteria; order Halobacteriales; family Natrialbaceae; genus Natrialba. The sequence continues at coordinate 28,714 of NZ_MASN01000040.1, forward strand.
TCGCGCTGTGCACTGACGATCACCCGTTCGCTGGTGACTGCTGGGGACGCGTTTGGATCCGAGCGAAGGGAGGCCCGCCAGCGCTCTTCGCCAGTTTCTGTCGCCAGTGCGTGCAACTGGAACCGGTGTCGCGCACGATCAGAAACCGCATCGGCTGGAACGTAGAGCCGCTCATCGACCATCGACGGTGTTCGAGTCGCCCGTACATCGTCGAGTTCGGTCGTCCAGACTGCCTCCGGCTCAGCGAGTATCTCACTGACCGAACGAGTTCGGCCGGGTTCGCTTCCGTCGACCGCCCACTCGCCCGTGACGTGGCCGAGGTCGCCGGATGTGGTGTCACGAGAGAGACAGCCAGCGAGGCCAGCGCTGGCTGCCCCAAGTAGTGTGAGCGCCCGACGGCGCGTATAGGAGGGCATTTTCTATCGTTTCGTTCCTCTTCCAATTAAAACAGTAGGTGAAGGGCGGAACCAGTCTGGCTGTGTCGATCAGACAGCGCTTCTGACGGGGGGCCGAAAGATGAGCACTAGAACAGCAAAACGTCGTCGCGGTGCGGCGATTGTCAGGCAGTCTCGGTCTCCGTCCGTTCCGCAACCGTCACGGACCCAGTCAGTTGTGAATGCGGGTACGGCATATCGATCCCCTCCGCGTCGAGTCGCTCCTTGCCGGCCTCGATGTAGGCCGTTCGTGCGGCAGCAGGGCGGTGTTCTGCAGGATCGATCCAGAATCGTCCAGTGAGGACGACCGCAGAGTCACCGAGGTCGGTGACGGCGACCGACGGCTCGGGCTCTGCGAGCGCACCCGGCACCTGTTCGGCCTCCTCGATGAGCGCCGATCTCGCCTGGCCGATGTCGTCGTCGTAGCCGATGCCGAAGTCGTAGGAGACGCGAAGCAGCCCGTTTCTGGACGGATTCACGACGACCGAGTCGGCGAGTTCGGAGTTCGGCACAGTCACCAGTTCGTTGTCGTACGTCTCGAGCTGTGTCACCCGGAGCTGGATGTCACGGACGACGCCCTGATTGTCGTCCCATTCGACGATGTCTCCGATCGTGAACGGCTCGTCTTTGACGATGAAGACTCCCGCGACGAAGTTGGCGATGAGGTCCTGTGCGGCGAACCCGACTGCCAACACGACGGCACCACCGAGCGCGGACAGCGCCACGAGAATCGTGCCGAAGCCGGCGACCGTCGCCGCGATTGCGACCGACCCGAGCAGGATGAGCGCGGTGACGATACTTCGCGCGAGCGAGATCAGCCCCTCGTTGAAGCCGCGGCTCTCGAGTGACCGCTCGGTGAGACTGAGCAAGAGTGCCTTTCCAACCCAGTAGAGCACCACGAACGCGACGACGAAGATGGCGGCAGTCACTACCGCGCCGATGAGCGCCGGCACGTACTCGTCGACCGCCGGGACACTGTTCATCGAACCGACTGGCAGCTGCTGTGCTATCACGTCTCGCCAATGGAAGGTCACCTAAAAGACTCTTTTTGAGTCCACGAAACACGATGGGCCGGTCGCGTGACTTTTGCCCCCGTCGCTCCCAGTACTAGCTAGAAATGCTGACGAAGGACCTGCTGCGCGTCTCCCGCGCCGGCGGCGGCTTCTACCCACAGTTCGCCGCACGCGAGCACCGCCCGCTCGCAGCTCGCGTCATCGGTACCTACCAGGGACACGTCGACCAGCAGCGCGGCGACCTCGAGGACGCCCTCACCGACCTCGAACGGAACGCGGACGACTTCAAACTCGTTCGCGGCCTCTCGGCGCTGCTCGAACGCGAATCCACCTTCGAAACCGACGCCGATGTCGACCCCGAACGCGCTCGCCGCGCGGTCTTCGAGGCCGCAGACGCCGTCGGTGTCGTTACCGACGACGAGCGTACTATGGCGCTCATCCGGGCCGGCGAATCGCTCGGCGTGTCGGCGGACGCACTCGAGTCCACTCTCTACGCAGACTTAGACGAGCGCCAGGTCCTCACCGAAGTCGCCTCGCGCTGGGGCCCCGACGACCTGCTCGCGCAGTACAACCTCTCGCTGGCCCAGACGGCGCTGTTCGACGCGACCGAACTGCGGGTCAGATCGAGCGATCCGAAGGCGCTCGTCTCGGCGATCAAACGGCTGCGATTGATGTACGAAATCCGGAACCCCGATGCGGCGGCCGGGTCAACCGCCAGTCTCGCGAGCGACCGCGAGGTCGTCGTCACCGGACCGACACACCTCTTCCGGGCGACGCGACGGTACGGCACCCGCTTTGCGCGCTTCCTGCGGACGGTCGCGAGCGCCGAGGCCTGGCACCTCGAGGCGACCATCGACGACCGCGGTACCGAGCGGACGCTCTCGCTCTCCCACGACGACCCGGTCACGGTCCCCGACGCCGAACCGGTCGCCGACGTGACCTTCGACAGCGGCGTCGAATCCGACTTCGCCGCCCGCTTCACGCAACTCGATCTCGACTGGAATCTCGTCCGTGAACCCGAACCGCTCGCAACGGGCACGCGGGTGATGATTCCCGACTTCGCGTTCGAGTACGCCCACGGCGAGTACCGGCTCTACTTCGAAATTATGGGATTCTGGACGCCCGAATACGTCCAGAAGAAACTCGACCAACTCGAGTCCCTCGAAGACGTCGACCTCCTCGTCGCGGTCGACGACTCGCTTGGCGTCGGCGAGGCAATCGAGACGCGAGACCACCGCGCGATTCCCTATTCCGGGACCGTCCGCGTCAAAGCCGTCGTCGACGTGCTCCGCGAGTACGAGGCCGACCTGGTCCAGGAAAGCGCGGCCGAACTGCCGGCCGAACTCACCCCCGACGACGATGTCGTGGCACTCGAGTCCCTCGCCAGTCGTCACGGTGTGAGCACCGATGCCTTTGCGGAGACGCAGTTCCCCGAGCACGACCGCGTCGGCCGCACGCTCGTTCGCCCGCGGGTACTCGAGTCCGTCGGCGACGAGATGGAGGTCGGCATGACTCTCCAAGAAGCTGAATCCGTTCTCGAGGAGTCCGATCTGACGGACGCCAGCGCAGTGCTCGCCGCGCTCGGCTACCGCGTGGAGTGGGAGGGATTGAGCGGCGGGACGGTCGTCGAGCGCTGAGGCGCGTCAGTTGTCCGCCTCCCCGTCGTCGCTGACGCAAACTGCTATTACCGTTCGCATGCACCCACAGATATGGCATACGAACGACAGGCAGCCAGCGGCTTCCAAGAAATCGACCGCTGGGAGGACGGCGTCGGCTGGCTTGCTCACCCTGATGAACTCGGTCAGCGGGCGAGTCACGCCGTCGTCGGCGAGGCCGGCGTCTGGCTCCTCGATCCGCTCTGGGCACCCGGCGTCGACGACCTGATCGATGATCTCGCCGAGGAACACGAGACCGCAGTCGCCGGCGTCGCAATCTGTTCGTGCTGGCACACGCGCGATGCAGAACAGTTCGCGCGGCGGTACGACGTTCCCATCACCATCCCGGAGTGGATGGGCCGCGTCGACGACCGAACGACGGCCCCGATCGAGCGCTACGCGGACTCGTTCGACCCCGTCGTCGAGGTCGTCCGCCGCCAGCCGATCCCGCTCTGGGACGAGGCGATTCTCTACTGGGACAATCACCAGACGCTATACACCCCCGAATCGATCGGCACGGCGGACCCCTTCCTCGTCGACGACGAACGCCTCGGCCTCGAACTCTTCTTCCGACTCGACCCGCCCCACTCGCTGCGCGAGTACGAACCCGACCGCGTCATCGTCGGTCACGGAACCGGCATTTTCGACGATGCAACGCGGGCACTCGAGTACGCCCTGGCTGGCGCTCGGCGTCGGTTTCCGCGGGCGGTACTCGAGAACGGGCCGGGGACGGCGCGGTCGCTGGTGGGCGCACTCCGGTAGTGGGTGCGACGGGTCCGTGTCCCGCATTCTTCGGAAGCGTGTCCAGCGTACAAGTGAGCCATCGACGACCATCTCAAGGATTCTGTCAGGGTCGAAGACCCCGATCCGATCACCAAAAGTAATATTTCAATCCGCTGTGAGAACGGACTGTAACGGATGAGACGAGAATTCCAGTTCGTCGCTGCCGGCACGGCGGTTGCACTCGTTGGATTCCTGCCGGAACTTTACCTCTTTGTTCGATCTGCGCGGGCGTTCCTGCTGGCGCTCGGCCTCCTGATCGCCTGTTACGGGCTGTTCGAGTTGGTGCGACACTACGCGCAGTTCGATCTGGCCTGAGGCTGCTCAGCGTCACACTGAAAACGGCTGTCCGGCTACAGCGACCGATTCGAACGGGGACTACAACTCTCGCTGTCGCCCCTTCGGTACCATCGATCGCAGTTCGCCGTGGACGTACAGTCCAATCCCGAGCGGTTCGCGCTCGCCCGCAACGGTGTGGGCCGCGATCAGGTATCCCCAATCGCCGTCCCACTCGAGTTCCTGGTCCTCGCCGGCAGCGAACCGGCGGGCGGCCTCGCGGTCGAGATCGATCACGCACTCGCTGGCGTGTGCGCCGAAGCGCTGGACGAAGTCCGTCGTGGGCTTCCAGTGCTCCTGGCGGGTTCGCAGACAGGTCATGCCGATAGCCTCGATTTCGAGCGGCGAGTCGGCCTCGCCGCTGTAGAGCCAGATCTTGCCCGCGCCCTTCTCCCAGAAGGTGTAGTCGTCGAAGGTCTCGGGCGGGATCGCGAACCGGTCTTCGAAGTAGTCGACGACGGCAGCGCGGCTGACGCGGCCCTCGACGGTTCGGTCGGCGTCGGTTTCGGGGAGGCGGCCGAACTGTTGACCGTCGTTTTTGCGCAGGTCGTCGGCGGTGTCGCTCATCAGGCGGTCACCTCCAGTTTCGCCACGAAGAAGCCGCCGGTGTCGTTGTGGTGTGGGTAGATCCGCGCGGCCTGCTCGAGTGTGTGATCGAACGTCTCGTCTCGCCACTCGGTAAGGCCGGGTGCGTGCTCCAGCTCGAGGTCGAAGTCGACGACGCGGCAGTCCTCCTCGTCGATGGCGTGCTGGACGACGGCCTCGTTTTCCTCCGGCGCGAAGGTACACGTCGAGTAGACGACGGTGCCACCTTCGCGGGTCGTCTGGATCGCTCGGCGGAGGATGCCCTTCTGGATGCCCGCTATCGTGTCGATGTGGCCCTCCGACCAGTTGTCGAGCGCGTCAGGATTCTTCCGAATCGTTCCCTCGCAGGAACAGGGCGCGTCCACGAGCGTCCGGTCGAACTCGTCGAACGGGAATCGCTTCATGGAGTAGTTTCGCGCGTCGTCGTTCGTCACCGCGAGGCTGGTCGCCCCGAGGCGCTCGGCGTTGAACCGCAGCGCCGAGATGCGTCCGAGGTTGTTGTCGTTCGCGACGACCGTTCCTCGGTCGTCCATCAGCGCGGCGAGCTGGGTTGCCTTCCCGCCGGGGGCCGCACAGCAGTCCCAGACGCGCTCGCCGGGCTGGGGATCGAGGACGACCGGCGGGACCGCCGAGACTTCCTCCTGACCGTGAGTAAAGCCGTGAAAGGAGGTCCACGTCGAGCCCGGTGAGTCCGTCTCGAGGCGTAGCACGCGCGGGTTCCACTCGGCCTGCTCGTACGCGACGTCGTCCTCCTCGAGTGCGGCGGTCGCTCGCTCGGGGGAAGCCTTGATCGTGTTTACGCGCACGGCGTTGCCGAGCGGGCGCTCGCAGGCGCCGAGGAAGGCCTCGAAGTCGTCGATGATCGGTCGGTACCGCTCGAATGGCTCCATTAGTCTTCGATTTGATTGCCCGGCGTTTGTGGGTTTCGAAGGCCGGGCCGTCGTTGCCCTGTCCCTGCTTCCCATCTATGTCCTCACCCCCGCTCCCACTCCCACTTCCACTTCCACTCCTCGTCCCTGCCACCGCACCCACTCCTCACCACTCCCGCTCCCGATCCTCGTCCCCGCTCCCCAACCACCCGCCCCGTCTCGAGCCGTCCGCTTCGGTCGCCGACAGCGTCGTCGTTTTTATGCCCACTCGCGGAGTCTGCCAACACATGGCACGAATCAGTCTGCAGGGAGCGGAGGCCGACCTCGATGACCCCACCTTCGTCGAGGGCTTTCCCGGCATCGGACTTGTCGGCAAAATCGCAACCGACCATCTCGTCGACGAGTTCGATATGCGCTACTACGCGAGCGTCCACTGCCAGGGGCTGCCTCGTATCGGCGTCTACCGGAGTGGTGACCGAACCGTTCGGCCACCCGTACGGCTCTACGTCAGCGAGGAGCACGACTTGCTCGCACTGCAAAGCGACGCGCCAATCCGACCGGAAGCGCTCGACAACGTCGCCGAGTGCGTAACGAGCTGGCTTATCGACTACGACGCGATGCCGCTGTACCTGAGCGGATTACCGGCTGATCGGGACAACGGCGAGCGACCGGATCTTTACGGCATCGGAACGGGTAGCGCACCAGATCTCCTCGAGGACCGCGAGATCGACGTCCCACCGGAGGATGGTGTCGTCACCGGCCCCACTGGCGCGCTCATCAACCACGCGGCGCAGGCCGGTTACGACAGCCTCGGACTCGTCGTTGAATGCAGCCCGCAGTTCCCCGACCCAGAGGCAGCGAGCGTGCTTCTCGAGGACGCTATCGCACCCGTAGCCGATCTCTCGGTCGACGTGCAGGAACTCGTCGACCACGCCGAGGATATCCGTGAGAAACGAGAGCAGCTCGCACAACAGATGCAGGCGGTCGGTCAGGAACAGAGCACGCAGGCGCAGCCGCTTCGGATGTATCAGTAGAGCGTAATTGTAGACACAGTGACTCCAGAAGCAGCGATTTCTGCCCCGACGGAGGCGACAATCACCCTATTCCGTCGTCCCAGCGGCATCAAAACAGTTCCCACGTATTTTTAATTCCCGACACCCTTTAGCGGGAATAGAGATGACTTCGGCTACCGAGGCCTACGATATCGTGGTCGTCGGCGGGGGGACTGCCGGCTGCTTCGCTGCGACGACCGCCGCCAAGGAGGGGCTCGACGTCGTCCTTCTCGAGCGCAAGAGCGAGGAGGAAGGGGGCTACATCGCCTGTGGGGACGGCATCAAGGGGAAGAGTTCTTTCCCGAACGTGCTCGACCGCGAGCGACTCAAAGACGAGGCGTTCACCAATCAGGGAATCGAACGCGCCATCTTCGAGAACCCACAGAGTGGCGAGCGTCTCGAGATTCCGTTCAACGAGACCGGCGGCGTCGTCGACCGCTGGAAGTACGGTCAGATCCTCTTAGAAGAAACCGACCGCGCCGGCGTCGACATCCACTACAACACCGTCGTCAACGACGTCATCCAGCCGAACGGCACCGTCGAGGGTGTGACCGCTATCAGGGACGGCGAGGCACTCGAGTACCGATCCGAAATCGTCATCGACGGCGCGGGTGCGCTCTCGGTGTTGCAGGACAAGGCGGACCTCTCGGCGTCGTCGTTCGACACCAACGTCAACTACTCGCAGTTCTGCTCGGCCTACCGCGAGGTACTCGAGGTGCCAGAGCCGGTCGAGTGGGACGACGCGCTCGTCTTCAAGCCGACTGAGGAACTGGGCTACCTCTGGTACTTCCCGCGTTCGGCGACGGAGATCAACGCGGGACTGGGCTTCCAGATGAGTCAGGAGCCGATGGAACTGGTCGACGCGCTCAAAGACGACATCGCCAATCGGGAGGAGTTCCAGGACGCGACGGTGAAGAACAAGCTTGGTGCCGCCCTCCCGACCCGCCGACCGTACGACTCGGCGGTCCACCCCGGCTACGTGGCCGTCGGCGACGCGGCTGGGCACGTCAACCCGTGTACCGGCGGTGGTATTCCAGGTGCCGCAAAAGGTGGCCACTGGGCGGCGAAGATCGCCGTCGACGCGATTTCCGACGGCGACGTGAGCGAGGCGGCCCTCTGGGAGTACAACCAGCGCGTCCAGACGGACTTCGGCAAGCGCTTCGCGGCGATGGACCTCTACAACATCTTCGGCACCGCACAGGAACTGGACGACCTCGTTTCGGTCCTCACGGCGATGCCGGGCCAACAGCTCGTCGATGCGATCGGTAAGAAGGGGACTGCCAATATGAGTCTCGGGCTCAAACTCAAAACACTGATCAAGACCTTCGGCCACTGGGATACGCTCTACGACCTCTACAAGGTCCAGCAGGCCGCCGGCTCGCTCAAGGGCGTCTACGACAGCTACCCGGACAGCCCCGACCACTTCGACGCCTGGCGCTCGGAGCGCGATAGCGTGCTGGATCGAGTGTACGATATCAGCGGCGCTGAGCCGAAGTACTAACCGGACTAGCGGGAGACTGCTTCTCTGAGGTCGCGCCTCTCGACTTACAATCCTCGTTATCGGAGCCGCCGGTACGCACGCAACAGCACCGAGGCAGCCGTCCCGACGCCCGGAATTCGCGAGGAGAGTGCTGCGGCCCCGAGGAGGAAGAGCCCGCTCGCTCGCCTCCCGCGTACGAACTCCATTATCGCGTCGATTACCGTCGTCGCTGTGCTCGCCTTCGAGATCGCATCGACTCGAGTGGTTGTCGTTGTCATCGGTTCGGCGAACGGGCTCCGCGGCCAAACGCGAGTAGCCTGCACGTGCCGAGTGGGAGGCTGCTGATGCGTTACAACGGTGGCAACACCGAGCTATCATCGGAACGCGACAGCCAGACCGCGCCGCGGCATGTCACCCCGCGGACGATAGATTCAGGTTCCTTCTCCGAGACCACCCGATAGACTCCACTCACAGATGCCCACACACCACACAGACTCGTTCGACCTGCTCGAGACCAGCGTCGCAGCCGTTCACGACGCGATGGCCAACGGCGCGGTCACCGCTGAAGAACTCGTCGAGCGCTATCTGGCGCGCATCGACGCCTACGACGACGACCTGAACGCGATCCTGACAGTGAACGACAGGGCTCGCGACCGCGCCCGCGACCTCGATGCCCAGTTCGAGCGCGACGGGTTCGTCGGGCCGCTCCACGGCGTTCCGACGATTATCAAGGACAACCACGACACCCACGACATGCCGACCACGGCGGGCTCGACGACGCTCGCGGACTCACAGCCCTCCCGCGACGCGTTCATCGTCGACCAGCTTCGGGAGGCTGGCGCGATCATCATCGCGAAGGCGAACCTGCAGGAACTCTCCTTCGGCGTCGACACGATCAGTTCGCTCGGCGGCGCGACGCGAAATGCCTACGATCTCGAGCACCGGCCGTCCGGCTCGAGTGGTGGCAGCGCCGCGGCTATCGCCGCAAACCTGGGCCTCATCGGCACCGGCACCGACACCTGCTCGTCGAATCGCTCGCCGCCCGCGTTCAACGATCTCATCGGCGTTCGGCCGACCAGAGGCCTGTGCAGCCGAACCGGGCTCGTCCCACTCAGCGAAACGCAGGACACGCCCGGCCCCATCGCACGAACCGTCGAAGACGCCGCGCGACTGCTCGATGTCATGGCCGGCTACGATCCCGAGGACCCGGTCACGGCCAGAGGTGTCGGGCAGGTTCCCGACGACGGCTACACCGCCCACCTCGATGCGGACGGCCTCGACGGTGCCAGAATCGGGATCGCCCGGCAGTTCTTCGGGCTCCAGGGCGATGCCGACGAGTACGAGGCCGTCTCCGAAGACGACGCCGCAGCCGTGACGAGCGTCCTCGAGGACGCTATCGACGACCTCGAGGCGGCCGGCGCGACGGTCGTCGATCCGGTCGACGTCGTCGACACGAACTGGCTCCTGAGCGCTCGCGTGCTCGCATACGAGTTCGCGCGGGACTTCGACGCGTATCTCGAGACGCTCGGCGATGATGCCCCGCAGGAATCACTCGCAGCCATCGTGGACTCGGGCGAACTCGCGCCGTCGATCGAGGCCCGATTCGAGGGCGGTGAGATCCTCGGAACCGATCAGGACTCACTCGACGACAACACGGGCTACCTGCGTCGGCTCGAACGCCGCAGGGAGCTTCGCGACAGCGTGCTTGCGACGCTGGCCGACCACGACCTCGACGCCCTGCTGTACCCGCCCTCGACGGTTCCGCCGGTCACCGTCGACGAGCACCAGCCGTTCGAGGAGATGAACTGCGAACTCTCGGCTCACACTGGTCTGCCCGCGATCGTCACCCCTGCCGGGTTCACCGACGACGGGCTCCCGGTCGGACTCGAGTTACTCGGCCGCACGTTCGCCGAGCCGCGGCTGTTCGAACTCGCGTATGCGTTCGAGCAGGCGACGGAGAATCGCGTGCCGCCGGAGCAGTTTGGGGCACTCGAACTCGAGTAGAGGATCCCTCCGACGAACCCGACGAGCGCGCCAGCCGAGCAAACGTATATTTCACTTCGTGAGACAGTACGGGTATGTCACGCGAGCGCCACGAAACGGATCGTCTTGACGAGTCAGCACTCACGCGGCTGTCGGCCACCGAACTCGCGAGTCAAATTAGAGCCGGAGAGGTGACCGCCACCGAGGCGGTCGAGGCACATCTCGACCGCATCGACGCACGCGACGACGAAATCAACGCCTTTGTTACCGTCTGCGCTGGCGAGGCGCGCGAGGCAGCCGCCGAAGCGGACCGGGTACTCGAGTCCGCCGGCGCTGACGCCCCGGATGGGAGCGACGACAGTGACGAACAGATCGGCCCCCTCCACGGCGTTCCAATCGCGCTCAAGGACCTCGGCTCGCTGAAGGAGGGCCTGCCCTACACCTTCGGCTCGACGCTGTTTTCCGACTTCGTGGCACCCAAAACGGCCGTCACCGTTGCGCGACTCGAGGAGGCCGGCGCAATCGTGCTCGGGACGACGAACACGCCCGAGTTCGGCCACAAAGGGACGACGACCAACGACGTGATCGGGGCGACGGCGTCGCCGGTCGACACCGAACTGAACGCGGGCGGCTCCTCCGGCGGCTCCGCGGCGGCGGTTGCGGCAGGAATGACGCCCGTCGCGACCGGCAGCGACGCGGGCGGCTCGCTTCGCATTCCGGCGGCCGCCTGCGGCGTCTACGGCTTCAAACCGACGTTCGGTCTCGTCCCCTCGATCAGCAGACCCAACGGCTTCGGCCGGGCCCGCCACCACGTGACGAAGGGGCCGCTCTCGCGCACCGTCGCCGATTCGGCCGCGTTCCTCTCAGAGATGGCGGGTCACCATCCTGACGACCCCGAGAGTGTTCCCGTCGATATCGCGTTCCGAGACGCTGTGCAGGAGCCGTCCACCGACCTGCGGATCGCCTACAGCCCGGCTCTCGACGTCTTCCCGGTCACGGACGCGGTTCGCTCGGTCGTCGACGACGCGGTGGCGTCCTTCGAGGACGCAGGTGCTACCGTCGAGGAGGTCTCCATCGATCACGGCTACGAACTGGACGACCTCATCGAGGCGGTGATCCCGACGTTCACGACGTCGATGCTCGAGAGCGCCACCGTCACCGCGGAATCCCACGGGATCGACCTGCGCGACCACCCCGAGGCGATCACCGATAGCCTCTACCGGATGCTCGAACTGGGCGAGCAGTACGGTCCCGCCGACATCGCCCGCTCGGATATCGCCCGGACGGCCATCTTCGACGCCGTACAGGACGTGCTCTCGGAGTACGACCTGCTCGTGACGCCAACGCTCTCGCGCGCCAACGTCGGCCTCCACGAGGACCTCGACGCAGAAGCCTGGGAGTGGCCGCTCACCTGGCCGTTCAACTGGACCGGCCACCCCGCCGCCTCCGCGCCTGCCGGGCTCACGGACGCGGGACACCCCGTCGGACTCCAGCTCGTCGGCCCCCGCTTCGGAGACGACACCGTGCTCGCCGGGAGCGCGGTACTCGAGTCCCACCGGCCCTGGGATCATCTCTACGACTGACGCTGGGGCGACACCGCTGTGGGGAAACCGTTGTCACCCGTTCACAACCGCTCTCCGCCCGCCGCCGCAACCCCAACCCATTTTCGCATCCCGTTCCTCTCGTCGGATATGGCAGCCGACAACGCCGAACAAATTGCACCTGAGACGTGTCCGACCGCAGCCGGCATGCCGATGCTCGGCCTGGGAACCTGGCAGAACGACTCGCCCGAGGAGTGCGCCGAGAGCGTTCGCACTGCACTCGAGACGGGCTATCGCCACATCGACACCGCCCAGGCCTACGACAACGAGGAAGCCGTCGGCGAGGGAATCGCCGCGGCCGACGTCGACCGCGAGGATGTCTTCCTCGCGACCAAGGTCTGGCTCTCGAATCTCGCGTACGACGACGTACTCGAGACGGCCCGCGAGAGTATCGACCGTCTCGGCGTCGAGTACGTCGACCTGCTGTACGTCCACTGGCCGGCGCGGACGTACGACCCGGCAGAGACGCTGGACGCGTTTTCGGAACTCCACGAAGAGGGACTCATCGAGAACGTCGGCGTGAGTAACTTCCAGCCCGAGCAACTCAAGGAGGCCGTCGAGCGCTGTGACGCACCAATCCTTGCGAATCAGGTGGAACTGCACCCGCTGCTTCCCCAGGAGGAGATCCGCGACGCCTGCGCGGCACACGATGTCGAAGTCGTCGCCTACTCGCCGATCGCTCGCGGCGATGTCTTCGACCAGCCCGAGATCCAGGAGATTGCCGACAAACACGACGTCAGCGAGGCGCAGGTCAGTCTGGCCTGGCTGCGCGAGATTGGGGTTACTTCGATCCCCAAGGCGACCGGCGAGGACCACATTCGGGACAACTGGGAGTCGCTTGCACTCGAGTTAGACCAAGACGACATCGAAACGATCGACGCGATCGAGGAGACGGATCGGAAAGTCGATCCAGAGTTTGGGCTCTGGAACTGACCCGCCGGGAGATTGGCCTGCAGCTGCCCAAGTATTAGAATTATGACTAATTTGACGAGCGGAAAAACAAGAAAGGAGGAAAGTTTACGGTACGTCAGTTTTTTGGCTCAGGTATGTCCACCCGCACGCAACGTGGTGGCGGTGGCGGGATCATCGGTGCGATCAGGGCTGACCTCGATCAGTTACACGGTGCCTGGATGGAACTCGTCTTTCCGCGCCAGCGCGGTCGCGGCCACTCCGTCATGGGAAAGTGGCGTCCCGAGACGCTTCCACAGAAGATCGCCTACTACGCCTGGAGTGTCTTCGGCACGCTCGGGCTGTTGATCCTGTACCCGCTTACCGTCATTGGCTATGCTACCCGCTACTACGCGGCGAAACTCGACTCGACGCGAACCCGCCTCGGCATCGTCGGCGTGACAGCCATCGCACTGCTCGTCTGGGGGACGCTGACGGTGATCGCACACCTCCAGTTGCCGGTCGAAGAAACCATCGCGATCGGTGCCGCAAGCGCCGTCGCGACGATTTCGACCGCGCTCGCAGCCGGTGCGTCCAAGGTCGGCGGCCGACCCGTCTCCGTGCTGTTCGCCTACCCGTTCGCGATGACGGCGCTGTTCCTGCCGCCGGTCGTCGCCGCGCTCGTCACGCCGTCACTCGAGGGCGTCGTCCTCGAGCCGAGCTACGACTTCGCGGCCTGGGCGCTCGATAACATCCTCCACGTCGGTGGGCTCAACGAGTTCCTGCGCGCGAACTACGAACTCGAAGGGGCTGCCTACGCGGCGATGTGGGTGGGGATCTCCTTCCCGCTTGGCTGGTTCCTCGGAACCGTCGTCGCACTGGCGAATCTGGTGCGCCCGTCGGAGTAGTCGGCGCAAGCGCTTGCGGTTTCTTCTCGTTCAACGAACAGTCTGTTTCGATAGCGTTACGCCGGTACAACCCCGAACATCGGGTATGGAACTCGACCTGCCGAAGACGGTCGCCGCGTTCATCCTGATCATCGCGCTCGGAACGGCCGGGCTGATGACGATGCCGATGGGGATGGCTCCAGACACGATTCTGATGATGGTCGTGCCCTCGATGGCAGTCTTTGGCGCGATCATGCTCGCACTCGGCGTCAAGCACGGCGAGTACCGCGCGACGAACTGAGCCAACGCCGACACTGAGACCGCCGTCGTTCGCACGGAACGCAGTTTTCGCGTTTGTTGAAGTACACCGCCCGAGCGCGGGCGGTTCGTCGATGAGACTCGAAAGTCGAGTGCAACTCAAAATGAACGGGTCGCTCACCCGGCTACCGGCTCTCAGTTCGCCCGCATCACATGTAACCGAGGTCGCGCAGCCGCTCCATCAGGTCCTCCTTGTCCTGTGCGCGGCCCGCACGCTCGGTCGTTCCCTCCAGATCCTGCAGCCAGGCAGGCTCCTCGTCGCTCTTTTCGGTACTCACTTCGCTGCCGAGCGAGCGGAAGCCGGCGAAGTACTTCGGTGACACCGGAATGTCGTCCTGCGTGAGGTCGTTCGGCAGGTCCGTGTCGCTCTCCGGCACGTAGCCGTCGTCCGGGAACTCCGGCACCGTATCCGGTACGACGAAGTTCCAGAAGGCCTCCCACACCGCGGCTTCGTCGAACTGCAGAATCGGCTGCACGCGGTCGTGTGGCGGGTAGATGTCCGGATCGTGGCGCGGCGAGAAGAACGTCTCGTCGGCGCGAGCCTCCTGTTCGTCCCAGCGGACGCCCGAAATGACGCCGTCGACGTCGTGCTCCTCCAGGGCGTTGTTCAGCGCCACCGTCTTCAGCAGGTGGTTGCCCACGTAGGTGTCGAGCAGGAACGGGAACGTGTCCTCCTCGTACTCGAGTATGTTCTCGACGTGGTGCTGGTTGTGCTCGGAGAGCCCCGAGATGTCGATGTCGTCGCCGGGTTCGAGGCCGTGCTCGTCGACGTACTCGCCGACGTCCTCGTTGCGGGCGTAGATGACTTCCAGATCCCACTCGTCGGCCCAGTGGTCGACGAAGTCGTGGATCTCGTCGAAGTGCTGGTAGTGGTCGATGAAGATTGCGGGGGGGACCTCGAGGTCGTATCGCTCTGCGACCTGGCTGACGAAGTAGAGGACGAGCGTGGAGTCCTTGCCGCCGGTCCACATGACCGCGGGGTTTTCGTACTGTTCGAGTCCCTGGCGGGTGACCTCCACTGCCTTCTCGATCTTGTCGTTGATGTGTGGATAGTCGACGGGATCCTCGCCGGTTCCGTCCTCGTAGTCGACATCGACGTAGTCGGGGAAGTTCTCGCTCATCTCGTAATTAGATATAATTACCACGGTAAAACGCTTTGGGGGACCGGAAACCTCTGTCGGAATCTCGGACCCGCCTACGCGCTGGTTAACGGCGGCGCCTCGAGCTGCTCCTCTAGTTCACTATCGGCGAGGTGCTGCTGGAGGAGGCTGATGATCCGCTGGCCAGCGAGTCCGTCGCCGTACGGACGTGGGGTCGACTTCGGTGCCCAGTCCGTCGTGAGCGCCTCGCGGATCGCAGCCGTCTTCGGGCCGACGAGCCGGTTCCAGCCACAGTCGACCGTCTCGACCCACTCGGTCTCCTCGCGCAGCGTCACACAGCGCGTCTCGAGGAAGAACGCTTCCTTCTGGACGCCGCCCGAATCGGTCGCTACTCGTTCCGCAGTGTCGAGCAGTCGGACGAAATCGAGGTAGCCGAGTGGCTCGATCAACTCGAGTTCGCTCCTCGCGCGCTCCCAGAGGCCGTGTTCCTGCAGTCGGTTGACGGTGCGCGGGTGGGCGGGGAAGACGACCGGCAGGGGTGCGTCGGCGAGGCCGTCGAGTATTGCCGCGAGGTTCTCGGGGTCGTCCGTGTTGCTCGCGCGGTGGACGGTCGCGAGGACGAACTCGCCGGGCTGGATGCCGAGGTCGTCGAGGATCGTCGACTGGTCGGCCGAGCGCTCGCGGGCGTCGAGGATAGCGTCGTACATCACGTCGCCGGTCCAGTAGACCTCGTCAGAGATCCCTTCGTCCGCCAAGTTCCGAATCGCGTCCCTGCTCGGGGCGAAGCAGAGGTCAGAGGCGTGATCCGTCAGAATGCGGTTGATCTCCTCGGGCATCGATCGGTTGTTGCTCCGGAGCCCGGCCTCGACGTGTGCCACGGCGACATCGCGTTTCGAGCCGACGATCGCACCTGCGAGTGTCGAGTTCGTGTCGCCGTAGAGCAGGATGACGTCCGGCTCGGTCTCCTCGATGACGGGCTCGATCGCCGCGACCATCCGCGCGGTCTGTCGGCCGTGGGTGTCCGACTCGATTCCGAGGTTGTACTCCGGCTCGGGAATCTCGAGTTCGTCGAAGAAGACGTCGGACATCTCCTCGTCGTAGTGCTGGCCGGTGTGGACGAGAACTTCCTCGGCGACATCGCGAAGCGTTCGGGAGACGACGGCGGCCTTGATGAATTGGGGTCTGGCCCCGACGATGGAACAGACGCGCATCAGTCCGCACGCACCCCCGTTACCTCAGCCGTCGCTGGCTGTGCGCTCGGTTCGCTGTAGGACGTTGCGATGGACGTGATGATCTCGGTCAGGTTGACCATGTCAGCCGTGTAGCTGTCGCGTCGCTTCGCCCACGTCTCGGCCGTCGACTCGTCCGTGAGCAACTCCTGTGCGCGGGCGAGAACGGTCTCGAACTCGCTGCAGTTGTCGATGAGTCCGCGCTCCTCGAGTTCGATGAAGTTCCCCATGTCGTCCTCGCCGACGAAGGAGTTCGAGCGGATCGCGGGCGTGCCGAGCAGGGCGGCCTCGGTGACCATCGTCTGCGTGTCAGCGACGAGCAGCTCCGCCTCCGCCAGCGCGTCGTGAATCCGCGCGGGGTGGAGTTCGTACGGACGCACGTCGAGCTCGTCGAGTGCCAGGTCGCCGCCCTCGTCCGAGACGAAGACGGTCGCGTGCTCGGCGAGTGTCGACAGCAGCTGCCGGCGTTGGTCGGCCGAGAACCCGCGCTTGCCGACGTCGTGGTGGCCGTTGAACGCATTGAGTCGGACGATAACGTACGGTTCGTCCGCGTCGACGCCGAGGTCCGCTCTGACTGACTCGTCCGCCTCGAAGACGTCGGGGTGGAGGTACGCCGATTCCTTGAAGCCACGGAACCGGTAGTGTTTCGCGCCGAGGTCCTTCCGGAACGCCTCGGGTGTTAGAATCGCGCGCACGAAGGGCTTCGAGACGACGTGGTCGAGCGAGGGTTCGGAGTCGAGCACGGCGACCGCTGGCGCGCGCGTAATCGCCCCCGTGTACGCGGCGTAGGGTCCGATTCCGAAGACCACATCGGGGTCGAACCGACGCGCCTGCCGAGCGATCGTCGAGAGGTGCGCCGGCACCTCCCACAGCAGCGACTGGAGCGACTCACTGCGGTCGCCGTAGGTTTCGTAGGGCACGTCGTGGTACGAGAGCAACGCCTCGGTACACTCGTCTCCCCGCGCGAGCACGAGCACCTCGTGGCCCGCATCCTCGAGCCGTGACACGGTGTGTTTGTACAGGTGGACGTGTGCCGGCGTGTTGTTAAAGAAGAGACAGCGCACGACGGATCACCTCGTGAATCATGCACTCTCGGCTTCTCGTAGCGACCCTATCGTTATCAGCGCGCTACCGAAAAGAAGCACGTCACTGGCCTGAAAGTCTTGTTTTCGAATACGTCGGGCCGAAATACGACGGCAGTGATTGTGACCGGTCACTCACTGTGCGTGGTAGCAAACGGGTCGAAAGAACTGACTACCGCGCTCGCCCGGAGTGTTCAGGATGCGTAACCGACTGAAACGGCGAACCGTCACCGTATTCCACAGGTCAGTTCCGAAAAGTACGACTGGTAGTCGACTGCTGGCTTCTGGCCGAAGCGGTGATACGGCGTGCTTACAGACGGAAAACGGCGACTACCGGCACTCACTTCCCGGTCGCGTTCAACGGCAGCGCTGCTATTCGTCGGCCCCGACTCCAAGCGTCGGTCCGGTCTTATCCCCCGCTCGGCCGAATCGACCCACCCCGATGCTCGAGTCCACCCAGTCTCGTGACTCCGGTCCGCTGACGAGGGGGGGTCGCATTTTGGACGCCAGACGAAAAGTTATTTTAGCACGCTAGCAGTCATCATCGAATAATATGGTCCCCGATCCTCCCTCGCTTACCCGTCGACAGCTTCTGGCAGGAACCGCTGGCGGTGTCGGACTCACCGGGAGCGCGGTCGTCGCCCTCGGCGCGACGCGGCCGACGGCGCTGCCGAACAGTCTGGTCGATGTCGCGACGAACTACTATCCGAAACCCCCGACACCGAGTGCGCTCTGGCAGCCCACCGTGACCGAAGCGCACGCTCGTATGGCGGTCGAGTTGCTGGCAGAGACTGAGACGGAGTCACTCGAGCGCTGGGACGAAATCGATACCGACGAGCGAAGAATGCGCAGTTCAGGTGGCTGGCTCGGGACTGCCGAGGACGCACTCGCGGACGGCGAGTACAACGAGGCACTGTCCAACGCCGTGTATGGAATGCAGTTCGCTGGGGAACACCTCGGGGAGGCGCGGGCGAAACAGGATGCTGTTACACTCGAGGAACTCGCCGAGCGGTCGTTCGCACTCTTCGATCGAATCGACGCAGTCATCGCGGACATCAGTGGCTATCCGGTCCTCGATCCGGAGCGTGATCTGGCCTGGTACACCCAGATCGAGTCCGAACTGCAGGTCGGTCGGGGACGGGCGGGATGGGCTGATCTCGAGGCGTTCGACGAGTCTGCTGAAACTGCTGAGACCGACGACACCAGCCCCGACATCGACGACTACGACCCCCGCGATATCGGTGACATAACCGCCGGCCTCCTGCAGGCCGAAATCAACGTCGAAACCGCCGAACGCTACCGCGACCGCCTGTGGGACGACGTTGGCGTCGATGGCGGCGACGCCGCCGCAGCCCGACCGCATGCCGACCACCTCGAAACCGTTCGCGATGCGTTGACCGAGGAACTCGAGTCTATGCCTACACGCGACGAGGTCCAGTTGTCGTATATCGAGGACGACGTGGAGGGGAAGCGCTACGGTCCCTACGAGTTCGCACACGACCGCCTCGCCCGATGGGTGTTTCCAGCCGGGACGCCAGTTCCGTGGCGCAGGTCGGTTGATGACGACTTTCTGCTGGTGCAGGTACTCGGACTGAGCCGGGGGCTGGCCGACTGGCGAGCCCACGAGTTTGCGGTCGAAAATCTCGTCATCGATCCGTCTGATGACGATTTCGATCCTGGCCATCTGCTGGATGAACAGCGGAGGGCGCGGTCGACGTACGAGTCGACCATCGAAGCAGATCAGACGCCGTTTCTGGTCGTCCTCTCAGAGCAAGGGATTGGTGACCTCCGGGTGACAGACGTGAGCCGGAGTTCGTGGGACGGATACGAGGATGAGGAGGGGGCGTGGACGCCCTGGAACGAGCGCGTACAGAACTACCTGCACGCGCTTCTGGGACGAGCGAGGCTGCGCGAGTACCCAGACCGATACGATCGACTCGTTGGCAATGAGTGAGCGGGGGGCACAGGTGACAGACTACATATGTGTGAGTAGCGAGAGAGCGTCGCCACTCGTAACGAGAACCCAGCGGGAGAAGTGTCTTCGACCCGTTAGTCGCTGATGAACTTGTTGTCGCGCCAGTTGACACCGGACTCGCCGGAGCCGTGATCGCGTGGCCCTTCGACGACTTCGATGTCCGCCGGTCGCGTCTCGCCGTCGACGATTCGAGTCGCCTCGAGGTCACCGTCGTGCTCCGAAATGGCCGTCAGCGTCCCCTTCTCGGCCGCCGAGGCGATCTCACAGAGGACGAGGAACATCTCGTACTGCAACAGCGAGTTCTGGAGCACCGTCTCGCGGTCGCCCTTGAACGCGGCGTACTCGACGAGTTCGGACTCGATCTCCTCTTCTTCCTCCTCGTCCCAGCTAAAGGACTTCTGGCGGCGCTCGTCCGGATCCTCCTCGTACACCCGGTTCTCCGTGACGCTCGCTTTCAACTGTGCCGTCGGCGTGTACTTACTGACCGACTGATCCTCGGCGACCGCCTTGAGGATCAGCGTGTTGTTCCGTCGCGTGATCTCCACATCGGCAATGCCGTCCGGATAGGCGGCCTCGTCGATGTGGTCGCGGAGATCTTCGAGTGGCAGTTCGAGCGTCGAGTGGAGCCGATAAACGTGTCTGGATTCCTCTGTTGACATAGTGGGAAGGTGTGAAGCGACAGTCGTTGGGTGATACTACGGGCGCGGGGCTTATATGATCTGCCATTGCGCCCGTGAGTGACAGGTTCGACTGACCGGTCGTCGGCCAGTCGGGTGACCGGCCGAAGGCTGCGCAACGGACCCCGGCGATCACGCCGTATCCAGCGTCTCTGCAAGCTCGCCGCGCTCCTCGAGTTCCGCAAGAATGTCCGAGCCGCCGACGAACTCACCGTCGACGTACGTCTGCGGAATGGTCTCCCAGCCGCTGTGCTCGTTGAGCGCAGTGCGATACTCGTCGAGGGACTCGAGTACGTCGACGGTTTCGAACTCCTCGCGGTGCTCGGAGATGAGGCCGAGCGCGCGACGGGAGTAGCCACACTGAGGCATGAGTTCGGTGCCTTTCATGAAGAGGACGACCTCGTTGTCGGCGATGGTTTCCTCGACCTGTTCGGTGACTTCCTCCTGATCGAGACCCTGGTTTGGTGGAAAGTCCATTGTCGAGTAGTAGTATGGTCGTGAGTGGGATAGACCTTGCGTCCGCGGCTGGCATTCGCGGCTGGCGTTCGCGGCTTGCGTCCGGCTGGCGGATATGGTGGGAGGGTTCGTAAGCAAACCGCCACAGCGAGTCCCCTCAGTCCGCGGCCGCTGCCGGCGCGTCGCTCTCTGCGCTCGCAGAGCGCCAGTAGCCCTGTAAGTATGCACCGACGAACATGCCCGCGATACCGTAGAGGATGGTAATGTTGCCGACGCCGAGGCTGGCGTAGGCCGCGCCGGGACAGATGCCCGACAGCCCCCAGCCGACCCCGAAGATACCGCCGCCGATGACGACGTTCTTGTCGAGGGTCTTCAGCCGGCGACCGTAGACTGCGCCCGTTAACGGAGCCGTACTTCGGAACTGCTTGATGCCGAAGAACGTGATACCGGTGACGACGGCGGCACCGAACATCACGAATAGGAGCCCGAAGTCGTCGAACTGGAGGAAGTTGAGGACGACTTCCGGCTGGGCCATGTGGCTGAAGCCGAGGCCGAAGCCGAAGATCAGTCCGCCGGCGAAGACCAGCGGGAGAAACAGCGGATGCTGTTCGTGGTCGGCGCTCATTACGGGCTCACCCCCAGCGCCGCAACGAGCTGGGCGACGCCGATCGCGATCAACAGGAACGTCGCGACGCCGACGAACGAGGCACCCGAGGCGGAGCCGACGCCACAGACGCCGTGACCGGAGGTACAGCCCTTGCCGAGCCGGGTGCCGACGCCGATGAGTACCCCGCCGAGGAACAGCCGCCAGGGCTGGACTTCCGTGAGCCACAGGGTCAGACCGCCGACCTCCAGGAACTCACCCGTGGTCGCGGGCTGGTGGAGCGAACTCGAGACGAGTCCGGATTGGAACGTCGCGGCGTAGACGAACGCGCCGGCGACGATACCGAGGGTGAAGACGACGCGCCAGTCGCGCGACGGACGGTACTGCTGGAAGCGCGAGAGGTTCGACGCGTAGGACAGCGTCGACTCGAGGAACGTGCTCGCGCCGGCCGGAATCGCGGTGCCGAGGTAGATCACGGCGACGCCGAGCCCGACGAAGAGGCCGCCGACCGCGTAGTGTTCGATCCCGTTCGGGAACAGGTCGCCGAACGCGAGTGCGAGGAGTGAGAGACTCATCACTCGCGGGAAGGGGGTCGCTGCGTATAAATGCTACAGACGCAGGGAAAATTGTAGGCGTCGGTGACGCCGACAACAGCGCCTTCGGGATGGGACGCCGGGTCAGTCGGCAATCGGCTCTGCAGTCAATACGTCGAGTTTCTCTGCCGTGTAGCCGAAGACATCCTCGTAGCCGTTCGAGGACATGAGAATCGGGTAGAACGCCTCTTCGGCGATCTGTGCCTCACCGTCGGCGGCCGCGAAGGGGTCGCCCGCTGCGACCTCGGTGAAGTTGTCGACGAAGACCTCGTACGTCTTTGCTTGCTCCTTCTGGATGACGTCAGTGAGTCGGAACACCGGCAGGTCACGGTGGACGGTGTCGCCCGGCAGCGCGTCGACGGCGGTCAGAAACGCGCGTGTGAGACGGTCTGCGTTTTCCGCTGCGGTTTCCGAGCCCTGTAACCCACACTCGACTTCGATCGTCTCGACGGACGAGAAGAGTCGTCCCTCCGCGAACATACTCGTCTCGACCATCGCAGCGACCGGGATCTGGGGACACAGCTCTCTCGCTGTCTCCGTAACCTGGTTGACGATTGCGAACGGTTCCGCGTGGCTCTGGGTCGAGTGCATCGAGAACGCCAGACAGCCTTCGAGTTCGTCCACCAGTTCGCTCGCGAGTCGTCCCTCGTGAGTCTTCGCGTCGGGATCGCCGGGGAAGGCTCGATTCAGGTCCTCGTCGATAAAGCGAACCTGACGCTCGAGTGCCTTCTCGTTCGCGACGATCAGTTTGACTGGTCGGGTAACTGCAGGCTGCTCATCGAGTAACCGTTCGACTGCCCGAACGCCACAGGGTTCGTCGCCGTGAACGCCGGCTACAACCGCAATTTCCGGCGTTCCCGACCCGAGCTGTGCAACTTTCATTACACGACTGTTGGTGCTTCGGCCCCAAAGGAGATTCGGTCTTCGAGGGAACATTTGGTGCGTTGACACGCCGTGTGACTTGCCGTGGGACTTCTCGGGAACCAACTGCACGCAGTGAGCTCAAGAAGCGGCTTCGGCACAGGCAGATCGCCGTGACGGGATTCCGATGCTACTTGACCGGGGACACGATCACCAGTGCAGGTCACAACAGACCGTCTCACTCCTCGAGTGCCGCCACATACTCGTAGTCCGCCGGCCCCGCAACCGGTCGCTCGCCGTCGATCGGAATCCGCCAGCCGTCGACGCGGGCCGGGTTCTCGAGTGCGTTCGTGAGCACGGTGCGGACCTCGAGCAGGTCCACGCCGTAGAAGTCCCGCGGAACACCCTGGAGGTACTGGAGTGCGGTCCGAAAGAGCGAGCGCAGCCCCTCGTCGTTCTCGAAGTCGACCCGTTTGTAGACGCCGGCGGCAACCTGCACCATACCGTGGCAAAACTGGCTCTCCGTGGAACCGCGGCCGTAGTTGTACCATTCGAGTTCGAAACAGTCGTGACTCTCGTGGTACGCGCCGTCGTTGAAGAGACGAACGCCGTGGCGGGTAGCGCGACGGAGGGTGGCGTGTTCCCAGTGGCCGCCATTGCTGTTGCTGTCGCCACCGCGAGTGTTGTCCGCCGCTGGCACCCACCCAGTCGGCTCGTTCGCCGGCGGCCCGACCGACGGATCGTTCGTGTGCTCGTCCATGCCACTCGAGTACCCTTCCGAGTTCGAGGGAGTTAGTGGTGGCTCTCGAGACGGGTCGGTCCCCACCAGCTGATACGTCAGACACTAATCAACCAGTATTTGAACAAGCACAACTCGCCGTGTTGAGCCACTAATACCCGGCTCCAGCGCATCCAACAGCCACTCCGGAGACGCTGTCAGACACAGGTAAGCGAAGTGTTTATTTCGGTTGCGTCCAACGTCAGGGTAGATGATCCATTCCTACGGACGGTGTCAGTGCTGTGGTGAGCGCCTCTACGAGAACGCCAGCGGCGGCTACCGCTGTCCGAACTGCCGGACCGACTACGCTGACGGCGCACTCGAGTCCCGGCTGCCGTAGCAGCGGTGTGCGTTGCGGTGGTGTGGTTGAGGTGGGTGTCTCGAAGTGGATGTCTCGAGTACTATGTGTCGGAGTCGGTGTTCCACTACGCCTGAGACGCGATTGCACGTCGCGTACGCTGTGTCGCCGCACCGGCCGTAATCGCGCGAACGACCGTCGTGGTGGGGCGGTAGGTGTGGCGCTCGTCCGATTCGCGGGTGACGAAGAGCTGCCAGAAACCCGGCGAGTGGAACGTGAGCTGGCAGTAGCCGTCGGCGTTTGTTCGCGCAGTTTTCGAGCCTGTTGCGGTGCTGACTATCGCCCCCTCGACCGGACGGCAACTCGAGTCGCGAACGCGGATGGTGAGCGGGCGGCCGATGATGGCTTCGGTGTCCGCGAGGTCGACGGTGAGTTGTCTGCTGGTCGCCATGTGTGTGGCCACACAGAGCCCGTCAAAAAAGCCGGTACCTGCTGGTTAAGGCTGTGTTGAGCGTGGTCGTGGGAGATGACGGTATCTGGGATCGTCCGTGAGTATACGTGGTGGAACGGAACAGCAGATCAGACGCAGGCGAGACGGTTGGGTCGGTCGTGAGAGCAAAACCGGACCGTTTAACCCAGCGACCGACCAACTGTGGCGTGCGTGCGAGGGTAGCCAAGCGGCCAACGGCGGCGGACTCAAGATCCGCTCGTGTAGACGTTCGTGGGTTCGATTCCCTCCCCTCGCATCGCAACGAGGCACAAAGACGTGCCGAGTGAGATGCAGGAGGGATCGAATGACGCCGGGGTTCTGCGCGTTGCGCAGGTTCCCGGAGGTGGTTCGATTCCCTCCCCTCGCATCGCAAGATGCGGAAGATCAGCACGAAGCGATCTTCCCTCGCAAACTTCTGCGCTGACGATTGCTCGACAGCGAGTGTGGTATCTGTCACAGCCATAGTCTCGCCCAAACTGTAGCAATCGCCACCTCTTTTCAGGGCGGGACACCGATGAGTGCTAATGAGTAATCGCGACGGCGACGAGACGGCAGCACAGAGCAAGGACGGGAGGGCGAAGACACAGAGCGAGGTCGACGCGACGGCACAACGGGCAACCGTCGCCACCCAGGCGGCCGCCGCGGGTGCCGACATCGCCCAGGACGCCTTCCGAACCGATCTCGACATCGAGTACAAGGACGGCAAAACGGACGTCGTCACACAGTCTGACCGCGACGCGCAGGACGCCGTCATCGACGTCATTCAGGACTCATTTCCAGACGACCCCATCGTCGGCGAGGAGAGCGACGCGCTAAAAGCCGTCCCCGAAGAGGGTCCCGCCTGGATCATCGACCCCATCGACGGCACCAACAACTACGTCAACGAAATCCGCGCGTTCGGCACCGCCGTCGCCGCCGTCGTCGACGGCGAACCGGTCGCTGCGACGAACGTCTTTCCCGCACTTTCCGACACCTACCGCTTCGGCCCCGATGGCGTCTTCCGCAACGGCGAGGCGCTGTCGGTCAGCGACCGCACCGACCCCGAGGCGAGCACCGTCTGTCCGACCTACTGGTGGAACTTCGAACAACGGGGTGAGTACACCGCCGCCGCACGCGCACTCGTCACCCGCTTCGGTGACATCCGTCGCTTTGGCTGTGCCCAGCTCGAACTCGCGATGGTCGCGGCGGGGGCACTCGAGGGCGTCGTGACGAACAGGCGGGCGAACGCCTGGGACACGGTCGCGGGTGTTGGCATGATCCGCGAGGCGGGCGGTGTCGTGACGGATCTGGAGGGCGAGCGCTGGCGACACGACAGCGACGGACTGGTTGCGTCGAACGGTGAGACCGAAATTCACGAGGAGGTGCTCGCGGCTGCGCGAGCGATCGAGGGCGGAGCGAACTGACCGCCGTCCCCGTGTTGGTGGTGTAGCAGAAAACGAGGAAAACCGGAAACGGTAAGCACGCGCCCCCATGCATATCGGGTATGTACGAGACCGTCGAACGGTACGGCCCGCTCAAAGTCTGGGCCCTCACCGTCGTCGCACTCGCTGCCGCGGTGATATTCGCCGCGACCGCGTTTCCGGAGCGGGTGTACGTCGATATCATCTGGCAGTACTACTGGGGCCCCGTCGTCGCCGACGCCCACGGCTGGAGCGAGGTCGCCTGGGCTGGCGGTGAACAGATTCCCGCCAGCGAAGCCGGCCCTGACGCCGGCCCGACTGCGTCACCAGGGTACACGTTCGTCTCTTACGCCGGCTACATCCCGACGCTCATCCTGGGTGTCATCGGGATCGTCTTCCTGATCGACCGACTCGAGATCGAGCGCTACCGAGCTGGCTTCTACGGACTGTTCCCGTTCATGCTCTTCGGCGGAGCCCTGCGCGTCGTCGAGGACGCGAACGTCGCCGCCTACCGCGAAACCGGTGAGCTTGCCATCCAGCTGCCGTGGTCCGGTCTGCTAATTAGTCCGCTCATCTACTTCGTGGTCTTCTTCGTCGCGTTCGTCGCCGTCGTCGTCTCGGTCTGGCTCGAGCGCAACGACTACGTCCCGGGCTACGAGTACCCGCTGGGGGCGATCGGGACGGTGTTGCTCACCGGCACGATCGGCTACCTTAGCTATCTCGCCTGGGCAGAACCCTACGCCACGTTCTATCCGTGGCTCCTCATCGTAACACTCGTCGGTGCGACAGTGGCGACGTGGCTCACCTGGCGGGCAACCCACGCGTTCATGCCAGGTATCCACCGCGGAACGATGTTCATGGGTGCGGTCGTCATCTGGGCGCACGCCGTCGACGGCGTCGCGAACGTCATCGGCCTCGACTGGGCGACGGTCTTCGGGCACGACCACAACTTGCTTCCGAAACACCCGGTGAACGAAGCGATCGTCGAGACGACTCGCTCGCTCCTTCCAGCGGATGTCGTCTCCGTAACCGGCGCAGCGTGGCCGTTCCTCCTGGTCAAACTCGCCGCTGCGGTGTTCGTGATCTGGATCTTCGACGAAACGGTCTTCGAGGAGAGTCCGCGCTATACGATCCTCCTGCTCATCACGGTCGTCGCGGTCGGTCTCGGTCCCGGAACGCGTGATATGCTCCGGGCGACATTTGGGGTTTGACCAGCTGCAACTAACTATAACTGTACGGAACTGCAACTGCAACTTCGATTTATTGCTCGTCGCTACCCTCTACCGGTGACACGGGCTCGGCAGCCGACCAGAGTTCGTCGAAGCTCTCTGCGAGTTCTCGTGCCGTCTCGTTATCCCGGAAGTTGACCACCGCGAGTAGCTCCTCGTCCGCGACGGGGTTGACAACCTCCAGACAGACCTCGACACCATCGATGACGATGAACCGCTGCTGAGGAACGCGTTCGACCTGACGAACCGCCAGCCCGGCGTCGACGAGCGCGCCGAGTTTGTCGGTCGCACTCGAGAGATCACTCGCGAGCAGTCGAACGGAGAGCCCGGTCTCGAGGAGGTCGGCGAGCCGCGCCGAGAAGACGTCACGCCACTCGGGGCCGATGTCGACCGCGTCGACGACGATCCGGATCGAGTCGTCCGCGGCCGCAAAGCGCTCGAGCAGCAGGTCCTGGGCGGCCTGGTCGTGGAGGGCACTCGTCGCGAACCCCTCGCCGGCGGTGGTACTCGAGTGCGAGAGATCAGCGAGGGCGTCGGCTGCCGCCGAGGCGGTGCGTTCGTACGCTGATTGTTTGTCCTCGAGTTCGGTGACGCGGGTTTCGAGCAGTCGGTCGACGGCTTCGGTCGACTCGACGTGGACGTAGGTCCGCGGCCGGCCGTCGTCGGCGCGGACGAGCGAGCGATCGACGAGCGAGTTTAGCACGTCGTAGATCCGGCCCTGGGGAATATCGGCTTCGCTCGCAACTTCGTCGGCGGTGAGCGAGCCGTTGTGCGCGAGTGCGAGGTACGCTCGCGCCTCGTAGCCCGAGAGGCCGAGTTCGGCGAGCAGTTCGATGTGATCGTCGTCCATACTCGTATCACTGTGCTTAGAAACAACAATCTTGTGGTTTGCAATAGAAAGGTTGATAGGTGAGCTGACGAAACGGTCAGGTAATGAGACGGACGTACCTCGTCGGCCTGCTTCTGGTTTTGCTCTCAGTCGGACTCGTGGCTGGCTCGCCGCTGATCGTGACAGCGTCCGAGAACCCCGACTTCGACGTGTATCTCCCCGAGAACATCGTCGAACCGGGTGAGGAGACTGCAATCGAACTCGAGATCCGGAACGGTGCGTCCGCGGAGGACGACGCTGAGGTCGGAGACACGCCACCTGGCGACGCCCGCGACATCACCGTCGATGTCAGCCCGGCGGACGACGAGACGCCAGTCTCCGTCCAGACGGAGACGACGCCGATGCCGACCATGTCGAGCCAGATGCTACTCTCCGAATCGTTCGACATCGTCGTCGACGAGAACGCTTCGGCGGGCAGCTACGAACTCGAGGTCGAAATCGACTACACCTACACGACCTCCGGCGGCTCGGAACGAACCAGCACGGACACCGAAACCGTCGACATCGTCGTCGACGACCGCGCACGCTTCGACGCCGACCTCATCGAGTCGGAGCTCATCGTCGGCGACCGCGGGACGGTCCAACTCGAGTTGACCAACACTGGCGTCGAGAACGCGAGCGATGCGGTGGTCCAGTTCGGCGCGGCCGACCAGAACCTCCAGGCAGTCACGCCGACGACCGAGGAGTCAGAGCTCTCCGCCGGGACGGAAGAGTACATCGGCGACTGGGAGATCAACGAGACCGTGACGGCGACTGCGAACATGGAGCTCGTGGATGACGCCGTCGCACGGACGTATCCGGTCACCGCTGCCGTCGAGTTCCGCGACGAGGAGGGCGTCGATCAGACCTCGCGCGAACTCCGCGTCGGCGCGCCAACGAAGGACCAGCAGTCGTTCGGGCTCGCAAACGTTACCAGTGACCTCACGGTCGGCGAGGACGGCACGGTGAAGGGCGAACTCGTCAACGAGGGACCAAACCCCGTCGACGGGGCAGTCATCGTCGTCGACGACAGCGGTGACAACGGCATCGTCCCGGACCTCGACGACAGCCTCGGTAGTGGCTCGAACGTCTATCCCCGCGAGGGACAGTACGCGGTCGGCCAACTCGAACCCGGCGAGTCCGCACCGTTCGAGTTCCGCATCGGCGTCGGCGGCGAGGCCGAGCCCGGTCCCCGCGTGGTCGAAACCGACGTGCGCTATCGCAACGGTGCGGACGAGGTCCGCACGATGACCGAGCCACTCGACGCGCTGGTCGATGTCGCCCCCGAACGCGACGAGTTCGCCCTCGACGCGCTGAACGCGACGTTCGAGCGCGCCAGCGGCGGCGACGTCGAACTCACGGTGACGAACCAGCTCGACGAAACGGTGACCGACATCGAAGCGAAGCTGTTCACGAACGATCCGCTCGACAGCAGCGACGACGAGGCGTTCATCCCGGCACTCGAGTCCGGCGAGTCTGCGACCGTCATCTTCGACGTCTCGGTCGAGGACGGCGCGATGGCTCAGACGTACCCGCTCCGGCTCGACTTCCGGTACGACGACGCGCGGTCGAACTCACAGCTGACGGACACCTACCGGGTGCCGATCGACGTCGTCGAACCCGAAGACGACGGACTCTCGACCCAGGCACTGCTGGCTATCCTTGGCGTCGTTGGCGGCGTCGGCGCTGCCGTCTGGTGGTTCCGTGCGCGACTCGCGGCCGCCGTCGAGGGCGTTCCCGTCCTCGGCCGACTCGCTGCAATCTCGATTCCGAACCCGCTCGCACGGCACCGGGGTTCCGAAGCGGAAAGCGGAGACGACGGGGCTGCTGTCGAGACGCGGTTTAGCGAGCCCGGCGACGGAAGCGAACGTGGATCCGTGAGCGACGACGCTGGCTCGACGCCGGACGACACCGACGTGCTCGACGACCGAACGGCCGCCCAGAAGGAGGCCGAACCAGACCCCGCCGAGACCGACCACTGAGACGATGGGCGACGGACTCCTCCAGCGAACCCTCGGGGCGCTCACCTACTGGATTACCGACCGGCCGAAGGCAGTCATCGTCGCCTTCCTGCTCGTCACGGCACTGTTCGCCGGCGGGCTCGGCCAGATCGAGATGGACGAGGACATCGACACGTTTGCCGATGGAATTCCGGCACAGGAGGCCAACGACGCCGTCAACGAGGAGTTCGAACCGCCGTTCGAATCCGACGCGCCGACGACACAGCTCATTCAGCGCGGCGAGAACGTGCTCACCCGGGACGCGTTGCTCCGCCTACTCGAGTTCCAGCAGCACATCGAACAACAAGACGAGTTCCGCGTCGCCGAGACGGCGAGCACCGCCCAGGGAGTCGCCCAGGCGATCGACCCGACGGCGACGACGCTGGACGAGCAGATTCGGACGCTCGAACGCACCGACGATGGAACCGTTCGCGAGACGGTTCGCGACCTCGCCGACGAGCCGTCCTTTGCGGCCTCGCTGAGCGACGATGTTAGTCCGGCAGAGCCCTCGGCGTCGGCGACCATCGCGACGGCGACCCACGAGAGCGATACCGATCCGCAGGACGTCCAGTTCCAGTTGCAGGACGTGGCTGACGCCGCGGACGGTGAGATCGTCGTCTTCGGTGGCGGCATCTTCGACGCGGAGTTCGAGAACGTGATCGAGGATTCGCTCGGGATCATTATCCCGGTGGTGATCGTTCTCCTGCTGGTCTTCCTGATCGTCGCTTACCGGGATCCGTTCGACCTCGTGCTCGGGCTGGTCGCGCTCGTGATGACCGTCATCTGGACGTTCGGCTTCACGGGCTACGCCGGGATTCCGTTCAGCATCATGATGATCGCGATTCCGCCGCTGTTGCTCGCGGTCGGGATCGACTTCGGCATCCACGCGGTCAATCGCTACCGCGAGGAGCGGGTGACCGGAGCGAGCATCAAGACCAGCATGGAAGACGCCGCAGAGCAACTGCTCATCGCCTTCTTCATCGTCACGGGGACCACCGTCATTGGCTTCGGAGCGAACGTGACGAGCGATCTCGACCCGATCCGCGAGTTCGGGTTCGTCGCGAGCATCGGGATCCTCTTTACGTTCCTCATCTTCGGCATCTTCCTGCCCGCAGTGAAGGTCTGGCTCGACCGCCTGCGCCGTCGGCACGACCTGCCGCTGTTTAGCACGTCCCCGCTCGGCTCCGAAGACTCCACGCTCGGTCGCCTCCTCCCCGCTGGCGCACACCTCGGCAAGCGCGCACCGATCGCGATGTTGCTCGTTGCCCTGCTCGTGACCGGCGGCGCGGGCGCGTACGCGACGACCGTCGACACGACCTTCGAGGAGGAAGACTTCCTCCCACCCGAGGAGATTCCGGGCTACATCGAGGCCGCCCCAGAACCGCTCGCTCCCTCCGAGTACACCGCGACCCAGACCATCACCTACCTCAACGATAACTTCGAGAGCGGTGAGGACGACCAGGTCACCGTCTACGTCGAGGGGCCGATATACGAAGACCACGTCTTGGAGTCCGTCTATCGCGCCGGCGAGGACCCACCCTCGACCATCGTCACCGAGGACGCGGTCGCCGACAGCGAGAGCATCATCGACGTCATGCATGACCACGCCGACCAGGACGACGACTTCGCCCACCTCCTCGCAGCCAACGACATGAGCAACACCGGCGTCCCCGACCGCAACGTCGGTCACATCCTCGATCAGTTGCTCCAATCCGACTCGCGCGAGGCGGCACTCGAGTACATCACCGAGGATCAGCGCAGCATGCGCGTGATCTACACGGTCGAGGCGGGCGCGACGCAGGAGGAGGTGACGGCCGACGCCGAAGAGCTAGCGACGGACTTCCGGCTCGAGACGACGCCGACGGGAGACATCGTCGTCTTTCAGGAGATTTCGGATCTGATCTTCGAGTCGTCGATGCTCAGCCTCGCGCTGGCGCTCGGGCTGACGGCCGTGTTCCTGATGGTGATCTACCACGTGCTGGAAGGACGGGCCTCGCTGGGGATTGCGAATCTGGTGCCGATTGCGGTGACGGTGGCGTTCCTCGGCGGAACGATGCCGCTGCTGGATATTCCGCTGAACGCCTTGACGGGGACGGCGCTGTCGATCACGATCGGGATCGGCGTCGCCTATTCGGTCCACGTCACCCACCGGTTCATCGACGAGTTCAACGAGTGTGGCGACGGCTATACGGCGCTGGTGACGACGATGCAGGGGACCGGTGGCGCGCTAACGGGCTCGATGCTGACGACCCTCGGTGGCGCGGGCTCGCTTGTGCTCGCAATCACGCCGATCCTGGGCCAGTTCGGACTGGTGATGGTGATCAGCGTGATCTATTCGTACCTGATGGCAGTTATCGTCCTGCCGCCGACGCTGCTGGTCTGGGAGCACGTTTGTGGGTAGGAGTGAGCGGATGTATTTGGTCCAGTCGGCTGGGGGAGTGCGTCCCACACGTTCTCGGCGGACAAACGAACCAGTTAAGAGGAAAGTCCCACTTCGGTCGAGTATGTTTGGACTGTGGGGAAACGTATCCGACCAGACGCGACTTTCGATACCGCGCCGGATTCGCATCGCGTCCGGATACAGTATTGGAGAAGGATAGCTCGCGGAAACCACACCACGAGACAACCACAACAATGACACGACCAACACAACCACACTCACTCTCGACTTTTGACTATCGTCGACCCCGGAGGGAAGTCCGATGACCGGCAGCGACGAGGAACTCGCGAAAGACCTCGGGCTGGTCTCGGCGCTCGCGATCGGTATCGGGACCATGATTGGAGCCGGGATCTTCGTCCTCCCAGGTATTGCTGCACAGGAGGCCGGTCCACTCGTCGTGGTCTCGTTCATTGTCGGCGGGATGATCGCGATGATCAACGCCTTCTCCGTGAGTGAACTGGGAACGGCGATGCCGAAAGCCGGCGGAGCGTACTACTACATCAACCGAGCGCTCGGTCCGCTGTTCGGGTCGATATCGGGGATGGGCGACTGGATCGGACTCGCCTTCGCGAGCGCGTTCTACAGCATCGGGTTCGGTGGGTATCTTGCTGACTTACTCGATGGTGTCGTTGTCCCGATTCCCGGTGTTGGTGAACTCGCACTCCTCCCGACGATTGCCATCGGCCCGCTCGTTCTCACCGAAATTCAGATCGGTGCCGTCATCGCCGGTGCCGTGTTCGTCGGCGTCAACTACATCGGCGCGAAGGAAACGGGTGGCATTCAGACCGTCATCGTGACCCTGTTGCTCGGTCTCCTCACGATCTTCGCCATCGTCGGCTTCTTCTCGTTCGACTGGGGAACCGTCACCGCCGACGGCAGCTACGCCCCCGAGGGTGTCGGCGCGATGCTCCCCGGTGCGGCGCTCGTGTTCGTCTCCTACCTCGGTTACGCGAAGATCGCGACCATCGGAGAGGAACTCAAGAACCCCGGCAGGAACCTTCCGATCGCGATCATCGGCAGCGTCGGTATCGTGATGGTCATCTACGCCATCCTGGTCGGGCTTCTGATGGGACTGATTCCGCACGAGGAGTTCTTCCTCGATACGGTCGAGGACGCACCGATGTCCTACGCGGCCGAGATCGTCTTCGACTACCAGTTCCCGGTCGCCGGCTTCGAAATCCCGATTCTCGGGATTGGCGTCACGTCGATTACGCTCGCGGCACTGCTCGCAACCGCCTCGAGTGCGAACGCATCGATCCTCGCGTCCGCGCGTATCAACTTCGCGATGGGCCGTGACAAAATCGTCTCCGACTCGCTCAACGAGATCCACCCCCGATTCGCGACGCCGTACCGCTCGATCGCCATCACCGGTGGCCTGATCATCATCTTCATCATCGGCCTCGGTGAGACAGTCGAGATCCTCTCGAGTGCAGCAAGCGTGCTCCACCTGGTTGTCTACGCGCTGATCAACGCCTCGCTGATCGTCTTCCGGGAGACGAACCCGCCGGAGTACGATCCGGACTTCGAGGTACCGTTCTACCCGTACCTGCCGATTGCCGGTTTCGTCCTCTCGCTCGGGTTGATCTACTACATGGACAACACGGCGACCCTGATCGCCGGCGCGTTCGTCGTCTTCGCAGTTATCTGGTACTTCGCGTACGCGCGAACCAAGACGGATCTCGAGGGACTGCTCGGGACGTACATCCTGGACCGCTCCTCCGAGATGCCTGACGCAGCCGTCACCGCGGCGAGTGCCGTCAAACCCGCCAACGAGGACGAACACACCGTCGTCGTCCCCGTCTCGAATCCACGAACCGAATCCGAACTGCTCTCGCTCGCGAGCGTGCTGGCGAAGGCAAACGACGGTCGCGTCCAGGCCGTCCACATCGTCGAGGTGCCAGACCAGACGCCACTCGAGGAGGGCTCCGAACACATGCGACGCATCGACGCGGAGTCCCAGAAGCTGATGACGAACGTCGAGCAGAGTACGGAGACGCTCGACGTGCCCGTCGATGTTCGAACGGTCGTCTCCCATCGATCGTTCGACGAGGTGTTCAACGTCGCCCAGCGCGAGAACGCCGACACGGTCGTTATGGGCTGGGGTCCTGACCGACCGTGGTCTGCGGGTCGTGCCGAACGGCCGCTCGACGAGCTTACGCACGATCTGCCGTGTGACTTCCTCGTGCTCAACGACCGCGGCTTCGATCCTGAGCGCGTGCTGGTGCCGACGGCGGGTGGCCCGGACTCCGAACTGAGCGCGGAAGTCGCACGAGAGCTCCGTGAACAGGTCGGTGCGGAGATCACCCTCCTGCACGTCGTTGACGAGGGGACGAGCCAACAGGACGGCGAAGCGTTCCTGAGCGAGTGGGCCGCTGAGCGCGGACTGGACGATGCGACGATCCGAATCGACACCTCTGGTGACGTCGAATCTGCGATTGCGACGGCAGCCCGTGACCACTCGCTGGTCGTTATCGGCGCGACCGAACGCGGCCTGCTCTCGCGGCTGTTCCGCGGCTCGCTGGCCTACGACGTGGTCAACGAGGTCGACTGTTCGGTCTTGCTCGCCGAACGACCGACCTCGCGATCGCTTCGTGATCGGCTGTTTGGCCGGAAACACGAGCGCACTGACGGCGACGGCGACACCAACACCAACACCAATACCGACACCGAGAGCAAGCTCGAGAGCGACACCTAACCACCCCCGTTCTGCCACACTGTCCGCTCTGCCACACTACCCGTTCTTCCTCACCACCTTTTCTGCCACACCGTTTCCTGTACCGTTCGGGAACGCATATACGAGCCCGGTCACTACGATAGCAGTATGACTGACAGCGCCGCCGCGGAGTCGGCCTGGTTCGCGGCCGTCGATGCCGACGACCTCGAGGACCTCGACACCGTCGACACCGACGCCCACGACACCACCGCCGTCACCGCGATCCGCGACGGAACCGCCGCCACACCCGACAACTGGCCAGCACTGGCCGTCGAAACCGGCATTGCCGACGACGAGGACGAGTACTACGACCTGCTGCACACAGCAACGATGGCAGCCACTCGCGCCACCGTCACCGAGCGTGAAGCCGCCGACGACCGCCAGCTCGTCCACGCCGTCCGCGCCATGGACGACTGCGAACGCACCGCCAACGAACTCGCCGAACGCCTCGCCGAGTGGGCCGGCACCATCGACGCCGACGCCGGCACCGGCACCGCGTTCGCCCGCGACATCGTCACTGGCGAGCACGCACTCGAGTCCGGCCACGAACCGATCGCCTCCCTGGCCGAACGCGTCGTCGACCTCGCGAACGAAGCCGACGACCTCCGGGAGTTCGTCGAGCGCCAGACGCCAACTGTCGCACCGAATCTCGCCGCCCTCGCCGGGCCGGTGCTCGGTGCCCGACTGCTCTCGCTGGCGGGTGGACTCGAGTCCCTCGCGAAGAAGCCAAGCGGGACGATTCAGGTGCTGGGTGCGGAAGATGCGCTGTTCGCCCACCTTCGCGGGCACGCGAGTTCGCCCAAGCACGGGATTCTCTACATGCACGACGCAGTTCGCGGGACGCATCCGGACGAGCGCGGCTCTGCGGCCCGTGCCGTCGCGGGGAAGGTCGCGATCGCCGCGCGCGTAGACCACTACTCTGGTGAGCGAAAGCCGGAACTGGAGGCAGAACTCGAAGAGCGCGTCGAGACGATTCAGGCGCGGACGACGGCGGCCGACGACAATGGCGATGGCACTGCCGGCAACGACGCCGAAAATGGAGGCGAGTCCGATGCATAACGCGCTCCCCGACGGCGTCGAGCGCCACGCGTTCGGCGGCGATGGCGACGGTGACGGCCGCCTCGCCACCCGGGGCGACCCCGTCTACGGCGAACCGACCGACGGCGAGTGGCGCGCCTGGGACCCTAGCCGCTCGAAACTCGGCGCAATGATCGAACTCGAGATGGAGACGAATCTGGCGGGCGGCGACACCGTCCTCTATCTCGGCGCGGCGAGCGGAACGACGGTGAGCCACGTCGCGGACTTCGCCGGCCCAACGTACGCCGTCGAGTTCGCGGCTCGGCCAGCCCGAGACCTCCTTGAGGCGTCGGCCTCGCGTCCACGGCTGTTCCCGCTGCTCGCGGACGCCCGCAAGCCAGACACCTACGCTCACGTCGTCGAATCGGACATCGACGTCATCGTCCAGGACGTTGCCACGCGCGGGCAGGCGCGAGTTGCACTCGAGAACCGGCGGTTCCTCGCCGACGACGGCAGACTGCTGTTGGCGGTCAAGGCCCGAAGCGAAGACGTGACGCGCGACCCGGCGGCGGTGTTTGACGACGTGCGCGAAGAACTGGAAACTGAGTACGAGGTACTCGATACGAAATCCTTAGAGCGGTACCACGCGGACCATCTGGGGATCGTGGCGCGGCCGCTGTAGCTGTCGGGTACGGAGTAGCTGTCGGGTAGGGAGGGTGGTGATGTAAATGGCGGTGGCGGTGGCAGTGACGGTACCGGTACCGGAAGTGCCGACGACACCAGCAGTTTCGTTCGTGTTACAGAAAACCCATATATAGTGATGTCCGACACTCACCAAGAGACGAATGAACGGACCGTGCGACCGACGAGCGTTTCTGGCGAGTGCAGCGACGGGGAGCATGCTCGGGCTGGCGGGCTGTCTCTCCGACGATGCTGAACAGGTGAGTACCGACGACGTGACGCCGTCGGTTCCGTCGGCCGATCCGGATGCGGACGTTTCCTGGGAGTCGTTCCAGTACGACGCGGGGAACACCGGTCACGCACCGGGCGTCGGCCCGACAGCCGAGGTAGAGACACTGTGGGAGTTCCCGACAGACAACAGTGTCTACAGCAGCCCCGTCGTCGTCGACGGGACAGTGTACGTCGGCAGCATGGACGGCTCACTGTACGCACTCGAGTCGGACACCGGCGACGAGCGCTGGTCGTTCGCGACTGGCGAGTCGATCACGAGCAGTCCGTCGGTGGTCGACGGAACGGTCTACGTCGGGAGTATGGACGGGACGGTGTACGCGCTGCCGGCAGACGAGGACGGAACGCAGCCGGAACCGACGTGGACGTTCGAGACCGACGAAGGTGTCGCCGCAAGTCCAACCGTTGCTGACGGCGTCGTCTACGTCGGCAGCAACGATGGCCACCTCTACGCGCTCGACGCCGACGACGGCGAACTGCTGTGGGCGTTCGAGGCCGAAGACTCCGTCATGCGTGCACCTGCGGTCGCAGACGGGTCCGTCTATTTCGGGAGTACGGACCACTCGCTCTACGCGGTCGACATCGAGACGGCTGAAGAACAGTGGCCTGGCGCTGCTAATGGCGACGAAACCGATAATCCGATCGACGAACGCTGGCGCGTCGAGACGGACGACCGGATTCAGAGCAGGCCGACCGTCGCAGACGGCGTCGTCTACGTCGGCAGCAACGACGATCTGCTGTACGCAGTCGAGGCTGACTCGGGCGACATCCGGTGGACGTTCCAGACAGGTGGCTCGGTCACGGCGAGTCCGGCCGTCACGGAACACGCAGTCTACGCCGCGAGCTTCGATAACTACGTCCACGCCCTCTCGCCAACTGCAGGACCGGAGCCAGACGATGACGATGAGACTGCGAGCCCCGAGACGTACTTCTGGGCCGAGAGCGGCTTTCAGGGAGTCCGAAGCAGTCCGGTCGTCGTCGGTGACGCACTCTACGTCGGCAACGAGGACGGCACCGTGCGATCGCTGTCGGCGGAGACGGGCGAGACGAACTGGCAGTTCACGACAGAGGGCTGGGTCGCCGCCAGCCCCGCGGTCGTCGACGGCGTCGTCTACGTCGGCAGCGGCGACGGATCGGTGTACGCACTCGCCGAGACGGACAGTAGTTAACTACCACTGCCCGGCTCACGACCGCCAGTACGCCCGCGTCAATAACACAAGCACCGGGAACAGTTCTAGCCGGCCGATCCACATATAGAGAATCATGAGCAACTTCGAGGTCTCGGGGAAGTCGCCGTAGCCCGCCATCGGTCCCACAACACCGAACCCGGGCCCAATGTTTCCGAGCGTCGCAATGGACGCGCTAACGAGGTCGATCGTGCCGATATCGTAGCCGACGCGTGCGGTATCGACCGCGAGGAGCACGATGCCGACCAAGAATATCGCGACGTACAGCAGCGTAAACGCGTAGATCCCACGAATCGCCTCCTCGTCGAGCACCTTGCCGTTCATGCGAACCGGTCGCACTGCTTCCGGGTGGATCGACGTAAACACCTCCCGACGAAGTGACTTGAGAATCACCAGCCAGCGAAGCATCTTGATCCCGCCACCCGTCGACCCCGTACTGCCGCCCAGAAACATCACGAACAGCAAGAGCGCCTGTGCCGGGCCGCTCCACGCGTCGAAATCGACGCTCGCGTACCCCGTCGAGTTCGTCAACGACACGATCTGGAACGCCGCGTGGCGCAGGCTGGACTCGAGTCCCGGATCTGGACCGACGTCACTGGCTGTGACTGCGAGCACGGCGGTCAGCAGCAGCGTCATCCCGGTGACAACGCCGAGATAGAATCGGAACTCGGTGTCGTTGATGAGTGCCCTGCGGTCACCTGCGAGCATGTGCCACCAGAGGACGAAGTTGACGCCCGCGATGAACATGAACGGGATCACGAGCCACTGCACGGCCGGCGAGAAGGCAGCCATGCTGTCGGCTTCGGGGGAGAACCCACCAGTCGGCAGCGTCGTAAAGCCGTGTGCGATGGCGTTGTACGCGTCCATCTCCGGCGCGTAGCCCGTGAGGTGGAGACCGTACAACAGTGCGATGTACAGCAGCGTAAAGCCGATGTACGCGAGCCAGAGCACGCGAGCCGTCTCGGCGATGTGTGGCGTGAGCTTCGAGACGCCGGGTCCCGGCGTCTCGGCTTCCATCAACTGTGCGCCACCGACGGCCAGCTGTGAGAGAATTGCGACGGCGAGGACGATGATTCCCATCCCGCCGAGCCACTGTGTGAGCTGTCGCCACAGCATGATCGCGTGGGAGTGCTCCTCGACGGAGATCGTCTCCATCACCGTCGCGCCGGTCGTCGTGAAGCCGCTCATGCTCTCGAAGAGTGCGTTGGTCGGGTGGGAAATTGCCCCAGTTCCCGCGAGGATGTACGGTAACGCGCCAAAGATCGACGCGAACAGCCAGGTGAACGCCACGACGAAGAACGCTTCTCGCGCACCGGGTGTTGGGTCAGGATCGAGTTGACGGAGAAGGAGGCCGAATCCGGCAGTGGCCGCCATCGAGACGACAAACACCCACAGATCCTCACCATACAGCAGGGCAGTGACGATCGGCACGATAAACGCAATCGAGAGCAGGGCAAGTAGTGTTCCAACGAGTGCTAGCCCTGCCCGCAGATTGACGTGAAGGCGACGCCGCATCAGATCACCTGTGAAACCTCATCCAACACCGCGGAGTCAACGAAAACGACGACGTGGTCGCCGGGTTGAACGACCGTCGTCCCGCGCGGCGTGACGAGACGACCGCCTCTCGAGATCGCACCAATCACGACCCCGTCAGGGAGATCCGCGGTCGCGTCGGCAATCTCTCGACCCGTCAGAACGCTGTTCTGGCCGGCTTCGATTTCGATCACTTCTGCCCGGTCGTGCTCGAGCATCGCGATCTTTTCCGTATGATCCGTCCGGGTGAACCGGACGATCTCTTCGGCGGTTTCCTCGCGCGGGTTGATCGCGACGTCGATACCCACCGTTTCGAAGAGTTCCGCGTACTCGAGATTCTCGATTACTGCGACGGTCCGGTCGACGCCGAGTCGGCGCGCGAGCAAGGAGACGAGCAGGTTCTTCTCGTCGCCGTCGAGCGCCGCAACGACGATGTCCGCCTCGTCGACGTGTTCGCGCGCGAGGAACTCGGCGTCCGTGGCGTCGTTTTCCATTACCATCGTGTTCGGCAGGGCTTCGGCACACTCGCGAGCGCGGTCGTGGTCCTGTTCGATCAGCCGCGGGTTGAACCCGTGCTCTTCGAACTCGCGAGCGGTCTGAAAGCCGATCTCGCTCGCGCCGACGATAACGACCTCGTCAGCGTCGGTGTCGTGGGTACAGACGATGTCGTCGGCGAACCCGGTCACGGACTCGGGACTGCCGATGACGACGATTCGATCGCCCGCCTGAATGCTCGTCTCGCCGGTTGCAACGATCATCTCCTCGCCGCGGAAGATGGCGGCGAACGTCAGCGAATCGTACTGGTCTGCCTCCCTGACCGTCGAACCGGCGACGGGGCTGTTCGGTCCGATCTCGAACTCGGCCATCCGGACGAGCCCGCCGGCGAACATGTTGACGTCCTGTGCGGCCGGTAGGCCCGAAATCCGGAAAATCGTCTGGGCGGTCAGCAGGTCCGTACAGACCATGAAGTCGACGCCGAAGGCCCCTTCCGAACCGGTCCACGTCTCGAGAAGGGTCCGTCGTCTCACCCGAGCGATGGTGAAGGTGTCGCCGTTCGCTTTCGCAGCTCCACAGATGACGACGTTCGACTCGTCGTCGTCGGTGCAGGCGATCACCAACCCAGCGTCGTCGAGGCCGGCCTGGCGGAGCGTCTCGAGTTTTGTTCCGTCTCCCTGAATCGCGAGCACGTCGAGCCCGTACGTCAGTTCCTCGACCGTCTCTGCGTCGCGGTCGACGACGACGACGTCGTGCGACGATTCCAGATTGGCGGCGATCGATCGGCCAACCTCGCCAGCACCCACGACGATTACGCGCATTCCACACTCACCTCTCCCATGCAAACATCGTCTCTCATGGATACTAGTGTAGCCATCGATTGGTCACCGTTCGAGTCGTTGGACCAGTGCTTGCCGGAACGTTCGGGGCGTTCTGGTCTCTCCTCTGGCCATGAGGACCGTTCCGTCGTGTTCCTGTTCGAGTTGCTGTGGGATCGATCCGTACAGCGCCTGTGCGACCGTGCTCGTTCCCGTTGCCCCGACGCAGATTGTGTCGTAGGTAAGCACCGCCTCAACGAGGGCCTCCCGGACATCCTCGTCGATGACGACGCGGGACTCGAACTCGTCGTCCGCGAGATCGGCCGTTTGCGCGACATCTGCGATCGTTTCGCGACCGATCGCAGTCGGGTCGAGCGCGACGTCGTCCGTTGCGTCCGCATCCACGGCCACATCCTCATCCTCGTTTTCGCCTTCGCCCTCGCCTTCGCGCTTTCTTTCGTCTTCAACTGTCCCTTCCGTCGCAGTATCGGCCGTTGCTACCATCCCACCGTCCGGTTCCACCGGCGGCTGCACGTTCAACAGCGTCACCGAGCTCTCGGGGAACGCCCGCCGAAGCTCGCCCGCTCGGCGCGCAGCAGCTGGCGCGTGCGGTCCGCTCCCGGCAAGTGCAACGATGTCCCCCGGTTCCTCCGTGGGATCTCGAACGAGCGTCACGTCACACGGAGCGCGCTCGAGTACCGGATCGATCGTCGAACCAAAGAGCACGTCTCGGCGACGGCGCTCACCCGCCCAGCCGAGGACGATGTGAGCTGCCGCCTCCTCCTCGAGTACCGAGAGAATCGTTTCACCCGCGTTTCGGCCGACGATCGCGCGCGTTCTGATATGCACGTCTAGATCGTCGGCGGCCTCGATGGTTCGGTCCAGGAGTGTGCGCTGGTTCTCGACGCGCTCTTCTTCGAACTCGATCTGCGACGGCGAGGTCTGTGGCGGGACCTCGATGACGTTGACGGCAACGAGTTCAGCATCCTGGTCCTGACTCGCAGCGCTCGCAGCAGCATATCTGATCAATGGCCGCTGCGTTTCAGGGTTCGAAACGGGGACGACGACGCGGTAGACATCGTTCTCCGGGCGTTCCTCGTCCGCCGGCGCGACGGCCTCACCGATTAACGTCGTCGAAATCGCCTGTTCTTTCGCGTAGAAGACGTACCAGCCGATGCTGACGACGATAATGCCAACGCCGATCAGCTGAACGGTAAGTGACATCTGGACCAACACGACGAGACACGCGACGAAGCCAAGCACCGGGACGAGCGGATACAGCCCCGCCGGGATCCGGAAGTCCGGGTCGTACTCCGCCGGCTCCGCGCGTCTGAGGACGACGACCGCGATGTGGACGAGCGCGTACGTAATGAGGAACATGAAGCTCGCCACGTCCGCGAGCGTGTCGATCGGGAGCGGGCTTGCGATCAGTGCAAGGATAATTGCCCCCGTCGCGAGAATCGCGCGGTACGGCGTCCGATACCGGTCGTGGATGTCGTTGAGCCAGTTCGTCAGAATCTGATCTCGGCCCATCGCGTAGTTGACCCGCGCAGCCGAGAGAATCGACGCGTTCGCCGAGGAAATCGTCGCCAGGATCGCACCGGCGATCATCACGACCGAGCCAACCGTGGCGAACTCGAGTGTGTACTCGCCCACGGTGAGCGAGCCGAACATGCCTGCGGCGGTCGCGGCGACGTCTGCGACGGGCACGTCGGAGGCTTCGAGCTCTGGAACCGGGAGGAGACCGGTGCTGACGAGCATGACGAGGACGTACAGCGCCGTCGGTGTGAGGACGGCCGCGATCATCGACAGTGGGAGGTTCCGTCCCGGATCTTTGATCTCCTCAGCGCTGGTGGCGACCACCTCGAAGCCGATGAACGCGACGAACACCGTGCCGACCGTGGCGCCGACAGCTCCCCAGCCATCCGGTGCGAACGGATCGAGCAGCGTCGTATCGATACGCGCGATTCCAACGGTGATGAAGACGAGGATCAGGAGGACGAGCAGGATGACGATGACGTTCTGGAGCGAGCCGGTTTCCTTGACGCCGCGGTAGTTAACGGCGACGAGGAGTGCGGCCATGCCCAGAGCGGCGACGACGACGGCGGGCGCACCCGACGACTGATCGAGCAGGTACTGGCCGAAGCCGAGCATGTAG
Source organism: Natrialba sp. SSL1 (assembly GCF_001861355.1). Classification (GTDB taxonomy): domain Archaea; phylum Halobacteriota; class Halobacteria; order Halobacteriales; family Natrialbaceae; genus Natrialba. Next base: position 71,565 of record NZ_MASN01000040.1, read on the forward strand.
AACGCGGTCGCAAACATCAGTCCGGCCCACATACCCCAGCCGACGATCGTACCGAAGAAACTGCCGAGCGCGTGGTTGACGTAGTAGTAGCTACCACCAGCTTTCGGCATACCAGTTGCCAGTTCTGAAAGTGAAAGAGCCGCTAGCAGTGCGACGAGTCCGCCGACCGCGAACGAAATCATGCTCGCGGGACCGGCGCTTTCGGCGACGATGCCCGGCAGAACGAAAATACCGGCTCCGATCATAGTGCCGAGGCCGAGCGTGTACGCTTCGAGGAAGCCGAGATCACGTGCGAGTTCCTGGTCAGACATAGACACTGACACCCCCGTGGATACTGAATAGAGAGAAAAGACGCCGCGGATGTTTGTGGATCGAAAGTCGGCTCATATACTGGGATACTGAACCCCACTCTTTGTTAAGTGTATTGACTGAGCAAGCTGATCGATCCGGACCAGCGGGTCTGGACTGCTATCGAGACGGTGAGTATCACAGTGACAAGCCAGTCAACTACTTTTTTCAGGTGGCACAAAACCGGGCTGCATTTTGATGGTCTCTCCTCCGCGACCGACCGAGCAATTCTCCTTAGTCAATTTGAGTGGAGAATATTTTTGATTCCTAAACTAGACAGTCTTATATTCCCAAATCAAAAATAGTGTCATCAGTGTCCAATATGAGGTCACTGACGACAGACGATAGCGGCAACGAGTACACAACCGGTACACCAGGGGGAGACGATGACTAACTCCCTGATCGAACAACTCGTGGTCCCGATCGCAAACGAACGGGATGCACGTGCGACGTGTGACGCACTCGAGTCGGTCGTCGACGACGGGGTCGAGACGATCACCGTCGTCCACGTACTCGAACAGACAACCGGCTATCCCGACAAAGCGCCGTTCGAGGCGCGAGCAACGGCGGCCGAATCGATCTTCGAAATCGTCGAGACGTGGTTTCAGAATGGTCCGGAGATTCGCCGCGAACTTCGGTACGGGGCCGATGTCGTCGACGAAATTATCGCGACAGCGGAGGCGGTCGACGCATCCTCTATCGGATTTGCCCACCAGCCGGAGAGCCGGCTAAAACGGCTGCTATCGAATACGGAATCGTATCGCCTGATCACCGAGAGTGAACAGCCCGTCCTCGTGTTTTCACGGGTCGAATCGGCCGGTTCGGACGAAACGCAGACTGATTCGGAGGCATAAGAGATGTACATCATTATCGTTGGCGCAGGGAGCATCGGCTCGAATCTGATCGACCTCGCGGTTGCGGACGGCAACGACGTTGTCGTCATCGAAGACGACGAGGAACGCGCAAACGAAATCGCGAGCGAGTACGACTGTCTCGTCCTCAACGCGGATGCGACGACGAATAGCACGCTCACAGATGCCGAAATTGGCCGTGCTGATGCCGTCATTACGACGACGAACGTCGACGCGGTCAACATCATGGTCATGTTGCTCGCACAGGAACACGATGTCGCAAATCTCGTCAGTGTTGTTCACGACCCCGAAAACCTACCAGTGTTCGAGAAGATCGGCGTTACACTCATCGAGAATCCACAGCGGCTGATCGCCGATTATCTCTACCACTCGGTTCGGTACCCCGGCGTCAGCGACTTTATCGACCTCGAGGACGACACGGAACTTGTCGAGTTGACCGTCACCGAAGACGCACCGATGAGCGGGCAGCGACTCCGGACGGCCACCGAGTCCGGGCGGCTCCCGGACGGTTGTCTCGTCGTCGCGCTCAAGCGCGGTTCGGAGATCCGACCACCGAAAGGAGATACGTCGATTCGGGCGGGTGATCAGGTGACGGTGTTCACGGACGATGTCTCGCTCGCAGATGCGGTCGCAGCGTTCACCGGTGAGCACTGATTCCGATGCAGTTCAGTACCGTTGGGCGAGGCGTCGGCCGTATCGTGCAGGTCGTCTCGCTCATGGCATTTCTCTCCGTTCCAGTCGCCGCGCTTAACGGCGAGTACTTCGCGGTGCCGGCGTTCGTCGTCTCGGGTCTGCTCATGCTCGCTATCGGGACGGCCCTCGCACGCGGCTTCGCGAACGCGCCGGACCCCGGAACGCTTCACGGGATGCTCATCGCGGCGAGTGCGTGGGGCGTCGTCGGCGTCCTCGGCGGCGTACCGTTCCTTCTGATCGCATGGACGAATCACTGTGGATCCGCTTCCAGCGTGGATGAACACGCCAGCGATCAACGACACGACGGCTGTCTTTCGAGAGCCGCTCAACGCGATGTTCGAAAGTATGAGCGGCTTCACCAGCACCGGGCTGACGATGGCTGCCGTCGAAGACGACCTCCCGCGGTCGCTACATTGGTGGCGCTCGTTCACAGAGTGGGTCGGCGGCGTCGGTGTCATCGTTCTCACCGTCGCCATTCTCGCGCGACCCGGAAGCGGCTCGTTGACGCTCTACCAGAGCGAAGCCCGATCGGAGAAGATTCACCCCAGTATCGTCTCGACGGTTCGAGAGATCTGGAAGCTCTACCTCGGCTTTACAGCTGCAGCCATCGTGCTGTTCCTCGCGGTCGGGATGCCACTCTGGGGGGCGATCAACCACGCGATGACCGCCATCGCCACCGGCGGTTTCTCGATCCACGCCGACTCGATCGGTCACTATGGGAGTCCGCTGATCGAGTACGCCGTCATCCCGGTGATGGTCGCCGGCAGCATTGCGTTCCCGATTCACTATCTCATCCTCAAAGGTGAGATTCGAAATATCTACGCCGATATTCAGACCAGATGGGTTTTCATCTGGTTCAGCATCGGCTCGGTTGCACTAACTGCCGCCCTGTTGCTGACCGACCAGTACGAAACCGTTGAGGAGACGTTCCGTATCGCGCTCTTCCAGTTCGTCTCTGCGACCTCGAACACTGGCTTCGGTACTGCGACAATCGGCAACGGCACGGAACAGGCCTGGACAGCCGGTGCAACGTTGCTCGTCTGTCTCGGTATGCTCACCGGTGCCGCCGCTGGCTCGACCGTCGGCGGGCTGAAACTCATCCGCGTCGCCACGCTTCTCAAAGGGACCCTCTGGCAGATTCGGAGCGTCTTCTCTCCAGACACGGCGATCAGAAAGCTCCGCCTCGGTAAGCGGACACTCTCAGAAACACAGGCCCAGCGGGAGTACACCGAAGCTGCCGTCGTCTTCGTCCTCTGGATCGTGTTCCTCATCGTCGGCGTCGCCGTCCTCCTCTGGACGCTCTCGCCAGACCACCCACTCGAGTACGTCATCTTCGACGTGATGAGTGCACAGAGTAATGTCGGCCTCGATGCGGGAATCACCGGTCCAGAGATGCCCGAGACGGCCAAAGCGATGTTGTTCTTCAACATGTGGATTGGGCGTCTCGAGATCATTCCGATTGCGGTGTTGTTCGGTGCGCTCTTCCGGACCGCTGGACTCTATGAGTGAGAGCGGTAGTGAATTCACACTGCTGTCGTATATTTTGAAGCGGTAAAATATCGGGCGAGAAATTCGGAATCGTAACCTAGAGACTAATATATCTGCGTATCGTCATCACCGACCGAGAACGGGAAGCGATAGATGATAGCCACTCACGTAGTGAATTCGTCTCAGTCTGCCATCGCAGCACCAGGGGATGAACCGCGCTGAGCGGATGGACCGATGACAGTACAACAACTCCGTCGTGTAATCGTCCCGGTCGCAAACGAGGCGGATGCACGACAAACGTACGAATCGATACGACAGCACGTCGCACCAGACGTGTTGATCCACGTCGTTCACGTGATCGAGAAAGCGGGTGGTGCACCTGACAAAGCGCCACTCGGTGCGCGTCAGCGCCAGGCGGAAACGGTTTTCGAGCAGGCGCTCGAGACACTCGAGCCGGTTGGATACGAAGTTGAAACCGAACTCAGGTACGGGCGGGATATCATCGACGAAATTCAGACTGTCGTCGACGAACACGATGGTGCCGCCATCGCGTTCGTGCCTCGGGAGAGCAGCCGTCTTCTCCGAGTACTCACCGGCGACAAGACGCGACGACTCGTGACAGTGGGGGATGTTCCAGTACTCGTCCTCCCGGAGGAAGTATCGTGACGGTCGACATCTGTTCGCCGGAACCGGCGGGTCACTGTCGTGTCTGCTCTCTGTGTACGGTAGACCGTCCTGATGACGCAACTCGTCAGCTTCGAGAAAAACTGACAGACACAGCGGTGCTCACGATGCACCAGTTACTGAACTGATCATTTTCGATGCGAAAACCAACCGACTTCAAATTAGGCGATAGAAAGTACCGTAGATATATATTCTGTCGTCACGCAGAAAGGGACATGGGAGATGGGTCCGGAGGCAGCTATCGCCTTGACGAAATCGATCGGCGAATCATTTACGCGCTGATGTCCGACGCGCGAAACACGTCAGCCCCCGCCATCGCAGAGCAAGTCAGCGTCTCCGGTGCGACGATCCGCAACCGGATCGCCCAACTCGAAGAACACGGCATCATCGACGGCTACCACGCGACCGTCGACTTCGAGCACGCCGACGGCTCGCTGATGAATCTCTTCCTCTGTCACGCATCCTTCGGCGAAGTCGAGGGCGTCGCCCGCCGAATCGGGACGATTCCGGGCGTGATCAACGTCCGCGAACTCATGGGCGGGCACATGAACCTCCACGTCCTCGCCGTCGGCACCGACACCGCCGACCTCCGTCGCATCGGACGCGAACTCGAACAACTAGACGTTGCAATCGAAGACGAGTTCCTCATGCAGACTGAGCACGACTTCCCCTACACGCCCTACGGCCCCGCAGATGGTCGCCGCCGCGAACCGCTCGCAGACTACATCAGTCTCACCGGCGGCGCGGAAGTCGTCGAAATTTCCGTCCACGAAGACGCGCCGATCGCCGGCCGCACACTCGAGTCGGCCGCCGACGACGACGTCTTAGAAGACGAGACACTCGTCGTCGCAATCGAACGCGACGACGCAGTGATCACGCCCCACGGTGATACCGAAATTAGACCACACGACGTGGTGACCGTCTTCTCACCCGACGGAACGAACGAACCGGCACTAACGGCGTTCCGCGGGCCTGATGGCACTGCACACTCGCCGACACGACCGAGCTAATACACTACGATGTCACTCGACAGGCTTCTTCCGTCGTTCTTGCAACGAGAACGGGCGGATGACAGACCGCCGGCCGACGCGGATGGAGTGGTCCTCCACGAGTGTCGACACTGTGGGTCGAAGTTCGAGGAGTATCCCGAGACGTGTCCAGTCTGTGGCTCGACGGAAATTGCCACCTATCAGTTCGAGTCGGACGACGCGGACGATGAACACGAGGCTGACGGCAACGAGGACGCCGATGTGACCGGCGATACTGCAGGTGCAGATGCAAGCACAGACACGGACACGGACACGGATGAAGAGAGAAACGGCGTCGATCACGCGACGGATACGACGGACACAACGGACGCAGCGCAGGAGAATACGGGCAACCGCGACGACTCCACAGACGACGCAGAGACGAACACCGGTACAAACGGCATCGAGGATAACGCCGGTCACGACTGACGTAACGGCGCATCGATTGTGCGTCGTTCCAGCCTCGAAGCACGCGTGACCGTTCTTCGGCGGTGAACAACCGAATTAGCGGATACCGACCGTTCTATGAGTCTGGGAGACCGACCTCGGGTGACTGCGACCGACCTCAGGTGACTGCGGTTCAACGGCTGTATCCAGCCCCAACAGCTATCCGATCCGTTGTGGAACCGCAATGCGGAATGTCAAACTACACCACAATCGGTGACACACTCGAGCAGACGGTTGACCGGTACCCCGACCGCGACGCGATCATCGACCCGCGTGCGGACCTGCGCTTCACCTACGCCGAATTTGACGAGCGCGTCAATCGACTCGCGAACGCGCTCCGAGAGCGCGGCATCGAGAAGGGTGACCGGGTCGCGACGGTGTTGCACAACAGTAACGAGTTCGTTATCACTGTCTACGCGTGCGCAAAGATCGGTGCCGTCTTTACGCCGCTGAACTTCCGCCTGCCGGGCGGTGAGATCGAGTACATCGTCAACGACGCCGAGGCGGCCCTACTCGTCTTCGAGGCCGCAACGCGCGAGGCCGTCGAAGCTGCCCGACCCGCACTCGAGTCCGTCGACGACTACGTCTACATCGACGACGATGTCCCGTCGTATGCGACCGCGTTCGACGAGGTACTCGAGTCCGGCGCAGCCAACCGACCCGCGGTCGACGTGGCCGAGGACGATGCCTACGCGTTCATCTACACCTCGGGGACGGCGGGGCGGCCGAAGGGAGTCGTCCACGAACACCGGAGTATGGTGGATCACAACCTGCTGTGTATCGCCGAGATGAACGTGACGAGAGACGATGTCGGACTGTCGGTAATGCCGCTGTACCATTGTGCAGAGTTGCACTGTAACCTGTTCCCGCGCGTCCAGCGAGGGGCGACGACCGTTATCCACCACGAGTTCGAGCCCCAGGCGGCGCTCGAGGCGATCGAGGAGTACGATGTCTCGCTGCTGTTCGCCGCACCGACGGCCTGGAACGCGCTGTCGTTGACCGCTGCCGACCTGGATGTCGACATCTCCTCGCTGCGCGTCGGGCTGTACGGCGCTGCGCCGATGCCCGAACAGGTGCTCGAGAACTGCCGCACGCACCTCTGTGAGGACTATCTGCAGGCCTATGGGATGACCGAAATCGGACCGGCAGGTGTGATCCAGCGACCCGAGGACCAACTCGAGAAGCAAGGCTGTGCGGGACTGCCGGCGCTCAACCACGAGGTGCGGATCGTCGAACCGGATGCGGACCCGGACCAGCACGTTGCACAGGGCGAAATCGGCGAGATACTCATCGCCAGCCCGTGTACGATGCGCGAGTACTGGAACCGGCCGGAGGCGACTGCGCAGTCGCTTCGCGAGCACGAGGGGACGACCTGGTACTACACCGGCGATCTGGGCTATCACGATGATGACGGCTACCTCTACGTGGTCGACCGGAAGGACGACATGATCGTCTCGGGCGGCGAGAACATCTACCCGGCCGAAGTCGAAGACGTACTGTTCGCTCACGACGCCGTCGAGGAGGCCGCTGTGGTCGGCGAACCGGACGAGGAGTGGGGTGAGCGCGTCACCGCCTACGTCGTCACCGACGGCAGCGCCATCAGTGATGTGGAACTAGACGAGTACGTACTCGAGAGCGACCATCTTGCAGACTTCAAGCGCCCGCGAGAGTACGTCTTCGTCGAGGCGTTACCGAAGAACCCGAGCGGGAAGGTGCAGAAGTTCAAGTTGCGCGAGAGTGCGACCGCGGAGACGAGCACGCAGACGGACGCGAAAGCGGATGCAGCGGGCGAGTAGGATGGCCCAGCAGACGAGTTGCGGCGTGAGATGAAGCCCAGCCCTGTACAGTCTCACGTTTCGCGCTGTGGCGAGTGAGTGGTGACTCGCCGGTAAAATCGTTCCTGTCTCCGTGACACTCTGTCCTACCGACACAGTGTGCCGACTCCAAACCGTATTTACTGTCACAGACGAAACGTCCAGACGATGGAACGCGGGTCGCCGGATTCGTTCACGCGCATGGGCACGCTGGGGATCGAAGAGGAGTGTTTCGTCGTCGACGAGCACGGTCGACCCACGAGCGGTACCGACGAACTCGTCTACGACCACGACCCTCCGGAGATCCTCGCCGACAGACTCGACCACGAACTGTTCAAGTTCGTCATCGAGACCCAGACACCGCTCATCGAGGATCCCAGCAACGCCCGCGAGGTGCTCCTCGAGATCCGTCGTGCACTCGTCGACCACGCCGAGCGCCACGGCTTCCGAATTGCCGCCGCGGGGCTCCACCCGCTCGCGCGCTGGCGTGAACTCGAGCACGCGGAAAAGCCACGCTATCGCGCGCAACTCGATCGCATTCAGTACCCACAGCATCGAAACACCACCGCTGGCGTCCACGTCCACGTCGGCGTCAACGACGCCGATAAGGCCGTCTGGATCGCCAACGAACTGCGCTGGTACGTCCCGATCATGCTCGCTCTCTCGGCGAACTCGCCGTACTGGAACGGCTTCGACACCGGCCTGCAGTCCGCACGCGCGAAACTCTTCGAGGGGCTTCCGAACACCGGGATGCCGACCTACTTCGAGGACTACGAGGACTTCGACCGCTTCGAGCGCCGGATGCTCGAAACTGACTCGATCAACGACCGCGGCGAACTTTGGTACGACGTGCGTCCGCATACCGAACACGGCACCGTCGAACTCCGCACGCCGGACGGCCAGGCCGAGCCCGATATCGTGCTGGCGTTCGTCGAGTACGCCCACGCGCTCGTCGAGGCGCTCGCCGAGGAGTACGAGGACGGCACTCCCAGTTCGCGCCACCGACGCGAACTGCTCGACGAGAACAAGTGGCGCGCGCTGCGCTACGGCCACGAGGCCTCGTTTATCGACCGCGACCTCGAAGGCACCGTCGACCTCGGCGAGGTCGTCGACCGCGAGTGTGCTCGCCTCGGTATCGACGGCATCCGCGAGGTCTACGAACGCGACAGCGGGGCAACCAGACAGCGCGAGCTACTCGAGTCCGGCGGGCCGGACGAACTCTGTGACTCGCTGTTGCTCGGTACGGAGTAGCGCCTGGTCGGTGGCGCGCTCAGTTCCGAAGAAGTGACTGTTATTGGTGACGGTTAGTTGTCTTCGTCGTCTTCGTCTTCGTCGCCGTTCTCTTCGTCACCATTCTCTTCGTCACCGTTCTCATCGTCGCCGTTCTCGTCATCCATGCCGTTCTCTTCGTCACCGTTCTCATCGTCCATGCCGTTCTCTTCGTCGCCGTTCTCATCGTCCATGCCGTTCTCTTCGTCTCCGTTCTCGTCATCCATGCCGTTCTCATCGGCTGGATCGTCGTCATCTGCTGGGTCGTCACCCGGATCGGCCGGGTCATCAGGATCTTCCGGATCGTCGTTACATCCTGCGAGCGCAGCAGCGCCTACCGCACCGCTGATCGCGATCAGTCGTCGGCGTGTGAGTCGGTCGTCCATTGTCAGATCCTCGCTTCCATACCGGAACGGCGACCACCAATAGAATGCGGCACCTATCTCGCGGGTACAGCGGACAAACGATTGTTACATCCACTCCCCAAGACACCGAGATAAATATATGGTAACATGCGGCATAAATTTGTATCTCTGAGGGTACACATACTCAGATGGCATGGCCGAGCACGGCGAATTCAGGCCATCATCTAACAATCGTTTACGAGCAGGGGCCACGCGGGCACTAGAGCGTTTCACTCACATCACTGACTCGAACCGGAGCGAGGACTGGGATCACTCGCGTATGGAACGCTTTCCGGGTGAAAGACACCGAAGAGACGCTCGATTAATCAAACGAGAAGAGTTTCGTAACGCAGAAACTGTCTGTCTTGGCCGCCAGTCTCGTGTGCTATCGGTCGGACACTGCACAGCGAACGGTGTCACTCGTTTGTTCCGACACTGATCACTTGCAAGAGTGAGTAGACCGGGACGCCCTCGATTTCTTCGATCCCCTGTTTGTCCGCGAGCACGACACAGGCAAGCGGCTCGCCACCTTCCGTGCGAATCGCTTCGATCGTCTCTCGCATCGTCGTCCCGCTCGTGATGGTATCGTCGACGATGTAGCACTCTCGGTTGCGGATGCCGGCAAAGTTCCGGGAAAAGGTCCCGCCGAGATCCTCGATATCGCCTTCTTCCCACTGGTGTTTTGCAGGCGTGTACGTGCCGAGGTCCGTCTCGAGTTCCCGCGCGACGAGCGTGGCGATCGGACCACCCGCTTTCTCGATCCCGATCGTCAGGTCGACATCCTCGCCGTGTTTTGCGAGGAGATCGGCCATTGCAGCAGCGATATGGCCCATCCGCTTGCTGTCGCGACCGATCGCGGCCCAGTCGACGTGGATGTCCTGTGGACGGCTCCCGTTCTCGGCAGCGGTCGTTGGTGCCGACGACGTATCCGCTGTGTCCGTCTCCGCATCGGACTGCGTCGTCGCATCGCTTCGCTCGACGAGCCAGCTTGCGGTTTCGCGTGAGACGTTCAGTTCGTCTGCGATTTCGCCCTTCGAGAGCCCGCGCGCCGCCAGTTCAGCAGCGCTCTCGATGAGATCGTCGACGTTTTTCATATGCTGTCCTTCGGACGCGGTTTTTATAGTCGTGTCGTCCTTTCGAAAATGGGCCGTGACCGTGGACCACGGCAACGATCACGCAAGAGCGAGAGCGAGAGCGGTGGGTAGCACACGTCCTACGTACGCACCGCAACACCCGACTGAAAACGATTATCCCGCTGCCACTGCCAGTTGATCACATGGAACGCTACGATCTCGTCTACCGGCTGTACGACGAGTACGACACCACCACGTTGCGTGAGTATCAGGAGTTCGTCGACATCTTCCCCGCCGTCGACTCGCGAGTTGCACTCGAGCACTGGCAGGATGCAAACGACGAACTCGAAGCGCGCAAGAACGAGATCCGCAGTGACTTTGCAGCGGGCGAAACGTTCGCGGAGATTGCAGCGCACACGACCCGCGATCAGGCGTTTACGGCACTCGATCTGGAGGCCAAGTACGGCCGCGCGGTGAACGTACTCGTGCTCGACGTCGACGAGACGCTGCGCTCGGCCGGTGGCACGGACAACGAGATCCCCCGCGAGACACTACACGTACTGACGGAGTTCCACGAAGCCGGGATCCCGATCGTCATCTGTACGGGCCAGACCTTGGAGAACGTCAAGGGCTTTGCGATCCAGGGGCTGGGCAGCGAAATCGTCCACTCCGGCGACCTCTCGATCGTCTACGAGGCGGGGACGGGCGTCTTCACGCCGGGCCACGGAGCCGACACGAAACAACTGCTCTACGAGGACCTGGACGACGAGATTCGGGACGTCTTCGACGACGTGCGCTCGCGCATCCTGCCCGACGCCCCCGCGGATCTGCGGCGGGGCTGTCACCTGCAGGGCAACGAATTCAACGTGACGATGAAGCCGAACTACGAAACCGGCTCCACCCAGGCCCGCGAGATCATCGACGAAGCACTGGTCTACGTACTCGAGTTGCTCGCGGACTCGGTAGGCACGGTGGCCGCGTTCGGCAGTGTGGAGGAAGGTGGAGACGCCGAAAACGGCGACGTCGAACTCGAGGGCGAATCGATCACCGACTGGACGCATACCTTCTACGCCAGCCAGGACCCCGAAATTCGGGCCGTCCTGGAGAGCGAAGGCGCGTACCCGGATCTCGACCCCGACGCCGTTCCCGGCGACCTCGAAGCCGTGCTCGACCGAATCGACGTGGCCTACTACGAGGCCGACGCCGCTGAGATCGGCAGTCTCGAACTCAACAAAGTCGTCGGTGTCGAGCGCGCGCTCGACGTGCTCGACGTCGCGGACCCGTTCGCGCTCGTCATGGGCGACTCCAAGAGCGACCTGCGGGTCATGCGCTGGGCCGCCGAGAACGACGCCGGCATCGCCGCCGCTCCCGAACACGCCTCGCGGGACACCCTGGAGCACGTCCTCGACACGGACGAACTCGTCTTCGACCGCGGTCGCAGCGTCGACGTGTTGCGGACCGTGTACGCGCTCAATCAGTTAGCCCGACTCGAGTAATCCCGATCCTCACAGCCGGACTCGACCGGGCTGACCGAAGTCCCTATGGACCCGCCGGCCCTCCACAGCACTGTGACCGAGTACGACGCGATCGTCTACGATCTGGATGGCACGCTCGTCGACCTCGACGTCGACTGGAACGCCGTCGCTGCCGACGTACGGAGCGTCTACGCCGACGCGAACGTCGACCCGCCAAGCGAGGATCTCTGGGCGATGCTCGAGGGCGCGGGCGACGCTGGCCTCACGGACGCCGTCGAGGAGGCTATCGCCACCCACGAACGCGACGGTGCATCGACCTCACCTCGGCTCGCACACGCGGACGAACTCGAAAACGGCGCGCAAGCAACGGCGGTCGGCGTCTGCTCGCTCAACTGTGAGGCCGCCTGCCGACGGGCACTCGAGTCCCACGGACTCGCGTCGGCGGTGGACGTGATCGTCGGTCGGGATACGGTCGAGACGCAGAAGCCGGATCCGGAGCCGTTGCTCGTTGCGGTCGACGAGCTCGGTGTCGAACCGTCGGACGCGGTTTTTATCGGTGATTCGGCACGGGACGAACAGACGGCCAGGCGGGCCGGCGTCGAGTTCGAGTACGTCGACGATGGGCCGTCTGGTGTCTGAAGCGGCCGCCGGGTTCTCGTTTCTTGTGTCCTGTCCCGCACCACGCTTGCTCTCGTTCCTACGCTTCTCTCACTTCGACCCCCAAGCCCAGCCTCGCATAGGGACGCGTTAGCGTTGTGCGCGCTTCGCGTACAGAAATACCGAAATCGAGACGAACAGCCAGATGACCGCACCGACGCGGATTGCAAACTCGGCTCGCGACCCCCACGTCGGAAGCTCCGCGCTCGTCGAAAGCAGCGCGACGATCGGTGCCCCGATCAGGATCGTGAGGACGAACGTCACCTGCATCACCCACCCGTAATCGACGCCGTCGGGCGTGGTGGTTTCGACGGGGTCTGGCACGAGTGAATCTCCCGACTCAGCCCTCTTAAGCGTCGCGACTCGCCGCTCGCAGCGGCTGTGGCCCACCCAACTCGTGTGCTTGGCGCGCCCGAAACTCGCGCGCTACTCGCGTCGCGACGGCTCGCCAGCAGCGCAGCTGAAGAACGGTGCTGTTTACTATTCGAACGCGAACACGAACGTACGCATGACCACTGTCCGGGACGTGAGCGCCAAAGCAGGCGACGAACCGATCACGATGCTGACGGCCTACGACGCGCCGACCGCCGACATCGTCGACGACGCCGGCGTCGACATCATCCTCGTCGGCGACAGCCTCGGCAATACGTCGCTCGGCCACGACACGACGCTCCCCGTCACCGTCGACGACATGGCACGCCACGTCGGCGCTGTCAGCCGCGCAACCGACGATGCCCTCGTCGTCGCCGACATGCCGTTCCTCTCCTTCGGCGTCGACGAAGCCGCGAGCATCGAAAACGCCGGTCGAATGCTCAAAGAGGAGGGCGCTGACGCGGTCAAACTCGAGTGCGGTCCGCACACGGTCGACCTCACCGAAAAACTGGTCCAGCTCGGGATTCCGGTGATGGCTCACCTCGGGCTGACGCCACAGCACGTCAACCAGTACGGCGGCTACCCTCGGCAAGGGACGGACCAGGCGGCCGCAGAACAGATTCTCGACCTCGCTCGCGGGCACGAGGCGGCCGGCGCGTTCTCGCTGGTCCTCGAGCACATCCCGTCGAATCTCGCTGCCGAGGTGACGGCCGAACTCGAGACGCCGACGATCGGAATCGGTGCCGGTCCCGAGTGTGACGGACAGGTGCTCGTCGTCGACGACGCGGTCGGGTTGAGCGAGTGGTCGCCGTCGTTCGCGAAGCAATTTGGGTCGGTTCGCGAGGAGATGGAGTCGGCCGTGGATGACTATGTCGAGGCAGTCGAATCTGGCTCGTTCCCGGCGGACGAGCACAGTCACGAGTCGGCGGATCTGGACGAGATTTATTGAGCGGTTCGGTTAGTGCTCGCGGTCGGTGCGTATAGCGATGACGGCGAGGTTGGGTTGTAGGGTGTCGATCGTAGATCGTATTCCAAACGAAGGCGTCAGCCTTGGGAAAACGCACTCGCGGTAGCCGCCGCACCGAACGCAGCGAGCGCGACTCCGGCGATCATCGTGACGGGAAAGAATAGATCCTCGGCGAGCGCGCTGAGAAGTGGGTTCGACGGCATGCCGCTGAGTGAGCCGAGAACGAACAAGAGCAGACAGAACACCACGAAGCCGGCGACTGCACCGATGGCACCGAGCGTGCCAACGGCGGACGGCGACTGGTCGAACTGAGTCCCGGTGAGGACGCCGGTCAGGGTCGCCACAACCGGTGCGAGCAAAATTGCAGAGCCGATCGCATCGACCACGATGTGGAGGCTCTCGATTTCACCTTCCATCCCGAAGGAACCACCGAACCCGGCGAAGATGTTGTACAGGACCGGTGGAACACCGAATCCGATCGCGATGGTCGCGAATAGGAGCACGTTGAACGTGATGACCCGCCCGTTTTCCGCCCGGAGGAAGGTGTCTGCGAAGACATCACTGGGGAGGCGTGGGTTCCACTCGTCGTCTGAGTCGCTCTCCGCGTCTGTTCTCCCGTCCGGGTCATCGCTCGGCGACTGATCGTCCATACGTTCAGTACAGACATGTCTCACAAAACTGTTGTTGATTGATGATACAACCAACATTGATTGCAATATAGCGCTAACAGACAGTATGTCGCGTATCGTGACGTCAGTCAGTGCGATCTGCCTCTTTATCGGCGGCACACTGGCGCTTGCAATCGTCCTCGCCCTGGTCCTGCTCCCACAACCCACCCTTCCGCTCTCGTCCTGCACCGACGTTGGATACGTCGGCGGACCGCCGGGTGGCTTCGAGTACGAGGGTTACTCGTGGCTCTGGCTAGAGTACTCGCCGGACGGCGGCGTGAACCGGTGTGGGACACCGATCGTCTCGGTCGCGGTCGGACTGCTTGTGGTTGGTGGTGTCCTCTTTGGCATTGATCGCCGAACGCAGTCGTTCGACCGCTGAACGCAGTCGTTCGACCACCGACCGAACCCATCACTAATCCGAAAACCGCTTCGATACCATGCCATCCAACTCCGCGTACCGCGCTCTCCCGCCTACTCCACGGTCGACGCGACGAACTCGCTCACCGCCTCGTTGAACGCCGCCGGCTGCTCGAGCATTACCATGTGCGCCGCGTCCTCGAGTGCGACCGACTGAGCGTCGTCGATCTCGTCGACCAGAAACTCGTGATACCGCGGCGGCGTCAGCTTGTCGTGCTCGCCGTAGACGACCAGCGTCGGCACGCCGATCCCACCCAGTTCGTCGCGCACGTCGAACGTATGGCACGTCTCGAAATCCCGCTGCGTGACCGCCTGCCCGCACGCGCGCATCTGGTCACTCGAGTGCGTCGCCAACTCGCTCTCGGCGTCGTGGAAGAGGCGGTCGGAACCGTGGAGGAACTCGACGGCGCGCTCGAAGTCGTCTGCGAGCCAGTTGCGGAGGTCCTCGAGTACGCCGAGACGAGCGCCGGTGCCGGTGAGGACGACGGCGTCCGGACGGTACTCGTCGCCGCGCTCGATGAGGATGTGCATGACGACGGCACCGCCGAGTGAGTTGCCGACGAGAACGTCGGCGTCGGTTTCGGTCGCGACGGCGATGACGTCGTCGGCGTAGGCCGAGAGGGTTGTGTAGCCGGCGCTCGCGTCGATATCGCCGGAGTCGCCGTGACCGCTCAGGTCGAGCGTGACGACGGGATACTGATCGGCGAGGCGGTGCTGGGATTTCCAGGCCTCCCGCGTGCCGCCGCTCCCGTGAACGAAACAGATCGTCGGCCCCTCCCCACCCCGGTCTGAAACCTCGTAGGCCGTTTCCCGGCCCTGGTGTGATACCGTCTCCATAGCTGTTCGCACGACCGGCGCGGGTATAAAGTCTCAGCCGGTGGACGGCTTACGAACCGAGTGTGATCGCCTCGTCCGCCGCGTTCTGCAACGCATCCGAACGGCCGTGGGTGCCCGGCGCGATTGCGATCGTTTCGATTCCCTGCGCCGCCGCGTGTTCGAGAACGGGTTTGAAGTCGGTATCGCGCGAGGCGATCGCGAGCGTGTCGACCGTCCGGTCGGTCGAGAGTGCGGTCGCGTCGACGGCTAACTTTACGTCGACGTCGCCACTTGTGATGACGACTTCGAAGCCGCGCGCCTCGGCGGCCTGAATGAGCCCGGGTGTCGCGTGTTCGTCGAGATAGAGTCGGATAACGCCGACGCGGCCGAGATCACTCGCAACGTCGCGGAGGTCGTCGAGATCGACGTCGAACTCGTCGCGGAAGACGTTCGGCCCGTCGACGAACAGCCCGACGGCTGGCTCGCGGTGGGAGTCGGTATCGGGAGCGAGACGGGCGCGAACGCGGTCAAACATACCGATCGGTAGCCACGGGTCCGGGAAAGGTGTAGCGAAACCGCCTGGAACTCCCACTCTCGTTCACCGCAGAGCGCTGCCACTGGGTGTGTTCGCCTCTCTCCCCGTCTGTTCTGGCACCTCCAATCGCGACAGCTAGTTCACCCCACCGCCGTCGGGCGAAAACAGTGTCTCTGTTTCTCACGCCACTCCGTCTCGTATAAGTCGCCGCCTACAGCTGTGCAGCACTTATATACAACATATGTTTCTAGAATCATAAATTGACTGTAAGAAATAGAGAATAAATCGTTCTGAGTTCGATAAAACTCTACTACTTTCACGAAAAGATGACTATCATCGCATGCAACCAGAACGACGCGATACGCGAAGCCGCAGATCGGTGCTCAGGGGTGCCGGAGTTCTCGGTGGGCTCGTCGGAGCCACCGGTCTCTCGAGTGCCACGCCCGGCCGCGATCCAGGGCCGAAACAGACGGAACTACTCCTCGGAATTAAATCTACATACGCGCGCGATTCGGCCGACGGCACCGAACGAACGGCGCGCGACGCGGTGCCGGCCGATGCGACGGTCGTCCACTCGAACGAGCAACTCGAGTACGTCGCCGTCGAGCTCCCGGCCGAACTCCCCGCGGAGGCGGTGGATCGGATTCGGGATGCACTCGAGTCGAACGATGCGGTCGAGTACGTCGAGGAGAACGCGACGCTGCAGTCGCTGTACACGCCGAACGATCCGTACTACGACAGCCAGCACGCACCACAGCAGGTCAACTGTGAGGCGGCCTGGGCTGAAACGCTCGGTGACGACGACGTGACGATTGCGGTCGTCGACCAGGGTGTCGAGTACGATCACGAGAACCTTGTCGGAAACCTCGATGACCGTGTCGGAGCGGTCTTCGTTGGCCGGGGAAGCGATCCCGAGCCGCTCTCGAGGGACGACACCCACGGGACGCTCGTCGCCGGAATCGCCGCCGGCGAGACGGGGAACGGGACGGGGCAGGCTGGAATCAGCAACTGCTCGCTGCTGGCCGCGCGGGCGCTCGACGAACAGGGCCGGGGCGCGCTCTCGGACATCGCTGATGCGATCCAGTGGGCGGCGGACGAGGGCGTCGACGTGATCAACCTCTCGCTGGGGAGTTCGAGCGGGCTGTGGACGCTCGAAAACGCCTGTGAGTACGCCACCGAACGGGGAGCGCTCGTCGTCGCAGCGGCCGGCAACAGCGGTGGCAGCGTCATGTATCCAGCCGCATACGACGACGTCCTCGCCGTCTCGGCCGTCACGTCGCGCGATCGACTCGCATCGTTCTCGAACCGCGGCTCCGAGATCGATCTCGCCGCGCCCGGGCAAAACCTGCTCTCAACGACGCTCAACGACGGCTACGACCGGGTTTCTGGAACGTCGGCAGCCGCCCCCGTCGTCGCCGGCGTCGCCGGACTTGTCAGGTCTGTGTATCCGGGGCTCTCGAGTAGCGCGCTGCGCGAGCACCTGCGAGACACCGCCGCGGATATCGGCCTCAGTTCGGCAGCACAGGGTGCAGGTCGCGTCGATGCGGGGAACGCAGTTACGACAGCCCCGGAGGGGTACGATGGGCCGGACGAACGGGACGACGACGAAGCTGGTGAGGACGACGAGGATTCGGAGAACGACGACGACAGTGAGGACGGAGAAACCCACCTGCTCTCGTTCGTCACCGAACCCGACGCTCGATTCGCCGGCTACGAGTTCACTGCCACCGGTCCGGTCGAGTTTACGACGGCTCCCGGACAGACACCCTCCGGTGGGACCATCGAGGGCGGCACCTACAGCGCGGAGGATTACATCGAGGAAGACGACGGCACCTGGCACGCCGGCGGCGTCACCGGCGGCGGGCAGGGCGACGCCTTCAGCGTCGAGGGCGCGATCACGTCGATCGAGATCGGCCAACCCGACGTGATGTGGGTCGAACTCGACGGCGAGCGACTGTCTCCCGAAGAGGTTATCGAGGAGACAGCGGGTGATGGCGACGATGGAACAGAAGACGGCGCTGACGAGGGTGACGGCGACGGTGACGACGAACCCGATGACGACGGTGACGACGAGGACGAGCCACAGTGTGGCGACGAAACCAACACCGCCCGCGTCGAGGGCGACCTCGACGGCAGCGGCTGGTGGCCCGACACCGCGCGCTGGCGATACACACCGCAGACGGCGAACCCGTGTGAACTAACGCTCACGCTCGAGGGCCCATCGGATTCCGACGTTGGACTCTACATCACGCGTGACGGGCGACGGCCAACCCAGTGGGACGCCGATGCGTCTGCCACCGACACCGGCGACAGCCAGTCGCTCACGACCGCACTCGAGTCGGACGACGAGATTCGTATCCTCGTCACCGCAACGGGCGGGAGTGGGACGTACACACTCGAGTTGACTGAGCAGGGCTACTGACGCGCGCCACTCACCGGGTGGGGATGGTACCGAGAGCGGGCAGAGACAGCGGTCGAGGCGGGGTGCTGTCACGTGACATCCGAGACAAATCAGCGCTGTTACGCCAATCTCACCCTCGGTTTCCACCTGGGCGACAACGTGTCTGAACCAGAGCGCAGTATTCCCCATTATCTGCAAACTATGCGAGTGTTTACCAGCCTCAAAGAACGTATCAGCAGAACCTTGTTGTCGACGGTTATTTCTTAGAGATATTAGACTGTAGAAGTGTAATAGATGCCTAGATTTATCGGTGTAAATTCTAACCTGTTTCATAACACTTTAATAGAAAGTCAGTATTTTCTATGTCGTATCATGACACGTGATACCAATAGAAATGTCGGGCGGCGATCAGTACTGAAAGCGGCAAGCGCATTGGGGGCTTTCCTGGGACTCGGGGGAGTTGCCAGCGCAACACCGGGACGCGAGCCCGGCCCCAAAAAGGACGAGATCATCGTCGGCGTCTCCGAGCGCGCAGCAAGCACGGAGGCGACGGTCGAATCGAAGATTCCGGCGAACGCGGACATCGTCCACACGAACGAGACGCTCGGCTACGTTGCGGTCAAGTTCCCGAGCAACGCTGCCGAACAGGCACGCGAGAATTTCAAACGGAACGTCCTCGAGGAAGACGACATCGAGTACGCCGAGGACAACGCGACCTACGAAACCCTGGAAGTCCCGAACGACCCGATGTACGGCCAGCAGTACGCGCCACAGCAGGTCAACTGTGAGGGGGCCTGGGCGGAGACCTACGGCGACGGTGACGTGACGATTTCGGTCATCGACCAGGGTATCCAGTACGACCACGAGAACCTCGCGGAGAACATGGACGGCAGCGTCTCGAACTACGGATACGATTTCGTCGACAATGACGGCGACCCGTATCCGGTCAGTGCCGGTGAGAACCACGGCACACACGTCGGCGGCATCGCCGCTGGCGGTACGAACAATGGCACCGGACACGCCGGCATCAGTAACTGTTCGATGCTTTCAGCACGCGCGCTCGGCGACGGTGGCGGTGGGTCACTTTCAGACATCGCCGACGCAATTCAGTGGTCTGCAGACCAGGATGCAGACATCATCAACATGTCCCTCGGTGGCGGTGGCTACAGTCAGACGCTCGACAACGCCTGCCAGTACGCCGAAGACCAGGGAACGCTGCTCATTGCCGCAGCAGGGAACGACTACGGTGGCAGCGTCTCCTACCCGGCGGCCTACGACAGCGTCATGGCCGTCTCCTCGCTCGACGAGGGCGAAACCCTCTCGTCGTTCTCGAACGTCGGCCCGGAGATCGAACTCGCCGCACCCGGCGGGAACGTTCTCTCGACGGTCAACTGGGACGATTACGACGCACTTTCGGGCACCTCGATGGCGTCACCGGTCGCCGCCGGTGTCGCCGGCCTCGCACTGTCGGCCCATCCGGGTCTCTCGAACGATGAACTGCGTAGTCACCTGCAAAACACTGCAGTCGACATCGGGCTGTCCTCCGAAGAACAGGGTTACGGTCGGGTCGACGCCGAGCAGGCAGTGACGACGGATCCGGACGACGACGATGATGACGACGACGATGACGATCCAGGTGACGGAGAATGTGGTGACGAGACGAACACCGCAAGCGCCGATGGCTACCTCAGCGGCGGCTGGGGCGGCAACCCGAGTGACACCTACAGCTACGAGCTGTCGACCGACAACCCGTGTCACGCAACCGTCACCCTCGACGGCCCATCGTCAGGTGCCACCTTCGACCTCTTCCTGACACTCGACGGTCGCACGCCGACGACGAGCGACTACGACCGCCGCTCGTACAACTGGGGCGCAGACGAGGAGATCCAGGTCGACCTGGATGGTAACGAGGAACTCGGTATCCTCGTCGACCGTTACGACGGGAGTGGCTCCTACACGCTCACCATCGAAGAACTGGGCTCCTAACCGAGTCCCGACCGGGGCGTTTCACACCAAGCCCACGTTCCACTCGAGTGCCGGCCACTGACACGACGACGCCAGCACGCACCACGCCACCCACACCAGCAGTCGGACATCGGCCACGCCATGCCAACTCGAGTGGGTCGTGACAGATAGGAGCCACTGCAAGTCAGTGTACACCTAATCGCCAGATTCCTCGGTGATTAGTGTGTAAACAGTTGCAGTTGCTACTAGAGGACCAGGGCTGTGGTCTGGTGACTGTCAGGGCAGCAGCCATACGGGTACAGCCTCCGCACCGACGCATCCCGCTTTTTTGTCTCACAGTGTGCGCCATACACGTCACGATCGTGACAACACAATCACAAAAGACCTTACTATCCCCGGCGTGTCCTGCCGAGTATGCCGCTTCAGACGCCGCCTTTGCGTGGGATTCACGACGAACGTGGTGCCAAATTTACGGAGTTTGGCGGTTGGGATATGCCGGTCGAGTTCGACTCGATTCAGACGGAACACGAGGCCGTCCGGGAGGACGTCGGTATCTTCGACGTCTCGCACATGGGCCAGATTCACGTCACCGGTCCGGACGCGACGACGTTGATGCAACGGCTGACCTCCAACGATGTCACCCGACTCGCTGTCGGCGATTCCCAATACGCGACGATTACGGACGAAGATGGACAGATCATCGACGACACGGTCGTCTACCGCCTTCCAGACGAGGACGGCGAGGCGACCTACCTGTTCGTTCCGAACGCTGGTACCGACGAAGCGACCCACGAACGGTGGATCAGCTACCGCAACGAGTTCGACCTCGAGGCGACCGTCGATAATCAGACCGACGAGTACGCCATGTTCGCCGTGCAGGGGCCGAACGCACCCGCACTCGTCGACGACGTCACCGAGGAGTCGGTCACCGATATCGACCGATTCACGGCGACGATGGCAACCGTCGACGGCGTCGAGTGCTGGACCGCACGCACCGGCTACACCGGCGAGGACGGCTTCGAACTGATCGTGCCCGCCACCGAGGCCGAGGACATCTGGGCACAGTTCGACTGCCAACCCTGTGGGCTCGGTTCGCGAGACACGCTCCGAATCGAAGCCGGCCTGCTGCTCGCCGGCCAGGACTTCGACCTCGAATCGAATCCACGAACGCCGTACGAGGCCGGCATCGGCTTCACCGTCGCACTCGACACCGAGTTCGTCGGCCGCGACGCACTCGAGTCGGCTCGCGAGGACGGCTTCGACGAGGAACTCGTGGGCTTCCAGTTGATCGATCGCGGGATTCCACGCCACGGCTACGACATTACAAACATGGATAGCCGCGTTATCGGCACCGTCACCAGCGGGACGATGAGTCCGACACTCGACCAGCCGATCGGCCTCGGCTACGTCCCGAGTGAGTACGCAGAGCCGGGAACGACCCTACAAGTCGTCGTCCGCGGCCAGTCGAAAAAGGCAAGAGTTGAAACGATGCCGTTCATCGATACGGTTTAAGTACCGGCTGCACGCAGACGAAGATAGCGACCCGTAACCGAGAGACGAACCACTTCACACACCGCAGACACGATACCCAGACACCTCACATGAGCTTCGACATTCCCGACGACCGACGATACCTCGAATCGCACGAATGGGCACTCGAAACCGACGACGGAACCGTCCGCGTCGGTATCAGCGACTTCGCACAGGACGAACTCGGCGACGTCGTCTTCGTCGAACTGCCTGACGACGGCGACGAACTCTCTCAGGAAGCCGAATTCGGCGTTATCGAGTCCATCAAGGCCGTTTCCGATCTCTACGCCCCCGTCGGCGGCGAGGTCGTCGCCATCAACGAGGAACTCTTCAACGCGCCCGAACTCGTCAACGACGACCCGTTCGGCGACGGCTGGATGCTCGAGATCGATCCCGCCGACGCGGACGAACTCGAGAACCTGCTCTCGGCTGACGAGTACGAAGCACAGGTTGCCTAATCGCGGCCCATAACGATCAACGATCAGGGCCGGTTGACCGTTGCTCTCCTCGCTAGCATGCTGCATCTGTATCCGTATCCGCATCCCGCCCGTCACCGGCCCCAGTTGGCTACTCGAGTACAACGCGAGACGAACCGCGCCGGGTTCAGCGATCGATGATCTCCACCATCACCGGACTCGACCTGGTCGCACTCGTACTTCTCGGCCACATCTGGGCTGTTTTCGTTGCACTGGCGATACACGCCGACAACGCTGATCCGGATCCGGAGTCTGGTGCCCGTTGGGCGGGACGGCGCTTTTCTCTCGGAACGCGGCTGTACGCCGGGACGCTCCTGGTCGCGACGCTCGTCGTCTGGCTACCGTTTGCGGTCGGCGGCTATCCGTTCTGGCCCGAGGCGGCAGACTCGGGGACTGCTCGTGGCGCGTTCTTCGCGACTGCTCTTGGCGGAATCGCCATTGGCGGTGGCTTCTATCTCCTTGCCGGCGGAGTCGTCGCCGCGGTGACCAGCTACCGGCTCCGACAAGAGGGACCGACAGCTATCGGCGGCGTCGACGACGGACTCATCACCGTTTCGGGAACAGTGATTCCGACGACGGATAGTGAGACGAGCGGTGGAACCCACACTAGCACCAACACCCTCACCACACCACTGACAGGGACCATCGCCGTCTGGTACCAGCTTACGGCAACCGACGCTGACACAGCGACACCGTCGTCGTTCATTGCTCGCCTCAGCAGTCTGCTTGCGACTCGACTGAGAATCGGAACCGCGAACGAAACGCAGCAACTCGAGTGCGACCACGTCCCATTCGTCCTCGAAGACGACACCGGTCAGATCCGAGTCGACCCCGCCCACGCAGCGGTTGCACTCGAGTCGACCACGACACGGGTGCGGGCATCGGAGACGCCGCCGGACCGCCTCGCGGCGTGGCTGCGCGACGCGCGGTACGCGGCCGATGTCGATCAGGAGCGGACGTATCACGAGACGGTACTCGAGCCGGGTGCCGAGGTGACGGTCACGGGTATTGCGCGGTCGAAGACGGCTGATTCGGGTGCCGCTGTGGATCCTACTGTCGCGACAGACGGCATTGGAGCAACACCGGCTACAGAAACGGACGGCACACCGCTCGTCATCGCTGCACGAAAGCCGACGACCGAGTTGTTCATCGAGAGCGGGTGCGATCAGACGGCGCTCGCACGAGCGTGGTTCCGCGGAACGGTCGATCGCGGGGTACTCTGGGGTCTGGCAATGATCGCTGCCGGCAGCGCAGCGCTGTGGTGGATGGCACTCTCCTGGTGAACGATGGGATCGTAACGGGTCACTCCGAGTGCTGCTCAGCAGCGCCATCGTCCTCGACCGGCGTCGACCGGTTGAACGCGATCAACACCGCACCGGAGACGACGACCATGCCGACCGCCCAGAGTAGCCAGGCGCTCGGCTCATCGAGGACGTATACGAGTGCGAGCGTTGCCAGGTAGAACACCGCCAGGGCAGCCGTCCACTGTTCGGTTCGATCCATAGCAGGGTTACTCGAGTCCCACCAGTTCGTCGAGGAGGTCCTCGAGCGGCGTCGTGGTCACGGCGAGCGAGTAGCCGTCGATGCGTGCAAGGTCGGCCGCGTGGGGCCAGAGGTCGTCTTCGTCGATGCCGTGGAGGATGACGGCGTTCGGCGTCGGGTTGAGCACGCGCAGGGCGACGGCGGTCGCTTCGCCGCGGGTGACGCCCGTAAAGACGAGGACGCGGTTGGTGCTCTGGCCGTAGAGACGGAAGAATTCCTCGCTGGAGAGTCTGGTAATCGCTTCGATGCTGTCGATGACGGTGTGACCGCTGATGCGATCCGTGCCGCCGGAGGCGACTTCCGTCGCGTCGACATCGGTGTAGAGTTCCGAGAGACGGACCGAACTCGCGTACTCGCGCAGATCGAGGACGACGTCGCTGTCGAACCCCGCGGAGAGCACGCGCCCGTACTGCCGGATCCGGTCGCCGCCGCGGCGCTCGTCGATCGTGAGGAGTCCCTCGACGAGTCGGCCGACGACGCCGATGCCGGGGCTCTCACGGCGGCCGCTCTCGTAGTCGGAGATCACCGACGAAGAGACGTCGAGTTCGGCCGCGAGATCAGTCTGAGAGATGTCGAAGTCGGTCCGCCACTTGCGCAGCGTCGCTCCGGGGTCGTCACTCAGCGTTATTTCGCCGGCGATCTTCTCTGCGAGTTCGCGTTTCGGCCCGCGTCCGCCCATAGTCGTCGGTCGGATGGGGTCCCCAAGTAGCTACCGGAGCGCGTCGAATTCGATCGACGGCTGCGGAAAAAGCGTCAGTTTCGCGTGTCGGGTTCGACTACGCGTTGTTCATTCGCTTGCTCTCACGGTTACCACAGCGCTGGCACTCGCGAACGCGGTACGGTTCTCGCGAGTACCGCGCGTTAGCGCCTTCGCCGCCTTCAGTAACGAGCTGCACAGAAACTTCGTGTAAGGTGTCAACTTCACAGACTTCACAGGGTTCAGTCATCCCGTTTGACACACCATCAGTCGTTGCCATACTCGTCACTCTCACCAACATATGATATATCCCGATCAGCGGATTCGAACGCAGAGAAGGGGTATATATAGGTGTCTTCAGGAATTGAGAATAGCGGCAAGAGTATATTGTTCTCTGCTGACAGTACCGCGGTCCGTGTCAGTACTAGCCAATACGTTTCGGCCAATAAAAATATAACGGATGGAGAAAGTCGGCCGGACTGGGAAAGCCTTTTGCTGTGACTCGCGCAACGGGTTAGACATGAATGAGGAGTCCTCCATCGAGGAAATTCTCGATACGATCGGGGACGAGCATGCGCGGACCATTCTCGCCTCGATCAGTCGTGAGCCGGGCTCGGCAAAGGAGCTCGCAGAGCGACTCGAGCTCTCACAACCGACGATCTATCGTCGCCTCGACGTCCTCAAAGAGAACGAACTGATCAATGACCGGACGCTCGTCGCCGACGACGGGAATCACTACAAGGAGTACACGTGCAATTTCAATAGCACGGTCATCTCGCTGGAAGACGACGAGTACGACGTCCGAATCTTCCGGGAGGAGAATCTCCCCGACCGATTCACGCGACTGTGGGACGAACTCGGAGTCCAGTAGTGATCGCTGGACGTGTGATGATGATGGCGGTGGCGACGATACCCCGATACCGGGACGAGTACAGCTCCGCAATCAACTCAGCCAACGGAGAGACGACTCCTCTCACTGCGATTCGGTCGATGAATACGCATACAGTCACGGACACGGATACGGATACGAATACGAATACAGACACGAATACGGAACCAACGCGCCTGCCAAAACCGCTACAACCCCTCCCTCCAACACTCTCTCACTCAGGTGATCTCCACTAATGCTCGACGCACTCGCAGAGGGGGTCCTCATGCTGATGCAACTGACCGTCTTTGCACTGGCACTCGGCCTCACCCTCATCAGCTTTCAATCGTACACGAAGAGTCAGTCGAAACGACTCGAGTCGGCGTTCATCGGCTTTGCCTTCCTCAGTATGGGCGTTGCCCTGACGACGATCACGTCACAGCTCCCGTCGGCTGCAACGGCGTTCTACATCGTCGAAACGATTCCGTTCATCGTCGGATTCGGCATGCTGTACGTCTCGCTGTACCGGTAGCCACACCCACCTGATTACTCCGACTCGAACGCTGGTTCTACCGTCTCGACACGCGACTCAACCCACGACG
Organism: Natrialba sp. SSL1; assembly: GCF_001861355.1. Taxonomy (GTDB): domain Archaea; phylum Halobacteriota; class Halobacteria; order Halobacteriales; family Natrialbaceae; genus Natrialba. The sequence continues at coordinate 97,676 of NZ_MASN01000040.1, forward strand.
CCGCCGCGTCGACCGACTCCGCGGTCGTCCCAGTGATCCGAATCCGCCCCGGTCGCTGCTCGCTGCGCGGGTAGCTCCCAACACTGACGTCGAACTCGTTCGTGACGGACTCGAGTACGTCGTGCAGCGAGCCCTCGGGAGCGGGGGTGTAGATCGTCCGGGCGACGGATTCGCCGGAGAACTCGTCGGCGACGCTCTCGAACATCGCGCGCATTTCGTCGGGGATGCCGGCGAAGACGTAGACGCCGTCGACGACGCAGCCGGGAGCCCAGCCCTCGTCGACGACGATGGGTGTTGCACCCTCGGGGAGCGAGGCGGCGACCTCGAGGTCGAGTTGCAGGTCGTAGTCGGCGACCAGCTCCGGGTTTTCCTCCCGGAACGCGGCGGCTTTCTCGCGCAGTCGGTCGTAAATCTCCTCGAAAACGACGAACTCGCGGTCGAGGCCGTCGGCCACCGCGGGAACGGTGACGTCGTCGGGCGTGCCGCCGATGCCACCGGTGACGATGACCGCGTCGAACTCGGGGTCGTCGTGCCAGCGCGCGACGATGCTCGCGATGAGTTCGCGTTCGTCGGGCACCGTCAGGATGCGCCTGACGGTCGCGCCGCGGTCGCTGAGTCGGGCGGCGAGCCAGGAGGCGTTGGTGTTCGTCGTCTGCCCGGCGAGGAGTTCGTCGCCGACGGTGAGGAGTGCGACATTCATACCGACGGTTCGGGCTCGACTCAGTTAGCGTCCGCGGCTTGGCTTGCGTAGGCGGCCGTCACTGCGACGTAGCAGCACCGCTATCTCCGCCGTTATCAGTCGCGTCCGACCGTGCGCGTAGCCGTTCGATTCGCGCGCCGAACGACGGGTTTGGGGAGAACCACTCACGACCGGGATCGGTATCGTGAGTGAACCCACCCGTCCCAACAGCGTGTTCGATGGCATCCGTGAGGACGGCAGCGCCGACTTCGTCGGCGGCTCGTCTGTCGGTGAAGTACCGCAGCCGTCTGGTTCCGCCCCATCCGAGCAGGACGGTCGCGAGTGCGAGGACCGCACCGACAGCAGCCCCGCTGAGGAAGAACGCGAGAAGGAAGCCTACAGCTGCACCGAGAAGCGGCAGCATCACGACCAGCGTACTGTAACAGCGCTTTTGCTCACGCCGCGCGACGACCAGTGCCGTGAGAGCCTCGTCGTCAAGCGACTCGAGTGCCGCCCGCGAGACGAACAGCACTCGATACTGCGGCGGCCCGGCGAGGCGAGTGGTCAGGAACTGAGTCTCGGAGTCGACGACACGAACGCGGACGGAGCGTGGTGTGAGCGCCGCGGACTCGAGTACACCCGTTAGACGCGCTCGTTCAGCGTCGGTTGGTTGGCGGACGGGGTTCAGAAGCGAAATGAGAACGGGTGTAGTGGCCCAGCAGAGAAGACCGATGAGTGGGACGAGCGCGAGCGTAGCGAGTGGACCGCCCTGAAGGACCGGTCGAACGAGGAGGGCGGCAAAACCGAACGCGAGAACGATGAGCATCGTCAGAGAGCGAGCGTACCGCCGACAAACGGTCGCCGGGTCAGCAGAATGGAACAGGTCGGGTGTCGTCCGAAGGGTACCGACGACGGACGCCGTTCCGACGACTCCGCCGGCGAGTCCGGCCAGCAACACTGCGAAGCCATCGGAGATGAGTCGGGGAACCGCGACGTGTCCGAGATCGACGTTGAACCAGAGGGCGAAGGCAACAGCGGTTGCGAAGCCTACTGTGATCGTATTCAGTCCGCGTGTTGCCGTTTCTCCACTGAGCCGAGATGCGACGTAGCCGTACAGAACGCCGATGCCACCGGCAACGATTGTGGCGAGAGCGACGGTGACGACGAGCGAGAGCCAGCCACCGACGGTGATTTCCAGCGACATAGCTGGCGTTTAGGGAGCGGATGTAAACGAGTTTCTCTTCTGATGGGTATTTTTGTTTATTCGGGGAACGCTTTTCTTTTCGCCCACAGTATACCGACTATGGCCGACGTAGCTCTGGACGACCGTGGCCGTCTGACGCTTCCGAAGGAAATTCGAGAGCGATACGGCGAGCGCTACCACATCGTGCAGCTTCACGACGGAATCAAGCTCGTGCCGGTCGCCGAGGATCCACTCGAGGCGCTCCGAAACGAATTCGGGGATGTTGAGAAGTCGGCCGACGAACTTCGCGACGGTGCACGAGATCTAGCCCTCGACGAGGCCGGCCGATAGATGTACGCGGAAACCGACTTTCTACTGGCGCTCATCAAGGACGAGGACTGGCTCGGAGAGGCTGCCGAGACAGTGTATCGCGCGCACCAGGACGAACTGTGGACCTCACAGTTCACGCTCATCGAACTCCTGATGGTCGCCTACCGGGAGGACCGAGACACCGAACGCGTCGTTTCGAACGCCGTCAACCTCGTCGAGGTACGCGGTGACGTAGACACCGTCGTCGCCGCAGCAACGTACGTCGAAGACCACGGGTTCACGCCGTTCGATGCGCTCCACCTCGTCGAATCGAGCGGTGAGACGATCGTCTCGAGCGACGACACGTACGCAGACGTAGCTCCCGACTCGACCTGAAGACGGTCGCCGAGGAGTGATGCTCCGCAATCCCTAAACGCGACTCGTCCCAATAGCCAGCAATGAGCGACTGGACCGAAACGTACCGTCCGACGACGCTGTCGGAGGTACGCGGGAACAACAAGGCCCGCGACAAACTCAAGGAGTGGGCCGAGACCTGGGACGACCACCGGGACGCGGTGATCGTCCACGGGAGCCCCGGCGTCGGGAAGACCTCGGCCGCCCACGCGCTGGCGAACGATCTGGGGTGGCCCGTGATGGAACTCAACGCCAGCGACAGCCGCGGAGCCGACGTCATCGAGCGCATCGCCGGCGAGGCCGCAAAGAGCGGGACGCTCACCGGCGGCGAGTCGGGCCGACGGCTGGTCATTCTGGACGAAGCGGACAACTTCCACGGCAACGCCGACTACGGCGGCTCGCGGGAGGTCACCCGCGTCGTCAAGAGCGCCAACCAGCCGATGGTGCTCGTGGCCAACGAGTTCTACGACATGAGCCAGAGTCTCCGTAACGCCTGCGAGACGATCGAGTTCCGCGACGTTTCGAAGCGCTCGATCGTCCCCGTCCTGCGGGATATCTGTCGCCGCGAGGACATCGAGTTCGAGGACGACGCCCTGCAGAAGATCGCCGAGGACACGAGCGGCGACCTCCGATCTGCGGTCAACGACCTCCAGGCAGTCGCCGAGGAAGCCGAACGACTGACCGTCGACGACGTGGTGACCGGCGACCGTGACACGACGGAAGGTATCTTCGACTTTCTGGACACGCTCATCAAGGAAGAAGACGCCGAAGGTGCGCTCAAGGCCTCCTACGACGTCGACGAGAACCCGGACGAGATGCTGAACTGGATCGAAGATAACGTCCCCAAGGACTACCAGGGTGCGGAACTGGCGGACGCCTACGAGTTCCTCGCGAACGCCGACCGCTGGCTAGGCCGAGTTCGTTCGACGCAGAACTACTCGTTCTGGCGCTACGCCTCGGACAACATGACTGCCGGCGTCGCCGCCTCCCGCCGTGAGCCCAAGGGAGGCTGGACCAGGTACGGGCCGCCGAGCTACTGGCGCAAACTCGGCAGCAGCAAGGGCACGCGCAAGACGCGCGACGCAATCGCCGAACGGATCGCCGAGCGCGAGGGAACGAGTGTCGGGACCGCCCGCCGAGAGATCATGCCGTTCCTCTCGGCGATGACCCACCACTGCAAGAATCGGGATCTGACAGTGCAAATGGCCGCGGCGTACGAGCTCGACGAGAAGGAGGTCTCGTTCGTGACGGGAAGTGGAAAGAGCACCAACAAGGTCCAGTCGATCGTCGAGGACGCCGAAGAGCTACTCACCGAGCAGACGGTCGAACACTCCGGCTCTGCGTTCTTCGATACGTCCGATTCGGACACCGATTCAGCAGCGGCGACGGACGCGGATTCGCCGGCCGACGACGAGGCGTCTGAAGCAGCCAGCGATGGACAGGGACAGGAAACGCTCGTCTCTGCGGGAGAGGACGGGGCCGGTTCGTCTGAGGAAGAGCCGGACGACACACCTGCTGAAACAGGTGCACCAGACGAGACCGACGACGATCAGTCCGGCCTGAACGACTTCTTCTGATCAATCTCGTCCAATTTGGCCGTCTATAGCGTCTCCAGTGACAACGATCCCACTTCTGTGAGGTGTAGAAAGACCTATACGTCACCCGTAGACACGTCGTCATAATCGCGGTTCGGCTCGGTGGGTACCGCCCTGGCCCCGTTCCGCACGAGCAGGTCCATGACCGACAAGAGCGACTTCACAACAGGTGATAGTAATGACGACGCCCTCACAATGGGTGCCAACGACGCTGACAGCTTCACAGCAGGCACCGGTGAGGAAGACGCTATTGGCAGCGAGACCGAGACCGAGACTGAGACTGAGACCAGCATCGATACCGGGAGCGAGAACCAGAGCGATACCACAACGAAACCAAATCTTCGAAAAGCACTCCTGTTACTCCTCGTCGGTGCCGGCGTCATCTGGCTCGGTTACTCCGACTACACCACTCAGGAGGAGCGCCTCGAGAACGCAGTCGAGGTCGACGCCGAAATCGTCGAGACGGACGTCGACCGACGGAGTTCAAGCAGCGGCAGTAGCGGCTCCACGTACTACCCCGTCGTCGAATTCGAATACACCTACGAGGAGTCGACGTACACCAGTTCGAATCTCCACGCGAGTGACTCTCGCAGCGGGCACTCGAGTCGGTCGGCAGCCCAGTCGATCGTCGCGGAGTACCCGGAGGGTGAACAGGTGACGGCGTATCTCGATCCAAGCGAGCCCGAGGCGGCGTTTCTCGAGACGGAGCAGTCGAACGCACCCGTCCTCTGGATGGTGTTGGGTGCGTTCTTCGGGCTGGTCGGGGTTGGAATGGTCGTGAAGGGGCAGTTAGCGAAGCGAGGGATCGACGATGACGAGGTCGAGGACGAGAACCGAAACGAGCAAACAACGCGGCAGTAGCACTATAGAGGGGCTGAAACCTGTGCAGAACAGACGTTGATCGAGAGCGTGCCCGAGACCGAACCGCCGCGCACATCGAACGAACCGCTACAGCAACCCGAGTTCGGAGCCGACCGTCCGGAACGCCTCCAGACACGTGATAATATCGTCGCGGTCGTGGGTCGCGATCGGCGCGACGCGGAGCCGGCTCTCACCTTCTGGCACCGCGGGCGGCCGAATCGGCGGAACGACGATCCCGCGGGCGCGAAGCCCGTCCGCGAACGCGAGCGCATCTCGTTGGTCGCCGACGACAACGGGGAGAATCTGGGACTCACCCGGGATCGAGAACCCCATCGTCTCGAGTCCGTCCCGGAGATGCGCGACGTTCTCCCAGAGCTGTTCGCGCGCCTCGCTGTGGCGTGCGAGGTGAAGCGACTCGCTCGCGGCCGCGGCCGCCGTCGGTGCGAGTCCCGTCGAGAAGGCGAACGAGCGCGCCTCGTTGAGCAGACTCTCGATGAGTGCGTCGCTGCCGGCGACGTAGCCGCCCTGGCTTGCAAGCGCCTTCGAGAGGGTCCCCATCTGGATGTGAACCTGGTCCTCGAGTCCCTCCGCCTGCACGACGCCGCCGCCGTCCACGTAGAGCCCCGTCGCGTGGGCCTCGTCGACCATTACCCACGCGCCGAACTCCTCGGCGAGGTCGCAGATTTCCGAGAGCGGCGCGACGGTGCCGTCGACGCTGAAGACGGTGTCCGTGACGATGAGCCAGGATTCGTCGTCGCTGTCTCCGTTCGTCCCCGTGCTGGCGTCGGCCGCGGCACGGGACTCGAGTGCATCGCGCAGACTCGCCGGATCGCAGTGGTCGTAGACGACGGTCTCACAGCCGGCGAGTCGGCAGCCGTCGATGAGACTCGCGTGGTTGCGTTCGTCGGAGAAGATGACGTCCGGCTCGAGTGCGGTGATCGTACCGACGTTCGCAGCGTAGCCGGAGGAGAACGCGAGCGCGCGCTCGGTGCCCTTGGTTTCGGCGAGCAGTCGCTCCAGGTCGTGGTGGACCATGGTATCGCCGGTGATGATGCGGCTCGCACCGGCACCAGTACCGACGGTGGCGGCGGCCTGTCGCGCCGCGTCCTGCACCCGCTGGTCGTCTGTCAACCCGAGGTAGTTGTTCGAGGAGAAGACGAGCGCCTCGTCGGCGTCGAGTACCGGCAGATCGCCGCCGGCGGCGTCTGCGAAGTAGCCGCGCTCGGCGACCCGATCGACGGGGGAGAGCGTCCGTTTTTGCGCGCGTTCCTCGAGTGACCCCAGTCGGGCCTCGAGGTCGAACCCGCGGTCGCAGTCTTCCATTCGCCTGAAGGGAGTCCGTGGCGTGGTTTTACTCTCACGGTTCCGTTCTCATAAGGAAGTTGGCACGACGGGGCCCGTTACGGGAATTATCGCGGTGTTTCGCTCCCCCACTTATCGAGTGCGGTCGCGAGTTCGGCGTGATCCTGCGCGTACTCCTCGAGTGGGACGCCTTCGAGACTCGCGTCGGTAGCCTGCCGAAGCGCTTTCGCGCCGGCGTGGGTGCCGTCGGGGTGGCCGTGGATGCCACCGCCGGCCTGAATGCAGATATCGGTACCGAGCGCGTCGATGAGTTGGTCGACGACGCCGGGGTGGAGGCCACCGGAGGCGACGGGGAGGACGGGGTTCAGCCCGTGACAGTCGCCGTGGAGCCAGTCGTTGATCCCAGGCGTGTCCTCGTTTGCGAGCTTGCCGAGTCCGGCGGTGCCGGTGTGAATGTGGTCGACGCCGCAGAGCCGGGAAAGCTGTGCGATGACACGCATGGAGACACCGTGGTGGTCCATGCGGTCGAAGGCAGCGTGCATGGCCCGGTGGGCGTGGATCGCGAGTCCGTGTTCCTCACACCGGTCGCGGACACTCTGGACGGCCGACCAGCCGCAGGTGATGATGTCGACCATGACGAAGCCGCCGCCGTGTTCGGCGACGAGGTCGACGCGCTCTACCATCTCGTTCGTCTCCGCCGTGACGTTCACGAGGTAGTCCTTGCGCTCGCCGACGTCCTCCTCGACGCGGTCGCGAGCGGCGAGACTCTCCGCGAGGCGGTCCTCGAACGGGTTGAAGTCCTGGTCGGTAAGATTCTCGTCGTCTTTCAATAGATCGACGCCGCCGCGCCAGGCCTCCTCGCCGACGCGGACGTGGGCGTCCGTCGAGAGGCCGACCTTGGGTTTCGGAACCGTCGCCAGAATCGGGCGGTCGCCGGCGTCGAGTTTCTCGCGTGCGACGCTCGTGCCGAACTGCGGGCCGGGGAAGCCCGACGTAATCGACTCGGGCCACTCGCAGTCCTCGAGTCGGATTGCGTCGACGGCTTTCATACCCATGATATTCCCCGCGATACAGGAGAGGATCTGCGGCATGCTGCCCGCCTCGAACAGTTCCGCGGGGTAGGCGACGGTGATCTCGTCGCCGTCGATTCCGCAGGCGACCGCGCCGAGATGAGTTAGTTCGTCCTCGTCGACGTGCAGGGCGGCCCACGTGCCGTTCGAGGACTCCGAGGCGACGCGGCTCGCGGCGGCTTCCATCGACATGCCTTCGGCTGGGTCGATGGTGAAGGTACAGACGAGGTCAGTCGAATCGGGGTCGTACTCGCGGTCGAGGAAATCGTCGTACTCGATGCCAGTCATGGTAGTCCTTGACATTCATCGCGGTGACTAATAGTGTTTGCGCGGATTTCGCTGACTGAAGTCAGCAACCGGAGACGTATCCATTACTCCCGTCCCACTCCCAAAGACAGGATGTGTTAGACAGAAGTGACCATTCGTCCACCCACTCATCGCTATTCGGACGAGAACGGCCAATACACTAATACGGTACGTCTCATCTCGGACGTGACAGGAAAAATTGCAAAAATTAATTAGCTATTATAATACAGTGTGACTGTGAGCGTGCATGACCGATAGTACGACCGACGACAACGCGGGGGATGGCGGCGTCGACGTCGGCGGGCACGGGACGGATCTCTTTGGCGAGATGACCGACGACGTGTTCGGCGGGCCGGCAGTCGACGAGGACGAGACCAGGCGACACGCCAGCGAGACCGACGACGATGGAACAGCGACGGCCGAGGAGACCGACGGCGCCGACGAAACCAGCACTGACACCACCGGGACTAGCGACGGCGTCGCCGACCAGACCGCAGCCTCCGTCTTCGGTCAGCTCAAAGGCGACGACGAAGCCGCCGTCGACGACGTCCTCGACGAGGACAGCCCGGACGATATCATCGCAAGCGCCGACGAGGAACCTGACGAGCACCCCGGCGACGACCTCGAGGGCCTGCTGGCAGACGAAGGGGAACTCGAGGAACTGTTGCTCACGGGCCGGACGAAAGAACAGGAGTTCCTCTGGGTTGACACTGGTGAGTCGGTGGAGGCAGACGAGACAGTGACGGAGTCGGAAGGAGAGTCTGAGTCCGGAGCCGGAACGGGAGCCGACTCTGAGACAGGAACTCCTGGCGCCGGACCAGATCCTGACGCGTCCGCCACGGACGAATCGGTCGATGCACACGCCGACGCTGCTGACACACCTGCTGACTCCCCGCGGGTCGTTGACGACGGTCCGATTACGGACCGCGCTGTCGACGAGACGAACGATGAGCGCACTGTCGACGACTCTGCAGCCATCGAGGGTGAGACGGGCACAGACACAGAGAGGGATAGAGATAGCGAGCCCGAGCCAGACGCAGAGGTAGACACAGAGACAGACACAGAAACAGACACAAACACAAACACCGATGGCGTCCTCACCCGCCTCCGCACCACCGTCGGCAACCTCTTCTGACCGCTCTCGAACGCAATCACGGACACGCCTCGCTACTGTCGGTACTCGAGTACCCCGTCATCGACTCATACTAGCACCTCTGTTGCTATCCCGTCGGGCTGAGACCACTCGCTGTGCCGTGTTACAGTGAGTGTTCGAGGCCACGCCAGCGTAGATTCGCCGTACGGAACAGCCCGTGATTGCAAGCGGGGGGCGGATTGGCGCTGGAGAAGAACGGTACCTACGGATGAGTGGCAACGACTATCAGTTGACATCTAGGGCGATGACCGAATACACCTTTAGGCGCTCGCGTGTCGCGTGCTACCATGGGGAAAGAGTATCGAACGACGCCCAACCCGCCGGAAGAGCCCACAGAACGGAGCGTTACTGATGCGGACGAGTCGATGACGGCGGTGCGACGGGGTGCCTGGGTTGCGACCTCGTCGCTGTTCGGTCTGGCGTTCCTCGTCGTCGCGCTGATGCAGGTAACGCGCCTGTTTGCGACCTCCTCGCCCTACGGCGGATTCGGTGTCGTCGACGGCTTCGTCATCGGCGTCGTCGTGCTCGCGTTTATCGCGGGGCTGGCCGTTGGTCGTCGCGAGCTCGCGGCGGGATAGCTGAGCATCGACGGGGCCAACGGTGTCGGCGGTGTCGGCGGTGTCGACACTCGAGACCGGAGACCGAATCCAGCAGACCGAGCCTACGACTCTTGTTCTTTTCAACGACGGTGAGTCGGCTGTGAGGCAGTGGCGAGCGAGTACGCAGAGCGCAACAGCACCCTCACGAGGACAAACGCAGCTTTGACACGGGGTGGGTCTCCATTGGTAGCTAATGAGTACAGACGTGGATTTACGGGAGTTCGTCCCCGACAGTTGCGCGGATCTGCTCGAGCGCACTGACGGGGAGCTGAAGTCTGCACTCCCCGAACTCGCGCGGGACAGGGGACGAATGGGGGAGGTAGACCAGGCCGTCAACGCGCTCCCGTCACATCACGAACTCCACCGCGGCGATGCGCGGGACCTCTCGATGGTGCCCGACGAGAGCATCGAACTCGTCGTCACCTCGCCGCCGTACTTCGATATCAAAGATTACGAGAACGGCACCGGCGGCGAGGACCAGCTGGGGGATATCGATGGCTACGAGGCGTTCAACGACGAAATCGACCGCGTCTGGGAGCAGTGCTACGAGAAGCTCGTCCCCGGCGGCCGCATGTGCATCGTCGTCGGCGACGTGCTCCGCTCGCGCAGCGACCACGGCCGCCACCGCGTCCTCCCGCTGCACGCCACCATTCAGGAGCGCTGTACCGACATCGGCTTCGACAATCTCGCGCCGATCATCTGGTACAAGATCGGCAACTCGAGTCTCGAAGCCGGCGGCAACGCGCGCTTTCTCGGCAAACCGTACGAACCCGGTGCCGTCATCAAAAACGATATCGAGTACATTCTGCTCTTTCGCAAACCCGGCGACTACCGCTCCCCAACTGTCGCAGAGCGCGTCCTGAGCCTGATCGAGGCCGACCGCCACCAGACGATGTTCCGCCAGCTCTGGACCGACATCACCGGCGAAGCACAGACCGACCACCCTGCACCCTATCCCGCATCGCTCGCTGAACGGCTCATCCGCATGTTCTCGTTCGTCCGCGACACCGTCCTCGACCCGTTCGCCGGTTCCGGCTCGACGGCCGTCGGCGCGACCCGCTGTGGCCGGGACTCGATTTCGGTCGAACTCGAGGAGGAGTACTTCGAGATCGCGAAACAACGGGTCGAACGCGAGCGGGGGACGCTGACGAATTATCGGAACGTGTCGGTGGAGACCTTTCGGTAGCCAGAGTTGCGTTCCGACTCACGGACGTGGGTCGAGCTGAATCGAACGGTACGACAGAACACAAAAACCGCAAAACGGAGCGCGTGTCCGCGCTCAGGCGATGAACTCTTCGATGTGGTCTGCGACTTCTTCTGGCGTGTCGCCGACGGGGACGCCCGCGTCGTTCAGCGCGTTAATCTTGCTCTCTGCGGTGCCAGTCCCGGAGCCGGAGACGATTGCACCGGCGTGGCCCATGCGCTTTCCTGGCGGTGCCGTGCGGCCGGCGATGAAGCCAGCGACCGGCGTATCGACGTGCTCGTCGATGAACGCTGCTGCCTCTTCTTCGTCCTCGCCGCCGATCTCACCGCACATGACGATCGCTTCCGTCTCGTCGTCGTTCTCGAAGAGCTCGAGTGCGTCGACGAAGTCGGTGCCGATGATCGGGTCGCCGCCGATGCCGATGGCGGTGGTCTGCCCGATGCCGCGGTTGGTCAGGTTGTCGACGACCTGGTAGGTCAGCGTCCCGGAGCGCGAGACGAGACCGACCTTCCCCTCGGAGAAGATGTTGCCGGGGAGAATACCGAGTTTTGCCTCGCCGGGCGTGATGAGGCCGGGACAGTTCGGACCGACGAGTCGGGTGTCGGTTTCCGAGAGGCGCTTGTTGACCTTCGCCATATCCTGGGTCGGGATACCCTCCGTGATTGCGACGGCGAGGTCGAGGTCGGAGTCGAGCGCTTCGAAGATGGCGTCGCCCGCGAACGCCGGCGGGACGAAGATGACCGAGGTGTCTGCGTTCTCTTCCTCGACGGCCTCGTGGACCGTGTCGTAGACCGGCACGCCGGCGGCCTCCTGGCCGCCCTTGCCGGGGACCGCACCGGCGACGACGTTGGTGCCGTACTCCATCATCTGTTCGGCGTGGAACTTGCCTTCCCCGCCCGTAATTCCCTGTACCACGACGCGCGTGTCGTCGTCGACTAGCACACTCATTATTCGTTCACCTCCTCGGCGTACGCGACGGTACGCTCGACCGCGTCCTCGAGTGTCTGTTCGACAGTCACGAGGTCTTCGTTCAGAATCTCCATGCCTTCCTCCCAGTTGGTGCCGGCGAGACGGACGACGACCGGCTTCGGGATTTCGTCGAACTGCTCGAGTGCCTCGTTGATCCCCTTGGCGACCTCGTCGCCGCGGGTGATGCCGCCGAAGATGTTGAAGACGACGCTGTCGACGTTGTCGTCGGAGAAGACCATATCAAGCGCGTTGGCGATGCGTGCTGCCTTCGCGCCACCGCCGACGTCCAAGAAGTTCGCTGGCTCGCCGCCGTAGTAGTCGACGAGGTCGAGCGTGGTCATGACGAGACCGGCACCGTTGCCGATGATACCGACGTTGCCCTCGAGACGGACGTAGTCGAAGCCGTACTCGTCTGCCTTCTGCTCGAGTTCGTCGCCGCCGCTTGCAGCTTCTTCTTCCATCTCGGCCAGCTCGGGCTGGCGGAAGAGGGCGTCTTCGTCGATGTTCATCACGGCGTCGGCTGCGATGACCTCGTCGTCAGCCGTGACCATCAGCGGGTTGATTTCGGCGTCGGAACCGTCGCGGCTCTCCCAAAGATCGTAGAGGGTGGTGAGAACGCTCGCGACGTCGTTGGCGACGCTCTTGTCGACACCGGCGTCGTAGACGGCCTTGCGGGCCTGGAACGGATGCATGCCGAACGCGGGGTCGATGTGCTCGCGGGCGATCGCGTCGGGGTCCTCCTCGGCGACCTCCTCGATGTTGACTCCACCCTTGGTGGAGACCATAGCGACGGGCTTGCCCTCGCCGCGGTCCATCGTGATGCCGACGTAGAGTTCGTCGGTGAAGTCGACCGCTTCCTCGACGAGAACCTGTCCGACGTGGTAGCCCTTGAGGTCCATGCCGATGATGGACTCGGCGGCCTCACGGGCCTCCTCGTCGTTCTCGACGAGTTCAATCCCGCCGGCCTTGCCGCGGCCGCCGACCTGTACCTGCGCCTTGACTGCGACTGGATACCCGATCTCTTCGGCCGCGGTCAGTACACCGTCGACGTCAGAGGCGAGTTGGGACGACGGCGTGGGGACGCCGGCGTCGGCGAAGACCTGCTTCGCCTGGTACTCGTGCAGTTTCATAGCCATTCGAACGGCCGTTCTGACCTTGCTTAAATCCTGTTAGTTTCCACTCGCGGCGTGATATCTGCCTGTTACGTGGATGGCGACTGTCTCGGACACACGGCAGCAGCCAGCCCACGCAGACCGCGGACCGAAGGGTTTGACTCCCGACGGATCCAAACGTACTCCGTGTTCACTCCAGCTGTCTCGGCAGTGTCGACACCGACGCCCCGGGCGACGACGTCCGACCCGACGACAGCCTTCCCCCACCAACCCACACCCGCCACTCCCAGCGAAGGGTACCCGTGACCACCTCGACCGATACCGACACTGACACTGACAGCGCCGACACCGTCGACCGCTGGCGCTCGTCACTCACGCGCGCACTCGAGTTACTCGTCCACAGCAACCTCTTTATCTCGCTGGCGACGATGAGCGTCGTCGTGACGACGGCGCTGCTTGCCGACCTTCCCATCGAGGCGCTGCCGCTGTTCATCGTCTTCGCCGTGACGATGTTCGTCTACACCGTCAACCGGCTCACGGACCTCGCGGAGGACGAGGAAAACATGCCCGACCGAGCGGCGCTGACGCGACGGTACGGCCGACTCTGGCTGGCAGTCGGCGCTGGGCTGTACCTGCTCGCAATCGTCGCCGCCGTCGCCGCCGGCGTTCCGGGGGCCGGCTACATGCTCGTCCCGCTGCTCGTCGCCGCGGCGTACTCGAGTGGCCTGAAGCAGGTGTTTCTGGTGAAGAACGTGGTAGTCGGCCTCGCCTGGGGACTGTTGCCCCTCGGAATGGGCTACTACTACCAGCAGCTCTGGACCGTCGACATCCTGTTTTTGGCGGGCTACGTCACCGCGATGATTACTGTCGCAGCCGTCATCTTCGACCTCAAGGACATCACGGGGGACCGCGAGGAGGGGATTGCGACGGTGCCGAACGTTTTCGGGCCGCGCTGGACTCGCATCGGCGCGCAGGTGACAAACGTCGTGATCGCAGCGGTCGTCGTCGCACTCGTTCTGAGCGGAGTGCTCTCGAGTCGGTTCCTGATAGTGCTCGCGATGAACGCCTACGTCGGGGCGTACATTCCGTTCGCTGATCCGGATTACGGACCGCTGTACTACGGGTTCATCGTCGACGGCGAGCACATTTTTCTCGCCGCCGTCGTCACCGTCTTCGAGCTGCTCATCTGGTGACCCTGTGTTCGTCGGAGTCCTCCAAGAGCCGTGTACTCGAGTGCGCATCTGACCGTGTACGCTTATCTGACCGTGCACTCGAGTGGAAGCCTGAGAGAAAACAGCGGCTCAGTCCCGGTCCGTCGCTGCCCAGTCGCAGTCCTGGCACTTCTGTCCCGTCACGAACTCCGTCACCGACGGCATGTAGCCGACCTCGAGGACGTTCCCGCCGCACTCTGGACAGTCCGTCTCGGCCTCGGAAATTTGCTCGGCCTCCATAACGGAGTCGTCTTCGATCAGTTCTGCAAGCGTCTGTGCGGTCACCATTCGACCCTGAACGACGCGATTTTCGCTCACGACTACCCATGTGAGCGCGACACTCCTAAGCGTTTTCAGCGCAGTTACACTGTGTGATAGATTCGTCGCTCTGCGTATGGTTGGGTACAATTCTGATGAGGTGTGAGGAGATGGTGTGGACGTGCCGCCAAAATATGCGTTTCGGTGGTAAGAGACGACTACTGACCGCTGCCTGTCACTGCGTGCACAACGGTATAAGTCCCATCGACCGTCTGTGACCGCATGGAGACACACTGGGCGACCGTGGACGGCGTTCGTCTGGAACTGCCGTGTGATTGTACGGTTACAGAGCTCCGCGAGGAACTGCACAAGCCAACCGATGCGGTCCTCGTCGCAGTGACCGGTGATCTGGTATCCGTCGTCCACGATGACGACCAGCCGCTTTCGGACTTGATCGCTGGCTGTGCGGATACGTACTACTTCTGGCGAGCCGCAGAGCCAACGCGAAACGAGATTCTCGCTGCACCGGAACTCGAGCGTGCGGTCGAAACAGCCACAGACGGACCAGGGGTCGAAGCAGCGACCGGGAACAAGACCACGACCGACAGCGAGAGCGAGACCACGTTCCAGCGTCCCGGAATCGACAACTGAACCCGATGGGTCGGCTAGTCGACTCGCTGTCACAGGAGATATAGGAACGGTCTCGATTCTGAAGTCCAATTGGACAGTGTCCACGGGAGACACGTCAGCTGTGGCGACCAGCAATCGTCCGGAACGCCGCAGGGTGTAACCATAATTTGGTCACGCGATAGACACCTGTAGAGACCAGTACACAAATTCCAGAAAGTCGACAGCTCCAGTGATACCAGAGGACGCAATTCGGGCACGCAAAATGTGGTTACGATCACAGTCACGGGTTCCGAACGGATGTGACGGTGCAGATACCCTCACTGCCGGAGAGAGCCACTCTCGATCCAGTAGAAGAGACCATTACTCGGTGCTAAATACGTGTTTCTCGTTCGAAATTCAGACAAGTCGAGATTAGTAGAGGAACGATCGCTCCGGTTTATTGTCCAACGAGGACACGTCGCTATCCGACACAGAGCGTGTCGATAGTGCGATACCAGCGCTATCCAGGCGAACGCACACTACGGTGACAGGTACATACAATGACAGCACATCAGTCAGACCGATCACACACGGTATCCAGGCGGCTCCTGATGCAGGCGACTGCACTCGCGTCTGTTTCAGGGTTTGCGACGACGGCACTCGCACAGGACGGTGAAAACAACCAGATAGAACTGCTGGGCCGAACCAGTGGCTGGATCGGAAGCTCTCCCGATGATATCGCAGACGAGCGCAATCCGACGCTCGAACTCGTCGAGGGCGAGGAGTACACCCTCATCTGGGAGAACGAAGACGGCGCCGGACACAACTTCGTCATCGAAGACGAAGAAGGTGAAGAGAACTTCGTCGAAACGGACGTCATCTCGGGGACGGGCGAGACCCAGGAAGTCGAGTTCACCGCCGAGGAAGGGATGGCCGAGTACTACTGTGCACCCCATCCCCAGTCCATGCGCGGGGATATCGAACTCGTCGACGAGGCTAACGGCGAGGAAGAAGAGGTCGAAGACGAACCGGACGCCATCATCGGCGACGGCCCAACCGTCGGCCTCGAAACCGTCGCCGACGGCCTGAACGCACCCATCGACCTCCAGTTTGCAGAGGAGGAGACCGATCGCCGATTCATCGTCGACCAGACCGGTCAGATTCACATCCACGGCGAGGACGGACTCGAGGACGAGCCGTTCCTCGACATCGAAGATCGGATGGTCGAACTCGACGGCGACTTCGACGAGCGCGGCCTGCTCGGACTCGCCTTCCACCCGGAGTTCGAGGAGAACGGACGATTCTATGTCCGGTACAGCGCGCCGGGTGAGGAGCCAGAGTACGGCGCACCCGGTGCGGAAGTGCCGGAAGTCGTCGACCACCTCGATACACTCGCACAGTTCGAGACGGCCGACGACGACAACACGGAAGCAGATCCCGATTCCGAGGAAATCCTCCTCGAGATCCCACAGCCGCAGTTCAACCACAACGCGGGTCCGATCGCGTTCGGGCCTGATGACTGTCTCTACGTTTCGACAGGTGACGGTGGTGGTGCCGGTGACAGCGACGAGGGACACGTCGACGACTGGTATCCCGAAATCGAAGGCGGCAACGGACAGGACACCGAGCACAACCTACTCGGCGGCATTCTCCGACTCGATGTCGACGACGACGGTGACGAGGAGCGAAACTACGGCATTCCCGACGACAACCCGCTCGTCGACTCCGAGGAGAACCTGCCGGAGTACTGGGCGTGGGGACTGCGTAACCCGTGGGGTATGTCCTTCGAGAACGGCGAACTGCTCGCCGCAGACGTCGGGCAGGCGCTGTTCGAGATCATCAACCACGTCGAGGAGGGCGGCAACTACGGCTGGAACGTCTGGGAAGGGACCCACTGTTTCGACCCAGACACGCCCGAAGAGCCGCCGGAGGATTGTCCAGACAGTGTCTCGGACGATCTCCCCGAGCCACGCGCCGGCGAACCGCTACTCGGCCCCGTAATCGAGTACCCACAGGAAGTCGATATGGGTCGGTACGGCGACGAGGCCAACGGGGACGAGGAGAACGGCGACGAAGAAGACGCCGAACGCGGGGCCGAAACCGACAACGGCGAGCGCGACCGCATCGGCACCGCGATCATCGGCGGCACGATGTACGAGGCCGGCGAGATCGGGGAGCTCGAGAACGCCTACGTCTTCGGTGACTGGAGCTGGGACGGCGAAGGTCCCGGCCGACTCTTCATCGCCCACCCGCCAGAAGGGTGGCCAAACGGTGAAGAGGATCCCGAGGACGACGAGGACGAGGACGATGCAGCCCTCGACGACGAGAACGACAACGGCGTCGAGGACGATGACGACGAGGTCGAGAACGGAGCGGACGACGATGCAGAGGACGAAAACGGCGAGGACTTCGAGCCGGTCGATCCCGAAGGTGAAAACGGAGCGGACGACGAGAACGGGACCGACGAAGACGGACTCGAACAGTACCATCCGCCGGACGAGGTCGACCTCTGGGACATCGAAGAGCTCACCGTCGAAGGCGACGGCGAAGTCGCTGGCGATGGCATGATGGAGCAGCTCGTCTACGCCTTCGGCCGCGACGCCGACGGCGAGGTCTACGTCCTGACGTCCGACACGCCGACGATCGAGGGCGAAGGCTTCGTCAGCCGTATTGTGCCGGCTGACGATGAGGATGTCGACGAAGAGGAAGACGGAGTCGTGGACGAGGACGAAGACGACCTCGACGAAGAGGACGATGCAATGGACGACGATGAAGATGACGTCGAGGTCGACGACGATATCGAAGACGACGAAAACGACGAAAACGAGGACAACTGACGGATACTGACACGAGGATCCGTCAAACGGCCTCGACTCGGTCGACGCTCTCGTTCATTTTTCGGCAGTAAGAAGGAGGTGATTCGCTGCTGAGAGTGTCCCGTAACTTGTAACGTGGTGTTCGTGGCTCGTAGCTCGTGACTCAGGACTCAGGACTCGTGATTCGTGACTCGTGATGACACGGAGTCGAGGATCCGAAAACAGCTGCCGTCAAAAAACGAACGGGGAATCGATCAGCGCTGCAGTGAGAGGACGGCGAACCGGTTTCCTGGCTCGGTCCAGTCCTCACGTTCGCCGCCTGCCGGTGCGGCGACGTACTGTTTGTCTTCGCCGGGATCGTACCAGCTGATCGGCGCACCGGAGACGGCGGCCCCGACGTTCCACTCGGCCAGTTCTTCGCCGGTCTCCGTGTCGAACGCGGTGAACAGGTCGCGACCATCGCCGGCGAAGGTGATCCCGGTCGCCGTGGTCATCGAACCGCCCCACGGCGGGGTCTGCTGCCAGCTGTACCACTGTTGCCACTTCACCTCGCCGGTGAACGGGTCGATACCGGCGAGAACGCCGCCGTTTTCGTTCCAGAACGGTACCTCTTCTTCTTCGATCTCTTCGGCTGCTTCCTCCTCTTCTTCTTCCTCTTCCTCGTCCTCCTCGTCCTCCTCGTCATCGTCGACTGTCTCGACATCCTCTTCCTCGTCTTCGAGTTCCTCTTCGACCTCGACGATCTCTTCGCGCGGCGTTTCGATATCCGGTTCGTCGATCTCCTCTTCCTCGCCCGGGACCCGGTCTCGTCTGATCGTGTCCATGCCGATGTAGACCTCACCCGGCTCGTACTCGACCTCGAACCAGGAGAACTTCATCGGGTGGTTCACGCCCTTGACGACCATCGTCCGCGAAACTGGGTCGAAGGAACTGGTCTGTGGGTTCGTACCGCCGCGGAGCTCCGGCATAATCCACGGCGCATCCTCCAGATCCTCGTACGGCGGCAGCGACCACATGTTGTGGTGCTGGACGTACTCCTCGCTTCGCTGGTGGAGCTGTCCAGTCTCCATGTTGACCGTGTAGACCCAGCCGGTTTTGCCGGGCCACGCCGCAAACCGCGTCGGCTCGCCGTTGTGCTCCTCTTCGAAGACCAGCGCCGGACTCGGTGAGTCGTAGTCCCACCAGTCGTGTGGCGCGTCCTGGTAGTGCCACTCGTACTCGCCCGTCTGGATGTCGACCGCGACTTTTCCTGCCGTGTAGGGGTTGAATCCCGGCCGAACGGTTCCATACCAGGGCCCTGGGTTTGCAGACGGGATGATGATCGTCCCGCTCTCGGGATCGAGGTTCGACGCCGCCCAGGCCGTCCCGCCGCCGTGCATCCAGGAGTCGCCGACCCACTCGTGTTCGGGCGTCATATTCACCCGCCACTCCGGCGAGCCGTCCTCGACGTTGATCCCGTCGAAGAATCCACTAACACCGAACTCACCGCCGAAGCTCCCCTTCATCAGAACGCCGTCACAGATCATCGGCGGGAACGACGATGTGGTCCCGCGCGAGCGCTCCCAGCGAAGTTCCTCGTGCATGCCGACATCGGTGTCGGCGACCTCTCCGCGATACGCCGCCGCACCGTTGTAGTACCACTCCGGCTCACCGGTATAGCGATCCATCGCGAGCACGCCGAGATCCAACGTACTCTTGTAGATCATGTCACCGAGCACCGCCGGCCCACGCTCTGCCGGCGGCGTCTCCGCCGATGTTCCGTCTGCGTTCTCGTAGATGTTCCGCCACAGAATTTCTCCGGTTCGGCCATTGATCGCGTACAGCCTGTCCGGTCCGATCGTCTGATAGATAATCGGCGGATCGCCCTGCACTACCAGCGGCGACCCCTGGAAGTCGTTCTCCGGCGCACCCAACTCGAGTACGTACTCGAACTCGAGTTGGTCGACGTTCTCCGGCGTGATCTGGTCGGCCGTCGTGTGGCGGTGGCCTTCGTAGTTGTTACCGAAGACGAGCCAGTTCTCGGGGTTCTGCCCGGATTCGCGGATGTCGGATTCGGTGATATCGACCTCCGGAATCTGGTCTGTATCGTACTGTTCGAGCTGCGATTCGCCGGGCATCTCGTCCCACGGTGCGTCTTCCGGGAGTTCTTCGAGGTGTGATTCGAACGTCATTGGCTGGTCACCCCAGCTGGGGCGCGCTTGTCGTCGGTGATTCGGATCACGTCGTCGAGCAGGAACTCCTGGCCGATGATCATGATCGCGCTGCTGCCGCTGATCAGAGTCGAGAGGTGTTCGTCCGCGATGGAGCCCTCCGCGAGGTCGCGCGCGGCGGCACCCATGAGGTAGTAGCCGCCGAGCATGGACTTAATGTCCCAGAGCCCGCGGTCGATCATCTCTGAGGTGACGAGCACTTCGTTCGTCCAGAGGTAGTGATCGAGGCCGTCGATCCACAGCAGGGATCCTTCCGCAGCTCGCTGATGCAGGGGCGCAACGTAGTCGTAGACGACGCCGTCGTCGAGCGCCTCTGCCGGCGGGTATGCCTCTGTCGGCATCCACCACGAGAGCTGTTCGCGCGCGTTGACGATGTTTGTCACGAGCGCTGCTTGCTCCTGTTCGGCGAAACCAACCTCTGCCAGCGTGGCCGGCAGCGCGTCGAGGTGGAGCAACTGCCGTGTCGTCGTCTCGATGTGTTCGGGCGTGAACGCCGGCAGCGTCTGCTCTGCGCTCGCAAAGAAGCCGACATCCGCCAGGTGCGCGTTGATCTCCCACGCTGGCCCGGTCAGCGCCTGATACGCCTCGGAGCCGGCCTCGGGAACGCCCATCGTCTCGATTTCGGGCAACTGCTCGAAGGACGCCGTCAACGCACCCAATTGGTTGCTCAACAGTGTGGCGTCGAGCGAGCCGGTAAGCCCGTCACGAATCCCCTGTCCCATTTCGGCCAGCCCGCTTGCTGTGCCGCTCGATACCTCCGCTCTGAGGTCGTGCAACGTCGCTCCCGCGATCGTCCCGCCGGCGATGACACCGAGTGCCTTCAGGAACTCACGGCGTTCATCGTCGCTGACCTCTCCGTAACTATACCGCTCTCTTGGGTCGGTACCGTATGCCATGGCACAGGAGAACGCGGGACAGTCCAGCAATTAGCTGTTTCCACAGTTTCGACTTCTGCGAGAGGTTTCTCGACGTGTACTGTGATATGTTACCAAGTTTTACCCTCGCCATCCCTCATTTCGGTGAATAATAGTATGTTGGCCGAGCCGACAACCTGCATCGGAACACAGCCGAAACAGGCATCACTTGTACAACGATCACCATCCGAGTCACCATCTATAATATCATGTTAAGATGACACCAAGTAGTGCACATAGCGCGAGACTATCACGCCGCGACGAATCACGATATTGCCCTCGCTGTGAGAGTCTGGTTTGGTAGTGATTTCGATTATATAAACAAAGATCCAAATCACGTTGGAGTAAGTATTGACTTGGAAGCGCTACAATTCATAATTACCGATGGCGAGAAAGCAATCCCTCACGAATGACGCCGCACATACGATTCTCTCGGATCCCCAGCGACGACACCTCCTCTATCTTCTGAAGAAGAATGGGAAGCGAACCGTCGACGACCTTGCATACCAGATCGCTGCCCAAGAACAGGATGCACATCCGGAGACAGTCAGCGAGGAAGCCTACCAACGTGTTGCCATTTCACTCGTACACAAGCACCTCCCGCTGCTTGACGATCATAACGTCATTCAATATGATCAGGAAAATCAGGAAGTCATTCTCATGGATGTATTCGATGATCTTAAGGGCTCCTTTGGAGAACGCGAGCGCACCGGCAAGACCTCAATTCTCCAAAAGTTGGTCCCTGGCTATTAGATCCCGCGTGACTGTCATCGTTCCTGTGCCCCGTTGCTATTTATCTTCTTATCGGCTGTCACATTCGGGTAGCTGAACGAGAGAGAGCCAGAACTGTTCGAGCGTCTGGATCGTATCGATAAACTCAACCGGGTCGACTGGTTTCGTCAGATAGGCATTGGCGTGGAGGTCGTACGATTTGACCAGATCATCGTGGCTATCTGAGCTCGTGAGAACGATAACTGGGATATGCCTCAAATTGGAGTCCGCTTTGAGCTCTTCAAGGACTTCCTCACCGTCCTTCCGTGGCAGGTTGAGATCAAGCAGGATGAGATCCGGACACGGCGCATCGGCGAACTCGCCGCGCTGGTAACAGAAGTCGAGTGCATCAACGCCGTCTTCCGTCACGTGGAGTGTGTTAGCGATCTTCCCGTCCTTGAACGCTTCTCGGGTGAGTCGAACATCACCAGGGTTGTCCTCAACGAGGAGAATATCTGCTTCATTCTTGCTCATTGCCTCCCACTCGAAGGGAGGGTAAATGAGAATGTCGACCCCTCGCCGGGTTCGGACTCGACCCAGATGTCCCCGCCGTGGCGCTCGATAATCCGCTCACAGAGCGCAAGTCCGATTCCCGTACCATCGCCATCGCTGCGACTTTGGCCTCGCTGAAACACCTCAAAGATTTGCTCTTGCTCTTCGGGATTGATCCCGATTCCCTCGTCTTCGATGGAGACGATCCAATCCGTGCCGTTCCGCTCTGCGGTTACGTGAACCGTCGGCTGGTCGTCGCTGTACTCGATGGCGTTATCCAACAGGTTCTGGACCACTTGGCGTAACTGGTCGGGGTCGCCCTGAACACGTGGAAGTGAGTCCGCCTCAATCGTCGCGTCGCTCTCCTCGATTGTTACCTGTAGGTTCTCACGGACATCGTCAAGAATGCGTTCCAAGTCGACCGGCTCTAATGGGTCGCCCTGTGTTTCGACGCGGGAGTACTGGAGCAACCCATCGATCATCGACCGCATCCGCTCGGCCCCATCCACGGCGAACTCGAGGAACTCCTCTCCCTCCTCGTCGAGGTCATAGCGGCTATCGATGAGTTGGAGGTACGACGAGACCATCCGCAGCGGCTCTTGCAGGTCGTGTGAGGCAGCATAAGCGAACTTCTCTAACCGTTTGTTCGATTCTTCGAGATCAGCGACCAGTTGTTCTAATCGTTGCTCCCGTGCTTTGCGCTCGGTGATATCGGCAACTGCGCCGTGCATCCGAACCGGCTCGCCATAAATATCGTATTCGACCTCTCCACGAGATTCGACCCAGGTGATGTCACCGGTCGTCCTCTCGATTCGGAACTCGGTCCTGAGTTCGCCTGTCTCCTCGATGGCTCGCTCGAGTTCCTCCCATGTTTCCTTCGCATCATCTTCGTGGATTGGTTCGTAAAAGGCCTTCATCGGGGCACCTTCTGTTGCTGGATCCATTTCGTACAACTCCAAGAGAGACTCGTCTGCAGTAACGACATCCTTCTGAATATCCCACGTCCAGATCCCGATCGACGCGGCTTCGGTCGCCACATCCAGTTGTGCCTTCCGATCTCGCAACTGGTTCTCCTTTTCTGTGCGCTCGATCGCCTCCGCGAGGATGTTGGCGACGCTCTGGACGAAGTTGACGTCCTCCTCGGTGAACTCTTGTTGGTCGGTATCGTGCGTCCCCAGAATCCCCCACGGTTCGTCGAACGGCCCAATAATGGTGCTGATGCCGCTGTGGACATCGTGACTTGTCAGCAATTCCGGCCCGCTGAACCGTGTCTCCGTCTCGAGATCTTCGACGATGATCGGGTGATTATTCGCCAGCGTATACGCTGCCTGTGAGTCCGCTTCAACAGACGAGACTGTTGCCTCTCCAGCGATCCCCTCCTTCCATCCGACACCCTGGCGGAGTAGTAGTTCCTCGTTCTCGGGGTCGAGGTCGAGCACTTTGCAGTAGTCGTTGTCGAGTGCATCCGCGACCTTGCGGGCTGCCTCGTACATGAGATCGTTGAGGTCGTCGGCCTCGAGTGCGAACTGGCCGAGGTGGGCCACAGCCTCTTGCTGCTTGGCTCGGCGTTTGAGTTGCTGCGTTTGCGTCTTGGCCCGTCCGTCGTAGATACCGACACCAAGCCCTCCGACGCTACCCAGCGCCGTGAGAATCGGAATTCCGGTCAGTGGTTCGGAAATACCGCCTTCGGGCTGGAGATGAAACAAGATGAGGAGACCTGCCATTGCCCCGAACCCGGCGAGACACCATCCAGTGATGTCAGTGTGGAACTCGGCACTGATATCGCTCCGTGAGAGCGAGTACGCGCCGTAGATGAGGAGGAACCCAGGAACGACGATTAACAGCGTTATGAGAAGGATGCTACTGGTCGGCTCACCAATATTGAACATGATAACTGCCCGGAAAACGGCAAGTACGACATAGAGCGCCCCAAGAGCGCCAATAATACGTCTCCCGCCGATCGTAGACACGAGGCGGTGCCAGTATGCCATTGGTGCAACTGCGGGTAGAGGCCGTATAGAAGTGTTGGACCGGTTCTACTCCCGCGTCTTCCGAAGTTGCCATCTCCAGCGGACTAGAAAACACCAATAAGGAACGATGTTAGGAGTACCCGTCTGTGATTTGACCACGCCCAGACGTACTCATCGCTGCGCGCGGCTGGTCATGTCCCAATCCCAGAACGTGCGCTTCCTTCTTCGTCACGTCGTTCCTCAGAAGAGTGCTCCGTCTGGGATTTGAACCCAGGTCATCGGCTCGAAAGGCCGAAATGATTGGCCGGACTACACCAACGGAGCGTGTCTCGTACGCACTCTCTGCTTGCCGAGGGTTAATAAAAAACGTTCCGTTCCGCGTCCGTCGTGGCACGTACTGACGTACACGGCGAGTGAGCCCCATCTCGAAACGCAGACACACCCATTTCTGCCACCAGGGCCGTTCAAACCGCTGAATCAGCATCGTCCCCTCGTCCAACCGACCCTCTCCCCCGTTAGCGATTCACTCTCAATCGGCTCACTCCGCCCTCTGATCGAGCGTCCCGTACTCGAGTTCGAGTACTCCCTCGATCGTCGGTGTCACGGCCGTTGCGTCGATAGCATCGACCGAACTGAGATCGACATTGTGCGCGGCCGGGCCACCGAGGGCGTAGCAGCCGTAGGCCGATTCGTCAACGCGGCCGTGAGAGCCGCTGACTTTCGTGGGGTCGAGCGAGACCATCCCGTCCTCGCCGAAGAACAGCTCGCAGGGGTCGAAGCCGGGCTTGTCGTGGATGTCCATGTCGGTCGCGTACGGCGGCGCGTTGTCGTGGTCCGTCCACCAGTAGTACTGGAACCAGGCGTCCGGCTCAGCGACGAGGATGAAATCGCCCGCGTTCGGGTGGTCGATCCCCCACTCGGCCTTCTCGGCGTCGTCGATGACGGTGGCGACGCCGTCGAGATCGGCGAGCAACTCGCGGGCCGTCTCGAGTGCATCCGCGCTCGCGGTCGCATCTGTTTCCGCGTCCGTGTCTGTACCCGCATTCGCGTCCGAGCCCGCGCCCGAGCCAGCGTCTGCGTCCACATAGACGTGTGCAAGCTGATGATCCACCATCGCGAACGCGGCGGAGTTCGGAATGTCGGCGTCACCCTCCGCATCGGTCTCGAGGAGCCCCGCCTCGTGAAGCGCCCGATTCGGGAACACGGGCTGCTCCACGTCGTGGAACCCGTACTCGCTGATGAGGTTGATAGCGGTCTCATCCCAGCGGTCGGTCCCCGAGAGGAAGTCGAGAAAGCCCCCGAGCATCTCGTCGACCGTCTCGAGTTCCGCGTCGAACGCGTCGGAACTCGGGCCGTCGCTCTGACCGACGTAGTCCAGATGGGGAACGTACACCCAGAGCAGGTCGGGGTCGAAGCGCTCGACCGCCTCGCGCGCCGCGGAAAGGATCCATTTGCTTCCCTCCTCGTTCGCGCCTGGCCCCCAGTAGTTGTGCAGCGGGAAGTGTGCGTACGCTTCCTGGAGGTCATCGTAGAACCCGTCGGGATTCGTCCAGCAGTTCATCTCGATCAGGTTGTTGTCCTCGTCTTCGATGGGCGAGGGCGTCACCGCGACATCGGCGGTCGTCCCGATCAGGTGCTGGAAAAACAGCACGCCGGTCGTCAGCCCAGCCTCGCTCGCAGTTTCCCAGATCCGGTCGCGATCGGCGCGGTCGCGCTCCCAGAACTCGGCGGCCCGGCGCTCGCGGTCGAACTCACCGCTCGAGACGTCGCCGTGCTCGCTCGGCCCGGTCCCGGTCGCGAGAGTGGTCTGCGCTGGCACCGTCAGTGCGGGAAATGGCGGTCGAAGGTCCGTCACCCGCTCGTCCGGAAAGAACGAGTGCAGCGTCGGGGTCCGCTCGGCGTCGATGTGCTGGGGCTGGAGCCCGACGACGTCGAGGACGATGAGTCGACCCGTGGAGTCGACCGTTTCGGAGTCGAACTCGAGTGCATCCTGCTCGACGGTCCCGCCGTCGGTTTCGATGGGAGTGGATTGGGTACCTGTCTCGCCGTTCGTCTCGGCGTCTGTTTCGTCATCGGTGCGTTCAGTCGTATCAGGAACAGTGTCGTCAGTAGTGTCGTCAGTCATGCGTCGGTCTCACCGTGGCGGCTCGCGTAGTCGTACAGCCAGTGCAACTGCTTCGAGAAATCGTGCTCGTCAACCCCGAGCGGGGCCTTGAAGAACGAGGCGAGCTGGGGCTGGAGACCACCGTCGCCGTACTCGTCGGCGTGTGCGATCAGCCGAACCAGATCGAGCACGAGCGGCGCGGCCAGTGCCGAGTCCGACCCCTCCCAGGTGAACTGCATCGTCATCTCGGTGTTCAGGAAGCCCTCGAAGTGGATGTAGTCCCAGGCCGTCTTCCAGTCCGCGAGTGACGGCGTGTAGTCGATTCGCACGCGATTGTGGCCAATGTCTGGGAGGATGGACTCGAGTACGTCGCCCTTGCTCGCGAGTTTGCCGGCTGCGTTTTGCTCGTCCTCGAGTACGAGGCCGTCCTTGTTGCCGAGGATGTTGTGGCCCTCCCAGGAGAGAACGTTCAGGTTCCGGCCGGCAAACATGGGGGCGAGCGCGGACTTGACGAGCGTTTCGCCGGTTTTGGCGTCCCGGCCGACGTGGGGGACGTCGCGGTCGGCAGCGAGTTCCTGTACCCCGCCGAGTGCGTTGCCCGTGCTCGGCGTGAAGTTGACGAACGGATGGCCGGCGTCGATGGCGGCGTAGGCGTAGAGAACGCTTGCGGGCAGATCGCGGTCGTCATCGTCGAGTGCGTCCTCCAGTGCGTCACGGGTGTCGTACCGGTCGGCTGTGGGGAGCTCCGGCTCTGTGGAGGCGACGTTGACGACGACGAGTCGGTCGAGGTCGTGTGCGGTCCGGAACGACTCGTAGTCGTCGCGGATCTGGTCGAGAACGGTCCGCAGCGAGAGCGATTCGTCGAGCTGTTCGCTCTCGTCGGTCACCGCAGCCCCGCAGTTGATCGCCGTCCCAACTTCGATTCGCTCGTCGACGGCGGCGAGGTCGTCACGGACGCCCGCAAGGGTTTCTTCATCGGGAACACCGTTTCGCTCGCACTGGCGCTCTGCCTGCTCGACGAGCGAGGTCGGATCGATGTCGTGGCCACCGAAGACGAACTCCTCGACGGGTGGCAACTCGAGTGCTGAGACTGGCTCGCGCTCGGTGACCATGCCGGTCGTATCTGTGTGGCCGGCGGCGATGGCCCGTGCGCCGACGATGGCCATCGTCGCGACGTTTCCACGCGCGCCGACGAGCCAGACGCCGGTCCGATCTCCGGTGAGCGAGTGTTTCGAGTCGGCTGCGCGAGGTGAGTCAGCACTCATCGGCCATCACGAGCGCAGTGGGTAGGTTGGTGGAGGCCGTCGGCGCTCGGGGCGCTCGGCCTCGACTGTCGCGCGATCGCGCCGGGGGTCGTCGACAGCGGCTGCGCGTGTTCACTCATCCGGAAGCCATCGGTCCGGGACGGCTTTTGTTATGCCCGCCGTAGCACGCGTAACACGGTTTTGGCCGAGACTAACGCGACATTCCCCGCGAGCCAGGCGACCGTCGTTCAGGCACAATATGAGATTAGCTGCGTGAACGACCGGCATTCCAAAAGCGGGCGATTGCCGTACTCCGGGACATGCGCATTATCGACCCCCACATGCACATGGTGTCGCGCGCGGCCGACGACTACAGGCGGGCGCGACGCGCGGGCATCGAGTGCTGTATCGAGCCGGCCTTCTGGAGCGGGCAGGACAAACAGCACGCGGGCGCGTTCTTCGATTATTTCGAGCAGATCATCGAACACGAGACCGACCGCGCAGAGCGGACGGCCAACATGGACCACTACGTGACGATCGGCCTCGAGCCCAAGGAGGCGAACTACCGGGAGATGGCCGAGGAAGTTCTCGAGCGCATTCCGGAGTATCTCGACCGCGATCCGGTCGTCGGCGTCGGCGAAATCGGTTTCGACCAGGTCACCGACGACGAAGAGTGGGCGTTCCGCGAGCAACTCGAGATCGCCGAGGATCGCGAACTGCCCGTCATCGTCCACACCCCCCACACCGACAAGCCGGCCGGCACCGAGCGCATCGTCAAGATCATCGAGGAGATGGGCGTCACTCAGGACCGAATCATCATCGACCACAACACCGAGAACACGATCGATATCGCTGCACAGACCGACTGCTGGATCGGCTTCACCCTCTACCCCGGCAAGATCGAGGCCGACGCCGCAATCGACCTGTTAGAGGAGTACGGCACCGACAACATGATCTTCAACAGCGCCGCCGACTGGGACCCCTCGGACCCGCTCGCCGTCCCCAAGGCGCGCGACAAAATGCTAGACCGCGGCTGGGACCGCGAAGAGGTCCGAAAGGTCGTCTTCGAGAACCCCTACGAGTTCTTCGACCAATCGCCGAACTTCGACTACGAGGCCTGAGCTATGCAGTTTGGCTTCTCTACGAACGCCTTCCGCGAGTACGAACTCACCGACGCGATCGAGGAACTCGCCGACGCGGGCTACGACGGCGTCGAACTCCTGCTCGACGAGCCCCACCTCTACCCGCCGACCGCCACTGAGGACGAGATTCGGGACATCCGTAACGCACTTGAGTCCAACGACATCGCGATCAGCAACGGGAACGCGTTCATGTTGACTGCGATCGAGGACTTCCACCATCCCTCGTTCATCGAACCCGACGCGGACTACCGCCGCGAGCGAGTCGACTATACGCTCGCCGCACTCGAGACCGCCGCCGACCTGGACATCCCCCACATCTCGATCGAGCCTGGCGGCCCGATCCCAGAGGAGAAGTCCCGCGAGTGGGCGATGGACACCTTCATCGATGGACTTGAGGAGGTCGCCACCCGCGCCGAGGATGTCGGCGTCGACGTGCTCGTTGAGCCCGAACCGGACCTGCTGATCGAGACCTCAGAGGAGTTCCTCGACCTGCTCGAGCGCGTCGACTCGGACCGGATCAGGTGTAACTTCGACGCGGGCCACTTCTACTGCGTCGACGAGGATCCTGCCGCGCTGGTCGCGGACCTCCACGAGTATACGCCACACTACCATCTGGAGGACATTCCAGAAGATCGGACGCACGAACACACCCAGCTCGGCGACGGCGCGATGGACATCGACGGTTTCCTCGGCGAACTCGACGAGCGCGGCTACGACGGCTTCGTCACGATCGAACTCTACCCATACGAAGAGACTGCGGTCGAAACGGCCCGCGACGCGATGGCGTATCTCGAGGAACACGGGTGGGCGTAGGTGGTCGGCGGGGGCGTCGACGGCAGCAGCGACAGCGGTGCAGGCGGTGAGCGCTCCGAGTCCGTCACTTCGACTTCCTCTGACGCCGGCACAATCGCCACACACCGCGAGACTCTCGCCGCCGTCGCCGAACTCGTCCGCGTCCCGAACCTCTTCACCGCGCCGCCCGACGTGCTTCTCGGCGCGGCGCTCGTCTCGGTTGCCGGCGCGGAACTCTCACTTCCGGCCGTCGGTGGGCTCGCCGTCGCTTCGGTTCTGCTCTACGCCGCCGGGACGACGCTCAACGACGCGTTCGACGCCCCGATCGACGCCCGCGAACGACCCGACCGACCGATTCCCTCGGGACATATCTCACGACGCGGCGCGTTCGGATTCGGGGCTGGACTGTTGCTCGCCGCCGTCGCCGTCGCGTTCGCCGCGGCCGGCGTTCCTGGGGCCACCGTCGCCGCGCTGCTCGCCGGCGCAATCGTCGCCTACGACGGCCCGCTCAAGGACACCGGCGTCGGCTTCCTCGCGATGGGCGCGACCCGCGGCCTGAACGTCGTCCTCGGCACGACCGCCGCGGCGGCCGGTTTCGTCCTTTCCGACTTCGGACCGGCGCTGCTCGCCGTCCCCGCTATCGTGGTCGTCTACATCGCCGCCGTCACCTTCATGGCCGCCCGCGAAACCCAGGGCCAGAATCGCCCTGCAATCGCCGTCGCCGCCGCGGGCGCGCTCGCCGCACTCCCCGTGCTCGGCTGGGTGGTCGTAAGCGTGGGAACGGGGGTACTCGAGTCCGCCCTCGCGCTCGGCTTCGCCGTGCTCTTTTGCTGGTGGGTGGGCAGGCCGCTTTGGGCGGCGTACGCGGATCCGGTTCCAGAAGCGGTGGGGCCTGCGGTGGGTGCCTGCGTGCTCGGACTCGTCCTGCTCGACGCGGCCTTCGCAGCGGTGGCTGGAATCTGGTGGGGGCTCGCGGTGGCCGTGTTTCTCGTGCCGGCGGTAGGGCTGTCGCGGGTGTTCGACGTGACATAGTCCTCGAGATTGGAGGGGGAGACTCAGCGTGGAGAAAGAGCGGGTTTGAGAGGCCTGATCGTCAGTCGTCGGTGTCTGCCTCACCGGCTTCGGCGTCGGGATCTTCGGCGGCTTCGGCCTCCTCCTCGCTCTCTTCCTCTCCGTTTGCTTCGTCTTCGCCCGTCACGACGTAGGCGTCTTCGGGTTCGGGAACCTCCTCGCCCTCGTCCGCCGGGACGATTTTGTAGATCTCTCCAGTTTCGGGGAACGGCCGGAAGTCCGTGTTCGCGAGGACGTACAGTTCGCCCTCGTGATCGCGCTCGACGGAGTAGACGTAGCGATTCAGCGAGTCGTCCTCTGCGCCCTCGAACTGGAGTTCGGTGAGTTCCCAGCGTTCGTCGACTTCGACGAGGTCGTTTCCGGTGTCGGTGTCGTCGCCGTTGTCGGTGTCGTTCTCGTCGATACCGTTCTCACCGTTGTCGTCGACACCGTTTTCATCGACATCGTTCTCGTCGGCGACACCGTTTCCGTTCTCGTCGTCAGTGTCGTCAGCCACCTCATCGTTGTCCTCGTCGACTACCTCGTCGTTGTCCTCGTCGACCACCTCATCATCATTTGCCTCCGGCTCAGTCGCAACAAGCACCTCACCGTCCGCCTCCGCCACGCCGAGACTACTCCAGTTACCGAAGACGAACGTTCCCTCGAGTTCGGGGATCGCCTCGCCGGCGTAGCGGTGGCCGCCGACGACCACCGAACTGTCGATGAATGCCTCCGAGACACGCCGATGCTGGTACTCCGCGATCGGGTCGCGTAGCGGCTCGCCGGCACGGGCCTCGCCGGCGTCCTCGCCGACCTCGTCGGGGCACTCTGCCGGCGGATCGAGCGGCGTCTCCGTACTGAAACAGAGCGAGCCCTCCTTGACGTTCCAGCTGTAGTTGCCGCCCTCCTCGACATCGTAGACGGACTCGATGAAGTGCTGGCCCGCGTCGGCGACGAACATTCGCCCGTCGTCGTCGATCGACATCCCCCACGGGTTCCGGAAGCCCCAGGCGTAGTACTCTTCAAGTTCGCCCTCCGCGCCGACCAGCGGGTTGTCGTCCGGGATGCCGTACTCGCCGTACATTTGATCCTCGTCGGCGTCGACATCGATGCGGTGGATCCCGCCGAGCAGGTTCTCGCGCGTATCCTGGGCGTTTCCGCCCTCGTTCTCCGGGTACCAGTCCTCGACGTGGCCGATGCCGATGTCGTGGACGTTACCGCCGTCGCCGACCGACGTGTAGAGATAGCCGTCGGGGCCGAACGCCAGCCGCCCGCCGTTGTGGTTGTCCTGTGGCTGTTGAATCTCCATGATCGTGCGCTCGCTCTCGCGGTCGACCGAGAGGTCGTCGTCGACCTGGAACTCCGCGAGCACGTCGGTGTGGTTGTAACCGAGTCCCTCCCGCTCTGGCGCGCTGTAGCGGACGTAGAACCGGCCGTCCTGGTCGAACTCCGGATGGAACGCGATGCCGAGCAGGCCGCGCTCGTCGTAGTCGCCGAGTTCGCCGATCCCGAGACTGACGAGCTGATCCTCGATGTCCAGCAACAGGTCCATCTGATCCGGCGTCAGCGCCTCGTCCTCCTCAGGCTCCTCGACCTCTTCTTCCTCTTCCTCGGGACCTTCCACCTGAATCCGCCCAACCATCGTCCCCGGATGCACCTCACAGACGTAGCGGTCCATCTCCGGCGTCGCCTCGAACTCGAGTGACTGCGTCTCGCCCTGCTCGGAGATGATCTCCGTGCGTTCGAGAATTGTGTCCGTCTCGTCGAGGATGACGACATTGTGGGGCTGGCCATCGCCGTTCTCCCACGTGAACGTGTAGGTCTCGCCGGCGACTAACTCGAGTGTCGGGTTCTCCGTGTCGTCGATCTCGGCGGGTTCCATGCCGAACCAGGCGGGGATGACGCCGTTGAAGACGAATTCGGTGCCGCCCTCGAAGGTGTCTCCTGGGTCGGTGTCGTCGTCGTTTGTGTCGTCCGGATCCTCAGCAACGGCGTCATCGTCGGTTTCGTCGTCAGCCGCAGTGTCCTCGTCGTCGACTGCCGTGTCGTTTTCGTCGTTTGCGACGTCCTCGTCTCCGTTTTCCGCGTCGATTTCGTCGTCCTCGGCCGCATCGTCCGCATCCTCCTCGTCTAGCAGATCCGTCACGTAGACCTGGCCAGTCTGCGTGACGATGACCGTGTACACCTCCCCGTTCCACTCGAAGTAATCGAGATCCGTCGGTGCTGCGAGCCCCTCCGCGACCTTCTGCAAGCCAACCTGCTCGCCTTCCGGGAACTCGCCGGCCACCGGGATGTCTTCCAGTTCGGCGTCAACATCCGTCTCGTCCTCGACCTCCTCGTCGTCCATCGCCCCGTCATCATCACCATCGTCATCTTGCG
This sequence comes from Natrialba sp. SSL1, assembly GCF_001861355.1. Classification (GTDB taxonomy): domain Archaea; phylum Halobacteriota; class Halobacteria; order Halobacteriales; family Natrialbaceae; genus Natrialba. Next base: position 130,394 of record NZ_MASN01000040.1, read on the forward strand.
CACTCACAACCGACCCCAGCGCCGCCGCCGACCCCGTCGCCGCCAGCGCCTGTAGAAGCGTGCGTCTCGATTGGCCGGTTAACTCGAGTGCGGTCGCGCTGGCCGACTCGGATTCTGTGGCCGAACGGGGTCCATTGGTGGCCAGTTCGCGCTCGGTGTCTGTCGTCGTTGCTCTGTGTGTCGATTCGGATTCTGGCCCGGGTTCGGGTTCGCTCTCGTTTGAAGACATGGTAATCGAAGGTAGTGGGTCGTCTGGCGAGCAAGAAGCGTACCCGTACAGATCGACTGGACGCGTTCGGACGACAGGTTACTGCCGTCGGCACCACCAATGGAGAACCAACAGCAGAACGTTGCCGTCGCGTTGCCTGCGATGTTTCGCAGTGGGATTGGCGCTGCTCGGGTCGCTACCGTACGCTCGCGGACTCGCCCGGTCACGAGTTCCGGCAGGCGCGGTCTTAAACCGGGCAAATCGTTCCGCGGACAACCTGTACTTGTCGTTCGTTTCACATACTAAGCAGTCATTAGGTCGAACTGCGCCGCTCGCCCTGCACACCCCGCACAAATCCATTAGTGGCGGGTCGGTGTACGGTCGCCATGGTCGACCTCGCCTTCTCGACGAACGCGTACACGCGCCACCCCCTTCCCGAGGCCGTCCGACGGATCGCCGACCACAGCTACGCCGGCGTCGAACTCCTCGGCGACGAGCCACACGCCTACTTCCCCGAGTTCGACGACGACGCCCGCGACGACCTCATCAAGGCACTCGAGGACACCGGGCTCGCCGTCTCGAACATCAACGCCAACACCGCGACGGGGTACTACGACGATGCCCCGCCCTCGTCCTTCTTCGAACCGAGCATCATCCAGGCGGACGACGAGGCCCGCGCGTGGCGCGTCGAGTACACGAAGCACGCCATCGACCTCGCCGAGACCGTCGACGCGCCCGCCGTCTGTCTCGCGACCGGCCGGCCCCTCCCCGGAACGCTCCCCGAGGAGGCCCGCGAGTACCTTCACGACTCGCTCCACGAAATTCTCGACTACGCCGAGCCTCGCGGCGTGGACATTGGCATCGAGTTCGAACCCGAACTCCTGATCGAGAACACCGACGAAGTGCTCGCACTGATCGACGAGATCGGCCGCGACAGCCTCGGGGTCAATCTCGACGTGGGTCACGCTGCGGTCTACGGCGAGAACGTGGTCGAGAGCATCCACCGCAGCGCCGGCTCGATTACGGGCGTCCATCTCGAGGACATCGTCGGCGGCCGCCGGGGGAAGCACTATCACCGAATTCCGGGCGAAGGCGACCTCGATTTTCGGGCCATCTTCGACGCGCTGGACGACATCGACTACGACGGGTTCGCGACGCTGGAGCTCTACACCTATCCCGACGACCCCGACCGGGCGGCCCGAGAGGCCTACGACGAACTCGCACAGTACGTGTAAAGTCCTGAAACCCACCACACAACCGCTGTGATCGTCGCTGAACGGATTACCTCATCCCGTCGCGAACCCCGCCGCCACCTCAACGTTTTTGCCCCATCGTCCCAACCCATCCGCCATGAAATACGTCCGATTCCGCGACCCGGCAGGGGCAGTTCGACGAGGCACACTCGAGAACGGTCACGTTCACTTCGCAAACGAGAGCTACAGTCTCGACAGCGACGAGATCGACGTGCTGCCACCGTGTGAGCCATCGAAAATCGTCTGTATCGGCCGCAACTACGCCGATCACGCCGACGAGATGGGGTCCGACGTACCGGATCGGCCACTACTCTTCTTGAAGCCGCCGAACGCGCTCGCGGGTCACGGCGACACGGTCACCGTCCCCGCCGGGAAGGAGCGAATCGACCACGAGGCCGAACTCGCCGTCGTCATCGGCGAGCAGTGTCGTCACGTCCCCGAGGCCGACGCGATGGATGTCGTCGAGGGCTTCACCTGCATGAATGACGTCTCGAATCGCGACGACCAGCGCCAGGAACAGAACTGGATCCGCGGCAAGGCCTTCGACGGTGCCGCCCCGCTCGGCCCGGTGCTCGCGACGCCGGACGAGGTGCCAGCCGACGCTAGTGTGCAGACGCGCGTCAACGGCGAACTTCGCCAGGACGGCCACCGTGAGCAGCTCATCTTCCCGATTCCGGAACTGATCGCCGAGATTACGTCCTACATGACGCTCGAACCGGGCGACGTGATTGCGACCGGCACGCCGGAAGGCGTCGGCGCGCTGAACGATGGCGACGAGGTCGAAATCGAGGTTGAGGGTGTGGGGGTACTCGAGCACACGGTTCGCGTACCCTGATCGCGGCGTCTCGGTCTGGTCAGCTGTTCGTTACTCGTTACTCGCTGACCCGCTTCGACCGACAGCAAACGCACTATTCGACCGTGAACAGATGCCCCTCTGTCGGCACGTCGAACAAGCCGATACGCGCACCCGCATCGAGCCAGGCGTGCCCGTAGGAGAACGACGCCAGCGCGTTCACGAGGTCGTCCTGGTCGCGGAAGTGGCGGCCATCCGCGAGGTAGGACTCCGCCATCCCGTAGCAGTCCGCTGCCGCCTCGGCCATTGGGGTTCCCTCACGGGGTGCAACCGTGGCCTCCTTGAGTGCCTCCGCGAGTAATCCTTCGTAGCGGTCCGTCTTTTCGGCGAGATCCGCAGCCATACTGGTTCCTTCTCGGAGAGCGCCGTAAGTGCGTCGCCGGCCGCCGGCTGCCAACCAGTGGCCGCCAGGCATCGGCCACCAGCCACCAGTCGCAAAACTGGGTGCCCAATAGTGACACATAGCAGCCTGTTGCTGGGAACGCAAGGGGTTTACGCCCCGTTTCCCTACCAAGAGATAGACAGATGAGCGACCAGCCTCGCGTCGAAATCTACACGAAGACGGACTGTCCCTACTGCGATAAGGCGAAGGATCTCTTCGACAGCAAGGGTATCGAGTACGAAGAGTACAACGTCACGGGCGACGACGAGTTGTTCGAGGAGATGGTCGAGCGCGCCGACGGCCGCAAGACTGCACCCGAAGTGTTCATCGACGACGAACTGATCGGCGGCTGGGACGATACCAGCGCACTCAACGAGACCGGCGACCTCGACGAAAAGCTCGGCATCGCGGACGATGCCGGGGACGACAGCGACGGTGACAACATCGTCGAACACCGCCCACTTATCATCGCCGGCACGGGCATCGCCGGCCTCACCGCCGCAATCTACGCCGGCCGCTCGAACAACGATCCGCTCGTGATCGAGGGCGACGAGCCCGGCGGCCAGCTCACCCTCACCACGGACGTCGCGAACTACCCCGGCTTCCCGGAGGGAATCAGCGGTCCAGAGCTGGTCAACAACATGAAAGAGCAGGCCAAGCAGTTCGGTGCCGAACTGAAAAACGGCATCGTCGACACCGTCGAGGCCGACCAGCGCCCGTTCCGCGTCGAACTCACGAACGGCGATGTCTACACCGCAGACGCCGTGATCGCCGCCTCCGGTGCCAGCGCCCGAACGCTTGGCGTCCCCGGCGAGGACGACCTGATGGGCTACGGCCTCTCAACCTGTGCGACGTGTGACGGCGCGTTCTTCCGCGACGAAGACATGCTCGTCGTCGGCGGCGGTGACGCCGCAATGGAGGAAGCCACCTTCCTCACGAAGTTCGCCGACACCGTCTACATCGCCCACCGCCGCGAGGAGTTCCGCGCGGAGGACTACTGGATCGACCGGGTCCACGAAAAGGTCGAAGCGGGCGAGATCGAGATTATGAAAAACACCGAACTGCTCGAGGTCCACGGCTCCCAGGAAGACGGCGTCGACCACGTCACGCTCGTCGAGAACGAGCAGGGCCACCCGACCGACCGACTCGACGACCCCGAAACCAACGAGTTCGAGTTCGACGTCGGTGCCGTCTTCCTCGCCATCGGCCACACGCCGAACACGGAGTATCTCGAGGGCACCGGCGTGACGATGGACGACGAGGGCTACCTCGGCACGCAGGGCGGCGACGGCGGCGGCCAGACCGAGACCGACGTGCCCGGCATCTTCGGTGCCGGCGACGTCGTCGACTACCACTACCAGCAGGCCGTCACCGCAGCCGGGATGGGCTCGAAAGCCGCACTCGACGTCGACGAGTACCTTGAGGACCTCGAACGCGCGGAGTCTGCGTCGGAAACTGAAGCCGCAGCGGCTGACGACTAAAACAACGGCAGCGACAACGACAGAGACAACGACAGCAAATCAGCGCTCGAACACGCTGTAACTATTTTCTCGTAGCCGATTGGGTACACAAGTACTCGAGTAGCCGCCTGGACTGCATATGCGGTCGCGAACGATGGAAGGACGGAATGTAGCAGGCGAGCGAGGGAACGAGAGCGATCAGGAGAGAATCGTGACATCTGGGCCGTCGTCCTCATCATCTTGGATAAACTCGCCCGAGCAATCGTACTCGATGATCTCGATCTCTGCGATGTCGGGCTCGTCCTCGTACGGTCCCGAGCGGTCGGACATACCGTAGACCGTCAGCGAGTCGAGGTCCGGACTCGAGTCGTCGCTGTTCCACCGCTCACAGAGGTGGTTCGCGAAGTACGAATGGTGGTTCTCGTTCCCCGCGAAGCGCATGTTCGAGAGGTACTTGCGCTCTCTTGAGGTGTCGTAGGTTTCGTCGACGTTCGGCGGTCTGTCCCAGTCGACCTCGCCGCCATGGAGTGCGTCGACCTCGGAGCCGTTGGCGAGTTCACCGGGGACGACGAACCACTGGGCTGTCGAGGTCGGGTTCGGCGCGAACATCCGCCAGCTCTGGTCGGCCTGCAGCGTGTCGAGTACCTGGTCACCGGGGTCGGGGACTTCGGTGTAATCGACGGCCTCGGCGTTCGAGAGGATGACGAGGACCAGGAGGAGCCACGGGATGACCGTGACGGCGACCAGTCGTCCGTAGCCGATGGCGGTGGTGAGCGGATCGGTATCAGGTTGTGGTTTCGGGTTGCCACTCGCAGTCTCATCATCGTGTGCAGTGCCAGTCTCGTCGTGATTTCCAGCCTCGCTCTCGCTTTCGTTCTTGTTTACAGTCTCGTTTTCGCTCTCATCTTCATCAGCATCACCATCATCATCACCAGTACCGGCCCCATCAGTCCGCACTGGCTCCGCCCCACCAGCACCCGGAACCCGAATCGGTACAACTGGCAACGTCGTCTGGCACCACTCGAGTACACCCCGAAGCGGTGAGGCGAGGCCGACCCGCTGGGCCAGCCGTTCGGCCCAGTCCCAGATGATCGGCGGGTAGAACAGGAGCAGGCCGGCGACGACGATCAGCGGGAAGAGATCGATCCGTAGGGTGACCAGCATTCCGAGGTGCATCCCGACGAACCCGGTTGCGAGCAGTGCTCGCGGGATCCCCGTCAGGAGGAGCAAGAGCGGTGAGATGACGATCATGACCATCCACGCGTACGTAAAGAGTTCAAGCAGTGCCGTGGCGTCCGCGAGGGTGTTCCCGAGCAAGATAGTCAGGTGGTCGGCCTGGAAGATATGGACGACTGCGTTGCCCTCCATCCACGGATCGCTTCTGGTTTTGTGGATGGCATTGGTGACGTACATCAGGAGTACCTGGACGAGGATGGCAATCGTTCCAATCGTCGCAAGCGTCGTTCCGTCACGGCGCGTTGAGTCGAAGCGACGCGCGTCGACGGACCACCGCGAGCCAAGCGGGAGGAAGACACTCCAGAGAAGTAATAGGCGAAGCAGGATGTCACCGCCGTTGAGCACCATCGGATTGCGGATGTGCAACGAAACCAGCAAGAGCCACGAGACGATGGTCACGAAGCGGGTGCGATAGCCGAGAATCAGCGCGACCGCAAACAGCCCTGCAATCAGGAACAAGAGCCCCTGTACCCACGCCGATCCCGAAAGCGCGTGCAGCGAGTAGACCGACGAGTAATCCGAAAACAGCGCCGCGAGTGGGAGCACGCCTGCGTCGGTGTAGAACAACTCGAGTTGCCGTGCCCGCATCGCGAGGTCGACGATGAGCAAGAGTCCGAGCGCGATACGAAACACTGCGAGCGCACGCCGGTCGACCGCGATGCGTCGCTGAAGCGCGCTGCCGAGCCACTCGAGTCCGCGGTCGAGTCGGTCCCGTCCTGCGGACGACGTAGCGGGGGACTGTGAGGGGGCAGACGACGTAGCGGGTGTCGGCGACTGTGAGTCGGATTGGGACTGGCGGTTTGACATCGTCGGACAGGTCGTCTATCGCGAGTCTCGCCCAGATTGGCATAAGCTTGTTGCACGCTGAAAGGATTATTTCATCGGGTTGGTCGTCCCCATAACGGCAGACGCAGGCGGGTAGCTGGGTGGACGGACTCGTTTTTGAACACCGATCGGTTGCTCTCTCTCTGGTGTTCAGCCGCGGTTACGCCTGAACGCGGGGGCGACACAAATCCACGCGGGGAGGCAGCACAACCCCACCTCGACCGAGCGCATCGAAACGCTGAACTGTCGCACGCGCCAATATACAAGACCGAATGAGCCCTGACACGTCCGAGACAAAACCCCCGGACGACAGCCCCATCGTCCTCTTCGACGGCGTCTGCAACCTCTGTAACGGCTTCGTTCAGTTTCTCGTCCCCCGGGACACCGACGAGCAGTTCTACTTCGCCTCGCTCCAGTCTGATACCGGGAAGGAACTGCTCGGCGAACACGGCCTGCCGACGGACGAACTCGAGTCCATCGTCCTCATCGAGGGAGACGACTGTTACGTCAAGTCAGCTGCTGTCATCCGAATTGCATCGATTTTGGGGGGCATCTACGCGTTGCTTCGACCGTTCCGACTCGTGCCGCGGCAGATCCGCGACTGGGTGTACGATCTCGTCGCAGCCAACCGGTACCGTCTGTTCGGCAAGAAAGACCAGTGTATGATGCCAACGGGGAACGTCCAGCAGCGGTTCCTAGAGTGAAAGGACGACGCAGAGCGGCCAAGTGCGTAACAGCAGCCAGCGGATTTACTTCGACGTCGATTCCGGTGCGTACAGCGTGCGTTCGAGTGTTGCGACGAGTTCATCGCTCGTATCGGGGAGCCACGCCGTCGTCGTCACAGTCGTTCGTCGGAAGAAAATGCCCTGCAGCGTCACACACAGTACTTCGGCCACTCGCCCTGATTCACAGTCGACGAACGTCCCCGAATCGATGCCCGCCTCGATAACCGACTGGAGCCAGTCTCGAAACACCCGGTCGCTCCGAGTGAAGTGTTCGCGGTATGCGGTGTCGTGAGCGGCTTGCGCGCGCAGTTCGATGAACGCCCGGCGGACCGACTCCTCGGGATCGGAGTTCGCTGGCGCACAGATGCGTTCGATCGCCTCTTCGAGGGTCACCCGTGGATCATCGACCGTCTCGTCCAGCGTCGACTCGAGATAGTCGAGCATGTACTCGAGACACGAGAGGACGAGTTCGTCCTTGCCGTCGTAGTGATGGTAGATCAGCGACTGACTCTTCTCGAGTTCGTCGCCGATTACCGAGAGCGTGAGGTCAGCGTAGCCGTGGTCACAGAGTGCTCGGTAGGTTGCCGCCAGAATTTCCTCACGCGTTCCGGAGACGGTCTCGAACGGATCGACACTCATCAGGCCAGGAACCCCACTGCAGCGGTTGTCGATTGTGTCGCACGAGAGGGATAGAACTGGATCGAGACGTGTCGGCTCAGTCGCTTCCAGTTGCTGTGTTTCCTTCTTTCAGGTTTTTTGCCTCCAGTATTCTTGTCACCGGTATTAACCCACGTATCGTGCATACCAACGTGGTGTAGACGCCACCGCATAAGTGTTTGAATGAACATTCAATCAAAAGTGCTATATACGATCTGCCGACTGTATCACATAATGACCTATTCTCGCGTCCGGTCGTGGAAGCGACTCGCTCACTACTGTGAGCTATCCATCGACATGGCAACACAGCACCGAGTCGAGAATGGAGGCGCCACATGAGCCGGTCCAGGGGCACCGCTGTGCTCGTGGTGCTCGGGTTCTGTCTCCTTGCGCTTCTCGCCCTCCCGACGATCGGTGGCGCCCTCGAACGAGGTGAACCGAATCTCGAACTCTATCTCTCGGACAACGAGGTCGCTCCCGGCGGGACTGAAGCGATCGAGATCGACATCCAGAACGATGCTGAACTGACCGTCGGTAGCGGCCAGGAAGTGCTGACGGCTCGCGCAACGTCGGTCGAACTCGAGGATACGGGGCCGTTCGAGTCGAAGTCCGGTGAAACCGCAGTCGGGCCGATTCAGGACGGGCAGATCGTCTCCGTCCCACAGCAGATCGAGGTGCCGAACGATATCGAGCCCGGTGAATACGATGTGTCGGTTCGTGTGCGCTACGCATACACGAGTATGGTTTCTGATCGCGCTGGCGTTACACAACGACAAACCGCCTCGGAAACCCACGACGTGACCGTCGTCGTTCCCGACGAACCACGGTTCGACATTACTGATGTGAAGACCGACGTCGAACCGGGTGCAAGCGGCCCTGCAACGATCGAAGTGACGAACACGGGGACGGAACAGGCAAACGCCACACGTGCCACGATCACCGGTGGGACTGGCGTCACGATCGACGGCAGCACGCTGGAGGCACCAGCAGAGGAGATCATCGGTGATCTCGAACCGAACGAGTCGACGACGTTCGGTGTCGATGTTGCACTCGAGGACACACTGAGCGGCGGCGAAAAGCCACTCGACATCCAGTTCAGCTACCGCGATTCCTCGGGTATCGAACGCGAGAGCCAGTCCAAAACGGCGAGCCTCGTTCCCGCTTCGGAGCAGTCGTTCTCGATCGACAATCTCGAGGACACCCTCGCTGTCGGCTACGACGGCGAAATCACCGGTGAACTCACGAACGACGGGCCACGAGCGGTCGACGACGCAGTGTTGATCGTCGAACCGATGAGCGAGTCGTTGTTCATCGAGGATACGCGCTACGCGCTGCCAGAGCTCGATGCCGGTGAAACGACGACGTTCCGCTATCCGACCGACGTGAGCGGACAGGCCGATGAGGGGCCACGCCAGCTTCGATTCTCCGTCGAGTACACCGGGAGCGGTGACGCCACACTCGAGGACGGTCCGATTTCAGAGCGCGTCTTCGTTGACCCACAACACGATGAGTTCAGCCTGACTGACGACGGGATTTCCGTCCCGCAGGGTGAGCAGACGTCGTTTGACCTCGTGATTACCAACGAGCGCCAGGAGACGTTGTCGAATATCGACGCGAAGCTGTACACCGATAGTCCGTTGCAGACGAGCAACGACGAGGCGTTCGTTTCGGAACTCGCGCCCGGTGAGTCCGCGACGATGACGTTCGACGTGTCGGCGTCCGCCGACGCGCCAGCCGAAACGCACCCGATTGAACTCGACTTCGAGTACGAGACCGAACGCGGTGAGACGACGATTTCGGACGTCTACCAGCATCCGATCGATGTCGACGCCGTCGAGACCGACGACGGTGGCAGCTTCATCGGCTCGGCGGTCGGCCTGATGGCAGCGCTCACAGCGGTTGGTCTCGGCCTCGGGTTCTGGTGGCGGCGCACGTGAGCGAACGGATGTGTCGACTCACCGTTTCACGCCGTGAACCCAGTTTCAGGGCCTCCTGTAAGCAAACCAGTGTCGGACGAATGTCCAAAGAGCGATGAGTGAAGATCGATCGGATCAGCCGGCGGAGACACGAGGAGAGTCGGCATCAGAGACATCGTCACCGGAGAGCGGTGATACCGGTGTGACCCTCTTTGGGAGCCTCAGTGATCGGCTCGGCTCGCTCGGTGGTGGCTCCGGTAGTAGTTCGGATGGTGGATCAGCTGGCGGATCGCGCGGCGATGATCCGTTTACTCGCCGCGTCAATCCCCTAATTACGAACCGACCCTGGACCGTCGTTCTAGTCTTTCTCCTGCTGACGGGTGTCTTCCTCGGCGGTGCAATTGGTGGTGGTGCCGGGCAGGAAGCCGGTGCTGACCAGTTCACCGAAGACACCGAGGCCTACGAGGCGTTCGAGGACATGCAGGAGAACTTCGACCGTGGTGACCGGTCGAGCGGTGGCACATCGGCACAGCTGTTCATTACGGACGAGCGAAACGTCCTTTCGGAGCAGAATCTGTTACGGATGCTCGAGTTCCAGGACCGGATCGAGAACGACGGCGACCTTCGGGTTGTCTCGAGTACCAGTCCAGCCTCGCTCGTTGCCACACAACTCGACCCGTCGGCGACGACGCCCGAAGAACAGTACCGGGCGGTCGACAGAGCGTCTCAACGCCAACTCGATGAGGCGATTGCAACAGCCGACGAGACGAGCGGACTACCAGTGAGTACAGACTTCACTCGCTCGTCGGCGAGTGCGAGCGTCGCACAGGTCGCGATCACGTACGATACGCCGCCGATGGCAGAGACGAGTGACTACGCGAATCTGCAGTTCGAGACCCAGGATCTGGCGAACGAAATCGACGGCTTCGACACCGACGACAACGTCGTTATCTTCGGCGACGCGATTCTCGAAGAGGAGACCCTGCAGTTGCTCGGCGACACCTCGATCGTCGTCTTCCCGGCAGCGATCATCCTGATCCTGTTCTTCTTGCTGGTCGCCTACCGTGATCCGATCGACCTCGGACTGGGACTCGTCGCGTTGGTGATGACGATGATCTGGACGTTCGGGTTCATGGGATTCGCCCAGATACCGTTCTCTGATGCACTAATAACCGTCTTCCCGCTGTTGCTCGCAGTCGGGATTGACTTCGGGATTCACATCATCAACCGGTATCGCGAGGAGCGCACGACCGGTGTCCCGATCGGAGAGGCAATGCAGATTACGACCGGGCAGTTGACGACGGCGTTGCTCATCGTCACCCTGACGACCGTCTTCAGTTTCGGTGCGAATCTGCTCAGCGACATGACCCGCGACTTCGGGATCGTGGCTGCTGCGGGGATCATCTTCACCTTCCTCATCTTCGGTGTCTTCTTGCCAGCGGGGAAGGTCGGGTTCGACCGACTCCGCGAGGGGACCCGGTTCCCCGAGTTCGGATCGACGCCGCTCGGAAGCGAGCAGTCGTTCCTGGGACGGGTGCTCCCGGTCGGCGTCCACATCGCTCGGGCGATTCCAGTGCTCTTTCTCGTCGCGATGCTCGTCATTGGGACCGGTGCTGCCGCGTACGGAACCGGTGTCGACACCGAGTTCGACGACGAGGCGTTCTTCCCCGATGAGGAACGTCTCGAGCAGTACGAAGCACTTCCCGAGCCGTTTGCAGCAGGCGACTACACCTTCTTGACGGTGCTCGATCACATGGAAGAGGACTTCGAGCAGGGGCTTGAGGGATCGGTGACCGTCTACATCGAGGACCCAGGTCTCAGAGACGACGACGCACTCAGGGAGATCGATCAGGCGCTCCAGCGTCCGCCCGACGCCTTCGAATCGGATGGCAGACAGGCCGACGCGAATAGTCTGCTCGATACGATCGAGGCACAGGCGGCCGCAGATCCAGCGTTCGATGCGACTGTCACACGATACGACAGTAGCGGTGACGAGATACCCGACCGTGAGATCGACGCCGTTTACGACGCGTTGTTCGACACCGCGCCAGACGAGACCGCGGACCGGTTGACGACCGACCGGGGTGCCACACGGATCGACATCCAGGTCGACGTCGACGCCGAGCAGGACGAGGCCGTCGCTGCGGCGACCGAGGTTGCAAACGATATGACACTCGATGCAACACCGACCGGTCAGCTCGTGCTGTTCGAGACCGTCATCGAGCAGACGACCGACTCGTCGATCACCAGCCTGTTCGTCGCGTTCGTATTGACGATTATCTTCCTCGTACTCTCGTACTGGTGGCTCGAGGGCCGAGCCATCTACGGCGTCATCAACCTCGTTCCCGTGTTGCTCGCCGTTGCACTGCTCGCAGGATCGATGCGACTGTTCGACATCCCGCTGAGTCCGATCAACGCGCCGATCCTCTCGGTATCGATCGGACTCGGCGTCGACTACACGGTCCACCTGATGCACCGGTTCGTCGACGAGTACGAAGAACGCGAGGACACCCACGAGGCGCTGCTCGTGACCGTGCAGGGAACCGGCGGCGCGCTCACCGGTAGTATGCTCACGACCGTCTGTGGTCTCGGCGTGCTGTACCTTGCACTGATCCCGCTGATCATGGAGTTCGGCCTGCTGCTCGCACTCGGCGTCTTCTACGCCTGGTTCACGTCGATTCTCGTCCTCCCGTCGGTCGTGATCGTCTGGGACCGTCTCGAGCAACGCTACGGGGAACTCGAGTGGTTCCCGTCGGCGACGGCGTGACGATGTCGATAAAACTTCGGACCGCTTCTGTTGTCAGCCTCGAGTCAGCCGTCTGCCGACCATCGACTGAGAAGCCAGACCACGAGTGCACTTACGCCCGCGACAAGCGCCGGCCATCGATCACTGCTCAGGAACAGATCCGCCGCCGGGAATCGATAGTCCGAAATCGGCCAGAACACCGCGTAGGAGTACCCAGTGGCAGTCACGAGCACGATATCGAGGATGTGATGAGAGACGACTCCGACGACGATGAGGGCGAGCGCCTGCCGTCGGAGTTCCGGTGCGACGAACAACGATCCAAAGAGGGCGACGATGAGCGTTCCAACAAGCGTGTGCAGCGGTGCCCAGGAGAACGGACTCCCGAGCAGGAACGAGACCGCGGGATCCGGAAGTAGCAGCTCGACCTTGACGAAGTCGGGTACGAGTGCGCCGATCATCACCAGCGTCACGTGCACCGGTCGCATCCACCCGTAGCGCATCGACAGCAGCGTCCCAATCACGTACCCAGCCAGCACGTGGGTTAACACGTCAGCCACGGCGCTCACCCCCATCGTCGCTATGGGTAAACGCTCGGAGTGTCGCGACCCCATCCGAGAACTGACTCGAGAGCCAGGCTGTCACGGACAGCCGCTGCTCTCGCGGCACGAACGCCAGCCGTGTCCGGTCGAAGCGCCAGCCACACGCAAACCGGCCGACGACCCACAATCCACCGAGTAGCGATACTGCGTACATGTACTGCATCTCGCTCGACTGCCGAGCGACCGTTCGGTCCGCGGCCAGCGTCGACTCGTCCTCGAGTGTCCCGTGAGCGGAGAGCTGGTCACCGGACTCGAGTGGGCCATCGGTATTCACCAGCGTGTCCTCGGCGTCGACGACGGTGAACTGACCGTAGCCACTGGCTCTGGTTGCGATGACGACCGGATCAGTGTCGACGACTTCGCCGCCGAGTGTGACTTCAGAGCCGACGTAGGCGGCTCGATCCTGTGGGACGTCGGTTTCGTCGGGACCTGGTTGTTCCATCGGTTCGGCCGGCGATGCGCCGGCCCAGACCATGAGTCCGAAGAGGAGCGCAAGCAAGAGCAGGGCTGCGAGCAGGCGACCGCGCTGACCGAACGGTTCCGCCATGTGTTCGGATAGAGAGAACGGAAGAGTGGGAATAGGTTTTCTGATCCGATTCTCGTGGTACCGTTTCGGGAGTGGTTCCGGTCCCTCGCTTAGCGTCTAATGTCCTCGAGTACCTTCCAGAGCTGGCGGATCACGATCGTACAGTCGAACCAAATGGACTGTTTGCGGATGTACTCGAGATCGTACCGGAGTTTCATGTTCGGGTCGGTGCTCTTTGCGTCGTTGATCTGCGCGAGACCCGTAAGTCCTGGTTTGACGAACCAGCGCTTTCGCCACGCGGGAACGTCCTGTTCGAGCAACGGTTCTTCGCTGGTCCAGACCGCACGGGGGCCGACAACACTCATCTCACCGAGCAGAATCGACCACAGCTGTGGGAGTTCGTCGAGGTGGGTTGTTCGGAGGACGCGTCCGACTCGCGTAATGCGGTCGTTGTCTTCGTCGTCGGTCGGCGTCGCGGACTCGCCTTCCGGGACCATCGTCCGGAACTTGTAGACTGGGAACGTCTCACCGAATCCGGCAGTCCGGTGCTGGCTGTACAGCACGGGTCCAGGGCTGTCGAGTTTGATGGCGAGTGCAATGACGAGCATGAGCGGTGCAAACACGAGCAGTCCGACGGTAGCGAAGCAGATGTCGAAGACGCGCTTGAAGAAGTGATCGAACGGGTCCCATGGTTCGAGGTCGATATCGACCAACGTATCGACAGCACCGTTTGCGACTAGTACGCTATCAGCGTACTTGCGATGGACTTTCGCTCGCACACCGTGTTCGTGACAGGCATCGAGCGCACCGAAGAACTCGGCACGGTCTGGCTGCTGGAAGGCGAGCACAACGGTATCGATGTCGTACTCGATCAGCACGTCTTCGAGTCGCGAGAGACCGCCGAGTCGGGTCAACGAATCGACAGTGTCGTGTCCCTCGTGACAGAGTGTGCCGGCATTTGGAGCTGTTTCGTTGGCTGTTTCTCCATCCGGATCGTGGCCGTGGTCGCCAGTCTGTTGCTTCGGTGTCTCTCCGACGACAACGCCACCGTCAGTCGTCAGGTGTGTCCCGGCCGTCCGTTCGTCGAACGAGAAGGTCGCAACCGTCGACGGGCAAAGGTAGCCAAGCACCGGTGCATCGATTTCGGGAGCGATGCGTTCAATCTGGCCGAGGTCATCGCCGACGATGAGCGTCCGCGAAGCGGTCGTCCCAGGGTGACGACGAATACCGAGAAACAGCAGCGGAATCGCCACCAGAAGCATCCCTGCGATCATCGCAAGCGTTGCTCGTGGCAGCCGATGCGACCACTTGAAGTAGCCAAGCGCTGCGAGTGCGAGCAGTGCGACGATAACGCGCTTCTGGGAGAACACCACCAGATCAAGCGTCCGTCGCGGCTGGGGCTTGTACAGTGGAATGAGACTGCCAACGACTGCGAGTACGCTCAATGCAATCGCCCAGTACAGCGACGATCCCGAAAGCACCGTCACCTCAAGTCGGTTGAAAAGTGGGACGTACGTGGTAAAGAGGGCCTGTGAAACGGGGTGGTTTGCAGCGAGCACGGCAGTGATCGTTACCAGAATCACGCCGAGCATACTTCCGATTCGAAACCGCCACCCAGTCAGCATTCGTTACGACTCACGTGTCGGCGTCGGCATAAAGTTGTTGAATAAATCACCTTCTGACACTGTCTCACCCGCGAGAACGGCCGTATTCGGCCAGTAACGTTATCACGGATCACTAGCCGTATCAGTCAGAACTCCAGCGCTTGCAACGAGACGACGGAGACAAGCACGAAAGGAAAACGCCGTTTAGAACGGGAACAGCGAGTCGGCGTCCGGATCGCGCTCGAGAAGTTCGATCTCGTGGCCGTCCTGATCCTTTGTGAAGGCGTACATGTTGTCGTTACTCTCGGGGTCGCGGTAGTCCGGCGCCTCACGAGTTAGCAACTGATCCCAGTCTTCTTCGAGGTCGTCGACACGGACACAGAGGTGTCCCCAGGCATCGCCCATGTCGTAGCTGCGGCCGTCGTAGTTGTAGGTGAGCTCGAGTGCCATCTCCTCTGGAGCGGCGTCCTCGGGTTTCAGGAAGTAGTTCGCAAAGGAGTCTGCCTCCCAGCGGCCGGTGTGTTCGTACTCGAACTTGCGGGTCCAGTAACCGAGCGCCTCGTCGGCGTCTTCGACACGGATCATGGTGTGGTCGAGCGACCAGAGCGCGCCCTCGTCGGGGTCGCGCTTGACAATCTCGATCTCGTGGCCGTCCGGGTCCTTGACGAACGCGTAGCGCCCGCCACAGGACTCGGGATCGCGGTAGTCCTCGACGCCCTCGTCCATCAGCTGCTGGTAGTAGTCCTCGAGTTCCCCCTCGGGAACGCGGACGGCGATGTGACCCCAGGCGTCGCCGACCTCAAGGTCGTCCTCGCCCTCGTTGTGGGTGAGTTCGAGCATCGCGCCGTCCTCGTGCATGTCTTCGGGGCCGAGATAGACGATGGTGAAGCCGTCGCCCTCGTAGCGATCTTTCTCCTCGTACTCGAGATGGGTCTGGTACCACTCGAGTGACTCCTCGAGGTTTGCGACGCGAAGCATCACGTGGTCGAACGTTCCGTCCATAGGCGAGCAAACGCCGGGAATTGGCAAAAGAGTGGCGAATGCGGAGGTCTGTTCGGCGTCAGGAGAAGGAGAGCGGCAGTGTGATCGGCTCGGGCGATCGGATCGGTCGGGACGATCGGCGATGGAGCCGATCTGTCGGTGGCGATCAGTCCTCGTTACTGTGGGTGGGGCTGGTGTCGGTATCGCGGGTGATAGCCGAGGCCTTCGGATCGACGCCGCGACGGCGTCCGTCGAGTTCCGAGAGGGCGTAGACGAGTCCAACGAGCAGGACGACGCCGATCGGGAGGAAGACGACAGGGGGGACCGAGAGGTAGCCGTAGAGGAGGTAGCAGACGACGACGACAGCCATGACCGTGGCGGCGTAGTACATCTGTGTCCGAATGTGGTCGATGAGGTCCGCACCGGTAAACGTCGACGAGAGCACGGAGGTGTCGGAGATCGGCGACGTGTGGTCACCGAATATCGCACCGGAGAACACCGCGCCGACGACGACTGGCATCAGTTCGAAGGTACCAGTGAGGTTGTAGGCGACCGTAATGGCAATCGGCGTCACGATCCCCATTGTTGCCCACGACGACCCCATCGTGAACGCGACGAAGGCGGCCACGAAGAGGACGACAATTGGGAGCAGTTCGGGCGGGAGGAAGTCGCCGACCACGGTGGCGACGTAGTCGCCGGTTCCGAGGTCCTCCGCGACGGCGCTGATCGACCACGCGAGGACGAGCACGGTCACTGCGGTCAGCATGAGGTTGAACCCTTCGAGTACCGTCTCGACGCTGTCACCGAGATCGAACAGGTCGTAGACGAGCCCGATGATGATTGCCGTCGCGACCATGGCGAACGATCCCCAGACGAGCGCTGCGGCGAAGTCGCCGGCACCGACGATGTCGACGAGGACGCCGACGGCGTTCGAGAGCATCTCGAGGAAGCTGTCACCGTCGACGGCAGCGACGAAGGATGTCGTCTCACCCGCTTCTGCTTGCTCGGCCCCCCACTCCTGATACCCCGTCCAGAACGCACCGGCGAGCGTCACCGCGACGAGGGCCACGATCGGCGCGAAGAACGTCCGGAGCATCGGCTTCTCCTCGATCGGTTCGCGGAGGTCTTCCTCGACCTCCTGGAGTGGCTGTGCGTCATCTCGGTTTACCTTCCCCGTTTGCCAGGAGCGGTGTTCCGCGGTGAGCATCTCCCCGTAGTCGCGTCGTGAGAGGACGATAACGCCAACCATCACGATCGCAAGCAGCGAGTACGTGTTGAACGGAATCGACCCGACGAACGTTTCGAAGACGCCCGGCACATCCTCCGCGGCGACATTGAGATCGTCGTCGTTGATCAGACTCTCGTACCCTTCGTCGATCATCGATAGCTGAAACGCGACCCAACTCGAGAGCCCGATGGTCGCGACCGGCGCAGCAGTCGAGTCGACGATGTAGGAGAGCTTCTCGCGAGACATCCGCATCTGATCGGAGATTTCGCGCATCGTGTTGCCGACGATCGCCGTATTTGCGTAGTCGTCGAAGAACAGGAGCATTCCGAGAACCCACGTGGTGAGTCCGGTGGCCCGCTGGGTCTGTAATCGCTCTGTCGCCCAGTTTCGAACGGCCGTTGCGCCGCCGAGACGCCAGATGAGCGCTACGCCAGAGCCAAGCAGGAGCGTGAAGACCAGAATCTGTGCGTGAAATACGTCACCGATAGAGCCGGTGATCCAGGCGAACGTCTGTCCAATTCCATGGGTCCCCGTTGCGATGATGCCGCCCGACCAGATCCCGACGAACAACGACAGAATCGGTCGGCGTGTCACGATCGCGAGTGCGATCGCGAGCAGCGGCGGAACGAGTGATATCGCACCAAAATCCGACATGCGTCGCTATTCATTGGGTATGCAAATAATCCTGCTCATTCGATTGTTTGTCCTATCGTTCATTACATTCTCGACTGTATGTCAGTCCCACGTCCATGTCTGTTACCGAAATCGAGGCGCTAATGCCCCTTCCTCAGCGAGCGCCGAAGGCACGAGCAGGCAGGGGATACAGCGTCCCCAGAAATCTTCGATTTCTGGTGTGCGAACGAGACGCTTCGCGTCTCGTCAACGCCGCTCGTCTTTCTTGGACTGTTCTACAGCAGGCTCGCAGGCCCACGCCATCGGTAGCTTTATGTTTCTACCTAGTTTAAACATTGGTAATGGATCGGTACGAGGTCGAAGGGCACGAAGTCCACGA
>NZ_MASN01000041.1 GCF_001861355.1 Natrialba sp. SSL1
TGCGCTACGCGAGTCAGCACCCGGACAAGGGCTCGTACGCGATCTCGAACGCGCAGGATATTCCACGTGGGCGCGTTCGCGGGTGGGTCGACGACGATGGAATGCCGGACGCCGCTCGCGGAATCGAAACCGCTCGCGAGCTGGGCTGGTTGGATGCAACCTATCGCGACGATGCCTTTCTCGCGCTCAACACGCTCGTCGCGAACGTCTTTTCTGGCGGTTCGATCGCAACCGAGACGTACACGCCTTCCTTTGCGCTGAACCATCGCGACCACCGATCCCACGTGATCGACGCGCTGGAGATGGCCGGCCTCGAGCACGAGTTCTACCACGAGGAGTCCGAAGAGCGAGCAACAGAGGTCCGTCCGACCACGGGAGGGACGGTTCTCGGAAGGACGCTTGCGGTCCTCGGTGCGCCAGTCGGACCGAAAACCGAAATTGACGATTTGACTCTCCCCTCGTACTTAGCGGAAGCGCCGTCTGAAGTGCGTGAATTCTTTGTACTCGCCTATCTCGCGAATCGTGCAATCCATCATCGCGACAAGGAGACGGTGCAGATCCAGGAGGAGCGACCCAAATCCTACCGAGAAGAACTGGCTGCGCTTATCGAAGACACTGCGAACGAATCGGTGACCGTTGGGCCGAAGCAGGTGACGATCCCGGTTGCTGCTGCACGCTCGCTTGGGCTTCAGCCGCGGTATCAACAACCACACGAATCGTCTGAATAAATCACGTCTCAACTGCTACGGTTCCGGCTCGAGTTCGTCGGCCTCGAGGTCTCCGTTCAGATACGCGCGCCCGCGGTCGGTGATCTGGTAGAGTCCTTCGTCGACGCGATCGACGAGATCGGCGTCGTGCAATTTTCCGAGTCGCGTGCTCAGATAGTGTCGCGAGTAGTCGGTGTTGACCGCCAGCACTCGCGGAGAGAGGATTAGCTCGCTATCTGAGAGGGTCTCGAGAATGCGGTCGTCTGCCTGCGTCATCCACGAAACCCTCGGTCTTCGCATACAGGAAGGTGCGAGACAACCATTTTATCAATACTGGTTACTGTGATCGGTAGCAACATTCGATTCACTGTAGATTAACGTACGGTCGGTTAATTATAAGTAGGTACGATGTTTCGGTGTCGGTGACGGAAGCCAGACGGACCCGCCGCTGCCCGGTCGGGTCCCTGGAAGAACGCGGACCCGGTGTTAGGGGCACCGGCCCGCCTGGCCTCCGTACCTAAACTACGGAAGCATGCAATCGCTCGACGTAACGGGGGATAAACTCCCCGATCGACAGTATCGATTAGACTCCGGCCCACAGCCCACGGCCTGGTCAATCCGGACCCGAACCACTTCCGGAAACGGAATCGGAAAGTATCGGAAATCGGAAGACGTACGCGAGAGGCTTCAACAGCCACGAATTTCACGAAACCCCGATTTATCGGAAGAATCGGAAACGGCCCTGCAACGGCTAAGTATCAGTGGTCCTTTCGATCAGATCTACCGACGGACAGCGACCGTGCGCGCCCCCAGGTACCAACTAACGGCGCGCACGGTGAGTCCGCGGTCCCACAGACGTGAGACCATGACAAACCAGACACCCGATCACGGTAAGCGTATCGCATTTTCAGATCACAGCGGCGCGTGCGGAGTGCGTCGATGAGTCGGCGACGCCGCCGTCCGGACCCGGAAGACTTCACTCCTCGAGAAGCGGTTCGCCGGTACCTCCGTCGACGCGAAGCGGACTCCACCGAAGGGAGCCTCCACGGCTGGGAGTACCGACTGAAGCTGTGGGTCGAGTGGTGTGAGTCGGTCGGCATCGAGACCGTTGGCGATCTTCGTCCGTACGATATGGACGAATACTACGAGATTCGTGCATCCGATGTCGCCCCGGCCACGCTCGAGGGCGAGATGTGGACGCTACGGAAAGTCGCCGAGTTCCTGGAAGACATCGGTGCCGGCCAAGATGGGCTCGCTGACGCGGTCCGTATCCCCGATCTCGACCCGGAAGACCGATCGAACGATACGAAACTGCACACCGACGATGCGGCTGCACTGCTCCGGTTCTACCGGAACAGCGAGACAAAGTACGGAACGCGTGCGCACGCGTTTCTGGAACTCGCGTGGTACACCGGTGCACGACAGGGCGGGCTCCGTGCGCTCGATCTCCGCGATGTCGAGCTGGGCGACGATCCGTACGTTGACTTTCGCCACCGGCCCGATACCGGAACGCCGCTGAAGAACAAACTCGGCGGTGAACGGCCGGTCGCGCTCACTCGAGAGACCGCGCACGTCGTCAAAGAGTACCTGCGGAATCACCGGTACGACGTTCACGACGATCATGGCAGGCAACCGCTGCTCGCGAGTGCGCAAGGCCGTCCGGGAAAGAACACGCTCCGCGTCTGGAGCTATCTCGCGACGCTGCCGTGCCGATACGGCCCCTGTCCGCACGGAAAGGAGCAGGAGGCCTGTGAGTACACCGACTACGCGCACGCGAGCAAGTGTCCCTCGAGCCGGTCACCGCACCAGATCCGAACCGGGACGGTCACCTGGCTGTTGAACCGCGGCTGGCCGCCCGAGGACGTTGCAGAGCGAGTCAACGCGACGGTGAAGACGATCGAACAGCACTACGACAAAGCCGATCCCGAGGAGCGACGGCGACGCCTTCGCGAGCGCATGGAGAAGCGGCGTCGATCGCTCGTCGAGCAGCTGGATTTCCACCAATGAGACAGAGCAACACAGTTACGACGATTTCGCACAGTGAGCAACCCAAGGGTACGCAGTTTGCGGGTAGTTCCCCGCTGCGCCGGCCCATCTCCCCCACCAAACAACGACGGCGAGCGAAGCGAGCCGTTCGGACCGAGGCAAAAGAAACCAAGCAGACCCGAGCAGACGAGGCGCGCACAACGGAGCGCGCACGTCTCGGCAAGTTCGCAATCTGTGCCCATCCCCTGGATATCTCCTCGCTCCCTGCGTCCTCTGACAGGTAGCGGCCGCTTCGGAGAGTCGTCTGCTGACGGTCGCACCGTGGCTGTCCGTCGCCACTCAATCCGCGACTCCTGTCGAGCCACGTCACCGATCGGTTCCGCCGCGTCTTCGGTAGAAATCGTGATTCCAAGCGCGCAGGGTACTCGAGTACCACGTCCAAGTACCACACAGCCACAACGAGGAATCTCGACACACGAGCTATCGACGCAGACCGTATCCGGGTGGCCTATTCTGCGGTCGTCCGATCCGGTGAGGGATCATCGTCGCCGTCGCTCTCTCTGCCAGGTTCGGTTTCGATCGCTGCTTGGTCGCCGTCGCCGTCCGCATCATTGACCGCTGCTCGGTCGCCGTCATCATCCCCATCATCGACCAGCACGAAGTCGGTCGATCCACACGGGCAGCCATCACTGCCGATCATTTGAATATCGCCGTCCGGCCACCGTCGGGCCGCATAGACGGAGTCACAGTTCGCACATTTAGCTAACTCTCTGGAAACATCGTCTCGATTCGCCATCGGTTTCGACCGTGTAGTAGCAATATCTCCCGAATTAGCGTTTCTATTTCCAAATCTGTCGTCCCACTGGAAGAACCGCCCCTATCCGATTCGGTGTGGGCTGCTCTCTGGGACGAGACGGTGTCACCAACCGCTGCGAGACCGGGAAACCGCCACCCCTCATAGCGGGTGTGACACAGCTGCGACACAAGCCGTACTCGAGTTCACCCTCGGAGTTACCGCTTGCTTGTCTCCTTCCAGTCGCCGGTTTCGACGCCGTGAATCTCGCCTTTTGCACGCCGCTCTGCCGGCCAGGCTGCGATGAGCACCACGGCGAGGTAGAACAGCGCCAGCCCGGTTGCGACGGCGATTCCGGGAACGCCCGGCAACTCCGCGGCTTCGGTCCACTGTGCTTCGGGCGTAAAGAGTGTCACCTTGCTGAGCCAGGCGACGCCAACGATGGCGAACAGGAGCGCATATACCCGCCGAACCCGTCGCGAGAGCGCTTCGAAGAACGACACCTTGAACGTCGGTCGTCGGAGGTCCTCGCCGACTGCCTCGCGCCAGCGGGGGTGTTCCGCACCGGCGGGATCGAACGCGTTCGCGAAGACGTTCTCCTGCAGTAGCCGCACGCGAGCGCGCCACACGTCGTAGAATCTGTAGCGACGCACCTCGAAGAAGAGGAACATCGAGAGCAAGAGCAGGCCGACGAGCAGCAGGTACGCTGGCATGTCCGCACTCGAGAAGACCAGCGAGAGCAGCGCGGCGATCAGGGTGATCGCCCAGTCAGTGGTGCGGTCGAGTCGGTCCTGTGCGCTGCTGGCCTGGCTGACCTCGCCGCGGTAGAAGTGGGGGACCATCGCGAGGAAGTCGTCGGGATCGGTGGCAGCGGCCGCGCCGATCTCTTCGTCCTCGGTGTCGAGTGTGTCGTTGTGTCTGTGCCGGTCCATGCTGGTCGTACGTCACCGACGGCTATAGCCTCGCAGCCGTCGAGAGCCAGAAAATCGCCTGATCGGACAGTTCTGGTCCGGGAACGCTCGTTGGCCCCGGAACAGACAACAGAAGCGATGTGGTCAGCGGTTCGGCGGCGAGCCGGACAGCGGGTCAATGGTGTCGTCATCGCGTTCCGACCTGTTGCGCTCGCTGCTGGTTCGTGCCGAGTCGCGTGTTCGTTCCCGGTCGCTGTTCGGCTCTTGTCCATCTCGCTCGTCTCGGCCATCTCGCTCGTCTCGTCCGTCGTAATCGACAGCCGTCTCGAACCGATCGAGCGTCTGCGAGAGCGCGGCGGCCTGGTCTGCAAGCGAGTCGACGCTGTCGGTAACCTCGGTGAGCGAGGCCGTCTGCTCTTCCGCCGCGGCCGAGACGTTGCTGGCCTCTGCGGCCGACTCCTCGCTGCTGGTCGCAACTTCGTCGACGGCAGTGACGACCTCCTCGGTCGAGGACGCCTGGGCGTCCGTCGCCGCGGAAATCTCCGTGACGCCGTCGTTGGTGTCCTCGGCGAACGAAGCGATCTCAGTGAGCGACTCGACCGCTGGCTGTACTGCCTCGGTCCCCTCCTCGACTCGTTCGCTCGTCTCCTCGACGACGCTGACCGATTCGTCGGTCTTCTCGCGGATCTCTTCGATCCGGTCGTCGATCTCGGCGGCTGCCTCCTTCGCGTCCCCAGAGAGCGCCTTGATCTCCTGGGCGACCATATCGAAGCCACCCGCCTCACCACCCTCACCCGCTCTCGTCGCCTCGATACTCGCGTTCAGCGCGAGCAGGTTCGTCTGATCCGCAACACCCGAAATGGCGTCGACGAGTTCGGTGATCTCCTCGACCTCGTTCTCGAGTGACCGGATCGTTTCGACGGCGTGGTCCGCCTTCGTCTCGACCGCGGCCATCTCCTCAATCGCGGCAGTTGCGGCCTCACGGCCCTCGCGACTGGACTCGACGGTGCGCTCGGCGACGGTCGAAACCTCCGTCGCGGTGGAGGCGATCTCCTCGGTCGTCGCCGAGAGATCGGACATTTCGGCATCGACCGTCTGCAACTGGTCGCTCTGGCGCGCGGAGGCGTCCGAAATCTCCTGGACGGAGTCGGCGACCTGCTCGCTCGCGCGCTGGACCTCCGTACTCGAGGCGCTGACCTGCTCGCTCGCCGCGGCGACGTCCGTCGCGAACTGCTTGACGTCATCGACGGTGGACTCGAGTTCCTCGAGCATCGCGTTGAACTCGGCACCGATCTCTTGCATCTGCTCGTTGTCGGTGTCGACGTCGGCGCGGACGGTGAGGTCGCCGTCTGCGGCGGCGCGCATGGTCTGGCTGTACTGGTCTGCGGCCCACTGGAGTTCGTCGGTTACCTCGGCCAGCCGCTCGCGTTCGGCTTCGGCGTCCTCCTGTGCCGCTTCGGCGTCGGCTTTCGCCGCCTCGGCGGCCTCCTGTGCGGCTTCCGCATCAGCCTGTGCCTCGCGGGCTTCGGTGATCCGCGTCTCGAGTGCGCCGCTCATCTCGTCGAACGACTGGTAGAGCTGGCCGACCTCATCGATACGGCTCGTCGAGAGGTCGACGTCGAGGTCGCCGGCCTCCATGCGTTCGGCGCGGTTGCGGAGGTCCTCGAGCGGGGTAACGGTCTGGCGGGCGAGGAAGAAGCCGCCGACCAGCAGGGACAGAAGCCCGGTACCGATCACGGAGAGCAGGGTCCAGCCGACAGCATTGCTCGCGGCAAAGGCCTGTGCTGCTGGAACGGTGGTCACCGCGACCCAGTCGTTGTCGGCGGTTGCGCCGTAGCCGATGACGAGGCCGGCGTCGTCGTCACGTTCGAACGCGGTGCCCTCGCGGACGAGACCGAGTGATTCGACGATTTCATCGTCCGGCTCGCCGGCGAGTTCGTCGCTTGCGAGCACGGTGTCGCCGTCGGTGTTGAGGATCATCGTCTCCTGGTCTTCGTGGAGCTGTCTGAGCCCGTCCACGCGGTAGTCGATCGTCCCGACGACGACGGCGATTCGCGCTTCGTCGCCCTCGATCGGGCTGGCGAACGCGATCACCTGGTCGTCGAGCGACGTGGACTCGTAGGCTGTTGGCGAGTACCAGACGTCGTTTGCGGCCGTCAGGTCGACGCCGGGTTCGATCTCGGTCCACGGTTCGTCGACGGCACCGAGCGATTCGCCGCGCAGTTCGCCGTTGGTGCTGGTCAGGACTGCGTCGTCGTTCGTATCGACGACGTGCACTGCCCGAACGTCGACCGGGAGTTTCGCCTGTTCTTCGACGACGTACGCCTCGGCGGTCTCTGCGTCGGTACCCGCGAGAGCCGACGCCGAGGAGAGCGATCGCGTATGCGATTCCATCGCGATCGTCCACTCGTTGATCGAGTCCGCGTGCATGTCGACCGTCGCAGTGAGTTGCTGCTCGGCGTCGGATTCGACGGTCCGCTCGGCGTCGACGTAGCCGATCGCCCCGACGGCCGAGATAATCACGAGGATGAGGAGGATCGAGATGATGAACTTTGCACGGTAGCTCCCCCGAATCATCGTGGGAACCGCTGACCGAATTCGCTGTCTGACGCCACCGCTGTCGGCTGTTACTGGTGGCTCGTTTGCGGGGGCCGTCCCGTTCTCGCCCGCTGCTTCGTTGCTCGTCGGCGTCTCGTCAGCCGACGTATCAGCCGTCATTGTGCCACCCCCTCTGGCTCGTGTTCCGACAGGGGGTTGACGCTGTCCTCGCCGAACGTGAAGTACTCGTAGGTGATCGACCCACCATCGCCGCTCTCGTCGAACTCGATTTCACCGGACGCACCGCGGTATCGGATCGGCTCACCGGCAGCGGCGAGTTCGAGCCCGTCGGCGAGTTCGCCCGGCTGGATCTCTGTGCCGTCGCCGGTCGTCACCTCGATCATCTGCGATCGAATCGCCGCACCGTCGTTCTCACCTGCAGCGGCGTTCGCGAGCAAGATCGTCGCGGCCGCATCGTAGGAGTTCGCCGTGAATATCGCCGGATCTGCCCCGAACTCATCCCGATACATCCGAGCGAACGTCCCCTGCCCAGGCCCCGATGAAACCGGTGCAGTGCCGTAAATATCGGAGAACGAGGCGTCCACACCCTGTGGAATCGAGTCCTCCTGCAGTCCGTCGCTGACGAAGACAATCTCGTCGCCGGCATGCCCGTCATAGTAGTCCGAAAGCAGGCCGACTCCGTCCTCCATGTAGGAGACGAGAAACAGGATATCCGGCTCGCCCGAGAGCGCTTCAGCGATCGGCTCGTCGAAGGACTCGCTCCCCTCGTCGAACGACACCTGTCGTTGAATCTCGCCGTCGAACGACGCCGAGAACGCACCAGAGAGCTGCCGTCCGTAGTCACCCGCGGTATACAGCGTTGCTGCCGTCTCCGCATCGTGTTCGGCGACTGCAAGCTGTGCTGCGACGACCGCCTGCATCGAGTCATCCGGTGCGGTCCGGAACGAAAAGCCGCGGTCGTTGAGAATACCGACCGTCGGCGACGTACTCGCTGGCGAACAGGAGACGACCTCCGCTGGAATCGTCGCCTGCTGTGTCATCTGCAGCGTCACGTCCGACCCCGCTGCGCCGACGACTGCCGGATAGCCGTCCTCGATCAGGTCAGCGACCGCGTCGACGGCTGCCGTTGGCGTCGTTTCCGAGTCGACACCCTCGTACTCGATTGTCACATCGAGTTCCGACTCTTCGAGTTCAGCGATCGGTAGTGTCGTCGCGTTCTCGAGTGCCCCACCGACTGCACCGAGGCCGCCCGACTGTGGGAGCACGCCGCCGTAACGCAGCGTTCGCTCGGACAGTGCAGGCCGGCCATCGCCGTCGGTGTCGCCGATGAGTCCGTCTGACAGACAGCCGGCGGTTGCGACCAGTGTCGCTCCCGCCGCTGTCGACAACAGGTCTCGTCGTCCAATTCGCTGCCGTTCACGCATCGATATCCCCCGGAAGCACCCGATTGCCCCTTGCCATCCAATCCATGGCTATGTGTCCAATTTTCAGAGTTTCAACGTTGTGGCCATCTTCTGATTCGTTGACGGCTCTGTCGACACACCATCTGTCGAGGGCCACTGGCTGTCAATACGCGCCTGAAAATCGGGTGTCTTCCCTTCCTCAGAGATCGCGAAGTCGAATCCCGTCGTCGACGAGTCGTGCGTTTCGCTCCCGGTCGATATGATCCGCGAGGTCATCGTGTT
The DNA here is from genome assembly GCF_001861355.1 of Natrialba sp. SSL1. Taxonomy (GTDB): domain Archaea; phylum Halobacteriota; class Halobacteria; order Halobacteriales; family Natrialbaceae; genus Natrialba. The sequence goes on from NZ_MASN01000041.1 coordinate 8,642, forward strand.
CGTACAACTGGGCAACGACATCCGCGTACAGCGTCCGCCAGGCAATCGCGTAGATCGGTGACTGGCCCCACGCGCGAAGCTCCGGTACCAGGTCGTCGTAGGTCTCATAGCGCGCTTCGAACCGGTCGATCACGTCGAGCAGTTGGGCGGCCGCCGCCCGGTCGTCTTCGGCGGATTCGATTATCTCGTTTACTTGCTGTTCCCAACCGCCGACAGCCCGCTGCATATCGGATGCAGCAACGTCGTCGTCGGCCGGTAATCGCTCGAGCAACGGTTTCGGAACACCCAGTTCGATCTCCTCCATACCTCGGTGTCTGTCAGCAACCCTCAAGAAACTGTAGGCCACGCCGCGAACAGCACCTCGTCGACGTACTCTCCGTCGATCCGATAGTGCTCCGCCCGCTCGCCCTCTCGATCCCACTCCGAGAGGAACGCAATCGCCTCCGTACTCGTCGCTGGCACCCCCTGTACCAGCTTTCGGTACCCCGCCTCGCCCGCCCACTCGAGTCCGTACTCGAGGAGCGCCTGGCCGATGCCCTGTCGTCGGTGGTCTGGGTCGACGCCGACGGTTACCTCGGCTGTGTGCGAGCGGGACTCGAGTGCGGGGGTGTCGAGGTGGAGCCAGCCGACGAGTTGGTGGTCATCGTGACTGGTGGCGGGGGTGTCGGTGTCGGTGTCGATGTCATCACTGCCGGTGTCTGCGTCGATGTCGTCACTGTCGGCGTCTCCGTTACTATCGTCACCAGTGGCCGCTGCATCGGTGTCGAGCACGGCAACAAAACAGATCCGAGACGCTGCGCCGTCTTCGGTGCCGTTCACGCGAACCAGCGCTGGCGCACGTTCGAGTCGCGTCGCAAGGTCGGCAGCGACCACATAACTGCCATCGGCTGCGACAGTGCGCATCATCTCGAAGAGAGCCGTCCGATCGCGTTCCCGTGCGCGCCGGATTCGAAGTCGCCCCGCGTCGGTCTCTCGTTCCGTCGGTGCACCGGGGAGTGAGACCCGAAGGGTTCCCTCGCGCTCGGTGAGCCACCCTTCGGCTACCAGGTTGTCGAGACACGTCGCCAGTTCGGTCGGCGACAACGCCGCCTCCTGCGTGTATCGACCGGAGCGCGCCGGCTTCGAGTGGGTCGGTCCTGCATCGATCCGAACCGATCGCAGCACCTCCGTACGTGTTGCCGTTCCGTGTCGCTCGACGAACTCGTAGACCGCACGTTGACGGTCGTCGTCGAACGATGGGGTCGCGTCGCTTTGCATACCTGCTGGCCCACCGAGCGGGCGTATGAGTGTGCGGGTTGCAGACGAAACCTGCGCGTCTCGGTTCGTGAGTAGTACCTCCTGATCGCTACTCACCAGGTGCTCGTCCAGAGACGCCGGTACCGCTTCGTTGACCGATCCTCCCCGAGATCAGCGCAGGTACTCGAGTTACCGAGCAGCTAATCGCCACTATTGGGTTCTATATACCGGCATATGATTCATTGGAACGGTTTCGCTTGCGCACACCCAAAAGACACCCTTCTGTCGGTAGTCGTCAGCCACGCTCCGAGAGCACGCTCTGCCCGCACGTGCCTGAAATCGAACCTCGAGTTCGTGGCTACCAAAGAGCCGGTACTCGAGTCCCAACCTACTGCAGCTGTCGATATCGGTCCTGCCGGTGGGTGACTCGTGAATGGTAGGCCCGGTCCCGTTTCTAACACCCCAAAACGATATTTGATCACTGGTTGCCCGGTTCAGGGCCGTGTCGGCCCAGTCTGTTGTGACGGTGTGACGCGACCTTCGGATCGTGGCAGATACCAGCGTCTGTTTGTAAACCGGGTATTGTGGGGACCCATTTGACACCGAAATACGGGGGGTTTCAGGCTTCGAACTGGGTATCGAATCAGCTCGATCAGGGGGGTGCTTCGTTTGCACCCGATTTCGTGCGTGGCTGTGGAGAACGTGTTCGGGTATCGAGTGTGGATGGTCTGGGCGAGGGTTCCCACTATCGGTAACACAGAATTGTATTGCTGACCGAGATTGTTTCCACTGTGGTAACGACCGCGACCAGTGCACACTCATCGCACGCTCGCTTGCGGGTCACTTCGGTCTCCCCCTTATCTGGCCCCACTCATTTCGCTCACGACCCACACGCTGTTGCTCGTTCGCTTTTCTGCGGCTCGGAACGAACGAAGTGAGTGAGGAACCACACTCGTCTCGAACTGTACCACTCCGAAATCGCTCGTTCGTCGTCCGACCGGCGTGCAGTGACTCCCACTGTCTCCTCTGCACTGGGGTCACGGCTTGCGTTGTTTGAGGGTGCGACCGTACGATGTGTACGCCGACCTGCCTGCTCATCGTCGGATTCATTGTGAACTCTGCGAACGAGTCGCGCCAGGGATGACCGCTGCGTGGTGTCTGGTCGGTAACCAGTGGCCAGTGTCTCGCCACCGCGAGATCACCACGAACTGATTGACTAACTGGCAGTCTATTCTGATTCTTGCTCGACGAGCGCCGGCAGGCTGTCCGGTTGTAGCCACGTCCTGCACGACACCGGTGTAACGTTCTCCGGCTACCGAACAGCGGACCTTTATACCACATAACGATATACAGAATCGGGTTGAGACAGTCATCTGCACCGACCACTTATTGTGATTGGTAAGCAACCCTGTCTGTGTGATCGTCGACGACCGTGTGCTGCGCGAGGACTTCGTTCCCAGCGAAGTCGTTCACCGCCACGACGAGGTCAACCTCCTCTCCGAGTCCCTGGAACCGCTGCTTGCCGGTCACCGAACCGACCCGGCGTTCCTGTTCGGACCCACCGGCGTCGGCAAGACCTGTCTCGCTCGCTATACGCTCGCTCAACTGCAAGCACAGGACCCCGACGTGCGCGTTGCCTACGTCAACTGTTGGCAGGAGTACACGCGCTTTCGGGTACTGTACAGCCTTCTCGAGGCAATCGACCAGACGACGTCGATCCATCGGTCGACGCCGAAGGACGAACTGTTCGGCCGCCTCGACGACGCAGGCGACCGACCGCTCGTCGCCGTCCTCGATGAGGTCGACCAACTTGAGGAGACCGCTGTTCTCTACGACCTCCACCGGCTCCCACACGTCTCGCTCGTGCTGATCGCTAACCGGGAGGAGGAACTGTTTGCGAGTTTCGACGACCGGGTCCGATCGCGGCTCCACGCCGGGACCCGCGTTCAGTTCGATCGGTACGGAACGGACGAACTCGTTGCTATCCTTCGCGAGCGCGCGATACAGGGACTGGAGCCAAACGCGGTCCGGACCGAGCAGTTGCGGACGATTGCTGAGGCGGCCTCGGGGGACGCTCGCGTCGGCATTGGTATCCTGCGCTCAGCAGCGCGACGTGCCGAACAGGCTGGCGACGAGCAGGTAACCACCGCGATGATCGACGCTGCGATTCCGGATGCGCGGACGGCGATCCGACAAAAGACGGTCGAAGGGCTGCTCGAACACCAGCGGGTGCTGTACGACGTGATCAACGATGCCGGTGAAATCGAGCCAGGGACGCTCTACGAACGGTACGAACAGCGAGTCGAGGAGCCAAAGACGACTCGGACACTGCGGAATCATCTAACGAAGATGGTCCATTACGACCTGATCGAATCGGTCGGGAAACACCGAGGGCGGCGGTATCGATTGGTTGCCGACGAATCCAACGAGTCCGACCAGTCTGGCGAGAACTCGTAAGCTATCGGAGCCGCTGCAAGTCATTGTACTCCTGATCGTGCGACGGCAGCGCGGTTCGACGAGAGTGCGGTTTGGAGCGAGCGCGGTTCTCACTCACTTCGTTCGTTCCGAACCGCGGACGTGCGATCAGTGTGTAACTGGTGCAGTCGTTCCTCTAGCCCGGTACACTGACCGCTTCAGAACTCCCGTTTCTGTCTCTTTTGACGAATAGTGGCTCAAAACTATCTGACATTCAGAAGAGTCAGCCGATACGAGGTGTGAACACTACATTTATCCCTTCTAGTCGACTTTGCGGTAGTACGAGATGGCCGCTTTTCCCTGGCCGTGGTCGAACGACGATACACGCGTCCGTCCCGGTCACACTTCAGCGCTGCCTCCTAGTCCCTACTGTCGTCGAACATCCGTCTTTGACCCGACTACAGTCTGCCGTTCTCCCGTCTGGTTCCAATCGGCCGGGCACCACCGTTCCTGCTTTCCACTCTCTCTTACTTGCGAATCCCTCCAGATGTCGTCACCGGCCCGTACCACAACTCCGCGATGCGACCCCACTGACACACCCACCCAGCAATGACCACCAGACGCCCATCATCACCCACAACAGCACAGATACTCCTCGTCGAGGACAACCCCGGCGACGTCCGCCTCACCAAGGAAGCGTTCAAACAGGGTCGCATCGAGAACGACCTGCACGTCGTCTCCGACGGCACGGAGGCACTCGAGTTCCTCCATCAGCAAAACGAGTACGGGGATGCGCCGCGACCGGATCTGATCCTGCTCGATCTTAACCTCCCGCGGACCGACGGCGAGGAGGTACTCGAGGAGCTCAAGGGAGATTCGGAACTGCGCTCGATTCCGGTGATCGTGCTGACGAGTTCGCGAGCAGAAGAGGACGTTGCGAAGTCCTACGAGCTGCACGCGAACGCGTATCTGACGAAGCCGGTGGACCCGGACGAGTTCATCGAGACGGTCCGAGCGTTCGAGAAGTTCTGGTTTTCCGTCGTTCGGCTACCTCCAGAGGGTGATCAGCCGTGAGCGGTGGTCAGCGCGGGAGTGGTGGTGACGGCGACGCAGAAACTGGGGCTAAACCGGAAGCGGAAACCGAAGCCGAATCCAAATCCGGACGAACGGATATCGAATCCGAGCGAACGGACTCCAAAACTGGGCAAACGGATACGGTAATCGAGCGAGAGTTCCGAGGCGTCAAACGCACCGACGGCGGCGAATCCACCGGCACTGGCGTTGCAGAGTCATCAGAGGAAGAGACCACACCGAGCCTTCGGATCCTCCTCATCGAGGACAACCCCGGCGACGCGCGCTTAATCGAGGAGATGTTACGCGGGACCGAGGAGCTCGCACAGCGGGTAAGCTCCGACGAGACAGCCGGTCGAACGCCCGAGATAACCCGTGCCAACCGACTCGAGGAGGGACTCGAGTTGTTCGAGCAGCGCTCGATCGACGTCGTTTTGCTCGACCTGAACCTCCCCGACAGCCAGGGACTCGAGACACTCGAGACGGTCTCCGATGCGAGCACCGCAACGCCGATCGTCGTCCTGACCGGGCTCCGCGACCAGCAGGTCGGCATTCAGGCGATCCAGCAGGGTGCCCAGGACTTCCTCGTCAAGGACGAGGTAACCAGCGAACTGCTCGTCAGAACGATCCACCACGCGATCGAACGTGCACGCCAGGAGCACGAACGCCGACGCCAGCGCGAGCAACTCGAGACGGTCAACCGGTTGAACGATATCGGGCACGACATCATCAATTCGGTGATCACGACCGAGACCCGCGCCGAGCTCGAACAGGCAGTCTGTGACCGCTTTACCGCGTCGGACGGTTACCGATTCGCCTGGGTCGGCGAAGTTAATCCGGGTCGCGACGATGTCGTCCCGAAGGCCGCCGCTGGCATCGAGGAGGGCTACCTCGAGGACGTCGAGATTAGCGTCGACGAGACCGACGCCGCCGGACAGGGGCCGTCCGGAACCGCGATCCGAACCGGCGAGGTACAGGTCGCAAACAGCATCGACTCCGATCCCGACTTCGAGCCGTGGCGCGAGGAAGCCACGACGCGAGGCTATCACTCCTCAGCCGCGGTTCCGATCATCCACGAGGACCTCATCTACGGCGTGTTGAACATCTACTCGAGTTCAACACGGGCGTTCACCTCGCCGGAAACCCAGATTCTTGCTCGGATTGGTGACACCGTCGCACACGCGATCACGGCGATCGAGCGCCGTGATGCACTCGTCAGTGACGCCGTCATCGAACTCGAGTTCAGACTCGAGGAGATGGTGCCCGAGCTGGTGGGCCTCTCCGAACGCGAGTCCGGCCACATTTCGATCAATCAGCTCGTCCGCGGCGATGAAACCCTGCTCGCCTACGGCTCGGCGACGGACATTGCACAGGAGGAGTTCGAAGAGACGGTCGAACGAATCGACGGCGTTAGCGATACCCGGTTCCTCTCGGCGCGACGAGACGAGTTCGAGTTCGAGTTCGTGATGCCCGCCGCGGCCTCGCTGTTCGAGGCGATCGCAACCCACGGCGGCCGTGTCGCCTCGGCGACGATCGCAGACGGCGAGTTCCGGTTCGTCGTCGAGCTTCCACGTGGCCGTGACACCCGCCAGATGATCGAACTCATCAAGGAACAGCGCCCGGACGCCACCTATCTCGCCCAGCGGACGACCGAGCGAAGCGATCGCAGCGGCTCGAGTCGTGGCTCGAGCGCAACGGCCGTCCTCGAACAGGACCTGACCGAGAAACAGCGAGCGGCACTCGAGACGGCCTACTTCGCGGGCTACTTCGAGTGGCCCCGGGAGAGCACTGGCGAGGATATCGCAGACCGGCTGGGGATCGCACCGGCGACGTTCAACCAGCACCTGCGGACGGCAGAACGGAAGTTCTTCGATTCGGTACTCGACGACCAGGAGCAGTGAGCAAGGCAGCCGCCGCTCAGTGGTCGGCCAGTCCGACCGCGTCGGCGAGTAGTTCGTGCGACCGACATACGTCGTCGTGATCTGCGATAAGATTCTGGACGATTACGTCGTCGACACCGACGCGGTCCGTCAGCGTCTCGAGGAGCGTGCCGACTGTTTCCGGGCTGCCGGAGAGCGCACGGGGCCACTCTCCAGACGGGATCGACTGCGGCGTCGGCTCCGGGACGCCGCCGAGTTCGTCGATCGCTTCCTCGACCGACGGCAGGGAGCCGACGACGCCGCGTTGCATGCGCTTGTACGATGCTTCGGCGCTCGCACGGAGCCGTGCAGCGTCCTCGTCGGTCTCGTCGCAGGCGACGTTCACCGCGAGCATTCCCTCCGGTTCGTCCAAGCCAGCGTCTGAGTCAGTTGGCTCGAAGTGCTCGTGGTAGGTCTCGAACGCTCGTTCGGCGAGGTTTGGACGGATGAACGCAGCAAAGCAGTATCGAAGCCCGAGTTCGCCCGCGATCTTCGCGCTGGAGGGACTCGAGCCGAGCACCCAGATCTCCGGTACGTCGCTTTCGGAGCGCGCGAGGGAGAGCTTCGAGTAGGGATGGTCTGCGCCGAACTCGTCGTAGAGGTGGGCGGCAGCCTCCTCGATCTTCTCGGCGTGGTCTTCGTCGGGGTTACGTTTCCGGCGCTCGGTACGGAGCGCGCGGTCGGCGGCGGGCATACCGGTGGCACGACCGAGGCCCAGGTCGATGCGGCCGGGGGCGAGGGCGTCGAGCGTGCTGAACGACTCGGCGACCTTGAACGGGCTGTAGTGGTTAAGCAGGACGGTGCCCGAGCCGACGCGGATCTCGTCGGTGTTCGCGGCCAAGTGGGCGATCAGGACTTCGGGCGTCGTGCTCGCGATCGAGTCGGCCATGCCGTGGTGTTCGGCGACCCAGAACCGCGAGTAGCCCAGTTCCTCGGCCAGTTGGGCGAGTTCGACCGTGTTCTCGTACGCTTCGGTTGCGCTCGCGCCGTCGGGGACGGGCGCGAGATCGACGATCGAGAGGTTCACGCAGTGTGCTCGGGACCGAAGGCCGAATAACGGCTCGCTTTGTGGACGTACGTGAGGTAGTTGCTGTTTTGCTGTCTGCTGTTGGTTGGTTAGGGGGCTCCGTTGCTGTCTGCTTTGGTAGTGGTAGGGTGCTCCGTGACAGGGCGTTCGCTCACCGGTCGAGTACTGACATCGTCAAAAGAGGTCGAAAACGTTGGTAGGCGCGCGTCACGCGCTTACGCGGCCCGTGGCTCGCCCGCCGTGGTCGTTTCTTCCATGTTGCGGCCGGTGATAGCCACGATGCCCATCGAGAGGCCGGTCATGAAGAGGCTGATACCGACGAGCAGGCCGATTGCCCAGGCTGCGTCCGCCGGGAAACCGACCCAGAGCAGACCGGCCAGAACGAGCGAGAGAACGCCGCTCGCGGCGACGGACATTCGGCCGGGCTGGTCGGCCATCCGCATCGACAGCCAGAGTTCAGCCACGCCATCGGCCAGCAGGTAGGCAATCGCGAGCAGCGTGAGGGTCACGAGCCCGATGACGGGGTTCGCGAGTACGAGCACACCCGCGACGACCGAGATGACGCCGAGTGCGAGTTGCCACATCGAGCCGCTCCACCCGCGTGCGGTGAAGGCGTGTGCGCCGTGGACGATCCCGCTCAGGACGAGCAGTGCGCCGATTACGAGGGTAACAGAAATGCCCGTCGCGAGCGGGAACGCGATCGCTAGCAGGCCGATGAGCCCGACGACAGCGCCGGCGATGGCCAGTGTTCGCCATCCGCGCTTGAGTGAGTAGCCGTGCGATTCGTGGTCAGCAGTTGCTGTGTTTGAGGACATAATCGTCTCCACAGAGACGTACGCAGTGTACGGAGATAACACATTTTCACAGTTTGACAGTAGGTCGCGGATATGGACCGGTCCGAAAGTCGGATACACTCAGGTTCTGGGGCCTCGAAGGCGCGCTGCGTGGTCTCAGACGGCACCATACTGTCTGTTCGGACATATCTCCCGTCGAATCACTTCAATTGTCATATCACCCTTCACAGACGATCCAGCGTGTGTTCGCACACACCTCGAAGTCACCCTGTTCTCCCGGCTCAGTCCGAACCACATAGCTGTGGCTCAGAGATGAACTCGAGTCGGTCGATCACAGCGACACAGTCAGGGCAGCAGGTGGCGTGCGTGTGAGCCTGTTGCGAATACTCACGGATTCGACCGCGCTGTGGAAGGGAGTGTCACTACGTTCGGAACGTGACGTTGCCCCGTTCCAACCGTTTGATATCGCTTGTCGTTACCGCAACCTGGTCGACGAATTGGCTGTTGAAATGACCCTCATTTCTTCTCGACACAATAGTTGAAATTTCTCCATGGAGGCTTCTCAGGTCATTAATGTCTTTGTCAGGAACATCCCCATTCTGCTCGATCATGTTGTTTATCTCCCGTTTCTTTTTCTCATATGGTCCAATAAGTTCGTTAATCCTGTTCAGATCCTCTGAAACGGGTTTGTTGTGTATGTAGAGGAAGGGATACGCAATGGCTGCCAGAGCAAGGGTAAGTAGTGCTGAACTGATGATTGACTGACTCAGTAGTGAGAATACGACAACGCCCGGAATGCCAAGAATGAGCAAGATAGAGACGGTGAGTCCATGTGGCGTGTAGTCTTCTGCCGGAAGGGGATCATTCTGACCCAGTGTACTGAGTTGAAGCGTTGTCGTTACTGTGGGATCGGTACTTCGATCTACCGTTACACCAGCGTTGTCGGCGACTGCAGAACCAGACCGAGACCGCTGGCGTGTCGTGGTCTCGTGACTAGAGCCATAGATGTCGTCCGCAATCCGCTGGAGGTTTTCATCAGCCGGACCGTCACTGATCTTCCACGTCTGCTTGGCTGTATTCGATGACGCGGAGGAGCGTGTTGACACGGCTGGTCGATCTGTGCGTGCCTTCTCTGTCATCGGCTGGACAAAATGATCATGGGCCTCGTTGTGGCATCGCCAACAGAGAGTTACTAAGTTCGAGGGATCATCACTGCCACCTTCACTTTTGTGATGTATGTGGTGTGAATGCAGTTCAGCGGGCCCGTATTGGCGTCCCCTCACCCCACACGATTGGCAGGTATAGTTGTCGCGATCTTTGACATACTCTGAGATATCGTCCCAATTATCGGCGTATTTTGCTCCCCACTCCTGACCCATCTCCCCAAGATACTATACAAATTCTCTTAAAGCCATCTTTGTTGATACCCCACTAGATGCGCTGGTAACTTCTCGGGCTCTACTCGCCGCTCATCTGGCAGTACTGGGGAATACGCGAACTGTTCGCTGCCTTTTTATGAATAAATCGAACCTATGATTAGCGTCATATTCAGCAAATATTTACTGTAGGCGAGTGAGCAGCGACTGTACTCACTATGCGTCGTCGCCCGTTCCTCGTGGCCGCATCGGCTACGACCGTTGGCCTCGCTGGCTGTACCTCCGCTCAGGAACGCCTCGGGGACGTACGCCGCAGTGCTCCAGAGCGTCGCGTTGAGGCGGACTGGCAACCCGGACCGGGCACGTGGGCTGAGGACGACTACGGCCCCGCAAACCGCCGGTACAACCCACACGCAACACCGCCACGGACCGAACCCGAAATCGACTGGCGATACGACCTCGAGGACCCGCTCGGTGATGGTTCACTCGTCGTCGCCAACGGAACAGTGTACGTCACGACGCAAGATCGACTAGTGGCGCTCGACGCCGCCGACGGGACGCGCCAGTGGGACTACGACCTCGACAGCGCTGCCAGGCTGAAATACGTCGATGGACGCCTCTACCAACTGCACTGGGGGCTTCAGGAATCGACCCTGGTAGCACGTTCGCCCACCGGAGACGAGCAATGGCGGGCTACCGTCCCGGACCAACTCACGGGCGTCCACGAACAGCGCGGCTACGTCTTCGTCGCCGGTCGAAACCGGTACTGGACGCTCCACGCAGACACTGGCGACATCGTCCGCGAACGCGAGCTATGGGTCCGAAATCTGGCGTCCGCCAACGGCATACTGTACGCGGCCTTCTCGGACCTGCTCGCCAGCTACGAGGCAGACGGTCGCACGCTCACAGAGCGGTGGCGCGTCCAGACCAAGCCCGCGGCCGAAGCAGGCCCGCCAACGATCGCGGACGAACAGCTCTACGTCCCCCAGTATCACCCTCCCGCCGATGCTGCTACCATCATCGTCTCCACCGTCGACGGCGAAACACAGCACAGCATCGAACTCGAGTACGGGTCGGTCGCGATCACTGCTGCCGAGAGCGGGCCGATCGTGTCGCCGGTCGCGACGAGCGGTGCTGCCCTCCTTGCACTGGAGCCTGACGGGAGCCGCCGGTGGAGCGCCGAGGTGAGTGGGGCTGCCGGCGCGATCGTCGCCGACGGGACAGTGTACGCTGGCTACCCGCTGACCGCGATGGATGCCGATTCCGGCGACCGTCTCTGGGAGTGGGGCGGAGGGAGGGATGGGGACGACGCGGTCGGAACTGCCCGATTTGCCGTTGCGGACTCGACACTGTACGCGTCGACGGCGGACAATCACATCGTCGCCTTGCGCGAGTGAGCAACCTCGGTCGACGGGGATCGCCACGGCAAATCGGGTGATTCGGGGCCTCAACGGAACCGAACTGTGCACTTGTTCATGAACTCCACTGCTGTTCGGTCTGATGAGGTGGTTGGCAGAATTCGCGGTTGTCTTTCGCTCGCCGGCACCGATCGCTATCCGGCAGCTAGCGGTTTGTCAAAACGGGCTACTCGAAGTGCGTCTACCCCTCACAGGCTATCGTGCGAGAGCCGAGTCACTTCTCCTTGATGACGACCTCGTCAGCGAAGGGGCCATCGAACCGACTATCGACTACTGATTCAGCCCGAACCGGTCGACCCCGATCCCGATCCCGATCTCGATCCCGGATCGGCAGCGAACTCGAGTAGCCCGATGGCAGCCACACAGTCAGGACACCAGACCCGGCTCGTGGCTTCGTAGTGGGCCGTCGCGTCGGGACCCGGACGCGTGGTGAGGCAAATCCAGTGATCGGTTTTGAGGATGCGGTCACAGCGGTAGCAGCGCGTCTCGGTTCGCACGTCGAGGTCGGCTGGCTCGTGGGAGGCCGACTCGAGTGGCGTCGACTCGTCGGCGTGCTCGTCGAACCGTGCAGTCATCGAGACCACCGTCGACGATCGGGGAGGAGACGGTCCGGAGTGGGTTCCTGCTCGGAACCGCACGGTTCTGTGCGCTGGCCGTGAGTCCGCTGGTCGTGAGTGCGCTGCTTGGGAGCGATACCTGTGTCTGTGTCTGTGTCTATACCTGTGCGTCGTGCGAGACCTTTTTGTCTCGGTAGGAGTAACGGAAACATGGCAACCATTGCGTGCCGCGATGGAAGCCACGTCTCGGGTGTTACAGCACCCGGGGCATTTCGTACGCATGCCCCCGCGCATTCGTTTTGGTGGCTTCCGTTGTGACAGTTAGTTAAGGATAGTAATATAATTACTGGAATTTCCGTGAAGAAAGAGGGTCGAACGTCACCGTACTCCTCTGTGGGCCGGGTTAGTTCGTCAGTTGTAGTGGTTAGTATCGGATACGGGGGAGAGCATTAGTATTATGATATAACGGTTGTTGAAAGATGGCCTGCTGAATACAGAGACTAAATTCAGCAGCGAAAATCTCTCTTTTGCGTGTTTATCGAAGGCTGTTCAGTGTCGTTAGAGCAGCCACTGCTGAGAGGGCCGTGTTGTGATAGCGCCATCAGTCGTGATTTAGTGCTCGGCTCATATATTCTGCATATGGCTCAGCAGACGGATATCCAGGAGACGATTGCGATGGCTTCGGAGCCGTCGGATCCGTTCACAGACTTGCCACTGAGAAAGTGGCGTGATGTGTTCTTCACACTCCCGGAAGAGGTACAAGAACACCTCATCGGAGACATGCATCGGTCTGCATTGGAGATGTTTATCGACGGTCTCGATCCGGACGAGGTGACGGACGTTCTCGGGTACACTGACGAGGAAACACGTGAGGCGCTACTCACGACGCTCGATAGTGAACGCCGCGAGAAAATCGACTTCCTACTCTCGTTTGACCCTGAAAGTGCAGCCGGGGTAATGAGCCTCGATTACGTCACCGTTGATGAAACGCGGGACTTCCCAGAAGTGACCGAACGCGTTTGTCGGTTCGAAGAGAGAAGGGGACGTGTTCCGACGATTTTCGTTACTGACGATGGGGAATTACAAGGCGAACTCCCTGGTGCAGCACTGTCCGTGGCCGATCCTGAAACCGAGACGATCAGCGACTACGTTCAAGAGACACCGCATGTCCGGTACGACCGCGACGACGAAGAGGTCCTCGAGGTATTCAGGCAAAACCGCGAGCGTTCCGTTGCCGTCCTCGATGAAGAAGAAGACATCCTCGGAGTGATTCATGCCGAGGACTTGTTGCGGCTACTCGAAGACGCGCGGGGGCAAACGCTCTACGAGTTCACCGGGGTCGCTGAAGAAGAGAGTGTTCTCGATGGTCCAGGTACCAAGGTACGGCGACGATACAAGTGGTTAATTCTCAACCTCGGAACGGCGTTTATGGCTGCAGCGGTGGTTGGGTTGTTCGAGTCAACCATCGCTGCTGTCGCCATCTTGGCAGCATACATGCCGGTCGTCGCCGGGATGGGCGGAAATGCTGGCACACAGGCGATGGCGGTCACGGTTCGTGGAATTTCACTCGATGAGGTGTCACTCAACACCGGCAAGCGTGTCATCTTCAACGAAGTCGTTGCCGGTGCCGTCAATGGAATTATTACCGGTGTGCTTGTCGCCGTTATCGCTATCGCCTTTTCATTCGGCGAATTTGGTCTCTTACTCGGGGCCGTTATTGGCATCTCAATGGTCGCAAATCTCGTGATTGCAGGCTTTTTCGGCGCTATTACGCCGCTGTTACTCGATCGGGTGGGATTCGATCCAGCCACGTCTGCGACGATCTTCATCACTACGGCGACCGACGTGCTAGGCTTTTTCGTCTTCCTCGGATTGGCCCAGGCGATCCTGTTGTAAGTGCCACCGGTACACTTCTGTCGCTAGATGTGCTTGACTACGCTGGTAACACCAATCTGACTGCCCTCTATGCGAGATCTGCTCCCTGTATTCAGCACGCTTCCAGGAACAGTACGTGGAACTCACAGAAATGGCGTTGCTCGAGAAGCACACGTTGTGCACGACAACTCACAGAAACAACTACCCGATGAATCGAGCTGCAACAGAACCGTCCGTTCGAGAGAGGTTCAGCCCCCTGCCTACCAGACGAACACCACGGACTACTTCTCTTCGACGTGGCGAATCTCAGCCGCAATCCCGCGCGAACTCTCCGCCATCTCGCGGCCGAACATCTCGGCGCGGCCGACGCCGAACGCCTTCGGCCCCTCGACGACGACCTCGTCTCCCACGCGAATCTCCTCGTCGGCCTCGACCACCCCCGGCGCGAGCACGCTCCCGTGGGGAACGAAGCCGTCGATTTCGACACGCTTGACCGGTGCGTCGCTGTCGACCCAGCGGCGTGCGCCTGCGAGTGTGAACGAGAGCGTGCCGTACTGGGGCACCATCGTCGCCAGTTGCGTGTCCTCGCGGTCGCGGACCTGAATCTTCGGGTAGCGGCTGGTCGTCTGGATATCCTCGAAGAGGTCGTCGCCGGCACCGTCGCCGAGCAGGTAGTCCGCGATAGCGCGGACGGTGTTGTGCTCGCGCTCGCGTTTGGAGTACTTGAGTTCGCCCGACAGCGCCTCGCTCAGGTTCGCGAGGGACTCGTCGTCGGTCGGGTGCTCGTCGACGGTGTAGGTGATGTCGAGATCCAGCTCCTCTTCGACGCGGCCGACGATGTCGCGGTACCCCTCGTTGGGGACGTGGGCGATGATCTTCGGGTACTCGTTGCGCTCGAGATACCGCCTGAGTACCTCGCTCACGAACTGCTTTTCGTCCTCGGACCAGCGACCCGTGACCACGGTGTCGTAGTGCTGGGCTGGGTAGGTCGTCTCGAGTTCCTGCGGGACGACGCCGATGGGGCTCGTCATCGAGACGAGGTGGGCGCGCCACTGGATGGCGTCGTGGAACTGGCGGTGGCTCTGGGACTCGCTGTAGGGTTTGGCCGCCGAGCAGGGGACAAGCACAAGCGGGTTCTTGAATCGGTTTTGGTACCGCGTCGTAACCCGGTCGGCGTAGCGCTGGATCTCGACGCGGCGGAGGGTGTCCTCGGTCGCGGCGTCGATCTGTGCGTCTCGGAGGATCGGCGTCCGTTCCGCCAGGTAGCCCCACTGCGAGTCGAGTTCGCGCATTGCGGCGGTGAGCCACTGATCCTGTCGGGCCTGGCCCTCGACGTAGTCACGCAGGCGGCCATCACGAATCCGTCGGCGGACGATGCCGAGTTCCGCCTCCAGGGCGTTGACGTTGTGGTCGACGCAGTCTTCGCGGGTGAACGCCTCGCGGGGCTGCTGGCAGGCCGGACAGGAGCACGGCAACTCTTCCAGATCTTCGAGGAAATAGGCCTCGTCGGTGGTCAGGTACCGGCCCTCAGTTCCCTTCACGATGGCCGCGGTTCGGTCGAACAGGTCGACGCCGGCGTATGCTAACAGCGCGACGTTTCGCGGCGTCGCGACACCCGAAAAGAACAGCGCGGTGTCGGTCGGAATCTCCTCGCGAACGTTGACGACGGCCTCGACGAGTCCCGCACCGTGGCCGGTGAACGACTGCACGTCAGACACTGCGTAGGCATCCGTCCCGTGGTCGTCGACATGGTCACTCGAGACGACTGCCACACTGGGAAACTCGACGTCCGGATAGTCGACGGCGAACGATTCCTGCACCTCGTCGGCCGTCCCGCCCGGGAACGACCGGTGCGGGAGCACCGTCAGTGCGGAGTCGTCGCCGTCCGGGAACTCGCGCTCTGCCGACCAGAGTGAGCCCGCGTCCTCGAGTACGTCGTCGACGAGCGCGGGTGTCGTTTGGGGTGGGGTTCGGTCGGGAGCAGCGTCGGGGTTCGAATCGGTGTCCGAATCAGCATCGCCAGCGACGGCCTCGAAATCGAGGCGCAGCTCGCCCACGCGCGCGGCCCCGTCGCGCTCGTGGACTTCGAAGTACTCGGTCATACCAGAACTGGGTGGGGGAGCGCGAAAGAGGCTGTCGGTGTGGATCGCAGCGTCCGTGTCGTGTTCGCGTGCCGGACAGAGTCATTATCACAGTTCGCTCGAAAGGAGGGTCATGGTACTCGAACTCTCCGAGTCAGCGCTCGGAGTGGCGCTCGCAGTCGTCGGCGCGCTGGCGTTTGCTGGCCAGTTCCTTTGCGTGCGCCTGGGCGTCGACGACGGCGATGTCACCGACGCGGTGCTCGTCGTCTTGCTGTGTAACGTCGTCCTCGTCGGTCTCCCCATGCTTGTTCTCTACCCGCCGCCGTACACGGGGCTGTACACCCCAACCTCGCTCGCGTCGTTTGCTGGGGCCGGCCTCGTCGGGATGTTCGTCGCGCGACTGCTCATGTTCAAGAGCACGGACGAGATCGGTGCGAGCCTGACCTCGCCGATCGTGGCCTCAAACGTGCTTTTCGCGACGGTGTTCGCCATCGTGCTACTCGATGAACGACTCACGCTGATTCACCTCCTCGGCATCGTGCTGGTCGTCGTCGGCCTGGCCGTCGTCTCCTGGGAAACCGCCGCGACGACGGCACGCGAGCGGTCGCTCCGGGAAACCGGTATCACCCTCCTGTTGCCACTCGGAGCCGCGGTCTGTATCGGACTCGAGCCGATCTTCGTCTCCGTCGGCCTGTCTGAGGGGACGGCGATCCTCCCGGGTTTGGTCGCCATGGCTGGTTCGGCGACAGTCGGATTCGTGAGCTACCAGCTCTGGACCGGCTCACTTCGCCGAATCCCGATTCGCGAACGGGCTACGTTCTGGTACGTTGCCGCCGGCGTCTCGACGACTATCGCCTTCGTCGCGTACTTCGCGGCACTCGAGATCGCGCCCGTCGTGGTAGTCATGCCACTGTTGCAGCTCACGCCGTTGTTCGTCGTCGTGCTCTCTGCACTCTTCTTGCCGACGCGACTCGAGCACGTCAGCTGGCGCGTCGGTGTGGCTGCAGTAATCGTCGTGCTGGGGGCGTCGTTCGTGTCTATTTCGGGCTAACGGCGAGAGTGCAGGCCGGAGAGACCGCGATCAGCTCACGTAGGTTGCCGTCGCCGACGTGTGTCCGCGGTTGAACGAGAGAATAGAGATCCGGATCACGTCCGTCGGTTCGTAGTGACTCGGCACGTCCTCGACGAAGATTACGAAGCCTTCGACCTTGCAGACGGCCTGGCGCTCGCCCGTGTGGTGTTCGGTGAACTCCTGAATTGCGACCTCGTGTTCCTCGCCGACGTCGACCGGTGGGTCGCGCCCCTGGGCCTCTTGGTGGCTTTCCAGAGACTCGCGCTGCTCATCGGAGAGCGGTGAGCCGCGCACACGGCGGATAAGCCACGACGCGAACAGTATCATCACGAATACCCCGAGGACGAGCGACGCTGGTCCGAGCATACTGCCTACTGGCTCGCGCTCACACCTTTGTTGTTTCTGATGACGATGGTGATTCTGCTGACGATGGTCATTCTGCTCTCGATGGTGGGATGGCCAGGACGGCAGCTATCGCGTGCTGGCTACAACAGCAGCCATCGCGTGCAGTGTGTCACTCACGCCCTTTCGTGAATCATACCAGACCGGATTTACAGTACTGCTGCTAACTTCGCGTATGAACGGATGGAATCGGTCAGCAGGCACCGACCGACGGACGACACGCCGAACGGTCCTCGCAGGGGCGACGACGGCCGCTCTCGGTCTGGCAGCCGGCTGTCTCAGCGACGACGACGCAGAACCAGCGCCCGATCCAGTCAGTATCGACAGCGAACAGAGCTGTGACAACTGTACGATGGGGATCGGAAACCAGCCGGGGCCCGCAGGCCAGCTCCACTACGAGGATCCCACCACGGTGCTCGATGGGGACGACCGACCGGCCCACTTCTGTAGCTCGCTGTGCACGTACACCTTTGCGTTCGACCACGAAGACACCGCAACGCCCGAGGTGACGTACCTGACTGACTACGCCGCCGTCGACTACGAGGTCGACGAGAGCAGCGACAGCGACAACTACGTCCTCAATCGTCACCTCGACGCCGACGCGTTCGCAGCGGCGACCGGACTCGAGTTGGTCGTCGACAGCGATGTCGAGGGCGCGATGGGTGGGTCGATCGTTGCGTTTAGCGATGGTGACGACGCGACTGCGTTCAGCGACGAGTACGGCGGCGAGCAGTACGAGCACGAGGACGTGACCCAGGAGCTCGTCATGTCTTTGATGTGAAAGGTCGAAACAGAGGCCGACACGACAGTTCTCAGCGGTTTAGTACCCAACTCGCGAGCGCAAGCGAGCCGACAGTCCAGCCGACCAATCCGAGCACACTCGCCAGCGGTGAGGCGACTGCCGGACCGGTGCCGGCCGCGACGACCACTACAGTATCGAAAACCAGCCCACGAAAGGCGCTGAGCGGACTGAGCGCGAGCGAGTGGACGAGCGCGCCATCGCCGATCAACCCGGACGTAAAGCCGTAGACGAGCAGCAAGTCGAGACCGACCAGCAGTACGACGAGTGCGACGACCGCAAGTGCGAGCGCACTCCGCGTAGCGCTTACCGCCGCCGAAATCGCAATCGCAACGGCGAGCACCGCCATCGCGAACAGCGCCGTCAGCACGACGAACCTGACGAACAGGAGCGGCGAGTCGACACCCGCGTGGCTAGCATAGATCAGTATCCGATCCTCTTCGGCCACGGCGACAGCCACCGCGACGAGCACCAGCGGGACGACGATCGCCACGAGGAGTCCGATCAGCCGTCCCACGTAAACGCCGAGGACGATCGACCGGTTCGAGACAGGGTACGTCTCGAGAACGTCGAGTTCACCGCGCTGTTCGTCGGCGAGCACGGCACGGTAGCCGAACGCGACGGCGACGACGGGAACGAGTAACTCGAGTGGCGTCAGGAGATCGACGGCGGTTGGGACGAACCCGGCCCGGATTCCGCCGCCGGTCCAGGCGACGCCGAGGACGACGGCGGTGAGTGCGAGGGCGAGGACGTAGAACGTTCGTGTTCGGGCGACCGTTCGGAGTTCGCGCGCGATGATGGTTTTGAGGATGTGTTTCGTTTGGGGGTGGGTGGTGGTGTTGGTGCTGGTGTTGGTGTTGGTACTGTCGGTGCTGGAACTGGTGGTTTCTCGGCTCTGTGCTTGCGTTTGTGCCTGCGTCCGATTCTCGTCGCTCATGTCGACTCACCCTGGACGGTAACCGTGTCAGTGTCGCCGCCGGTCGCGTTCCGGTAGACATCCCACAGCGAGTCTGCGTCTAGGCGGCGCTGCAGGTCGACAGTCGAGCCGCGCTGGATAATCTGTCCGTCGTCTAAGAGCAACACGTCGTCGGCGACCCGTTCGACCAGTTCGAGATCGTGCGAACTCAGGAGGACTGCCATCCCGTCTGCGGCGAGCTCCGCCGCAACGTCGAACACGTGCATACTCATTCCCGGATCGAGCCCGCTTCCGGGTTCGTCGAGGATGACGACGGGCGGATCACCGATGGTTGCCTGTGCGATGCCGAGCAGGCGCGTCATCCCGCCCGAGAGCGCGTCGACCGGTCGCGAGGCCGCGTCGGCGAGGCCGACTCGGTCGAGGTGTGCTTGCGCCGTTGGCACCGGGTTGGGTGCACCGACGAGCGACGCATAGAACCGGACCGTCTCGATGACGGTGAACCCGGGCCGGAACGACGGCTGCTGGGGAAGGTAGCCAATCTGGCGCGCCGTATCAGGGCCGTGGTAGGCGACCGTTCCCGCGGTCGGCTCGTGAAGACCCGCTAACGCGCGGATCAGCGTCGTCTTTCCCGAGCCGTTCGGTCCGATCAGCGCCGTGACCGTCCCCGGCCGGAGCGAGACTGAGACATCCTCGAGAACGGAGACCGCTCCGTACTCGTGGTCGAGTCCCGTCGCCTCGAGGATGGGTGTCTGTGTTGACTCGGATTCACAACCCGAACCCGATGCCGTCTCCCGTTCGGTGTGCAGTTCAGTGGCCGGCTCTTCGTTCGGGGCCGGCCCTGATTCTGGTTCTGACTTTGATTCTGATTCAGGCACCGATTCTGCTGGCGATACCGAAGCGTGCGGCGATGATCGCGACGGTGTCGAGTGCGATGAGTCGTCAGTCATTGGTCGAAGTGGGTGCGTCAACGCACGACCAGGCGGAATCGGCCCAGTCGGTTCGGTCGAGTAATTCCGGATTGTTCGGCTCACAGGTCGGCGTTTGATCGACGATGCTCCCCGTCCGCATGCCCGGAACCGAGCCCTCGAGTCCGGCAAGCGCCTGCAGTGCCGGCGCTCGGACGAGCGTCTGTGTGCCGTCGGTGCGGTGGAGTCGTTCGTCGACTGCATCGGTCGGCGTGTACGAGCGGTCTGCGTGGGTGCCGTCGGCATCGCCCGCGATTGCTGCCCCACCCTGCCAGTAGTTGCCGCTCTCGCCGTCGCTCCAGAGACGAAGCGGGCCGGACGTGGTCGTCGCGTGCTCGTCGTTCTCCACGAAGTCGTTGCCGACGACACGGTTCGTCGGGAGCATCGACGTCACGTCCGCACCAACGGCGTTGCCGGCGAGGACGTTGCCCTCGTAGAACGAGGTGGTCGTCTCTACGTGGAGGCCGCGTTCGTTGTCGGCGGCAACGTTCGATGCGACGTACGTCTCGCTGCCGCCGATACTGAACCCGGTGTCGCTGTCGCGAACGTCGTTTTCGACGATCGCGTTCCGTTCGGGGCCGGTCATCACGTCGACGCCAGCGACAAGATGGTCGCGGAGTTCGTTCCCGTGGATCAGCGTGTCACTCGTGTGCATCAGGTGGACGCCGATTTCGTTGCCGCCAACCTCGTTCGACCGGAGAATCGTGTCCGGTGAGCGATAGAGATAGATGCCGTTTTTCCCGCCTAGCACGGTCGAGTCCTCGACGACGCTCGACGACTGAAACAGCAAGATACCGGCGAGACCATCAGACGCGTCTTCGGGACCCGTAACCGAGACGTTCCGGACGACAGCATCCGTGCTGTCGTAGCCGATTACCCCGCTCGCCGGCGTCTCAACTTCGACATCCTCGACGAGGAGGTTGTCAGCACCGTAGGCACCGATTCCGGCGTCCGTACCGGCGTAGTACGTCGTAAATGTCGCGTCCCACTCGTCCTCGTCGATGTCGACGGGGAGGTCCTCACCACCCTGCGTCTGATTGCCGACGCCAGTAATCGCGAGGTTCTGGATTCCGATGTTCCCCTCCGTGACAGTGATAACAGTGCTGTTGTCGTCACCGCGAATCGTCACCTCACCCTCGCCGGCCAACGTGATCGGCCGGTCGATTTCGAGTGTCTCCTCGTAGCTCCCTTCCGCAACAACGACGGTCGTGTTCGCCGGTGCCTGGTCGATCGCCTCCTGAATCGTCTCCGTCTCCTCGCCCGCGACGATCGACGGCGGCCGGTCGGCGAACGAATCAACCGCCTCGAGTCGGTCGTCGGCCAGCTGGTGCTGGCCGTCGACACGATCGCGAGCGACCGTCGCATCGTCTCGGTCGAACGACTGCTCGAGTACCGACTCCCAGTCGGAGACGCTGCCGCCGTGGTCGCCAGCGAACGCCTCGGCATCTTCGCGCTCGCTGAACGGGACAACGGTGTCGCCGGCCGGCGTCTGCGCGTCGCTGTCGACGACGAACCACGCGGTCTCGGCGTCGGTCCAGCCGGGTGACTGCTCGAGAATCGGGTAGTCCTCATCGCTCAGCTCGAGTGCGGTGTCGCTGTAGTCGGAGACGTACACCGTCAGCGGGTGGCCGAACTGCTGTTCGTGGCCGGCCTGCTGGCGCTCGCTGACGAAGGTCTCGACGCCGTAGTAGCCGACGACGTACTGGTATTGCGAGTAGAACACCTGTGCTTGCGGGAGGGCGACAGCGTCATCGAGACCGCGCTCGTCCTCGAGCGTGAGTCCAACGGGGACGGTGTCATCGAACTCCGCGGATGGTGGTGTCGTCGAGCCGGCGTCGACGACGAAGAGGCCGGCGAGGCCGATGAGGAGCACGGCTCCGACGACGAGCAGTAGCCCAAAGCGTAGCCTGTTCCGGGAACGGGCGCGCACAGCGGACGTTTGTACCTCGATGAAATATACGGTCTGGTCTGGCCGTCGAAGAGCAGTACGTCGGGCCGTTGAAACCCACCGGCTCGACAACCGACTACTCGGCGTCGAGATTCACCAGTTCGACCGCCGCGGGCACCGACTCGAGTACCGCCGCGGGCCAGCCCCGGTGTGCCAGCGTGAACTCGGTGTCCGGATTCGTCTCGACCAGCCGCGTCACACCGTCTGCAGCGGCCTCGAGTGCCGCACGATCAGTCCGATCCGGCACCTCGGCCGTGAGCGGGTAGCTCTTCGAGAGCGCCCGCGGGAACGGGCCGAACGGTGGCTCGACGCGCCAGGAGTCGTCGAACTCGTCGCCGCGCGGCGAATCACCTTCCGTCAGGAGCAGCGAGTTCGGCACCGAGAGCCGGTCGAGTCGCTGGTGGTGTCGCAGCACCTCGGGTCGGCGCGCGCTCTCGTGGGATGTGTAGAAGAACGCTCCCTTCGAGACCGGATCCGTCTGCTCGAGTGCCCCAGCGTGATCGAGCAGTGCCCGGTAGCCGTCGAGCATCGTCGGGTGGGCGCGAGCGCGCTGCTCGACGAGTTCGAGCAGGGTGCCGGCGCGGATGGCCTGCTTGATCCGGCGGATTTCGGCGAACGTGACGTGGAGGTTGTGAGCGGCGAGTTCTTTTTCGCGCTCCTTGTCGGGAAGTTCACGGATGTCAGCCGGCGAGTTGGCGGCACAGACGGGACAGGAACACGGGAAGTACTCGAGGTCCTCGAGATTCCGAGTGCCGCGAACGGTGAGGTAGCGGTCGTCGCGCGCGTAGAGTGCATAGGCCGCGGAATCAAAGAGGTCACAGCCCATCGCAGCGGCGAGTGCGAACATCATGGGGTGGCCGGCACCGAAGAGGTGAACCGGTGCGTCGGCACCCAGGCCGCGCTTTGCGGCGGCGACGGCGTCGATTACGTCGTCGTAGCGGTAGTCGTTCATCAGCGGGACGACCGCGCCAACGGGGAAGACATCGAGGTCGGTCGCGTCGGCGTGACGGCCCGCCTCCTCCCGGAGATCCGGGTAGGTCGAGCCCTGAACGGGTGCGGTAACGAGCATCTCGCCCGTGTCGACGCCTTCGGCAGCGTCGAGGCGTTCCTGTGTCGTCGCGAGTTCCTCCTCGGCCCGCTCGCGAGGAACGTCCGGCGGCGTCGGAATGTCGACCGGCGTGCCGATATCCGAGCCGATCGCGTGCTGGAACTCCAGAATCTCCTCCGTCGTAACGTCGATATCGCCGTACTCGGCGAGCTGGAACGAGCCCGAGTCGGTCATGATCGCCCCCGGGAAATCGAGCAGGTCGTGGAGCCCCTTCTCGAGTGCCTCCTCGCGGACATCGTCGGTGCCGTGGATGATGTAGGAGTTCGTGATGAGAATTTCAGCGCCGAACTCGTCGGCGAGCCGACGGGGGCTGATCGTGTCCAGATTCGGGTTGATCACCGGCAGGAGGGCGGGCGTTTCGACGGTGGTGTCGGCTCGCGGAACGGTCAGTTCGCCGAGCCGGCCGCCAGCGTCGGTCTCCCGGATTTCGAAGCACTCGCGCATCGACAGTGTGTTGACGAGCGAACCGGTAAACGTTCCGTTCTCCGGGCGTTTGCTGGCAGCGGGTCGACGGGAAGCAAGTCGGTGGCTGGTGAACAGCCAGCTTCTGGTGTGTCCGTTCTCGAGCCCGGGCTGACTCGTCTCGGGCTACGACATTCGCAGCCGATGACAGTCACACAATCAGTAATGAATGGGCCATTAGCGACGATTGCAGGGCTTCTAACTGCCATTTCCATCCTGACATGACTGAAACAGTCAGCTTGTTTTAGCCGCTCGCGTGGGGAAGCCCCGAGCGCATGGTTTCACGATCACAGCAACTCGGTGTCGTTTTCGTGGCACTCCTGGTCGCGCTGTCGGGGGGTCCTGCCCTCGCCGGCGGATCGGGACCAGCCGCGGACGACACTGAGGACGGAGACATGGGCGCGACGGTCGAGAACGCACAGGTAGGGACACTCGAGTTAGACGAAGTCACGATCGAAGAGGCGACGATCGAGGAGTTAACTGTCGAACAGCTCGACGTTGACCACGAACAGCTTCATGCGTTGCTTGGTGACGAGCACGAGGAGGCTGACGAGCCCGGTGTTGACGACGACGGGCTCGACGATGAGAACGGTATCGACGACGCTGACGACGAGTACGACGACAACGGCGTCGATGATGCCGATGACGAGTACGAGGATGATGGCCTCGACGAGAACGGTGTCGAGGATGACGGTGTCGAAGACGACGAATACGACGACAATGGCGTCGAGGATAACGGCATCGAGGATGACGAATACGACGACAATGGCGTCGATGACGACGGCCTCGACGAGAACGGCGTTGACGACAACGGTATCGACGACGCCGACGAGATGGATCACGTCACCATCTCCGATATCCAGATCGACCAGCTCGTTCTGACCGACATCTCCATCGAGGATGTCGAGTTCGAGCACGAGGACGAGCTGATGGATGAGGATGTCGAGGATGAGGCAGACGAGGACATCGTGGTCGACGAGGATGAGGCCGTCGACGATGACGGCGTCGACGACGATGAACTCGACGACAACGGCGTTGACGAGAACGGTGTCGACGATGCCGACGAGTACGAGGACGACGAATACGATGAGAACGGTGTCGACGACGCTGATGATGAGTACGACGACAACGGCGTTGATGACGAATACAACGACAACGGCGTCGAAGACAACGGCGTGGAGGACGACGAATACGATGACAACGGTCTCGAGGAGAACGGCGTCGATGACACCGACGACCACGACCGCTTCGACGAGGACGCTGACGAACTCGTCGTCCAGGAGCTCACCATCGAGTCGATGACCGTTGCACAGCTCACCATCGACGAACTCGTCGTCGAAGACGAGATTGCCGATGACGAGCTGGATAACGGTGTCGACGAGGAGGATGACGTCGAAACTGATGACGACCTCGTGGATGACGAAGACGACGAACTGGTCGATGAGGACGACGATGAGCTGACAGACGATGACGAAATGACGGACGACGACGAGGCTGCTGTCGACACGGATGACGAGATGGTCGACGAGGACGACGAGTTGGCCGACGATGACGAAGCTACTGACGACGACGATCACACCGGCGCCTGCTGCGGTGCAGCAGATGACGAGAACGGCGTCGATGACGATGACTACGACGAGAACGGCGTTGAGGACAACGGCATCGACGACACCGACGACGAGTACGAGGATGATGAACTCGACGAGAACGGTGTCGACGACGCTGACGACGAGTACGACGACAACGGTGTCGAGGAGAACGGCGTTGACGATACCGACGACACCGAACTCGACGACAATGGCGTCGACGACACCGAGGAAGCCGTCCACGAAATCAGCCACCTCACGATCCAGCAGTTCACCGTCGACGAACTCACCGTCGAATCGATGACCGTCAGCGCCATCGACGACGAGATGGACGACGGCGTCGAAACCGACGACGAACTCGAGGAGCCTGACGAGGAAGCAGCACCTGATGAGAACGACGACGAGTACGAAACTGACGAGACCGATGCTGCTGTCGACGACGATGACGAGGCAGTAACCGAGTGCAACGTCGAGGAGACTGACGAGCACGCGGAGTACGATGACGGCGCGGACCACGACGAGAAAACAGATGACAAAGACGCTCACGATGACGAATACGACGACAAAGACGCTCACGACGACGAGTACGACGACAAGAATGCGGTAGATGAGACACACGACGACAAACACGACGAGCACGCGGACGACGATCACACCGTGGAGAACGACTACGAGGAGAACGGCGTTGACGATGCCGACGAGGTCGATGCGAACGGTGTCGACGCTGACGACGACTATGACGACAACGGCGTCGACGACAACGGTGTCGACGATACCGACGACACTGAACTAGACGACAACGGCATCGAGGACGATGAAACCGACGTTGACGACATGGACGACGTGACCATCGAATCGCTCTCCGTCTCGTCGATCACCGTCGGTGACGCGACTGCTGACAGCTTCTCGGTCGGCGAAGCGACCGGGATCGACGACTACGATGACGAACTTGACGACGGACTCGACGATGACGACGAGTACGACGATGATGCCGACTACGACGACAACGACGAAGAGTACGCACTCGCCGTCTAACGCGAAAGAGGAGACGAAAGCGAAAGCGAAACCAAAACCGGAACCGAGACGAGAAACAACCAGCTAGACGAACGGCACCGACCGCCTCTCGGTCGGTTCGCTGGTCAGTTATCGGCTATTTTTGACCACCAATCCGCAGCCAGTGTCCGTTCCTCTCTTAGCAGCTCGTCCGTGCGATAGCCCAACTGTACCCGCATACAGTAACTGTACCGCACACAGTATCCACACTGGTCGCACGACAGCTGTGCGATCTGTGTGGAACTAGTTGCAGTTGTTACTATATCCGTCCGCGAGTCAGGCCAACTGGCTCACGCTACTCGAGTACCATACCACCACCACTCATCACTGGAACAATCCGTGCTCGTGTCGGTCATCGATTGAGTACAGTCACCGGAGAGGTACTGACCGGCGGTAAATGAGTGGTTCCAATAATCAAGTGGCAGCCGCAGGCACAAACGCAATTCAGTTCAAACGGGTGGGCGAAATAGCCGCCGAAGACGTAAACGAAATATGATATGATGAACGAGTGATTAGCGACGATTGCACGAGTTCTAACTGGACTTTTCGGTACGATAAGCCTGTAACAGTCGGCTCGTTTTAGCCAATAGTAGGCGGTATGTCAGTCCGCATGGTTTCACGACCACAACAGATCGGAGTCGTCTTCGTTGCACTGCTGGTCGCACTGTCGGGGGGTCCTGCCCTCGCCGGCGCGACAGCACCTGCCGCGCAGGACGACACCGGAGACATGAGCGCAACACTCGAGAACGTACAGGTTGGCACACTCGACCTCGATGACGTCACGATCGAGGATGCCACCATCGAGGAGCTAAACGTCGAGCAGTTCGACGTTGATGCTGAAGAACTCGAAGAGGAACTGGACGAGAACGACGAAGCAGATGACGAAGAGAACGGAGTCGATGACAACGACGACGCTGCTGACGACGACAACGGCGTCGACGAGAACGATGAGAACGACAACGACGTCGCTGACGACAATGGCGTCGATGACGAGGACAACGGCGTTGACGACGCTGACGATGACGCCGAGTCCGTAATGATCTCTGACATCGAGATCGAGCAGCTCGAACTCGAGGACGTCTCGATCGAGGACCTCGAACTCGATGAAGATGAGATGGAAGACGAGATGGACGACGAGGAAATGGACGAGGATGACGACGCTGACGCCGACGACGAGAACGGTGTCGACGATGAAGACAACGGCGTCGATGATGAAGACGACAACGGCGTTGACGACAACGACGACACCAACGCGGACGACGAGGACAATGGTGTCGACGATGAGGACAACGGCGTTGACGACAACGACGACGCTGACGACGAAGCGACTGACGACGAGTTCGATCTCTTCGACGAGGACGCTGACGAGCTGACCGTCAACGAACTCACCATCGAAACCATGGATGTCGATCAGATGACGATCGACAACCTGGAGATCGAGGATGACGACGGTGTCCTCGACCAGATCGGTGACTTCTTCGACGGTATCTTCAACGATGACGACGAGAACGACGAGGCAGATGACGAGGACAACGGCGTCGATGACAACGACGACGCCGCCGACGATGACGCCACTGACGACGACAACGGCGTCGACGACGAAAACGATGAGAACGACAACGGCGTCGCTGACGACGAAGACGACGCAAACGGTGAGGAACTCGAGCACCTGACCATCGAGCAGTTCGACGTTGACGAGGTCACCATCGACTCGATGACGATCGAGTCACTCGAGGAGGCCGACGAGGATGACACCGACGACACCGAGGCAGATGACGAAGACAACGGTGTCGACGATGAGGACAACGGTGTCGACGATGACGAGAACGGCGTCGATGACGAGAACGACGACATGGCCGACGAGGATAACGGCGCTGTCGACGACGAGAACGGCGAGGATGACGCAGATGACGAGAACGGTGTCGCTGACGACGAAAACGACATGAACGACGAGGAGACCGTCTCGCACGCGAGCGCATCCTCAATCTCGATCGGCGACGCGACGGCAGAGACCGTCACGCTCGGTGACGCGTCCGACCTCGAAGACCTGACCGAGGAAGAGGACGAGATGGATGACGACGATGAGATGGACGACGATGACGACACCGACGAGGACAACGGTCTCGACGACGACAACGACAACGACGACCAGAACTCCATCGCAATCCTGGGCTAAGCTGACGCCAGCGCTCCCGCCCGGGAGCCGTTGAACGCAACCGTACCGACACAGACACGTTCCAGACACCCACTCGGCCCCGGCGTGCCATCGGCGCGCCCGGGCCTGGGGTCGCATTTTTCGTACACCAGACGCCATACCGACATCGCATACCGACATCGCGTCCCCGCGACTGTCTCCTCACTCAACCAGACAGACAAACAGCCAGCCAGACCCGGTCTCGAGTACAGTAGCGACAGCGACAGTCGGACGGGAGGCCTCACACGAGGTGTACAGGGTACCACCTGTTGCGCTCGCTACTCGGCACCCTCCTGCAGCTGATAGTACGACACCGCAAGCGCCAACCGCCCATCGCGAACGTCGCCAGCCAGCAGGGATTCGAGTACCGTCTCGAAGGCAACGGGTTCGACGCGGATGCTCTCGTTGTGGTCGAGTTCCTGTTCAGCCGTTGGCTGACAGTCCTCGGCGACGAAGACGTGCAGGACGGAGTCGGCGATGCCGTTTGCGGGTTCGACGGTGACGAGTGGCTCCATGCGGTCGGCTTCGTAGCCGGTTTCCTCGCGGAGTTCCCGGCGGGCGGCGGCTTCGAGGTCGGTGTCGTCGGGTTCGGTACCGCCGACGGGGAGGCTACGATTGACGCGGGAGACGGCCTGTCGCCACTCGTCGATGCAGACGACGTCGCCGTCGGCTGTGAACGGGAGGATGCAGACGCTTGGCGGTTCGGAGAGGTAATCGAAGTCGGTCTCGGTGCCGTCGGGCAGGCGAACGGACTCGTTAACGATATCGAAGCCCGGACAGGTGTACGCTACCTCTCGGTCGGTGGTTTCCCAGGCGAGCGGATCGGTCGGCATACCGACCGGTACGGCGCAGTCTGGCAAAAACGCGGCGTCACGGAGCGAGCGATGAGGCACTCGAATCTATCGGGGGCTAAATCGGCGGACAGCAGGCTATGCAGTCCGTTCTCTGGCCTGCAGTGGTCGTACAGGCTCTATAACAAAGCCACGAATGGATGAAGGTTGCAATTCAGAGGATGATCCATGGATCAGTTAACCGGATTCCAGCGTGATTTGCTGTACGTAATCGCAGGGAAGGATCGACCGTCCGGCCAAGAGATTCTCGACGATATCAATCGGTATATCGACCAGCCGGTCACTCACGGACGGCTGTATCCGAATCTCGATACACTCGTCGAGAAAGAACTCGTCGAGAAGGGGCAACTCGACCGCCGGACGAACTACTACGCACTGACACCGAAAGGACGACGGATCTTACAACGCCGTCAGGAGTGGGTCAACCAGTACGTCGACGTCTAAGCACTCCTGACGAGTTTCGTGCGACTTCTCGCATACGGATACTGCTGCCACTCACTGTGTAGACGTACCACTGTCGCCGTTCAGACATCACACTGTCACCGTTCTGCCTCGTCGCTGTCACCGTTCTGCCCTATCGCTGTCACCGTTCTGCCCTATCGCTGGCACCGTTCGGATACACCGCAGTCTGTCGCGTCGAATCTGTGACCTGCACCCCTCTCCCCGTACCTACTTGTGCGTCTGGCCCACTCGTTAAACCGCTCAATGACGGACCAGAGCCGTGACGTACTCTCCCGGTGGCTACTCCTGACAGGGAACCGTCTCCTCGTCGCCGTCGTCGTGCTGGCTCTCCTCTCGATAATCGCCGGCATCGCCGGATTTGGACCCGTTCGGGAGAACCACTCGCCGCTGTACTACCTGCTCGGCAGTCTGGTCGCCGGCAACATCACGCTTATCACCGTCGTCGTCTCGATCAACCAACTTGTCATCTCGCGTGACTTCGGCACACCGGGCGAACTCCAGCGCGAAATCCGCGAGACACTTGCCTTCCACCGCAGCGCGACGAACGGCTCGGCCGCTTCGCTCACACCCGCCGGCTTCCTCCGAGCGGCGATCGCTGACCTCGATAGGACGACCGCGGAACTCGGCACCGACGCACCCGAGGAGACACCGCTTCAGGAGTCATTACTCGCCGTTCGGGAACGCCTACAGGCACACACCGACCGTGTTTCAGCACGTCTCGGCTCCGATGACGACAGTCTCCGCACCGTCGTCCTCGCCATCTACCCCGTCCGCTATCTCGACTATGTACAGGACCTCTACTCAATTCAGGCGACCCATACTGCGAGGAGTTCCGCTCACACCGACGACCGACTTGCCCAGACCGTGGTTGCACTCGAGTCCCTCGACATCGCGCGGTACTACTTTCTCTCGATGTACATTCAGCAGGAACTCTCGCGGCTGTCGCGGCTGCTGGTCTATGCGGGGCTGCCGGCGATTGCGCTGGCTGGCGGTTCGCTCGTTCATCTCAGCGGGTACGATGGTGGTGCAACGCTCTCTGGAGCGTCGACGACGATCGTGACGGCAACGCTGCTGTTCGGTCTGTTCCCGATTGCGTTGCTCGCGGCTGCCGTGCTTCGGATTTCGACGATCGCACAGTCGATTTCGATTACGCCGTTCGATCCGAACTGAGAAAGTGACTGCCGGACTGTGATGCGCGTCTGCGGTCGGTGCTGGTCAGTTCCCGTTTTCGTTTTCGTCTCCGTCTCCGTCTCAGTCTTCGTCTTCGCCGTTTTCGCCACCGTTGTCTGCTGTGTCTTCGTCCTCGTCGCCCTCGTCTTCGTCCGCACCGTTCTCATCCGCTCCATTCTCGTCGTCCGTCACATCGGTTCCGGCCTCTTCGTCTCCGTCCTCATCCTCGTCGTCTTCGTCTTCGTCTTCGATATCCTGCCCGTTTCCAGTCCCCTCTTCAGCTTCTGGTTCGCCATCCTCGTCTTCCGGTGCAGTGTCCCCACAGCCCGCGATGAGCATCGCCGAAATCGTCGCGCCAGCCGTTCCGAGTAGCCGCCGCCGCGTTTGGTCACGTTTGGTTGTCATACTTCCGTTTCCCTACGGACGCGAATAAGCGCTGAGCCGACACCTGCGTGCACGTTCCACACCGTGCCGGTCTCTGTACTGTGCCTCTGTCACTGTCCGAATACAATACTCATCGCTCGTAGCCGTTCCCATCACAGCAATGACCAGATCGGCAGTCCTCTCGCCACACGCGCCGCTCCGACGCCCGAACTTATGTCGAATCCGCTCAATTAGCGCGTATGGAACTCACACTCCGCTTCTTTGCGACGTACCGCGAGGCAGTCGGCGAGAAAGAACGCAACCGAACCGTCGACGACGACGCAACCGTCGGCGACGTCCTCGCCGACCTCGAGTCACAGTACGACGGCCTCGACGGACAGCTACTCGAGTCCGGTGCGATTCGCCCGCAGTTGAGCGTGCTCAAGAACGGACGGGACGTGACGCACATGGCGGGTGCGGAGACGGAACTCGAAGACGGCGACGTTGTGTCTGTGTTCCCGCCGGTTGCGGGCGGTGGACGGCCGCAGTTGTGAGCAGCGCCAAGTCGTGTTGCTGGCGGTGAGTCAGTGGGTCGACCACAGCAATTTCTTGCAGCCTGTTTTCAATGCCCGAATGGATACGGCCGCGCCGGCCGGCGATTCCGAGAACGCTTTACGCATCGGTCCGCCGAGAGATAGCGAAGAGTGATCGAATGGAGAGGAACCCAGAGACCGACGTGTATCCCACGCAGGAGCGATCTGACCGAGAAATCGAGGATGGGACAGCGGGTGCGGACGAGTCGGAGACCGTAACTGGAACGGAGTCGGCGGCAGAGTCTGGTACCAGGGTGTCCGAACTGGAGTACGACTCCGACTCTGACCCCGACTCTGGTTCTGACTCGGACTTGAACCCTGGTGCTGACTCTGACCCCGATTCGAGCCCCGGCGCTCCCTCCGACACGGGCCAGAATCCGTCCCCGGATCCCGAAACCGTCACGTTCGGTTGGGAAGGCGTTCGAACCGGCTTTCTCACCTGTCTCCCCGTCGCACTCGGCGTCGGTGGCTACGGCATCGCCTTCGGCGTACTCGCCAACCAGGCCGGCCTGAGCGTCGCCGAGGCCGCGCTGATGAGCGCGACCGTCGTTGCTGGGGCCTCACAGATCGTCGCCGTCGAACTCTGGGCTGATCCGATTCCGATCGCTGCGGTGCTCGTCACGACGTTCGCGATCAATCTCCGATACTCGCTGATGGGCGCAGCGCTCCAGCCGTGGTTCAAACACCTCTCGCCGGCGAAGGTGTATGGGAGTCTCTTCGTCATGGCCGACGAGAACTGGGCGCTGACGATGCGAAACCTCCGATCGGGAGCCGGCTACGGCGCGTTCTTGCTCGGCAGCGGCTTCGCCGTCTGGCTCTTCTGGGTCGGCGCGACCGTCATCGGTGCCGTCGCCGGCGGTGTCGTCGGCGATCCGACCGAGTACGGCTTCGACTTCATTCTCGCAGCCGTTTTCCTCGCGCTTGCCGCCGAACTCTGGGAGGGAAAATCCTCGCTCGTCCCGTGGACCGTCGCGCTCGCAGTCGCTATCGTCGCCGCAGAACTCGTCCCGGGTCGGTGGTACATTCTACTCGGCGGCCTCGCAGCGGCCGCTGTCGAGGTGGTCCGTTATGATCAGTGACGCGCTGTCGCTCGACCCGCTCGTCGTCGGTGTCGTTCTCGCGATGGCCGCCGTCACGGTTCTCACGAAGGTCGGCGGCATCTGGATCGTCCGCCGCTTCGAACTCAGCGAGCGACTCGAGGCCGGCCTGAACGTCCTCCCGGGTGCGATCGTGATCGCCGTGCTCGGTCCGGAACTCGTGAACGGCGGGCCGGCAGAGTGGGGCGCTGCAGCCGTTGTCCTGGTCGTCATGTGGCGTACCGAGAGCATTTTGCTCGCGCTCTGTGCGGGTGTGCTCTCGGTCGTGGGATTCAGAGCGTTACTCTAGTGCGACAGCGGCGTGGACAGCGGATCGCCGACGCGCCTTTATCATCTCTGCGAATAAATGATCCGTATGACCCGCCGTATCGAACGCTCCTTTCGGGGAATCTCCGAGCGGCTCGCGATTCGGTACCTGACAAACCTCGGCGGCGAGCGCGTTGAGTCGGCAGCCGAGCACATATCCGCATCTGATTCCAACGGTGTGGACACCGGTTACGAACACGACGACCATGACGACCACCACGACCACGATACACCCAGCGACGGCACACCGCCAACCGTCGTGGGTGACACCTGGCAAGCGACACTCTCCTCAGAGTCCGTCCAGATCGGGCCGACGCTCACGCTAACCGAGGTCACCGTCGTCTTCGAAGGCCAGGAATCTGCCCCACTCGAGACGCTCGTCGAAGACTTCGCTCAGAAAGCCATGCGGGCGGGGGGATAGATGACCGAACCCGGCGATCCAATAGAGGGGCAGATCCTCCTGCTCACGGCCGCCAAAGCGAGCGTCCCGCCGGAGCGCCTGCCCGACCTCGTCGATCGGGCGCAGACACTCCTTGCACCCCGGCGTGACCGCTACCGCCGCGAGTTCGAGCGCGTCTACACCGATGCCGACCGCGAGGTGTTCCTCGTCGACTGGGGTCACTGGGACGACCTCGGCGAGGAACTCGAGTTGACCGAGCGGGAGACGGCAGCGGTACGGCGGGCACACGAGGAACAGGTGCGTCGAATCGGCCGTCGACAGGACCGTGAGGGGGAGTTCGAGACGGCGTTCGAGATTCGGGAGCCGGTGCTTATTGCGCGGTGACTGGTTCTGGTCCCGTTTCGCTCTTCGACGAATTTGCTGGCGACGACAGGGACGGGCCGCCGCCAGTTGAATCGGGTCGCACTCGAGTTGCCTTACTCGCGAAACGCATCACCGTGTCGACTCAGTCGGCACCGGCCGCCGCTGCCTCTTGTTCCTTGAGATGGTCAACGATTTCGTCGGTCTCGGCGACGAACTCGTCCATGTCGACCTCGTTGCCGTGCAGGGTCGTCGAGAAGTACCGGGTCGAACTGGCGAGTGAGACTGCCTCCTCGAGTTCGGCCTCGCTCACGTCGGCCAGCCGGGCTTCCTCGCGGTGGAAGTGTTCGCAGTACGGACACGCGATGGCGGCGGCGACGCCGACGCCGATAAGGCCCTTTTCGCGCGCCGAGAGCTCTGTTTCGCCGAGGGTAAGGTCTCGAAAGAGTCCCCAGCTGTGGTCGCCTGCGGGGGCTGCGATGTGTTCCATCCAGCTCGGTACCTGGCCGAGTGTCTGTTCGATTTCTTCCTGGGTGTCTGGTGTTGTCATGGTCGCGACCTCCATTGAAGCGTACAGGTTCCTATCGTAGATAGGCATCCGTTAGAAGTAATGCAGTGGCTGCCCGGCGTGCATGGGATGCACTCGAGCCGCTTGGTGCGTTCGGGTCACTGTCTGCGAGTCGATGGAGGGGTCGTAGCTACTGTTCCCGTCGGTGCTGGTCCGGCCGTTGTTGTTGTTCCGACCGTCGCTGCTCGCCCGCCGACGCGATCCACTCCGGCACCATCGCGACGACGGGCGCTGGGAGCCGCTCTAGCAGCCACTCACCCAGTCGAGCCAGCGGGTGCCTGAGTGCGGCGTACCCGATCGAAACCAGGAGCAACATCACAACCGCCGTCTCGATCGTGGCGTTCGCGTCGAAGACGAACAGGGCGGGAAACGCGAGCATCGCCGCCAGTGCGAGATCCGACGGCGCGCCGTCGTAGCGAATCCAGCGCCGCGGCGCGAGCCACCGGCCGTGATAGTGGCTGTAGACCGCCCGGTCCGAGGTGCCGAGCCAGGGTTTGAACTCGAGTCCGCAGCCGAAGAGATCCATGACAGAGTGCAGGCCGGCGGCGACGAGGAAGATGGCGAGCGCGACGGTAAGGTCACTCGGTGCGAGAACGGCGGCGAGCGACGCGGGTATGGCGAGCACCCAGTAGTAGACGGGAAAATGAAGCGTGCGACGATGGCCTGCGACGAGGTCGACATCGGGAAAGAGGCCGCCGAGAATCGCAGCGACGGCGGCGACGGTGCCGAAGGCGGGGGAGACGGTCGCGATGGCGGCGGCGAGCGCGAGCCCGGCGAGGGCGTGGGTCGTGGCCATCATCGTGCGTCTATCCGTGATTGGGATGGGGCTGGTATAGCAGCATCGGGTCTGAAGTGGTCGGAACCTGGGCGGGTATGCGTCGACTCGTTTCCCATTCGACCCTCGACATTCCCGACATTTCCGACACTCCCGCCACTCACGAAAGGGCCGCGATCAGCGGGAGCGCGATACCGGTGAGCGTGAGCACGAGCCCGATGCCAGCGAGTGCGACGCCGCGGGTGTACTGCGTTCGCGAGGCCGCCGATTCGCTTCCTGTTGTGAGCAGGTACTGTTCCTGTTCCCGTTTTCGTTCTCGGTCCCCGGTTTCCGGTCCCCCCACGACGATATCTATCGTCTCTCCCCACTCGTCGGGCCGGTCAATAATTCGTCCACCGAAGACGTGCACGTCGTCGCCGGGCTCGAGTCGCCGGTACTGCAGTCGATACCGAGTATCCGACCCGGCTGACGGGTGATGGCGTCGCTGGTGGTCACTCCGGTGTGCGCGCCAACTGCGGGTGCTCTCCGTTGTCTCTGACTCGCCGGACTCGAGTAGCGCCTGCAGTTCGGGTCCAGAATCGTGGCCGACGAGGGTGGTGTCGAAGTCGGGGTCGCCGTGCGTCGTCTCCACGGTCTCCCACTCGTCGAACTCGGTCGTCGCGCCGGTCGGGTCGACCTTGGCATGAACGGGGCCGTCGACGACGAACGGGCGTGCGTACTCGCCGTCCTCGCTCTGGCCGATCGTCACCCATCGCCCGCCGCGCCGGTCGTCCGACTGGCTGGCTTCGTAGCGCTGGATTCGGACCGAGGCACACAGCGCCGGCGTGACTGGGGTTTCTGGGTCCTGATTCTGGACTTGGTCCTGGTCCGGCTGTGACGACCGCTGAGTGCTGGAGCGCGGCGGCTGCTGGGTCAACGGCTGTGACGATTGCTGGGACGAAAGTTGTGACGGCTGTTGGGAGGGTGACTCGAGTACCGTGTCATCTGTCTCGGTCTCGGTCTCGGTCCCGGTCCCAGTCTCGATTCCGGCCCTATTCCCGCCCACGCTCTCTTCGAGCGGTCGTGCAGTACCCACGAGTTCTACCGGTTTTGCTGCGCTCGAGAGGGTTTTCGGTGTGAGCGGATCGCCAGTCGTGATTCGGTAGGCTCGTCGCAGGTAGCGACTCCCGTGGAGGACCAGTACGAGGCCAATCGTTGCAAGGGCGAGACCAAGCAGGAGGGGCATGCGTGGCTGGTATGGACGCGAGTTACAAAATAGTGGGTTTCACTGTCACGGGACGGTCGTCAAGGAGCACGACCCGTGGTCAGTCGTCTGCCGGTGCCGGCGAATCACCGGCGGAGACGCCCGTTCCCGGACCGATTTCGATCTCGAGGGCTTCGAGTTTCTCGTCGGGCACGACGCCGTCGACCCAGCCGCGGTGGTCGTAGTACTCCTCTTTCATCTCCTCGAGTTCGCAGAACTCGCCCTCGCTCGCACCCTGGCCGGGGATGCCGTCCTCGCCGTCGAGGAAGCGCGCCGGGAGCGAGTCGTCAGCGCCGTCGAAGCCGACGAGGTTGTTGTAGTAGCGCTCCAAGTTGTAGATGCGTTCGCCGGCTTCGAGCAGTTCGTCCTCGGTGACGTCGAGACCGGTCATGCCGTTGTACTGGAGCACGTATTCCTCGATGCCCTCCGCGAAGGCGTTGAACTTGCAGATGTCGAACGAATCGCTGATGGCATGCAGATCCTGGAAGGCGGCGGTGAGTTCGCCTTTCCCCTCGTACTCGTACGGGTCCACCTTTTCCGGAATGCCCAGAATCTCGGCGGCGGGCGTGTACCCGCGCAGGTGGCAGGCTCCACGATTCGAGGTGGCGTAGCCGATACCCATTCCCTTCATACAGCGCGGATCGTAGGCCGCGATCGTCTGGCCCTTCACCGCGAGGGAGTTGTCGTGGGCCTCCTTGCGATCCGCAACGCGGCGTGGCCCCTCCGCGAGCAGATCCGCAAGGTCGTCCTCGCGACGGGCGATCCGCTCGATCATGTCGATCATGGTCTCGGTGTCGCCCCACTCGAGTTCTCCTTCGTCGAGTTTGCCTTCCTCGGTCATCTCCATGGCCATCGCCATCATATTGCCCGTTTCGATGGTGTCGACGCCCATGTCGTTACAGCGGT
The DNA here is from genome assembly GCF_001861355.1 of Natrialba sp. SSL1. Lineage (GTDB taxonomy): Archaea > Halobacteriota > Halobacteria > Halobacteriales > Natrialbaceae > Natrialba. The sequence continues at coordinate 46,010 of NZ_MASN01000041.1, forward strand.
CGAGCATGAGCGCGACGGCGTCGCGGTCTGTGTGACCCGAGTTCGGGCCGAGCGCGTAGGCGGATTCGTACTCGTAGGATTCGGTGCGGACGTTCATCTCCTCGCCCTTGTGCATCGCCTGCACTTCGACTTCCTTTTTGCAGGCGACCGGACAGGAGTGGCAGGTGGGTTCGTCGACGAGGATGTTCTCGCGGACGTTCTCTCCGGAGACGCGTTCGGCGTCGATGTCGACGCCCTCTGCGTCGCGCATGGCCTCAGTCGAGGTATAGCGTCCGTTTTTCGTTGGCAGGCCGTCCATCTCCTCGCCGATGTTCATCAGGACGTTCGTCCCGTACATCGAGAGGCCGCCCTCGTTCGGCGCGGTGACTTCGGATTCGGTGATCGCCTGCATCGCCTGCTGGTGGCCCTCGCGGAACGTCTCCTGATCGGCGGGCTGGGGCATCTTCGTCGTCGACTTGATGACGATCGCCTTGAGGTTCTTCGACCCCATGACACAGCCCGTGCCGCCGCGGCCCGAGGCGCGGTCGTCCTCGTTCATGATACAGGCGTACTTGACCTCGTTCTCACCGCCGGGGCCGATCGCCATCAGCGAGAGGTTCTTCCCGTAGCTGCCGTCGACCTCCTTCTCGAGTTGGTCGCGCGTTTCGTGGACGCCCGCTCCCCAGAGGTCGCTGGCGTCGCGGAGTTCGACCTCACCGTCCTCGATGTGGGCGTAGACCGGGCTGTCGGCTTCGCCTTCGAAGAGGAGGCCGTCGAAGCCGGCCCACTTCAGGCGTGCACCGGACCAGCCGCCGTGGTGGCTGTCAGTGACGGTGCCGGTCAGGGGTGACTTCGTACAGACGGCGATACGGCCGCTCATCGTCACTTGTGTCCCCGAGAGCGGGCCATTCATGAACGCGAGCAGGTTGTCCGGCCCGAGGGGGTCGACGTCTGGACCCTGTTCGAAGACGTACTTCACCCCGAGGCCGCGTGCGCCGATATACTTGCGAGCGTCGTCCTCGTCGATCGACTCGTATGCTACTGACTCCTCAGACAGATCGACTCGAGCGACTCGATCCTGAAAACCGCCAATTTCGGTCATGATAATCCTTCCCAAATTACTTGGACGGCTATCCTGTTAGTTGTTCACACTCATACGAAACTAATTTCGGTTACGTGGCGCTCGGACCACGGTCTGGTCCTCGACAGTCTCTGCGCTGTGGCAGCCGTCGTCCCGCCAGTGGAGCAACCAGGACGGCGCGCTACAGGAGGAGCGCGACGATCGCCAGCACGATGAACACCAGCACGAAGATCCGTGCGATTTCCATCGAGATGCCGGCGACACCCCTGGCACCGACCGCAGCCGCGATGATTGCGAGGACGAAGAAGACGATTGCCCAGTACAGGAATCCATCACCGGCGAGCTGAAGCGGTGGCGCGAACTCGAGCATGGAGCCGGCTATCACCCCGCCCCACATAAACGCCGAGGACCGTCAACCAGAGTTTGGGACGCTAACTACGGGCTACAGCCGAGTAAGGGCTGGTTCCGTGGGTCGTTTCAAACCGATGGAGTCGGTTTCGTATTGCTACATACGATTGATCAACGTATGTTGTGTCCACATCTCCGTCACCCGTATTATCCGCTAGAGCCCCGATTTCAACCGTTCTAACCAGTCTCGCCGCTAACCAGTGACCCCAACGGTTAAGAGATTACGTGTGCTATGATAGCACATGTCTACCTACCGCTCCCCCTTCGACCGACTTCGGGCGAAGTTCGACGAGGCCGAACTCGAGTGCCGGAAGTGTGGGTTCCACGACGAGAGCGGCGGGTGGCAGGTCAATTCGTCGGGTAGCCGCGTCCAGTACCGATTCGTCTGTCCGTCCTGCGACGCGGTGGAGACGCGGGAGATGCGGCTCTGAGTCGCTCTGCATCGTCGCGCGGTCGGCTCTGTTTTACGGCGTGTGTGGCCCCAGGTCCAGACGAAGGCGCTTTAGGCGCTGGCCCGCTTTGTCCTCCCAATGAGTCAACCCACGCCCGAGGTCTACGAGCAGGGCAAGGGCATGGACGCCCACAATCAAGTGATGCGGGAGATCCGCTCGCGCAAGGAGGCGAGCTACGACCCCCACGAGCCGACCCGCGTCTGGCTGGACGAGGACAACACCCCCACTGGCGTCAAGCAGAGCCTGACGATCATCCTGAACACCGGCGGCTGTCGCTGGGCACGCGCCGGCGGCTGTACGATGTGCGGCTACGTCGCCGAGAGTGTCGACGGCGGCAGCGTCAGCCACGAAGCACTGATGAATCAGATCGACGTCTGTCTCGAGCACGAGGCGGAAAATGGCGACGAACCCGCCGATCTCATCAAGATCTACACCTCCGGTTCCTTTCTCGACGAGCGCGAGGTCGGCGCAGAAACCCGACGCGCGATCGCCGACACCTTCGCCGACCGCGAGCGCATGGTCGTCGAATCCCTGCCGGACTTCGTCGACCGCGAGAAGATTGGCGACTTCACCCAGCACGGCGTCGACACCGACGTCGCGATCGGACTCGAGACGGCCACGGATCGCGTGCGCCACGACTGCGTGAACAAGTACTTCGACTTCGCGGATTTCGAGGACGCCTGCGCCGAGGCTGCCGCCGCCGACGAGGAAGCCGACGATACAGCAGACGCCGGCATCAAGGCCTACCTGCTGATGAAGCCGCCGTTCCTCACGGAGTCCGAAGCCGTCGAGGACATGATCTCCTCTGTCGAACGCTGTGCCGCCGTCGAGGGCTGTCACACCGTCTCGATGAACCCGTGTAACGTCCAGCGCTACACGATGGTCGACGACCTCTACTTCAATGACGGCTACCGCCCGCCGTGGCTCTGGTCTGTCGCACACGTACTCGAGGAGACCGCCGATGTCGACGCCATCGTCGTCTCGGACCCGGTCGGTCACGGCTCCGACCGCGGGCCGCACAACTGCCAGGAGTGCGACGACCTCGTCCAGAAGGCGATCAAGGATTTCGACCTGCGACAGGACCCGTCGGTCTTCGAGCAGGTCTCGTGTGAGTGCGAGCGGACGTGGGAGGTCGTGATGGAGCGCGAGCGGAGTTTTAACCAGCCGCTGACTCGATAGCGGCTCGTTCTTCTCGAAAATAGGTCTTGTATCACTCCGCAGTGAGCGGCGGATACGCGACTTCCCAGAGGTGTTCATCGGGGTCCGCAAAATAACCCGAATAGCCGCCCCAGAAGACCTCTTGTGCTAACTTCACCACCTGTCCACCGGCGTCTTCCGCTCGTTCCAGAATCGTATCTACGTCCGTCTTCGAGGAGACGTTGTGTGCCAGCGTAACGCCGGAAAACCCGTTCCCATCGTCCGAAACGGTGGCATCTTCGGCGAGACGATCGCGCGGGTAGATGGCCAACCACGTTCCCTCGAGTGGGAAGAACGCAATATCGTCGTCCGGGTCGCGCTCGCGAATCGGGAACCCGAGTCCGTCCCGGTAAAACTGGATCGAGTCCTCGATATTCGAGACTCCGAGCGTAACGAGCGTGATTTTCGGGCCCATACGGACGGCCCAACGTCGTCCGCGGTGATAATGGTACCTCGTCTGTCAGGCCGATTCGAAGCCGCGCAGCACGCCCTGCCCGTCCGTCGGCCCGACGTCCGGGAGCGTCGCGCGCTCGGGGTGGGGCATCAACACGGCGACGGTCTCGCGGTCGCCGAGAATACCCGCGACGTTGTGCTTCGAGCCGTTCGGGTTCGCCTCGGCGCTCGGTTTACCGTCCTCGTCGCAGTACCGAAAGAGCACGCGGTCGTCGTCCTCGAGTTCGGCGAGTCGGTCCTCGCTGATCTCGTAGCGCCCTTCGCCGTGGGCAATCGGGATCTCGATGACGTCGCCCTCGTCGTAGGCAGCGGTCCAGAGTGTGTCGTCTCGTTCGACGCGGAGATAGACGTGCTCACACTGGAAACGCGCGCTCTCGTTGGTCGTGAACGCGCCGTCGGTGAGGCCGGACTCGCAGCCGACCTGCGCGCCGTTGCAGACGCCGAGGACGGGCGTGCCGTCGGCAGCGGCTTCCCGGACCTCTGCCATGATCGGTGAGCGAGCCGCCATCGCGCCGGCGCGGAGGTAGTCGCCGTAGGAGAAGCCGCCGGGGAGGACGATGCCCGACGTGTCTGCCGGGAGACCGTCCTCGTGCCAGACGATTTCGGCGTCGATGTCGAGGTGAGCGAGCGCGCGCTCGGCGTCGCGGTCGCAGTTCGAGCCGCCGAATCTGATGATCGAAACCGTCACAGTCGACACCCCTCGGTGGTGTGACCGGCGGTTTCGATCAGTGTGATTGAAACGGTCATCTACCGTTCGTCGACCTCCACGTCGTAATCGTGGATAGTCGGATTCGCGAGCAGTCGCTCTGCCATCTCGTCTGCACGCTCGCGCGCAGCCTCGCTCGAGTCCGCCTCGAGATCGATCTCGAAGCGGTCGGCCGAGCGCAGCGAGTCGAGTTCGAAGCCGAGCCGTTCGAGGGCCTGTTTCGTGGTTTCGGCCTCGGGATCGAGGACGCCGTGTTTGAGTCGAACCGTCACCGTCGCGGTGTAGGCGGTCATCACCTGAAACCCCGTAACCGTGCTCAAAAACGCTTTCGGCTTTGGTCCGTGATACACATTCGTGCATAGGGTCCGCCAGAGAGCCAGCCGACGGGATGGTCACGGAAGCGCGCGCCGGACGAACGAGGCGAGACGATACCCGAGCGATCCGTTCTGGTAGCCGCTCCAGCGTCGCATCCCGCCGGCGAGCGTGACTGCCTCGTAGCCCTCCTCCTCGAGTACGGTTGTCGCCTTCCGTGCGACGACGCCGGCTTTGCAGACCGTGACGACGGGTTCGTCTGCCGGAATCTGTGACAGCGACTGGCGGAGTTCGGCGTCGTCCCCGCGGCGCAGGTCGTTGTAGACAGGAACGTTCTGGCTGCCGTCGATGTGGCTGCGCTGGTACGATTTTCGAGGTCGAATATCGAGGATGTATGGTGATGCTCCGGTAGAGAGTCGGTCGTCCAACTCCGGTGGACCGATCTTGTTCATAAAACACAATACTATGTGGGCGTACTAAACGGTGTGGATCGCAGCTTCCGTATGTGCCCCGCTGCTGGCGCTCTCGGCAGCTGACGGTACCGACGCGGTCAACCGGTCTGCCGCCCGTCGGGCACCGGCGATGTTCGCTGCGAACGAGCCAACGGTTCCCGCCGCCAGCGCGCCGGTGGCGAAAAGTGCGGATTTGGAGCCATCAGTTTGCATCCAGGCGAGCGTTTCGTCGTCCAGGACCGGGAGGCCGCGGTGACCGCACTCGAGTTCGAGTTCCCGTGCAAGCCGGTCGACGAAGGGGTGGTCGAACACCGGTTCGAAGCCGGTTGCGAGCACGACGCGGTCGCCGGTGAGACAGCCACCGTCGGCCAGCAACAGCCGTACGCGTCCCTCGGCTGTTCGAGCGGAGCGAACTGTTCCCTGTCGGCGTTGCAGCGAGCCCGCATCGACGGCCGACTCGAGTTGGTCGGCTACCGTTGGTGGGACTGTTCCGTCGTTTCGCGCGGCCTGAATCGTGTCGTATCGCGCCTTCGAGCCGGGTGGATGGCGGTGGAGCTGACGTTCGATGTGGTTCCAGTTGATCCAGTGTGGGTCGGCTTCGATGGCGGCCGTCTCGAGGTCGTGTCGCGAAAGGAGTGTGGTATCGGCGCTCTCGGTGGTCCTGGAAGCAGGTTCACCATCGTGCTCGGCGAGACAGCGCGCGAGCTGGGCTGCGGTGACGCCACCGCCGACCACGATTGTCTTCCCCTGTTCGTCTCTGGCTCGAGCGGGGTCGAAGTCGTCGTCCCAGACGTGCGTTATCGATTCGACGCCGTCGGCCCACGACGGCCGCCGATAGCGGTCGCCGGGACCGATCGCGAGGACGCACGTTCTGGTGCGGATCGAACTGGTTCGGCCCGCCCGATCAGTGGTCTCGACAACGAGCGGTCCGCTCGAGCCGTCGCGGCGGATCGACGTGACGGTCGCCTGTTGGTGGAGGTCGTCGATCCCTGTCCGATCGATGACGAATTCGGCGTAGTCGAGGAAGAGCGACAGCGACGGCCGGCGCGGATAGCTCGGCCGCGGGAGGAGTTCGTCTTCCCGGTCGCGCGCCTCCGCAAAACTCTCCAGGCCGAACGGATCGGTCCCGACGTGGTGGACGAACGTCGATCGCAGTGCCTCCATGTCACAAGCCCGAGCCTTCTGTCGGAACGACTCGAGTAGCTGCTCGTGTGGATCGACGATACAGAGATCATCGCGCGTGAGGTCGGTATCGTCGAGGAGCCGCTGGCAGCAGTAGGTGCCGTGGATACCGCCGCCGACGATGACGCACTTGTTCATGGACCGCTGCTACGCGATGTTATTATTTTAAACCAATGGGTTGTTAACTCCTGGTATAGTATGGTGACTTGGTTGCTAATCATCTACAGAAAACTGTGCCGTTGTCCAGGGTGGACGGAGCCGCCACGCGAACGGTGGGAATTTTACTATTGGATTGCGAACAGGAATACATGAGCGAACCGCAGGCTACGGGCCGGTCGTCACAGATAGCAGTTGCGTTCCTTCTCGTTGCACTGCTTGCGGCGTTCGTCGCGCTCGTGGTGATCGACTCGTCGGTCGCAGTCGTTCTCGGGATTATGGTTCTCATCTTCGGCGGTGACCTGCTCCGTGACCTCACATCGTCACTCACTGCACCCGCACCCGCGTCCGAGTCGGGCACTTCCAGTGATGACGAGACCGATGTCTCCGACGAACCCGAAGACGCCCTCGAACGGCTCCGGGTCAGGTACGCTGACGGCGACCTCTCCGACGCCGAGTTCGAGCGTCGACTCGAGTTACTCCTCGAAACCGGTTCTCTCAGCGACGCCGAGCGATACCTCGCGGGCGACGATGCCGGCGAACCGTTTGAGGACGATAGTGGACGTGGACATGGGAATGGCCGTGCACGCGGACACGATAATAGGCGCTCGAACATCGAGGATCACTCGAGTTCCGAACTCGAGCGGTCGACCGAGTGAGGAACGTACAACGATCCGCTTCAGTAGACGTACTCGTCGGCCATCTCCGCGGGCGTAATCACGTCCAGCTCGCCCGCCGCCGCGTGCGCCTCGATCCGGGAGAGCGCCGCTTCGAACCCTGCCCGTGCGTCCCGACTCGAGAGTCGGTGGAACGCGAACGTCGTGATCCCGTTCCACCGGACCGTTCGTTCGAGCGCCGCCGTCGCCTCCTCGGGGGTCGGGTTGGCGAGCACCGAGCACCGGTGTGGGTTCCTCGCGAATCCCTGGGCGGACGAGCGCCCCGCGAACGCGAGATCGTAGTTCTCCCGGACGAGTTCGGACGCGGCCTCGGAGTACTGGGAGTAGGGATACGCAAAGAAGCGGCCCACGTCGTCGTACCCTTCGTCGGCGAGCCAGTCAACGGGGTCGACGACGGCCGCTTCCACACGGTCCGCGTCGGCGGCCTCGAGGTGCCGGCCAGCGGCGGACTGAACGCCGATCGTCCACCCTTCGTCGGCGAGTTCGCCGACCTGTTCGCGCGTGAGGCGGTCCTCCTCGGCTGACTCCCCGCCGCGGAGTCGCTCGGGCGGGACGAACGCGGCCGCCGGGATATCGGCCGAGGAGACGCGCGACAGCGCGTCGGTGTAGTGTTCCTCGTAGCCGCCGTGCAACTGGAGCAGCACTTTCCCCCGCTCCGGTTTGGGAACGAAGTGGAAGTCGTCGACCCACTGTCGGCCCTCGGCGTCGCCGCCGAACCAGCGGATGACCTGGAGGACGACGACCTCGCTCAGGTCGGGATCGCCGCGCACGCGGGTGACCCCGAAGTTGTCGTGCGTGAGCGACGTCCCGCCCGGAAACTGCGTGCTGTACTCGAGGTAGTGGGCGTCCTCGTCCTGCAACTGGATGCGTACCACTCCCTGGTCCGTGTCGGTGGCCAGAGCGAGTCCAGGGGCGACATTCCGGACGTCGATAGGTTCGTCCAGTCGGCGGCGGATCCGGACTTGGCCTTCCGACTCCGGCGATGATGTCAGGAGCGCACACTGCGTTCCGTCGTACGAACGGCTCCTGTCAGCCTCGAGAAAGCCGATATCCTGCCACTCCCACCACTCGTCGAGATCCTCGAAATCGTCGAACGACCCGGCCAACTCCGGGTAGTCGTCCTGCTGGTCAGATCCGTCGGGGTCGTCGGTAGTGCCGTCGGTTGATCCGTCGTCGTCGGTCGATTCACCGCCATCGGTCGATTCGCTGCCGTCGCGGTCACCGCTGGCGTCCGGTTCGTCTGCTCCGCTGAGTTCCGTACACCCGGCAAAAACGGTCGCTGCACTCGTTGCGAGATACGCTCGTCGGTCCATCGGTTCATCGAACGTACATCCTGGGTCGGTCGATTGTTATGTGCGACGTATCCCGACCGTGCACGGCTGTATCCCGGCGGTGCGCACCAGTAACCGGGTCGAGCGAGGAGGGCGCGACGACCGATGTTCAGATGTCGGTCCTGCGGCCGCTATCGCCGTCTCGTTCCCTCTCCACGGGGAACGTACTCGAGTAGCAGCGAACTCGGAGCATCGTCGCCGTTCGCGTGACGAACGTTCACTAGTCACCACCTATCGCTCTCGCCGGCCGAACTGGTTCGGCCGGCTGCCGTGCAGTGGCAGTGGTCACTGACCCGGACTACCTGCAACAATGTTAATAATACAGAGTCCTAAGATAATAACTACTATTGGTGTCCATATAATGTTGTTAACTGATGGACGATTCGATCCCCGTCACGGTACTGTCCGGAACGCTCGGCGCGGGCAAGACGACCGTGCTGAACCACCTCTTACACGAGAGCGACCGGGACCTCGCCGTGCTCGTCAACGACATGGGCGAGGTCAACGTCGACGCCGAACAGGTCGCCGAATCCTCGGACATCGCGGACGAGGACGAGGAACTCGTCGAACTCTCGAACGGCTGTATCTGCTGTGAGTTGCGCGGCGACTTGCTCGATGCTGTCGGCGAACTCACTCGCAACTCGCAGGGCCGCAAGTTCGACGCGCTCGTCGTCGAGTCGACCGGCGTCGCCGAACCGCTGCCGGTCGCCCAGACCCTGACGCTCGGCTTCGACCAGTCGGATCTCGATCCGACCGAGTTCTACGAGGAAACCGGCATCGAGCCGCTCGAGAACTGCCACCTCGATACGACCGTTACGGTCGTCGACGCCCACCAGTTCCAGACCGCGATGGAGTCGGACGAGCGCCTCGACGACGATGGCACCGAGAAACACCTCGGCGATCTCCTCATCGAGCAGGTCGAGTTCTGTGACGTGCTCGTACTCAACAAGTGCGACCTCGTAGACGATGAGACGCTCTCCCAGATCGAGCAGACGCTCGGCGTACTCCAGCCGCGCGCGAAACTCATCCGAGCGGAACACGGCCGCATCGAGCCCGACGACCTCGTCGAGACCGACCGGTTCGACTTCGAGGCGGCCCGTCACTCCGCAGGGTGGATTCAGGAGCTCCAGGAACCCCACCAGTCCGCCGAGGAAGAACACGGCATCACCTCGTTCGTTTTCGAGGCACGCCGGCCGTTCCATCCCGAACGGTTCGCCGACCTGCTCGATCGGTTCCCCGATTCGGTCGTTCGGGCGAAGGGGCACTTCTGGCTCGCCAGCGGCGAGGATGACCAAAGCGGAGCCTCGACGACGGAAACGGGAGCGAAGCGACAGGTGAGCCGCGAGGACGAGGCCCTCACGGTCAACGTCGCCGGACAGTCTATTCGGGTCGCTCCTGGTGGACAGTGGATCGACTCCCTCCCAGCGGCCGAGCGCCAGGAACGGCTCGAATCGAATCCGGAACTCGAGTCCACGTGGCACGAGCGATGGGGTGACCGACACACCCGGCTGGTGTTGATCGGCGCAGAGATGGATCACGAGGCGGTTCGTGCGGATCTCGAGGACTGTCTGCTCACGGACGTGGAACTGGCTGCTGACAATCCAACGTACGAGGATCGCTTCCCGACGTTCGAGGTGCCGGCGGAAGACGGGGCGTCACCGGACGACGCTCCAGCGGACGAACAGGAGGCCGAGCGAGCCGAAGATGAGTCGGTGTCGAGCGCTGCCGGAGATGCAGAGGAGATTGGCATTGCGGATTGACGAAGTGCGAACTGAACGAGGGTACACCCAGTGACAGATCACGATTCAGAGAGACAGGCTGACGCACAGTCGTCGTCATCATCGCCATCGTCGTCACCGCCGTCGCCACCGACCTCGTCACCGACGCAATCGCCGTCCGCTGCCGGCGGGAGCGCAGGTGGAGAGCACGGCTCCGGCCGGGATGAACTACGCGAGGCGAAACGCTGCGAGGAACAACTACACGAGGAGACCGATGTCTCCCCGTGTTATCAGGCATACGTCGACCAAACCGACCAGGGTCGTGCCGTCTGCACCATCTACTCCGAATTCAATGCGAGTACGGCCCGGGACACCTGGATCAGGGCTGTCGGCGACGCCTTCGTCTCACGCGAGGAGTGTCGGTAGCGAACCAGATCGTTGCAGCCGTGACGCTCACCGAACGTGCCTACTATCGGCTCACACTCACTCGCATCCACCACCCGCCTCATCATGACTCACACGACAACTGGCAACGAGAACACCATCACACTCAAACCAACACCAACACTATCACCATGTCCACTCACTTCCAAACCGTAATGAAAACCGCCGTCAGCGACCAGCAGCGATACGACGCACTCGCCGAACTCGCCGCCAGCGACGACCGAACCGCCCTCGGCGTCATCGTCCGCACCGGCGGCCTCCGGGGCGAGTTCCGCCGGCAGGCACTCGAGTACCTGGCTGACTGTCACGCGACGACCGAACTCGAGTCGCTCGCCGAGGAGACGACGATCGAGCGGTCGTTGCGGCGGCGAGCGGCTGTGTTGGCGTAGGTGCTGTTGTTGCGGTTGCGATTGCGGTTGTGGTTGCTGTTGTGGCTGCTGCTGCCGCCGAGGGGGCCACGTTCGGACAGCAGTGGTATCGATTCACTCTCAGTGGCGGCGCGGAAAGCAGGACTTTTAGCCGCCCATAGACTGAGGTGCGTACTGATACTTGATGCTACTGCAGATGTTGACGACCCGACGAACGCTCGAGCGGAGGTGGCCACGATGACGACAGACGTGACTGAAATTACGGTGATCGGAGACGACGACACCGGGCTCGTTGCCCGTGTAACGAGCCTCCTGTTCGAGCGCGGGATCAACATCGAAGACCTCGATCAGGCGGTTCGCGACGGCGTCTTCCGGATGTACCTCGCCGTCGACACCTCGGAAATGGTCTGTACCGAGGAGACACTTCGCGAGGATCTGCACGAACTCGGCGAGGATCTCAGCCTCGACGTGCAGGTTCGGTTCCCGGCTGACCGGGAGACCCAGCAGATCGCCGTCCTCGGAACGAAGGAGAGCCACTGTCTCGAGGCGCTGTTCGAGGCCTGGGCGAACGACGAACTCGGTGCCGACATCGGCGTCGTCATCGGCAACCACGACGACCTCCAGCCGTTGGCCGAACACTACGGCGTCCCGTTCCACGACATCGGCGACGAGAAGGGCCAACAGAACGAGGAACGCCTGCTCGAAGTCCTGGCGGAGTACGACGCCGACCTCATCGTGCTCGCCCGCTACATGCGCATCCTGAGTCCGAACGTCGTCTTCCGCTACGAGGACCGCATCATCAACGTCCACCCGTCGCTGCTGCCGGCGTTCCCCGGTGCCGAAGCGTACCGACAGGCCGTCGAGGAAGGCGTTCGCGTCGCCGGCGTGACCGCCCACTACGTGACGACCGACCTCGACCAGGGGCCGATCATCACCCAGCGCGCGTTCGACGTGCCGGACGACGCCGACGTCGACGACATGAAACGCCGAGGCCAGCCACTCGAGGCGGACGCGCTCCTCGAGGCGGTCAAGCTCCACCTCAACGGCGACGTCTCCGTCCACCGCGGCCGAACGACGGTTCGGGAAAACGGCACCGGCTACCAGCTCGGCCTCCCCACGGAAATCGACGAGGTGTCGCCCGACCGGCCGGTCGACGGCATTGGAAGCGTCGTCGCAGACGACGGCTGATATCGAACCCACTTCGGCCTCCGTACTCGAGTACTAGCAGGTGAACGGACGCGGTCTGTGGGTCGCGTATCACTGGCACGGATGCCACTGTTTCGGAACCGAGTGAATTAGTTCTCAATTGTCGCACGATCGTCGCATATCGTTTTCGAACGGGTAGTTATTCGTCTATATCCGAAACGTTCATCACCCGCACGGAAAGATATACAAACATGACTCCCAGAACGGAGCCACTCGATCGGCAGATGGGAACTGACTCCGACGTGGTCGCCGCGGTTGACGAAATCGACGGCGAGACGCAGTTCATCGTCGCCGATATCGCTCGTGACGACGCGTGGCTTTCGGCGACACCGTCGAGCGCCGCCGAACTCGAGCGGTGGCGATAATCCGTTGGGAACCAATTGTGCCGCCGCGATGCAGTCGTGCTGCTGGTAGTACTGGAGCCGGTTGGCGGTAGTTTTCACGTCACTGCTCCCGCTCGTCGTGATCGACAGTGACGCCTTCGAACAACGGCTGGAGCTCCGCGTCCAACTGTGCGGTCAGATTCTCTCGTTCGCCCATCGTGAGCGAGGCCGCGATTGCGTCCGTTACGGCCTCGATATAGCGCGCTACGTCGTCGGACTCGGGGTCATCCTCTTGGAGTCGCTCGCTGACCCGGTTCGTGAAGTCGTCCCGGTCGTAGCCTGCACCGTCGTGGGTTGCGTCTGCCAGGCGGTCGCCGAGTTCAGGCGGGAGTTGGCGGGCGACATCTTCGGCTTGCCCCTGGGTCAGGGTTTCGCCGAGGGTGTCGAGGACGGCCGCGGTTGCGGTTTCGGTTCGGTCTCTGGTGTCGAGGTGGCTGCGTTCCTGAACGTGGCCGTAGAACTCATCGAGTTGCATGGCTGGGCGTTCACGAGACAGGAGTATCTGGGTTGGGCACTCAGGTGCAAGGCGCTCTGGGGTCGTGTTAGTGGCGTTCATCCGATGTGAGACACACCGCGTGTGCACCTGGGAACATGTGCTACTGTACGTTTATCGTCGGTACTCTCGTACTATGGGTTGGTATGGCACAACACGAAGTGAGAGAGACGATTGTCGTGGATCAGTACACGCGCGGCCTCGTTGGGCCGGACCAGGAGTGGGCGGGCACTGTCGCCGACGGCGGAACGATCGAGACGTACACGCCGCCGGCGTGCTGGGGGCCGATGATCACGCCCGAGTTCCGCGGCGGGCACGAGGTCACACGACCGATCCGCGTCGAGAACGCCGAAGTCGGTGACGCCGTCGCACTAACCATCCGGGACATCGAGGTGACGAGTCTCGCGACGAGCACGGGGACAATGCGCGAGCGCGAGGGTGCGTTCGGGGACGACCCGTTCGTCGACCACCGCTGTCCCGAGTGTGGCACCGAGTGGCCCGAGTCGGTCGTCGAGGGGACCGGCGAGGACGCGATTCGCTGTGCGGAGTGCGGCGCGAACGCCTCCGCGTTCGGGTTCGAGTACGGCTACACCGTCGTCTTCGACGAGGACCGTACTGTCGGCGTCACTATGGACGAGGCCGGTGCTCACGAACTCGCCACAGACGCCGAGGACGTGATGGACATCCCCGAGAACTCGCGTCAGCACCCAATCTTGCTGTACGAACCCTCGGAGATGCCCGGCACACTCGGCCGTCTGCGCCCCTTCATCGGCAACGTCGGGACCACGCCGCCGGTCGAACTCCCCGACTCGCACAACGCCGGCGACTTCGGCCAGTTCCTGCTCGGTGCCGACCACGACTGGGGACTCGAGAGCGAGGCCGAACTCGAGAAGCGGACCGATGGCCACATGGATATCTCCGACGTGCGCGCCGGTGCGACGCTCATCTGTCCCGTGAAAGTCGACGGCGCGGGCGTCTACGTCGGTGATCTGCACGCGAACCAGGGCGACGGCGAACTCTCACTGCATACGACCGACGTGAGCGGGACTGTGACGATGGACATCGAGGTCATCAAGGGACTCGACATCGACGGGCCGATCCTCCTGCCGAACGAGGAAGATCTGCCGTTCATCAGCAAACCCTACAGCGACGACGAACTGGCGACCGGTCGCGAACTCGCCGCCGCCCACGGCGTCGATCTCGCGGACGATATGGGTCCGATCCAGGTCATCGGAAGCGGCGCGACGATCAACGACGCAACCGAGAACGCGTTCGACCGAGCCGGCACGCTGCTCGACATGACCGAGGGCGAAGTCCGCGGGCGGTGTACGTTCACCGGCGGCGTTCAGATCGGACGGCTGCCGGGTGTCGTCCAGCTCGACATGCTCGCTCCGATGGATCGGCTCGAAGAACAGGGGCTCGCACCGCTGGTGCGTGAACAGTACGATCTGGATGGCTGATACCGGATCGGTTCCGCTCTTGGCTCTGGAACCGGGCCGGACCGAGAAATCGGCGAGAAGACGACCAAGTCGGCGACAGTGTGTTAGTCGGCTTCGTTGGCGTTCGTCTCGAGTGCGGGGCCACCGTGTGGGGCAGTTTCCGACGAGTCACCGGAGACGACCGGGGCGAGTGCGAGGGACACCATCGCGACGACGAAGACGGCGAGCATCACGCTCGCGACGATAGTGATACCGTACATTGGGTCAAACGGGGCGATACTTGATGCGACGCTCGTGGCAAACGTCATGTGCGCTCAGTAACTCCTCGTTACTCGGCGCATATGAGGATTACTGTCTGCATCGAGTCGGGAATCGAACCAGTTCGGGTGACCGTCGGTGCACAGCAAAACAACTCCGCAACGTGCGTCCGGGAACGATCTGAAACGTGGCTGTGCTTACAGGCGCTGAACAGCGCCGATCGCCGACGAGAGCGGCGGCGCGTCGAACAGTTCCTGGCCGGTGTAGGCGTTGGCCCCCGCACAGTACATGTTCCGGGCAGTAGTTAGCACGTCCTCGTCGAGCGGCTGTGGATCGCGATCACACAGCGACTTCCAGTTCGCGACGTTCTCCTGTTTCGCCTCGGCCTTCGCGGCCTTGACCGCCTGCACCCACTCCGGCTGCGTGCGCTTGTGGTGCTGGCGCAGGACTTCCTTCGAGAGCTGTGTTCCCTCGTAGCTGAAGCGATTCTCGTCGAACGTACCGACGACGTCTGCAACACGGACCTCGCCGTCGTAGTAGAGACACTCGATCTTGCCGTCCTGGTGAGTCAGTCCGGCCGACTCGGCCTGTTCCGTGATGATCCGGTTGACCTCTCGGGCGAGGTCCGCGAGCACGTCGATATCGGCTCGACCGGCGATCGAATCCGCTTCCTCCCGATCGAGGTAGCGATCTCCCTCCTCGTACTTCGTGGAGAACTCGACGATCGGCTCGTCGAGATCGACCGCTCCCTCCGGCCAGCTTTCGAAGTCGAGTCCGTGGTCTTCGGGATCGGTTCGGCTGCGTAGACTCGACCCAATCGGCACCTCGTTGCGGAAGATGATCTCGAGCGGGATCAGATAATTGTGGCCGGCAACCTCGTGGTAGTGGTCGTAGTCGTAGTCTCGCCCCTCGTTTGGGAGGTCGGGAACCTGCGTCAGGTCGATCGCCATCTGCCAGGGTGGGCGGGAGGCGTCCGCGAGTCGGATGACTTCACCGTCCTCGATGACGCCGCGGTAGTGGGTCGCGACGCCTTCGGACTCGAGTAGCTCGAAGTTGTACGCGCCCATGGTACAGAGACTTGCGCCCTTTTCGGCGATCTGGTCGGGCATCTTCCCCCAGTCGAAGACGGAGTAGTCGTCGGTGAAGACGAAGAGGCCGCGACCGAGGTCGGTTTCGGTCGCTTCCTCGTCGATCTGGAACTCCTTGACGCTCGTCACGTTCGCCACCTCACGCTGGTACGGAACCGGTCACCGTCGTCCATACCTCAGATGCCGCGGGCGTGGGTCAAGAAGGTTTCAGTATCGGTTGGCCAGTGAGCGCCCCAGCGCCAACCTGTTCGCTTGTCGCTGCATCCTGCACCTTGTCTCTGCGTGTCATTAACTCGTGGTACTGTTGCGCATGATGGGCCACAAACACTTTTCCGTGGTAGCAGCCACGTTCAGGAAATGAAATCAGTGCGGACGGAGAACCTATCGGAACCGATTGTGAATCTGATCCCGGATCGGATTCGTCGGAGCTACGTCGCGAAGTTCAGCGTGGTCGTCCTTGCGGTCTTCTTCCTGACTGTCGCCGTTGCCGTCTTCTTCCACGCCGGCATCTCAAACGAGATGACGAGCGACGTCATGTCGGACATCGAGCAGTCGGCTGACGACCAGGCGGCGGAGGTCAGCACCTGGATCGGACAGAACGAACAGCAGGTCCGGATGCTCTCTGCATACCCGGCCATCGCCGCCGGTGATGACGACGAGATCTCGGCCGTACTCGAGTCCGAACTCGAGCACGCCTCGGACGACGTCCACTCGGTGAGTTACGTCGAAGACGATACGATTCAACAGAGTACGGACGAGAGCGCCGTCGGCACGGATCTGACGACGCTCGATCTGGAGACGAACGTGCGCCAGGAGCGACGCAGCGGCGGGAGCAGTATTTCTGAACTCAGCTACGAACGGCTGGTCGACCAGGAGTTCGACTCGAGCTATACGGACACGTACGAGCAAGATGGCGTGCCCGTCATCTCCTTCTTGAGTCCGGTCGCGGAGCCGAGCGACGCGGCGGGCGAGGACGACGCGCACGCGGACGACACGACACGGCTCGTGATGATCACCGCCGAAGTCTCCGTGCTCGCAAACGACTTCTCGACGCCGGTCGACGGCGGCTACACGCAGGCGATAGATTCGGAGGGCGGTGTCGTTCTCGCACCGGATGAAACGGCGATGTTTTCGGAGTATCGCGACGGTGAAGGCGAGGCGATCATCACCGAGATTACGACCTACCGGGCCGGCGTCACCGAGGACGACGAGTACGACGAAGTCATCGGGTACGCACAGATTCCGAACACCGACTGGGCGCTCGTCACACACGCGCCGGCGTCAGAGGCCTACGACGTCGCCGACACCGTCGCGAACTCGTTGATCATCCTCATCGCAATCGCGTTGAGCGGCTTCCTCGTCATCGGGGCGACCATCGGCCGCTCGACCGCGAATGCACTCGAGGATCTGGACGAACGAGCCACCGCCCTGTCGAACGGCGACACCGACGTTACGGTCAGCGACAACGGCCGGATCGACGAAGTCGGTCGCGTCAGGAACTCGTTCGAGGACATTCGCCAGTACCTCGAGACGGCGGCCGCGCAGTCGACCGCCGTCGCCGACCAGGAGTTCGACGACCCGGTACTCGAGACGGACGTGCCCGGCGAACTGGGTGACTCACTCGAGGCGATGCGCCACGATCTGGAGACGTACATCGAGGACATCGAGGACTCCCGCGCGGCAGCCGAGGCGTCGAAGGAGGAGGCCGCCGAGGCCCAGCGCCAGGCCGAGGAGATGGCCGACCGACTCGAGCAGAAGGCAGTCGAGTTCGGCAGCATCATGACCGCAGCAGCGGACGGCGACTTCACGCAGCGCCTCGACGAGGACGTGGACAACGAGGCGCTCGCAGAGATTGCAACCTCGTTCAACGAGATGCTCGATCAACTCGAACGGACGATCGTCGACATTCAGGAGTTGGCCGAGGAGGTCGACGACGTAAGTGCGGACGTAACCACGCGCGTCGAGGAAATCGAACGCGCGAGCGGCGAGGTGAGTCGCTCCTCGGAGGAGATTGCAACTGCCGCGGCGGACCAGAGCGAGCGCTTCCAGGATGTCTACGGCGAGATGAACGAGCTCTCGGCGACGGTCGAGGAAATTGCTTCGACGGCCGACGACGTCGCAAACGTCTCCAATCAGGCGGCAGACAGCGCCACGGAGGCGAGCGAGGCGACCGACGAGATCCAGTCGGAGATGGCCGAACTCGAGCGCCGCGCGGACGCGATCACCGAGCAGGTCGAGCAGCTCGACGCCGAGATGGGCGAGATCAGCGAGATCGTCGACCTGATCGACGATATCGCGGGCCAGACGAACTTACTCGCACTCAACGCCTCCATCGAGGCCGCAGCGGCCGGCAACGAGGGAGACGGCTTCGCGGTCGTCGCGGACGAAGTCAAGTCCCTCGCGGAGGAGACCGGCGAGGCGACCCGGGAGGTCGACGAACGAATTACGAGCGTAAAGCAGTCCGTCGAGGAGACGGTGACGGAGATCGAACGGATGCGCGACCGCGTCGAGGAGGGCAGTGCTGTCGTCGAGGACGGCATCGAAGCCATCGACGAGATTACCGAACAGGTCGAGACGGCGAACGACAGCATTCAGTCGATCAACGACGCGACCGACGAACAGGCCCGCGCCAGCGAGCGCGTCGTGACGATGGTCGACGAGGCGACCGAAATCAGCGAGGACACACGCGACGAGACCGAGACCGTCGCCGCCGCAGCGGAGGAGCAGGCCGCGACCGTCTCGGAGGTCACTGCCGGTGCGCAGTCGCTCACCGAGATGGCCGACGAACTGCGCGGGTCGCTGGCTGTCTTCGAGGTGGATGCTGGCGCTGCGGATACCGCAGCGACTGGCGCTCCTGCTGGCGACGACTCCCTGTCTGAGATGAGGGAAGCGGAGCAAGCAGGGAAACCGGAGCAAATGGAGCGAACGGAGCAAACAGAACAGCTCCTCAAATACGACGACCCGACCGACGCAATCGACACGAGTGAGGACTGAGCGTCTGACCAGACGTCAACCCCACTCACCTATCCGACGGTCGCTGGTATCGTGATGTGCCGTACAGCCTGCCGCTCGTGACGATCTGCCGCCGCGTTACGGCGAGTCCGTTGAGTCGGTCGTTCGACGGATCGAGTCCACAGCGGTCGTCGGACCTGCCGTTCGCGAGGAGGAACTTGCGGTGAACCGATCCCGTCTCCCGGTCGAGTTCGGCGTAGACGCCGCGCTGGTCGAGGACGGCGACGCGGTCAGTTACCGTCTCGAGTGCAGCGATCCGCGTATCACCCTCGTATCGCCACTGTTCAGTGAGGTTCCCGTCCGCATCGTACGCAGTTACGCCACCGGTGCGATCACCGACGAATAGCGCATCCTCGTTCCTGTGCACCGCGCGGACAACTGCTCCGTCGTCGCTCTCGCGTGCGCGCTCCTCGTCGGCATCGTATTCTTCCGTTGCCCGGTCAGTGTGTCGTCCAGTTATTTCGCCGGTCGTCGTCGCGAGCGTGAGCACCGTCCCGTCCTCGCGCGGGACCAGTGCCTCACCGGCGAGCGGGGTCAGTGTAGTGGACCAGTCGACACTCCCGTCCAGGTCGATCTCCCACTGTTCCTCGCCCGTCTCGGGGTTGATTCCGATCGCAGTTCCGTTCTGCGCGACGGCCACGACCGTCCCGTCTATAACCGCGAGACCGCTCGACACCGTGCCGGCAATGGGGACTGCCCACTCGAGTTCCCCGTCGGCCGCCGACACGCCGAGCACGTAGTTCGATGTCGAGCCCTCGAAGGCGTCCGCGTCGGGCTGGGTGGTCGAGATGACGACGAGGCCGTCGTGTGCGACTGTCGCCACACCCATGCGCCCGGTTCGCTCGTTGCCGGCGTCAAACGTCCACTCGACGCGCCCGGTCTCGCGCTCGAGTGCGAACAGCCTGTTCGCGCCGGTCGAGACGAAGACGTGGTCGTCGGTCGGCTTCGGAATGCCGAACCCGCCGCCGAGTTCGCGTCGAAGGACCCACTTCGGCTCGCCGGTGGACTCGAGTGCGAGTAGCCGAAACGGTCGCGTTCCGGAGCTCATTCTGGTGATTCCGAAGCCGGCACCGACGAAGAGCGTTCTATCGTCCAGAACCGGCGGCGACCAGACGCTGGGGTCCGCCGTGAACTCGTGTGTCGACTCGAGTTGGTCCGGGCAGTCCAGCCCGCGGTGTCGAGAGAGCCAGTAGCCGCCTCCTGCGAGCGCTGCACCCGTGCCATCGCGCCGAGGAGTCGCCGTCGACTGCGGGAGACCATACGCCGTTGTCAGTTCAGTTCGTTGAATAGTTTGTGGAACAGAACTAGCACAGTACCGCCAACATACCCCGCGTTCCACCACGTTTTTCTCACTGTGCCGGTATTGATACGCCGATGGAGCGTCCGGTAACCGAGGCGGATCTAACGTTCGAGCACGTTCCCGAAACCGACCAGTCGTTCGAGAACGCGCTCGCGAAGGCACGTGCGGGCGAGCGACTCACCGTCGACGACGCGATCGAGTTGCTCACCACAGGGTCGGACAGTGACGGGATCGACCGGGCGCGAAAGGAGCAGGTACTCGAAACGGCTGACAGACGCCGTGCGGAGGTCGTCGGCGAGGAGGTTACCTTCGTCGCGAACCTGAACAACAACGTGACGACGGCCTGTAACGTGGGCTGTCTGTTCTGCAACTTCAAAGACGCCGCGCACACGTTCGAACGCGGCGCGGACGTCGAGACGGCGGGCTTTACGAAGACACCCGCGGAGTCGCGCGAGGCCGTCGCCGGTGCCGTCAACCGCGGCATCTACGAGGTGACCTCCGTCTCTGGGCTCCACCCCGCGTTCGCGCTCGACGAGGAGCACCTCGAGATTCTCGACGCGCACCCGAATCCGAAGGAGGTCAACTACAAGCCGCCCGAGCGCTACGCGACCGATCCCGGCACCTACGCCGAACAGCTCTCGGCGATGAGCGTCGACGACGTCCACGTCCACTCGATGACGCCGGAGGAGGGGTACCACGCCCGCCGCGGCACCGACTGGTCCTACGAGGAGGTCTACAGCCGACTCAAAGACGCCGGTCTCGACACGGTTCCCGGCACGGCCGCCGAAATTCTCGTCGACGAGGTGCGAGACGTGATCTGCCCCGGAAAGATCACGACGGACGGCTGGCTCGAGGCGATGGAAGCCGCCGCGAACGTCGGGCTCGGCCTCACGGCGACGATCATGTACGGCCACGTCGAGAACGAGGCCCACCGCGCGATGCACCTGAAACGCGTTCGGGACCTGCAAGAGCGCGTCGACGGTGCAATTACGGAGTTCGTCCCGCTCTCGTTCATCCACCAGAACACGCCGCTGTTCGAACACGACGTGGTCACTGGCGGTGCAAGCACCGATGAGGACGAACTGATGATCGCCGTTTCACGGCTCTTTCTGGACAATATCGAACACATCCAGTCGTCCTGGGTCAAGTACGGCGACGAGCAGGGCCTGAAGATGCTCTCGTGTGGAGCCGACGACTTCATGGGGACGATTCTCTCCGAGGAGATTACCAAGCGCGCCGGTGGCGGTTACGGCGAGTTCCGCTCGGTCGGCGAGTACGTCGAGATGATCTCCTCCATCGGCCGCGTGCCGGTCGAGCGCTCGACGGACTATGAGACGCGTCGCGTGATCGACCCCGAGCACGAAAAGCCACCGTTCGGCCCCGAACTCGGCCCGAAGGCAGATGGAACGCCGCTGCTCACGACCGACGAACGCCGTCTCTCGGCGGACGACTGAACTGCTGACCTGTAGCGACCTCCCAGATGGCTTTTTGACCACGTCTCCCGTTTCGGCGAGTATGAACCACCTCGTTCCGACTGACGACGGCGACGGCGACGACACCTGGCGACTCCCCCAGCACGCCCACATCGTCGTCTACGAGCGTGACCACGTTGCTGGCAGTGAGGAATCGGTTGCCGCCGAGAACGATAGTGACAGTGTCAGTAATAGTATCGACGGCAATAACAGTGTTAGTGATAGTGTCGACGGCAGTGACAGCGACAGCCGCGGCCTCCTCACAATCTACGACTGCGGCGCCGCCCAACAACCACCGAGCGCACAACTCCTGGGAACACTCGAGTCCGTTGACGCGAGCGCGGTCGTCGACCCCCAGCCGACGGGCCGGATCGTGAAGCTTCGCGAGGAAGCGGTACTCGAGTGCCAGCGGGCGGACCGGTACCGGATCATCTAACTGCCAAACGTTTCAGTTCGAACAGCGGAGGAGTTCAATTATAGTGATCGTCGAGTTTTAGTCAGGAGCGGAGTTTCAGGACTGGAAAACGGCCGGCGGGGTCTTTTATACCAGCGTTCCGAGTCATCGATATCCGACGGGGATACGAAGCGACGACCGTTGTGGTGGCGGGTCGTTGGCTCTGTGTTACCCGTTGGATAGAAGCCCTCTCTCTTCGGTGTCCAGTACCGCCCAGCTGTCGGTCACCGCTCGACACACAGCCTCCCCCTGTACTCTCCTCGTACCAGCCACGTCAGCCGTCCAGCCGTCCAGCGTCCCTGCCGTTCGGTTACGACGATGAGTTCGTTGCCACGGAGTCGATCTCCACGGTTCCGTCGAGAACCGCCCGGTACCGCTCGCCAGCGGCGTCGTCTGCCGTCAGCGCCGCCCGAATCCGTGATGAGATCCACTCCCCGTCCGCGGCGGGCGTCCCGTCGAACGTCTCGGTCCGCAACTCGCTCTCGAGGAATCGCTGATACACCGGCAACCGCTCACGAAGTGGAAGCCCCGCGTCGTTCGCGATCGACTCGAGTTCCCGCAGCGCTGGCCAGCTGTAGTTCGGGTTGATGTGGTCGTCCGTCACGGGTGAGACGCCGCCGAGGTCGTCGACGCCGCAGTCGACGAGGTCGCCGGCGGCGGTCAGGTTCGGCGGCACCTGTACTGAGACCTCCTCGGGGAGGGCTGCCCGTGCCATCGCCGTCACGCGGCGCATGGTTTCCAGACCGGGCGAGCCGTCGGTCCAGCGCTCGTTGTTCGTCACGGGTTGGACGATTACCTCCTGAATGTGGTCGTACCGGTCGTGAAGCTCTCGAATCGCGAGCAAGCTCTCCGCGCGGTCGCGCCAGTCCTCGCCGATGCCGACGAGAATACCGGTCGTGAACGCCACGTCGAGTTCGCCCGCGTTCTGGAGCGTGCGCAGACGCTGGCCGGGTTCCTTCCGACGCGGCCCCGCGTGGGCGTCGACCTCGGCCGTCGTCTCGAGCATCACGCCCATACTGGCGTTGACATCGGCGACGGTTGCCATCTGCTCGCGCGTCTGGTCGCCGGGATTGGCGTGTGGAAGCAGACCCGTCTCGAGTGCGACCTCGCAGGCGGCCCGCAGGTAGTCGTGGATGGAGTCGTAGCCCCACTCTGCGAGCTGGTCGTGAATCTCGGTGTAGCGGTCGTCGGGGTCGTCGCCGAAGGTGAAGAGAGCTTCCGTGCAGCCGGCGTCAGCGCCGCGTTCGCAGATGTCGCGGACCTCCTCGAGTGAGAGCAGAGAGGCCTGTCCGGGTGCGTCGAAGTAGGTGCAGTAGGTGCAGGTGTAGCGACACGCGGTCGTCAGCGGGACGAAGACGTTTCGCGCGAACGTGAGCTCGGACGGCGAGTCGACGTCGTCAGGCTGGACCGACAGCAGATCTTGGACTGCGTACTCATCGATCGACAGCTCGACACCGTACTCGCTCGCGCCGGGAATCATCGTCTCGACGTGAGGTGGGCCAGGGGTAAAGGATTTCACTTCGGTTGGCGGTGCGCTGTTCGTGCTGTGTTCTCTCTCAGCGTCTCACAGACGACCATCCAGCCGGTGCACGTCGATCGGCAACTCCGTATCGCCCTCGGTGACGAAATCCGCCAGCACGTCGCCGATCGCGCTGACGAACTTGAAGCCGTGGCCGGTAAAGCCCGCGGCGAACGAGACGTGCGGATACTCGGGGTGCGTATCGAGGTAGAAGTGGCCGTCGGTCGAAGTCGTGACGAGACAGGTCGCCATTCCCATCGTCCGATCCCTGCCCGGATCACCCGCGAAGTGACCGTCCGGAAGCTGGCGTAGGAGGTGTTCGTCCTGCATCGTCGGCTCGTCCTGCCAGTCGTTCGGGTCGACGACTTCCGTTACGTCCGGGCTGCGACCGAACTTGAACCCTGGTCGCTCGGCCGTCGGGAAGCCGTAAAAGTTGCCCTCCGGCACATCGACGCTGAACACCGGGAACCGGTCCGGGCTGAAATTCGCCGGCTCCTCTGGCTGGAGCCAAATCATCACCCGCCGCTGGGGCGAGAGGTGGTTCTGCAGTACGTCGAGCTGGTTCGCCGCCCAGGCACCGGCCGTGATCACGAGGTTGTCCGCTTCGTACGTGTTCCGATCAGTTCGCACCGTCACACCCGACTCGCGCGGTTCCCAGCTTCGCACGCGCTCGCGAGCGCGAACGACACCACCGTGTTCGTGGGCCTGATTCACGTTCGTCGTGATCACCCGTTCGCATGACAGAAACCCGCCATCTGGCTGGTAGACCGCTCGATGGCCCTCGGGCAACTCGAAGGCCGGAAACCGCTCTCCCAGCTCCGCGCTGGTCAGCAGTTCGTGGTCGACCTCGTTCGCGCGGACGGACTCGAGTGCATCCGCTACTAGCTCCCCATCTTTCGGGCCGGCGTGGACCGAACCGGTGGTCGTCAGCAGGTCGGCGCCAGACTCGGCCTCGAGTTCACGCCAGCGTTCGTGTGCGTGCTGGGCGAGGGGAACGTACGACGGGTGTTCCGGCTGTGTCAGACGGAAAATTCGCGTTTCACCGTGCGAGGAACCGCGCGTGTGTGGAATGTCGTACTGCTCGAGCCCGAGAACGTCGACGCCTCGCTTCGCGAGGGTATAGACGGCTGCACTGCCCATGCCTCCGACGCCGATCACGATCGCGTCGTACGATGTCTGTGTCACTCTCTCACGTGATGTGTGCGAGAGCAAAAGTCTTCACGTCGGATCGGTTCTTGCAGGTCTGACCGTGGGCTGTTCGGGGCGGCCATACACACCACTACAACAAACTCGCAGTCAGGACTCGGTTCGAACGACAGTAACTCGACCGTCCGTCGTTTCGAGTTCGAAGCCAAGCTCACGGAGCCGTGTTGCGGTCCGGCTCTGACCACCGTCTTCCCGGCTGTGAATCAGCACCTCGACCAGATCCGACGGCTCATCCACGTCGGTGCCGAGCCGAAACGAGTCGACGGACTCGAGTGGCGCACCGATTTCGGCGGCGTGCTCGCGATGGTCGACGTAGGACGCGCCGTGATAGTCGACGCGGAAGTCGGGGTGGCGAACGACGAGGGCGTTCGTCCCGCCGCCGCGGCCGGGAGCGATAGCGACGCCGTCGGCAGCGCCGCTGGCGAACAGGGTCGACAGCGCAGCCGGTGTCGCGAGTGCGAGGTCAGCCATGACGATCGCGACCGGCTCTTCGGCGGCCTCGAGTTGGGCGTTGACCGCAGCCGTCAGCGGGCGGTCGTCGACCGTGACCGGAATCTCACCCGGGGACTCGAGTGCGGGCGAAACTGGCGCATGCTGGTCGTCGCTCGAAAATAGGGACTCGACTGAGAGCGATGAGGTCGAGAGCACGGTTGGTTCGTGGCCGGTCGCCGCAACTGCGCTGAGAACGTCCGCGAGCATCGCTCGTGCGAGTGTCGCTCGCTCTGTGGGCGCAAGTACGCCGCTGAGTCGGGTCTTTGGCGTGTCGGCGGCGAACGGGACGACGACGTGCATCTGTTCGACGTAGTCAACGGGTGTGGAAAAACACGTCGAACTCCCGGATCGGGCCGGATGCAGTCCCACTTCGTGCCCCCCGACACGAAAGTCTGGTATCGGCCCGTCCGGGAGTTCGTAGGTCGTCTCCTTGTGTTGGTTCGCGTTGAGTTGCGTTGGTTCGCGTCAGTTTCGCTCCGCCCGAGCGAGGGGTGTGACGTCGAGTCGCTAGAACAGCGGCTCGAGTTCGTCCTCGTCGTCCTCGACGAGTTCCTCTAGGTTCTCCTCGCTCTCAGCCTGGATGTCGTCCATGTTGTCCTGCGCTTCGATCGCGACCTGCTGGAGTCGCTTGATGCGCGGAACGTTGGTGACGCCCGAGAGCAGGATTGCTGCGGCGACTTCCGGCTTCTCGCGCGGATAGTCACCGCCGCGGACTTCCATGCTACCGGTTTCCTCTTCGAGCCACTTGCGCCCGCGTTCGATGCCTTTCCGGTTCAGGTACTCCGAGGGGCCACCGAGGACGAGCAGCGCGCGTTCGGTGCCTTCGATCTCACAGGGGAGCGTGAGGCGACCGAGTGCGGCCTTGCGGACGAGGCTCGTAATTCGGTTGGTCGTGTTCGCGGCGTCGAGGTCGTCATCGCCGCTGCCGTCGCCTGTAAAGCGAGAGAGTAGTCCGCCGCCGGTGTTGAGGTCGACTTCCTCGCTCGCAAAGCCAACAGTAGAGACGCCGCCGCCGGAGAGCGTGTTGATGATCTCCGAGGAGTCGACGACGCTCTCTGCGACTTCTTGGTCGCCGCTCACCTCACCGGCACCGAAGAGAAGTCCGAATCGTCGGACGATTTCTTCGTTGATCTGCTCGTAGCCGCCCTCGACGGACTCGCCGGTCTGTCGCCAGGAGTCGTTGTCAAAGACGAGGAGGTTGTCGACTTCGCGGACGAACGTCTGGAACGATCGTGCCGCGTTGAGGGTGTAGATACCGCCCTCGTCCGTTCCGGGGAGAACACCAAGACCGTAGACGGGAATCGTGTAGATTCGCTGGAGGTGCTTTGCGAGAACCGGGGCTCCACCGGACCCGGTTCCGCCGCCCATTCCGGCGACGACCAGGAACGCATCGACTTCGTGCGTCGGAATCGCGTCGATTGCGTTCTGTACCTCGTCGATATCTTCCTCGGCGATTTCCGCGCCGAGCTCGTTGTCTGCTCCAACACCATGGCCCTTGACCCGGGCCTGACCGATGAGAACGCGATTTTCCTGTGGAATCCGTTCGAGACCCATCAGATCCGCCTTCGCAGAGTTCACAGCGATCGCCGCACGGACGATACCGCTGTTAGTCCGATCGTCGTAATCGAGGAATCGATCGACGATTTTGCCACCGGCCTGTCCAAATCCGATCATCGCCAGCTTCATACTTTGTCAGGGGGCTCCGTTGACTTGGACCAGAGCGATTAGGACTATAAGTCTTTCTATGAAGTGAATTTCTTGCATAATTCTATATCACCATAAACCGATAGACGGGACGGAGTTTGAAGAAATAAATATACTATATTCAACAGCTATCTATTGGCTGTTTGACTCGTTTACTATACCACAACGACGGGGCCACTGCATGGCACCCCTACGTGGCTGGCTGACTCTCTGTCCGTGACTGATCGGGCCGAACACCAAGATACGCACCGAGCGTCAGCAACTCCTCAGGCGCAACGTCGAACGCCGCCACATCGTTCTCCGCAACCGTGTTATCGAACTCGAGTGACTCCCCCTGCTCGGTCCCGAACGGAATCAGTGGCAGCGGATCCGCGACCGCGAGTCCGAGCTTCGTCAACGCCATCGGAATCGGCAGGATCGTTACCGAGTGACCCTCGGCCTCGTAGACGAGTTCGGTCGCGTCGGCCAGGGTGACGATCTGCGGCCCGCCGATCTCGTAGGTCTGCCCGACGTGGCTGTCGTCCTCGAGTACGTCGGCCAGCATCGGGGCGAAGTCGCCGACCCAGATCGGCTGGAAGCGCGTCTCGCCGCCGCCGGGGAGGCCGGTCAGGTAGGGAGTGGTTAGCTGCTTGGTGAACTCGAGGAACTCCGCGCCATCGCCGAAGACGATGCTCGGGCGGACGATGGTCCAGCCGAGGGCGGCCTCGCGGACGATTTCTTCGGCGCGGCCCTTGGCGCGGATGTAGGGCGTCGGCCCGTCGGCGTCAGCGCCGAGCGCACTGATCTGGAGGAATCGCTCGACGTCGCCGTCTTCGGCGGCACGAACGAGATTTTCGGTGCCGCCGAGGTGGACGGTCTCGTGATCCGTCCCGCTCGGGGGCTGGTAGAGCGGCGAGAGCGAGACGAAGTTGACGACGGCGTCGTGGCCGTCGACGGTGTCGACGATGGTATCGAAGTCGCTCACGTCGCCGCTGGCCAGGTCGACCTCGTCGGGGAGGTTGGCCGCGTCCTCGCTCGTGGGGTTTCTGGAGAGCGACGTCACCTCGTGGCCGCGTTCGGCGAGTTCGGTGCAGAGGTGAGAGCCGATAAAACCGGTGCCGCCGGCGACGAGGACCTTCATAGCTGATCTATGGGCGTGATTCCTCAAATAAGTAGTTGCCGCGGTCCAGTGGTGCGACCGGCGTCCCAATAGCGTCAGTTGCGGGTCCGCGTCTCAGACACCCCAGCCTCCGCGTATCGAAACAGAAGTTGAATCTGGCGGCCGAGCAGCGCGATTCCCAAACAGATGAGTGGCAGAACGAGCCACCAGTAGGACGCAATTCCGGCGACTAGGAGGAGATACGGCCAGAGGCCAACGGTCACGCCGATGGCTGCGGCGGCGAAAAGACCTGACTCGAGTGTCCGCGCGTCTCGGTGTTTGTACCCGACCAGCGCGAGGAGTCCAGCAAAGACGGCGACCAGTGCGAACGTGAGGTAGCTAACCGCCGTCGTTCCCAGCGCCGGTGGGAAATTCTGCTGTGTCTCCACGACGTACAGCTCGTCGTCCTGTTCGACCACGGTGTACGTGCCATCGTCAACTAGCGGCGGTTCGCTAACCGCATCACAGACGAGCATCGCGTCCTGACAGACCACAACGTCGACTGACTGCCATCCCGACACACCGTCTCTCACTTCGGGCGGGTGATCGGTCGCGTCTTCGAACACACGCTGTGCACTCGGTGAGAGGGAGTCGACGTGTCTCGCATTGTCCGTCTCGAGTGCCTGGCTCTCGAGTACGTCTTCGAACGCATCTGTCGATTCGTGTGCGACCGCATACTCCGGAGCGAGGGGTTCGTACGGGCTGAGATAGAATCCAACGCTACCGGAGCTGACCAGTGCGAACAGTGGAATTACTACTGCGATCGCTACCACGGTATGGCGCTTCACCGCTCTCTACTCACGCCACATATTATTTATTTTCACTATTTCTAATCCTCATATTGGTCTACATTCAGCAACTCAGGCTAAACCTGGACAGTGCTGCTGGAAACCAACTCAGGCGATTGTCCGAATCGACGACGGATTCTCGACAGATTGTAATACTTCACCCGACGACGTGCGAGCAGATCCATGGCCACGCTCGTCACACTCGAGGGGCTCGACGGCAGCGGCAAAACCACCGTCTGGGAGGCCCTGCAGGACACCTACCCCGACGCCGTCTTCACCCGCGAACCCACCAACGACTCCTGGTACGGCGACGCCGTCTACCGTTCCATCGAAGACGACGACGCCGACTCGCTCGCCGAACTCTTCCTCTACACCGCCGACCACGCCGACCACCTCTCGCGCAAAATCGAACCCGCCCTCGAGCGCGACGACCTCGTCATCTCCGACCGCTACGCCGACTCCCGCTACGCCTACCAGGGCGCGACGCTCGCAGAAACCGATCGGATTGCGGAGCCACTCGAGTACGTCGTCGACGTTCACGAACCGTTCTCGGTCGAACCTGATCTGACGATCTATCTCGATCTGGATCCGGAGACGGCCGCGAAGCGGGCTGGATCGACGAACAAGTTCGAGCACGCCGCGTATCTCGAATCCGTCCGCGAGAACTACGAACTGCTGGCCGAGCGCTACGCGGACCGATTCGTTCGGGTCGATGCGATGCAGTCGCCTGACGCGGTACTCGCGGAGGTCCGGGACGTGCTGGCGACGGCACTCGAGGGCTGAGCACGTCGCGCCTCAGATCACCTGGAGTGACTCGACGCGAGTTAGATCGGATGATCAGGTGCCGCCGGAAGCGTAAACGAGAACGTCGTGCCCTCGTTCGGTTCGGAGTCGACCCAGATCTCGCCGCCGTGGCGTTCGACGATCCGCTCGCAGAGTGCGAGCCCGATCCCCGTTCCGGCGTGCTCGTCGGGTGGATGCAGGCTCTGGAACACTTCGAAGACGCGGTCAGTGTCGTCCGAGTCGATACCGACACCGTTGTCGCTGACCGAGACGGTCCATTTCGCCTCGTCGCTTGCTGCGGTGTCGCAGTTCCTCGTCCGATTTTGGTCGGCGCGGTGTCGTTCCGGGTCGTCCGCAGAGGTGTGGTGTTCCCCTCTCTCTGGCGGATTATGAGACTGGCTTCGTGAGTCTGGACGGCTTTGGCTCTCCTCCTGTTCCGCCGAAATGTGTATCTGTGGTGGTTCGTCGCCGCTATACTCGATCGCGTTGTCCAGTAGGTTCTGGAACACCTGACGCAACTGTTCCTCGTCACCGTTGATTCGAGGCAGCGAGTCGGCGCTGACCCTCGCATTGCTCTCCGTAATCCGCAACTGGAGATCCTCGCAGACGTCGGCGAAAACCGCGTCTAGATCGACCGGCTCGAGTGGCTCCCCGCGCGTCTCGACCCGTGAGTACTTCAGGAGCCCCTGGATCATGTTTCGCATCCGTTCCGAGCCGTCGATAGCGAACTCGAGGAACTCCTCGCCGTCCCCGTCGAGATCCGCCGCGTAGCGCTGTTCGATCAGTTGGAGGTAGGAAGAGATCATCCGCAGCGGCTCCTGGAGGTCGTGGGAAGCGGCGTAGGCGAACTGCTCTAGACGGCTATTGGACTCCTCCAGGTCGTCGATCAACTCTTCGAGGCGCTGCTCGCGTTGCTTGCGATCAGTGATGTCCTGGGCTGCTCCGCGGATCGACGTGGCAGTATCGTCACCGATCTCTGAGGCGCTTCGCAACCGAAGCCAGCGCGTCTCACCGCTATCCGTCCGGACTCGCGCCTCGATGTCGAAGGGGTCACCGGAGTCGAGCAGTCCCTCGACGGCATTCCTGATGCGCTGCTGGTCCGCCTCGTGGAACATAGTGAGGATCTCTTCTAGCGACGGCTCCTCGTCGGCGTCCACTTCCAGCAGTTCGAAGATGTGGTCTGTCCAGAACACTTCTCTCGTCGCGACGTTAATTTCCCAACCGCCGACGTTTGCGATTCGCTCGGTCTCCGCGAGCATGTCGCGCGCTCGCTCGAGTTCGCGCTCGCGCTCGACCTGTTCGGTGATATCGCGGGTCAGCGCCAGTTGGGATCTCGTCCCGTCAGGGCTGCGAAGCGGTGCAGCGTGCGTTTTCATGTGTCGACGTGAACCGTTCAACCCGATGATCTCGAACTCTATAGTCCCGCTTTCGCCCTGACAGATCCGCTCGTTGAACTCGCGGAACTGCGCACGGTCGTCCGGAGCGATAAGGTCGTAGACGCTTTCACCGATCACGTCCGACGCTGATTCTGCTTCCACCATGTCGAGTCCGGTGCGGTTCATCTGGCGCAGCGTGCCGTCGGCGTCGACGGTCTTGATGCACTCGGGTGTGGTTTCAACAAGCGCGCTCAAGTGCTCTTCGCGCTTTTTCAGTTCTACTTCGGATCGTGTGCGTTCGATCAGGTCCGCAGCCTGCCGTGCTAGTACGTCGAGCAGGTGCAACTTCCGCTCTGGGGGGTCGTGTGGTGTTTCCCAGTGTGTCGAAATCATTCCGAGAAGGTCCCCATCGCGGGCGACGAGTGGCGTGGTCTGTACCGCACGAATGCCTGCCTGGAGGTACACCTCCCGGTCCTCGGTGTCGCTCATGAACTCGCACGTTTCGACGTCCGACGCGATGATTCGTTCGCCGGTGTCCAGGGCCATGCCGCAAGTGCTGCCTGCCTCGGGGGAGACCCATTCCCAGAACGAGGCGGCCTCCGAACTGAATCCTCGGTGGGCCAGCAGTTTGAGTTCGCCCCGGTCACTGTCGAGCATCTGCATACTCCCATAGTCGGCGTCCATGATGTCGACCGCGGCGTCGAGGACCTTCTGATACAGGGCAGCAGCGTCGTTCTCCCGAATCAGTTGGGTGCTTATCTCTTGCAGTTGTTGTGTAGCGACCACGTCTGCCGATTGCTGTGTTTCCTGTTCATCATGTTCGCGTTCACGTTCGCGTTCGCTTTCGTGTTCGCCTTCACGTTCATCTTCGCGTTCACGCTCGCGACCAGGTGACCACCACACACGTTCACCCGACCCAACCTCCTTCGTCTGCAAGTAGCCGCGATCGACGAGCGCGGTCAGTTTCTCGCGGGCAGTCTGCTGAGAACACTCGGCTTTGGTTGCAACCTCGGCTGCAGTGAGCGGTTCAGTTCCGATTTGCTCAAACAGGCGGGAAATGCCCTCTCCCTGTAGTTCCGAGGCTGTGTCGCGCATGTGGCGTCTTTGTTCGAGTGTATGGAAAAGTGTTTCCGATAGTTTGACTTACATAATGTGGGACAGTCGGTGCCACACAACAACCAGTTTAGTAGCGCGGGTGGCAGACGGATACACTCAAAGACGAAAGCCAAGGGGAGTAGAGACACTCGGCGCACTCATCACGATCCTCTTTGCGAGCAATTACTCGCCGTTCTGATCCATCGCGATGTAGGTCTTCGTGTCGGTCACACCCTCCAGGCCCTGAATGTCTGAGGAGACGGCTTTGAGCACGTCGTACACTTCGGGGGCATCGATCTCGACGATAATGTCGTAGTTCCCCGCGACGATGTGTGCGCCCGCGACGGACTCGATGTCTGTAATCTGTGAGAGGAGCCCCTCCGACTTGCCGGCGGCCGTCTTGACCATGATAAACGCGTGAACCATCGTTCGCAGGTGTGGTACTCCACCACACGACTAAAACGTTTGCCCGCCTGTCGCGGGAGGAACGATACCAGGGTGTATCGAAAACGCGCGTGCAGCCGTTCAGACTGGCTGTGCGAACCGTTCGTCAGTCGTTCGTAACACCCATCCCTTCGACGACGTCGAACTCCTCGTCGCCGTCGAAGCGCGTCGGATCGAAGGCGTCGATTCCCTCGCCGCCAAGGACCTGGTCGGCGATCCGCTGACCGATTGCCGGTGCGCGCATGAAGCCGTGGCCCTGGAACCCCGTCGCGACGTACAGCCCTTCCTCTAGCTGGCCGACCAGCGGATCTCGATCCGGTGTCGCTGTGCAGAGCCCTGCCCAGGCGCGCTCGAGTTCGATCTCGGCGGCGTCGGGGAGTCGGTGACGGACGCGCTCGAGCAGGTCCGAAGCAAAGTCGTCGTTCGCCGCCCGGTCGTACTCGTCCGGGTCGGCCTCCCACTCCTCGGTGCCGTTGCCGGCGAGCAGCCCCTCCGGATGCGGGCGGAGGTAGAAGCCGCTGGTCGCATCGTAACACATCGGCTCCGGGTGGTCACCGCTCGCGACGAGCGCCTGGACGCGGTAGGGCTTGAGCGCAATGGAAATCCCGGCATCCGCGAGCAGACGCTTCGTGTGCGCGCCGGCGGTGACGAGCACGGCGTCGTATGCCTCCGTCGTACCATCGTCGCGGACGATCCGTGTCGGATCGGTCTCGAGGCTCACCGGCGTCTCCGTCTCGAGTGTCGCGCCCGCGCCGGTCGCCGCCGCGGCGAGACAGGCGGTGTACTGGCCGGGATCGGTGTAGCCCGCGCCGCCCGCGATCCCCGCGACGGCGACGTCGTCGGCCCGCACAGCCGGGAATCGCTCTGCGAGTTCGTCGCCGGTCATCTCGAGTGCGACGACGCCCTGTGCTTGCATGCGCTCGAGTTGGCCGCGGATCGCGTCGGCGCGCCGGTCGTCGCCCTCGCGGGCGAGCCAGACGTAGGGACACTCGGTGAACGGGAACGTCTCGTCGCCCGAGAGCGCGCGGAAGCGTTCGATCGCGTCGCTCGCGATTTCGGCGTCGATCGGCCCGGCGAAGGCGTCGTAGCAGACGCCCGCCGCGCGGCCGCTCGACTCGTTCGCGACGGTACCGCGCTCGTACAGCGTGACATCGGCTCCCTGTCGGGCCAGGTCGTAGGCTGCGGTCGCGCCGAGGGCTCCCGCGCCGACGACGGCGACGGCGTGGCCGGCACCCTGGTCGACGAAGGCGTCGGCACCGACCGCGAGTTCGGGTGCGTCCTCGCTCATTTGTGCGCACGCGCCCAGCAGTCCTCGAGTGGCTGTGCTGCGAGCCAGTCGAGCAGTGCGTCGAGCTGGTCGGCACCGGCTTCGAACAGCGCTTCCCCCTTTTCGGGGTCGGCCTGGGTCGGCCGGCCGACCGCGCCGCTCTCGGAGAAGTCGATCGTGTCGAACCCGAGCGCTGCGCCGTGGACCGACTCGCCCCAGGACTCGCTCGCGCCGGCTTCGGCGGCCTCGAGTTCGTCGGGCTGGACGAGGTCGTCCCGGATGTGCCAGAGCAGGCTCGACTCCATCGCGTCGGCGTGGCCGCCGTCTTCGTCGAACAGGTCGGCGGCGACGTCTTCGACGCTGTCCCACCAGTTCCACGGCGGGGCGAAGGCGGTCTCCTCGTCGCGAAGTGTTCGGGCAGCACGCCGGAGCGCACCGCTATTGCCGCCGTGGCCGTTGACGACGACGGCCTTGCGGACGCCGTGCTCGGCGAGACTCGCGATCGTCTCCTCGACGTACTGTTCGAACGTCTCTGCAGAGACGTACAGCGTGCCGTCGAACTGGCGGTGGTGAACGCTGACGCCGACCGGAATCGTCGGAAGGACGACTGTGTCGTCGCGGTCGGCAGCGGAGCGGGCGAACGCCTGCGCGGCCATGTGGTCCATGCCAAGCGGGAGCGCCGGGCCGTGTTGTTCGGTGCTACCGGTCGGGACGACGGCAACCTCGGCCGCATCGAGGTCGGCGGCGGCGTCGGTCGTGGTTCGCTCTGCGAGCAGTGTCATGCGCACTGCTGGTTGCCGGAGTGACTTATATCGTCGGACGTTCCGCGCGAAGAAACAGCCGCCTCCCCCCTACTCGAGGAACGGCTCGATATCCCGCGCCGGGTAGCCGACCACGGTGGTCCCGCCGGCCTCGCGCAGGGCGTCGGTCTGCTCGCGAACGTCGGCCTCGGCCCCGACGAGCGCGTAGTCGTTCGCGGCGGCGAGCAACACCTCTCGTGTGCGACCCGTCGCCTGTGAATCCGTCTGCTCGTCGCCGTCTTCCGGCAGCGCCGAGGCGACCGGCCGCCGGCGAGAGACGTAGTCACCGACGGCGTCGAGAATCTCGTCCTCGTCGTCCGAAAGAACCGTCGGCGCGTAGACGGCGATGTCGCCGTCGAAACCGGCCGCGCGTAGGGCACGCAGCTCTCGTTCCGTCGAGCGTGAGAGCAGGTCGTACTGGGTCGCGCCCGTCGCCATCGCGATGCGCTCGACGCTTTCGGTGCCCACCCAGGAGTCCGGGGCGGACTCGAGTGCAGCCCCGAGCCGTGGCGCGACGGCGCGACTGCGTTCGTCGTCGGTCAGGTAGGCGGGGTGGCCGGCGACGAGGATGCGCTCGACCGCGGACGGCAGTTCGGAGGCGAGCGAGTCGTCGCCGAGCGGGTCGAAGCCGTCGGCTCTGACTGGTGTCGTCAGCAAGACCCGTGTGTCGGCTGCGAGGGTCTCGATGATTTCCCGGTCGGGAATGTGTTCGCGGCCCTCGTAGTCGATCGCGATGGTGTCGGCCGGGATGGCCGTTGCTCGCTCGACGTCGCACTCGGCTGGTTTGAGTGCGATGGCGTCCAGGCCGGCGCGCGAAACGGTACTTGTGGTCAACATTGGCGACCACCTCGGGGTGAGGTGTCGATACTAGTGGGAGTGATTGTGGGTGTCTGACTGCTAGCGATTCGAGACGAAGCGGACGCTCCGTGTGAACGGTGCAACTGAGCAGAAACAGGTCGACGGCGGCTCCGTGGGCTCCTGTCGCGGGAGCTACTGTGGGTAGAACTACTGGTGCCCGTGCGGAACTCGATCCATCGTCTGTGCGACCATACACCTGCTGCGAGCGGCGCGCGCAAAAAGCTGACGTTCCCTGCGGTTCTTTCGGCGGGTAACGGAGGCCGACCTCCTTGCGGTTCGTTCAGTGGTCAGAACCGGCGACCTAGCCTCGCGTACGGTCGTCCGAAACCGGAGCCTCGAACTCGGTCGCTAACTCGAGTAGCTGGACGAGAATCCGGCCCGTCGCGCCCCAGACGGTGGAGCCGTCGACGTGGAAGTAGTGGACGACGATGTTGCCGTAGTACGGATGCTCTCGCTGCTCGTACTCGTAGTTCTCGGGGTCGAGCAGTCCGGAGAGCGGAAGGACGACGATCTCGGCGACCTCACTGGCTTGTCGGTCGTACGTCTGGTCGGGGACACGCGCGACAAACGGCGTGACGGCGTACTCGCTGATCGTTCGGATATCGTCGAGTTGGCCGACGATTTCGGCGTCTTCCGGATCGAGACCGATCTCCTCGTTGGCCTCTCGAAGTGCGGTGTCGAGGATGGTGTCGTCGACCGATTCGGCCCCGCCGCCGGGGAAGCTCATCTGCCCGGGGTGCTCGCCGAGGTGGTCCGCACGGCGGGTGAACAGCAGGTGATCCTCGCCGTCCCGGTCGATGACCGGCGCGAGCACCGCGGCGTCGAACCGCTGGTCGTCGATCCCGGTGGGTTCGTGTGCCGCCACCGGATCGAGATCGAAGGTGGGTCGCCGACTCATCTCACTCGAGTGCCTCCGAGTCCGAGAGTGCCTCCGAGAGCTCGTCGCGTTCGGCTGCCAGGTCGAGCGGTGCCCAGGCTTCGAGATCGTAGCTGATGTCGAGAAGCGTCTGGAGTCGGTCCTCGTCGGTATCCGTGAGCGCGCGGTCGACCGCCGTCGCGAACCGGTCGTGTGCGGTCTCGCCGAGTGTGTCCCGATCGGGACGGCGGGGTTCGATATCGAGAATGTGGGGTACGTCCTCGGCGTGGTTTGGGACCGTCGGAAACGCCGTCGGACCGGCGACGAGCAGCGGTGCGTCGGCCTCGCTCGCGTCGCTGTCGTAGCGGACGAGCGCAAACGACGCGAGCGCCTCCTCGATCGCCGTCTCGAGTGCGTCCTCGTCGACGGACTGTCCGTCCGCGCGGTAGGCGGCCTCCGAGAGGGCGCGCTCGAGTTCCGCGCGCGTCAGCCCGCCGAAGAGGTCGACGACACCGGCCAGTTCGTCGGCGGTCGCGTTCATACGCGGTGTAACGGGTGGTCCGCAGATAAATATTGATAGCCGGCGTCCCGGTTGCCTGCCGGCAGCCGATCCGCGCGTTAGTCGTCCGCACTCGGCTCTGGACAGGTGCCGTCGACTCGCCAGGGCCGGGCCGACTCGAGTACTGCCGCCGGTGAGAGTGGTACATCCGTCCACCGAGGCAGTCGCCGGTCTTCCTTCGGCTCGGAGAGCGCACCGGCGTAGCGCTCCAACTGCGCCCGCTCGCTCGCCGGGTCGTACTCGAGTCCGTTGAACGCTGCGTCCGCGCGGTACTGCTCGACCAGTTCGTCGCCCGCCGCGAGGTAGCGCTCGGGAAGCGTCTCGTAGTTGGGCTCAACGCCGCCGGACTCGAGTACCGCCAGGAGCGTGGCACCGACTTCGCGGCTCATCCCTTCGAGGCCGGTGTCGCCGGCGACGGCGCGGTGGTCGTGGACGTGGTGGCCGAGGTCGACCTGCGCGCTGCCGGCGAAGCCGGCGTGCTCGAAGGCGTCGCCGAGGACGCCGACCTCGAGGCCCCACGACTGCGGGGCGCGGATGCGGCGGGCGAGGGCGGCGGTCATGGCGAACTCGCCGGCCAGGGCGTAGCGGAAGGCGGTGAGGTACGAGAGGATGGCCGTGTCCGTTTCCTGGTCGTGGCCAGTTGCAACACCGGCACCAGAACTAGCACCGGAACTCCCACCGGCACCAGCACCGGAACCGCCACCGGTATCTGCTTCGAGCGCGCGCAACAGCGGCCGGTAGAACAGCCGAAACAGCCGGCCGTAGAGCTTCTCGTCCTCGATACGCGCGTAGTACCCCTTCACGAATTCGAAGTTCTGGTCCGCCATCGAAAGCGGTGCCAGGAGCCGGCGGACGTGGTCGGCCTCGTAGCTTCGCGCGTCTGCGTCGTGGACGACGACGTAGTCTGCCGCCTCGGCAGCGGGGCCGAGCGCGAGCCAGACATCACGCCCCTTCCCCGTCTCCGGGCCGTGGGGCAGTCCGGCGTCGGCCAGTCGCTCCTCGACGGTGGGCGCGTTACACCAAAGGAGCCGGATCGGCAACGAGAAGCCACTGAGCCACTCGCGAAACGCATCGATTCGGTCCGGAGCGGTGCGAACGGGAACGAAGACGGCGGCGGGCGCAGGCGAGAGGGACTCGAGTTCGGCGAGCACGCGCTCGGCGGCGGGGCTCTCGTGTTCGCGGCCGGCCATCGGGACGATAACGGCCGTCTCGCGGATGTGTGCGCCGAGATCGAATGCAGGGGTGGTGGTGTCGGGCGCGGCAGCGACGGGGCGTTGGCGCTCGTCTTCGCCGGTTGCGGTGACGGCGTCGGTGGCGGTATCGATGTCTGCGCCGCCGCCATCCTCGCCTGCCGTCTCCGTGTGGTGTCCGCGGAGGGCGCGGAAGTCGTGAAGCGTCGCGATCCGCTCCTGGACGTACTCCATCGGTAGAGTGTTCGAGCGGATCGGTAAAACGGCCACGACTCGCCGGCTGTCGTGGTATCCCATAACATGTTCCTGTCGAGACAGATATCGGGGGAGATACCCCCCTGAGAGGGCAATTATGTCAACGGCAAAGCCCCGGTCTTTTTCATCTAGACCTTCCAAAGCAGTGAACATGAAATCTGTCCGAAAGGCACTTCGAGAGGGCGAACTCGACAAAGACACCTACGATCGACTCGTCTGCAACGAGTGCGAGAAGCCGCTGAAGACCGAGAACGACCCGGACCAGATCAAGACGGTTCGGATCTGTCCCGAGTGCGCTGCCGAGTGGAAAGAGATCCGGTAAGAAGAGCGCAGAGCACCGGAGCAAGGCGACCACGACTGCCTCCGTTCACTCTCCGCACTCTCCGCCGCCTCGACGTGTTCGTCCACTATTCACCGTCACTCTGACACACGTCGCGACACAGTGGAACTGTCGCGAGGACCATACGAGCCATCGCCGGGACACCGTTTTTGTCACCGACCGTTGGACGTTCGCGTGACGCAGATCCCATCGTGAGCTACGACCATCTTCGCGACCGCCTCGCCGAGTTCGACCGCGACGAGTCCGACTCGAACCGAATCGTCTCGCTCCCCGACGGCAGTATCGACCGCCGCTACGCCGTCGACGGCGACGACGGCGCGCGCATCGACACCCCCGCCGAGCTCGGTCGCCAACTCGAGTCCAACCGAGAAACGTTCCCGCTCACGCCGGTCGATACCCGGCCGGGCGGACAGGCGACGAACGCGGCCCAGCAGATCCACGCACTCGGCGAGGACGCGACGCTCGTCGGCTACCTCGATCATCCGATCTTCGAGGCACTCGAGTTCGAGACGTATTCGATGGGGACGCCGGCCGTGATCAACGTCTTCGCGTTCGACGATAGCGAGGTACTCCTTCCGGAACCGGGGCCGACCGACGACTGGTCGATCGACGCACTCGATACGGTCATCGACTGGGAACGGGTCGTCGGTGCGGACGCGCTGTGCTGTGTCAACTGGGTGTCCGTCCGCGGGCAGACTGACGTGTTCGATCGGTTACGGACGAACCCTCCTTCACCGTCGTCCCCTGCCACGCTTCCGATCGTGGTCGATCCCGGTGCGCTCGGGATTCCTGACGACGGAGCAGTCTCGGACTTTTTTGAGACGCTCTCAGAAACTGATGCGGTCGATTCGCTCGCGGTTGTCCTGAACGTCAACCCACAGGAGTTCGACCGGACAGCTGCGGTGCTCGGTATCGACGCGGACGGGTCGGGCGAGTCAGTTCGAGAGCGTCTCGCAGCTGTACGGACCGAACTCGGCGTGACCGCAGTCGTCGTGCACGGTTCGGAGGCGGCGCACGCGGCGACGGCGGACGACGCTGTCACGGTCCCGATGGTCGAGATCGACGACCCGTCGGACACGACGGGCGCGGGTGATCGGTTTAGCGGGGCGCTGGCCTGTGCCCTCGCTCGTGGGTGGGCGTGGGAGACCGCGCTCGCACTGGGAAACGCCTGTGCAGCGCACTTCGTCGAGACGGCGGCGACGCCGACGCCGGATCAGTTACGGACGTTTCTCGAGAATCGAGCCGAATCTCGCAGCGGCGGAGAAATACGGGACTGATCTGATCAGGGCTGACCTGATCTGACCCAATCTGATCGGGACTGATCTGGAATCGTTGGTCAGCGCTCGCCGGAGAGCGCTGCAAACAGTCGTTCCTCGAACTCGGCTTTGTCGACGCCGTCGGAGGGACCGAGCCCCCGCATGTGGTCCACCGAGATCTGGCCGCCGCCCATCCGCGCGTGACCGCCGGCGTTCGCCATCGGGATGTCGTTCACCGCGTGGCGCAGCGTTTCGCCCATGTGGACGCGGTCGTCGCGCGACCGACCCGAAAGGTGAATCGTGCCGTCGTTCTCGCCGTAGACGACGACGGCGGTGACACCCTCTAAGTGCATCAACTCGTCCGCAGCCTGTGGGATCGCGTCGGTGTTCGAAATCGACCCGACATCACAGATCGCGAACGGCCCCTCGATTCGCTTCTCGGTGATCGCCGTCGCCTTGATCTGCAACACGTCGTCGCTGACCTGTGGATTCGCGATTCGCTCCAGGAGGTCCTCGTCGATCTCCGAGAAGAGGTACGCGCAGGCGTCGAACTCGGCTCGTGAGCAGCCGTTGGTCAGGTGGTCCGTATCGGACTGGATGCCGTAGAGCAGTCCGGTTGCCAGTTCGGCCGTGAGTGTGAGTCCGTCCTCCTCGTCAGCCTCGGTGACGGCCCCGAGTTCCTCGAGATACTCGACGATGATCGTCGACGCCGCGCCGTACTCCGTGCGCACGTCGGTGAACTTCGTCCCCGTGCCGTTGCCGGGGTGGTGGTCCACGACGGCGACTGGCTCGACCGTCTGGGCACCGGTAAAGCCACGCGCCGTGTTGTGGTCGACCAGCACAACGGCGTCGCTCGCGAGTTCCGAACCCGAGGCGATCTGATCGACCTCGAGTCCCAGTACGGTCCGGAAGGCCCTGTTTTCCTGATGGCGGATCTCGCCGGGGTACTGCAGTGTTGTCTCCGTCCCTACATCGTCCGCGATAGCGGCGACCCCCATCGCACACGCCATCGCATCCGGGTCGGGATTCGGGTGCATCAACACCGTCACGTCGTCGTACTCTGCGAGCACGCGCTGGAGTCGAACGCCGGGCGGGCGGCGAAACCAGCGAACGATCCACCAGCCACCGAGGCCGAGGCCGGCGATGGCGAGAATGAGCAACGAGAGGACCAGCGGATCGAGCGCTTCGAGCGAATCGATAGCGCTTTCGATAGCTGCGACCGGCCGCTCTGTTGCCGCCTCGACGACCCCCATCTCCGTCGAGGCGTGCTGAACGTCCATACCGGACACTCAAATTCAACAACCAAGAAATTTCCCCTGATCGTGAGGGTTCGCCGATCGTCGTCACAACGAGGTGTCGCGCGTGGATCGCGTCAATGGGACACTGAACGCAGTATGGGCTGGATTGACTGCGTGGCGAACTCAGGCTTGGCAGTTATCCGCGTCCGAATCGAACCGCCCATGATGGACATTCCCACAGATCGGCTCCTCATCATGCTCGTCGTTGCGACCGGCTTCGCCATCGTCACCGGCGGCTGGGCGGCCGCGCTGGTGCAAGCCGAAATGAGCGGCATCGAAGAAATCGGACTCCGTGTCGGTATCGGTGCGCTGTTCTTCGCCGTCCTGCTCGGGTTCTGGTACGTGTTCACCCAGGTTGACAGGGATCACGACCCAGAGCGCGAGTCGACGTGACCGCTACGATTCGCCGTCACGGACCGATTCGATCGCCGCCCGGTATCCCTCACGGAACGTCGGGTAGCGCAACTCGTATCCCAGCTCGCGCAACCGATCGTTCGCACAGCGCTTGCTCGTCAGAATCCGTCGCTGTGCCGGCTCCGAGAGATCGTCGTCCGCCAGTCGCTCCGCTTTCGTCTGCTTTGGCGGGTGCTCGCGTCCACACTCGTCCGCCAGCCAGTCCGCAAAGGCCCACTTCTCGGCCGGTTCGTCGTCGACGACCTGCACGACCTCTCCGCGGCCCAGCTCCTCCTCGAGTAGGTATCGAACTGCGCCCGCGGCGTCGTCGCGATGGACCATGTTCAGATAGCCCTCCGTCACCGGTCCTTCGAGATAGCGCTGCAGCCGGTACCGGTCCGGTCCGTAGAGGCCAGCGTAGCGCGCGACCGTGCCGTCCATCCCGAACTCGGCGGGGTACTCGAGTGTAATCCGCTCTGCCTCGGCGAGCACTTCGGTCTTGGGCGTCGTGGGTTCGATTGGGGTCTCGGCGTCGACCCAGTCGCCGTCGTGGTCGCCGTGGACGCCGGTGGAGGAGGTGTATATGAGTCGGTCGGGCTGTGATGGTGAGTCGCGCTCGCCGAAGGCTTCGATGGCGGTTCGAAGGCCGTCGACGTAGATTTCTCGTGCGGCGTCGGCCCCACGGCCGCCGCTGCTGGCGGCGAAGACGATGGCGTCGACATCTGGGACTGTCTGGAGGTCGTCGCGGTCGGTGACGTCTGCCTGGACGGCGTCGAAACCGGCGGCTTCGATTGCGGCGATGCCGTCGTCCGAGCGGCGGACGCCGATCGGGTGGTGTCCGTTGGCGCTGAGCTGGCGGCCGAGCTCGAGGCCGACGTAGCCACAGCCGAGGAGTGCAACTCGCATAGTCATAGTTGCAGGTCGCGTGCGCGAGGCAATAACGACACCGGAGCCGGTGGCGAGGTCAGAGTCGGTGTCGGAGTCAGAGTCAGAACTGGAGCCGGAGTCAGAGTCAGAACTGGAGCCGGAGTCAGAGTCGGAACCGGATGCAGGTGCCGATATTTGTACCAACAGTGAACGCACACAGCCGCTTACGGCGCGCTGTCGACGATCGCGTGCTGTAAGTGGACGTACTCTCCGAAACTCATCGGGGCACGGCGTTCGATCTTCTGCTGAATCTCCTTTGCGTCCATATCGATTGCGAGTTCGCCCTCGACTGCGTCCACGTCGAGCACGGCCGTCGTCATCCCGAGCAACAGATGCTCGCACGCGATTTCGACGATCGTCTCGGCGTCCGGTTCACCCTCTGTCTGGGACTGAATCTGGGCCGCCTCCTCGAGTGTAAGGTCTGCGACGGTGTCGGCGTCGAGGGAGTCGAGTGTCTCGGCATCCAGATCGGTTTCGTCGGCGACGGCGGCCGTGCCGTGCTGGTCGACGACGCTGGCGAAGTCGGCGGCATACTCCGCTCGCAGATCCGCGGGCGAGTCGGGGACGGCCGTGCGCTGTTCGTAGAACATATCGGGAGTGACAGCGGGTGGCCACAAGTGGGTTATCATCCGTGTCGAGAGTCAATGGTGTGTTCGTGTCGCTCACTG
This sequence comes from Natrialba sp. SSL1, assembly GCF_001861355.1. Classification (GTDB taxonomy): domain Archaea; phylum Halobacteriota; class Halobacteria; order Halobacteriales; family Natrialbaceae; genus Natrialba. Next base: position 89,243 of record NZ_MASN01000041.1, read on the forward strand.
TCACGAGCAACTGGTACGCACACCGGAACGTTCAACACCTTGCACTCACACGGTAGCGGTATGAAAGTAGCCCTGATCGGAGTCGGTCAGGCCGGTGGGAAGGTCACGGAACGACTCGCTCGATTCGATGCGGACATGGGCTTTGGTGCAGTCCGTGGCGCGCTGGCGGTCAACTCCGCGAAACCCGACCTTCGGTCCCTCGATGTTGTCGACACACAGCTAATCGGTGCAGATCGCGTCAACGGCCACGGGGTCGGTGGCGACAACGAACTCGGCACCGAGGTCATGCAATCGGACATTCAGCAGGTGTTGGGTGCCCTGGATGGTCGCGTGACCTCGAGTGCCGAAGCGATCTTCGTCGTCGCCGGACTCGGCGGCGGCACCGGCAGCGGCGGCGCACCGGTACTTGTCCATCACCTCCAGCAAGTGTACGACGTCCCCGTCTACGCCCTCGGTGTCCTCCCGGGGCGCAACGAAGGCGCGCTCTACCAGGCCAACGCCGGTCGCTCGCTGAAGACACTCGCCCGCGAGGCCGATTCGACCCTCCTCATCGACAACGATGCCTGGCACGAACAGGGCGAGAGTGTCGAAGGCGCGTTCAAGACGATCAACCAGAAGATCGCCCGCCGCGTCGGCCTCCTGTTCGCCTCCGGCGAAGCAACCGAGGGCGTCGGCGAAAGCGTGGTGGACTCGAGTGAGGTTATCAACACGCTGCGAAGCGGCGGCATTGCGACCCTCGGGTATGCGAGCGAGGTCGCAAGCGACGACAGCGCCGAGAACGTCCGGACGGCGATGAGCGTCTCCCGACAGGCACTCCTGACCGGGACGAGTCTGCCGGATGCGACGACGGCAGATTCCGCGCTGCTCGTCATCGCCGGCGACCCGGAGAAAATCCCGCGCAAGGGCGTCGAGAAGTCTCGCCGCTGGCTCGAGGACGAAACCGGGAGCATGGAGGTTCGGGGCGGCGACTTCCCACTCGAGAGCGACCGGCTGGGCGCGCTCGTCCTCCTCGGCGGCGCAGAGCGCTCACAGCGCATCGAGCAGTTCATGGATCGCGCACGCGAGGCACAGCGCGAACAGGACGAGGAGAAGACCGATCATATCGAGCAGTTCACCGACGACCGACTCGAGAACCTCTTCTGAGACGGACTGCGGTCCGTCGTTTCCGGCGCAACCGCGACCGCCCTGTCGTTTCCGGGAACCCGTTCCAGCAGATCGGCTGCGTCGACTCGCGATCGACAAAATCGGTTTGCACTGACCATATTTATACGTCGGTCGACCAGCCAGTGCGAGCGAGCGGGTGGAACACGGCCCCTGGTAACGGTTTTCACGGGGTTGTAGACCGGTACATTTAAATTACAGGCTCCAGTAGTTACCGGTACCAGAACGCCACCGGGGCGCGTATCGCTCGACGATCGATGACAGGAAATCTTATTCACCGAGATTTCGCAGATCGTGAGCAGTCGCTGTACACTGCGACAACCGCGACCACGACCGTACTCCCGACTCCTGACGTAGAGACAGAGACAGATGAGAACGGAGACGCAGGAACGGTCACACGCGGCGGTCGCAACACATGCGAATACGCAAACGAACGCGAACGAATTGCGCTCGCGGACCGGTGCGGGTATGGCACAGAGGTTTGAATAACACATGGTAGACGAATCGAAAAACATCGAACTGACAGACGACGACCTCGAAAACAACTCCAAAGGACAGCTCATCAAGATGGCCGGCCAGCTTCGAGACCGGCGAAACGAGCTGAACCAGATGGCTTCCGACCGCGCCTCCAAGCGCGACGACCTGAACGCAAAGACGCGCGAGAAGGTCGACGAAGCCCAGGAGCACCGCGAACAGCGCGACGAGCTCAACGAGCAGGTCCAGGAACACAAGGACAAGCGTAACGAACTCAACGCCGACGCCAACGAGCTCTTCGACAAGGTCGACAAGCTCAAATCCGACATGGAGCTCGACGAGGGCAAGGACCTCGAGGAACTCGAGGAGGAAATCGAGCAACTCGAGTTCAAGCAGCAGACCGAGGTCCTCTCGAGTGAGGAAGAGCAGGAACTCATCGAGAAGATCGAGTCCAAGCGCGAGGAGTACGAAGAGCGCAAGGGAAAGCTCGAGCAGAACGAGGATCTCGAAGGGCTCGTCGAGGAAGCTGAGGAGGTTCGCTCCGAGGCATCCCAGCACCACCAGAAGGTGACGGAGCTTGCGGACAAGGCCCAGGAACATCACAACCAGATGATCGAGGCCTACCGCGAAGCCGACGACATCCGTGATGAGGCTGACGAGATGCACGAGAAGTTCGTCGAGGCTCAGGAGGCGGCCGACCAGCATCACGAGGACTTCGTCCGCGTCCAGAAGCGCCTGCGCGAGCTCGACAAGGAAGAAGAGCAAGAGCGCAAGTCCGAGCGCGACAAGAAGAAAGAGGAGGCCAAAGAAGAGGCCGAGGAGATTTATCAGAAGTTCAAGGAGGGCGAGACCCTCGACACCGAGGACCTGATGAAGCTCCAGAAGACGGGACTGCTCTAAGCGCGTCGTCTGGGCTCGATTCGTCCCACGCTCGACGGTACTGTTGAGCGTGTTTCTCTCGCTGGTGACGTATAGGCCAGTTGGACGAACGAAGTGGTGACGGAGAACAGCGAGCAAGCAGTTGCTGTCGGAATTTGTTGTCTGGGTCTCTCTTTGCAACTTCCCAGCAACAGCGATTACAGACTGAACTGCGTCCCTTCCGCCCAAATCTATAAAGAATAGCAGCGCGAGTACCACGGGCCACCGTGCCCGTGGGTGAAGCGTGTCACAATACGAACTTTTAACAAGTTTCAAACCATACTAGAATTCAGTGCAGTCGTCCAAACTCACCCAATCACTGTCGTTCGGACTAGACATCCACACGGGGAGTGGAGACGATAAAGAATAGCAGCGCGAGTACCACGGGCCACCGTGCCCGTGGGTGAAGCGTGTCACAATACGAACTTTTAACAAGTTTCAAACCATACTAGAATCCAGTGCAGTCGTCCAAACTCACCCAATCACTGTCGTTCGGACTAGACATCCACACGGGGAGTGGAGACGATCTGCAAACCGGCTGTCTTGAGGCCCGCCGCATCCGCAACGAAACCAACCGCCTCGACCGCCAAGGTTGGGATTGGAACGAGATCAAATCGGTCGTCGTGGATAACGCCGACCATGTCAACAACACCACCCAACTCATCGTTGATAAGGCACTCGGTGAAATCGAAACGTATCACGACAACAAAGATGATGGATGGGGGCGACCCCACCCATACATCGACGAGTCGTACCCGATGGTGATGAACCACGGAGAAGGCTACCGCCTGTTCCCTGAAGAGGATGGGACTGTTCGATTCCGTATCACTGCCACAAGAGGCACCCACGTCAAAGGCGACCTTCGAGGGAGTCCTGACCACTTCGACCGACTCCAAACTGCATTCAACGACAAAGAGTGGCGGGTTGGAACCGCTGAAGTCGTACACAAGCACAACGAGTGGCGACTCCACGTCACAGTCACACACGAAACTCACAGAGTCGCCAGCAAACACAATACAGACACAATTGTTGGTTTGGATGTGAACGAGGACTGCATCGCCCTCGCAGCGATGAGTCGGAGCGGTGCAGTGAAAGACTCTGTGGTGTTCGAGTATCCATCTGTGAAAGAGCAGCGCCACGAGTTTTTCACCAAACGCAAGCGGATGCAGAAAGCCGGCCAGACTGCGTTTGAAACGGTCGTGAAGACTGAAGAACGCGACTACGTTCACGATCGCCTGCACAAAGTATCGCGGGAAGTAGCTGAATGGATCTCGCAATTTACTGACCCGGTGATCGTCTTTGAAGACCTCAAAGACATGCGAGAGTCCATCGACTACGGAACGCGAATGAACCGTCGGCTACACTCACTGCCGTTCGCAACTCTCCAAGAGATGGTATCGTACAAAGTTGCGTGGGAAGGGATTCCTTCAGATGTGGTTGACCCCGAATACACGAGTCAGCGATGCCCACGGACGGAGTGCCAGCACACAGACCGAGCGAATCGACATAAGAAGCGATTCAAATGCAAACGGTGTGGGTTCCAAGACCACGCTGATCGGAAGGCTGCGGTATGCGTTGTGCAGAATTGGTTAGACGAACAGTATGGAAATGTGCCGTCTCTCGAAACCCTTCCACACGTTCGGACGGTGAGACGGGCGGCATCGGGGGCTGGTGGAGGCCCCGACTCTCACGGACACGATTTGTGTTCGGGTATTGACCGACACGGGACGTCGGCGCAACCAGGGATGGGAGCGCGAGAGGAATTAAAGTCCGTTGCGTCAGCAGTGCAGGACTAAACATGGACGCCCCGCGCCACCGTGCGCGGGGTACTTCACCTCACATGTAGAACAGCTGGAACGGTTCGTGAGCGGACGACCTGCAGGCAGTTGGTGGGTGAACGCGGGGTACTGGGTACCGGTTACTGGATACTGGCTACCTGAACCGCAGACGCGACGACAACGGTTAACAGGACAGCACTCAGAGATACCGACATGAACAGAGGTGTCTGCGATGGTTGAGACGCGAGAGATCGGACAGCTCGCCGCGGTCATGCTCGGAATTGTCGCGGTAGCTATCGTGAGTTTCGGCGTGTTCGTCCTGTACCCCGACTCGTTGACAGACCTGTTCGGCCTCGTCATCGCACTCGCCGTGATCGTGCTCGGAATCAGGGTAATCAGCGGCATCGCGAGTTCGATGTTCGCGAGCTACAACGTCGCCGAGGTCGCCGTCGAGGGACCGATCACCCGTGACGGCGGTGGTGGCGGCCCGCTGCCCTCGCGCCCGCAGTCGACGCCAGCCGACGACGTTGTCGACCAGATCGACCGCGCCGACGAGGACGAGAACGTCGACGCGCTGCTCGTGAAGCTGAACACACCCGGCGGCGAGGTCGTCCCGAGCGACGATATTCGACTCGCCGCCGAGCGCTTCGACGGGCCGACGGTGGCCTATACCACCGACGTCTGTGCGAGCGGCGGCTACTGGATCGCAAGCGGCTGTGACGCACTCTGGGCCCGCGACGGCTCCATCGTCGGCTCCATCGGCGTCATCGGCTCGCGCGTCAACGCCAGCGACCTCGCCGAGAAGGTCGGCCTCTCCTACGAGCGCTTCGCCGCCGGCGAGTTCAAGGACGCCGGCACGCCGCTGAAGGAACTCGAAGAGGACGAGCGTGCGTATCTCCAGGGGCTGATCGACGACTACTACGAGACGTTCGTCGACCGGGTCAGCGACGGTCGCGATATGGACCCCGAGTTCGTTCGCGACACCGAAGCCCGCATCTACCTCGGCGAGCAGGCTCACGAACTGGGACTGGTCGACGAACTCGGCACGCGACGGGATCTGGAGGACGAGCTGACGGACCAACTCGAAACGGACGAGGTCGTGATCGAAGAGTTCGAACCGGAGCGGCCGTTGATGGCTCGCCTCGGGACGGGTGCTCAGCAAGTGGCCTATTCGTTCGGTGCTGGCATTGCTGGTATCGGAGCGGACCGCGAGTTCCGGCTGCGGTTGCGTAACTGAGTGGGTTCGGTCGGACGGGAGGATGGGAGGATGGGAGGACGGGAAGGCAGCAGGACAACAGGACAGGTGTGTTCGGATCACCGCGTCGCCGGCACAACTCGGTGCCGAGATGCGCTTCGAGTAAGTGGTTTTATCGTCGTACGGAATGCAACAGCAACCGTGACAACGCTGGTCGTCTGTCTGGATCGGACCGACGACGTCGGTCGGAAGACGGGGCTCCGATCGCCGATCGTCGGGTGGGAGGCCGTCCGGGCGCTGGTCACCGATATCGGACTCGCGGACCCGGAGGACTCGGGAGTGAATACGCTCCTCGAGACGCTCCGTGTCGCTCAGAGCCTCCGCGACGAGGACGAAGAAACGGTCGTCGCGGTCGTCTCGGGTGACCGTGAGTCGATGGTCTCAGCGGACCGGGCCGTCGCCCGTCAGCTTGACGAACTCATTGCCGACTATAGCCCTGACTCCGCGGTCGTCGTGATCGACAGTGCAGAGGACGAGCGGCTAGTTCCGATCGTCGAGAGCCGCGTACAGGTCGACTCGGTCGACCGGGTCGTCGTCCGGCAGGCGCGAGACATCGAATCGACGTACTACCTGTTAAAGCAGTTCCTCGCGGACGAGGAGCTTCGACAGACGATTCTCATCCCCGTCGGTCTCACACTGCTCGTCTTCCCGATGCTTGCCACTGTAACAAGTCCGGCGGAGGGAGCAGCAGCGATCACGACTGTCATTGGTCTCTTCTTGCTGTACAAGGGGTTCAACATCGACGAGATCATGACCGGTTTCGGCCACCAGGTCCGCGAATCGCTGTACTCCGGACAGGTGTCGGTCGTCACCTACGTCGTCGCAGCCGGCTTAACGCTCGTCGGCCTCTTCTTCGGCGCACTCGGCGTTTCGAATCTCGACGATCCCGCAGGTGTCGGGATCCCGGTCGTGCAGTTTGCCTTCGACAGCGTCCCCTGGTTAGCCATGGCCGCGCTCACCGCCAGCGCCGGTCGCCTCCTCGACGAAGTGATCGGCGAGGACCCGATACGAAGCTCCTACCTGAACCTGCCGTTCATCGTGGTCGCGGTCAGCCTCGTCGTCCGTGGATTCACGGCGTACTTCCTCGAACAACAGCAACTGATCGAGCCGCTGGCAGTCCCGCCGGCAGCGATCGGGCCGCTGACCGTCGAGGGATTCTCGCTGACGGCGGGCGAGCGACTCGCTATCTTCGTCGTGAGCGCGATTCTGATTAGCCTCCTCGGTGCATGGATCGCGAGTGCGATGAGCAGTTCTGCTGACCGCACCAATCCGGACGGGACGACAGGAGACGCACCCAGTGCTGGCGGCACCGCCGACACTAGTTCGCCCTCCGAGCTCACGGATGGCGGTCCAGGCTCGTCCGGGCCACTGTCGACGCCAACGCCTGCAAACGTCGAGGTCGTCACGTCGGACGACGATGCACACACAGCCCACGATACCCAACCAGAGACCGTGAACGAGCAGGGACAGGATCACGAGGAACACCAACACGAACGTGAACGCGAACACGCTCAGAACTCACACCAGACCACCGATCGTGAGCACACTAGAGAGCAGCATCGTGACGGCGTTACCGAAGCCGACACCATCCCCGGCACCGATACTGACAGTGATTCCGACGACACCAGCAACGAGACTGGGGCCGACACTGACGGCGATACGGATACTGGCACCAACACCGACACCAATAGCGACACCGACGACAGCCCTGATTAACGACACCGACCGCAGCGACCCCGACCCCGACAGCGACACCCCACAACACCGCCTGACCACTCGGCAACTCCTGTCTACTCGAGTACGACGAGTCCGAGAGTCGAGTTTGAGTGTTGAGTGTTGAGTGTTAAGTGTTGAAAGCTGAGAACTGAAAGGCAAGAGCTGGGAGTGAAGAGCCAAGAGCTGCGCGTTGAGAGATGGGAGTCACGACACGAGACGTGAAATTTGAGACTCGTGATTTGAGACTCGCGATTCGAGATTCGAGACTCGGTACCCATTTACTCTCCCACTACAACCGTTCCCCATGAGCGATGCAGACAGCGCGGGTGCATGGGTGAGCCTCTTCTCGGGGGGTAAGGACTCGTCGTGGGCGCTGTATCAGGCCCTCGAAACCGGCCTCGATGTCCAGCGACTCGTCACCGTTCACCCCTCCGAGGACTCCTACATGTACCACGTTCCGGCAACCGACCTCGCCACGCTCGCAGCCGAGAGCACCGGTATCGAACTCGTCAACGTCGATCCCGACGACTTCGAGGCAAACAGCGCGACGGACGCCGGCGAACAGGGCGATACCGAACTGGAGCCACTCGAGGCCGCCCTTCGCGAACTCGACGGCGACCTCGACGGCGGCATCGCTGGCGTCACCGCCGGTGCCGTCGAGAGCGAGTTCCAGACGAACCGAATCGAAGCGATGTGCGACCGTCTCGGCTGTGATCTCTTCGCGCCACTCTGGCAGGAAGAGCCTCGAACGCTGGCGGACGACATGCTCGACGCCGGCTTCGAAATCAAAATCATCCAGACGGCTGCCTACGGACTCGACGAGTCCTGGCTCGGCCGCACGCTCGACCAGAACGCGCTGGCCGAACTCGAGACGCTCAACGAGGAGTACGGCGTTCACATCCTCGGCGAGGGCGGCGAGTTCGAAACGCTCGTGGTCGACGGCCCGCACATGGACCAGCAGATTGCACTCGAGTACGAGACGGCGTGGGACAGTGAGGGAACGCGGGGAACAATTCGCGTGACCGACGCGGCACTCGAGTAGCTCCTCGGCCAGCCTGGGTCAGTCAGCGGTCGATGCGACTTCTGCAACTGCCCGGATCGGTGCGCCGTCGGCCTCGGCGAGTGCGAGCGGGAAGGCATAGAGCGTGATGGGCTGACCGGTCGGAAGCTGCTCGAGGTTCGTCAGGTTCTCGATGATGAGCATGTCGGTTCCGAGTAGCGTGTGATGGGCCTGAAAGCCAGCAGGTTCTGACTCCGCTGTGTTCTCGGTTGGCGTCGGATCGGGATTGAGTGTGTCGAGCCCAACGTTCCAGCCGGCCTCGCGGCAGTGGTCGGCGGCGTCCGGTGTCAGATACGGGTGATCGAAGTAGCGGTCGGTTCCCCAGTACTCGTCCCAGTCGGTTCGACAGAGCAAGAGGTCGCAGTTCGTCTCGCTGTCGCTTTCAGGCAGATCACCCGCAGTGATCGCCTCTCGCGGGTCCCTGCCCGTGCAGTCGACGACTCGAGCATCGAAGACGAAGCGCTCAATCGGCATCGAGTCGAGGACGGCACCGTCGGGTTCAGTGTGACTCGGCGCGTCGATGTGCGTTCCGGTGTGACTGCCACAGTGGAGATCGGTAACACGGTAGCCGTCGTCCTCAATCGACGCCGCGTCGCGCTGCTCAACTGTCGGATCGTCGGGGAACACCGGCATTCCGGTCTCGATCGGGTGGGTGAGATCGACGTACATTGATCACTTGCGCTATTTCGTCGTGATCGTATGTAGCTGTAGGCTACTGTGGGCTGACTACTGGATCTCAAACAGGTCGTTCCAAAGACAGCGTCGAGAGCGGCCAGCAATTCGAACCCGAATCGTGGTCGTACACGAACGTCTCGCTGCTGATCTGGGTCGCCTTCTTCGCGTCTTGCTGGCGCTGCTCATCATCGCCGGTTGATCAGTCCTCAGCCGACTGGGACTCGAGTTCCTCCCAGCCGTCCTCGACCCAGTCGGGTTCCTCAAGTTCGAGGTCGTCGTCGCGGGTGAACTCGCCGACGGACTCCCAGGTTTGTTCTTCGCTGTCGACCGACATCGTCTGGGAAATCTCGTAGGTTTGAATGAGACCCGACGAGTCGACCAGGAGGTCGAACTCGACGTACTGGTCACTGTGTTGGGTGGTGTTTCCCGCACCTTCGATTCGGTACCGTTCAGCACCACTGTCAGACTCGTCGATGCTGACCGTGTGCTCGAGTTCACTGAGTTCGTACACCGATACCGGCAGACTTGTAGACTCCATCCCCATGTTCTGCCCGTGGAATTCAATAGTACCCGCAGCATCGGTGACGCGGGTAATACTCATCTGATCCCCGTCTTCCCGCCACGTTTCGCGCGTCATCTCCGTATCCGGCTCAGGGTCTGCAAGCGAGTCCGGATCGACCTGTAACACGTAGCTAGCCGCATCCTCAGTAACCGTCTGTGTCGTGTTCGTCGTGCGAATGACCTCGCCCGACTCGTTGTGTCTCACTTGCTGTTCCGTCCGTTCGAATTCGTTGTACTCGAGTGCGTCGTAGTGAGCGTTTGCGAAGGCGGTCGTGTCGTTGATTCCGTCCTCGGTGAGTCCCGGCACGAGTTCGTCGCTCTCCGCGGTGAGCGGATCGCGGTCACCGTTTGGCGATGAGTCGAACGCGCTACAGCCGGCACTCATTACGAGCAGGGCAACCAACAGGAGGGCGGCAAGCTGTCGCATGTGATTGCTTTGGATAATCGACAGTACCGCATAAGTAAATTCATATTTCTGACTGGTTGAGCACTGCAGCGGCCTGCCACCCGGTCGTCACACGACGGCCGAACCGCTTTGGGGCTCGGCAGTGCCCACACCAACATGATCGAAACCGAACGAGACCTGTTCATCCAGCGACTGCGCGAGTTCTACCACCTCGAGCGCGAACTCGAGGACCTCCAGACAGAACTGGCCGAGGCCGCGACCGACGAGGAACTCGAGTCGTTCTACATGGCACATAGCGAGACCACGACCGAGCAGATCGACCGCATCGAACCGCTGTTCGACGCGGTCGAGGCCGAACCGGGCGTCGTCGAGAGCGACGTGCTCGATACCCTCACGAGCGAGCGCGAAGACCTCATTGCGGACGTACAGGACCCGGCGCTCGGCGACCTCGTCGAGGCCGAACTCGGCCGGACGATCGAACGCCTCGAGATCACGAAACTCGAGACGCTGTTGGCGCTTGCGGATCGGATGGACTTGCCCAGCGAGATTGTCGAGCCACTCGAGCAAACGAAGACTGAGGCGACGAATGGACTGGAGCGCGCAAAAGAGGTCACAGAAATCTGAGAAGCGGAGAGATCGACACGACTGCTCGTGGCGGTCAGACCATGATCGAGACGACGCGTGCGAGGACGAGAATCATAATGAGCGCACCGAGTGCGACGAAGAGTGCGTTCTCGAGTGACGGATCGCCGGCCTCGATGGGCGTCGAACTGGGCTCGGGAGCGTAGGGGTCGTCTTCGTCCGTCTCGGCCTCGCTGTCGGACTGGTGGGTTGGGTCCTGGGTTGTGTCGCCGTCGGGGCCTCGTGAGAGGTCGATCGAGATGCGGTCCGTCTCTGCGCGCTCATCCGATGCTGTCGGTTGACCTGCGCGTGGTTCGGGCTCAGAGTTATCGAGTTCAGATTCGGGTTCAGACGCAGAGTCGGATCTAGGCTCTGACTCCGTCCCCCACGACGTCCCGCAGTCGTCCTCACGACGGCCGTCGTCGGACGTCTCGTCTACCATGAAGAGCAGTACACAGGCCGGCGTCAAAAACCCGCCGTCCTGTGATCGGGCAGCCTGAGAGAGTGTTCAGTTTCAGACAGTCTCGGCGCAGTTACTGGGTGTGTCGACTCGGTCGATTATCTCGACCGCGTCGGTCCCCGATGTCGCCCTCGTAGACGACACCGCGCTCCGCATCGACGGTCACAACCGTTCCGGTGTCGGTGTCCGGAATATCCGCGCCACTGACCATCGGCACGTCCATCTCCCGTGCGACCAGTGCGGGATAGCCGGTCATCCCCCGCTGAGCGTTGACGATGCCGCCGATCGTGTGCAGATCGCCCGTGAACTCCTCGTCGAACTCCGACGGGAGGACGATGATCGCCCCCTCTGGAACGTCGGTGAGGTCGCCGTCCGGCACGCGTGCGACCGGTCCCGTCGCGCGACCACCGACGACGACGCGGCCCGTCGTTAACGCCTCCGCGGCGACGTGGACCTTCAGCATGTTCGTCGTGTTCGCGCCCTCGAGTTCGGTCATCATTCCGCAGAGGACGACCACGGTGTCACCGCTCTCGGCGACCCCGGCCTCGAGTGCTGCCTGTACCGCTTTCTCGACGACGGCGTCGGCCCCCTGATCGGAGACTTCGGCGTACAGCGGTGTGACGCCCCACGAGAGGGCGAGTTTCCGCCGGACGCGATGGCTCGGCGTCGAGGCGACGACGGGGACACCTGGCCGATACTTCGCCGTCTTCAGCGCCGTATAGCCGGATTCGGTCGCCGCGACGACTGCGTCAGCACCGATGTCTCGTGCGAGGAAGCGAGCAGACCGTGCCAGCGCATCCGTTCGGGCCTCGCCGGCCGCGGGAACACGTTGCTCTAGCAGTTCGTCGTACTCCGCCGAGTTCTCGACCTCGCGGACGATGCTGTCCATCGCGTCGACGACGGCGACAGGGTGGTCGCCGATGGCGGTCTCCGCAGAGAGCATCACCGCGTCCGTGCCGTCGAGAACGGCGTTTGCCACGTCCGAGGCTTCTGCTCTCGTGGGCCGGCGCGCGTGAACCATCGAGTCCAGCATCTCCGTTGCCGTGATAACCGGCAGACCAGCCTCACGACACTTCCGAATGATCCGTTTCTGAATCATCGGCACGTCTTCCATCGGACACTCGACGCCCAGATCACCGCGGGCAACCATGATCCCGTCCGAGGCGTCGATGATCTCGTCCAAGTTGTCCACCGCGCCGACGCGCTCGATCTTCGAGATGATAGGAATCTCCGCACCGAAGCTCTCGAGTACCTCGCTGACTTCGAGGACATCCTCGGCGTCGCGGACGAAACTCGCGGCGACGAAGTCGACTTCCTTCTCGGCGGCCAGTTCCAGGTCCTTCCGGTCGGATTCGGTAACGACATCGAGATCCAGATCGACGCCGGGGACGTTCACGCCCTTCCGGCCGCCGAGTTCGCCGCCCGTGTCGACGTGTGCGCGAATCACGTCACCCTCGCGCTCGCGAACCGTCGTCTCGATCAGGCCGTCGTCGAGCAGGATACGATCCCCAACTTCGACGGCGTCGATCGGCAGCGAGAGCCCGACCCGTTCGGTCGAAACCTCGTCACCCTCGACGAACTCGATTTCGGAGCCGGACTCGAGTGTCACCGTTTCGCCTTCGGGAAGCGAAGCGGTGCGGATCTCGGGGCCCTGCATGTCGAGCATGACGGCGACGGGCTTCTCGCGTTGCTCGTCGACCGTTCGGACGCGGTCGATGAGTTCGGCTCGGTCCGCGCGGCTGCCGTGACTCGCGTTCAGCCGGGCGACGGACATCCCGGCGTCGGCGAGGTCGCGGATCGTCCGCTGATCGCTCGAGGCGGGGCCTAGCGTACAGACGATCTTTGCGTTTCTCATGGCTTGCGCTAGCGCGAGCACGGGCAAAAAGATAGGTGACTTACTCGGAGCCGAGTTTGCCTTTACTGCGACCGTCGTCTGCCACGACAACCGTTTTCCGTCTGTCCGGATCGTCCTGAGACATGCCAACGTACGCATCACTGATCGATGTCGAGGGCCGGGACGTTCAGAACGCACAGGAACTCGCGTCGATCTGGGGTGAAGTGCACACGGAGTTCGAGCAGCACAACGCCGAGCTCCAGGAGTCGTACGCGATCCTCGGCGAGCACGACTTTCTCGCCGTGTTCGAAGCCGGCGACCGCGAGGCGGCGTTCAAATCGGCGCTCACGCTGCGTCGCCACGGTCTCCGAGCACAGACGATGGAACTCCTGGACACCGACAATTTCTCGCAACTCGTCGACGAAGTGTGACGGCTGGAGCGCTACGACTCGCCTCGACACACCCGCTCGGTGTCGACGATCCGAACGTCGTCGTTGACGACCAGTTCGAGTCGAACCGTTTCGAACTCGATGTCGAGACGCACGCGACGCGGCTCGTCACTCAGAACCGTTACCGCGTCGTCGTCGACGAACGGAAGACTCCAGACACGAGTGCTCGTGAGATCCAGTCCGTGGTCCCAGCAGAACGCAATCGCTTCCGGATGGGTGATCGCGACAATACCGACGTGTGACCCGCCGAGGGATCCACACTCGTCACAGTTCGCACTGAACGTGTGCTCCCAGCGCCGGTCCGGGGTGTACTCGAGTGTCCGCTCGATGGGCGCGTGGCAGTAGGGACAGATGTTTTCGAGGAGCTGTTCGACGGTGTGACGCCACAGCGTCGAGGCGGTGTCGAGCAGTTCGTCGACTGCCATTCCTCGCGCCGCTGCGCCGGTGGGTCGGACGGCATGGGCATACAGAAGGTCGTCGCCACGCCGAATCTCGACAACGCTATCCTCGTAGGTTGCCGTCAGTGGGTCCTGTGCTGTCGGCTCGTCGTCGGTCTCGTTCGTACTGGTTTCGACAGGGTTCTCTCTCGGGTCCTCGAGTACGACAGGACCACACGGTTCGTGTGATCGCCAGGCGTCGACATCGATCACTTTGGCGATTTCGAAGCCGGCGAACGTGAGCCGGTAGCCGTCGAGACTGGAATCCGTACTGGTGCGTGAATCACTGTTGGAACTGGAATGTGTGTCGGTGGTGGTCTCGGTCTTGTCCCCGCGCTCGACGAACAGTCCGTCAAGCTGTCGCAGGTGGTAGTTGAAGTTACCCTTATCCGCGACACCGACTTCCGATCGGAGCGTCGAGTACGAGAGCGTCGCCTCTCGTGACGCCGACTGCAAATGGTCGTAGAGCACGCGGAGGATCTCGAGTCGGGTCTCGTTGCCGAGCGGTTTGAACGGGTCGGCGGGCCGTTCTGACGTCGCTTCGTCGGGTGTCGTGTTCGATCCTGTCATTCTCCTACTGAAGTCGTCTGTCGGTTCCTATTCGTCTGTCTGGTATCTGCCCGTTGTCTAGCCGTCTGCTCGACATCTGTCCATCACCCCTCTGTTGTCTATCTCTCTCGTCATCGACTCGCCGAACAGGAGTAAAATATTACTCCAAATACATATGTTGTACCCGTTTGAATCGACACCTACCTGTAATGTCGACTGACCCCTCCCGCCGGCAGCTTCTCGCCGGCTCGGCGCTTCTCGGAACGGCATCGCTCGCCGGGCCGCTCACGGATCTTGCCGGTGCTGACGTATCGCCATCCGAACTGTCTGAGCTGGGTGAACGCTCGGTGCACAACGGAACCGGACGAAGCGAACCGACCACCGCCACACTGCACGCACAGCAAGACGAGGCCGAACTCGACCTAGAGCTGGATCCCGACGCCGTCGAGTCGTTCGTCGACGACGCACTGGACACGGCCCTCGACGAACACGATATCGTCGGCGCGTCCGTCGCCGTCGTCCACGAGGACGAGGCCATCCTCACGAAAGGATACGGCGTGGCAGACGACGACACGGATGAGCCCGTCGACGCCGCCGAAACACGCTTTCGAGTTGGGTCGGTTTCGAAACCGATCGTCTGGACGGCCGCGATGCAACTGATCGAGGACGGGCAGCTTGATCCATACGAGGACGTGACGACATATCTCGATTCCGTCTCGATTTCTGAAACACACGCCGAACCGATCACGATGGCCCACCTCGCGACGCATACCGCCGGCTTCGAAGAGCGGTTTCAGGGAACGTGGGTCACCGACCCCGACGACGTACGGGACTTGCCGACAGTGCTCTCGGACGAACAGCCGGCCCGCGTCCGGCCACCCGGCGAGGTGATCGCCTACTCGAACTACGGCACCGCACTCGCCGCCCAGGTCGTGGCCGATATCGCCGGCACACCCTTCGGACAGTACGCTCAGGAGAACGTCTTCGACCCGCTGTCGATGACGCAGTCGTCGTTCGCACAACCGTTCCCGGACGAAGCGGTGAGCGAGAACGTCGCCACGGGGTACAGCGCACTCCTTGGATCGCCCCAGGAAGCGCCCGGGCTGCTCGTCGAGTTCGCCCCCGCTGGCTCGATGACCGCGTCGGCGACCGACATGGCGCAGTTCATGCGCGCACAGCTTGGGGACGGCTCGCTTGGCACCGACGATAGTCGGGTACTCGAGTCCGATGCCATGTCCCAGCTCCAGGAGCAGTGGTTCACCCACCACGACGCGCTCGACGGCTTCACCTTCGGGTTCATCGAAGGCACCGTCGGTCCGCAGGCACACCGGACGCTCGAGCACAACGGCCACATCCCGGGTTCGTTCTACAGCGATCTCTGGCTGGTTCCCGCGGCCAATCTCGGCGTCTTCGTTACGTACAACACCGACAGCGGGGCGGTTGCAAGCGGCGAGTTCCGCGAAGCGTTCGCTGCTGAATTTCTGCCCGAAGCCGACGAGGAAGACGAGCCGACGCCAGACGAGCCCGACGGCCCACCCACTCGCGCCGGCGAACTCGAGGGCACCTTCCGCAGCGTTCGGGTCGTCGAGACGACGATGGGAAAGCTGCCGTCGACGGTGCAAGCGGCCAGTGCCGATGTCCGCGTCGACGACGACGGCTTTCTCGTCACGGATTTCGGTGGGGGTCCCGACCGCTGGGTAGAGGTCGAGCCGCTCCGCTTCGAGGCGGTCGAGGGCGATACGCGGCTTGCCTTCGGCGAGCGAGATGGTGACGTTCGATATCTCTTCCTCGATTTCCAGGCGTTCGAACGCCAGTCGTGGCACGAGTCGCTCTCGCTGCACGGCGGAGTCGCCGGCGCGACGATGCTGGGAATGCTCTCGGGGGCCGTCGGTTGGCCGCTAGCTCGTGGCTGGCGGCGGTTCCGCGGTGACTGCGGTGGGAGCGGCGGTGGCGGCGATAGCGGGAGTGAGAACGAGCTTTCCGACGCAACTACTGGCGAGGCCGGCACCGATTCCGCTGCGTCAGCACCGAGTGGTGTGACTGACGCGGAATCGCCGTCTGAGACGCAGCAGATCGACGACTCGGCGGCTTCGAGTACTGCGGGTTCGGACAGCGCCAGTCCTGAGTCAGACGGGGACTCGAGTGCGTCCGTAGCCGAGGAGTCACGATCGAAGTCGGTGTCCCAGCCGCAGACACGGACACAGTCCCAGACCCAGTCCTCGCAGTCATCAACACCGCTTCACAACGCAGGCTGGGCGCGCTGGGTCGCCGGCAGCTCGATTGGGGCGCTGTTTGGTTTCCTCGCCGGCACTGTCGTGCTCTACCTGTTGCAGCCGTACACACTACTCAGTAGCCCGCCGACGAGCTTCCAGCTGCTCGCCGTGTTACCGCTGGTCGGCGCGCTCGGAACGGTCGTCGCGGCAGGGTATGCCGTCCAGTCCTGGCGGCTCTCGTGGTGGACGTTGCGCTCGCGGGTTCACTACACGCTCGTCGTGCTCGCAACGGCTGTCTTCTGCCTGCTGTTGGGGTACTGGAACCTGCTCGCGATTCCGTTGTAGTCCACCGCCTGTTCCGGGTCGTCAGAAACGAACCTCGCAAGTAAAACGTAAAAACAGCGTTTCCATCGGAATCGGCCGTCCCGAGACGAGTTACTGCACCTTCTCACCCACGACAGCGTCGTCGTGAGTCGTCAGCAGATCCGCTTCGTCGCCCGCCGCGAGGATCATGCCGTTCGATTCGACGCCGAACAGCTCCGCGGGCTCCATGTTTGCGAGCAGGATGCACTTCTCGCCCGGCAGTTCGTCGAGGTCGTGCAGTTGCTTGATGCCTGCGACGACCTGTCGCGTCTCGAAGCCGATGTCGACCTCGAGCTTCGCGAGGTCGTCTGCACCCTCGATCCCCTCGGCCGACTCGATGCGACCGACGCGGATGTCGAGTTCCTGGAAGTCTTCGAAGCCGATACGCTCCTCGAGGAGCGGCTCGAGGTCGCCGGTGGCTGCGTCTTCGTCTTCATCTTCGTCTGCCATAGCAGCCGATTCGTCCGACGCGGTGTCGTCGCTTTCGGTTTCCTCGTCTGCGTCGCTCTCGTCATCATCGCCGGCCGCCGCAACTCGCTCCTCCAACTTCTCGTTCAGCTCCGCCACGCGATCGTCTTCGATCTTTTCGAAGAGCTCACCCGGCTCGTCGAAGTTTCGCGGCGGGGACTCGAGTGCGTCCTCGAGATGGGCGTCTGCAACGTCGCCGTCTTCGCCTAACTGCTCCCAGAGCGCCTGGGCTTTGTCGGGGGCGATGGGGTCGAGAAGGACGCCGACGGCCTTGGCGATCTGGACGCAGTCGCGGATGACCTGTGCGGCCTGCTCGGGGTCGTCGTCGGTGAGCTTCCAGGGCTCGTTGCGCTGGATGTACTCGTTGCCGAACTGGGCGAGCTGCGTTGCGGCCTGGCCGATGCCGCGCAGCGAGTAGTCGTTGACGGCCTCGCGGGTTTGGCCAATGGCACCCTCGATACGCTCTGTGACTTCTTCGGAGACGTCTGCCTCTGGCGTGCCCTCGTAGTTGCGGTAGGCGAACAGCAGCGATCGGTACCAGAAGTTGCCGACCGTTCCCACTAACTCGCCGTTGACCTTCTCCTGGAAGGCGTCCCAGGAGAAGTCGACGTCCTGCTGGAGACCGCCCGTCGTGGTCAGGTAGTACCGCAGCAGGTCGGGGTGGAAGCCCTCCGCTAAGTACTCCTTCGCCCAAATTGCACGATTCCGGCTGGTAGAGAGGCCCTTGCCGTTGATCGTGATGAAGCCCGTTGCGGCGACTGCGCGGGGCTTGTTGTAGCCTGCGCCCTCGAGCATCGCGGGCCAGAAGATGGTGTGGTGCTGGATGATGTCGCGGCCGATGACGTGGACGATGTCACCGTCCTCTTTCCAGACGCGCTCCCAGTCGTACTCGTCGGTGCCGACGCGGTCTGCGTACTGCTTGGTCGAGGCGATGTACTCGACGGGGGCGTCGACCCAAACGTAGAGGACGATGTCTTCCGTGGTCTCGCTATCTCCGTTTGGATAGTCGATCCCCCACTCCATGTCGCGGGTGAGACACCAGTCCTGCAGCCCCTCTTCGATCCACTGCCGGGGCTGGTTGCGCGCGTTCGAGGTACCCTCGAGTCCGTCCAGGAACTCGGTGAGGAAGTCGGCGAACTCGGAGACCTCGAAGAACTTGTGCGTTCGGTCGCGGTACTCCGCTGCGTTGCCGGTGATCGTACTCGTTGGGTCCTCGACCTCGCCCGGTTCCAGGTGGCGCTGGCAGCCCTCGTCACACTCGTCGCCGCGGGCCTTCGCGCCGCAGTAGGGACAGGTTCCCTCGACGTAGCGGTCGGGCAGATACTGATCTGCGTCGGGGTCGTAGGCGACCTGAATCTCTTTCTCGTAGATGTACCCCTCGTCGTCCAGCGTGCGGACGATCTCCTGGGTCAGTTCGGTGTTCGTCTCGTCGTGGGTGTGGCCGTAGTTGTCGAAGTCGACGTTGAACTTCGGGAACGTCTCCTCGTACTGTTCGTGCCACTCCATGGCAAACTCCTCGGGCGAGACGCCCTCCTCCTCGGCGTTGACGGCGACCGGCGTGCCGTGCATGTCCGAGCCGGAGACGTAGGCCGTCTCCTGGCCGAGCGTCTCGAGTGCGCGCGAGAATGCGTCTGCGCCGATATACCCCCGCAGGTGACCGATGTGCAGGTCGCCGTTGGCGTAGGGCAACCCGCAGGTCACGACGGCGGGACGATCCGTCGGAAATGCGTCGTCAGTTGTTGTTGAATCCGTGCTCATATGCGTGTTCTGTCGGTGGCGGGCGTAAAACCCGCCGGTTTGGGATTGGGTTTGGGTTCGGTCTGCTCGCTTCGCCAGTGGTCTCGCTCACGAGTCTGCTCGTCAGTCGGCGGTGAGCAGTAACCGGAAAGCGGGAAGCGGTAAACGGTGACCAGTGCCCCGTGAGCAGAGCAGTGGTCCAATCGATCGAACCGAGTTTCGCGCCACGAGGAACCCGTATGACCGGATGCGGTCGTGATGCTCTACTCGGTGACGGCGCTGTCGCTACATTCGCATTGGGCGAGAACAGACGGGAACGAGAGCGCACGTCGTCATCTGTATCCAATCCTAGACGGTCCGCGTCCATAACTGTTGGTACTCGAGTACTCCTCACCGACACGGCCCCAGGTCATCCGTCGTCGCCATCGGTAGCAGTGCCGTCGTCAGACCCGGCAGCCGGCTCCGCGTCCCAGATCGCCGGAAAGAGATCCAACCGGCTCCCGAGCAGCAATCCAGCACCCATCAGCCCGAACCCACCGAAGGTGACGAGAAACGTCAGCAGATCGAAATCGACGACGAGCGCGACGGCGGCACCGACCCAGGCGAGCCAGCCGAGCGCTTCCCAGGGCCGCCCGCCATAGAGCCGCCAGACCGACAGCGAGAGAACGAACCCGCCGAAGGCGGCTGCAACCGCGATTTGCTCGAATGACAGCGTCAACGAGGCGACGGCCAACAGTGCGAAGCCGACGAGCGCAACGCCATCGATCCGATCGAGCGCCATACACACCTCTCGCGGCGGCGATGATAAACGAGTATCGAAACCAGCATCACGTCGTCGCGGCTGGTGTCTCCGACTCGGACTCGAGTGCATCGATCTCAGCGACGAACGACTCGAGTTGCGCTCGCGTCACGTGGGGCATGCAGACGACCCGGAGTTCGCCGCTGCCGGTGCTGGAAATTCGCCAGCCGGCCTCGCGAAGCGCCTCGAACGTGGCCTGTGGCAGGTCGGCTGCGACGAGCGGGAGTTCGGGATCGACGACGTCGTACCCCAGGGCTGCCAGTTCGGCCGCGAGCCACTCGGCGTTGGCCTGCGAGCGCTCGTACTGCTCGCGGTAGCCGTCGGGCCAGAGTTCGGTCATCGCGGCGACGGCGCTGGCGACGCCGGCACCCGAACGGGTGCCGGTGAGCGTCGCCTGCGAGGTGGACTCGAGATACGGCGTGTCGACGGCGAGTTCGTCGAGCAGCGTCTCGTCGCGGACCAACAAACCGCCAGCGGGGACCGCGGCCTGGCCCATCTTGTGGGGGTCGATCGCCATCGTGTCGACGGGTGCGTGGTCGAACTGCCATGCGTGGTCGGTAAAGGGCAGGACGAACCCGCCCCAGGCGGCGTCGACGTGGAGCAGTGCGTCGACGGACTGTGCAATCTCGCCGAGTTCGGGAATCGGATCGACGCGACCGTACTCGGTCGTGCCGGCGACGCCGACGACCATCGCCGTGGTTTCGTCGACGCAGGCGCGGACGGCCTCGAGATCGACGCGGTGGTCGTCGTCGGTGGGGACCAGTTCAAGGTCGACGCCGAGCACGTTCGCCGCCTTCTGGAAGCTGAAGTGGCCCGATTCGGGCATGACGACGGTCGGCGTCTCGGGTGTCTCGGGTGTCCCGGACATCTCGCCTCCCGTAGCCGTCGTTCTGGCGCGCTCGCGGGCGATCCGAACGGCCTGAATATTCGCCTCCGTGCCGCCGCTCGCGACGTAGCCGGCGGGGTCATCGAGACCGGCGACCTCGCCCAGCAGTTCGATGGCCTCGTCCTCCAGGGCCGAAATCGTGGGGTAGGTTCCCGGATCGCCGGGGTTCGTCGCGAGAAATCGTTCGGCCGCCTCGCGCGCGACCGGATGGGGTGTCGTACACATCGAGGAGAGCACCCGGTCGAACGCTTGGGGCTCGCGTTGCATATCTCGTCGGTGGGTCGTCCGGCGTTTAGTCGTTGCGTTTACCGACTCTCGGCGTGAAAGGAGCCCTGACCGGAGCCGAAGACGTGACCGGACGGAGCGCTGTTAGCGAACCGAATCGAGCAAGAGCTTCTGTTCGACGCGCTTGACCTCGTGCTGGACGTCGCGGACGGCGTCGATGTTCGCCGAAATCGAGCTAATGCCTTCGTTGACGAGGAACTGCGCCATCTCGGGCTTCGAGCCGGCCTGGCCGCAGATGCTCGTGTTCACGTCGTGCTCGCGGCAGGTCTCGATCACGTCACCGATCAGTCGCAGCACGGAGGGGTGCAGTTCGTCGAACCGGTCTGCGACGTGCTCGTTGTTCCGATCCACGGCGAGCGTGTACTGCGTGAGGTCGTTCGTGCCGAAGGAGGCGAAGTCGATGCCCGCGTCCGCCATCTCCTCGACTGCAAGCGCGGAGGCTGGCGTCTCGATCATCACACCCCACTTGCGCTTCTCGGGGTCGATGCCGGCTTCTTCCATCAGGCGCTTGGCCTGATAGACGTCCTCGGCGTCGTTGACCAGCGGGAACATGATCTCGACGTTGTCGTAGCCCATCTCGTAGAGCCGGCGGAACGCCTCGAGTTCGTGGGCGAACACGTCGGGACGGTCGAGCGAACGGCGGATGCCGCGGTAGCCGAGCATCGGGTTGTGCTCCTCCGGTTCGTCTGCGCCGCCCTCGAGTTGCCGGAACTCGTCGGTGGGCGCATCGAGGGTGCGGGTACGGACCGGGCGCGGGTAGAACTCGTCGGCGACGCCGCGGATACCCTCGACGAGTTCGGTAATGTAGGCGTCCTCGCCGTTTTCCTCGATGTACTTGGCTGGCGTCTGGTTCAGCGAGAGGATCATGTGCTCCATGCGCAGCAGGCCGACGCCGTCGGCACCGGTCGCGGCCGCGCGTTCGGCGGCTTCGGGGATGGAGACGTTGACCTTCACCTCCGTCGCGGTCATCGGTTTGACCGGCGACTGTGGGCGGACCTCCTCGACTGGTTCGGTCTCCTCCTCGGGTTCGACTTCCTGTCCCTCGAGTACTGCGCCCTTGTCGCCGTCGAGCGTGACGACGCGGCCGTCCTCCAGAACGGTCGTCGCGTTCGTCGTGCCGACGACGGCGGGGACGCCGAGTTCGCGCGAGACGATGGCGGCGTGGCTGGTCATGCCGCCCTCGTCGGTGACGATGCCGGCGGCGCGTTTCATCGCCGGCACCATGTCGGGCATCGTCATCTCGGTGACGATGATGTCGCCGTCGCTGACCTTGTCGAGGTCGTCGAGTTTCGTGACGATCCGGGCGGCCCCGCTGACGGTGCCGGGACTCGAGCCGAGGCCGTCAACGAGCATGCCGCCGGAGCCGGACTCGGCCCCGTTCGTGTCGGCACCTGCGGCGTCGTCGCTACTCTCGGCGGCCGCGGCACTGCCGCTTCCGTCGGTGATCCCCTGTGTGGCGTCGATACCGCCAGCGGCCGATCCCGATGCGGCGTCGGCCGCGCTCTCGCTGTCGTCGATCGTCGTGATCGGGCGGGACTGGAGCATGTAGACGTCGCCGCCGGCAATTGCCCACTCGACGTCCTGTGGGGTCTCGTAGTGGTTCTCGACGCGCTCGCCGAGGTCGAGCAGGCGGTCGATTTCCTCGTCGTCGATAACGCGGGCGTTCCGCTTGTCGTCTGGCACCTCGCGCTCGACGGTTGTGCCCGTCTCCTCGTCCTTCACGTGCATCACCTTCTTTTCGGCGACGCTGACGTCGACCGAGCGGTCTTCGCGCTCGACGACGTAATTGTCCGGCGAGACGGCCCCGGAGACGACCGCTTCGCCGAGCCCCCACGCGGCCTCGATGATCATCGTCGGATCGCCAGTCGAGGGGTGGCTGGTGAACATCACGCCGGATTTCTCGGCGTCGACCATCTGCTGGACGACGACGGCGATGTTGACCGCCGAGTGGTCGAAGCCCTGCTCCTGGCGGTAGTAGATCGCTCGCTGCGTAAAGAGAGACGCCCAACACTCACGGACGCGCTCGAGCAGGTTCTCCTCGGTCACATTGAGGAACGTCTCCTGCTGGCCCGCGAACGACGCGTCCGGCAGGTCTTCGGCGGTCGCGGAGGAGCGAACGGCGACGAACGCCTCGCCGTCCCCAACCTCGCGATAGGACTCCAGAATTTCCTCGCGCAACTCGTCGGGGAACGGCGTCTCGAGAATGAGTTCCTGTGCGCGGTCTGCTGCAGCCGCGAGCGCACTCGAGTCCTCGACATCGACGTCGACGGCGGCGAAGAGTTCCTCGTCGATCTCGGCCGATTCGATGAACGATCGGTAGGTTCCGGCGGTCACGACGAAACCTGGGGGGACGGGGAGCCCGGCTCCGGTAAGTTCGCCAAGGGAGGCACCTTTGCCGCCGACTTTCTCGAGGTCGCCGGCGCTGATCTCGTCCAGCCAGAGTACAGCCATCTGTAGTCGTGTGGACACCGGATTCGATTAAGAAGGTTGCGAACGAGGGGCATGTTTCGCAACTCGGAACTGAATGAACCATCGGACGGCGCGGCGATTTTCACCGCGGTTTGTGATCGAGAAAGCGACAGTTAGGCCTCGAGGATCTCGTCCTCGTCGTCCTCGGGGATCACGATCGAACCATCGAGTGTGGTCACACCGCGTCCACCGACGCGAACCGTGGTCCCCTCGAGTTCCACTCGCACGTAGCCAGGCCGGTCGACGTAGTGGCCCTGCTCGAGTCGGAGTTCCTCCGGCAGGTCGTCGTCGAACGCCCCGAAGTGATCGAGGTAGGCTGCGACTGCGCCGCTCGCGGTGCCGGTGACGGGATCTTCGGGGATGCCAGCACCAGGCGCGAACATTCGTCCGTGTAGCGTCGACTCCCGGTCGAGCGCGTCGAACGTAAACAGATAGACGCCGGCCGCGTCGAACTCGTCGGTGAGTTCCTCGACGGCGGCCATATCGGGCGCTGCGTCGCCGAGATCCGAGAGATACGTGATCGGAACGACGAGGAACGGCAGCCCCGTCGAGGACACCGCGAGAGGGATGTCATCGCGCGCGCCCTCGAGTGCAGCCTGCTCGACGCCGAGAACCTCGGCGGCGCGGGCGTAGGAGAGGTCGACCTCACGGACCTGCGGCGCGTTCTGGGTCATCCAGACCGTGCCGTCCTCGCTGACGTCGATGTCGAGAACGCCGACGTTCGTCTCGAGTGTGGTGGTGCCAGGCTCCAGACCCTCGTCGTAGAGGTGGGCGAACGAGCCGATGGTTGCGTGGCCACAGAGGTCGACCTCCTGTGTCGGTGTGAAGTACTGGACGCGGTAGTTGGCCTCGTCGCTCTCCTGCAGAAACGCGGTTTCGCTCACGGCCATCTCGTCGGCGATGGCCTGCATCTGGCTCTCCGAGAGGTCGTCGGCCTCGGGGACGACGCCGGCCGGGTTGCCGGTGCACGGGTCGTTGGTGAAGGCGTCGACCTGTAGAATTCGAGTGGTCGTCGTCGTGCTCATACGGTGACGTTTCACGCGGGGATATTCCATCTTTCCACTCGCGTTCCGGTACCGGGCCAACTGCACCTGTTGCACACCGACTTTCCGTGGCTACTGTCGGCAACGGATGGACTACGTTAGCGAGCGGATCGTCGGTTCGTGAAACCCAGTCAGCTCTCAGCTGTCAGCAGCCAGTTGCCAGCTGGTGGCCGTCAGTCGTCGCTCTCGGCCGGCGTCTCCGCAGTCTCCTCGAGTTCACCTTCGGTTCTATCGTTCCCGGTGACTCTCTCGACACTATCGGCTGGTCCGTCGTCACTGTTTGCGCCGAACAGTTCCGACGCCGCACCCTCGTGGGTGCCGACTGGTGGGAGATTGACCTCGGCAGCGGGGGACGACTCGAGGTCCGTTTTCGTGTCCGTCTCGAGGGCCGCCATCTCGCCGGCCGCCCGTGCGTCTTGGTCGATCCGCATCGAGCAGAACTCGACGCCACACATGGAGCAGAAGCGCGCCTCCTTGTAGTTATCCTCAGGGAGCGTCTGGTCGTGGTACCCGCGCGCCCGGTCAGGGTCCAGTGCGAGTTGGAACTGCTCGCGCCAGTCGAACGCGTATCGCGCTTCCGAGAGGGCGTCGTCCCAGTCGCGTGCGCCCGGTCGTTCGGTCCCGACGTCGCCCGCGTGGGCGGCGATCCGGTAGGCTGCCAGCCCCTCGCGAACGTCCTCCTCGTCTGGCAATCCGAGATGCTCCTTCGGCGTCACGTAACAGAGCATCGCCGCGCCGGCCTGTGCCGCCATCGCCGCGCCGATCGCGCTCGTGATGTGGTCGTAGCCGGGCGCGATGTCGGTCACCAGCGGCCCGAGGACGTAGAACGGTGCGCCGTCACAGACCTCCTGCTGGCGCTCGACGTTCTCGGCCACCTTGTGCATCGGGATGTGGCCCGGCCCTTCGACCATCACCTGCACGTCCTTCTCCCAGGCGCGGCGAGTCAGTTCGCCCAGCGTGTCGAGTTCGGCGTACTGGGCTTCGTCACACGCGTCTGCGAGCGATCCCGGGCGGAGGCTGTCTCCGAGACTGAACGTCACGTCGTGCTCGGCGAAGATCTCACAGATTTCGTCGTAGACCTGAAAGAGCGGGTTCTGTTCGCCGTTCTCTTCCATCCACTTCGCCATGATCGAGCCACCGCGGGAGACGATTCCCGTGGTTCGGCCCTCGGTCAGCGGGAGGTGCTCCGCCAAAATCCCGGCGTGGATCGTCATGTAGTCGACGCCCTGCTCGGCCTGTTTTTCGATGATCTCGAGTAGTAGGTCTGTGGTAATCTCCTCGGGACTCTCGGCTCGTTTGACGGCCTCGTACAGCGGCACCGTGCCGATCGGAACCGGTGAGTGCTCGACGTGCATCTCACGAATCTCGTCTAAGTCGGTTCCCGTACTGAGATCCATCACCGTATCCGCGCCGTAGTGGACCGCCGTGTGGAGCTTCTCGAGTTCGGTCTCGCGATCGCTCGTCGTCTCGCTGTTGCCGATGTTGGCGTTGACCTTCGTGGCGAACTCGCGGCCGATGATCATCGGATCGAGTGCGTCGTGATGCCGGTTGGCCGGGATTACAGCCTGTCCATCCGCGACTTGCTGGCGGACGAACTCAGGGTCGCGGTTCTCGCGGGCGGCGACGCGCTCCATCGCTTCGGTTACGGTTCCGTTCCGGGCGGCTGCTAGCTGGGTTCGGCCCATGAATAACTAGGTTGTATTACTAGATTATAAATCCGGCTTTCATCGTTCGGGTCCATTGGATACTCAAGTGAGGTAAAGGGAGTGAGAGGCGGAGCAATTCCACTCAAACTACTCAGAGTGTCACCAATGAACACATTATTCCTAGGTGATTTCTCTGTGCAACAGTTCGGACACCGAATTGCTCAGCGTGCGAAATACACGGTTCCAAGCGCCCTCACGGCCTGTATCGGTGGATGGGTGAGGAATCCCTTCGCTACTCTCAATTCCGATTTGCGTTAGTTGACGCGACTTTCCGTTCAGTTTGGCGTTCGAATCCACCTAAATCTGCAGCAAGCCGTGTACAAAATCTGAATGGTCTTGACAACCTATATCGATGGGCTGCAATCGATCGATTGTACTCGAGCTAACGGGTGAAAAGATATGTTCAGTGACACTGTCGCGTTGAGCAATAGCAGACCAATTCATTGTGACGTGAGAGTCGATGAGTAAGCGAATTTACAGTTTGGATTCGATGCGGATCATCGCGATGGGATTCGTCGTTGCCATTCACACCAATCTATTCAGAGGGGTCGGAACGTACGGCGACATCGCGAATTTCGTGATCGACTCGACCGGCCGGTTCGTCGTGCCATTTTTCTTCCTGACCTCCGGCTATCTGTTCGCCTTGAAAACGCTACATCGGGACCCGACGCTGTATGTGTTCGAACGGGTTCGAACGATCGCCTCGCTCTACGTGTTCGGACTCCTGCTCGCTGCGCCAGTGTTCCTCGTTGGATCGATTACTCAAACCGGTCTCGACGACGGATCACTGTCGGCTACGATCGGTACCGAACTGGCTGGGTTCCTCTCGCCGGCAAACCTCCTCTACTACGGGGATTCAGTCTCCGTTATTCTGTGGTTCCTGCCGGCGCTCGCGTTCTCGCTGATGTTCGTCTACGGGTTCGTTCGATTCGACAAAACGTCGTACCTGCTTCCCGTTTCGATCACATTTCACGTCGTTGGCCTCTTCGGTGCAAGCTACACGATGCTCGTCGACGTTCCGTTCGAAGTCAGGGACGCGCTGTTTTTCGGGTTCTTCTATACGAGTGCGGGCTACATATTGCATCGCATTGACTGGCACCCGTCCGCTGACCGAAGCCGATTCCTCCTCGGCGCAACCGCTCTCTTTGCCGTCGTGCACGTGGCAGAACGGTATGCTCTCGGCTACGTCCTTCCCGGCTCGTCGGTCGCCGACGGCGTCTACACCGCGAGCTATACGATCGGAACGGCACTGGTGACGATCTCGCTGTTCCTGTTTTTGCTCTCTCGGCCGACACTCAGCAAGAACACGCCACTTCCTTCGTGGGGGAAGTATGCCGTCGGTATCTACGTCGTTCATCCTGCTGTTCTGTACCCACTCGAGCGACTGGATCAGATAGCGCAACTGGCGGGATACGATATTGGAAACACGCTCCTGTGGCACCTCACGCTGACGCCTGCAGTCTTTGGCGTCTCACTGCTCATCTACATCGGGGCGCTCAAAGTGGGTGCTATCGAGGGTGGACGCGTTCGATTCCCGCGAATCCTGCCGTTCCAGTCACGACAGTACGAATCGAACTGATCGTCGTTCGGTATCCACGCATGGTTCGCAGAGCTGCTCCAGATGGGGCGCGTTTCAGCCCACTTATGGGGATTGCCCCTCTCTGTTCACCCAGGTGGCCACCAGATGTCCGATCTACCGGACGATTTCGACTGTACGATAACGAACTGGGAATACATCTACAGCCTGTGTCGCGACGTCAGCGACGAGGTCCGTCGCGACGAGTTCGACCCCGACGTCATCGTCGCGCTCGCACGCGGTGGCTGGTTCGCGGGCCGATGTCTCTGTGACTTCCTGGGGCTGAACGATCTGACGAGCCTGAAGATGGAACACTACGTCGGCACCGCCGAGAAGACCGGCGAGCCGACCGTCCGCTACCCGATGCCGGAAGGGAGCGTCGAGGGCAAGGACGTGCTGATCATCGACGATATCGCCGACACTGGCGGCTCGATCGAGCGCGCTCACGAGTACGTCGAGGACCGAAACGCTGGCGAGGTCCGCACGGCGACCCTGCAGCTACTCGGCACGAGCGAGTTCGATCCGGACTACGTTGGCGAGCGACTCGAGGAGTGGACCTGGATCGTCTATCCCTGGAACTTCATCGAGGACATGGTCGACCTGGTTTCGGGTGCGATGGAACAGGCCGAGCAGGAGTCGTTCTCGGCGGACGAGATCCGCCACTACCTCGCCGAGTTCCACGGCATCGAGCGCATCGAGATGGAGATCGCCCAGCCTAACCGGGTGACCGAGGTGCTCTCGGAGATGGAACGGCGCGACGTAATCGAGATGACCGAACCTGGGAAGTGGGCGTTGTGTACGGACTCCGAAACGGAAACGGGGTCGGAGTCGGAGCCCGAGTCAGAAACGGAGCCAGAAACGTAAGAGCGACCGACGCTCGGCCGTCTTTTGCGGGGATCTTGACCGTTGTCACAGCCGTTCGAATCGATGCACAGCCGTTTGCGTCGACACACAGCCTCGCTCACCGAGCGACCGGTCCGCATCGACCGCGGCGAGACCGAGGCCTGTGTTCGTGGCCAAGCACGATACAGAGCCCGTGGAGGACGAGCAAGCCGAGCAGCGCGAGCGACTGGTCGGTGGCCGTCGGTGTCGGAATTGACAGCAGGGATGGCCCGACTAGTACCGGGAGGTACGCGGCCGGGAGGACGACCGCGATCCAGAACGCGAGCGTGCACACACCGGTTCGCAGTCTGGCGGCCGCTCGCCGCAGCGAGTCTCCGATCTGGGAGGACGACGGGACGTTCAGGAGGGGGATAGCGGGCGGCATCTGTCGTCTCTCACTCGGTTCCAGGTTTCTCCGCAGCGTTCACACCGGGACACGCCATGCGCGTCGACATCGTCACCGACTCGAGTGCACCCGCCGCGTCGAGTTCGACGCGGGTCGTCGAGCTGTTACAGTCGAACTCACCCGTGTCGATCTGCGTCCGGTCGACTGCGTCAGAATCGAGGCGAGCGACCGTCAATTCGTACTCGCCGCTCTCTGGGATGTCAACTGCTGCGGTCGCATCCGACTCGAGCGTGTAGACGCCGTCGAAGAGCGGCGATGATGGGCTTTCCGCCGCAGTATCGATCAGCACGCGCGTCGGTCGCGTCTCGTCAGTCGGGTTGTGCACGACGAGCGCGTGTCCCGGTCCAGATTCGGTCCCGTCGGACTCGAATCCTGCTGGAGCGGTCGCCTCGTTTTCGCTCGTCTCGCCCGTATCGACGGTCGCCGTCACGACACCGCTGCAGGCCATCAACGTCGAGGCGACGTGTGACGTGATCTCTTCGTCCGTCACCGCAAGCGTCGCCGTCGTCTGATTACAGTCGAACTGCTCGTACCCGATCGACACCGACTCCGTCCGTTCTGGCTGCTGTTCGGTTTCCGGGAGCACGACGCGGGCCGTGTACTCACCGAGCTCCGTCAGCGCCACGTGAACGGTTGCATCCGGTCCCAGTTCGAACGCCTCCTCGAGTACCGTCGTCTCGTCGCGCTCGACGACGAGCGTGGGCGTCTGTTCCTCGCTCCTTCGATTCGCGAGGACGAGTTGGACCGGCTTCCGGAGACCGGTCGACTCGAGTGTCTCGTCGCCGAGCTGGCGGTCGACGGTCGTGTCGGGGTCGACAGCAGTCGGTGAGTCGTTTTGGGTGGACAGCGGTTGTTCGCCGGGGTCGGACGCGCGTTCGCTTGTTCCGCCCTCGCTGTTAGGGTTGGGTTCTGAACCTTCCACTGGTGTTGCGTCTGTTTCCGAGAGGCAACCGGCCGCAGTCACTCCAAAGCCAATACCGATCGATGCGAGAACGGTTCGTCGTTCCATACAGTCACGATAGAGCGGGTACCCCTTCCACCTAGCACAGAGTCAAGTGCGTTTTTTAGTCTGTGTGTATCGGACCGCCTCACTGCATACTGGTAAGTCCGCTGTGTGTCAGACGGCCGTTGTCAGTCCGTTTTGGGCTGCTTCCGATCTGTCCGAGGATGCACCAACGGACAGGTGACCGTCGCAGGGACTGCCGTTACGCTGGCTTGCCGCCTTCGGTCTGCCCGCTCATCGGCCGATACTGTGTCCAGTACCACCGGGCGAGCCACAGACAGATCGCGACCAGCCCCGCCGCGAGCACGAACCCGCCAGGACCGGTAGCGAACGTGAGAAGTGTCTCCTGAAGCGTCGGCTCGGGTGGCTCCGTGTGACGAAGCGCTACCGGCGCTGGCTCCTGTGGGCCGTCCCATCGGGTGTGAACGACTGCACTCACCAGTCCGACGACGCCGACTCCTCCGAGCACGCGCTGCAACGCGCTCGCGAGCGACGGCGTCGCGTGATCGGGCCCCGCGTACAGCACCAGCGATCCGTTCGCCGGTGCGTAGACGTCCATCTCGCGACCCTGACTCGAGTACCAGGTGCCGGCGACGACGACTAGGTCGGCGTCCACGAGTCGCTCGAGGTGGTAACTGACGTTCTGTACCGACGCATCGAGGTGATCGGCGAGATCCGAGGCGGTTCGTGGCTCCTCGTACAGCAACGCGAGGATTGTCCGTGCAGTCATCGAAGAGACGGACGAGAGGATATGGTCTGCGTCCGAGTCAGTCAGTGCAACCAGTTGCGGCTCGGTTTCAGGGTCGTCCAGCGCTGACGCGGGCTTGCGTGGAAAGAGAGAAGCCATCCTATCGGTGTGACATTTTCACCGCAGTCGTATAGCCGTGCGTGAGACTCAAAGTGGTCTTTGAGTTTGTGAGAGTGACCCAATCAAAATGAGGGCTCAATCGAGGGTCGGCTCCCCTTCTTCCGGCGCTGGCGACTCTCGTGACTCGGTGGGCTCGTCTTCACCTTCCTCGTCGACGATCGACTCCTTCCACGTTCCGCGGGTGAACCACGCGGTCGCCGCGATAGCGCCCACGATATCTCCGGTGACGACACCCGCCCAGATCCCGGTCGGCCCCCAGCCGGCAACGAAGGCCAGATAGTACGTCACGGGCACCCGGACGAGCCACAGGCCGAGAACGGCGAACGCGAGCGCCGTCTTCGTGTTCCCCGCGCCGCGGAACGCCCCCTGGACGACTTGCATGACGCCCATGAAGACGAACGCGACCGCGGAGAACTGCAGGTAGGTCACGCCATAGTCGATAATCGTCGCGCGTCCCTCTTCCTCCGCCAGCAGGAACACCGAAACGAACGGCTCCGGGAACAGAAACGCAACCAGTGCCGTGACGAACATGATCGAGCCGACCACACCCGCAGCTATGCCGACGGCTCGTTCTGCGCGATCCGCCATCCCCGCGCCCAGATTCTGCCCGACGATCGAGTCCGTCGCCTGCCCCATCCCGAGCGCCGGCAGGAACGCCAGCGAGACCAGCCGGTTCCCGAGGCCGTACGCCGCGACGACCTCCGGCGGGAACGTCACGACGATCGCCGTCATCGCGACCAGCGCCATCGCCGTCATCGACTGCTCCAGCGCCGTCGGGACGCCGAGGCGCGTGATTTCTCGGACGTACTCGAGTCGGGGCCGGATATGAGCAGCCTCGATTTCGGGGCCGACGTCGGTGTAGTACAGCAGGTAGAAGCCGATAGCCGTGGCGACGCCGCGGGAGATGACGGTCGCGACGGCCGCACCGGCGACTTCGAGGCGAGGGAGTGGGCCGACGCCGAAGATGAGCAGCGGGTCGATTGCGAGGTTGATGATGACGCTGATAAACATCACTCGCATCGGCGCGCGCGTGTTGCCGTAGCCTCGCATGAGCGCGACGAAGACGAAGAAACCGAACACGAACGGCAGCCCCAGGAAGAAGATCTGGAGGTACTCTGCCGCGAGCGGGATGATCGCCTCGTCGGTCTGCGGGTCCGAGGGCAGTGCCTCGAGCATCGGGACGGTGAGGAAGTAGCCGAGAATTCCGAGTCCGACGGCGACAAGCGAGATGAACGACAGTGTCTGGCCAGCGATGATGCCGCCCTCGTCACTATCCGCACCCGTGTGCTGGGCGATCAAGATCGCACCGGCCGTCGTAAAGCCGCTGCCGACTGCGATCAGGAGGAACAACAGCGGGAACGCAAGGCTCACCGCACCGACCGCGTCGCCTGAGAGTGCGCCGAGCCAGATCGTGTCGCCCACGTTGTAGGCGACCTGCAGCAACTGGATGACGACGAGCGGCCAGGCCAGCTTGAACATCGGACCGATCAGCTCTCCCTCAGTGAGAGAGCCGCTGTCCGAGTTCTCGCTGGAAGACATACCGGATCACAGTCGTTCATCGTACTTGACCACTTGGGAGATATGGTATCGTACTGCGTACTTGTCCGCGCATGCGCAAGGAATGCATCTGGAGACCCAGACCGTTGACAGTGGTCCGAGAGACCCGGATCGTTTACAGTGACTCGCCGTCCACGTGCCAGCATGACCATCGGCGTCATCGGCGGCAGCGGCATCTACGAGGCACTGCCACTCGAGAATACTCGCACTGAATCAGTTTCGACACCCTACGGCGAGCCGAGCGAAGACGTGACGCTCGGTGAACTCGCCGGCAACGAGGTCGCGTTCCTGCCGCGCCACGGCGAGGATCACCAGCACACGCCGACGGACGCGCAGTACCGCGCGAACATCTACGCACTCAAATCAGTCGGCGTCGATCGCGTCATCTCGACGAACGCGGTCGGGAGCCTGCGCGAGGACCTGCCGCCACAGACCCTCGTCGTTCCGGATCAGACGTTCGACCGGACGAAACACCGCTCACCGACGTTCTTCGGTGACGGCATCGTCGTCCACATGGGCTTTGCCGAACCGTACTGTCCCGCGATGGTCGACCACCTCGCGTCCGCGGCCGAGGCGGCGACCGACGCGGAAACGAAAACCGAACAGGGCGGCACCTACGTCTGCATCGAGGGTCCACAATACTCGACGCGCGCCGAGAGCGAGTTCTACCGCGACCAGGGCTGGGACGTCGTCGGCATGACGACGATTCCAGAGGCCAAACTCGCCCGCGAGGCCGAACTGAGCTACGCGACCATCGCAGGCATCACCGACTACGACGTCTGGAAGCAGGACAGTGAGGTCACACTCGAGGAGGTACTCGAGAACGCCGCGGCGAACCATGAGTCGATCAATGCGGTGATCGAAGCGGCGATTCGGACGATGCCCGAGGATTTCGAGAGCGACGCCTGGAGTGCACTCGAGGGAACGATCAATACGCCGACGGAGGCGATCCCGGAGGAGACGCGCGAGCGGGTCGACCTGCTGGTCGGCGAGTATTTAGAGAAGTGATTTCCTCTGCCGGTTTCGGGATCGGCTGTTGTGAACGGCGCTCTTGCAGGGTGATCGGAGCAGAGCTGACGATCTCGTAATCCGATCGCTGTGGTTATGATACTCTCGATACTCTCGATAGTAATGCAATCCTCGTAACTGTAAATGGTCGTTGATAAATACTGAAGTCGGATTCCGTTGGAATACTAACTATGTCGCAACGCCCGACACAGTCCCCGTGTGGTAGCGACGATCGAACGACCCCCTCCACGCTTCGCTCCCGACGGTCGGTTCTGTACGGTGGCACAACAGCCACAATAGTCGCCATGGCTGGCTGCCTCGACGGACAGGAGTCGAGCGAGGACGAGAACGGAGCCGATGACGACGATACCGACAACGGAGACGACACAAGCGGAGAGGGTGACGACTCTCAACAGGAGGAACTCGAGGACGAACTGTTCGCCGTGCTGGACACCTACTTCGAGGCCTCTGCGGAGGGCGACCTCGAAGCGATCGACGACGTGATGCACAGCCTGAACCCGCTGAATCCGGCCCAGTGGGAGGAAGAGGACTGGGAGTATCAGGGCGGCGACGGCGAAGTGCCGTCCCCGTTCGAGGGTGAACTCGTGACCGCAGACGGAACCGTCGACGACGTGCTCGAACTCGAGGACGCCGCGTTCTGGTTCCAGGAATCCGATCTGGAGACGGAACTCAACGGCGAGGATATCGCGCTCGTTCGGGCCGACGAGGAGTGGCTCGACGCCGAGGCTGAGACGCTCGATGGCGACGGCGGCGCGGGCGCTGAAGACGGCGAAGACACTGGTGCCGGCGTCTCACACACGTTCGAAGAGGAGCTCGGGACCGTGGTCTGGGCACTCGTCCCCGAGGGCGACGAGTGGCGGATCCTCTATATGGGGGCCGAAGACGATACGCCCGAGGATCCCACCGAACTCTTCGAGGAGGAAATCATCGACGACGAACAGGATGTCATCGCAGAGATTGACTGGGAGTACGAACAGGAGGGCCAGACCGGAGCGACCGATGAGGATCAAGACGACCTCTTCGCTGATGTCGAACTGGCGCGCGTCGTCTTCACGGACGAGCCCGGTCTCGAGGCCGACGCCGTTCGAGCCGACTCCACGATCGAGGGCAGTCATATCGAGTTTGGCGATACCTGGTCGGGTGCCTGGGCGACGATCGGCTACCACCCAGATGGCGATCAGATCGTGGTCAGAATCGCCCAGGACGGCGAAGAGACGGTCGTCCACCGAGAACACTACCTGCCTGAAGGGGACGACGAGGGTGGGTCTGCCGACAGCTGATCGAACCGAACGGCGGTTCGCTCCTGCGTACTGACTGCCACCCTCCAACCGCTGACCAGCAACCACCAAATCAGTCCGCAACCACTTCTTCCGCGTCCGCCGTAACTGTCGGCTCCTGAATCCAGAGGTCGCCAAATAACTCATCCTGATCGAGTACGACGCGGCCGCGGTGGGCCAAAAAGAGCAACGCAAGGTAGGTCATCACGCGCGAACCACCTTCGTTGTCGATCTCGGCGTACAGCACCTCGTCGCGTCCGTTCTCGTAGTGTTCCTCGAGTACGGCCTCGACGTCGTCGATCACCGTCTCGATATCCTCCTCGTGGGTCGTATGTGTCACGTCGTCGCTCGTCGGCTCGTCATCGACCCGGAAGTCGTCGCCCGAGTGGTAGCTCAGCTCCTGCATCCCGCGGTCGTAGCCCCGCGGCGAGTCGCTCGTATCGTAGCTGCGAGACTCCTTCCACCAGGTGCCACGCTCTGCGCTGCGGAGTTCCCGAACCAGTTCGTCGAGCGTCTCCGGCTTTCCGCGGACGTGCTTGCGCTCGAGTCGACGCTCCATCTCGGCTTCGAGCCCCTCGACAGGGTCGAACCCGGGTGCGCCGTCCTCGTCGGGCGCGCCGCCACCGCCGCCCATCGGCCCCTCGTCTGCGAACGGCGCTTCCCACGGCGGCAGCTCCTCCTCTTCGGGTTCGTCCGTGGCGAACAACTCGTCACTCTTCATCCGAAGCAAGACGCTCGCGTAGAACAGTGCCCGGCCGGAAGTTCGCAGGTCGGCGTCATCGAGCGCCGACAGGAACTTGTCCGTCACCCGGACGACATCGATGTCCCAGGGGTCGATTTCGCCGTCTTCGGCGAGCTGAACGAGGAGTTCGACGGGTTCGACCTCGTCTTCATCCCCATCATCTCCGTCGTCAATCCCCTCCTCCATCGCAGATGAGGGTTCAGACGACGATGCGGACTCGGCGAACTCGAGTACCGTTCCCTCGTCGTCCTGGTTGTCGTCGGACGTTCCCGGAGGTTCTCGGTCTTCGTGGCCGGCGATCTGGAGGGGGATGTCGTCGCCGCCGTCGGTGCGGAGTTCCCCGCTCGATTGTTCGGAGTCGCGTAGCGACTCCCTGCTCGCGGCGTCGCCGCTCGCACTTTTGGAGGGCCCCTGCGTCGCCGTTGGCTCCTCGGGCCCCTCACCCTGCTCGCGGGTCGCTTCGCTCCCCGTCTGCTCGCGGGCCGATGGCCCGCTCGCATGGTTCGAGGGGCGCTCTGCGTCCCTCGTTACTCGCATATTCGAGGAACGGAGTTCCTCGCTCTCTCGCGGGTCGCTTCGCTCCCCGCTCGGTTTTTGGGAGGACCCCTGCGTCACCTTCGGTTCCTCGGGCCCCTCCCTAGTCATCAGCCGGCACCCCCTCACTCAAATCGATCCCCGTCACGGCACTCACGTTGTCGTCCTGCATCGTCACCCCGATCGCGCGCTGGGAGCGATCGAGCATCGCCGAGCGGTGTGAGACGACGACGAACTGGGCCTGCTCGGCCAGTTCCTCGACCATCTCGCCGATCCGCTCGGCGTTGACCGCGTCGAGGAAGGCGTCGACCTCGTCCAACGCGTAGAACGGTGCCGGATTGTGTCGCTGGATCGCGAAAATGAACGCCAGCGCGGTCAGGGACTTCTCGCCACCGGACATCGCATCCAGGCGCTGAATCGGTTTGTCGCCCGGCTGTGCCTTCATCGTCAGCCCGCCCTCGAACGGGTCGTCCTCGTCTTCGAGGTGAAGCGTGCCGGTCCCCTCCGAAAGCTGCTCGAAAATCTCCGTGAAGTGCGAGGAGATCGCCGTGTAGGCGTCCATAAACGTCTGTTTCTTCTGGGTCTCGTACTGCTCGATCCGGTCGCGAATGCCCTCCGCCTCCTCGACAAGTGTCGCGCGACCCTCCTCGAGTTCGTCCAGATCGCTGCGGACCTCGTCGTACTCGTCGATCGCGAGCATGTTGACCGGCTCCATCGCCTCCATGTCGGCCTGCAAGAGCTCGATCATCTCGAGGACGGTCTCGTGATCGGGCACGTCCTCGGGGTCGTAGTCGCCGACCTCCGCTTCGAGGCTCTCGATCTCCCACTCGAGACTGGTGACGCGCTCGCGTTTGTCCTCGAGTTTGCTCTCGACGGCGTTGACGCGATCCTGTTGCTGGTCACGGTTCGTACGCGCCTCGGAGAGTTCCTCCTTGAGGTCGCTGCGTTCGCCCTTCAACTCGGTGAGTTCCGCCTCGAGCTCCTCGACGGCCTCGTGTTTCGCCTCGAGTGTCTCGCGCTTCTCGGCGATTGCGTCCTCGTGCTCCGAAATCCGGTCTTCGTGCTCGGCCTTCCGGTTCTGGGCCGTTTCGATGTCGTCGTGGAGGTCTTCGATTGCATCTTCTGCGTACTCCTTCTCGAGTCCGAGTTCGTTGAGCTTCCCGTCGAGCTCCGCGATTGTGTCCTCGCGGTCGTCGATCTCACCCTCGAGTTCCTCGATCTCGGCGGTGAGTTCCGGAATCTTCGAATCTGCGAGCTCGGTTTCGAGCTCGTCGATGTCGGCCTCGATGGCCTCGATCTCCTGTGTTTTCTCGTCAATCTCGGCGGCGATTTCGTTCATCCGCTCGTCGACCGACTCGCGTTCCTCGCGGAGTTCCTCGAGTTCGTGCTCGAGCGTCTCGATCTCGTCCTCGATCGAGTCTCGTTTCTCGTCGAGGGACTCGAGTTCGCTCTCGATCGAGCGCACCTCGTCTGCGGCGTCGGTCTTGCGGTCGCGGGCGTCGTCGAGACGCTCTTCGACGCTGCGCAGGTCCTCGCGGAGGGAGTCGCGCTCTTCTTGCAGATCCGTGATCTGCTTGGCGACGCGCTCGAGTTGGCCTTCGCCGCCGCCGGTGAACGAGTAGCGCGAGCCCTTTCGGGAGCCGCCGGTCATCGCGCCGCTCTTTTCGACCAGGTCGCCGTCGAGGGTGACCATCCGGTAGTCACCCATGTACGACCGGGCAGTTTCGATGTCCTCCACGACGAGGGTGTCACCGAGGACGTACGAGAAGACGCCGGCGAACTGGTCGTCGAAGTCGACCAGGTTGTACGCGAAGTCGACGACGCCCGGATCGGTCGGCGCGTTCGGGAGCCGACGCTGGCTCATGTCCGTCAGCGGCAGGAAGGTCGCCCGACCCGCGTTTCTGGACTTCAGGTGCTCGATACACTGCTGGCCGACCACGTCGTCAACGACGACGACGTTCGCGAGCCGACCGCCGGCGGCCGTCTCACAGGCCACAGCGTACTCGCCGGAGACGTTTCCGAGCTGGGCTACCGCCCCGTGGACGCCATTGATCCCCGAATTCAGGATCGTCGTCACCGCGCGACCGAACGAGGAGTCGCCGCTCTCGCCCGCGTTGGCCTCGAGTTCGGCGTACTCCTGCTGTTTGGCCTGGATTTTGTCATCCAGTTCGTCCATCTCGGACTGCGTGCGACGCTTCTCAGCCTTGAGATCGTCGACGACCTCCGAGATGTTCGCGCGATTCTTCTCGGCCTTCTCGAGTTCCCGCTCGAGATCGCTGCGTCTGTTCTCGAGTTCCGGCAGTTCCTCGCGTCGTTCCTCGATCGTGGTCTCTTTCTCGCTGATCGCGTTCGAGCGGCGACGAGCCTCGTCGAGCAGGCGGTCTTGCTCGCGCTGGCGGTCGTTCTTCTCGGTTTTTGCCTCCTCGAGGTCGCTCTTTCGGTCCGCGAGATCAGCCTTGAGCTCGTCGAACTCGGTGTCGACGGCGTCGATTTCGGCCTCGAGTTCGTCGCGCTTCGTCTTTCGCTCCTGGATTTCGGTTTTGATCGAGGCCTTCTCGAGTTTGTGCTCGCGCATTTCGTCCTCGAGTTCCTCGATGGTCTCTTGCTTGCGGTCGATCTGGACGAACGCCTCGCGTCGCGTGGATTCGGCGTCTTCGATCTGTTCCTCGCTGGCTTCGATCTTGTCCTCGAGCCGGGAAATCTCGCCTTTGATCTCCTCGATTTCGCTCTTGATCCGGAGCTGTTCGTCCTCGCCCTTGCGCTCGATTTCGGCGTTGAGGTCCTCTAAGTCCTCCTGCAGCCGGACGACTTTCCCCTGGCGCTCGTCGAGTTCACGCTGCAGGTCTTCGAGATCGGACTCGAGGTCGTCGACAGAATCTTCAGCCGACTCGAGTTCGGCGCGCTTCTCTTCGAGTTCGCTGGCCTTCTTGTAGCCCTCGTACTCCTCCTTCTCGCGGCGGAGCCGTCGGTAGCGCATGGCCTGGCGGCGCTCGTCTGCGAGCTGGTCGAGACGGTCGCGTTTCTCCTCGATGCGCAGTTCGGCCTCGTCGATGCGCTCCTCGACGACCTCGAGTTCCTCGAAGGCGTCCTCCTTCTTCGCGTCGAACTCGGCGACGCCGGCGATTTCGTCGATGATTTGCCGGCGTGCGTGGGGCGTCATGTTGATGATTTCGGTCACGTCGCCCTGCATGACGACGTTGTACCCCTCTGGGGTGACGCCGGCCTGTGCGAGCAGATCCTGAATGTCGGAGAGATTGACCGCGCGGTCGTTCAGGTAGTAGTAGGAGTAGTAGTTGTCCTCTGTTTCCTTGACGCGGCGACGGATCCGGATTTCGTCGACGTCGCCGACATCCTCGCTACCCGCGGCGTTGACGACCTGCGAGCGGGAGAGCGTCTCGTCGGAGTTGTCGAGGATGACCTCGACGATGGCCTCGCGTGGCCCGGCAGAGTCCGAGCCGTCCTCGTGGCCGGGGTTGTAGATGAGATCAGTGAGTTTCTCCGCGCGGATGCCGCGGGTCCGTGCCAGTCCGAGCGCGAAGAGGACGGCGTCGATGATGTTCGACTTGCCCGAGCCGTTCGGCCCGGTGACGACCGTAAAATCCTCGTAGAACGGAATCTTCGTTTTTCGACCGAAGCTCTTGAACTTGTCCAGAACGACTGCCTTGATATACATTTGTTGTCCGAGCCCTCCGTGCCGTCGGGACTCGCAATCGGGGACTACCGTGTGGGTTGGGAGACGAGTATGCGGACGAGTCGGCCGGCGAGCGGCCGCCGTTCGTCACCGTTCCCCGCTTGCGAGACGCCGTACGCCGTGCAGTTATGCGACAATAATATCGTCGCTACCTGAGTCTTCCGCTTCGTCACCGGACTGGGCGTCCTCCGCGGCGTCGGTGTCGGCGTCTGCCGTCGCCTCTTCGACCTCTTCGGGTGCGGCTTCCGGGGTTCCCTCGATGTCGGTCGTTCCCGTCTCGTTCTGGCGGCGCTCGGGAACGCGCGTCGGCGTCTCCGTATCGAGTTCGGCCTCGAGAACGCGAATTCGCTCTTTGGCTTCGATGAGTTCGTCGGTCAGTCCCTCTACGGTCGACTCGAGTTCGGCGACCGTCGATTCGAGCTGCTCGACGCGATTGTTCGACATACCATCTAGGCCCGTTGCCTGACACATAAACGTACGTCAGACACATATTCACGGCTTGGCATATTGTGGGCTGTCACCCGCCGTCATCGCCGTCAGAACGACTCGTCGTCGATATCGTCCAACACGGAAAGCGCCCCCTGCAGAATCTTCCGTTCACTCCGGCGTAGATTCATCGAGACCGCCGTCTTCGAGATGTCGAAGTGGTCGGCAAGTTCGCCGAGCGTCGTCTCGCGCGGGGTCTCGTAGTACCCGTTCTGTGACGCGATCCGGAACGTCTCGCGTTCAGTCTCGGTCAGTGACCGACAGCCCTCGAGCAATCGCATCGCACTACTCGAGTTATCGAGAAGATCGAACAGTGCCGTCGGCCCGAACTGGTCTCGGTCCTCGACGTTGAACTCGTTGTGTCGCTCGAGTTCGGCGAGCGTGTGGTCTTCGTCCTCGTCACTGTCGAATCCGACGCGCCAGTGTTCGCGGCCGTTTTCGATCTGGAACGGACCGGTGATGTAGCCGCCGTTTCGCTGGATCGTCCGCATCGCGTTCGTCTCTTCGATGGTCGTGCCGATCTGGGCGACGTTCCCCCGCTTCGAGAGGACGTAACAGTCGGTCATGTTCGAATGATCGCGGAGCGTGTGCAATCCGTTCTCGAGTGCACCCACCGAATCCGCTCTCGCGATGAGTCGCGTCTCGAGTTTTTCGTCGTCGGTGTCGAGTTGCCACTGGACGGCCGAGAAGGCGATATCGACGTCATCGGTCGTGTCGATGAACGGGCAATCGTACTGCCGCATGTCGATATCGAGATCGATCATTGCTAGGTACACACAACCAAACGAGTGTATTAATAGTTATTACAATATATCCACACATCCATTGTTGGGATAAACCAGCCGTGTGTTCTGTTGATATGTTAACGCCTGTGTTTAGCGTTATCTAGGCGTAGTTGTATCGTATACGGCTATGTCACAGCAACAGGTCACGCCACCGTCGGTAACGCGTTCGAACATCCATACGATCGACGACGAATCGTTCACTGGACGGAACGTCTGTCTCGTTACCGGAGCGGGCTCTGGAATCGGTCGTGCAACCGCACTCGCTGCTGCCGGGAATGGGTTGACAGTCGCGGCGACAGACATCGATGAGGACGCACTCGCAGAAACGGTCGCCCGACGCAACGAACTCGATCTGCAGGGAGATATCGAGCCAATCGTCGGTGACCTCACGGTCGACGACGACATCGAACGAATCGTCGAGACGGCCGCAACCCACGGTGACATCAAGTACCTCGCGAACGTCGCCGGAATGCAACATATCGATGCGATCGAGGACTTTCCGATGGATGCCTACGACCGCATGCATCGGGTGATGCTTCGAGCACCGCTGTATCTCTCGAAACTGTGCCTTCCTCACTTCCGTAACACCGCGAGCGGCGGTGGCTGTGTGGGGAACATGGCATCGGTCCACGGCCACTACGTCACGAGCGACAAGGTTGGGTACAACATCTCGAAATTCGGACTGCGCGGCCTCACGCAGTCGATCGCTGCCGAAGGTGCGGGAGACGTTCGCTCGTTCTCGATCAGCACCGGGTACGTCCAGACGCCGCTCGTGATGGACCAACTCGAGGACACGGCCGAGCAGCGGGGCATCTCGGCCGACGAGGTAATTCAGGACGTGATGCTCGGCCAATCCCGCGTCACGGAGATGATGACCCCGATCGACGTCGGCAATCTCTTTCTGCTCGGCTTTTCGAAACTTGGCCGGCATCTGGACGGCGGCGACCTGTTGTTTGATGGGGGCATGACGCTAACGTACGAGTGAGAGTCACGATCACCATGACAGCGAACACGAGCCTCGACGACGTCGACGAAATCGTCCACGAACCCAGCCAGGAGTTCGTCGACGAGACGAACGTCGCCGAGTTCATGCAGACTTACGGGATCGGAGGGTACGAGGAGCTGATCGAGCGGACGACGACCGATATTGCAGGAGAGCCAGACAGCGGCGTCGACTGGTTCTGGGACGAGATCGTCGACTACCTGGATATCGAGTTCTACGAAGCGTACGACACCGTTCGAGACGACAGCGGGACCCAACGCGCCGCAGAAAACGCGGCCGGTGAAACCGTGAGCCGCGGCGGGCCGCAGTTCACCGACTGGTACCCGGGCGGTGAACTCAACGTGGCACACAACGTGGTCGATCGCCACGCCGCTGTCGACGAGGAGCGCCGAAACAAGGTCGCGACCATCTGGGAAGGCGAGGACGGCAACGTGCGGGAGGTTACGTACCACGAACTCCGCCGCCAGTCGAACCAGGTCGCGAACGCCCTGGAACAGCGCGGCATCGAGACCGGCGATACGGTCGGGCTCTACATGCCGATGGTGCCGGAGGTCGTCTCGATCCTCTAC
The DNA here is from genome assembly GCF_001861355.1 of Natrialba sp. SSL1. Taxonomy (GTDB): domain Archaea; phylum Halobacteriota; class Halobacteria; order Halobacteriales; family Natrialbaceae; genus Natrialba. The sequence continues at coordinate 131,974 of NZ_MASN01000041.1, forward strand.
GGCTGTTTCAAGGTCGGTGCGATCGCGGTCCCGATCTTCTCGGGCTTCGGCGTCGACGCCGCGGCGACCCGCATCGCGGATTCGGAGTGCTCCGTTCTCTTCACGGGTGACGGCTTCTACCGCCGCGGCGATCCGGTTTACCTCAAGGGCGCAGCAGACGACGCCATCGAGGAGGCGGGCTACGTCGAGGACACCATCGTCTTCGACCGCCTCGGTGCGAGCGACGACACCGGTGAGCACGAGATTCCGTGGGACGACGAGCGCGACCAGTGGTGGGCCGACGCCGTCGAAACGCGGTCCGACGACTACGAGACGAAATCGGTTCCCTCGAGTCAGGAGTCCATGCTGCTGTACTCCTCGGGCACCACCGGCAAGCCGAAGGGTATCGTTCACACCCACGCTGGCGTGCAGGTGCAGTGTGCCAAGGAGGTTTACTTCGGGATGGATCTCAAGCCGGCAGACCGGTTCTTCTGGGTCTCGGACATCGGCTGGATGATGGGGCCGTGGACCCTCATCGGGACTCACACCTTCGGCGGTACTGTCTTCATGTACGAGGGCGCGCCGGACCACCCCGAACCGGACCGCTTCTGGGAGATGATCGACCGGCACAAGCTCACCCAGTTCGGCATCTCGCCGACCGCAATCCGCGCACTGCGAAAGCACGGAGATGGGTGGCTCGAGGGTCACGACCTCTCCTCGCTTCGCATCCTCGGTTCGACGGGCGAGCCCTGGGACCCCGAGTCCTGGCGCTGGTTCTACGAGAACGTCGGCGGTGGAAAGTGTCCGATCATCAATATTTCCGGCGGCACCGAAATCTGTGGCTGCTTCCTGATGCCGATGCCCACGGAACCCCTGAAGCCCTGCACGCTCGGCGGGCCGGGGATCGGAATGGATATCGACATCGTCGACTCGTCGGGCGAGTCCGTCACAGACGACCACGAACGCGGCTTCCTCGTCGCCCGCGACTCCTGCCCCTCCATGACCAAGTCGCTCTGGTCGGGCGACGAGCGCTACCTGAACGAGTACTGGTCGACGTTCGAGGACCCGCCCATGTGGGACCACGGCGACTGGGCCCAGCAAGACGAGGACGGCTTCTGGTTCCTCCACGGCCGCGCCGACGACGCGCTGAACGTTGCCGGCCGCAAGGTCGGCCCCGCCGAAGTCGAGGGCGCGCTCATCGACCACGACGCGGTCAACCAGGCCGCCGCCATCGGCGCGCCGGACGACACCACCGGCACCGCGGTCGTCACCTACGTCATCCTCGAGGACAGCGTCGACGAGACCGACGACCTCCGCGAAGAGCTCCGGGGACAGGTCGGCGAGGAACTCGGTAAGCCGTTCCGTCCGCGCGAAATCCTGTTCGTCGACGAGTTCCCGAAGACCCAGTCGGGCAAGATCATTCGCCGCGCCATCGAGGCGACCTACACCGGCGAGGATCTGGGTGACATGAGCAGCATCGAGAATCCCGGCGCACTCGAGGAACTCGAGTCCGCTCGCTAATCAGCGAGGATCGTACTCGCCCGCTACTCACCGAGAATCATACCCGTTCGCTACTCACCGAGAATCATACCCGTTCGCTACTCACCGAGGGTCGTACGGGTTCGTCGGCGTTGTGAGCCGGGCAATCTCGTCGATCCGGTCGAAATCATCGTCAAACGCGTACAGGTACTCGAGTTCGTTCGATTCCAGATACGCGACGAGACAGGAGTCGACGAACGAGAGTGCGTCGTCGGTTCGGAAGACAGATTTGGCGGTCGCTCGCTCGTCCGGCCGGAGCGTGTCGATGTGGAACCGCGCGTTTTCTTCGACCCGGTCGAGAAAATCGACGGCTGCATCGTGACCAGCGTGTGTCGTGAGTCCGTTGAGTGTCTCGGCGAGCACGTAGTCGAGAACCACGGCTTCCGGGAGGGACTGGTCGTCGATTCCCTGAAGAATCGGCAATGCCTCTTCGTAGCTCGCATCTCGACGATAACTCGCAGCGAATAATACCGATGTGTCAACGACGGCGCGTGGCATTTACTCGAGTCCCCACGCGTCGTGATCGGCTGCCGCATCCGTTTTCTCGTTACCGTCATAGCCTGCGAAGTCGGCGAACGAGCCACCTTCACGGTGGACGACCTCGACTCGGACCGTTCCATCGTCCTCGACGCTCCATCGAAGCTGATCCCCGTCGTCGATATCGAGTTGGCGACGGATCTGGGCGGGAATGTTCGCCTGGTTTCCGGAGACTTTGCTCTCCGCATCGACTCGATCCGTACTCATAGGTATCACAAGTCGATGCAGGAACAAATATAGTGTGGTGGTACACTACCGGGGCGAGCGCGTCCCGTTACGCTTTACCCCCACCGGGCCGAATCGTGGCTCAATGACTGCCCAGACCGTCCAGCAGGGCGACCTCGTAACCGTCATCGGGCTCGAGGTCCACGTCCAGCTGGAAACCGACACGAAGATCTTCTGTGGCTGCTCGACGGACCAGACCGACGAACCGAACGAGAACGTCTGCCCCGTCTGTCTCGGCCTCCCCGGCGCGCTGCCGGTGCTGAACGAGGGTGCCGTCGAAGCCGCCGTCAAAATCGGCAAAGCCATCGACGCCGACATCCCCGAAGAGACCCGCTTCCACCGGAAGAATTACTACTACCCCGACCTGCCCAAGAACTTCCAGATCACGCAGTACGACGAACCGATCTGTGCCGACGGCGACCTCGAAATCTCCGTCGAGGGCGAGCGCCGGACCGTAACCATCGAACGGGCACACTTAGAAGAGGATCCCGGCAGCCTCCAGCACGTCGGCGGCGGTGGCGGCATCGACTCCGCCGACTACACGCTCGTCAACTACAACCGCGCCGGCACGCCTCTCATGGAAGTCGTCACCGCTCCCGACTTCCGCAGCCCCGGCGAGGTCCGCGCCTTCTTGGCTGAACTCGAGGAGGTACTCGAGTACCTCGGTGTCTTCGACGCGGAACGTGACGGGAGCCTTCGGATCGACGCGAACCTCTCGATCATTCCGGAAGACGAAATCGAGAGCGACGATGTGACGGAGATCGGCGAGGAGGCGCTGGCGGCGGCGAACCGCACCGAGGTCAAGAACATCTCGAGTCACAAGGGTGCGGAGAAGGCGCTGGCCTACGAGGAGACGCGCCAGAAGAACGCGATTCAGCGCGGCCGCGCTGTCGAGCAGGAGACGCGCCACTGGGACGAGTCCCGCGGGATCACGGTCTCGATGCGCTCGAAGGAGGAAGAGAAGGACTACCGGTATTTCGAGGAGGCAGATCTGCCGCCGCTGCGGGTCTCCCACTGGAAGGACGAGATTTCGATTCCGGAACTTCCCTCGGCCCGCCGCGAGCGCTTCCAGGACGAATACAGTCTGAGTGAGGAGGCTGCTTCGAAGCTCACCTCGACAAAGCAGGTCGCAGACTTCTACGAGGACATCGCGAGCGAGTTCGACCCGGATCTGGCCGCGACGTGGGTTGCGGACAACCTGCTCGGCGAGCTCAACTACCGTGACATGGAGATTACGGGGATCGAGAGCCGTCTCGACGAGGTCACCCGACTCGTCGAACTCGTCGCGACGGACGAGATCACGGCGAAGAACGCCCGCGAAACCGTGCTGCGCTCGATGCTGGACGACGGGCGCACGCCGGACGAGGTCGTCGCCGAAGAAGGACTCGGCAAGACGGGCGAGGACGAGGTGCAGCAGGCGGTCGTCGAAGCGATCGACGAGAACCCCGACGCGGTCGCGGACTACGAGTCGGGCGACGACGGCGCGATCAACTTCCTCGTCGGCCAGGTGATGCAAAAGACCGGCGGCAGTGCAGATCCGGGTGACGTGAACCAGCTGCTGCGAGCCGAACTCGAGGACTGAGGCGGCCCCTCTGCGGAACGGCCGACCAGCAACACCCGACACCCGTTTTCACCCCCGCCCGCTGCTGTTCCGATACCCTGTGAGTTATTAGCGCTCGACGGATCCCTGTCGGTATGGACCGCATTTCGCTGGGTAACGACGAGTTCGAAGGACACAACAACGCCTACGTGCTCGCAGACCCCGACAGCGACGCGCTCGCGCTCGTCGACACCGGAATCGCGACCCCGGATATCCGCTCGGACTTCGCGGACGGCCTCGCTGAACGCGGCTACGACTTCAGTGACGTCGACGACATCGTGCTCACGCACTTCCACGTCGATCACGCCGGCCTCGCCGGCGAGATTCAGGCCGAAAGCGGCGCGACGGTCTACGTCCACGAGGCCGACGCCCCGATGGTCGAACAAGAGCCCGACGCGCTCGCGGACCTCGACGAGCGCCGGCGTGCATACCTCGACGAGTGGGGCGTCCCCGCAGCGTCGCAGGACGAACTGCTCATCTTCCTCGACGCCTCGTCCGAAATCGAGGGCGAGCCTGCAGACGTGACGACGATCGAAGACGGCGACGTACTCGAGGTCGGCGGCCGAACGCTCGAAGTCGTCCACACCCCGGGCCACGCAGCGGGCCTCTGTTGCTACGAAATCCGGGACGGGCCCGAAACAGCCCACGCGGACGCCGTCGACGACGGTGCCGAGGCGTTCGTCGGCGACGCCATCCTGCCGGTGTACACGCCGAACGTGGGCGGTGCGGACGTTCGCGTCGAACGCCCGCTCCAGCAGTATCTCACGGCGCTTCGTCGACTCGCCGACCGCGACTACGACCGTGTCTGGCCCGGCCACCGCGATCCGATCGAGGAGCCGACCGATCGTGCGCTGACCATCGCCGAGCACCACCGCGAGCGCACCGAGAACGTCCTCGACGTGCTCAGCGAGCACGGGCCGGCAGATGCCTGGACCGTCAGCGCTCACCTGTTCGGTGACCTCGAAGGCATCCACATCGTCCACGGTCCCGGCGAGGCCTACGCCCATCTGGACCACCTGCGCCACGAGGGTGTCGTCGAGTTCGATGACGGCGAGTACCAACTCATCGACGGTGCTGACATCGAGATCGAGCACGTCGTGACGGCCGACGACTAAGCAGCACTCAGCACTCGACCCGGGAGTCGAACGCCGCTGTCCTCAAATTCCGTCCTGAAATGCAGCGACGGCGTCTCGGAACGCATCCGGGATCCGAATCGGTTCTTCAGTTTCGAGATCGACGCCGACGTGAGTGACTGTTCCGTCTGCGAGGATTGGCTCATCTGCTCCGTCCGCCTCGTCACCCGCATCCTCCTCAGTACCACCTCCTGCCACTGCGTCACCACTCACAGCGTCGTCCGACTCGAGTTCCGCACGCTCACGCCTGCCCTCGTCTCGCCCTACCCGTCGTACGCGGTACTCGAAGGTGACACTCGAGTTGCCCAGTTCGACAACGCGGGCCTCGTTCACCAGTCGGTCGCCAAACTGTGCACCCTCGCGATAGTTGAGTTCGGCGTTGACGACGTGGATCTGCCAGCCGTCGGCGACCATCTGGTCGTAGCCGTACTCGAGGTCCCGGAGGTACGCCGAGATGGCCTCGTCCTGGAAGGTGAAGTACTCGCCGTAGAAGACGATGCCCTGGAGGTCGGTTTCGGCGAAGCGAACGCGGTTCTCGAAGACGGGTTGGAAGGTCCCGTTCGGTGTGTTTGGTGAGTCTGTTGTGTCTGTTGTGTCTAGCGAGTCCGGTGTGTCTTGGTCACCCATGACAGAGTGAGCAGTCGGAACGAGTAAAGGCGTACTGGCTCCGGCAGACAGGGAAGCAGTGGCTGGGAATGCCGGCCGTAGTGCTACCCGTACGGCTGCTGTGGTGAAGGTATGGTCAGACTGTCGACGATCCTAATTCTCGTCGGTATCGTGCTCCTTATCGCACCGGTACCGCCGATCGGCGTCACACTGGGACCGATTGCGATCGTACTAGGGATTCTCTTGCGAGTGTTGACGGATCTATGATGGATGGTAGAAAAACGGGTTGGACGTCGCCCATGCGCTGATCTGCTATCCGAACGGCGAATCGATGTCTGCCGAGTGTGAAAGTGAAAGCCACGTCGCTTTCCGCGTGTCGGGCGGAGGGTGCAGTATGCCAACATACGATCGGCGGACGATACTCGGCGGGGCAGCGATCGCGGTCTCGCTTGGCGCAATCGGTGGCGTTGCCGGTGTCGGTGCGCAGGACGACGATGAGGAGCGCGAAGACGAGGACAGTGCCGGCGAGCCGGAGTTCGACGAGTGGTTCGAGGATGTCGACGAAGCGGTCGACGAGACGGGGGAGGACGAGGTCGAAATTGCCGTCGGAGCGGGTGACGATGGCCGTCGATTCGACCCCGAAGCGGTTCGTATCTCCGAAGGAACGACGGTCGTCTGGGAGTGGACCGACGACGGAGGGTCACACGATGTCGTCCACGATCCCGATGCAGAAGCGGAGGTACTCGAGAACGGCGGCGATACCGATGACGATGACGACGATGATGACAACGGCGTCGACGAAGACGATGACCTGGAACCCGAATTCGAAACCGACCTCAGTGAGGAAGAAGGTCACACGTTCGAACACGAGTTCGACGAAGCGGGGACCTACCTCTACGTTTGTACGGCACACGAACCCGACGGAATGCGGGGTATGATCATCGTCGATGAGGATGAAGACGAAGACGAAGATGAGGATATGAACGAAACTGAAGGTGAAGATGAAGATGAAACCGGCGACAACGACGGGTGAGATGTCAGCGACGATGCGGACGAAAACGGGGCAACTACCAGCCACAACGACGAGGGCAGGCAGACCTCCGTTTCGGCGTGTGACCGGGTAGACACCAGTCGCCTGACTGGATGAATACCGGGTGAGACACGAGATCAGACACTGCCGATCATATCGAGTCCCCTCGTTAGGTCGAGCGTTTATTTCCTGGCCGTCCAATGAGGAGGTAGTCAGATGCAGTCGACTCCTCGAGTACTCGTCGTCGGCGGTGGCCTCGCTGGACTCGTCGCTGCCCGTCACCTCGCGGGCGGTGGCGTCACCGTGTCGCTGCTCGAACGGCGCGACACGGTCGGTGGCCGGGTCCGGACGATCGAGCGCGATGGCTTTCGCTTCGACCGCGGCTTTCAGGTACTGTTTACCGCCTATCCCGCGGTACAGCGAGAACTCGATCTCGAGGCGCTCGACCTGCGAGCGTTCGCGCCGGGGGCGACGATCGCTCGGCCGGGCCATCGCTCGACACTGGCTGATCCGCTCCGAGAGCCGCGCGCGGCCCTCAGTACGCTGTTCAATCGCGACATCACGGCCGGTGACAAGCGCCGTGTGCTCTCGCTGTGGCGAGACCTTCGCGGACGCGAACGCGACCCTGACACGGTGTTCGCGGCCGACCGGGGCGAGGACATGACGATCGACCAATTCCTTCGCGACCGCGGGTTTTCGGATCGGTTTCGCGAGCGGTTCGTGGCTCCCTTCTACGGTGGAATCACTCTGGACCGATCGCTCTCGACGTCGAGCCGCGTCTTCGAATACACCTTCGCGGCGCTCGCATCCGGTTCGATTGCCGTCCCCGCTGCGGGCATGGGTGCTATTCCGGCACAACTCGCAGATCGCGCCAGAGCGGTCGGTGCGACGATCGAAACTGGATGCGAGGTTGAGGCGATTGAGTATCGACAGCGCGACGAGGCAGTCACCGTCTCGCTCGAGGACGGTGATGATGACAATAACGGCGATGGCGGCAACTACGACAGCGACGATAGCGACGACAACCACGACGGCAGAACAACCAACCGTACCGCCGACGCCGTCATTGTAGCGGCCGACCCGCCGACAGCCCAGTCACTCACTGGCGTGTCGGCAATCCCAACCGAGGGCCGAGCGTCTACAACCCAGTACTATCGGCTCCCTGGTCGAACCACGCTGGACACCAGTCGGCGACTGCTGTTGAACGCCAGCGACGACGGCCCCGTCCACGTCGTTCCCCACGGCGAGGTCGCACCCGAGTACGCACCGCCCGACGAGACGCTACTGAGCGCGACGTACCTCGGCCACCGCGAGGAGAGCGAGCAGGAACTCGCGGATCGAACGCAGGCGGTACTCGAGTCCTGGTTCCCAGAGCGAGCCGTCGGTGAACTCGAACCGGTACACACCGACCGTATCGAATTCGCGCAGTTCGCCCAGCCGCCGGGTGTGTACGAGCGGTTGCCGGACGTGGGCGATCCTGAAGGGCCAGTGTATCTCGCCGGCGACTACACGCGCTGGTCGTCGATTCAGGGGGCGATAGAGAGCGGGCAGCAGGCGGCGCGGGCGGTGCTCGAGGACCTGTCGAGATAATCGGTGGTGACGGCTTCACAGCCGTAGGTTGAGCGCCCCTTCTGATTATCCGCGCGCTGCTCGGTATCAGGGGAGGGGCTGTCCCCACGTGGGGCCCGAGCGTTGCCAGGGCGTGGATCCAGATCGGACATCGTTCAGGATTCGTGCCACTGCTCGAGGGTGCCATCGTCGCGGAGCTCGACGACGAGCGTTGCCTCCTCGAGTGAGATTGTGACGTTGGCCCCGCCGTCCTCGAGTAGATCGACATCGCTCAGGTTCACCAGCGAATTCGAACCGAGGTGGGTCGCTGGCGGCGCGAGGTCGTGAGCGGCGTACAACGCGCGGACAGCTGGATGTGAAACGAGCAGTTCGGGAACTGGCAGCGGGTAGGACATCCAACACTCCTCACAGGCTGCTGTCGCGTAGACGGTGTCATACTGAAGAATGAATTCGGGAACCGCCTCGTACGGTAGAGAGAGGGTGGCTGGACCCCAGCAGTACGGACAGACGCCACGACGAAGCGACTCGACGTGGGCTGCGTGTCGCTGGAGTACGAGATCGACCACCGTCTCGAGTGAGTGGTGGGCGGCAGCTATCGGCGGGACGGGATAGCCCATCGCAACGCCGTGGTCGGAACAGGAAAGTGTCAGCATGTGGTCGTGGTGACGGGCGAGCAGCGACTGGTCGCAGTGAGGGCAGGACGCGTCAATAGTGGTCTCGCGAGTCGTCGTCTCGTCGTACGTGCCAGCGCGGATCGCAGTTACGACCTCGAGTGCAGCGATCGTCGGCCGGTACTGTTCGCGTTCCTTGACGACGAACTGGTCCTGTAGCTTTCCGAGGTGGTAGCTGAATCGGCTCGTGTCGTCGACGCCGACCTGCTCACAGAGTGCAGTAAAGGAGAGCCACCCGGACGACCACGCCTCATCGTAGTGGTCGGCCAGTTCGAACAGAATCTCGAGTCGCGTCTCGTCACCGAGGGCCGCGTACGCATCGTTGGGGACGGAATACTCCGGAGACACGACTCGCGTATCGTCTCCTGTCCGAATAGTTGTTGCGAACCTGTCAACCACTCAACTTAAGTGTCATACAGATAACAATTATTGCGTCAGGTTCCAACGACTCGGTATGGCTGAGACAACCCAACAACGTGGTGGTACCGACACTTCAACTGACCGCTCCGGACGCACTCGGGCACTGGCCGTCGTCGCAGCGCTTAGTCTTGCAGCAGTGCTCGCCAACACCGCAGTCAGCGTCCTCACTGTGCGGATGGGCGACTTCGGCAACGAGAGCCTGGCCTTTGCACGAAATCTGCTTGCAATCCAGTTGTCGTTTCTCGTTGTCGGCGTCGGCTACCTGTGGTACCGACCGGGAATGACGGTACCGGTTCGGTGGCCGACTCGAGCCGAATTGGCTCTGGCCGGTGGCGGTCTTGTGGCCGGACTGATCGCCGTGGCGCTCTCGTTTGCCAGTACCGATGTAGTGGTGCCCGCTTTCGAGTTGTGGCCCGATTTCACGGCATATTCGGGGTACGGTGGCGCGTCGGTGTCGGCGTTGGTCCTCGGTGCGGTGCTCTCATTGCTCGTCGTCGGTCCCGTCGAGGAGTTCCTCTTTCGGGGTGTGATTCAGGGGCGGCTTCGTGCGGTATTCGGACCGGGCGTGGCCATCGGCCTCGCGAGTTTCATTTTCGCGTTCTTTCACTTCTATCCGATTCTCCTGCTCGAGGCACCCACTGCGGTCATTGCCCACATGACCGTTTACTACTCCGTAATGGGGGCGATCTTCGGCGTGGTCTACGAACGGACGGGAACGCTCGTCGTCCCGGCGCTGGTCCACGGCGCGTTCAATGCCGTGCTGTTTCTCAGCGCGGTGCCGTTTGCGTAGGCGACAGCATAAAGTCGGGACTCACGGAGGCGACAGTAGCCGTCGACACTGACGGTGCTACAACAGCCGCCGACACTCCCCGAGCGGCGGAAACCACAGCGACTCCCCAGCGCCGTCGTCCCAGACGATCGGGTGGAAGGCGTCCGCATCCGTCACGAGCGGCGACTGAAAGTCACGGGCGCGCATCCCGTTCACCGTCGCCCCGCCTGCAAGTTCGGTAAACGCCGGTAGCATCAGCACGTCTGCCCCATCGTAGGCCGCTGGTCCGAACAAAAAGCACGGCTTCTTTCGGCCCTCGATCGACAGCGCCGGGTGATCGTGGCCGACGACGTACAGGTCTGCATCGTGGTCCGGTTCCTCGTGTCCGTGGCAGACGGCAATTGCGGTGGTCTCGAGTTCGCGTTTGTGTTCGTCTTCGTGCTCGAGTTCCCACACTGGCCGCGTCTCACCCTCGAACACCGACGACAGCATCGAGTCGTGATTCCCCGGCGTTACGATCAGTGACGCCTCCGCCGACTCGACGGTGGACTCGAGTACCCCCAGTGACTCGGCGACACCCTGAGGAACATAGTTGAACGCGTGTAGGAGGTCGCCAGCGACGACGACGGTCGTTGCGCCGGTGTGTTCGAGGAGCGCAGTGAGTCGTGACTGGATGCTCTCGGCAGCGTCAATAGGTGCGTCGACGGCGGACGACCGGCCGCGACCGAGATGGAGGTCGGCGATGACGAGGGTCTCGGCGGTAGGGACGAAGGCGGCACGCGAGCGAACGGCGAACGGGGGTTCGCTGTCGGGAGCAGGTGGGGGTGTCACGGTGGGTGTCGGCGTCAGTGCGAATGCGGGGTGCTAGAGCGCTCGGGTACTCGAGTGCTGGGGGTGAGTGGGGTCAGTAGTTTCGTTGGTTTCGTCGGTTTTGTCGGTCTCGTCGATCTCGTCGGTTTCCTCGGTTACGTTCGTTGATCTCGCTGATCTTGCCGACTCCGCTTTGTGTACTGCCCTTACTGATCGAGCGCACTTGGGGCGTTCGCCGGTCGATGCTCCTCGACGTCGAGCGCCTCGAAGAGATCGTACTCGTTGCCTGTCAGAACGAAGAGCACGTCCTCCAGCGGCGCGAGGATTTCTGGGACGAGCTTGACGACGAGGTAGGTGATTCCGATGAGTGCGACGACCGACAGCGACTGGGCGATGTAGTTGTGCGCGACGAGGAACGAGACCCGGTTGGCCTCAGCGCCCATGTAGGTCGTCAGCAACGAGACGAGCCAGTCTTGCTGGAACCAGCCCCACGGCGAGGCCAGGCCGATGAAGACGTTCCGGAGGAGGTTGAGGAACCAGATGACGCCGATCGCCATCACGAACGCCGGAACCTTCCGCTTGAGCGGGGCTTTGACCGAGGCGATCAGGCCGCCGAAAATCGCCATGCTTCCGATTCCGGTACAGGCGAGGATGATGTACGTCGTTCGCCCGGTTACCGTCTCCTCAGGGTCGAAGTCGAACCGGCTCTGATAGCCGTTCGCGCCCTCGTTGATACCGGGGCTGTGGCCGAGTAGTTCCATGCCGTAGTGTGTTTGAGCCGCCGTCGTTTCGATCAGCCACGTTCGGGCAACAGGAATCGTTTCGACGGGCAGGTAGATCACTCCCATGAGCGCGACGGCTTTCGAGAGCAAGAGGAGCGACTGCCGGCCGGTGTAGAGCAGGTAGGCGACGTAGGTACACAGCGGGAGGGCAACGATCGTCAGAATCGTCTGCAGCGGGCTCTGCATCTCGTAGTAGTAGTACGGGAACATCGCGAGCCAGAAGACGCCAAAGACGACCCACGCGGCCGCGGCGAGTTTACGCGCTCCGTCGACGGCACCGTTCCACTGGAGGACGACCGCGGCGAGGAACGCGCCGATTGCGAGCCACGCGAGCACGTCAGTCAGCGGCGAGTCGATGAGCGTCGACGCAATCGCGGGTCCGGACACGGCGCCCGACGCGAACGCGAACACGGACGAAACCGCAGCGTCGCCTGCGAACTCGAGACCGGCAACCGATACCCCGTCGGCTCCGGCTGGTGCGGGCGGCATAGGTAAGCGAATCCGAAGGACTCTCTCGCTATCAACTTGACGCCTCGCGAGCGATGTGTCTGTTCGGTACCACTATCTCGCCCCGGTCATTCAATCCCGACATCAGGTACCTACGATATCGCTACGGATATTCGACACCGGTATCTGGCACCACTGGACCTCGGTTGTGGCTGTTCCCATCGAGTCAGACGTATCGAAGCCGTTTTCCCCAGTGCGCCGTTTTGAGACAGTATGAACGGCGGTAGCGACATGACCCTGGCGTTCGAACTCGAGGCGCTCAAGAAGTTCGCCTCGCCGGAGAGTGTCTTCGAGGACGCACGCGGCTGGACCGAGTACATCGGCGTGGTCTCCGAGAAGCCGACCTACGTCGTGACGAACTTCACTCGAAAGAACCGCATCCGACAGGACTTCTTCTCGGGCCCGCGCGGGAAAGCCGAGAGCCTCGAGGGCGTCAAAGACCAGTTCGACACCGAACGCTACGTCTACATCGGCGTCGACGAGGAGGACGAACAGCTGGCCGAGGACGTCGACTGGGAGTACCTCCCCTTAGACGATGCCGCAGAGGCAGCGGACTGGATTCTCGCGACGAGCGTCGAAGAGGAAGAAGACGACACTGAACCGGTTCGAGACGACTGGCCCTGACGCGGTTTCCGAGTTCAGATTTCCGAATTTGGGTTTCCGATTCGGACCGATATAGACCGATCCGTGTGAGAACGGTCTCGTTGTGTCGGTCACTGTTGGTTTTGCTTGACTATCGATATCGAGACCGACCAGTCACACCCGGTTAGTGACTGTTGGCAGTATCACTGAGTTTTCGGGGGAGGCCATACTTATCCCAGCTGGTACAGAGATGAGTGTATGGAACCCCGTACTAAAGAACAGAGCGAGACAGGAATAACGGAGCGCGACGATGCCAGCAATTGAACTTACCGGCCTGACAAAGCACTTTGACGATGTCGTCGCTGTCGACGGGCTTGACCTCACCGTCGAAGAGGGCGAAATATTTGGCTTTCTAGGGCCGAACGGTGCGGGCAAGTCGACGACGATCGACATCCTACTCGATTTCATCCGACCGACCGACGGGACGGCGACCGTGCTGGGCCACGACGCCCAGACGGCTGGGCAGGCCGTCCGCAGCCGAACCGGTGTTCTTCCGGACGGCTATCACGTTTATGACCGACTCACCGGGCGACAGCACGTCGAATTCGCCGTGAAAATGAAAGGTGTTGACGACAATCCGGCGACGCTGCTCGAGCGAGTCCGTATCGCTGACGCGGCCGACCGGAAGGCGGGCGGCTACTCGAAGGGGATGCGCCAGCGGCTCGTCCTGGCGATGGCGCTGGTCGGTGATCCCGATCTGCTGATCCTCGACGAACCGTCGACTGGACTGGACCCGAACGGGGCCCGAGAGATGCGTGAGATCATTCGCGAGGAGAACGACCGCGGCACGACGGTGTTCTTCTCGAGTCACGTCATGGAACAGGTCGAGGCGGTCTGCGATCGTGTCGCGATCATCAACCGGGGACGGCTCGTCGCTGTCGACACCATCGACGGCCTCCGGGATTCGACGGAGGTCGGCGAGACACTCACCGTCTACGTTTCCGAACTCGACGAGGGGGTTCTCGAGCGCGTTCGGGAACTCGAGGGCGTCGGTGACGCGTCGACCGACGACGGCCGGCTACGAGTGACCGTCGACGGCGACTCGAAGTTCGCCGTTCTGCACGCGATCGACCAGGAAGCGGGAGTGCAGGACTTCTCGGTTACCGAATCGTCGTTGGAGGATCTGTTCGTCCGGTACACGTCGGAAGACCAGGAGGTCGAGGCATGACCTGGCTCATCGTCGCGACGAAGGATTTCCGCGACGCCGTGCAGTCGCGGGCGCTGTGGGCGATCGTCTCCGTCTTTGTCGTGCTCTCGATGGTCTCTACGTACGCGTACGTCGAGGTCCCCGAGCTGTTCGGTTCACCGGCAGGGGCTACGTTCGGCGGCCTGCTCTTCTTTACCGTCGGACTCGTCGGACTGTTCGTTCCACTGGCGGCGATCGTCGTCTGCTACAAATCTCTCGCCGGCGAGCGCGAACTCGGGAGCATCAAACTCTTGCTCTCCCTCCCGACCACTCGCGGCCGGGTCTTCGCCGGGAAAGTCGTCGGACGCGCTGGCGTCCTCGCGTTTGGGCTTGGCGTCGGACTCGTCGTCGGACTCGGATTCGGCGCCGTACTGCTCGGCGAGATCGACGCCGTCGCCCTCGCGGTGTTCGTCCTCGTTACACTGTCGTTTGCGGCCGTCTACGCGGCCATCGTGGTAAGTGTCTCGGCGATGACAGGATCGACATCGCGGGCGACGACGCTAGCGCTTGGCTTCTTCGTTGTGTTCGAACTGCTGTGGGACGTGGTCCCAATGGGGCTCGTCTACGTCGTTAACGGGTTCTCGTTCCCGTCGACGCTACCGGACTGGACGTTCACCGTCACGCAACTCTCGCCGTCGTCCGCGTATCTCTCGTCGATCGTCGCGCTGTTGCCCGACCTCGCGGAGACGGCCGGCGCTGAACCGGCCCAGACCGGCGCTGGCGTCGAGGTGACGGGTGCGGAAACTGAGCCTCTCTATGCGAGTCCGGAAATCGGGATCGTGATCCTCGCCCTGTGGCTGCTCGTTCCACTCGCTGTCGGCTACGCCCGGTTCGTCGCAGCCGATCTGTGAGCGTATCGAGTCGTCGCCCTTATCCCCAATCCGACCCAACCCTCGTCGATGGCAACTCCCCGTGTCCCGGGTCCCGAGGACGAACGGCAACTCGAGTTACCCTGCGGTGCGACGATCGATCCGCACGATATCGACCTGGGGATGCGCGAGTTCACGTGTCCGGGTGGCCCCGACGCGGACGCATGCGGGGAGACCCACGCGGTCGTCACGGACGTCCACCCGCCCTCTCGGTTCTTCCCGGAGTCGCTCGTGACGATTCTCCAGGAGACGATCGACACGGAGGACGATTTCGGCGACTTCGGCACGCCGCATCTCATGGGCGTCGTATTAGAAGAGTTCCCGGAGCAGGTCGTCACGCACGACGCGAGCGACGACGGCGCGGTCGGCTACTCGATGGTCTGGGTGACGGATTTCGACGCGCGGCGACTGCACGAGATTATCGTCGAACTGGTCGTCGAACTGATGGAGCACGCGATCAGCCACGCCGAGGACGACACGGCGGTGAGCGAGTTCGAGTCGCAGATGCTCGAGTTCGACGTGAGCGAGTTCGTCGAGCAGTACAGAGCACAGCGCGATTTCGAGAACGAACACGACCGCGCGCTCTGAGGACAGGTGGGCTGAAGCTGCTCTAGAGCCCGACGTTCAGCGCGTAGGGCCAGTGGGCGTTACTCACGACGAGAAACAGCAGCGCGCCACCGCTGCCGTAGATATTCTTGAGGAAGCTGTTGAATTCGTCCTGTGCGTCCGCGCCGTCGGCGTTCCAGAAGTCGTGCATCGTGATCGCCGAGACGGCGAGGAAGACGGCGAGTCCCGCAGCGCCGACCGCCGAGAAGATCCCGAGGACGATCGAGACGCCCCCGAAAACGAGCAGAAGACCGCTGAGGAGGACCGACGCTGTCGGCGCTGGAATGCCCTTGAACTCCGCGTAGCCCGCCATCTCCTCGACGTTCAGGAAGTGATTCAGCCCGGTGAACGCGAGGACGCCGCCGAAAAGCACTCGCGCAAGGACGAAGAGCACGTCGGCACCGGGTGCTTCGAACATTAGACGGTCACCTCTCCTTCTTGACCATTCTGGTTGTGGTATCGCACGTATACAGAGTCACAGATAGTATCTGAGTTCATCGCAGTATCTGGTAGGCACTCGAGTACATATATCAATTCCCGGACACCGATGCCACCGCCTGACGGGTGTGTTACTAGGTGGGGGTTGGAACAGTACGCGGTTCGAGTTTACCGGCGACTCATACCCGACCCGACATGGAGCGGTCCGGCTACCGACAGAACGGCCGCTCGACGCGTTGATTCGCTTCGGTTTCGCGGACGGTTCGAATTTCGAAAAACCATTTCGAGAATCGTATTGTATCGTGGGGCTTATTACGATGTGCGAACTTCGAACGGACGAGACCAATGAGTACGGACCACGACGAGAGCTCAGGGGACGGGCGTACGATCCTACTGATCGGGAGTGGCCCGATCCAGATCGGGCAGGCCGCTGAATTCGACTATTCGGGGGCACAGGCCTGCCGAGCGCTACAGGAGGAAGGCGCTCGCGTCGTCCTCGTCAACTCGAATCCGGCGACCATCATGACGGACCCGGAAATGGCCGACGAAGTCTACATCGAGCCGATCACCACCGACGCCATCGCCGAGATTATTCGGGAGGAGAACCCCGACGGCGTCATCGCCGGCCTCGGCGGCCAGACCGGCCTCAACGTCACCGCCGAACTCGCCGAAGAGGGCATCCTCGAAGAGTTCGACGTCGAGATTATGGGCACGCCACTCGAGACGATCTACGCGACCGAGGACCGCGACCTCTTCCGCCAGCGCATGGAGAAGATCGGGCAGCCGGTCCCCGGTTCGACGACGATCACACTCGAGGAAGGCGAGTCTGCGACGAGTCTGAGCGAGGACGACCTGCGCGAGCGCGTCGAGGCCGCCGTCGACAAGGTCGGCGGGCTCCCGGTCATCGCGCGCACGACGTACACACTGGGCGGTTCGGGTTCGGGCGTTGTCGAGGAGATGGACGAACTCATCGAGCGCGTCCGCAAGGGGCTGCGCCTCTCGCGCAACAGCGAGGTTCTCATTACGGAGTCCATCGCGGGCTGGGTCGAGTACGAGTACGAGGTCATGCGCGACGCCGACGACTCCTGTATCATCATCTGTAACATGGAGAACATCGACCCGATGGGGATCCACACGGGAGAGTCGACGGTCGTCACGCCCTCCCAGATCGTCCCCGACGAGGGTCACCAGGAGATGCGTACCGCAGCGCTCGACGTGATCCGCGAACTCGGCATCCAGGGCGGCTGTAACATCCAGTTTGCCTGGCACGACGACGGCACCCCCGGCGGCGAGTACCGCGTGGTCGAGGTCAACCCGCGCGTCTCCCGCTCCTCGGCGCTGGCCTCCAAGGCGACCGGCTACCCGATCGCCCGCGTGACCGCCAAGGTCGCCCTCGGCAAGCGCCTCCACGAAATCGACAACGAGATTACCGGTGAGACCACCGCTGCCTTCGAGCCCGCGATCGACTACGTCGTCACGAAGGTCCCACGCTGGCCCAAGGACAAGTTCGACGACGTCGACTTCGAACTCACGACCGCGATGAAGTCGACCGGCGAGGCGATGGCCATCGGCCGCAGCTTCGAGGAATCTCTCCTGAAAGCCCTCCGATCGTCGGAATACGAACCCGATGTCGACTGGGCCGACGTGAGCGACGAGGAACTCGAGTCCCACTATCTCGAGCGCCCATCCCCCGACCGTCCGTACGCGATGTTCGAGGCCTTCGAACGCGGCTACAGCGTCGAGGAGGTCGTTTCCCTGACGGGCATCTTCGAGTGGTACACCGAGCGCTACAGCCGCATCGCGGAGTCGGTCCGCGCCGCACAGGAGGGTGACTTCACCGAGGCGGCAATCGCCGGCCACACGAACGCCTCAATTGCGACCACTACAGGCACCGATATCGGCTCAGTCGAACAGGAAGTCCCCGGTCGCACGTACAAGCAGGTCGACACCTGCGCCGGCGAGTTCGAGGCCGAAACGCCGTACTACTACTCCGCACGCCAGAACGAGTTCGAGACCGGCCCGCTCGAGGGCCAGGCCGCCGCGGGCGAGCTTGAGGTCGACCCCGACATCGAGAGCGTGATCGTCGTCGGCGGCGGTCCGATCCGTATCGGCCAGGGAGTCGAGTTCGACTACTGTTCGGTCCACGCGGTCCGCGCGCTCCGCGAACTCGGCATCGACGCCCACGTGGTGAACAACAATCCCGAAACCGTCTCGACGGACTACGACACCTCCGACGGCCTCTTCTTCGAGCCGATCACGGCCGAGGAAGTCGCGGATGTCGCCGAAGCCACCGGCGCGGACGGCGTCATGGTCCAGTTCGGCGGCCAGACCTCCGTCAATATCGGCGAACCACTCGAGGACGAACTCCAGCGTCGCGGCCTCGACTGCGAGGTCATGGGAACGAGCGTCGAAGCGATGGACCTCGCCGAGGACCGCGACCGCTTCAACGCGCTCATGGACGAACTCGAGATCGCCCAGCCCGAGGGCGGCACCGCCTTCTCGAAGGAGGAGGCACTCGAGTTGGCCCACGATATCGGCTACCCTGTACTGGTCCGCCCGTCCTACGTGCTCGGCGGCCGCGCGATGGACGTCGTCTACACTGACGAGGAACTCGAGACCTACATCGAGGAGGCCGTCCGCGTCAGTCCGGAGAAACCGATTCTGGTGGACGACTTCCTCGAGAACGCGGTCGAACTCGACGTCGACGCCGTCTCCGACGGTCGCAACGTCCTCATCGGCGGTATCATGGAACACGTCGAGAGTGCCGGCGTCCACTCCGGTGACTCGGCGTGTATGATCCCGCCGCGCTCGCTGGACGACGACACGCTGGCTCGCGTCCGCGAGGTCACAGAGGACATCGCTGAGGCGCTGAAAACGAAGGGCCTGTTGAACGTCCAGCTCGCGGTTCGCGACGGTGAAGTGTACGTACTGGAAGCGAACCCGCGCTCCTCGCGCACCGTTCCGTTCGTCTCGAAGGCGACCGGCGTCCCGATCGCCAAGCTCGCGGCGAAGGTGATGGCCGGCGAGACCCTCTCGAGTCTCGAGGCGACCGAGCAGGTGCCGGATCACACCTCGATCAAGGAGGTCGTCCTGCCGTTCGACCGCCTGCCGGGCTCGGATCCGCGTCTCGGCCCGGAGATGAAGTCTACCGGTGAAGTGATGGGAACCGCAAGCGACTTCGGTACGGCCTACTGGAAGGCTCAGCAGGCTGCGTACAACGCCGTCAGCGAGGGGACCGCAGTCGTCGACTTCGACGTGGATGGCTTCGAGACCCACTTCGACATCGCCGAGTTCGACGACGTGCCGCAGGCGATCCGCGAGGGCGAGGTCGACTTCGTCGTCAGCCGCGACCGCGACTCGCTGGAGATGGCCGTCGAAGAAGAGATTCCGTATCTCTCGACGGAAGCCAGCGCCGAGGCGTACGTCGAGGCGCTCGACGCGTTCGAGGATGTCTCCGGGAGCGCAGCGACCGGAGGCTCGTCAGAGCGTCGCTCTGACGGTGAACTCGAGGTTGCGTCGGTGACGAGTCGTCCGGTCCACGAAGAGAACTGGGGCTGAGTCGCGGCCCGTTCCCAACAGTAGCGGTTTGGTTTTGCAGCAGGGGGCTTTCCCGTTCGCTACACCGTTGGACAGAGCGGTACGCACCCTTTCGCACCGCTATCCCACTCGAGTCGACAGCGAATCGAGTAGTGGTGTGAGCCCAGACCGGTTCACGGATTCGCAGGACTGAGATACGACACTCTATATGGGTCCAGTTGCAACGGTCGACTATGTCCGAGGAAGTCCCGGTTCGACGGACCGACCTCTACGCCCTCGTGGTGATCTCCGTCGTCGGCGGCCTCGCGCTGGCGTCGTGGATGATGCCGCCGGCACTGTCGCCGGAGTTTGCGAACGCAATCTTCGTCGGCACGATGTTGCTCGCGTTCTTCCTGTTTATTCCGGTGATGGGTGTGCGACTGTTTATCGAGGATTGGAAGGAGGGGTGAGAGAACTCAGTCGATCCGATACCAGTCGAACTGCTCGACCGCGTAGCGGTAGCCGACCGGCGGGGCGACGATACCGGCAATCAGCACCGCCCACGCGGCCAGCGTGAGTTGGTCGCCAGTGATCGTGAACTCGAGTTCCGGGAGTGCTGCGATGAGCGCAGTAGCGATCTGCGCTGCCACCGGCGCGGCGTCCGTGTACAGCACGACGGCGGCTATCGTCGGCAGGATGATCCCGGCCGAGTAGACGAGGAAGGCCAGCTTGCTCGGCATGACGGCCTCCTTGTTGCTGGTGATCGAAACTGAGCCAAACCGGGGAAACGCCGAGCCGACGCCCACTGCGAGCGCTGGGGCGACGATCGCGCCGAGAATCGTCCCCGCCGCTAGTATGGCGGTCTCCTCGAGTGAGAGCGGGCTGATGATGCCGACCGAGAGCGAGACGACGATAGCGAGTGGGACGCCGACGAGCGCGCTCGCGATAAGGCGGCTTCGGACGGCCGTCTTCCCGGCGACTGACGAGGTCATCACGGCAGGAAGCGCCCGGCCGAAGTCGCCGAGCGGGTTGAGTGCGAACAGGACGCCGGTACCCCAGACGACGTACAGACAGAGGAGCACGGCGATATAGCTGGGCACCGTCCCCGCCTCGATGATCTCCTGTGCGAAAAAGAGCATGCCGAACAGCGGGTACGCAGCGTACGCGAGCCGGATCGGTGAGCGCTTCGTTCGACGGATCGTCGTCACGGTCATCGTCCTGACCGGCTTCGAGAGGCCGCGATCGAGGAACCCGGACAGTCGGTCGGTACCCTCCCCAGCCGCGGCAGGCTCCGAGTCGTCCTGGATGCGTGCCGGGTCGGCGTACCAGTGAATGCGCGCGGAGACGATGCCGATGGCGACGGCGACCGGAATCAGAATGGCCGTACCAACCAGCGCGCCAATGACAGCGATGGGATCCGGATCGATCGTCGGAATGCCAAGGAAGACCACGTGGCCGAACCAGCCAAGTGGGCCGTCGCCGACGAGGTCGAACAGGAAGCTGGCAACCGTATCGAACCAGCCGGTGGCGATCGAGCCGAAATACGCGACTGCGAGGAGGACGATCACCGGCGTCCGATACCGTGCGATCGGTTCGTAGACTGTCAGCAGGTGGCGAGCCCAGGTACCGGCCACGAAGCCAATAGGGACGGCCGTGATGAGCAAGAGGACGGCGACGAACGGAATTGCGAGCGCGGGGAGTACCGTTCCCGCCCCGCTCGCGAACGCGGCGGAGTATATCACGACCGGTGGCACGAGCCAGATCGCAAAGAGGAGGATCTCGGCGACGATGTTGCCGATCACCGTCGAGCGAAGCGGCGCGGAGAGCAACACGAGCGCGGGCTGGTCGAGGTTCCACATTCTTCGCGTGCTTATAAACCTACAAATGAAACTCGGAAATTCACGAGTTA